>CAZSYN010000012.1:0-182459 GCA_964610975.1 uncultured Phycisphaeraceae bacterium
TCCGCCCCCGCCTCCGGCCGCCGCCCAAACCAAAACACCATGAACGAACCGACACATCGACGCCTCAGTAATTACAGACGAGTCCGCTGTGCCGCCCAAACCAAAACACCATGAACGAACCGACACACACGTGTGCCAATAAAAAAGGGCCACTCGTGGTGCCGCCCAAACCAAAACACCATGAACGAACCGACACTTAAACGTCAGGCCGATGGCTACCTATCCATCGTTGCCGCCCAAACCAAAACACCATGAACGAACCGACACAGAGTCAAAATTGCCGAACTGATTAACGGAGTTATTGCCGCCCAAACCAAAACACCATGAACGAACCGACACCTCAGATGAAGGAGTCTCTGAATAGGCTGGAGTCGTGCCGCCCAAACCAAAACACCATGAACGAACCGACACGCAGCGTCAGCATCTCCCTCGGCCGAAGCAATGGCGCCGCCCAAACCAAAACACCATGAACGAACCGACACACATGATGTAATCTGAGAAAGAAAATCCATCGTTGGCCGCCCAAACCAAAACACCATGAACGAACCGACACAGCTACTTCACGCAACATGTACTCAATATAACATCGGCCGCCCAAACCAAAACACCATGAACGAACCGACACTGTGGGCTGTCTGCTAGTGACGCTGCATCGCACTGCCGCCCAAACCAAAACACCATGAACGAACCGACACTGTTGTGGCTCTTGTTGACGTGGTAATTGCAACGCCTGCCGCCCAAACCAAAACACCATGAACGAACCGACACTTTCGGCCCGGATTCGGCACACCGGCAGTCAACAGCCGCCCAAACCAAAACACCATGAACGAACCGACACCTTTCTACCTTACTCAACGGAGATCCATACCAAACGCCGCCCAAACCAAAACACCATGAACGAACCGACACGTAAAGGAGGGAAAGACAATAAACGCGTTATATCCGCCGCCCAAACCAAAACACCATGAACGAACCGACACCTGCAAACATTTTTAGGTACACCAGCGGCTTTTGCCGCCGCCCAAACCAAAACACCATGAACGAACCGACACTAATATGAAACGTCATGCTTTGACGTATAAAATTGCCGCCCAAACCAAAACACCATGAACGAACCGACACATCTTTCAATTTTTTTCTAACAGCTTTGAATGTGTGCCGCCCAAACCAAAACACCATGAACGAACCGACACCAAG
This sequence comes from uncultured Phycisphaeraceae bacterium, assembly GCA_964610975.1. GTDB lineage: Bacteria > Planctomycetota > Phycisphaerae > WQYP01 > WQYP01 > CAZSYN01. The sequence continues at coordinate 1,198 of CAZSYN010000012.1, forward strand.
CTTTTAATGGATAAAGCATGAAACGCCAACACGCCGCCCAAACCAAAACACCATGAACGAACCGACACTTAGGAGTCCACATGCTGAATGTCATCCCAATTCGCCGCCCAAACCAAAACACCATGAACGAACCGACACTTTGTGAGTGTGTTTGTGACAGACAATTGACATCCGAGCCGCCCAAACCAAAACACCATGAACGAACCGACACGATCAACTGATATTTCAAGCATGAAATTTTCTTGCCGCCCAAACCAAAACACCATGAACGAACCGACACCCATTCGAGTCGGGTTGTCACCGCATACCCATGAAGCCGCCCAAACCAAAACACCATGAACGAACCGACACAAAACTATCTGGTGAACACCGCAATCATCAATGCCGCCGCCCAAACCAAAACACCATGAACGAACCGACACGTAAAACAGGAGATCTGTAATGGCAATTGAGTCAGGCCGCCCAAACCAAAACACCATGAACGAACCGACACCCGCGTCTTTTGGGGCATTCCGAATACGCCCGCCCGAGCCGCCCAAACCAAAACACCATGAACGAACCGACACAAGATTCACCCCAGCTTGCCCGCCATATCACCCAGCCGCCCAAACCAAAACACCATGAACGAACCGACACTTCCTTGCTCTTAGTACGAGGCGTGCTTGAGAAGCAGCCGCCCAAACCAAAACACCATGAACGAACCGACACAGTGAACCAAGCTCGCCTGCCGCAATGTCTTGTGAGCCGCCCAAACCAAAACACCATGAACGAACCGACACGTCACAATGGCTGCGCGATGTTCGCCACCACGCGGGCCGCCCAAACCAAAACACCATGAACGAACCGACACCGGAAATTTTTTCAACTGCTTTCAAACTTGCCATTGCCGCCCAAACCAAAACACCATGAATGAACCGACACATAGCGGCTTATACCATTTCGTCCTCGGACGTTCGCTGATTTTGACCAATATCACTCGGTCTTACATCCTCATTTATGGGCCAGCGGCCTGCGCATCTGGCCACCGCCCATTTTTCAAACAGGCACTAACTCAAAAACGCAGGTGTATGCGCCCTTTTGTTTGATGCGGTATTCCGGATGAACGGGCAGGCCCCAACTGCTGTCGCCGCCGATGCCCATCTGCTGGGCGTCAATGTTCAGCGTGATAAAATCACGCTTGGGCAACTGATATTGATGCGGGGTTTTATCAAGATCATCCGCCGAATTTGGCCAGGCGGAAAAACTGAATGCTTGCTGGACCTGTGATATTTTGAGGCCGGCGCCTGTTGCGTCAGTCAGCGAACACCAACGCACATCGGTGCGATTGGCGTTTTCCTGTGGCCGCACGTAGGGCGTCACAAAATCATCAATCGCTGACTCATAAAGCCCAATGGCCGCGCCGGCGTTGCGATCACGATAATTTTCCTGTGGCCCGCGGCCAAACCAGCGCACGGAGTTCATATCAGCAGGAATGCTCAGCGTCATGCCGATGCGCGCAGGCTCCGGTGCATTTTCTGGCAAATTGACCTGCATCATCACCGTGATCCGGCCATCGCCACGCACGCGATACGTCATGCTCGCCATGCTATTTGCGTCAGTCAGCTCAATCTCGGCGGCAATTTCAACATACTCTGCGGTAGCGTGTGCGGTCAGCGATAACAGCTTGCTTTGCGTCAACACATTCTGCCAGGGCGCAGTCATCTGCGGCACCTGCCAGCCGATATCGCTATCCGTCGGCACGCGCGTAAAATTCGGTATGATCGGAGAGCGCAGCAGTTCTCGCCCACGCATATTGATTGAGGATAAATAGCCGCTCTGTCCGTTGATACGCATCTGCGCGGGTCCGGCCGAGATCACATAATCTGCGCCGGATTTCTGCATTGTCGGCACGCAGACGCAATCATCAGGATTGTCATGTGACACGACGGCCGTCGGCACGGCACATTGTTCCCACGCAACAATATGGCCCTGCGCGGCCCAGTGAGTATGCCGGCGCAGGCTAAAACGCAACGTCACCCAATATTCCCGGCCCAGCGCAAACTTCGGCGCCCCCCACGGAATCACCACATCCTGATGCTTGCCTGGCACCGCATTGATGCCATAAAGTTCACCCGAGCGTATCTCCCGGCCATCTTCTTCAAGAACCCACTGAGCACGCAACTCATTGAGCAGCGTAAAAGAATAATGATTCTCAATCCGCACACGCCCCGCGGCCATATCAATCGGCGTGACACGCACAAATTGATGCACTTTTTTGGCTTCCCAATAATGCGGGCGCGGCTCACGATCGGCCGACACCAGCCCCTTAATGCAGAATCGGCCATCGTTGGGTTTGTCGCCAAAATCACCACCGTAAGCGTGAAAATATTGGCCGTTTTCGTCCATTTTATAAAGCGTCTGGTCGGCCCATTCCCAGATAAAACCACCCCACAACATGGGATGCGCGTTAAAAACATCCCAGTAATCTTTTAAATTCCCTAGCGCATTCTGGTGCGCGTGCGCATATTCGTTGGTGACAAATCCGCGGCCTGACGGATACGGCCCATGCTGCTCAGTTACGCCAATTTCGCCATGCTCACCCTTGCGCACGGCCTTACCGGCCACATGCTCAAGAAGCCATTCGGTTGTGGGATATGTCTGGCTGTCAACATCCGCGGCCATGTTCATATCCGCATACTGTATCGGCCTGTGCTGAGGATCAGCCGCAAGCGCAGCCTGACGCATGGCGAAAAAACCTTTGCCATAACCAGACTCGTTTCCCAATGACCACATGGCCACGCACGGATGATTGCGATCACGCACGACCAGCCGCCGCATGCGCTCAACAACGGCCGGCAGCCATTGCGGATCGTCCCCCGGAAGCACTTTCTTATGATAACTCAGGTCATGACTCTCAACATTCGCCTCATCCATAACCAGCATGCCCCAGCGATTGCAGAGTTCATACCATCTGGGATCATTGGGGTAATGAGAGCAACGCACAAAATTAATATTGGCCTGCTTGATCAATGCCAGGTCGTTTTCCATTAGATAGCGCGTCAGCGTATATCCCCCTGTCGGGCTGCTTTCGTGGCGGTTTACGCCTTTTACCTTGATTGATTTTCCGTTAAGCCAATATTGCTGATCGCGCAATTCTATTTTGCGGAATCCCACATCGACGCGCCGAACCTCAATCACTTTTTCGCCGGAGATCAGCTCAATAAGCGCATCATAAATATGGGGTGTTTCGTGCGACCATAACTTTGGCCGGGAAACAGTCACAACGGCCGTACTTTTTTCTTCATTCACACCCTGCGTCAACGAAGGAATCAGTTCATCAATCAGCGCCCCGCCGCTGACGATTGCTCCGTCAGGATTGCGCAGGCTCATGCGGATACGCAAATCGCCAGAGCCAGCGCCGGCATTATTACGCAAGGTATAGCGCAGACGCATCTGCGCGGCCGAGAGCTGATCATTCAACTCCGTATCAACATACGCATCCCATAACGTGACATCCGGCGTGTGATACACAAACACATCGCGGTAAATGCCGCTCATGCGCCACATATCCTGATCTTCAAGATAGGAACCATCACACCAGCGATATACCTCAACCGCCAGCAGATTGCGCCCCGGCCGAAGTTGCGCGGTCATATCAAATTCCGCAGGAGAGCGCGAGTCCTTGCTGAATCCGATATTCTGGCCGTTAACCCACACGTACATGGCCGCGTAGACGCCGCCAAAATGCAGAATCGTTCGGCCGCCCTGCCAATTCTGCGGCAACTCAAATTCCGTACGATAACTGCCGACAGGATTGCGCTGTTTATAAGATGAATAATCGGCCGGCGGTTCATCCATTACGCGGCAGTGACTTTTTCCATTAAACGGATAGGCATAATTGGTATAAATCGGCACGCCATAATGAGGCTGGCCGACGGGATCAATTTTAAATCCCTCAAGCTCCCAGCAGGAAGGCACCGGAATCTTTCGCCATCCGGAAGCGTCATAATCCGGCATGAAAAATTGCGCAGGCCGGCCATCCGGATCAGGCGCCCAGCAGAAATCCCACATGCCATTGAGCGACATCACCCAGGGAGAATTTTCGTAATCACTGCGCCAGCCTGATTCCGCATCTGGGCATGGCCAGGCTGAAAATCGTGGCGGTAACTTGTTGATGCCCAGTGATGTGGGATTTTGCCAATCAGCTCCGGAATAATCGTTCATCACACTGCTTCCCAAAGAGTTACGCGCGGCATAGCGGTAACGTAGTTACGAATTTTTCATCAGAATATCGCATTTTAACACACTCTGTGCACGCTGTTCACTTATTACGACGCGGGCCGAATTTCTATTTTCGCTTGTAAAATCGGCATAAGTAGTCAAAATAATACGTTTTGTATTGCGCGGTTCAATACGAATTTGGCGGCCCATACGCAACAGTTCTTGCGTAAAATATGATTGCCGCCCATGTTACCGCGCAGAGCTCTATTTGAATAAAGGCTCGCAGCAATAGCTGCCATGTGTTATATGTCGCCAGCCGCAGGGTCAACAACATACCCCAGTTATGTTCTTCGCAGTTCAAGACTTGAAGTTGAAATTGCTGAACCCGGTACGCTTTACAGACGGGAACGTTTTGATTGGTCCGGGTTTATTACGCAAATTACTCTTGATCGCAAGCATACCATTTGCGTACCGGAAGCCGTTGATGGCCGGGGTTGCGGCGGGTATGGCCTATGCAATGAATTTGCCATGCTCACGGCCGTGGGATATGAGCAGGCTTTGCCCGGGCAGCTATTTACCAAGCCCGGCGTCGGCCTGATGCCACGACGGAATTTGCGGCATTATTTTTTTTCACAACCGCTGCCGATAAAAAGATTTAATCTTGTCACGCAATGCTCTGATCATTCGGTCACGCTTATTCATGAACCGCTTGAGTGTCGTGGCTACGCTCTGCGCACGCAAAAAACGATATGTGTTCGGGACAACACACTGACTATTGATTACGAAGCGGAAAACACCGGCAGCCTGCCGATTCAAATGGATGAGTACTGTCATAATTTCATTGCCGTGAACCAGCGCAAGACCGGCCCAGAGCTGACATTAACGTTGCCGTTCAAGCTTGAGCCATTTGTGATTACTCAAGGGCATTTTGATTTTGCCGGCCCTGCAATGTACTGGCCCAAAACACCGGATTCTGTTAGCCATGCCATTTTTCACCAGCCGTCGAATTGTTCTGAGTCCTGGTGGCAAATGCATGATGAACAAAGCGGCGTTAGCATTCAGGAACTCAATGATTTTCGCTGGCAGCGCTTTGCCGTCTGGGTCACACCGCGCGTTGTGAGTCCGGAAGCCTTTATCATGGTGAATCTTTTGCCAGGCCAGGTTCAGCACTGGCAACGCAAATGGATTTTTAATACTCATTAACCCGCTTTCTGATATATGATCAAAGAATAGTCTCACCCGGCCGTATTTTATTTTGCCCGTTGATTACTGGCTGCTTGCGGCTATGATAAGTTTTTGTTTATTGATAACAGTCAATATTGTTTGCGAGGTTACCATGACAAAAGCATTTGCCGCAGAATCCGCAACGTCACCGCTTGCCTCGTCAACCATTAAAAGACGCGACCCCAAACCAACGGATATTGTCATTGATATTCTGTATTGCGGCGTGTGCCATTCTGATCTGCATCAGGCCCGTAACGAGTGGCATAACACGGTTTACCCGTGCGTACCTGGCCACGAAATTGTCGGCCGCGTGATAAAAGTCGGTTCGCAAGTGAAAAAATTCAAGGAAGGCGATCTTGCCGCCGTCGGCTGCATGGTTGATTCGTGCGGCGAATGCGAAAACTGCAAACGCGGCCTTGAGCAATATTGTCTGAAGTTCCCCACGTTTACTTATAACAGCGAAGATAAACATCTTGGCGGCCATACTTTCGGCGGTTATTCCGACAGCATTGTGGTTGATGAATCTTTTTCACTGAAGGTTTCTCCCAAACTCAATCTCGCGGCCACAGCGCCGCTGCTGTGCGCGGGCATCACAACATATTCACCGCTTCGCCACTGGAAAGTCGGCCCGGGACAAAAAGTTGGCGTCGTCGGCCTCGGCGGCCTGGGTCATATGGCCGTTAAGTTTGCTCATGCTTTTGGCGCGCATGTTGTTTTGTTTACGACTTCAGCCGGGAAAGTTGCCGATGGCCTGCGTTTGGGCGCAAATGAAGTTGTCATATCCAAAAACGCCGCGGATATGGCCAAGCATGCCGGCAGTTTTAATTTTATTCTCGATGCTGTCTCGGCCGACCACGATATCAATGCGTATTTGAGTCTGCTGAAGCTTGACGGCACACTGACTCTTGTCGGCGCGCCGGAAAAACCGCTGCCCGTGGCCGCGTTTAATCTGCTCTTGCCGCGCCGGCAGTTTGCCGGATCATGTATCGGCGGCATTGCCGAAACTCAGGAGATGCTTGATTTCTGCGCCGATCACAACATCGTTAGCGACATTGAGATGATCCGCATTCAGGACGTTAATACCGCATATGACCGCTTGCTCAAAGGTGACGTCAAATACCGCTTTGTCATTGACATGGCCTCGCTGAAACAGAGTTGAGCACCTGCCGATTTATCTGATTGAGCGGCCAAAAATTCCGCAATAATGGAATTTCGGGCTGCTTTTCGGACATTTTTGCCCATTTTTAGTATCTGCTGGACGCATTCCTCAGTTTGTTCTATACTTTCAATAAAGATTGAAACAAAGCACGCCATCGGCCGTTTTTAGCCGAGCGCGGCTTGCCAGTCAGGAGCAAACATGGGCAGCGCTGCATCAGTGGGCCACACATTAATCGCTGAACAGTTAAAGCAAGTAGAAGTATGCTTTTCGGAAGAACTTCGCTCGTCGTTGCCGCATGTCAATAACCTTGTTGAGCACGTATCAAAATTTCGCGGCAAAATGCTCCGGCCGATGCTGGTGCTGCTCTCCGGATTGGCCGCCAACGAAAAAGTAATTCTCAACGCAACGCATATCACGCTGGCCACGGTCGTTGAGATGGTGCACATGTCAACGCTGGTTCATGATGATGTGCTTGATGGCGCGGAAGTGCGCCGGCGCGGCGCAACAATTCATCATCTGCATGGCAACGAGGCGGCCGTATTGCTGGGCGATTACCTGATCTCGCATGCATTTCATCTTTGCTCATCACTTAATACGCAGGAATATTCGCGCCTTGTCAGTCACGCTACCAATATTGTCTGCGAAGGCGAATTGACCCAGAATTTTAATCGCAACAACTGGGATCTTTCTGAAGAAGTGTATTACGACATCATTTATCGCAAAACGGCCGCGCTGACAGAAGTCTGCTGCCGGCTTGGCGCAATGGTCTCCGCGCCAAATCAGGCCAGCGTTGATGCATTGGCCGCATATGGCAAGTTTGCCGGCATGGCTTTTCAGATTATTGATGATGTGCTTGATCTTGTGGGAGAGCAGAAAACCGTAGGCAAAACGCTTGGCTCTGATATTGAAAAAGGCAAGTTGACTTTGCCGATGCTGCATTTTATCCGCAACGCCGCGCCGCAGCATCGTGATTTACTTATTGATCTGCTGGGATCACAGGAAGTTGACCGCGTTGAGCGCGTGCGGCAACTGGTTGCGCCGAGCTCATCAGTTGTTTTTGCACGTAAAGAAGCGGAAAAATTTGTTGACCGCGCGATTACGTCTCTGCAAATTCTGCCGGCCACGGAAGCCCGCGACGTGCTGACCGACATGGCGCACTTTATTACCGCACGCCAGGTTTAAACACTACATTACGTTGTGAGAAAATTGAGTAAGCCCCATTCCTTTTAGAGGATGGGGCACAAACCAATCATTGTTGGCAATTGCTCATGATCGCAACAAATCGTTCACGCATGGTTGCGCACTCAAAAGACTATTGATCGCTCGCACATCCATTGTGCCCCGCCCCATGAAGGAGCGGGGCTTAAATGCAAAAATAAATAAGCCGCAGATAAACGCAGATCATGGCAGATAAAACTCTGCGACAATCCGCGCCCATCTGCGGCATTTTTTACTTCGCAACTTTCAGCAATTCCTGTTCGGCATCCTTATTCCACTGGCCATTGACCAGCTTCGCGGCCACCGTCGGATATACCTTGCCAAGTTCGCTCAGCGGAGTCAGCGGCAGGTCATGCAGCATAGTATATACGATGATTTTGCCTGCCAGCGTGCGATTCTCAATCGCCTTGATGCCGTCAATCGCGCCCTGCATGCCGCTGACGGCATCAAGAGACGTATTGGTATCAAGCTGGCCGCTTTCTACTTTACGCAGCACAATCCGCATATCCTCAATGACGGAACCGGACGTGCCGAACATGTACAGTTCGCGGGCAATATACGTATCAAGATCAATATCATGCTTCGTCGGCGCGGGAATGCCGGCGAAAATATTGATGATCGCTTTCTGTGTTGATCCGGCAATCGCATCACCAACCAGCGCGGCCACCGGCGCCATCAATGCCCAGTAACTGAACTGACCCGTGACTTTTTCTTTCGTCGTATTAACCAGGCGCAGCGGCGCATTGTTGGCTTTGGCCAATGCCCCGGCCTTGTGATTGAGTGATGCCAGACGCGCATCATCCATATCCGTACCGAGCTGCGAAATTCCCGGCACGCCACTGCATACGTTGCGGATGATGTGCATTTGCCCCATCGGCCCGCCTGCGCCGATGACGATAATGCTGTCATTCTGGCGGATTTCCGTCGTGGCCGGAATTATTTTGTAAGAGACCGCCGGATCGTTACCGACAGTACCCACCCACCGTGTCATGCCGTAATGCACGCGGCCGACGCCGATATTGCATTTGCTGCCGATCTTTTTGCCGCCCAGCACGATATTAATAATGCCGCGCGGAGCGAGTTTATCGCTGAGCAATTCAATCGTCGCTTTATCAGCGCCGAAGTAAATGATGTCGTCATAGCCTTCGTTTGGCTGCGCGGCCGCTTCGGCCGGAGTAATGCTGACAACGGTTTTCGGCGTGCCGCCGGGAAGTTTTGGCAGTTGCGATGCGGAAATTTTTTCGCTGGCAACATACAGAAGTTTACCGCCATCCTTAATGCCCTGGCGTTCTTTATTTACATAAGAATCTTCAACGCATGCCCACGGCTCAACGAGGGCCACGGCCGAGGCGCTCTTTTCTTCAGAGACGGGAATCAGGAATCGCTCGCCTTTTGAATCAATCGCGACGCGTTCATCAACGATGCAGTATTCCTGCAATCCGCCCTCAAAGTTATAACCAAAAGCGGCATTGCTGTTGGCCGTCGGCAGGTCGCGATAATCGGTCTGAACCAGGCAGCGTTCGCCGACTTTGTGATGCTTTACTTTATCACCCACGGCCACAATGCGGCAAACGACCTCGTGGCCGGGCACTACCGGTTTTTCGTTTGGCACATACGACTGAATGCCGGAAAGGACATCGGCCGATAATCCGCCGATGATTTCGCTCTTGCGCGCGTGGCCGCTGAACTGCTTGAGCAATTTGAGATCAGAAAAGCACAGGCCGCATGCCTCAACCTTAATCAAAATCTCATGCGGACGCGGAAGCGTAACGGCTTTTGCGGGATTGAGTTTGAGTTCACCCGGGCCGACCAGTTGAACGGCATACTGCGTTGCGGGAAAAGTAGCTGTCATGATTTGTTTTCCTATATTTTAAACTAAAACTTTGTTTTCGCCACAAAGACACGGAGAAGACAAAGAATCAGAAAAAAATTAACAACAGAAACACAGAGGACACTGAGAATAAGAAATTAAAGAAAAAGATTTATAATTTTATATTCTTCAGTCTTCTTTCTCTGTGCCCTCTGTGTCTCTGTGGTCAATTTATCTTTGTCTTCTTCGTACTGCCGTATCTCCGTGGCGCAATAAGTTAACTCAGCATCACCTGGCCGCCGGTCACCGGAACCGCCTGGCCGGTTTCGTACTTTTGATCAATCAGATAAAACACCGCCCTCATCACATCAGGCGTGGTGCATCCGCGGCCCATCGGCACTTTGCTTTCGTAGAATTTTTTAACATCAGCAATGGTTTTGGCGCCGGGAACTTTACCAGTCTTCAGATACTGAACAAACAGGCCGCGATCCGGATCACTCCAGAGCGGACCGTCAAAAAAGTTGCCCGGGCAAATGCTGTTGACCTTGATGCCATCTTCAATCAGCTCAAGAGCAAAGCTTTGCGTCAGGCCAATGCCGCCAAATTTTGATCCGGCATACGCACCGTTTTTGTTTGATCCCTGTAGGCCGCTCTTGGAGTTGATTTGAATGATGTCACACATGCATGCCGGCTGCGCCAGATGCTGAACAGCCATGATGGGCGCGGCTTTTTGCACGCAGAAGAAATAGCCTTTGTAGTTGACCATTGTGACGAAATCAAAATCTTTTTCGCTCTGAACCTTAACACTGGCCGCCTTCAGCACGCCGGCGTTGCTGATAAAGACATCAAAACCGCCGAACTTGCGCACCACCTGATGTACACAGGCGGCGATTGATTCAGAATTGGTGACATTGATCGGCACGCCGATGGCGCGCATGGCGCCGATATGCGCTGCGGCGCTGGTTGCGCCGGCTTCGTTGAGATCGGTAAGCGCAACGTGGCCACCCTCGGCCGCAAAGCTCTGGGCAATCTCAAGGCCAAAACCCTGGGCAGCGCCAGTCACGATCGCCACTTTGCCGGTAGCCCGGCCATGCTTGGCGGAAGCTTTGGCAATGGCTTTGCGATACGCCTCAACTTCCCAATTCTCAATAAATTCACGTTTTTCACGCGCCAGATGCTCAACACCGCCAAGATGCGTAGCGCCGGCCATGATCTTGATCGCATCAATAAACAGATCACGAGAAATCTGCGCCTGCTTGAGATCATCGCCGGCAGCAAAGAGCCCCAGGCCGCGCACCAGAACCAACTTGGCCGGGAATTTGGTTGATCGTTCATGAGCCGTCAACGCATCACGCAAGCGCGCAACCGTTGCGGCCGGAGCTTCGTCCGCCACAACATCAAAAACCATCGGAAAGCTATTGCAGTAAACAATCTGATCCGGATTGAGCGGGCCCGCGGCCACAAGGTCGCGCGCGGCATCATATTTAGCGAATGATGACACAATAGACGAATCGTCAAAAGTAACGATCTTGAGCGTATCGGCATTCTCTGCCAGCAAACCGCGCAGCGCAGGCGCAATCGCATTGATCGCATCAACTTTGTGTGCGTCAGTAAAGCTTGGCGCAGCGCCGCCGGCCGGCATCATTTCCCAGCCGCTGCCGAGCTTGGCGGCGATTTTAGCCAGCAATTCATCGGTAATCTGCTTGATCTGCTGCGGTTCGTCGGCGGCCACAATCAATCCGTGATTCGCCATAAAAATCGCTTTGGGCGCAACTTTGCATGCGGCAAGCGCATCTTTTAACACGCGGCCAAGCGTATATCCCGGATCAACAAACGGCAGCCACAAAACGCTGTCGCCAAAAAGTTCACGGGCGATTTTCTCGCCGTTTGCCGCGCACGTTACCGTATTGACAAGCGTGGCATGCGTGTGCACCACAAATTTGCTCGGAACCAAATGATGCAGCAGCGCCTCAACACTGGGACGCTGATTTTTTTCCGGCTCAAGACGTGATGTCATGATGCCGAGTTTATATCGTTCTTCGCGCTCAAGCACATTGCTGCCAAAATCAGCATTCGCAACCGCATCAAGTTTGTGACGATCAAGCGCGACAAAACCTTCGCGGCCGATTGTCGCAAGCGCGTGCCCGCTGGCTTTAACATGCAAAACATTGCCGATTTTAACCGACGTATTACCGCCACCGGCCAACACAATAGTAGGATCGCTGCCATAAAAACGGGAAATGCCGATCAATGCTTCAATGGGATCAGAGTTATTTGCAGGAAATTCGACCATTGTTCAGAACCTCTATAAATGTGCCCGCGCCAAACGCACAGACCTTACTTGCCGATATAGGCAGAAATGACTTTAGCGCCAAGAGCCGCAAGTTCAGTAATTCGCTCCGGACCGCCGACGCAGTTGCCGGTCTGATCGGTATATCCCGGTTTGCCGTTAAGCGTTAAGAACTGATGCGCGGCAATTACGCATGCGCCTTCCCAGAAAGTATCCTTGAGATACGCCGTCAGTTCCGCGCCGCCTTTGGCCACCGGCTCAATGGGAATCAGATCAAGCGAATTATGCTCCGTACCGGCCGTCACAATAATCCCGGCCGCACGCAGCGCACGCGTGTATTTCTCCATCACCGCAATGCTGTTGCGATTCGGAATAAACTCAACCGAGTGCACATTGCGCTCACGCAAAGATGCCAGCAGCTTATCAATATTGCCTTCAAATTCAGTCATGGGATTATTGGCATCGGCCAGCAGCGGATAGCAGACAAATCCGCCAAGCTCGCGAATAAGCGTTGTGGCTTCCGTAAAGCTCACAAAAGTCTCAGCGACGTATCCCGGCTTGCCAACCTTCATCAGGTGCGTGCGGATTTCGTTTTGCAGACCCACATCATCATCCGCACCTTTTAATTTGAGAGCCGCGCCAAATGCCGCGCTCAGTTTTTCAATGCGCTGCTCAGCAGGCACAAACGCAAAGAGCGCGATCTGAAAAGCCTGCGCCACGTGGCGTTCCTGCAAATAGACCGTTTCGCGCGCCACGCCATGACGCCGCACCACAATATCAATGACTTTGCTCGCGGTTAGTCCCGTTGATAATCCGCGCGCAATGAGGAATTTCTCAATCTGCTCAATCATCGCGGCCATGCGCGACGAATCAGCATTGCGGATCTTGCTCAGAATGGCGTCCGCGTCCGACGTAAGCGTGCTGAATTTCGTTATGCCCTTGCCGCAGATATAAATTTTTCCGGGATTCGCCGGATCATTCACCTTGATCCCGGCCGATTGCAGTTGCGTATCAAGACTGATGATCTCAAGGCCAAACTCAGGAAAAATCCCGCGCTTGCGGGCCTCGGCCGCAAATGTCCCGTAAACCGACCAGTCATAATAATTGCTCAGGCCGATCACACGCACATCCTGCGCGTCGGCCAGTTCCGCGGCCTGCTGCGGCGTCTCAAAAGCTGAAAAATTCGGCGGCAGATGCATATGCGTATTGAGCTTCGGCCGGGATATCGGCGCGAATTTCTCTGCCGGTACATTCCTGATCGCATTCAACGCATCCTGCACGACTGCCGTCATATCGTTTCCTCTTCAACGCCTGAGAACACACTCCGCCATAACCAATCTACATATGATTAAAAAAAATATTAATCACAGAGCATACAGAAATCACAGAGAAAAGCAGATAATCCGTTTTTTACACCGCAATCTGCATCAATTTTCTCGGTGCCGCATGCAGTCCGATTTTCAGCGCGTCCTCGGCCGCTTCCTTGATGGATTCGCTGATCGTCGGGTGAGCAAAAACCACTTCCGCCAATTCCTGAACAGTCGCTTTTTGATGCAGCATCGTTCCGGCCGCGGCAATGCATTCCGTCGCGGTGTGGCCGATCATATGCACGCCCAGGATCGCGCCGGTCTCGCGATTGCGCACCACTTTGACAAATCCCGTCGTGTGGCCGGTCGCCATCGCCTTGCCAAGCGCGCTCAGCGAGAACTTGCCGATTGCCACCGGCAATCCTTTTTCGCGCGCGGCCTGTTCCGTCATGCCGACTGCGCCAATTTCCGGATACGTATACACGGCCGAAGGAATCGGCGCGTTAAAACTATGCGTCGCGCCAAGCGCATTTTCTACTGCCACCACGCCATGCGCCGAGGCCGCGTGCGCCAGCAGGCATTTTCCGTTGGCGTCGCCGATGCAGTAATAGCCCGGCACATTCGTTTGCAGCGTATCGTCAACCGGCACCCATCCGCGCTGGTTAACCTGAATACCCACACTCTCAAGGCCCAGCGAACCGGCATTCGGCCGGCGTCCCGTAGCCACCAGCACGCGATCCGCCTCAACGGTTTTTCCGTTTGAGAGCACGGCCTTAACAATGCCCGCATTGAGCGAAACATCCTGAACTTTAACATCGGTATAAATCGTAATGCCGCGCTTGGCCAATGCGGATTGCAATGTTGTGCCGAGATCCTTATCAATGCCCGGCAGCAGGCCCGGCAGCATCTCAACAATCGTGACCTTCACGCCGAAAGACTGCATCATGCACGCAAATTCGCAGCCGATGACGCCGCCGCCGACCACCAGCAGATTTTTCGGCAGGGTTTTCCAGTGCACAGCCTCATCGCTGGTGCACATCACCTGCGGATCCGTCGGCCAGCCGGGAATGCGCGCCGGCACGCTGCCGGTAGCAAGAATCACTTTATCCGCAGTAATTGTCTGCGTGCCTTTTTCGCCAGTGACCACAATGCGGCCCGGGCCATCAAGCTTTGCCGTTCCGTTTAACTGCGTGACCTTGCGGCCCTTGAACAACGAACCGATGCCGCCGCGTAATCCGGCAATCACTTTATCTTTGCGGGCCTGAATTTTGGCCCAGTCAAAAGTCACTTCACCCGAGACGTTCACGCCCCAGTTGGCCGCCTCATGAATATTGTGCAGCAACTCTGCCGACGAAAGCAGAGCCTTGCTCGGAATGCATCCGTAATTCAGACACGTGCCGCCGAGATGATGTTTTTCAATCACGGCCGTGCGCGCACCAAGCTGCCCCGCCTTCAGCGCGGCCACATAACCGCCCGGTCCCGCACCCACCACCACAATATTATAATGATCTGACATGATAGTTTTTTCCTATCTTTGATTGTGTGTTAAAAAAGAAGCCCAAAGTGCGAATCCCGAAGACCGAAAGAATTTCGGGTCATTTTTCTTCGATCTTCGCACTTCGGTATCCGTTCTTCGCTTTAAACCAGCGCGTCCGGATTCTCCAGCAATTCCTTAAGTCTCTTAAGGAACTGCGCGGCCAGCGCGCCATCAACCACGCGATGATCCACGCTCAGCGTGATGTTCATCGTGCGTCCGGCTTTCAGCGCGCCATCCTTGACGATTACATTTTCTTTGGCCGCGCCGACAGCCAGAATACCTGACTCCGGCGGATTGATAATGGCCGAAAATTCATCAACGCCCAGCATGCCCATGTTGCTGATCGTAAAGACGCCCTTGCCGACATTCTCAAGCTTGCCGCTGCGGCCGGCCTCAACAATTCTCTTTGATTCCTTCGCCAATGTTGCCAGGTCCATGCGATCAACCCCCATGATCACCGGCACCACCAGTCCGTCATCAACACTCACCGCCACGCCGATATTAGCGCCCGGCAGCTCAACAATTTCATTGCCCTCAATGCGTGAGCGGAACGCCGGGAACTCACCGACGACCTTACCCACCGCCAGGATCACAACATCATTCAATGTGCATCCTGTGGCCGGTTTCTTGGCTTTATAAAAGCTCATCAGCGGCGCGGCATCAAGTATGCCCTTGATATAGAAGTGCGGTACGGTTTGTTTTGATGTCTGCAAATTATTCGCAATCGCCCGGCGCATTTTGCTCATCGGTTTGCGAATCACATCGCCGCTTGCCGCCGAACGCGCGGCCGGCTTGGCCACGCCCAAATTTGCGGCACCACTCTTGGCATTGAGCACATCCGTCGACAAAATGCGGCCATCAGGTCCGCTGCCCGCGCCGATCGTGGCAAGATCAAGACCTTTTTCATTGGCCATTTTACGTGCGGCCGGCGACGCTTTAACGCGGCCTGATTCCGTCACGCTTGCCGCACCGCGGGCCACTTCCGCCACGGAACCTGCTGATTCCTGTACTGAGGCGCCTGCCGACGCTTCCGGCGCAGCCGTTGCGCTGCCCGCGCCACCGGCCGCCAAAAAAGCCTCAACATCCGCATCATTTTCCGCCAAAAACGCAACCGGCTGCTTGACCGGCACAACAGCCCCGGCCTGCGCTACGATCCTGGCAATACGTCCCGCGTCCGTTGCTTCAACTTCAACGGTCGCCTTGTCCGTCTCAACTTCAAGCAAAATTTGGCCGACCGTCACGCGGTCGCCTTCTTTAACCCGCCAGGCCACCACGGTTCCTTCTTCCATTGAGTTACCAGCCTGCGGCATTAAGAACGGAACCACCGCACCACCCGGCGCGGCCGATGCTGATGATGAACTCACAGCTTTTACCTCTTGTTTTGCGCCAGAATCATTTTGCTTGCCGGAAGTTTCAACTTGTGCAGATTCTGCAATCGTAACCGGCGCGACTTGCAAAGTTGCAACATTTTTTGCAACTTCAGCCACCGGCTTTGCAAATTCGCCTAATTCCGCCGTCGCCAACACGGCGCCAACCTCTACAGATTGGCCTGCGGCAGCATTAATATGAGTCAATTTGCCCGCGGATTGAGCCACAAGCTGCAAGATGGATTCTTCAAGCTCAAGGTCAACCAGCACGTCTCCGGCGGCATAACCTTCGCCCAAGTTTTTTCGCCAACCCATGACGAGAACAGGTTTTACACCCTTCGCCTCGGGCGGCACAAGGATCGTATGCATAGTTTTTTCTCAACATTGTAAGAATAGAACAGATCTGCAAAGTTCTTTCCAACTTACCCCCCATTTAATGCCACGTCAAGTTGCATTTTTGCAGTTTTAGTTGACGTAGTTGAAAATATGTGCTAAGTTTCATTGTCACATTCGTTCATTTTGACAGTCATGAGGGTATATCGTGCGACAGGCGACTCGCGAGCGTCAGGCCCGTGTACTTTCGGAACTTCTCGATAAAAAGCACGTCACAATCCGTGACCTGGCTGACAGTCTTGAGATTTCCGAAGCCACCGTCCGCCGCGACCTTAAAACTCTTTCAGATTCACAGAAAATTCATCTTGTTCATGGCGGCGCAATGCTTCCGCCAGACAAGTTCTTTTCCTTTGAAGCTAAAAAAGATCGCAACCTTGATGCCAAACGAATCATCGGCCAGCTCGCTGCCGAGCTGGTAGAAGATGGGGACCACATGTTCCTGGATTCCGGCACGACCAGCTTTTGCATGGCCGGCCCGCTTTCAGCACGACGTGGTCTTTCCATTATTGTCAACTCCGCGCGGCTTGCCCTTGAGCTTCGCTCGCCAACGATGAACCTTATCATGCTTGGCGGCCAGTATCGCCCGGATCGTATGGATACGGTGGGCCCTATCGCCGTGGCCACGCTTGAACAGCTACGCGGTTATGTCGCTTATCTCGGCGCGGACGGACTTTCGCAGGATTTCGGCGTCTCGGCCGCGGATATTGAATCAGCCCACATTTACCGCATGGCGGTGGCAAACGCACGCGAAACAAATCTTCTGGTGGACCACAGCAAGTTCAAGTCCGCCTCGCTTTTCAAAATTGTGGACTGGGAGCATATCACACGCCTCATTACGGATCGTCCGCCGGCGCCTGAATGGCAGGCATTTCTGGATGACCGCAAGATTGAGGTCATTCATCCTGACAACATCGCCCAGTGCACTGAAGAGCGGCTCGCGGAACGAGACAATGATCTTTAATTGACACATCTACAATTATTACGACTTTCTGGAGTTACCCATGCCCAAGAATCAGATGATCATTCCCGATCAGGTGCGTACTCGCTCCTACATCGAGTTTTCGCCGATCCCGATCAACCAGTACAACAAAACGATTGCTGACGAACTCAAGTCAGGCCGCTTTACAAAAGCGGATCTGATTCGCATTCAGCATGACATGATGGTCATCCGCGCGTTTGAACTGATGCTTGATTCAGTCAAAAAAACCGGCAAGTACCGCGATATTGAATATAATCACCGCGGCCCGGCGCATCTTTCAATCGGCCAGGAATCAACCGCCGTCGGCATGGCCTACAATCTTTCCGTTGACGATCACATTTACGGTTCGCATCGCAGCCACGGCGAAATCCTTGCCAAAGGCCTCTCGGCCATTTACCGCCTCAGCGAAAGCTCGCTGCTTGATACCATGAAAAATTACTTCGGCGGCCACGCGCTGTCCGTTGTTGAAAAAGACGCCAAAGGCTCCGCCAAAGACCTTGCCGTTGACTTCCTGATTTACGGCGCACTGGCGGAAATCTTTGCCAAAGATTACGGTTTTAACCGCGGCCTCGGCGGCAGCATGCACGCATTCTTCCCGCCCTTCGGCATCATGCCCAATAACGCCATCGTCGGCGGCTCAGGCGATATCTCCGTCGGCGCGGCCCTCTTTAAGCACGTCAACAAAAAGCCCGGCATTGTGGTCTGTAACATCGGCGACGCATCCTTTGGCTGCGGCCCGGTGTGGGAAGGCCTTTGCTTCGCCACGATGGACCAGTTCAAGGAACTCTGGGATGAGGCTCATCGCGGCGGCCTGCCGCTGCTGGTTCACTGCGTCAACAACTTTTACGGCATGGGCGGCCAGCCCGTCGGCGAAACAATGGGCTTTAAGGTGCTCGCTCGTCTCGGCGCCGGCATCAATCCTGAACAGATGCATACTGAACGCGTTGACGGCTTTAATCCGTTGGCGCTCATTGACGCCTTTGCCCGCAAAAAGAAGATTCTCACTGATAAACAAGGTCCGGTTCTTCTTGACAGCGTCACGTACCGTTACTCAGGCCACTCTCCGTCAGACGCCTCTTCTTATCGCGATAAATCAGAAGTTGAGGCATGGCAGAAGGTTGATCCGCTGCATAACTTCGCGCAGGAACTCATTAAGTCCGGCGTTTGCAGTCAGGGCGATATTGACGCCATGCAGAGCCAGATTGATGGCCTGATCATCAAGGCTTATAAGAAAGCCATTGATATGACCATCTCGCCGCGTTCTCATTATAAAGAGACCGGCTGCCTGATTGAAAAACTGATGTTCTCAAACGAAAACATGCCGGCGATGGCCCCGGGCAAGCCGGAAGTGCTCATCCCGACGATTGCCGAAAATCCGCGTACCAAGCAACTTGCCACCAAGAGCCGCACCGGCATCGGCGCGGACGGCAAGCCGCTGCCGAAATCAAAATGCGTTCTTTTCCGTGACGCGCTTTTTGAATCCATTATTGACGGCTTCTACACCGATCCGACAATGGTCGCTTATGGTGAAGAAAACCGTGATTGGGGTGGCGCGTTTGCCGTATACCGCGGCCTGACCGAGGCCCTGCCGTATCACCGCCTGTTTAACTCGCCGATTTCCGAAGCCGCCATCGTCGGCTCGGCCGTGGGTTACGCCCTTTCCGGCGGCCGCGTGATTGCCGAGTTGATGTACTGCGACTTCATGGGCCGCGCCGGTGACGAAATCTTCAACCAGATGTCAAAATGGCAAAGCATGTCCGGCGGACTGCTGAAAATGCCGGTCATCCTGCGCGTTTCGGTCGGCTCAAAATATGGCGCACAGCACTCCCAGGATTGGTCCGCCATCCCGGCGCACATCCCGGGCCTGAAGGTCTGCTTCCCGGCCACGCCATACGACGCCAAAGGCCTTATGTACTCGGCACTGCAAGGAACCGACCCTGTGATTTTCTTTGAATCACAGCGTATTTATGACATCCCGGAACTTTTCCACGAAGGTGGCATTCCGGCCGAGAAGTACCTCATTCCGTTTGGCGAACCGGACATCAAAAAGGCCGGCAAAGACCTGACAATCCTCACCGTCGGCGCAACGCTTTACCGCGCGCTTGATGCGGCGAAGGAACTTGAGAGCAAGTACGGCGTATCGTGCGAAGTGATTGATGCGCGCAGCATTGTTCCGTTCAATTACGAAAAGGTGATTGAGAGCGTCAAGAAGACCCGCAAGATCGTGTTGGCTTCAGACGCATGCGAACGTGGCAGCGTGCTTCAGACAATGGCCGCCAAGATCACGCAACTTGCCTTTGATGAACTTGACGCCCCGCCGGTGATCGTCGGCGCGCGCAACTGGATCACGCCGGCTGACGAAGTAGAAGATGCCTTCTTCCCGTTCCCCTGCGACATTCTTGACGCTGTTCATCAGCACATCATGCCGCTAAAGGGTTATAGCGTTCAGCGCGAATGCTCCTCGGCCGATCTTCTGCGCCGCAGCAAACTGGGTGTGTAAATTTTCAGGTGAGCCCGGCCGCAATCGGCCGGGCTTACTCATGATCTTTTTCAACTCGCCTCTGACCTGGCTCTGGGAAGTTTTTCCCGGGGCCTTTTTTATTCCCTCACCACGCCGATTTTGCCTGCATGTTAAAATAGATAATCTACAAAGATTATAGGTCGTGATATTCTCTTTTTGTTTTTCTTATTTCAATCACATTACAGGACGTCACAGACTTATCACACATAAAATCCGCTACAAAGATCATCATAAAACATGCATTAACAACAGATTACAATTTCTTCAACAATATCATCCCAGTGTTGAAGAAAATCATCGCGCACAGACGATGTACTTGGGTCGCATAAGTTCGTGTTGATCCGGATGATCTCCACAGGCTCATGCATGCGGTGGAATCCGTGCTCAGAACGACTCTGAGGATTCAGAGTGCGGGCGCTAGGCCGCCCGTGACACAAGGATGTAGGTGCTTCATGAGCAAACGTGAATTGATTGATGCTATTCTGCGTTATAACCGTACCGCAGCTCCCGAGTTTCTGGCCCGCTTTACCGAACCTGATCTCAAGGCATACCTTGATCGCGTCACTTCGGTGATCGTGATGAAGGACAGCAGCTCTCCTTCAAGTCGCGTGCTGAGCAATCAGCAGGCCGCCTGAACCGCAGACAGAATATCCGTATTCTCGGTAAAGTCAGGCATACCGAGCGTGGGAATTTCTGTCTTCTGGAATTGACATATACCGGCTTTCGCGGCCGGTATATTTTTCTTCAATCATAAAGACATACACAATTCAATAATTAAGCATATCCCGATTTTGGCGACGGGCAGTGAGAGTTATGCGTCATGATCAGACGCAGATAACTGGTCCACTCACTGCTCGTTGTTTTTTTGCACAGGCAAAAAGAAAACCGGGGCGGCAAGCGCCGCCCCGGCCAATAATCACAGGATAATCATCAGCGTTATGCCACCGGCGCGCCGATCTTCTTAAAGATATCCTTCGCCGCATTGGCGGCAATGCTGAATGACTCACTGCCGGTCATGGCGGAATAAGCCTGATTGGCCTGGCCTGATGGGCCAGTCGCCACGACGGCCGCGGAATGCTGAAGATGCGGCTCAAGCGTAATCGGGCCATGCCAGCCGATCTTGACAGCATCGGCCAGGATTTCCGGAATCTTTCCGTTGCCCATGCCGGCCGGCATGTGGAAAAATTTATCGCCCTGCCACACGTTATCCTTGATATGTATGGCGTCGGTCGTGCTGCGAAGCTTGAGCCAGTTCTGCCACACATCTTCCTTGCCGTGATTGTAGTTGCCAAAATCAAAAATCATACGGAAGCTGGCCGGATCGCGCAGTTGATTCGTGATAGTCAGCACATCTTCACAGCGGTCGCCAAAAATATCAGCCTCATTTTCATGATACAGAACAAGGCCAAGCTTGCGTGCCTGATCGCGCAATTGGCTCAGGCGCGCAAGCGCCACCGCCTGAAATTCCGCGTGACTGATCTTGGTTTTGTTATAAAAACTGAACATGCGGATGGCATTGCAGCCTAAAACAGGCGCCAGTGCCGCCATGTGGTTCAAGCGGTCAACTTCAACCTGAAAATCATCCTTGATATCAATTTTGCCCACCGGCGAGCCGAACATCCCTACCGCAATACCGGCATCATCAAGTTTTTTACGCACCACGCGCGCATGATCAACCGGCAGCGCCGCAATGTTGTGGCCATCAATGCCGCGAATATCAATAAACTTCATGCCGGCCTTGCGCAATGCCGCAATCTGTTCATCACATGACGGACCAGCTTCATCTGCAAAGGCGGAAAAATTCCACGACATGAACTCTCACTCCTGAAAAAGCACGCCAATACCGTATTACTCTCATATTATGAGATAACGTATCACCGCTAGCATAAGCGGACCTGTTTATTTTTGCAAAACCTGTTTAATAAAAGTCTTAAGAAACATCAGCAATCATTCATCCGCAAATGATACTTTCGGCATGAGTCCGGGAATATCCCGCCCCCACGACCGGAAGCTTGATTGTCCTGAATCATCATTGTCAGTTATTACAACATTGCCGGCAAATCCGCCGCCTGGCAGAATTTTTCGCGGAATACCAAGATAAAGATCCCACGCATCTTTGCGGGATGTCACGCGCGCGGTGATTTGCCACTGCTGGCCTGCCGGCAGCAATTTGGTTTGCTCTCGCAGTGCGCCGGTGTTGGTCAGCAGCAACGGGCCATCAGGCGCAAAGGGCAGCACGACAATGCGCGTCATCTTTTGGCTGCTGGTTTCTCCGGCCGGCATAAACGAAAACGCCACCGCATCACTCGGCAAATAATGGGGCTCGCTGAAGTCCGGATAATACGCGCGCACCAAATCCGCAACGTGAATTTTCAGCCATAACGTATTACGATCGGCCAGCAGATAGACATCCGGCGAAAGATCAACCTGATCATACGTATTGGGCGCCAGAGGATGCGTACGCGCATGATACGCGTTTTTCCACGCATGCTCGGCCGGCGCGGTATTGATCACCGGAACCGTAACCTGCGGAACAACAGGCACCCGCCGATGCAGAATCGTCGGCACGCTGCGCCCCTTGCTATCCTGATATGTCACAACAAGATCAACCTGCGGCCAGGCCACTTCTCCCGGCGCTTTTTGCCCCGGCGACATCGGCCAGGTGATCGTCAGCGGCGCACTTTGCGTTTCTCCCGGCGCAAGTGTAAACGTTCTGCGCGCCATGTTAAGCTGCCATGACGAATCGTGACGATCCTCACTGCTGGCGGCCTCCTGCTCAAGCGCATCACCGGATGCGCCCACGGAAACAACACCCGCCATGCGCACATTGACAGTCAACGGAACATCAAGTGGATTTTTGAGCTTCAGCTCAAGCGGGGCCGGCGCTGGTTGTGCCGGCGCAGGCAAAATGCCCCCGGGATTAATGGTCACGATCGGCCTGGCCACGGGCTCGTCAAGCACGCCGCTGATGCCCATTGTTGCGTCATCAATACGATAAATACGATCAAGAACATCGCGATCTTTTTTTGTTACATAATCTTTGGCGTAAACAGAGCCCGGCTCAACAATTGCAAATTCAGCGCCGGCCTGCGTCACTTTTACCAGCAGGTATTGGTTAAACTGCCCTGCCGTTTTGGCCTGATCAATTCCCGCGCCAGTCACAGAAAGCACGTAATACGGAATGCCGTCGCGCACGGGCTCCTGAATATACGAATGCAGATGACCTGCAAACACAGCCTCAACGCGCGGCTGAACCGTCGCGGCGCGGCCGGACATCCCCTCAACGGCCACAATCGGCCGGGAATTAAAATCAACCAGCAACTTGTGAACTTTATCCCAATTTGATTTTTCGTAACGCCACGCCGGTTTGTGCATGAACACAAAAACGTGGCGTGTTGTGCCGTTGTTAAATGCACGATTCAGATCCGCGCTAAGCCAGGTAATCTGCTGCTCTGATAATTCCGGTTCGCTGCGGCGCTGCTCATCGGTATACAGAACAACAAGATGAATGTCGCCGTAATCAAGCGAATAATAGAGCGGCCCAAAATAATTCTGATAAAGTTCCTCAAAACGGCGGTCATCCGGATTGCGCAGCCCACTGATCACATCATGATTTCCCGCGCACGGATACCAGGGCATCTTAAGACGATCCGTTATGCCGCGATACTCGACCACCTGGCGGATATATTCCGCAGGATCGCGCGTATATCCCTGAACAAGATCGCCTACGGTCATGACAAATTCGGGCTCAAGCAAATTCAGTTCATCAATCGCGGTGCGCAGGTATTTCAGGCCGGCATCCGTGCCACCGGTGCGGTCCGCGAGAATGGCAAATGTTGTGCTGTTTTTGATATCCGGCGCGCGCAGAACCCGGCCGGCCGTTCCGGCGTTCATCAGCGCCCCGCCGGAACGCACCTTCAGCGGCGATAGCGGCGGTAACTCAGGCAGCGGCGGAATTTCCGGCTTTGCCGGTAAACCGGCTTGCTCATCAGCCAGTGGAGAAACCGGCGCGCGCGACGATGACTGAGCCACAAGCATCGGCCCGATCAACACGATCATGATAAATAATAATCGCCGCACATTCTTCTCCCCGTAAACAGTCCCCATGCTACCGCCAGCAGGTCATTGATGCACGTGAACTTATATTTCATCCGCTGAGCAAATAACCGAGTTCATGCCGATAGTATCATTGACAGACTTTTTTGAATTAAGTTGGCGTCAGCGGATCAGGCGGGTATAATTCATCTGTTTATCCGGATAATAGGATGGAGTTTACGCATGCATATTCAAGACATCTTTGCCCAGCACCGTACCACGCTTTCTTTTGAGTTCTTTCCGCCAAAAGATGACGCCGCGGCCGATACGCTTTTTGGCCATCTGAAGGAACTTGAGGGACTTAAGCCATCCTTTGTCAGCGTTACTTACGGCGCCGGCGGATCAACGCGCGAACGCACGCACACCCTTGTTGTGCGCATCAAGCAGGAAACAACACTTGATCCCGTGCCTCACCTCACCTGCGTGGCGCATGGCGAAAAAGATATCGCGGATATTCTTGAGCGCTACGCGGCCGCAAATGTCGGCAATATCCTCGCGCTCGGCGGCGACCTTCCGCGCGATATGCAGAATTATGACCGCAATCAGGATCGTTTTCGTCACGCGGCCGATCTGGTGAAGTTCATTCGCGCATTTAATGACCGCGGCATTCATCCGGACAAGCGCGGATTCGGCATCGGCGTGGCGGGTTTTCCGGAAGGCCACCCGGTGACGCCAAATCGCGTTCAGGAAATGGATTATCTCAAGGCCAAAGTTGACGCAGGCGCGGATTATATCGTCACGCAGCTTTTCTTTGATAATCGTGATTTTTATGACTTCCGCGAACGTTGCGAACTGGCGGGAATCACCGTTCCGATCATCGCCGGCATCATGCCCGTGACAAGCCTGGGAACTTATAAACGTATTCCGGAACTGGCGCTCGGCGCTCGCTACCCGGCGCGATTACAGAAAGCCATCATGCGCGCGGGAACTGATGCGGAATCCGTAAAAGCGGTCGGTATTCATTGGGCCACCGAACAATGCCGCGATCTGCTTGATAATTCCGTGCGCGGCATTCATTTTTACACGCTCAATCACTCGTATGCGACACGGGAAATCTACAAAGCGCTCGGCGCAAAGGATTCCGCGGGATTACGGTGAGCCGATTGCTCAAAATTCCTGCGACATCTGAAAATCATCATCAATAGCGCGGCCAGACTTCATTGACGGAAGAAATGTTGATTTGCGCGCGGCATCCGCAAACATCTGGTCAACTTCAGGGACGCCGCAACTGGTGACAATTTTGACGTCGCCCACAGACCCGTCGGCATGAACGCGCACATTGAGCGTGACACGGTGACCGGCAAGGCGCGCACGCATTTTATCGTTGATTTGCCGTGCGGCGGCCATAAACGGCGTGACCTCAAGAACCTGAACGCGGCGTTCCGCGGCCGATGCGCCACGATCCCGGCCTGAACCTTTTCCGCCACCTGATCCCGCCTTCATCATGTCATAACCGTCATCATCATCTTCAGAAACGCCCGGTCCCTGGCCAAGTCGCGAACCGCCGCGGCCTGCGCCACCCGCGCCTCCGCCACCGATTGTTTTGGCCCCGCCTTCCGCGCTACCGGTCACATGACTTGCGGCCGCAGGCGCGGCCGATGTGTGCGTGCTGTTCGCAGGCGGAGTAATCGTCAGCGGCGGCACGCTGGCTGCCGGTTGAGCAACTTTGGCTTGCGGTTCAGCAGTAACGGTTTTTGTATTGACTTGCGGCGCGGCCACAGTTCCCTGGCTCGGCAATCCCACCACATCCGTTGAGGTTAATTTTTCCTGTAATGATTTGGCGCTGGGAACATTGGGCGTGGCTGGCGTTACCGGCGCAGGCAAATCCTGAATCGGAATCGGCGGCGCTTTTGGCGCAGACGGAATGTCCACAATTTTTGGCGATAATGTTGTGCCGCCGACACGTGGCGCGCCCGGGCCGATGACAAAACCGCCCACAACTCCCGCCCCGCCGCCACGTGATGATGCGCCGAGATGGCCGGCATGCTGTCCTGATTCCGCCTGGCGCGCAAGCCATATGGCGCCGACAACCAGAATCACATGCAGTAAAATGGCGACCAGCGCCGACGTGATGTTCTGCCAACTAATGCCCGCACCGATGCGAACCACCACCACGTGCTGTTGCGCAAGGGCGTTTTGCAGATCAAGTAGTGACGGACGGGCCGGTTTGGGCACCGCCAGAAGCAATTCTATTTGAAGAGGAGCCCCCGCGATGTCAGGATTCATCTCCCGATCGTCTGCCAGCAGAGATTCATTTGGCATGATTGCCGAGGTCATCGTAAAACCGGCGGCGGTTATCCCGCCGCCGGCCATGAGATCGCTTCAGTCACACAACAATCAGAGCAACTCAATAATTTTGTACTCAATTTCGCCGCGCGGCACGCGCACCCTCACAACATTGCCGACATGCGCGCGCATCAGCGCCTCGCCCAGCGGCGACGTGGCCGAAATCTCAAGAAAATCGTCGCTCTCATTGTTACTCAACTCGCCGACGATGCGGAAAACATCCTCATCGCCGGTTTTGGTATCTTTAACCTTGACGGTGCTGCCCAGAAAGACGATTCCTTCCGGAATCTCGTTCGTATCAATCACCGAGACGCTGCGCAGGCGTCCCTCAAGATCCTTGATGCGCGCTTCAAGCAGCGCCAGTTCTTCGCGCGCGGCATGATAATCAGCGTTTTCCTTCAGGTCGCCTTTTTCGCGTGCTTCTTCAATGCGCTTGGCAATCTGCGGGCGCTGGGCGATCATGTCCTTGAGTTGCTGGTCAAGCTTGTTTTTTTCTTCCTGAGTAAGCATCTGCATAGTAATAGGCTCCGCGATAACAAAAAGACGCTTCCCACGTTTTGGCGTGGTCAGCGAAAGTTAACAAAATATCATCACATTAAACGAGGTTCAGGAACTCAAACATGTATTTATCATAAACTTCCTGTCCCTGCTTCTCAGTCAGGTTGAGCCGCAGCTCATTAATCACTTTTGTTCCCTGACCGATCCACTCGCGCCAGCAGATGACGCAAATATCCCCCTGAATTTTCTGCCCTTGTTCACCGGAAAACGGCGGCTCGGGCATTCTTGGCTGAATTCTGCCGCATCGCTTGCAGAGAATTTTACCCTGCGACGATGCTTCCGGGGTTAATTCTTCAACGCGAATTTCAGGCACCGGCGCATCAAGCTCTTTGAGCATCTGCGCCATCTCGTTACGTGGCAGTAAATCACCACGTTCGTGGGCCACGGCATATCCGCGCGTTAAAGTCTCAACCGCACGTTCTTTATGATGTATAGCAACATATGCCTTGCCAAGCAAGGCGTAAGCTTTTGAAAATTTAGGATTTAGCGCCAAAACGCGTTCAAGCGACGGCACTGATTCCTGAAAAAGTCCCGCGTCCATATATGCGCGGCCAAGCGAAAAGTGGCCCAGTTCATTGTTGGGATCCGCTTCCGTCATGGTCTTAAAGCGTTCAATTCGTGACATATCAACGGACATAGGGTCTCCTTATAATACCTATTGTACCTGCGAAGACCCCGGAAGTGAATTTGATTGCCCGCGATAATCCATAAAAGTACTCAAATAGTACGAGAGTGAGTGATCATGATTTATATCTTCCCTTTTCTGCTGGCGCAAAAGAAACGCACGCATGATCTCTCTGAACAACTGGCGCATAACCAAAAACAGGATCGTCCGCGCAAGGCAACCTTGATTGCAAGTTTCGGATTTGCCGCGGCCGGCCTTTGGCATATGCTCAGGACGCAGCGCAATTTTCAAATTCAATTAGGCTGCGCCGCGGCCGCCATCGCAGGAGCTTTTTACCTGCAACTGGCCGCCGCCGAGTGGGCGCTGCTGATTCTCACCATCACGGGCGTGCTGGTGCTTGAGATTCTC
This sequence comes from uncultured Phycisphaeraceae bacterium, assembly GCA_964610975.1. GTDB lineage: Bacteria > Planctomycetota > Phycisphaerae > WQYP01 > WQYP01 > CAZSYN01. Next base: position 29,175 of record CAZSYN010000012.1, read on the forward strand.
AATACGGTCATTGAGTCCGTTGTTGATCTGGTCTCGCCTGATTATCACCCGCTTGCCAAAATCGCAAAAGACACGGCCGCCGGTGCGGTATTACTCGCAAGCCTGGCGGCCGTCATCATAGGTGTCATTTTGATGACGCAGCACCTGTGACTCTTATTTGGGCTGCGTTGCCGGCAAAGCGCCGGCATCCGGGATCAATTCAAGTTTGCCGTTATATCTCACGCGCGTACCATCGCCTTTTGACCACGAGACAAGCTCATGCGCGCCATCGCCGGCCAAAACTATTTGACCGTCATAATCCGGCATATGGCCACGGCTGGCCTGATTCAGCAGAAATGTACCGCCGAGAATCAATTTTTCATACATGATCGCATCCACGGAATTACCCTGCGCCCAATTGCCGCCGTTTTCAGCAAGACCGCGAAGCTTGAGCACAAGCATGAACAATGACGGATTACCATCCGAATGTCCCGGATAATACCCGCCGCTGTATTGTGCAAAATCCCGCAGGCCCGCGATCATGATGCTTTCGCTTGGCCGCGCAATCACTTCCTGCGCTCTGGCAACCTGCCGGTATTGCGGCATATCAAAAAGACCGGCCGCCAATGGCTCATCCCAACGGAACTGGTCAATCACAAAATCAATCGTGCCGTGATCCGTGGCCGGCAACCTGCATTGAACTTTAACCGGCAGCCCGCTCTTTTTGGCCACCCAAATCGTGACCTGGGTTCCGGGCCTTGTGCTAAAGGGCCACCCTTCCAGGCGATATCCGTCAACATCTTCGCCATCAAGGTTCTGCTGGCCCAGCGGCACTGCGGAAATACCCGCCTGATTACGCAATTCAAGTATCAGCCGCGTGGGATCAAGATCGCGCAGATGATTCATCGCGGATTGATCGGCCGGTAACTGCGCCATTTGCCCGCGCAGCTCATTCATCAGCAGAATATCATGGCCCCAAAGCGCCAGGGAGCTGATGACCGGCACGCCCAATACGCGGGCCTGCGTGCGCACGCCTTTGGCGGCATCGGCCCAGGTTGTGATCGTCAGGACATCGGCCGGCACGCGCGTATCTTCTACAACAAGATGCGCCACGCAACTCATGGTGTTAATGCTGCGCAGACGTTCCTGAACGCTGCCAAACGTTGCCGCCGGCCTCGGCCAGAGCAAAATCATGATGCAGAGCATGGCCGCGATTGCACCGCCGGCCGTGGCCGGCAGCGCCCAGGGCCAGAATCTCCGCACGCGCGGCGTCAGCTCATCATGGCGCGCAAGCATCCGCTCGCGCAATTCATTGAGATATTCAGGCGACGGGCCGCTTCGCTTTATATGCGAAAGATCTTCAAGCGGATTGCCCGGACGTTCTGACTGTGAAGGATCATGAGGCAACATGTCGCGGCTCTCCTTTCTGCTGATAGCTCATCGCCGCTCGGAAACGCTGGCGGGCCCGGGCTAAAAGATTTTCGCATGCCTTTTCGGTGCGCCCCAGCCGTTCTGCTATCACGCGTGTACTGGCTTTGTCGCAATATTTCCAGATCAGGGCATCTCGCTCAATGGCCGGCATTTTGGCCAGAACCCGCCTGACCGGCAGCAGGTTTTCCTGCGCCTCGGTTATCGGTATTGCGTCTTCAAATTCATCTTGCGTCTGGTTGAGATACAATTGATTGCGTTTCTGTTCGCGATATTGCCGTCTCAGGTGATCCGCCAGTTTGTGGCGCGCTATCGAAAAAACCCACGCCCCGGCCGCAGCCTGCGACGGATCATAACTGGCGATATTTTCGGTCACCGCCAAAAATACCGCGCTTGTGACCTCATCAGCCGCATGCGAATCATTATTTAACCTCTGCGCAATAAACTGCCATACCGCCACCACATGGTCCTGATACATGCGTTCAATCAGTGCCCACCGTGCGGCATGCGTCTTTGCCGGCATACTCAGAGAGATGTCATGATGACTGGCCATCAGCCTCCTGAACCCGATATATCACAAGAACATGTCCTTGCCATATCATACCACCACATCCCTGCCGACATGACATCTCTCCTGCCTGGCTGATCATTATTCGCACACCAGCCCATGATCCCCCCGTTTATTTTTCAATTCGCAACAAAACAGCAATATTTTGCACCTTTCGTTCAATTCCCAACGGAAATCCGGATCTTCTTCGGGTGCTCCGGCGTCGTCATGCGAATAAAGGGTCGTTCATGAGCACCGTCATCACAACACTACAAAAGAGAGCCACAATTATGAAAATTGCACGTCATCAAAAAGCATCCGGCTTTACGCTCATTGAATTACTCGTAGTCGTGTCCATTATCACCGCACTCATGGGCATACTTATGCCTTCGCTCTCCCAGGCGCGCAAGCAGGCCAACGATACCGCCTGCCTGCAGGTTCTTCACGGCCTGAGCATCGGCATGCGTACATACCTTGATGAGAATGGCCAGATATATCCCAGGAGCGCCCAGTTGCCATCCATGAACGCCATTCCCCCGGATGCGTATGAACCTCTGCCGATCAGCCTTGCGTCGCAGGTTAATTCTCCCAAAGCCTGGCGTTGCCCGGGTGATAAAAAAGGCTATCTCCGCGCCAGTGATAATAAATCATTTGACAGTTACTTCGCCGGCGAAACGATCTCTTACGAATATAACATTTCGCTCGGCGGCATCCGGATTCCCAAGCATTCCTGGTATGACGTTCTGGGAGAGGTCAACATGCCGCTGCTGGCCGATGCGGATTTTTTCCATGGCGAAGAATCAAAATCAGCTTCAAAACATATTCTCTACGCGGATGGCCATGTCGGCCCGGTGGACGAAATGATCAAAAATCTGGGCAAAGTATTCAAAAGTGAATAAATATAGCCACATAATCAGAGTGATTGCCAAAAATAAATCACACGCCACGAATTTATCGGGACCGCCCCGCGCAATGTGGCGGCATGCCATGTGTGATTTATTTATGGCACGTACTATAAATTCACCGACCTGGCCTACACTTTGAAAAATAAGGGCAAACCATGAAAAATAAAAAGAAACAGATCATCACAATCAGCGTGTGCACACTGGTCATGATTGCCGCGGTGTGGAATATGACCGGCTGGAATCCATTTGCGCCCGGCAACGGAGTCAAAGCGTTTATGAATGCCGACCTGGCCAACTGCGACGACAAGCTCATGGCCGAACACATCAGAAAAATGAAGCTTGCCAATGCCAATGATAAGGAACGGACGGCCGTTCTGAATAAACTTTATGACGCAACAAAGAAAATGAGCATTCAGCAGCAGGCGGCGCTGGCCCAGTATGGCCTGCAAAATCTGGAGGGAAATTCAGATCTTTCCGCCAATATGAAGATTCTCATGGTGCAATATATGGGCAGAGAAGCGCGGGAATACATCAAGAAAAGCCCTGAAGAACGGCGGGCCACCATTGAACAATTCATCGCCCGCGAAAAAGCCATTGAGGCCGGACAAAAAGCAGCGCGTCTCGCCAGCCAATTGATCGGCAAGAATGCATACAACAACGGCAGCGATCCTTCTACGCAGGGAGCCAGAGTCATGGCCAAAGCCGCGGCCGACGCCATGAAGTACGGCAGCGCCGCCGACCGCGCCGCCGCCGGACAGATGTTCAGCGATCTTCAGGCCGCGCGCTCCAGAGTCGGCCTGCCCGCACGTCTCTGATGCATCATCAAGACAACCCATAAAACAAAAAGAGGCGGCCATAAGCCGCCCCTTTTTGTTTCAATCATGAATAACCATCAGCAAAATCAGATTCGTTTCCTATCCAGAAAAATTCTGTTCTCTCCGCGACTCTGCGCCTCCGCGTGAAAAAAAAAGGATCTCACGCAGAGGCGCAGAGGCGCAGAGCCGCGGAGGACATATCAAAATTCAAATAGCAAATGACCAAACATCTTCTATTTTGTCATTTGCCATTTGTGCTTTGTCATTTTCTCTCTGTGATTGATGGCGCCTTGCACTATCCCAGTGCGCTTACTTGAGCTCAACGCTCCAGTACGCGTGATCCAGAAAATGTTTCCACGTGGCGTATTTATCTGATCCCAGCCGCAAATTGATCACCGGATTGCGCTTGGGCTTAACCGGCATCTTCATCAGGTGCATGTGCGCTTGGTGCGGCGTGCGGCCGCCCTTGCGCGCATTGCAGTATACGCATGCGCAGACCAGGTTATCCCACGTTGTGCGGCCGCCAAGCGCGCGCGGCACCACGTGATCAAGCGAGAGTTCCTGCGTCGGGAATTTCTTTCCGCAATACTGACATGTCGAGTGATCGCGCGCATAAATATTGCGGCGGTTCAGTTTGACATCCTGCCGCGGCAAACGGTCATACCCCAAAAGGCGGATGATCCGCGGCACGGCAATTTCCATGCGAACCGTGCGCACAAAGTCGTTTTGCTCACGCTCAAACTGAGCCTTAAGCTGCGAAACCTCAAGCCAACTGCTCATGTCATAGGAAATATAGGAATCATTTTCTACGGAGACGACTTCGGCAAGATTCTTGACCAGCAGGCTAAAAGCGCGACGCGCAGACACCACCCGGATCGCCATGTAAAGGCGGTTCAGTACAAGTACATTAGAGGATAGGCCAGAGACTGCAAGTTCTGACACGTGTGGCGCTCCTGAGCGGTTGCGGTTGAAGTACGAGATTGGTCACCATTTCCCTCCCAATCGCGACGTAATACCGGCATTTCCGCAGAAAACGGTCTTCGTTCCCTTAAGCATGTATGAATACACGCCCTTACTGCTCCACTATATGTAGTTGTAAGCAAACTATCAGTAGCTGTCAATATATTGAGGTATTCCTTATATGCCGCACCTCTGTTTTAGCACAAAGTTTACATAATCTTGAATTTATCAGCATGACGCCAGCAGCGCATCAGGCAGCCACTGCATGGTGTCGGCGCGCGCTACGCCAATGGCCCATTCGCAAAACGGACGATCCGCCGGTTGAGCAATCGCGGCGATCAGTTCATGCGTACCGGCCGAAAGATCAAGATCCGCAAACTGCTGGTGCGGCACACGATGTGCCGAGGGCGCCATAAGCCCGCCATCGCGGCCAAAAGCATATTGGCCATCAACCCATACGCGGGTGGCCTCGTGCGCGTTGAACATCACCCGCACCTTGCCGGCTTTGGCTATCTTAAAGGTATACCGCACCAGGCCGGCCGGTTTCTCAAAGGCATTTCGCGGCAACACCGCATGCGTGCCGGGGAATAAGCGCGTGCTTGCGCCAACCAGTTTTGGCGCGGCCGATCCCTGCGGCATTTTATCCACAAATGCGATCTGCGCCGGTATCGCCAGCTTCCGCGTATCCTGCTCAACAGACTCAACGGCCGGCGCCTTGCCGGCAAGCCGCTCATGCAGATTGATCACCATATCCGTAAACCCATCAAGCGTCGGCGGCGGCGTGATCCCGGTAATCTGCTTATTAATGACCAGATCCCGGCCAATGGGCTTAAGCCACTTGGGATCAATGCAATTCGGATCAATTATGCCCATGATTGAGCCGACCGTCGCGCCGGTGCAGTCCGTATCCTTGCCGCAATTGACGGCGATGCAGATGCCGCGCGAAAAATCACCCTTGCCGGCCAGCCATCCCAAAATAGTAAAGGCGATATTCTGAACGACGTCGGTAAAATTCTCGTGCCCATATTTGGCCACGATCATCTCGCGCACTTCGTGCCAGGGTTTTTCGGCCGCCCACTTTTGCGTATCAACCACGGCGCGGGCGATCAACGACTCGGCCGGAATGCACGCCAGCGCACGCTGAATCAAAACATCCGGCGATGACTCCACAAACGCCGCGGCCTCAAGCGCGGCAAAGAAAACTTCCGATACGATGCCTTCGCCGGAATGATCCGTGCACGCATCCTCATACGCATATTGCGCGGCCAGTTTCGGATCGCCAGCCGCAAGGCACGCCCATATTTCAGAACGAATCGCCGCGCCCATGCCGCAGGTAAACCAATTATCAAAAGAACCCGTCAGCGGCGGCTTAAGCCCGTTGCGCAGATTGCGAATGCATACACCGTACTCATCCCACGGAAAATCAACATGCTCAAGCCATGCCTGGCCGAGCACGTTGCGATCAACACGCACCTGCGGCATTTTATCAAGCACACATGCCCAGAGAACCTGTAAATCAAGATCATCATTCGGCAGCATTTCCGTAGGCACCGGATCATAAAAGAAGAGATCAAAAACGCCCTCTTTTCCTTCAAAAGGCATGCCCAAAGTGCCGCCAACGGCCTTGCCGAGCCAGCAGGCCATGACTTTTTCACGGAAATTCTGAATATGTGCCATTTTTGTATTCTCCGTATCAATTAAGATTTATGGCATCTGAAATCGCTTGCGATATTCCGATGCCGACATGCCGAAATGAGCCTGAAAACGACGCGCAAAATAGGCCGGGCTCTCCCACCCTACCGCCGTACCGATCTGACTGACCGGCGCTGAAGATTCCGCCAGCAGCGCCGCGGCGCGCTCTGCCCGTAGCCGCAACAGATACGCAATCGGCGGCAACCCCATCGCCTTATGAAAAATCCGCACAAGGTACGAAGCATCAACGCCAAGCGCCTCAGCCATTTCCGGCAGCGACCAGTCATGAGCAAGATCGCTTTGCATCAAATGAATAACCTCAAGCACGGCCGGGTGAACGCGTGATGTTGTGTGCGTTTGCGCCAGATGCGGACTGATATGCGCCAGCGCTTGCAGCAACAGGCCGATGCGCAGCGCGCGATGCTGCGGATTATCCTGCTCGCCAAGCGCGCGCAGTTGCTCAAGCGCGCCGATGCATGGCGCAAGAAATTCTTCCGGAATTTTGCATGTCATCACGCCGCCCTTGCGCGGAGAAAGAATGCTGGCGCACAAAAGCCGGCCGAGAGATTCATCCTGTAGCGCCCAGGCCAATTCGTGGCGCAGCAACTCAGGGCCCAGCGTGAGGTTATAGGCGCGCAACTGCTGGCGGATATTGTAGTACGCGTGCCACGCGCCTGGCCTAAGAATAAAAACATCACCCCGGGAAAAGATCTGGTCGCCCAGGCATGAGCGATGCACGCCCCGGCCGCCGACAATCAGCACCAGTTCAATAAATTCATGGCTGTGCGGCTGAAAATTTTTGTGATATTGCCAAAATCGTGCAACAACGGGCGTGCGCGTGATATCAGGCCAGTAATCACGCCATTGATAGCGCACAATGTTATTTACGGCCGTTCTTTTCATGTCATTATTCTCTTCAAAAGACAGGATCATAGTCAAGTGATGTCAATATAAGACAAGTATAGCAAAGAGAGACAATTGCCGCATTCGCATAAAAAAGAAAGGCCCCGTATGCCGAAGCATACAGGGCCTTGCCATTACCGGGAGAGAGAAGAAAAAAAAGATCAGCGGCGTGGCTTGCGAGCCAGAACGGCCAGCGCGCCAAAGCCAAGAATACCCAGAGACGCAACTTCCGGAACCGTGGCAAACTGAACCGTAAGGGTACGGGTGGCGCTTGTGGTATCAAGTACATAGCCGTTGCCATTTCCGTATGACGTATCAAGCATATAACCGTCGGGCAATGTGGCAAAATTAAATGTCACGCCATTAGCGGTCCACGTTCCCGTACCTGTAAAAATGGTATAAGCAGTGCCGGTGTTGACTGTACCGAGGTTGGTGAAGTTAAAGATTAATTCGCCACCAAGAGTCATGGCATTGGCACCGAGACTGATCAAATCAATGTTTGATCCGTCAATATCAATATTGAATGTACCGCCGTTACTGGCGGTGAGGCTATTGAGCACCAGAGTTCCCACCTGACTGGCGCCGGTAGTGCCATTGACGTTACCGGGCGAAAGGATGGCTGTTTTACCTGCAAGGGTAACTTTACCACCATTGGTACCAGCAGTCACGCCGCCATAAGTAGCGCCCGTAGCAACCGAAACATTGCGACTAGTACCAGCCATGATCCCGTTTAAGATCAGCGTACCACCATTGATGGTGAGGCCCTTGAGCTTACCTGTCGTGTTACCATTCACAATGACCAAACCGGAATTAATCACTGCACTGCTATCAATATTGCCGATGATAGATTTTCCGCCATTAAAGGTGACATTACTCGTAGTATTACCGATAAATCCAATTGACAACACAGAATTCGCGCCGAGATTAATATGGGCACTTGTAGAAGCTGACAGAGTTCCGCTCAGCGATACAGTCTGTCCGTCAGCCACAGTAACCGTGTTGCTGCCGGCAGCCACCAATACGATATTTTTGTTAGTGGACTGGGTGATAGTGGTGGATGTGTTAAACAGCAGACTATTCACATTCACCGAAGCGGATGAAAGAGTAATGCTCGGAGTAACGGTAACAGCGGAAGACGAAAAAACGGCATCACTGCTATCAACCCAGGCGGAGGCGGTATTGCCATCCGGATCTGTTGACCATTTTTGAGCGGACGTATCCCAGCTTCCTGAACTGGCATTCCAGTAAATCGTCGCGGCCGGAGCCACCGAGCCAAGCCCTGCGAGAGCCGTTGCTATTGCGATCATGTAGCTTTTTGTTGTTAACTTTGTCATAAAAATTCTCCTCCCAGTAAAGGTTGTTCCTGTTTATGAACGAATGATTCCGGCCTCAATTAACGCATTTTTTTCATCTCAAACTGCTTGCCCGCCAATGCGTCTTTGGCGAACACACCCCAGAACGGCGTCGGCGTATAGGTCCAGTCGCTGATCATGATCGGCGTGGCTTTGGGATGCATGCACCAGCCGGTCCAGTTCAATTTGTATTTTTGAATAAAGCCGAGCATATCGGGCACCCAGGTATAGGGATCTTCCTGAATGTTCTTCGGGATAAAGTCCATTTTTTTGATGTCCGCGCCGACTTCGCCGACAAAAATCGGGTACTTTTCGGCCGCAGGCAGAACCGTTTTATCCCAGCCCTTGTGCCAATTGTATTGATGCCATGAGTACATCACGCCGTTACCATTGGGATCGCTGAGCGTATACCCTTTGGCCACGCCTGAAAGATCACCCGCCCAGCCCAGGCCGCCGGCAATGACGATGTTCTTGGCGCCCGTGCTGCGAATCGCATCCACCAGCGCCTGCATGCCGACTGACTCAAAACCGGAATTTTTCTTCTTTTCCTCGGCCGTCAAAAAGGCGGACTCATCCGTGCCTTTCTTCTCGCCGACAAAACCGCCCTTTTGCCACACGTCCCAGGAGATGTCATGGGGCTCGTTAAAGAGATCAAAAAGGACGGCCGGGTGATCCTTGTAGCGCGCGGCGGCGTCTTTCCAGAACTCCGCATGCTCTTCTTTTGGTGCGCGGAAACGATGCAGATCAAGCACCAGGTACGCGCCGCGATTGGCGGCAAGCGTGATAATCTGGTCGATTTTTTCGCGATATTCCTTGCCGCCGTCTTTTTGTGTCGGGTCGCGGCCAAACCAGAAACGTTCGTTCATCGGCAGGCGGACGCAATTTGATTTCCAGTCGTCAATAGCCACAACAACGGACTTGATCGCCTGCTTGTCATGAGGCAAAGTTTCCAGTCCGCCGGCGTTGACGCCCTGAAGCCAAACTTCCTTGCCTTCCGCATTGATCAGCTTGTTACCCTGAACATGCAGCATGCTGGGCCATTTGTCTTTTTTGGGTTCTTCCGGCGGAACGTAGCGCGCCTTGATTTCCTTGTCGCGCTGAACCTGTGCGGCCAGCAGCGGAGCCGGATCAGTCACGGCGAGCTTCAGATCATCAAGATCAAACGTGCCGGAGTTCACGCGGAACAGGCACGGCATGAACTGAAGTTTGACGGTTCCTTCCGGAATCAAAAACGAGGTTGATTTTTCAATCCATTTGCCGTCAGTATTTTTTGATGCGTAAGGATTGCCGATATCTTTGGCTTTGTTGGCGGCGTCCACGGCCTTGATCAGGATGCGCGCGTCATACCAGGGCAGTTCGCCTTTTTTCATGTCGCTCAGGCGGTATTTCCAGCTTAATTGCAGCGCAGGCACGCCGGCGGGCACGGGAATTTCGCGGAAAAGCATGGTCATTTCACCGGGCTTTGCGGCCGTGATGCGGAGAAAATGATTTTCGCCTTCCGTCTCAAACGTCACGCCCTTGCCTTCCGAGCCCCAACCTTCAGGACGATCAAGATTTTTGTCTTTCTTTTCAAAACCGCCATTGACGATCAGTGATCCGGTCTCAGCCAGAAGTTTGGCGGCCTTTTCCTGATCGCGCGTGGGACGAACCGCGACCGGTGCATCCGCAGCGCCGACATCCGCGGCAAAAATCACCGGCGCATCCGTCAGTGGAAGTTCCGCTTTGGGTTCCGCGGCCGGTTCATCAACAGCTTTTACGCTGACGTCATCAAAATCAAGCGTGCCGCTTTTGGCGTTAAAGAGCGTATACATCACGCCGATGGTTTTGGTGCCTTCGGGCACTTTGCAGGTGCGGCTATATTCGGCCCAATCTTTTTTGGTTCCGCGCCAGACAAGCGGTTTGGCGCCGGGCTTGAGTTCCTTGCCGTCGGCATTTTTGAACTGAATCAACACGCGGCCGTCAAACCAGCTTTTCTCGCCGGGCTGAACATCTTCGCAGCGCGCTTTGCAGGTAAATTCAATCGCCTTTACATCAGACTTGATGAAAAGCATGCGGTAAACCATGACCATTTTGCCCGGCTCGCCGACCTTGAGGCGCATAAAACGATTGTCGCCATCTTTGGGGTAAGTGATGGTGCCATCGGCTTTGGGGGCCGGCCAATTGGTGGGATTTTCATCACCGTCCTGAAAATCGCCATTCTTCTGAAGTGTGTCATTGCCCGCATACGCGGCCGCGGAAAGCATGACAATCAAGGCTGCCAGGAAAATATTCAACACTCGTTTCAAAACAAACTCCTTCGCACGGATGTTTACAAAATGCGAAATCATTACTGATCAATACGCCAATAAGCATTCGGACTCTTCTGACGCAGAACACTGATCTTCCAGAATGTAGAGTATCCCGGCTCAGGCAGTTGCGTTGACGGAATCGGATTGGCATGGCCATCCCAGAAGAGAATATTAGTGCTGGTCCGGTTCAGGTGACGCGCGCTGGCGCGATAACTGGTGTACGGATTACAGGTACAAATGCCATCAAAAAGAGCAACGGTCATGCCCTGAACAGGAATTGAACTTAATCTGGGATAAACATTGTAAGAAGCCTGCGCGCCATCAGGATACACACGATACGTAGGTAGAAACCACTTATCCTGCCATGCGCTGGTGGAGTTGATGCCATACCAGGAATAATAAAATTGATTAGACCCGCTAAGGTTGAATCCCTGGCAGAGTACTGGACGCATTGACTCATCATCATAATAAGATTGTTGATTGCCAACTTCACGATCATCAAAGCCGGATGGACAACGCAAGACGTTACGGCTCAGAACGCTGGGGGCAGTGTCACTCGGAACAAACCGAATACTGTTGATGTATCCAGCCGAAACCAGAAAACTGGTCCAGTTGAAAGAAGTCTTTGTGCTCTGATGAATATCGCCGGGCGGTATACACCCATTGTACTCAGAGGCATACATCTGAATCATGGCGCCGAGTTGCTTCATGTTTGAAAGACAGGCGGTACTCTTGGCCTGCTCGCGGGCTTTGGCCAGCGCCGGCATGAGAATGGCCATAAGCAAAGCGATGATGGCCACAACGACAAGCAATTCAATGAGGGTAAAACCGGAAGCTTTTTTGCTCACCCGGCGCCCGGTTATTGTGCCTGATTGTCTTTCTTGTTTAAACATATCACTATTCCGTAAAAAGGCCGCCTCCGGTCATCAGTATAGGCGTCCAAAAAAAGTCATACGTAGCCTTATCTCGGGGCCTGCCAGCCGGTCGGGAAGAAATTGTTTTCTTTCAGGCCGGTAAGAGGTTCAGTATTGGCATGCATATCACCGTATAGGACGTTGATTGCATTGTTATCACGATGACGCCAGCGCGGATTACCGCCGGGGCCGTAACCGTTGCCGTCATAATTCTGAGAGAAATCGACGGTGCGGAAACGGTATGAAGCGCTCGGACCACCGTAAAAATACTTCGCCGAATACACTGCGCCCTTGTCATACATAAATGCGGCATCAGTGCTGTTACCGGACGTGTTCTGAACGCCATCCATAATCAGGGTGATACTGGCATTATCGCCCAAGTCGGAAAGCCGCTTGCGAGGCATCCATGATTCATCTTTGCGTGGCATCACAATCGGATTGCAAGTGTAATGAGTATAGCCCCCGGAAACAGGCGCAGAGGCACATAGGAAAGCTTTGCTTAATCCCGGACGAAGGCTGGTATCCGGATTGCTGAAGGTGGTATTCCAGGTATTGCCGCCGTTTGGGAGCAGATACGGATTAATCAGAGTAAACCAGCTTGTGCCGTCACTGCCGGACCATCCTGAATAATGGCCGGGCGGAAGAAGATTTTCGTTTTCGTTGGCATACATCTGAATGGCATTGCCGATCTGACGCAGGTTTGAAAGACACGATACGCCTTTGGCCGATTGCCTGGCGCCGGCGAGCGCCGGCAGCAAGATCGCCATCAAAAGCGATATGATCGCCACAACGACCAGCAATTCAATCAGAGTAAACGCTTTATGCTTATCAACAGGACGCATCATAGTCAGTCCTCCGAAAGCTGTTTGCCCATGAATCAAAAAGCCAAACCAACTGGTGACGCCGCCACAATGACGGAGAAACACACCCGAATCGTCATGCTGAAACACACCGTAACAAAGCCAAAACCAACAGATATGCGAATCGCATCAACTCATGTTTTTCGGCGACGAAATGGAGCCGCGACGCACCAGTTCGACCGGCAAAATCCGGCGCTCAATCGGCGCGAGGGGATTCTCAAATTGCCTTGCCAAAATTTCCATGGCCACTTGGCCCATTTCCGCAAAAGGCTGACGAACGCTGGTAAGCCCCGGCGTCAGCCACTCGGCCAACGGATCGTCATCAAAACCGATCAGGCTCACGTCATCCGGAATGCTCACACCCATTTGCGAAAGAGTGCGATAAGCCAGACGCGCCACGCCGTCACAACTACAAAAGAAAGCCGTGGGCCGCGCTTCGTGAGACATCAACTGACGCACCGCGTTATCAACCTGCAAAGACCATTCGCCCAGGCGATCACTCTCGGCCTGAAGATCAATCACCAGCGAACGGTCAAAAGGAAGACCGGCATCGGCAATGGCGTCGCGCATGCCAGTGAGACGGTCGCAGACCGTATTGGCAACCAGATCACCGATAAAAGCGATGTGGCGATGACCCAGTTCAAGAAGCGCCTGAGCGGCCATGTGCCCGCCGGCGTAGTTGTCGGCCGTAACGGACGAAACGTCGATTTCCCGCAGGCTCTGATCAACAAGCACAAAAGGAAAATTAGCCAGCTTGAGCGAATACACGGCCTCGTTAAAGGCGGTGCTATGCAGAGACATAATGATCGCGCCGCGGGAAAGTCCCTGCGGCAGTGAACGAACCGTATCAAGATCCGAAAGCGGATCGCCGTGAGCATCGTAAAGCTGAACCTGAATGCCCTGCTGTTTGGCGACGTTATTGGCGCCGCGGGAGATCTGAACGGACGGCTCCCACTGCATGTTTCCGGAGATCATTTGAACCATGCGGCTGTTGACATGCACCGCACGAACATAAAGACCTTTGCCGGGACGGCGCTCAAGCAAACCTTCGCCGACGAGCAACTCACTGGCGCGACGAACCGTCATGCGGCTGATGCTTTCCTGACGGGCCAATTCGTATTCAGAACCGAGGAGCTGACCCGGCGAATAATCGCCTTTACGAATTGACCGCCGAAGTCTTTCGGCGAGTTCTTCGTATATCGGTACTGAATATTGTTTACCAGTAAGGCTGCTCATACCTGAACTATACATCATGTTACCAGATTGTCAAATGGGTATTGCAGAGGAATACCAATGTATACATATTGCATATAAATACTTTATTTACAATTATTTACAGTGATTTATTAACTCATAATTCAATTTTTATGATATTTTTTTGTACCAGTACGTATCGTTTTTTACTCACAATATTATACCAGTTCCCTACTGGTATAATATTGCCACATACAGATCGGAAATCGACACAACATCAGATTTATGCACGATACAAAATCAAAAAATCCCGGCGCAGCATGAGAATTGATTCAGAATACATCCTATTTACATGCCACAGGTTTTGCATGGATCAACAAAGGCATCAACGTTCTGCCAAGCCAATACCCCAAAAAGATGAGACATTTTGACAGAGAAGATAAGCATTCCTTTTGTGAAGTCTGGCGATAATACATAATATGAGCATTGTGTCTCTCCGTAATGCTCTAGTAACCACATGTTACAACAGGAATTGTAAACAACGGGAGCGGAGTCATGGCAGACTCGCAGGCCGATCTGGTGCGGAACATCCGCAGGATGGCCATCATATTAAGCTGCACGGCAGTACTGATCGCAGCATCAGCACTGATCGGATGGTATATGAATGCCCCGGCGATGTTTGTCCTGATCCCGGGCCTTTCCCCGATGAAGTTGAATACGTCGGCAAGCCTGCTTCTTTGCGGCCTGGCGATTTTGCTCAAAGCGATCAGGACGCCCTACCGGTTTACGCGATATGCGGCCAACATGTTTTCCGGAATTGTCTTTCTGATATGCGCGTTAATTTTATACCAGCATTTTGTCGACCCGGATCTGAATATTGACAAGTTGCTGTTGATGGGACTGAATCGGCAGGCGCCGGGGCCGTATCAGAATCGTATGGCCATATCAAGCGCGACATGCCTGATCAGCCTGAGTATCGCAATCATCATGCTTGATCGCACGATACGCGTCAGCCAGGTATTGGCGATCATCTCCTCGCTGATCTCAATGCTGGCCCTGCTATGCTATGCCTACAGCATTGAGAGTCTTTACACCATGCGATTTTATACCACAATGGCATTTAATACCGCGCTGACGATTTTTATGCTCTCGCTGGCGGTGCTGATGTCGCGGCCGCGGCGTTCTTTTCATTATGTGCTGATCAGCACAACCAGCGGCGGAACAATGGCAAGGAGATTATTGCCGGCAACAATACTTTTGCCATTGTTCCTGGGATGGCTGCCGCTAAAAGGATATCAGGCGGGTTTTTTCAAGCCGGAATTTGCCATGGCGATCTTTGCCCTGATTGTCATTGCGGTACTTGCGGTCATGGTGTGGCAGAACTCCATCGCAATTGATACCACGGAGCGAAACAGAAAAAAAATAGAGTCTGATCGCGATCTGTTATTGGTAAGTGAAAAAGAAGCGCGACGGAAAGCGGAACAAACCATCAACACCCGCGATCAGATGCTTTTTACCATCTGTCATGAGCTGCGCAATCCGCTGACGCCGGTATTGCTGATCACATCATCACTTGAAAAACGCAATGACGCACCGGCCGATATGACGGAGGATATCCGTGTCATTTCGGAACAGGTTAAAGTTGAGTCGCGGCTGATCAATGATCTGCTTGACCTGGCAAGCCTGGGCAAGCAGAAAGTTGTTCTCAAGCGCCACACGCTTGAAATTGGCGCATTGCTGAATCGCATGAGAGATCTTTTTACGCGTCTTTTTGAAGAGAAAAAAGTGCGGCTGATCATTACGCAGCCGCCGCAGAGCACCTGTATTAACGCCGATTCGTTCAGGATTGAGCAGGTGATGAGAAACCTGCTGGTCAATGCGCTGAAATTTACGCCGGAAAACGGGCAAGTTGAGATGCGCTGCCGGCTGACCCACGATAACCACGTGGCCATTGATATTCAGGACTCCGGAATCGGGATATCGCCGGAAGTCATGAGCCGTATTTTTAATGCATTTGAGCAGGGAGAGCAGAAAATCACGCGGAGATATGGCGGGCTTGGCATCGGCCTGGCCGTGGCGCGCGAATTGATTCAACTTCACGGCGGAACCATTACGGCCGCAAGTCAAGGAACTGGTTTTGGCGCAACATTTACCATCACCTTGCCGACATGCGCGCCGGAACAGGCCGCGGAACAACCCGTATCAGGGCCGGCACATCATGAGTTACCCATCGGCATGCGGATTCTGATCGTGGAGGATAATACCGAAACCCTGCGGGCGCTTGAGCGATTACTGGGAATGCAGGGTTACCGCGTATCCGTGGCAACTTCGGCCGAAGCGGCGCTGATGTCGATTGAACAGCAACATGTTGACCTGATCATCAGTGATATCGGTCTGCCGGATATGAGCGGATGGGATCTGCTTCGCAAAATACGGGAGAAATCGCAGGTAAAAGCCATCGCATTCAGCGGATTTGTCAGCGATCAGGACAGGCAGAAAAGCAAAGATGCCGGCTTTGCGGAGCATCTCTCAAAGCCAATTGATATCGGCGTACTGACACGCACCATGTCCGCAGTCATGAGCAGCGATCCGGCCAATCAGGTGCAGCTTAACGGAACACTGACGGCCGCAAGTTAAGAGCCTCTTTGAGAAGTAGGCGGCGGCCAGATGCGCAGGCCCAAAGGCAGACCAGCAAGATGGTCCCGGATACTTCTCAAAGAGGCACTAAGACGATGCTCTGTCAATTCCGTGGAGGCGGAATGATCTGGGAAATTGACCGCTTTGCCGCATGAACCAATTTGAAAAATGTGACGGCTGGCGAAAACCCAGTTCATAGGCAATCTGCTTGACCGCTGAAGTTGTTGAGCTGAGCATGCGCCGGGCCACAAGCATGCGGCGCTTTTCGTAATAAGCGCGCGGCGTGATCTTGAGAGTGGCGGTAAAAAGACGGTCAATCTGGCTGACAGACAGGCCGACCTGCGCGGCCAGGAGTTGTTCAGAAAAGGGATGCTGAAGCGGCCAGTCGTCCAGAATTTTTCGCGCATGGGCCACACGGTCATCCACGCGCGACATCACCCACGGATCAATTTTGACCCGCCGCAGGATGGCGATAAGTTCAAGAAGCCACATGCGCGTGCGTGCTTCAAGCATCAAAAATGATTCAAGCGAAATAACGGAATCCGCAACGCCGAAAGAATATGTGCGCGCCTGAGGCTGAATCATACGCAACAGAGAACGGCTGATCCGCTCAAGTTTGCGGGTATTTCGGCCGGAGACAACCAGCGGATCGCCATGTTCAAAAAGATCCCTGCCATCAGGCCAGCGCGCCAGAATGTGCACGCTCATGATCCGCGCATCAGGCGAAAATACACGGTCAAACTGAACATGTGGAGGGAATAACCACTGTCCCTTGCGCGCGGTACGCGTCATATTGCGCCCGGTCACGGTGACAGACCCCTGAAGAATATGCCACGCAAAGAGCCCCTTGCCGGAGCGGCCGCGCGGCAAGCCGGGCGGCCCGACATAAATCCAGCGAAGCAGAACTGATAACTGCGCCAGATCCGCCGGACGCAGAAGCGTCTGCGATATGCGGGAAATAGATATCTTTTTGCGCATGCCAGATACAGCTTATCACAGATCAGCCCTTTTGTCTCCCGGCCGCAGTTTTGTATGATTCTGACATGGCGCCGGTCTCCGGTAAAAAAGCACCGGCCCGGACAAGTCTCTGATAACGAGGAACAAACGAGGTATATATGCTGCACCTGCATTATTTTCATGTTGAAGCGCTTAAGCCCAATCACCAGCAATTGCAGACCGATATCTGTATTTACGGAGGTAACGCCGCGGGCGTTGTCGCGGCTTTGCAGGCCGCGCGACTGGGCAAAAAGATTGTCGTGATTGAACCGTCGCGGCATCTGGGCGGATTGACATCAGGCGGCCTGTCGTGGACGGATTTTGGCCGCAAACAGGCCATCGGCGGCATGTCGCGTGAATTTTACCAGCGCTGCGGAAAAGCATACGGCAAAGACGCCGAGTGGTGTTTTGAGCCTCGCGTGGCCGAGCGCGTCATGGAGGATATGATCCGCGAAGCCTCCGCGCTGACGGAAGTGCACGTCTGCAAGCCGGAATATATCAAGTCTGTTGAGATGAACGGCAAACGCATCGCCGGCATCACGATGCTCAGCGGATTAACGGTGTCGGCAAAGCAATATATTGATTGTTCATACGAAGGCGACCTGATGGCCAAAGCCGGCGTCAGCTACACCGTGGGCCGCGAGAGTAATTCCGTTTACGGAGAAACGCTCAACGGCGCACAGCAACTGCGCTCGCATCAATTTGATTTTCCGGTAAGCCCGTACAGAATTGAAAATGATCCGGCCAGCGGCCTGCTGCCCGGCATTGATCCGGAACCATTTGAGGCCGGCAAAGGCGACAAACGCGTTCAGGCGTATAACTTCCGCCTCTGCCTGACGCAGGAAAAAGGCAACCTGATTCCTTTTGACAAGCCGACGGATTACGATCCGTCCGAATATGAACTTCTGGCGCGCTATTTCAGGCATCCGTGGACGCAATGGGAACATAAATTTGATCCGATTGCGGGTAATAAAGTGGATAAAAACAATCACGGCGCAGTCTCAACAGACTTTATCGGCGGCAATCACGCCTGGCCGGATGCGGATTACGCCACGCGCGAAAAAATCTTTCAGGCGCATGTGAGGTGGCAGAAAGGGCTTTTCTGGTTCATGAGCACGGCACTACGCGTGCCGGAGCATGTTCGCGAGTGGTATCAGTCATGGGGTCTTTGCCGGGATGAATTTGAGGATTGCGCCGGATGGTCGCATCAGCTTTATATCCGCGAAGCGCGAAGAATGGTCAGCGATTACGTGATGACGGAACTTGATTGCCGCAGCCTGCGCAAGGCTGACGAGGTGATCGGCATGGGCAGTTATAACATGGACTCGCACAACTGCCGCCGATACGTCAAAGATCATTGCGTATACAACGAAGGCGATGTGCAGCAGCATCTCAAGGAGCCCTACTACATCGGATATCGCAGCATTGTGCCGCGCCGGGGCGAGTGCGAAAACCTGCTTGTCCCGGTTTGCTGCGCATGCTCGCATATTGCGTATGGCTCAGTGCGCATGGAGCCGGTGTTCATGGTGCTTGGCCAGAGTTCCGCCGCCGCGGCCGTGGCCGCAATTGAAGGCAAAACCAGCGTGCAGGATGTATCGTATGCGCCGTTGCGCGAGCAATTGCTTGGGCTTAAACAGGTGCTGACGCTGTAATCCGGATGACGCCATGAGGTTCAGACACAGCATGGCAACCTACGAGCGGGTATTTTTGAAGACGACCTCGTAGTAAAGCGTTTGGCTGGCGGCGCTGTCCAGCAGCAGTTTGCCGCCGGCCGTATTGATTTTCTGTTCTGTGCGCCGGCCGTCCTGGTCCAGCACGTACACGGCATCAATATCGCTTCGTTTGAAGGTTAACTCCGCCGCTACGGGCTCTACGAGCATCGGGCCCTTGCCGCGCTCTATCAGACTGCCGGCCACAATCTTCATCCCGGTGTTACGCACACGGGCAACGGTTGTGATCAACACACTCCGGGCCAAAGCGATCGTGTCATTCGGATTTAATGCTGATATGTATATGGCCGCAAACGGAGTCCGCGACGTAATGCTGACATCGCTCAGTGCGGCCGTGCGGCCTTCGGCAAAGCCGACAACGGCCTGCGTTCCGGGCGTGTTGATCGTGATATGACCATCCGTCGGACTTTTTCCTGGGACCCATGTCAGTTGTCCGCCGGCGGAAACAATCGCGCCGTCACGGATATATTCCGACATTTTAATTGGAGTCGTATTCTCATATTGATTTGCAAAGTTTACCACCTGGCGAGTGGCGGCAAGGGCCGATGCCGGAATTTCATCAGAACTGAATTCCTTGACGTCATATCCCTGTTCAACTTTATCCTTAAACCCAAGTTTGCCCTCGGCCAGAGACGGCACGTGAACGTTGCGCGGGGTCATAACGGAAGATTCACGCACATCCTGGCGCAATACCGCGCGGCTCACGGCCGGGAAAATGCCCAGAATCTGCGGCGTCATGACGGCCCACTGATCTTTTAATTCCGTATTGAATTTGCCGATATCCCGGTTCTGGAACATATAAGAAACATCCCAGCCGTTGAGGCCAAAACCGTAAGCACCGATGATTGCCGGCCCTTCTACGCCGTATTCATTGGGAAATACGTGAATCCACTCTGAAAGCATAAACGGCTTCCCGGCCACCTGCTGCATGCCGGTGCTGAGCATACCGCTGCCGGGGCTTGAGAGCATTGAGTCCGGACCACTGTAATAATTGTGGCGGTCGACAATGCCAACCTGCGCATCGGAATGCAGATTATAAAAATGGCTGAACGCCCTGCCGGCCTGCCAGTTGCTGGCCACAAGTTCACCCTTGTAGCCCGTGGCCCGAATGGCATCAACAAATTTCCGATAGCAGGCATTCTGCTGATCATACATGAACTGCATGGTGTCCAGCAGACGGGCCTTTCGCGGCTTAAGCAGTCCGTCAAGCTGCTCGGGGTTGAAATACCACAATCCGCCTACCGGATAAATGACGCCCTGACTCCAGCTTTCGTCATCCATTTTTTCCTGCTTGAACGCGCCGATGACGCCGCTTCCCCATGCCGCGACAAGCGCCTGCTCGGTAGTGTATTTTTTCTTAAGCCATTCAAAAAACGCCTTTCCGGCCATATTTTTAATCGCCGGCGACTTCAATGCCGATGTGCCGAAAAAGTAGATGTCATTTTCGTTGACAAGTTCAACGTAAAGAATGGCCGGGTCATCCGCATATTTCAGGCCGGTTTTGGCATTGGTATGATTGAGCAGATTCACGACCTGCGCGATCTGCATATCCAGAAGTTCCGGCGCGTAAAACAACGCGCCCTGGGGGACTTCGCGCCAGGCGCGTTTTTTTACGTTGATAAATTCGCCGGCATAAGGAATTTTAGCCTCGTCAGCCGGGGAAAGTTTTACACGTCCAAAATTAGCCGAAAGCCCCGTATAAATGCCGCATTGTTTCAATTGGGCGATAAAATTGTCCATATCCGCAAGGCAGTTGGGGTCATATTCCGTAAAACTGTTCTTGCTTAGCGCGCCGTGGCCCGCCGGATCATCGGCAAATTTATGCAGACGCACGGTATTGATGCCATACTTGGCATATAACATGGCCTGTTGCTGGGCAATTTCCGGTTTGGGCATGCATGCGCCATAACACAGATTCACGCCCCAGAATTTCATCGGCTTGCCGTTGTAGACGAGTTGATCTCCCTGCGCCATCACGCGGCCGTGCTTGCCGGCCGGCGCTTCAAGCCATGATGACATGTCAATCACGCTGCCAGGTTCCGTACTGGCGGTGGCCTGCCAGGTAAACCATTTGTCCCAGTTAGCCGGCATGGGCACGGCGTCGGGCGTTAAAACATAAGAGGAATCTTCCGGCAACTCAATGGTCAAGGATGCACGGGTTTGCCGGCTCCCGGACGCTTTGCCTTCGGCCATCACAATACGCACATCGCGATCAATCGTCACGGCCACGGGTTCCTGCATGGTGATGGTATATACTTTGCCGCTCTCATCACGCGCTTCAAGTTTTTCTACCTTTTTCCCAAGCGATCCGCGGCCCAGCGGTAAATCGTATGTTTTGGTTCCGCATTCATTTTTAACCGTTAATCGTTTTTCGCCCCGTAAGGCGGAAAGAAACCGAACACCATAATATGCGCCGGTTAATTCCGTATCCTGCTTGGTAGAAAAGTTGACCACAATATTCATTTTTCTTGAATTAACCGGCGTGATGCGAACATCATAACTATACGGCACGCTATTGCTTATTTTTCCGCCAAAACTCCCCGCTGCGCTCTGATTATCAGCAGAAAATTGGCCGGAAGGAATGATAAACGCCCATTTGGGCCCCCATATGGCCGGGGCAAAAAGCAGCACATCATCGCCATCCGATGATTTGATTTTGATCTGATTTTCCTGGGTAAAAACAAGCAATGGCTCCGCCTGAACGGCAGAACAGACAAGGATGATCAGCAAAACGAATTTTGCAACATACATCTTCAATGCGCAAACCCTTTGTGATTGATTTTACGGATAGCAAGAAATGAATACGAACAGTCTTTTACGGATTGTTGTAAGTTAAGACAAACTTCCTGGCATCATAGGCCCACTTCATGCTGGGCACGCCGTTATAGTCGCGGGTCTGAATGCTCTCGACGTGGCCGTCCATGTAGGAAGTATTGACGAGATTATAATCGCCATGCCGCAATGCGGCATTGGCATAACCATTCAGGACCGTACCGCCGCCGCCTGCATCTGAACCATAACCGTACAGATTGCAGTAATAATTGGCACCCGGATTGTAACGTTCACTTGTGCTATCGACAAAAGCAAGCATGCGGCCAGGCGACGTAACGGCGCTGAGCTTAAAGACATTGGTGCGTCCGCTGGGATTGCTGCCGGTTGGCGTACTATATACAGGAAAGGTATTCAGATTGCACGCATACCGCGCTGTATTGGGGCCTTTTTGAGTATCCAGTAAATTGACAGGATACCATGCGGGACAAACCCATACCGAGCGGGTTGTTGCAATTTTACCGGTGATACGAACCGTGCCAGGTATGCTCAATGATGTTCCCGGATCTGTATATTGCCCAAGCAACAGCGTATCAGACGGATACGCGCGGGAAACATACGAAGTGGGATAATAAGCAACTGGCGGCGGCGGATCAGCATCCTGCGTCCATATCACAGGCATCACATGATCGTTATTCTCCGCTGCATATATCACAACAGCCTGCATGATGGCCTTGAGATTTGCAGTACATTTGGCCAGCTTTGCCTGATCACGCGCCCGCGACAGAGACGGCAAAAGAAGCGCCATTAAAATAGCGATAATCGCCACTACAACAAGCAGTTCAATGAGTGTAAAACCGGAGATTCGGCGTCCGTGCATATCGTTTCTCATGGTATTTTTCCTGCTTGAACAGGTTACTCCTGACCATCCACTATCATATCAAATTTAGTGTATAAGTCTCTTGAGTCAATTCTATTTTTTCCGGGCCAGCAGGAAAAATGCTCCCAAACCAAACAATCCTGCCGACGCCGGCTCCGGCGCATTGACAAGATCAATAGACGCAACTGTGACTGTGCCATTGGTCGACAGATTATTCGTAAATGCCACATTATATTCAGCACCGCCAATTGACCAGACGGATGCATCCACAACGGCATTGATATCCGTGTAAGAAGTGCTGTCATTGACCAGTTTATAGGTTTTGCCGAGATAATCACCGGCAACACCGGAAAGATCAACGCCGGACAGAATCTGAAAATGTACGGAATTTCCTAAGGAATAATTGCCAATGGTTCCGGCATACGTCATCAGATCACAATCATCAGCGGTGGCTGAATACACATTAAAACGCACCGTTCCGTTTGCGCCGGCGGCATTAAAGGTTGTGCTGAAAATAGTCAGTGTTTGTTTGGTTGTTTGATTTGAGAGAACCAGCACATTGTTGCTGTTTCCGGAAAAAGCCGTCGCAAGATTGCCGGAATAGGTCGATGTATATTGATTGGTACCGCTATTCAGTACGAGTGTTCCGCCCGTCCATGTTGTGGGAATAGCGGAAGCACCGGCCCTGGTATTAATGTACGATCCGCCATTTAAGTTGACATATGTCGTTGAGCTTCCGTTATCTGCGGAATACATCTTACCGCCAGAATTGATATTTACCGTCACATTTTTGTAACTGAGATCATTGATCGTCAATTGACCAGAATTGGATATATTCACAGTAACAGTGTTACTGCCTGAACCGGGATTAATTGAATCGGCCGTAAGCTTTCCGCCATCCTTGATGTTGATGGTGCCAGTGGCGCTGCCTGAACTGATTTTTCCTATGCTCGTAAAATTTGCCCCCGAGCCGATTGTCAGCGTACCGGTAACCAAATTAGTATCCGCGGCGACGCCTGTTCCGATATACGCCACGTCTGTTGCGGTAATATTCGCGCCTGCAACGATCGAAAACGTATTGACCGTATTGGCCGGCGCCAAACTACCTGTCCAACTGGCCGTATCACTCCAGCTACCGGTAACAGCTTTTGATGTCGCAAGGGTTGCGGCATGACTGTTAATGCTTGTTGCAGATAACAAAGCCATCGCCACAGCGCCAGCATAACCCGATAAACGAAGTTTACACACCATAATATGTTCCTCCAGTAACCCCGTGCGCCAAGTAAATATCACAAAAACGAAATGTTAAACCGCATGCAACAAATGAATTTAATGTAAACAGTAACATGGAATTTAGGATTGTCAAAATAAAATTGGAATTTTCGGCTAAATAGGTTATGATTCAGCAATCAGGAACATCTGTTATTTCCAGGAGTTTTTCGGTGCCAACGATAAGAGAAGTTGCTGAAAAATCAGGGGTTAGCACGGCAACAGTCAGCCGCGTGCTCTCCGGCGGTGCGGAACGCCAACGTTGCAGCGCGGAAGTAATAGCCCGTGTGGAAATGATTGCACGAGACCTGGGCTATCGTGTGAATTACCACATGAGATCAGTCCGAAAGAAGCGCTCAGATGTAATCGGTTACATTACAGAACGGCGCCCGTATCCCGCCGGTGATGACGCTGGCGGGTGGTACTTTGACCAGATACTGGAGGGGGTTCAGGCGTCCGTTCATGCCACGGGCCGCATGGTCATGCAGATACGTTCTGATGCGACGGCTCCGGATGATGCAACTTCAGCATTGCAACGCGGACTTAATTTCATACAAGAACGACGGCTTGATGGTTTTATCCTTCCCGGCATGCTCAGCAAATTTCAGGGACGCATGGGCAATGAACTCACGGACGAAATTCCCGTGGCCGTCGTAGAACCCGGCGGCCCGACACGGTGGAGCACCGTGCTGTTTGATGAAGTATCCGGCATCAAGCAGATTATTGATCATCTTTTTTCCCTCGGCCATAAACGGCTGCTGTGGCTGGGGCCATCAGAACCCATTTGGGCAACCCGCACCAATGTTCGCGAACAAATGGTGCTGCGCGCGGCCTTTGCAACCGGCGCCCAGGGACATTGCTGCTACTATGAAGATTCAAAAAAAATGAGTCTCTCAGAATCCGCCCAGCGCGCGGAAGACGCCGTACTGAAATATCTCAGCGCCGCGTATGATCCATTTACGGCGATCATTGCCTATAACGATCTGGCGGCGCTTGGCGCATGCCGCGCACTGGCGCGCAAAGGAATCAGCGTGCCCCACCAGGTATCCGTCACGGGTTTTGACGATCACTGTGCGGCATTGGCCTGGCCGCCGCTGACCACAGTGACTCACGAACTTTTTGAGATGGGATATTTTGCCGCGCAAGTCGTTATGGAGATGATTGACGCGGAGCCCGCGCGCCGCGAAGAATTGCGCCAAAGCAAAAAGATTTTTACGCCAAAACTGGTAACGCGCGAAAGCACCGGCCCGGCCAGGCTATAAGCATGTTCCTAAAATAAATCACGCATGACCTGCCGCCACGCTTTGCGTGGCGGCAGGTCATGTGCTAAAACATTTTGGCACATATTTTAACTCCGGAGTGGGTACAAAAACGCCAGAACCCGACGTTAACGCACACACCCCGGAGTTAAAACTCTGGGGTTTGGGGGCACATATTTTTTTGATCCTTATCCGAAACTCAGGTTATTAAGACCAAAACAAGCGATTCAGCCAAGTACTCGAAAAACCATTCTCAATTCAATAATCAATCTCCAAAATACCGCCGAACATTTCTTGCTTTTATGTTTTGTTTGTTTATTTATTTGTTTTTCTTTATTATGATTTATTCAGGCGGCATTTCTTGGTTGTGAGATCCGAAATTTTGGAGCGTTAAATGGCCACGATTCGTCAAGTCGCAGAGAAGGCCGGGGTGTCAATATCAACAGTTTCCCTGGTGTTGAACAAGCAGTTTGAGTTTTCGTCAGAAACCGCCAGCCAGGTGTTGAAGGCGGCCGAGGAATTGAATTACACCAAGCGGCGAGTGGGCAGGCCCAATCGCGCGCCGAACAGCAAGGCGACAACGCGCCGCAAGAATCAAATCGGGCTGGTGATCGGGTGGACACCGGATAAATTTCACTCAAATGCGGCGTATATGGATGTATTACGCGGAGTTGAGCAGGTTGTGACGGAGCATGGGCACAACCTGGTGTTGCGCTATTCGCCGCCGGATACGCTAAGCGCAACGTCGTCATCATCGCTGATATCAAAGACGGATGGCATTATTCTGCTGGCAAGCGCTCCGGAGTATTATCGTTTTCTGGGCGAGATGATACCGTGCGTCAGGTGCATGGGTTTGCCGGAGAAGAATTATCCGTGGGATCATGTGACGTATGACAATGATGTGATTGGCGGCCTGGCGGCCGATTATATTTTGAAGCGTGGCCATCGGAATTGCGCCTATTTGTCGCCGCGATTGTCATTGCAGACCATGAACGTTTCCGGTCAAACGATTCCGATGCACGAACCTCTTGAAGGCGCGCGCGGGCAGAAATTCATACAGGTCATTGAGTCGGCCGGCGGCACGGTACGCATCAATCAAAATACCGACGAGTGGCTCTCGGACGCGCCGGAGAGAATGCGTAATATCCTGGCGGATCTGCTGTTGACAAAGCCGCGGCCGACGGCGCTATTTGTGCCTTTTGACTACCTTGTCAGCCTTACATATAACATGTTACCATCACTTGGCTTGCGACCTCATATCGATATTGAGATAGTGTCCTGCAATAACGAAAATCCAATTTTAATGTTTCTGCATCCGCGGCCTGCGGTTGTGGATATTCACGCCGCCAGAATCGGCGTGGTGGCGGCACGCCAGCTTTTGGCGCGACTTGAAGAACCAGACATGCCGCGCACAGAAATTTCGTTAACGCCGTCTTTGGCTCCTGGCGAGCCCGTCAATGAAAGCCTCGCCGACAAAACAAACAAAACATAATATTAATGCTTGTTTCTTCAAAAATCTGTGGCAATATATGAAGCATGCTGTTGAGCAGTACACATCATCCGTGATAACAGGAATCACGTTTACCTCTGTTATCATGGGTCAATGAGATGTTGATCAATTCAATTATGTGAACCAAATCCAGATGAGGCACATGGCATGAAGACAAGCAGCATTTGTTTCTATTCAGACAGATCGGCATCAGACCGAAAGAATCAGACAGGCTCATTTCGGCATCACGCATTTACTCTGATTGAATTGCTCGTGGTGGTGGCGATCATAGCGGTCCTCATGGCTATATTGCTGCCGGCGTTAGGAAAGGCGCGCGAGCAGAGCAAAACTGTCGGATGCCTGAGCAATCTTCGCCAACTCGGACTTGCGGCCCATCAGTATGCATCGCAATGGGATAATTTTGTGATCCCGGCGGGATATCGGAAAGGAACCGGCCAAACAGAAACATGGGCCACTATTCTTACCTATTGCGGATTACTGCCGCGCAGCGGCATCACATCATCAGCGGCACTTCCCATGTGGACACGCAGTGCGCTTTATTGTCCGTCTGGCTTAACGAGCGGATTTAATATAGAAGCAAATACGACATCATCAATAGACCCCGCCGGCGCATTGCCAAAAAGCGAAACGTCAAAATCACTTGACACCACAATTTTTGTGCACAACTGGTACGGTATTAATGGCGTCACCAATGATTCAGCGCATATTTTCCCCTGTCGCCGGCTGCCGCGGGATGGCATGGACGATGATGTTATCAATGTGAAATACAATCAGATCACGGCGGCCACGGATCTGGTGTTTTTGTATGATGGCGTGTTTATGAATATTAACGCCACACGCATTAATGCGCGGCATCAGAACTGGAAGGCAGTCAACATGGCTTTTTTTGACGGCCATGCTGAAACCGTCGCGCGGACCAGGATACCGCCGGACGCATTGATCACATCGCGGATTTACTCGGGCAACTGGGCTTATGTCAACTTGAATAAGGAATATCCGTGGCCGAAGTGGGTGATGAGCCAATCGCAATAAATGAACAGTTTATGGTATGTGCCAAAAATAAATCACACATGACATACCGCCACGCTTTGCTGGGGGCCCCGATAAACCTGTAACACGTGATTTGTTTTTGGCAATTCCTCTATTATTTTATACTTCAGCAGTGTTGAGGTTATTGATGCGTTCTTTGAGTCATGTATGTTCAGTGTATGGTTTTGTTCTTGCCTGCGCCGCGGCGGCTGTGCTGAATATGCCGCCGGCATATGCGGCTGATCAAAAAGCAGAAATTGATGCGAAGCTACATCAAAACCTGAATCCGCATCCGCGTCTTTTTCTGAATAAAGGAGCGGACGCCAAATTCATCGCGGATATCAGAGAGAATCCTGATCTCAACACGCTTTACGCCATTATTTCACAACGCGCAGGAGAGATACTTCAATCGCCGATTGTTGAGCGCAAACTCAGCGGGAAACGATTGCTGGGAGTATCACGGGAATTTCTCAATCGCGTCCATGTTCTGGGCCTGATGTACCGAATCACGGGAGATCAGGTTTATTTTGATCGCGCCCGTGAAGAGATGTTGACCGTGGCCGGATTTACAGACTGGAATCCGTCGCATTTTTTAGATGTCGGCGAAATGTCCGCAGGCATGGGTATCGGTTATGACTGGTTTTATGATCGATTAAGCATGCAGGACCGGGAAATAATTCGTAAGGCCATTGTTGAAAAAGGGATTGCGCCGTCATTTCAGGCCAAAACGCCATGGTGGGTCAAAAGCAGCAATAACTGGGGGCAGGTTTGTCATGGCGGATTAACCATCGGCGCGCTGGCCATTGCTGAAGATGAACCGGAACTGGCCGCGAAAGTCATTGAGCGGGCACGCGAAAATATTCCCAATATCATTGCCCGATATCAGCCGGACGGCATTTATCCCGAAGGGCCTGATTACTGGGATTATGGCACAACATACCATGTGATGATGTGCGCGGCCATGGAGTCTGCCTTCGGGACGGATTTTGGCCTTTCTTCAGATCCCGCTTTTGAGCATACAGCGGACTTTTATCTGCATGTTGCGGGCCCTACCGGGCTTTGGTTCAATTTTTGTGATTCGGGATTGCGTTCAAGCATTGCGCCAGCAATGTGGTGGTTTGCCGGGAAATTCAACAATCCGTCACTGCTGTATCTTGAACAGAAAAAATTGCATTCATTGATTGATCGCTCAAAGACAAATACAAGCAATATCAATACGCGTTTCGTTCCGTTTTTATTGCTTTGGACACAACAATATGCAGTCAAAGAGCCGGCCGCGCCGACACAGACGCGTTTTGTCGGAGATGGCCCGACGCCGCTGGGCATTTTCCGCACATCATGGGATGAAAATGCAACATGCGTAGCCATCAAGGGCGGATCGCCATCCGTCAGCCACGGACACATGGACGTCGGAACATTTTTTATTGATGCACTGGGAGTGCGCTGGGCCGAAGACCTGGGACTTCAAAGCTACGGAACTCTTGAATCAAAAAAGGTGGATCTCTGGAATTTCAAGGCGGATTCCCAGCGGTGGAAAGTATTTCGCATCAGCGTGGCGGCGCACAATGTGCTGATGGTTGACGGCCGGGATCAGGTTCTTGATTCGCAGGCCGCCATCATCCGGCGAGGAGAAAACTTTGCCGTTGTGAATCTGGGCCAGACCTACGCAGGCCAACTGG
This sequence comes from uncultured Phycisphaeraceae bacterium, assembly GCA_964610975.1. Classification (GTDB taxonomy): domain Bacteria; phylum Planctomycetota; class Phycisphaerae; order WQYP01; family WQYP01; genus CAZSYN01. The sequence continues at coordinate 58,770 of CAZSYN010000012.1, forward strand.
CATCCGCACGGCGCGGAGCAATGCTGAACGGGGCGCAGGGCTCCGTACGCATTCAGGATGAAATAACAGGCGCGGATCGTGATGTCACAGTCAGGTGGGCGTTTGTCACGCATGCCAATATGGAAAATGCAGCGGAAGGCCGCGCGCAACTATCGTTGAATCATAAAACCATGCAACTGCGGCTCTCTGGTGAGCCCGCGCAATTTCAGGAATATTCAACCAAAGGGCCCAACAGTTTTGATGCGGAAAATACCGGCACGCGCATGATTGGTTTTGAGTTCAAACTGAAAGCCGGCGAAAAGAAAACAATCGCAGTTGATTTTATTCCCGGCGCAAGCGATTCAAATCCTGTTGCCATACGACTACTTGCTGATTGGTGACACAATCTTGTTCCAGAGCTGCTGTTGTGCAGCTCGACATTCATATCTGATTGAGGAGAAAATAAGATGAATTTTCAAGCGCGTTTGGTGGCATTGGCGGCATTGGGAATGTCAAGTTCTCTGGCATCGGCAAACGTGCTCATGCTGGAATTTGGATATGGAGCGGCGACAACCGCTCAAGCTGAAAACAGCCCCTACCATACAGTAAATCCATCGTTTACCGGCACGAAATGGCAGAATATCAAGGCGAGTGACATCAACTCGCTTTTTTATGCGGATAACACCGCCGCAACCGGAGTATCATTGAATGTCGGATCATGCGTGAACAATACCGTGCTTTTGTTGACCGAAGATGGAAGCAGCATCATCAACTCCAATTCGATAGCCGGCCAAACAAATACCGGTGTATATACAAGTGGCTCACCCGGCAGAGATGCCATCTGGCGTAATCTTAAAACAGACGAAAGTAGTTCCGCTGTGGGCGTGCAGATTACAGGGCTTGCCGCCGGAACGTATAAAATTTATCTCACAGGCCGAAATACTAGTGCGGGGACATCAACATATCCGCTCACGTACTCTTTTTATGCCGGCGCAGGAGTATCAGGCAGTAACTTTGATTTTTCTTCGTATGCTTCCGATTCAGTAACATTTACCGGCGCGCAGCAGGCAACTACCGCATGGGTGGTCAATGGAAATACAGATGCGAATTATGTGGTGCTGACTGTAACAATTGTCGAAGGCGAGGCTCTGAATATCGCCGCAGCTGGCGGTGACGATAATCCACGCGGCTTTTTAAATTCTATTCAAATAGTGGCTGTACCGGAGCCGATGCCTGTTGGTATGTTGGGATTGGGCAGTCTGGCGTTGCTTATACGCAAGAAGTAACAAGCCGGATCAAACAATGATTGCCTGACCATCAATAATTACTTCATCCGGCAGCAGGAGCCGCCCATAGCGCCAAGATGCGGGTGCTGTGGGCGAGCTTCAGCGCCGGATTGTGATGAGGAGCCGGCAGGCTTCTGATCGCAGCCGAGAATGCGCGAAGCATAAATAAAACTGGCAATCAAGGCGATAATGCCCATGCCGGATATGTAAAGATACGCACTTGAATAATCAATTTTCATGCGCCCCTCCGGCGGAAAGACCCATGAATAAATCTTGACCCACCACCCGATGCCGTTCATGACAAGCACGCTTAAAACGCCGCGAACCATTAACAGGCCGGATTGCGCGGTACCCATTTCGTCCGGATGAAGATTGTCAAAGAATAAAGGCTCAATGCACAAAGACGCGGCCGCGCGAACGAGCATGTGACAGGTCATAAATGTCATGATGTAACCGACGCCGGGAATGTGATTCGGCGCGGCAAATCGAATAAAGAGCCAAAAAAGAAACGGAAATAACGCCGAAAGCGCAATCGTAACCTGATACAGGCGAAGACGGCTGACACGATCTACCAGCAAGGCCATGACCGGCAGAATCACAAAAATCTCAAGCATCATGACTGTTGAAATGATGCCGCCGAGAGCCTGCTTTGAGTATCCGAACTGCTGAGTGATCAACAGCGGTTGAAGTTGGCCGAGGCTTACGGCCATTGCGACAGATGAAAAAGCCAGCAGGTAAAGCGGCCAGCGGCGGCGCATGCCAAAAAGAGTCTTGAAATAACTTTTGGGGTTAAAGCGCTCCGCGCTGAGCTGCGCGGGTTTTTGTTCACGGACAAACAAAACAACAGTGATCAGCGCGGCAAGCAGCATCAGGGCCGCCACGCCGTAAACAACCTGCTCGCCGGTGACGGCAAAACCGCCGGCCGCGCCAGAAAGACGAATGCGGTAAGTCTTATCAAATTGTCCGATTAAAATGAGATTAAAAAGCAGTTGCGCACAGGTCATGGCGAGGCGCTTTAATATGACGGCGCGGCCACGCTGAGCGGGAGGAATAGTCTCAAAATAAAGCGGCGCCCAGGGGCCGGTAAAGCCGAGATCAACTGAGGCGTAAAATAATGCCAGCACAACCAGCAATACCCACAATGACGGTGCAAGGGGAATAAAGATCAATGACAAAATCGCCAGCGTAAGGCCGACGATCATAAAAGGAACACGCCTGCCCCAGCGCGTCCAGATGCGGTCGCTGTGCCAGGCGGCCAATGGCGCAACAAGAAAATTAAAAGCGACATTGAGACTGCCGATAAAGGCAATAAGCGCAGGATCCTGTGTAAATTTCCACAATGTATATGTAACCGCCAGGCCGCTGACAGACTCCATCAGCGATTCAACACCGCCGGGAAAAGCCATGATGAGAGTCCACAACCAGGGGATTTTTGAACGTTGCGTCAGGATCTTCATATCGCAGAGCCTATCAGAATAAAACAAGTGAGGGATCATACCATGACAAAAGAATTATGCATGATTCAGGACGGACGGCCGCGAACGCCATGCGCGCACCACGGGCAGCCAGTCTGAATTGAGCCCGACATCATGGGCAGCGGGAGCAAAGCAGGATTTTTCGATATTTTGAATTTCGCCAAGAAGTTGGTCGCGTTCGTAAGGCGTCATTCGGCTGCCATGCGTCAGAAGGATTTCCCGCAATGCGGAGAGAGCGGCGAAGGCGGACATTGATTGCGGCGCTGAATCTGATGATTCCGCACCGAGTGCCCGATTTTTACGCCGCGACATCAGAATTGCCCCGCCGATGCCCAAAGTCAGAACGGCAACACCCGCGGCCCAGAGCCAGTAGGAACGGGATGTGGCAAAATGACGGCCGGTCAGTATTACACTTGCTGGTACGGATGTCACATCGTGATCGGAATATTGCCGATAACCCATCTCAAGCCCGCGCCCAGTGGCGTAAGGTTCTCGCAAGGATGCGAATTTGAAATTCGTCTGGCCGGAAATTGTGGCAGGCAGGCGCAAACGCGCAATCCACTCGCGAGAAGCGGTAATAGTCGGTTGCGGCTTCGTGTCGGCATTTGTAGAAACAACATCAGGCGCGTTGACGAATTGATTGTATTGCAGGCCGCGGTCAGTAAGCGATTCAAGACTGACGCCGGTTAGTGAATTGCGATCAAAAAGTTCATCAAATTCTGGCAATATGCCGTTGCCTGTAGCTTTAAGCGTTAAAGTCAGAACACCGCCGGCCAGGTTGGTGTCGTCAAGAGTCTGTTCAATTTTCAGGTTGTTCGCGGGCCTCGGAGAATGATTGGCGGCGTTGATGACAACAGCGCCGGACATGGCCGGCAACACCACACCGCCCTGCCGATCAATAAAATCAAGATCAAGCTGAATCGGCGGGATGCGGTCCGTACTGATATCTTTGGCCCGAACAACCAGATAGGCAAGGGGCGTGGCCTGCCAACCCTCGGGAGAAATATCATAAGGAGACGCATTTTCCGGCGCCCACATGATGGCATCAATATTAAAACGATCCGCCAGCGACCGGCGAATATATTTTTCAAAAAGATCGCGGCTGGCCAGGTTATTCCCGGAATTATAAGGCGAGCGGTACCTGATCATTGATGAAATATATCGCGAAAAACCACCTGATTCGCGAGCCAGCCGAGCGGAATGTTCAATGGTCAAAACAATACCTGCCGGTTTGTTGACGCCGATATCCGCATTGCCGTCGACACGAGCGGAAAAACGAACCTCGCTCAGCAAATCCTCATAAGAACGCAGCGCGACAGCAAGCGGACGCCCCAGCGGATGATCACCGATAATGCGCATGGCATAACGCATGACCGGTTCCTTTGTCGCCGGTTGAAGCGCAGGCATGGCATTTACAATATTTGTCGTAAATATTGCAATATGCCGTTCTGAAGCGTTGCCGGGTAATGAACGCAATGACGCGGAAAGTGCGCGAATCTCATCCTGAAATGGCTCGTAATTCAGATCGCTTCCACTGAGATCCTGCATACCGACAGCCATGACGAACCATGAGATATACAAGGAAGGAGATTCTGAAATTTTACCATCCTGAGCAAGATCGTGCGTATATAAATCCGCGGCGCGATGCATGGCGCCAAATGCTTCACGGCGAAGATTCATGCAAGTTTCGGCATCCACGTTACGCGCCTGGCTGAAATTGGCGCAATTTGCCAATGTTGAGGCAAGCTTGAGCGGCAAGCGGTAATCCATCGAATTTCTGGAGCGATTCCGGAGAACATCAGAAAGCTCCTGATAGCCGCGCAACATACGGCGTGATGTAGACTCAATATTCTGGACATCATTGCGCAAGGCCGGAGTATTAAGCAACCGTTCCGCATTGCTGAGATTTACCTCCATGATTTCCAGAAATTTATAAAAAGTGACATCATCAAGTTTTTCCATGGGGCCGAGTATTTTTTCTACGTCGTCCACCCATAACAATTCCGTTTGACTGCAAAGCGTATTAAGTAACTCAGGAAGTGATGCAAAGGCGATATCGCGCGCGTATATTTTTCGGATTTTCTGTACAAGCTCGGCAAGCTGAGCGTAATTGCGTTCCTGTGCAATATGTGTGACTGGCATGCCTTTTACAACAACAGGGAGTTGCTGCTGGCGTCCCACCATCGGCAAAATACGAACGCCCTCGCGTCCTTTGGCCCAGTACATCAAGGCTTTGGCGGCCACGCTTTCGTCAAGATCGGGGCAAAGGCTGATCAAGTCCGCAAGGTTGGCAAGGGCCTCGTCTGTATGATCCGTCATCATATTCAGATCAAAAAGGCAACGAGAAATCCTCGGCCGTAAACGCGGATATAAAGCTCCCCGCCAGTAGCCAAAAGGCGCCAATTGCAACATCTGATCTGCCGAAAGTAAATTGAAATTAACAACGCGGACCGGAGCGCCGGGCGTGGCCGGCTGTGGCGGCAACGAGGGCCGCGTCAGCAGAGATTCCGTATCGGCAATCCACTTGGCGGCAAATTCATTAAGAACGGCCGCCATTGCGGTGCTTTGCAGGATTTTGGGATATTTTTCAGCCAGTAAATTAACCATGTGTTTTTGAACCGGAAGCAAAGAAGGACGCGGTTCGCGCGAAGGGCGCGCGGCAGAGGCATCGGTTGTCATCATGACCATCAGGGCCGGAAGCATTTCCGGCCGGCGCTCAGCAAGACCGCAAATCCACAGGTCAAGCTGGCGGGTATCTTTGGTCTGCTGAAGCATGGCCACCATATTGACCAGGTATCGCTGCATCTGCGCCCGCGCAACTGGTTCATCAAGCAACTTCATGATCAGCTTAACGGCCGCAGTACGAAATTGGGTAACGGAGTCCGCATCCTGATCATCCTGATTTGTCATATAAATGGCATACTCAAGACTGGCATATGTCAGAGGAGAAATGGGCGATGCCAAAACCTCATTTTCAGAAGGCAGATAATTCCGTGCAAAATCAGGGCAATCCGCGGCGAGTAAAAAACGAACGGCATTTAACCGAGATGATTCGTCCTTTGCGCCAAAGCGTATGGTGCCGTTTTTAAGTTTCTCACTGACTTCCTTCGGCATGACTGATTTATTCAGGCTGGCTTTAAGCAACTGGCCGGCAAGCAAAAGATGAGCGTCATCCATCGGAACCGTGCCAGGCAATGCGTCGAGAAGATCCATCACATCGCCAGGAGCGAGAGGAATTTTGGCAAGCGCCTGTGAACGATTGGCGACATCGGCCTGCCGCAATGCGGCGCGAGGAGAATCAGTCTCCGGCGTGGGATTCTGTGCACCGCCAGCGTCTTTAAGCAGCGACTCCAGAATGGCGCGATGTAATAGCGCAGCTTTTGGCGAGGGCATTGTCTTGAGCACGGATGCGACACGCGGCCAATCACCGGCCATGACCGCATGCGTAACGTTGCCGGTAGCCTCAGTATCCGGCCGCACGCCGGTAAATTCCGCCACGGTGGGATTATAAGTAAAAGGTAGCCTGACATTTTTATCGTCACGACGAAGAAGCGGCTGAGAAGGCGATGGCGAGGCCCCCTGCGGATCAGGCTCATTGAATAATTGTGCATATGCGGGAATAGCCGACATTACCGCAGCGGCAAGGACCACACCATATTTTGCATTCAAATTGAACATAAAAAACACCTGTTAAAATTGATTACGGTCCTTCAGCATACGGTTACGATCCCTTGCCGGTCCGTCCTCCGCCGGAAGCGCCGTTACCGGGAGGCTGATTGCGATCTGGCGATTTATTCGTCACGCCTCCAGAATCATTTTGATTGCCCTGGCCCTGCTGTTGCTGTGCGGATTGATTTGTGAACTGATCCGCAAGATCGGAATTACCCGTCATATTGCTTGCGGATTTCCCGGGCTGACTGTTATTTTTCTGCTGGCCGTCCTGCTGTGAATCGTTATCACCATCCGATTGTGTTTTGCTCTCAGCGGAATTGCTGTTTGAGTCGCCAGGCTGCGATTGCTGTGATTTACCGGAAGATTTTGGCGAATCATCCGGCAATGGCAATCCGCGTAATTCAGAAAGATCCACGCGTAAAAGCCAGACTGCGGCCTGCGTGTTGTGCAGATTGATGCTACTATTTTGGACATTCCGAGAGGCCTGCACGCTTCTTGCAAGACAGGCATATTCCGCGCGGGATTTATCCGCTTCCGACATCCATATATATTGCGGCGCGCCCTGTAAACGCAGCAGCCAACTTGCCTGATAATGCAGCTTTGCCAGTTCTGCGCGAATGTCGTTCAACGTGAACTCGCGGGTACCCTTATTTTTATTTGATTCAGCAAGCATATTCTGAAGCGTGTTGATTGCATTGAGCATGCCGTGACGCGGCACAAGCGTTCTTTGCCGCGCCAATTCAATCTGAAATCTTTCGTTTTGAAAAGACGAAGCGGCCGGCAACAGTTCAAGCGCCTGCTGATATTCTTTTTCAGCAAGTTCCCAATTCCGGTCATTCTCAGCGGCCATGCCGGCGGTAACATGGCTTGCCGCCTTATCAAGAATACGTAATGATTTGCCGCGCGTCTGGTGAAACCAAAACGCAAGAAACGGAATCAACAACCAAATCAGGATCAGCCATTTACGCACAGGCGGCCTCCTGATTGTGTACTGCTGAATGCCGGCGCATGAACAATGCCAAAAGGACGCCTTTCCGCCGCACACCAAAACATGCCAGCAGCGGACTTACGGCCATAATCAACACACAACTGACGGCGATTACAACAAGCGCCACCCAACGCATGCTCACTTGCCTGCCGCCATGCATAGGCAATGTGCCGGCCATATCTTTTACGGCGATATTCGGTAGATCTCCCTGATTAACATTGCAGTATGCGCCGCTTAATCGCGTGGCGATATCCGAAAGTACGCTGGTTTCCTGCCGGCTATAGTGGCCGTCAATATATGTACCGGCCGACGAAGAATCGCCCACGCCAACCACCAGAACATTGCTGATTGATGACGGTTTTTCGGGCATCGTCCGCTGGGAAACACTATCACCATCCGTCACAACGATGAGCGTGGCACTGCCCGGACGCCAATCTTTGGCTAAATCAAAAACACCCTGCAAACCCGCAAGCAAATCAGTTGTGCCATCTTCAAATGCGGACACAAGAGTCATTTCCGTCAGAAGATGATGAATCAGATCCGTATCAACCGCATCAATAACCACGGGCTTAACATCAGTATAAAACGCAACAAGACTGACGCGGGCCTGTTCTGAAGCAACTCTCAGCAGCGCATCCGAAACAACGTTGCCCGCGCGTTGAAGCCGCGATTTTTTACCGCCGGAAGCATCCTCAATCCACATGCTCGGCGAGACATCCAGCAAAATAACAATACGCTTGAAGCTTGCCGGATCAGCCTTGAGCGTAGAGCGCTCAAGCGTCTGCCGGGGTTGCGGATCAACTTGAAGAAGAATGACGCAACTCCACGCAAAGGCGGAATAAGCGGCCACTCTGCACCAGGGCGCCCATCTGCCGACAGGTGATATTTTTGCACCACGCGAAAAAATCAGCCGCCCTGCGCGCGCGATGCGCCGCGCATGCAATATTTCGGCCGAGGCCGCGCAAATCAGAACAAAAATAGCGACATACCATGATGTCATGCCCGTTTAGTCTCCAGTTACCACGGCGTATATCGCAAGCCAAAGCCAGCCAGCAAGTTCATTGCCAGCAGGCACAAACCGGCAAACACTGCCGGTTTGTCGTTATTGATATAGGTATGCATCAGAGGTTCAGCGCGATTTTTTTTCATCTGGGCAATATGCCGAAAAGTTTTCTCAAGCGACAAAGGGTCTTCCGGCGTAAAAAAATCTCCATGTGTCATCTGAGAAATAACGCTCAATTCCGCAGGAACCTGCCGGCCTCCGGTGTACACGGAATACACCGTGATATTGGCATCCCGCAATGACTGGCCTATTTTGTATGCCTGATCATTTCGCAAATCACCGCTTTGCCCGTCAGTCAGCAGTATGATCATGCGATCACCATCCTGGTTCATCATGATGGGAAGAAGCTTGCGCAGGGCATGACCCACGCGCGTTCCGCCCATTGATGACGACAATTTTCCTGGCCTTAAAAATGGCTCAGCAAGCTCAATGGCGGAGACTTCCTGCGTCAGCGGAATCCAGTGAATCACCTCTCCGCCGAAAACGGAGAGTGCAAAAGCATCATCTTTTGTGCGATAGGAAGTAAATCGCACAATCGCCTTCATGGCTTCTGAATATCTGTTCGACGCGCCATATGGCAAGCTCATAGAGCCCGATACGTCCAGAAGAAAATGAATGTTGCGCCGCTCCTGAACAACCCTGCCGGTGATTTCTTTTTGCGGGCCCGCCAGAAGAATAATGCCCAGGGCGGCAATCATGGCGGGAAGCAGGCCGGCCATATTAACCATACGCCCAAGCAGCGGACGCTCCGGAATGCGGCTATGATCCGCGGGTATGCGAATCCTGAATCCGTGCCGGCGCCATTCCCAAATAGCCAGCATTACCGGGAAAATCAGCAGGATGAATATAAGAGGCCTGTCAAAGTGCATACAGTTTCCGTTATTCAGCTAATCCTCACACGAGGCGTAACGTTTGAGCATATCCCGCGTATCAGTCTGCTGACGCCCAACGCCGGGTCGATGCAGCCAATTTTCAAGTTGCTCAATCAACGCTCCGGCCTCCGGATCGCTCCGAAGCCCGGCCATAGCCGTCGCTATATCGCATTGTTCAAGATTGCGTTTTTGCCGCCAATAGCAGATGAGCAAAGTCTCAAGATGCGCCTGCTGCTCAACAGACAACGGCAGGCCGATTTGAACCTGGCTGGCAAGCCCGCGTATTTTTTGCTGAATTGTCGTCGCCTCCGGCACGACGATTACACAATCAGCCTTTAAGAAATTCACGCGTTTGCGTCTCACCAGCGTAATGAGCGCCAACGCAAGCGCCCAAAATACACCAAGCCATGCGGCCCATTGCCAATAGTAATTACGCGCGGGAATTTTTGGCAGAGCGCCCGCCATCAGGCCGCCCTGATAATCTGAAGGCAACAGTGAACTTGCCACTACAGTGACGTCATCAGGAAAATCAGCCGGCGTACCATCATGGCGAAGCAAATACCGTTTTAGGTCATGCCGGCCGGCCCTCATCAGCGTACAGCCAAGATCATAACGGCTCATTTCTCCGCCAATTGACGTGCATTTCAGGATTCTGATAACTACATCAGATTGCTGCTGAATCGGTGCCACAATGATTCCGGAAGGCATCGTCACCGTAATTTTGTGCTCAAGCCCGACGGGGATCATCTCCGCACGTACAACAGAACTCAATGCGGCTATCATCAGCATGAGCAGAATTTGAATGTCTTTTTTCATCATGAACATTCAGCGCCTGCCGTATGAAGAAGTGTTTTGAAGAAACATCCGCACGCCGGGAAGAAAATCAGTTTCTGTATGCACCGTCATCGTGCGCACACCAGCAAGATTCAATGATTGAAGCAGTGAATCATCATGACCGTTTTTTCCCGTGTCCGTGGCCACGAAACAACGGCCTGTTTCCGCCTCGCTGATACGGAATATTCCCTGGCCAATCTGGCCGCGCTCCGCGGGATCCTGCAATCTCAACACAATGACTTCATGTTTTTGCGCGGTATGCTTAATAGCGCTGGCGACATTTTTTTCATGCAGATCGCTCAAGATCACAATCAAATGTTTTTCGCCTGCGCTGATCTGCATATCACGTAACGTTTGTGAAAGTTCCGTCTTTCGCCAGGCGGCATCATCTGATATTTGACGCAACTGATGCACCCACTGATATACCTGCGCGCGAGAAAGACTGGGAGTAAATCGCAACGGAGCATCCGTCTGCCCGCAACTGAACATTCCGGCCGCGCTTAATTGGCGGATCGCAGCGAGCCCCAATGCGCCGGAGAGCAAAATCGCCCACTCATATTTAGTGTGCGCGGCAGCCCCTGTCATCATAGAGCCGCTGTCGTCCACGACAATCATGACGGGAACATGCTTGCTGGCCTCATATTCCTTGACATATGGCTTTCCGGAGCGCGCCGTAATGCGCCAATCCATATTTTTTACTGAATCGCCCGGGATGTATACGCGGCTCTGCATGTAATCCACGCTTGAGCCGATAAACGGCGACCGCTGAGCGCCGTATCCCAGGGAATCAGCCATTTTCTCAATAACCAGCGAGAACTGGCGCTCATCAAGAGAAGAAAATTGTGGTACTGCCGCGGCCATATGTCAGATTATTCCTTTTATTTTATGTCCATCATTCAACATTTCTTAAGGATTTCCTGTAATATGCCAGCAGTTGTGTATCCGTCGGCGGCGGCGGCGTATGTCAACCGCATGCGATGTAGCAGAACATCTTCCGCCAGTGCAAAAAGATCATCCGGAACAACATAATCACGTCCTTTGAGATACGCCCGAGCCCGCGCGGCCTGGGTCAGGCTGATGCTTGCACGCGGACTGGCGCCAAATTCCATTCGCGGATCAGAACGCGTTGCGCGCACCATTTCTATCACATGCTCCATCAGCACGTCGCTGACGTATACCTGCCCCACCGCCTCCATGGCGCTGCGCAGATCACCAATTCCGGCAACAGCATCATTCTGCTTAATATTGTCAAAAAGATTGCGGGGCACGGCCGCATCGCCTTCGCGTTTAACACCCAGCGCCAGTGTGTTTTTCAGGATCATTTTTTCATCGGCCGCATCGGGATAGTTCAGCCGATGACACATCATAAAACGATCAAGCTGCGCTTCCGGCAATTCAAAAGTGCCGGACTGTTCAACGGGATTTTGCGTGGCAATCACCAGGAACGGAACCGGCAGCGCATAGGACTGGCCGCCGATTGAAACTTTGCGTTCCTGCATTGCTTCAAGGAGCGCGCCCTGAACTTTCGGAGCGGCGCGATTGATTTCGTCAGCCAAAAGCAGATTGGTAAATACGGGCCCTTTGTGCGTATGATAGGCGCCTGTTTTGATATCCAAAATTTCGCTACCAAGGATATCCGCCGGCAGCAGATCAATCGTAAATTGCACGCGCCCAAACTTCAGATCAATGGCGCGCGCAACCGCATTAACCAGCAGCGTCTTGGCCAGGCCCGGCATCCCCTCAAGCAACAAATGCCCACCGGTAAGTAAAGCAATGAGCACCCGCTCAATAACGATTTCCTGGCCGACTACAGTCTGCGCCACGCGTTCTTTGACGGCCGCAGCAAACGATATTTCCGTACCCGGTTCAGCCGATTTATTAACATCAATCGCGGATTCTTCATGACTAGCCATGCCACGTACTCACTTATCTGCACTGGTTAAAAACAATGTCCCGTATCGGAACCATCACCACATCAACAGCGTCATCATTGCCGCCGTTATAATTGGTATTGGTTAAATTGATCGTTGAATACGCCGGGGTCATAAAAGTGTTTTCCGTCACATTGATGGCTGTACCCGTGGCCGAGGGCCCTCCGGTTCCGTTTTCGGTCCAGATATTGTCACCGTTCTGGCCGATATTCGGACGTTTGGCAAATTCCACGTGACCATCTGCAAACCCCACATTCTGGCCGACCTGTGCGTGTATGAACGAGTTATGGGATTCAGGCGTATTTTTATTCCCCATCGTCACATCAATGGTCACATCGCCGTAATATTCACCGTTTGCCGGCGCCATGTCCGAAACAACAGGCAAACTGGACATGCCGGTATTGCGCCACCATCTTCCGGGCGCGGCGTTTGCGCCCGTGCTTGAGGCATCCCACGGATAGGCGATGGAGTAACTCAGCGTGTTGGCGGATGACGATGTGGTAAAATCGACTCTGTATAATGTTCCGGTCGCATTGCTGGCGCTCATGATCATCGGCGATCCGGCTTTTGTATCGCTCGGGCATATAAATGTTGATGTATTCATTTGAAGACGCAACGCCATGACCCAGAGACATCCGGTTACGGAACCTTCAACAGAATCGGTTGTGTTTCCGATTCTGCGCGGACTGCTGTTATCCACGTAATAGGCGTAGATGACTTCGTCGGCAGAATAACTTTGCCCACCGACGGCGGTTGCGTTGCAGGATTTCCAGGCGCCGGGTGTTGATGCCGGAGGCCCCTTGGCCACAGGATACGTATTGCCAAATTCCTGCGAATAAATAACAAAACCGGCCAATATGGCCTTGATATTCGCGGCGCATCGTGAACGTTGCGCCTGTTCACGCGCACCGCTGATGGACGGCACAAGTATGGCCACAAGAATCAATATGATGGCTATGACAACAAGCAACTCAATGAGCGTAAATCCCGGCCTGATGTGCGTGCTGTCATGGCCTGCCGCATTGTCTCCCACGCATTGAGGACGTGGCTGCTGCTTATTGATACGATGCAATTTCATACTCACACCCACATTCATCCGCTTTATGAACATCATGTTGATACGGTGATTTGTTTTAGAATCGTCATTAAAAAGCCGGTCACAATGGGCCTTTTTTTTATCTTCATGATGCTCTATGTTTACGAATTAACAAACCAAAACCGGCCAGCCCGATCAATCCGATGGTGCATGGTTCCGGAACGGCAACACCCGTGATGGCGTAACTGTTAAAGTTACTGATGCCAAAATAGGCATAACCATTGGTGTATACAAAATCATCCGACGAATATGCGGTCCAGCTATCACCATTGAGTTGCCATACCAGCAGGCTGTTGATGTCAACGTTACCGATTTGCAGCGTCAGCACGGCCGGGCTATCGCTTGCTAGGCCGGTCGGCGTAAAAGTCCACGCACTCAGCACCGAAGCTTCGCTATTGTCAGCAACCGCCAGTGCGGCCAGCGCCGAAAGAGAATTTCCCGTCACCTCATTGGCTGTCAGATCAATCACCGTATCGCCGGCCAGCAGGCTGATGCCTGCCGTTTTACCGCCGCTGCCGGTAAAAATGGCGCGCTGCGCGACGGAAAGATTCATGCCCGTCAATGTTTGCCCGGCCGAGGCCGTCAATGCTGCATTCACCGTAAAAGTGTGATTGGTTGAATTCCACACACCGCCGACGCCTTCGTAAGTACCTGTAGTACCAGCATAAACAGTGGCAGAGAGCGGAGTGTATGTACTGGCCGCCGAAAGCGTGCTGGCGAACAAACGAACAGTCCCGTCATTGGTAATCGCACCACTTTGAGATATATATTCAGATGAATAATCTCTCATGGTTAGCTGACTGCCCGCGCCGGCATCAACAATCACTTTTGATCCGCTGTTGATCGTCATGGTGCCATCGCCGGTGAATTTGGCATGATTTGTAACAGTCAGATTGCCATTCACCCACTCGCTGGCACCGCTAAGCCCGCCAAGCGTGACAATGCCGCCTTGCGTCACATGACCTTTTATGGTGATTGATGAACCGGAACCGGTGATTTTGACGCTGCCATCAGTGCTGTTACCGATAGTCAAAATGCCTGATATACTTCCGTTGACCAAAAACGTACCACCATTTTCGACAATTAATTTGGCACTGACTGAACCGCCTCCCGCTCCCACTTTAACAGCGCCGAGGCTATTCCATGTTCCGCCAGATATTAACACTTCCCCTTTTTTGACATTCAGATAATTGGACGTCATCGTTGCATGATCAGCAACGGTAAATTGGCCAACCCCCACGCCGCCGACAGTGACATACTTGGCCGTCGCCGATGTATCACTTCCGGCCATCATGATTGAGCCATTGGTGGCCACAAGCGAAGCACCGACCTGCAATGCTTTGATTGCGCTTCCGGTGGTTGTTGGCCATGTAGAAGGATCCGTATTGGATACATAACCATTAAATTCCACATTCGCCATCAATGGCGAAATGGTTGAACATGCGAACGCGGCCACAAACGATACATATTTGAACGACGGCATAATCAGACAACTACCTTTCTTTACAAAACCGATATTTACAACTTATGCAAAATTTTACATTTTTGTATTTATATATTTTTATCTCATTAGATAGTAATAATCCTGTTCTTTGTATGGCCGGGTGATAAACTGATCAGGTCCGACTGACTGCGCAATTGGCGTCAACAGGCCGAGGTTGTATAGATCCTTGAAATTCTGCGACCATTTTTCCGATAAGTAAGGCTTCTCAAGCGTCACATGGCCGTCATACCAAAGCACGGATCCCTTCGCGCTGTGCCGGCCATGAAATAAAGTGTCGGAATTGGTTGATCCAGAAAGCGGATACTCCCGCATAACCGGCACTTTGGCGCTTGAACTTTCTGAATCAAACGGAGGCTGAACGGAAGTCGCCGGCGTAAGCCTGGTGTTTTTTCCGCTTGTCATGAGCTGGGCGGAATCGGCCGAATACCATGTTTCGCCGGGACGGGCAAACTCGCTGAATTTCTTCCGGCCCGTACTGGATGCATAAATAATCCCGGCCTGGCCGACAAGTATCCTCCCGGAATTAAATGCGTAATTCATCGGCTGGCTTGAGCTGGGGTAGTAGATTCCCTCTACAAGAGTTTCAGGACAAAGCATCAGGCGATCACCGCTCGTCGCCTTTACGCCGCTGGCCGTGCGATTCTGATAAATGGCGTTATACGGCGCCAATTCTCCTGTGCCGGTGCCAACCCAGCCGTTATAGTCCGCAATGTAAAGCTGCGAACTTTGACCGATGCCGTGCAGATTCGCCGCGCACTTGGTCGCCTTCCCCTGCCCTTTTACACGACTGAGAGTCGGTATCAGTATAGCCATTAACAATGCAATAATTGCTACTGACACAAGCAATTCAATAATCGTAAATCCCATTCTGCCGATTACTGACTTTTTTGAGGCGGGATTTTCATCACATCTCATCTTGCACCTTTGCAGTGCCCTCTACGTTTCTCATGACTTTCCCCTCGTTTCCTTCTTTTGATAGAATATTCAAAACTTCACGAATTAACAAGCGAAAAACTTCATGAAGTAATTCAACTTAAGACTTCTGGCTTTTTTCCCTTGAGATGTTACATTCATCACAGTTATCAGGCTCATCATTACCGGATGCCAGACGTTATGAACATAACAAAACTATCGCCTTCGCAAAGCAACACAATCTTCGAGCATGAAGTTACCGCGGCCATGGGCGTGGTTTGCCGCTCCATCAGCGATCTGCTTTCCGCGCTGCCGCCGGCCATTCGCCGCCCCACGGATTTACGCAATGCCTGGGGCCTTGATAAAAAACTGATCTGGCAAATATACGCGATTATCAATGCAGAAAGCCCGCTTGCCGCTGCGCGCTACGTGCCCGGCCCGCCGTCACTGGCAAGATTCCTTGCCGCGGCCGCGCGTTTTGGCATTCCTTCAGAACGCATCAGCGCGGTGCGTAACGCGATAGAATCCTTTAACCGCATTGTTTGCGTGCATGCCCAGGATCGCGCGGAATTTGATGCGCTCATCGCCGGTCTCTCACCGGCCGATTCACGCGCCAAAGAAGAAATAGCCAATCGCAAAGCGGCATTCAAAGCCGAAAGCAAAGTATGGGGCTCGCAGAGCCGCGCCACTGGGTATTTTATTATTCACAAACTCTCCTCTGCCGGAACAGGCCCTGACGTTTGCGCGATCACCAGCAAAGTCTCTTTTCACCGGCTTCGCCCGGAAAGCACATTGCGCGTTTACAGCTATGCCAGACATAACGACCAGGACATCACCCGCATCGCCAATCAGTCCCTTGATCCGGCCGCGGCACGCAAATACGGCGCCCCGATACTTCCTGAATTTTGTTCTTCGCCATTGCCTTCCCTTAAAACCGTTGAGACACCCGGCGGCATGAATCACGTTGATGTCGAAGGCCGCTCTATCGGACGCAACAGCGCGGTGGATCTCACTTTCGCCGGCTATTTTCCCCATCGCGCCGATGTTCCGAATTCCGGTTCCGTCGGCGTATTAACGTCAACCCCCACCGAAACACTTGTGATGACGCTCATGGTTCACCGCCCTTCACTGGGCACGCCGTCGCTTAAGCTTGAAGTTTACCGGCCCGTCATCGGTGAGCGCACTCCTTCAACGGATATGTCATTTCAATTCCCCGTCTATGAGGAAATTCAATACATCGGCTCCGGCGCCGACTGCACATTCAGCAATGACATCCCGCGTTATCCGGACCTTGCGCGCCTGGCCTGCAAAGCTCAGGGATGGGACGCCGATGAATTTGATGTTTATCGAATGAAAATGGCTTATCCCATTTTGAATGCGATGGTCCGCATTGCGGTGGTTTACAAACTTCCGCAGCAGGCAACGCCGGCCAAAAAGGGATCCGGCAGGTAACGCTCCTGATTGATCCCGCATATTCTATTTTCAAATAGCCGCAATCGTCAGTGAACTTCTCAGGCAAACATCATGCCATAGCCACAAATTCAGCAATAGCAGCCTTAATTCAGCGAGACTGTTCGCTCCGCATGCTTTTTACCGCAAGAACATTAAGCAATTGCAGACCCATGCTTACATATTTTGCCTATGTAATATACATATTAGTGGGACAGTCACATTTAATTATATTTAAAGTTATTTTTTGATCCTGACATTGATAAAAGACCTTATCAACATGTGCGATTCGTAATGACACACATATATCCTTTTTTTATTATTTTTATGCTTGCTCCATTTTGAATTGTATTTCTACTACGAATCTTATCCGTCTCATCCGATCGGCATTGGTCTTTTTGTTTATAAAGATCCTGCCGTGATTCATTATTTTCAAATTATATTTTTAAGACGCTAAAAGATCTGATCACAATAAGATGTACAGCAATTAAATATCAACTATGAAAAACTTCATGAAAATTTTATTGAATTAATAATCATCCTTTTGTAGAGTGTTGTCCGGAGGAAAAGTTCTGCTGAGCATTCAACAGAACAAAAATGCATGGCTGCCGGATAACACCCGTTGTTAAACCCCACTGATACCGCTGTAACCATCATGGCATCATTGTGATTGATTCCGAAGCGAGAAAGCAAGAGAGGGCCTGAACAAGCAGGCTTAACATGCGGTTTCTGAATACCTCCACTCTACTACAGATGAGCCGCCACGATATCGCTTTTCGTTTTTGGCATCATTATTGCTAATTAACATTGCAATTGATCTTATTACAGTATTCATTGTTATATCGATAAAAGGGAAAGGAACTCGCTTGAAACTGACACTTATTCGTCAATCATCCGTATTTAAGCAACGCTCATCATCTGCTTATTGCAAAGCGATGACGCCATACGCAATTGCGCTTGGCCTGTTAACCTGCGCCGCCACATCGCAGGCCGCCGTTGTTTACAGTGGTGAAAAAAACATCATCCTGCATGCCAACGATGCGATTTCAATCAATATTGAAAAAAGTACGATATATACGACTACTTATGGTTATTACGCTTCATCCGGCCACGATGCAAATAATTCAGGCTGGGATATCGCATTTCTCACCTCCACGAGAACCAGAAACGACAACAGTACATATCTCTTCCTTGAGGCCTATGTTCCTGCTCACGGCCAGACAATCAGGACATATAGCTCCAGTGTTGTCGCCAAACTTGCCGAGGGTGAGACAATCAACAGCACAACAGGAACCTTCGGTTCAGATTCACGGTCAAATTATACAATTTCCGCCGAATCAACTTCATACTATCCGTTTTCCTATAGCTCCGGTATCGGTTATATAGGCCTGAAATTCCTGGATAGTGGCGGTGAACTTCATTATGGATGGGTAGGATTAAACTTTAGCAGTGAACATTCCGCCACCCCCACCATCGTCTCATGGGCTTACGAATCAACGCCAAATACCGCCATCGCCGCCGGCGCTGTGCCGGAACCGGCCACGGCCGCCATCGTGGCCATTGCCGGCGCGGGCGCGTTGCTCAAACGCCGGCGCAAAGCCTATTCTTAAAATTCATCACGCATCATGATTATTCATCGCGACATGGGAAAAACACCGTGATATAAACCAAAAGAGCCAGATCTTGAGGATCTGGCTCTTTTGGTTTTATTTATTTTTAAGGTTGCCTGGCAAGCGTTTCGGATTTACTCCGCCATTGATCCGCCGCGGCGTCAAAAACCGTGCAGCGCATGCGCCACTCAAGCTTTTCGCCAACGTCATATTTGTCTTTGGTAAACAGAATCCCGCGATATTTGCGATCCTTGCGGCCACGGTCAACCAGATGGCTCAATCCCTCATAAAGCTCCGGATATGCATACACAATGCCGGCCTGCCAATCAGGCGCATAGCAGGCCACTGCACGCACACGCTCATTCCATATGGCCCGATCTCTGGTCTTCGCTTTTTCGTCAGGTAATAGCAACTGGCCAGAAACGGCCTTGTCATCCGCGCCAAAACGCACCCACTCGCTAAATTCCGGCGGCATCATCTGCATGAACACATACCGGTAACCCTTAAATCGCTCCGGCGTGATCTGTGTGACGACTTCATAGCGATGCGTGGCCGCATAAGAGGACTGGTCCGCGCCGAACTCAAATTCCGCTTCATGCTTAAAAGGCCCGATAAGGGACGTTTTTTTCAAAATGATTTTGCCGCCGCTCCAGATCGCTTTGCGGTCAAAGACAGGTTTTTGATTACCCAGAAGCGGGATTGTGTTACCGTCAACACTCAGCGCCACATCCTGAACCACTTCACCGCCATGCACTGTACCAACGGGTTTGCCATCCCAGTGAACCACGGTGCCGGTTCCGCCGGTCGGGCTGTTCATCATGCGCTCCGCATGCATGATGCGATATACACACCAGGTATTGTCCGTGATAAATGCCACTTTGATTTTGGGGCTGGCAATTTCAAGCAAGGTCAGTTTGAGTGTATAGTTGCCACGGTCAACAAGGTGCTGTTTAAACCAGATTTTCCACGGCCCGCCGGAAACATTCACCTGCTCATAAGCAATTTCCGGCGCGGCCTGAGTCGCCGGCGCATCAGCACGCAACACGGATGACCAGGAAAAAAGGAATACACATACCGCCAAAATGATTGATTTCATGGCACTGCTTTCAGAAATGATCGCAACCAGCACATTAACCAACACATCCATGCTATCTTTATTTCAAACATAGCCCAACAGGTCATAATGTCAAGCAACTTTCCATTTGATCATAATACCAGTGATATCCACACACCATCAGCAGCACCCCATATCGCCACCATATAAAATACGTATCTTATTATTAATAAATATTTTACATAACTTCAAGCAAGAGCATAACACGCAATCATCGCTTTTATAAAATTATAGCGTTTGCCATAACAAAACATCCCGACTACATCAAAAAAGGCCATTGTTGTGCATAATATAGCGAATTATCATTTTCCGTTTGCACAATCACAAATGTAATGTATATTTGTAATACAACTAATCATTAGCACTATCGTATATCCTGTCATTGGGTGTTTCGTTCATCTATCTGTCGCGCAAAGCATAGTGTGCCAAGACGTCACAAAGGGGATCTGTAAGTGAGAAAGCCCGCATTCTCCGCATCACGGTGTTGTGTATATATCGCCGCAGCGTTCATGTCATGGCTGCCGTCAGGCCTGGTTCATGCGCAAAGCGCGGCCGGATCTCGTAGTGCGCAAATTGATAACGCAGACTTTCAGGTACAGATGCAGGACGGGTGGCTGACGCGCTGGGTTAACAAGCGTACTGGCGAAGCCATTGATTTTGGCAAACCGGCCAATGCCGCAGAATTATCTTCCGTATATCAGCCCGGCGCATGGTTCATTCCCGGGTATAAACAGGAGACCAAACCGGCGGACTGGTCAGTCAAGCTCTCATCTCCGCAATCACAAACGCTTGTGATACAGCAGGATCTTGACGTATCCGGCGGCGATGCGCATGCCGTTCAGTGGTCAATGCGTCTTCCGCTTGACCAGATTGACGCATCCTACTGGCCCACGTTCTTAACGCCGCAATTGATCGCCAAAGATTCCGAAAAACCGGACGGCGCCATCGGCAGAAATTATTACTTTGACAATCGTCTGGCCATTCTCTCAAGCCATCAGTGGCGCATGCGTTTTTATGTCATACAGGGAAATGCCGGCGGCCTGCTGATTTACGTCAACGACCCGAACCTTGATCATTTTAACGCCATTGAACTTGAAAAAAGCAATTTTCCAAAAGAAGTCGTCATCACCAATCGCTCAATAGCCTCTCCGCCATGGAGTCAACATTATTCCGGCAGTAAATGGGTGATTGTTCAGTATGCCGGCGGCATCAATAACGCGGCGCAGATCATGCGTGATTACCTGACTCAGGCCTATGACCTTAAGCCTCTCGCCAAGCGCCCCACCGCGTGGATTGAGAACCTCGGGTACACGTTTGTCCGTGCGCCGTTTACGTCACCTGTCATGGGTTTCTCCGGCAGCCCTGATAAAAAAGACTACACCAAAAACTGGGAAAAGAATCTCAAGCTTGTGGACCAGTGGCTTGATAACGCGGCCAAAGTGCTTGATCCCGACAAGACGATGTTTTACGTCAACTGGTGGCGCTATTACGGCCATGACACCATGTTCCCGGAATATTCAGTTGATCCGTTTTTTGAACTGGCCGTGAATAAAGCGCGCCAGCGCGGTTTTCACGTCATGCTGCATTTTCACAACCACCTGGTGCAGGATGCCAGCCCGTTTTTTGGCCGCTATGTTCAGACACAAGACCAATGGGATCTTGCCAGCAATCCCAAACGTCCCCGCGCCGTTGGTGATACGGAAGGCAAACTGCCCTGGGGCGTCGGCTATGATTTTCTTCGCCGCATGCCGGTGATACAAAGCAATAAAGAGTTCGGCACCGTCAACATGCTTAAGCAACTGGGACTGCCCAGCCGCATGACCGGCTATCACATGTCGCCGGCGTATGAAGGTTGGCGCTATATGAAGGTGGCCGAGATTCTCGGCGCCATTCGCGCCACCGGCGCGGACGCCATTCATCTTGATGTCCCGGCCGTGTGGCCTGAAGGCGCTGAACGCTACGGCATGAACAGCCAGCAGGGGTTGCGCGAGTTTTATAAACTGCTCCGCCGCACACTTGATGAGAACGGCCTTTCGCATGTGGCCATCGCAACGGAAGATAAACCGGGCGAAGGTTATATGGGATACGTGGATGCCGCGCAGCTTGTCCGCGGCCTCTCAACAGTCTCCCGGCTTAACGGAATCATGGTTGATACCATGATTGAGCTTCAGCTTGGCGACGATCTTGATAAAGCCAACGAGCTCCGTAAAGAGCTGACCGCGCGCTATCCCACGACGGCCGCGGCGGAAGCGAAAAAGAAATTGAAATTTGATCCTGAAGTTACCGCCAAACGTTTTGCCGGTATGCGGGAAATCGGCGCCCCGAGCCTTGATACGCTGGTGATTGCGCCCTATGTGCGAGCCTATCCGCATCTGGGCGCTGCGTCACCACTTATGGGCGCAAACAAGGGCGATCCCAATGCGGCTGTCGCCAATCGTGTCGCCCAGGCGCTGCATACATGGGCAACAATTCAGCGCGCCGCGATATTCAGTTCTGAAGGTAATTTTCAGATGTTCATGGACGCCGCCCCGTGGGACTCAATGGCGGAAATCAGATCAAAACAAAAAGAGAATATTAAGGCCGGCATACGTTCTGAAGGCAAAATCTTCAATGATTACAGCTATGGCGAATTTGCCCTTGAGCGTTTCTGGCAGAAAAATCAGCCGCGGCTCGCACCTCTGAATCAATGGCAGCCGCAGGACATGATTCGTTTTGTGCTCGCAGACGGATCAACAATGACGGTTCAGCGCCGCACGCCGCTGTGCCTGAATCTGTCGGTCAATGGAAAAACACTTGCGGATATTGATCTGTTTGACGGGTGGAAAAACAGCGACGCATTGCTGAAAGATTACGGCCCGGCATGGTTGCTCAATCAAATTGACGGCCACAAGTAAGAACAAATGATGTAGAAGCAAAAACTGGTACGGATTTTTCAAAACGTGTTCATTCGGAAATACAGTAGACCATGACGAAGCAGAATATACATTCAGCAACCATAACCCCGATTGATGCGGGATTTACGCACACGGTGCACAGCTATCAGGGGCTTTGCCCCTGGGATCACGCCGGAAAACGCCTGTTGTTTTTAGGTTTTGAGACCGGCAAGCCGGGCGCAGTCATCGTCCGTGATCTGGAAAAAGGAACAGACCGGATCGTCGGCCACTCCGATCAATATGATTACCATTGCGCAGCCTGGCAACAATGGGCGCTGGGTGATAGCGCCGTGGTATACCGCAGCGGAGTTGGGCCGGAGGATCAGTTCTGCATTACAGACGTGGCGGCAAATGCCACGCGCATCTGCACGCCGGGCGCACTCACGGAAGTTCGGCATATTACCGCTGATGGGAAACGCGCGTATGCAGTGGTCAGTGATTCAAAATCCGCCGCGGTTTGCAGACTTGACCTCGCCGGCGGGCAGACGGAAAAAATAATAACGCTTGAGCAGGCCGAGGCGGCAACACAACCGGAATTTCATGATCCGCATCATCATTACAGATTCAGTCATCCGGTGGCAAATGCCACTGAATCTGCGCTATTTGTAAAATTTGAAAAACTCACCAGGCCCTGGCCCACGCACCCAAACGGCAACGAAAACTGGGGCTCATTTTTAATTGTGAACCTGCAAACCGGCGAAATTCGTTCGCTGGGTAATCGTATTTCAGGCCATCCGCAGTGGATGCCCGACGGCAAACGCATTCTGAATATCAAAAAGCCGCTTGATGGTTCTGATAATCGCTGGTTGGTGTATGTTGACACACAAAGCGGCCAGGATACGCGCGTGGTTGATCAGCCGATTGAAGGCGCGGGCCACCCGGTGGTTTCGCCGGATGGCAAGTGGATTGCAACCGACGCGTACACAGCCGACGGTGCGCAGTGCCCTATTTATCTGATTCACAGTGATACCGGCGTGGTGCACGAGATTGCGCGGCTGTGTCATCGCGTCAAGGCGCAGAGCGGCTACGATCCGACTACGATTCTTCGCGCCAATCCGCATCCGGTCTGGTCACCGGAAGGCAATAAGCTGCTGGTCAACTGCAATCATGACGGCCAGCGCATGCAACTTTTAATGCTCAGTGATTTTCTTGCATAACCGCTGCGGCGTTGCACGTGCGATGCTGGTGGTTTTGGGGAGTTGATAAGAGTACGTCAACCAATCGTGGAGGATTTATGAGAAATAGTATTGCGATCTCACAAATGGGTTCTCGGCATGCGGCGTTTGCGGCGGCATTACTATCTGTTAGCGTGCTGGCCGCGACGGCATCAGCGGCAACATTGCTTGAATTTAACTTCAATTCAACCGCAAGTGGCTCTGACGTAACAGCCTCCGCAACAAAAGCCGGCAACGTCTCAAACACGGCCACGCTGAACGGAACCGCAGCCGTTGTGACCGGAGCCATCACCAGTTTGCCGGGCGGCTCAAGCAATTTTATTTCCGGCGTAAGTAATGGCTACCTGAGCATACCACGTGCCAACTCAAGCGATACCAGCGGCATCGTGATGAAAGATACCGACGCCGGCAGCGGCAATAACGCCGAATATCGGGATTATGTTTCGGGCACCACGGGATACTCAACTTCGTATTTTGGCACGTCCACAATTTTATTCGTGTATCAGCCCAATAATGCCAGTATGGGCACGGCGCGCCATGCATTATTTTCCGCCAATGCCAACGGAACGACTAACTCGGGGATTTTCCTGTACACAACAACGGATAATAAAATTCAATTGGAGTTGGGACAGGGAGACAGATTAAAGGGTTCTGTCTCTATTGCCGCCCCGACGTGGGATACCAGCAAATGGTATGTGATTGCCGCATCGTGGACATCGGCCGACAATATCACGCTGTTCTGGCAGGAACTGACATCAGATTCCTCAACAGGGACAAACCATTATGCTGAATCAGCAACAGCAGTTGCCGATGGCAGCGATATTACCACAACATTCGCTATTGGCGTGAGAAAAAAACAGGACGGGTCTCTTTTGGAAAATGCCGAAGGCAAGATCGCGTATTTTCAGTGGACGGATCAGTATACGAGTTCTGAAACTCAATTTGATAACCTGGTAAACAGCTTGTATGCAGTGCCGGAACTATCAAGCCTGGGATTGCTAAGCGCATCGTCATTGTTAATTCTGCGCCGCAATCGCAATTCATTGTGATTTAACATCAAGCGGAACGGGACGTTACGGGACTTTATCGATTTCCGTTCCGCTTGACGCAACGACCTTTTAAGTGTATAATTGTCAAACAGGTCATCATTTCATAAATTCTCACGGACTTCACGCATATGGCCATTGATGTCAAAACATCTATTTCCGCCCGGGTTCAGGCCCTGCTGGCAACCATGCCGGTGGGCGAACGTCTTCCGGGTGAGCACGCACTGGCGCGGATGCTGGGGACAAGCCGCCCCACTTTGCGTAATGTGCTGGCCGGGTATGTGCATCAGGGTGTCATTGAGAGCCGTCCGGGCGATGGCACTTATTTGCGCCGGTCCGTCACGCAGCCGGAAGAGGAAAGCCCGATGGCGTCCACCATCGGCGTGGTGATCCGCCAACTGGCCAACATCAGTTGGCATTCGCGCGTTTTGGGCGCGTTGCAGGCTGATAATCAGGCCCGCGATATCAACCTGGTCCTTAAATGCAGCAATGAATCGCCTGAAGACGAAAAGGCTTATCTGCTGCAACTCTGGCGCTCTGGCATTACCAAAATCATCACATTCCCGACCATCGGGAATCTTTTCAATCAGGAATACCATGAACTGATCCGCACACTGGTGGCTTCCGGCGTACGCATCGTGGCCGTTGATAATCCGCTTTTCGGCGTAGGCATTCCCTGCGTCGCCACGGATCATGGACAATCAGGCTATCTGGCAACACGCCACCTGATTGACAAAGGCCACAGCTCTATTTTAATCGTCGGCGCGTTTGAACCTGGCGGCATGACGCATCGCGAACGCCTCAATGGTTATTTTAACGCACTGCATTCCGCGGGCATTGAAGCCAAAGGACATCAGGTGCTCAGCATGCGTCTGGCCGAGCAGAGCCGCGATGCAGGGTATCAGGCAATCAACAATTACCTGGAAAAATTCGGGCGTGATTTTACCGCCATTTTCGCCACACGCGATGAACTGGCATGGGGCGCCATGCGCGCGCTGCATGAACACAACATCCGTGTTCCGGAAGAAGTATCTATTGTAGGTTTTGGTGACGAAGCGCGCGATGAGGCTTTTGGCGTACTGCTGACAAGTCTTGAACATCCGCTTGAACAAATTGCCCATCGCACGCTTGAATTGCTGACCACAAGGGCGGCCTGGGATTCGGCTAATGAGCAGCGCTATCTGTTTCCCGCGCGCCTGATTGAACGGGAATCCGTCCGTCATGCGGTCAATGTGCAAAGACGGATGAATCATTCGGCGGAAAGCCGATCCGTTTTGTAACGGGAATCGGATGGCGTGCGCCGCCGGCTGGCCCGGAGCATGGTTTATCCGACATAACGGTTCAGCAGTCATTTTTCTCAGGTCTTCTCGGAAACACTTCAAAAAGGGAATGCCATGCAAAACCGTCGGGCATTTACGCTGATTGAATTGCTGGTTGTTGTTGCCATCATAGTTGTACTTATGGCAATGCTGATGCCGGCGCTTGCCCGTGCCCGCAAACAGGCCAGGATGGTGCAATGCCAAAGCAATCTGCGCCAGATGGGCGCGGCCATGATGCTCTACAGCGCGGAATCCGACAATATGCTGATGGACAGCTACTGGTGGCTCTATGATACGGACAGCAGTTCATGGTCCGCGGAATATATTGATCGGCGGCGCATTCCTTATTACATCAATAATGCTGACGGCCGGTTTAACAATGATACTTGGGCGAAAATCGGGCGCTGTCCGGATTCCGGTTCCGTCAACTCCAATACCGGCATACATCAGGCGGTCGGTTACGGCATGAATGTTTACTGCTACAGCCGCTGGGATGGCAGCGATCTGGTGCCCCGTCCGCTGAAACTGACAAGCGTGGCCGGGCCTAGCGAGAAAATACTCTTTGCGGATACCACAACCAAGATCGGCACCACCACCGGATATCGCACGATCAATACGCCCAACCAATCGCGCAGCGTTTATATCGGTGAATATGTTGTGGCCGGCCGGCATAACTGTGATCCGGTTTATATCGGTCAATATGATAAAATGCCCGGCCGCACGGCCAACGCCGTTTTTCTGGATGGCCACGTGGAGTTTCTGCAACAAGCTGTTTTTAATAATTGGGGCGACTATACCAAAGGCAACTGCCTGCGTTATGTCGTGATGTATTGAGCGTTCGGAACAAGCCATATTATATTTGCCTGGCCGCATGCAATACATGCATAAGAAGCCTTTGCTTCCCGTGATTTTGATGATACGTCACTGCCCAATTAATATTTGTGTGGCGTATTCGGAAGATCATTCGTTTATTGCGTCAATATGGATAATCCACAGAAATGATAACACCACTATCATCAATCAGGCTCATACGTCAGGCATTGGCGGCATTTTGTATTCTGGCTGGGACCGGGTTGCTGTGCGCCAATATCCTCACGCCCCCCGCGCCTATCGCACGGTTTGCCGCAGACGAACAAACATCCGCCATCTATGAATTAACGCAAGAAGCAATCAGCAGCGGTATAGTTGCTGACACAACCGGACAATCAGGCAAAGGTAAACTGACGGGTAATTGGGAATTGATCTCTCCGCAGGAAATTCAACCTGCCTATCATTCGGCGGCAAGGGCAATATCGACCGGAGATAAAAACAACCGAACCTGCGTATCCGTTCCGGATCTTGCCATTCGGGGCGCGTTTACGGTGGATATTCTCTGGCGCTCAGCATCCGCCGGCGGCATGGGAATGCAGATTGGCGAAGCAGCCAACAGCCAGACTGCACCTTTGCAGATGAATTTTCTGCATCGCGGACCAGGATCAATGCAATTGCGTATACCGGTCAAAACGGCGGATGGTAAAATTCAAAACGAGAATATGACCGCTTATGATATTTATCATTCGGCGGATATAGGTCCGGTTCGCTTTGATGATTTTTATACAACAAGTCTGACTTTTGACGGAAATAAGGTTTTTGCACTTTACGTCAACAATAGAAAAGTATTTGAAAAAAGCATCAGCACTGGCGAAGTTGTATTGCCGGGAAAAGGATTGACCGCCGGCGAAGTGGGATCAACAAGCAGCCAGTTTCGCGGCAGCGCGATTGCGGCCATACGCATTTCTCGCGACGCCAGAACCTATACGCCTGCGGAACCAAAACCGGCCTCTTTTACAAAGACCGGCAATCCGTCATGGATTTTTGACGCCGGGCCGGCAAACGCGCCGATTCAGGCCGGCGCCATAAGGCTTGGCGCAAGCGATATGTACACCGCAACGCAAGGCTATGGCTGGCTCAAAACGCCGCTTGGTGAATTTAATTCATGGTATTCGCCGGGCCGATTTGATTACGCGCCCGATCAGGCTTTTGCCAAAAATACATATAAAATTCACAGCGCTCTCATGCGCGGAGGAGTGACGGTTCCTGATGGTGAATTATTCCGGGCCGATATCCCGGATGGCGAATACTGGGTCTCGGTCGGTCTTGGCGATAGCAATAATTCCTCGGCCATTCAACGCATATCGGTCAATGATGTCGAGCTTGGTTCCGATCTGCGGATGAAGGGAAATATTTATCGTGGAAATATCCCGCATCGTATTGTCCGGAACAAAATACGTATTGAACAAAACAAAGGGCTCATCCTTACAGGACAGAGTACTGGTGGCGGCGGGTTACCGATTCAAAACATCGTGGTGCTGCCGTATGTTCCTGCGCCGGTGATCTGGCAGGGATCTGCGTTGGCCTGGCAAGGCGACGGCAAAGCGCCTGAAGCTTTGGCCACAATAACAAAGCTGCTGGCGGAAGACCGTCTTGCTGATGCCGCCAGGGCCGCGGATTCAATAACCGATCCGCTGATTAAGGCAAGCACTCTGGCATGCATACTCGGCAAGCCTCATCTGCCGGATCAGGACGACATCGCCATTGCCTGGCAGATACGCCAGTTGCTGATATCTATTTTGCGCGATAATCCGAAGAACGCATCGGCGCAGTGGCTTTTTGATTCAACGGAAAAAGTTCGCCATGCCACCATCGGATATACGGACGATCGCGGAGACGAAGTCGTATACGGCGTCAAATTACAACTATTGTTACAGGTGGCCAATCAGGGTATGGCGATCAGGCCTGAAGATCCCGAATACTGGCAGGCGCGATTTATCGCGGCCGCGGCCATCTGGCAAACCGGCGTGCAAATGTCAGCCTTCGGCCCGACATCCGATTCGTACCTTCCCAAATCAGGTCCGGAAGCATTTGCCGCGCCCGGCGCGATTTTTCGCCAGATCAAGGAGATTTGGCCCGCATTCAGAATCGCGCGAATTATGCTGGGTGAAAAACTTCCGGTAACTACGACATGGCAGGCGCCGGCAAATGCGCCGCAGTGGGCCGCTCTTCAGTATGAACTGATGACGCGC
Organism: uncultured Phycisphaeraceae bacterium; assembly: GCA_964610975.1. GTDB lineage: Bacteria > Planctomycetota > Phycisphaerae > WQYP01 > WQYP01 > CAZSYN01. Next base: position 88,090 of record CAZSYN010000012.1, read on the forward strand.
ATCGTCGATACAATTCATTACTGGGTCGAAAAACGCATGGACGCCAACGGCCTTTTGGGCGGCGGTCTGGGCGATGATGTTGAGGCCCTGCGCTGGTGGAGCATCGGCATAACGCTGGCGGATGATCAAACAACAAAAGAGGGATTTCTGCGCCTGTCAGATGCGGCGTGGCGCTCTACGCGCGGCAAAGGTTATGCGCTGACGCTTCAGGATGTTGAGCATTCGTCTGAAGATATCAGCGACTCGCAGCCCATGCGTGCGCTCATTGGGTTCGGCACGCCTGAATTCAGCAAGACTATTGATCGCCTGACAATCATGAAGTCCGTATTTCGTGATACGTGGACAGGTCTTGATCCCCAGGGACAACGCATGTTCAAGGGACATTTTTTGAGCGCAACGGCCGTGGATCGCGAAGGCGATGTTCCCTATAACCTGCGGGCCATCCGGCCGTTGCTTTGGGGCGCATGGGCCAACCAGGGCAAAGATAAGGAACTTGATGAATTATTGATTGCTTATGCGCGAAGCTGGCGCGACGCAATCATGAATGAATATGACGGCAAGCCGCGCGGAATCGTGCCGATGATGATTCGCTGGGGCCACCAGAAAGCGCGTCTTGAACAATCCGACGGCCACTTGATGGCACCGACAAGCTGGGTATTTCCCGGTTACTGGAGCTTTGAATATCCCGGCGGTTACTCAGAACACGTGTATGACCTGCTGTTGGCCGCGTATGAATTATCCGGAGACCGAACATTTCTTGAGCCTGTTGAATATGCGCTTGATGCGCTGGCAAAGATTCAAAATAATGATATGGATGCCGACAAATATCCCAAAGGAAGCGCTGATTGGGCGCTGCGTGCCGGAGCCAATATGATCGGCATGGCCGGCGCCAATTACCGCGTGTTGACTGGTAACATGGCGTATGATGACGTGCTGTTGCGAATCGCCCCGCCGCACAGCCGTTTTATGATTCTTGCATCACGTGCCGCTCAATCTGAAAATTCCGCCGTGGCGCTCGCGCCGCTGATTGATAAACTCAAAGTGGATCTTGCTGAAATGAACAGCAACCCTGAGTTACGCACAACGATGGTGCAATCAACGGATCGCATCTATGTTTGCGGCTCGCTGATCATTGACGCAATGGCAACCGGCGTTACAACATCGCCCCGTGATTTGCGCGGCGGTGAAATACTTTGGCCCACATACCAGATCACATGGGCAGGAACGCAGGGGCAACTTGCGGCTCTTGTAGAAAAAGCATCCCCGACATCGCTCGTAGTACGGCTTTACAGTTTTTCCGACAGCACGCTAAAACTTCAACCGCGCATATGGAGATTACAACCGGGAACATATCAGCTTGCTCTTAAGCATACCGATATACCGGCCGAAGAAAAACAGAGAATAATTGCGGAAAACACCGTGGAAATTACATCTCGCGGACAGCAGATTGATTTGAGCCTGCCGCCCAGGACACCTGCGATTCTCACCATTATCAGGAAATAATCTGGAGGTTTTTGTTGTGATTCGTACCCAGCAGCAGAGAGTACCGTGGTTATGGATTTTTCTGCTCACCACCACATCATCCGTATTCAGCTATGTCGATCAATGCACAAGCATCGCCCTGACGTTCACGATGAAAAAATTCGTGTCAGATCCCGCGCTGATTACTTTTCTCGGCAGCCTCAATATCGCATTTACATTTTTGATTTCGCCATACGCCGCGTGGAAAAGCGACCGCATCTGGACGCGCTGGGGCCGGCGCAAAGTCTTTATGATTCCCGCATGGGGCGTACTGGCGCTGGCGCTGATCGCCACGCCGCTTGCGCCCAGCATCTGGATACTCACAGGCGTGATCATCGTTTATCAGGTGGCTGTTGATTTCGGATACGTCGGCCCCTGGAGTCCGCTTTTTTACGAAGTTGTGCCCATGCATCAGCGCGGCCGCGCCACGGTCATCAAAAGGCTGATGATCATCGGCGCAATCCTGCTGTTTAATTATGTCATGATCGGCCAGTTTGACGCCATCTACAATTTAAGCATCAAGGGCATGGGGCTGAAAATCACCGGCGAACAGTTGATTTACTTTCTCGGCGCGGCCATGGTGCTTTCCGTCGTGGCGCACCTGATTTTCAACGTCAAGGAAGAAAAGCCAAAAACGCAATTACCGCCCGAAAAATTTTCTCCCGGTAAATATCTCGGCGCCATATTCGGCAATCGCCAGTGGCGCATGGTGTATATGCTGGTATTCTGCTCCGTCGCATTAACAACCGGATTGGCGCAGCTCAACGGCCTGCTGATTACCGAGCAATTCGGCTACAGCAAAGACCTGATGGGCAAAATGACAAGCCTGGCGATGGTCCTTCAGATCGTACTTGTTATGCCGCTGGTGGCGTTGATTGCCGATCGCTATGACCGCTTCAGAATTTTTCAAATCGGTTTATTTTTATCAACGCTTCATCCGCTTGTTTACTGGCTGTTTGTGGCTTTTCTTGCGCCGAATCATATTCCGTCTCCCACGGCCATTATTCTGTTCAATCTTGCTAATTCTCTGGTTGATGCGCTGGCGGGCCTGGCGCTTGAGCCGCTGTTTTTTGATTACGCTCCGCGCAACCAGATGGGCACGCTTAATGCCGGCATGCTGTTTGTAAAGGGAGCCATGAGCCTTGTGGTCATTAACGGCGTGGGTCTGTGGGTCAAGGGTTATTCGGCCTATTTTGCCCCGGCCGGCAAATATGACTATATGAGCGGTTATCTGTATATCTTTATGATAGGCTCGCTCGGTTGTGCGGCAAGCGTTTATTTTGACAGTCAGCGCCGCAAGGGACGCATCATTGAGTACGGCAAACTTGAAGAAGAGCAACAACCCGAGCAGCCAGCAAATCCCACCCCTCAGGAACCACACGCAGCCACCAAAGCCTGAGCATAAACAACCACCAAAAACGGCCGGCAAATTCGCCGGCCGTTTTTTTTGATACTCATTTTTCCAAAAAACATTTCCGCAATCAGTGAGAATTTTCGCCACATCATGATGCAGTACCTATTGGCTTAATATTTATCATTTTTGTCCATATTTTATCATAATTATCTTATTTTTAAGAAGTGATCATCCTGTATAGTGTCATTAAAGGTCATTTTTGTCGTTTGTCGTATTTACAGGACTTACCATGAAAGCGCACGCTCTAGTTTGTGATGAAAAACAACATTTTTCTTATCAACCCGTCATAGTGCCAGATCCTTCGCCAGAACAAATCGCCATTCGTACATCATTTTCCGGCGTCAGCATCGGGACGGAATTTGCACTCATCCGCAACAAAATTTCTTGGGGCCCCTATCCGATCTGCACCGGCTATATGGGCACAGGTGTTGTAGAGCAGGTAGGCTCGGCCGTTAAAGATTACAAAGTTGGCGATAAGGTTTTTTATCGCGCAAATTCCGGAATGAAACTTGAATCAGGAGAACCCGTATCAAGCGTATGCGGCACACACTGCTCGCACATCGTCACGGCCCCCGGCGGCACGCACGGCGCGGATCATGTGCCCGACGGTGCGCCAATGGACCTGGCATCCATGTTTGTCATGCCGGCCGTCGGCCATTTTGGCGTTGATATGGCAAACCCCACCACCGGCGAACATGTAGTTGTTTATGGCGCAGGACTCATCGGACAAGGCGTCATCGCATCATGCGTGAGCCGCGGCTGCGTGGTAACGGCCGTGGACGTCAATCCCAAATCGCTTGAGCTGGCGCGGCTTATGGGAGCCACGACCCTCATTAATCCTAAAGAAAGCAATATTGTTGAGGAAATTAAAAAGATCACGCCTGATGGCGCGGATGTTGTTTTTGAATGCACCGGCCTGCCGCGATGCATTGATATTGCAATTGAATTGTGCCGGACATTCGGAAAATTCATCTGGCAGGGCAATTATGGTTCGGCGCCGGTCAACATGCACTTTCTTCCGGCGCACAATCGCCGACTCAAAATGTTTTTCCCCTGTGACGACGGCGGACCGGCATATCGCCGCGCCGTGATTAACAACATGTCATCCGGACGACTGCCGTGGAATCACGCCATTTCTCATCGCGTGACATGCACAGAAGCCGCATCCTGGTATGAACGCATCAATAAAGGTGATTCTGATGTGATCGGCATGATCATTCAATGGTCCGCCTGATTTCCTCAGATCACCCCTTTTTCAGGAGTTTTCGTGTGAGTACCATTCTTGTGACCGGGGCCAGCGGATTTATCGGCCAGGCATTGACAAAAGCGCTCAAGGAAAAACATCACGTCATCTGCATGAGCCGCAGCCAGCCGAAAGTGGATGCACCGTGGATACGCGGCGACTTTGGCTCTTTTGAAGATCTGCGCCAGCTTAAGCAGCATCGTATTGACGCGGTCATTCACCTTGCGGCCGTCACCGGCGGTTGCCTTGAACGTGATGGCATGATGGTCAACGTTGAGGGCACGCGCTGCCTGATGCGCTACCTGATTGATTCAGGGTGCAAAAAATTTGTCATGGCCAGTTCAACGGCGCTTGTCGGGGCGCAAAGCCCGAATTTTCGCCCTGTTCAATTGCCCATCCCGGATGAACATCCCAGCCTTGATCGCGACGGTTACGGCGTCTCAAAATTTCTCATGGAAGAAGTCACGCGCTACTATCAGCGGCAGAACCAGGACATTGACGTAATCAACCTGCGTCTTGCGGCGATAGTGCCGGATGAAAATCCGCCAGTCCCCGAAGGTATTCGGCCGCTGGGACCCTGGGCCGCATGCAGCGTGACGCTCATGCAGCGCAAAGATGTTGTGCGCGCGTTTCGCCTTGCCGTTGAGTCGCCGAACCTGCCCGGCGTGCGCATCATGAATGCCGCATGTCGCAACATTTGGGCCTCCGTGCCGACGGCAGAATTGCTCGCACATTGGTGGGGAAATGACGTTGATCTTTCCTATTACGAAAAACCCGGAAACGAATACGCCGGCGTATTTGATGTATCGCGCATAGCAGAGGAATTGGGCTTTAATGCACAGGCGCCAACGCAAAACCAAACCGCCGTGCATGAAGCTTGCCAGAGATAACATAACCATCTTGGCGTACCATCATGTTCAAGCAGCCGGGATTGAGAAGGCTACGTGGCTTCTCAATCCCGGCGCTTTTTATCAGTATAATGATGCGGAATTTATTGCAGACGCGCATACTTATGCGGACTTACTCCGACATGCGCCTTAAACATGCGGGAAAAATAACTGGGATCGGAAAATCCTACCAGTTTCGCAACCGCCGCTACGTTATAACGCGGATCATTGAGAAGATATTTGGCATGCTCAACACGGATGTTATTAAGATATGCGGCCGGCGGCATTCCGAAAGTCCGCTTAAAAACGCGGCATAAATGCGCGTAACTCAAACCAATACTGTTCTCAAGCAGGCTCTGAATAGAGTCAGTCGGCTGAATCAGGTCGTCAAGCAACTGTTTGACCTCATATGCCAGATCACGCACAGAACTTTTTTCCGCACTTATACTTGGTTTTGGCGCAAGCAGAGTCACCAGCAATTCAAGAAGCGTCCCGCGCGCAGCAAGCTGATCAACCATATTGCCGGTCAGGATTCGCACGGAAAGAGTCTCAATGAGACCGATGACAGGGGAATCAAGTTCGACACGTCCGTAAAACAATTCATTAGGGACAAAATACGGACGGGGATGAATGCGCTGTTCGTCAGGCCTGTCGGGATGATACGTGCATATAGGCGGGTCATCATCGTGCAGCGGATTATAAGCCCAGTCAAAATGAATGCAGAAACGATACACTCTTTGCTCACCGGCACGTGTCAGGTGGTAAACATTCGGCGGAACAATCAGATAAGATCCGCTTGTGCATTGTAAAATACGATCCTCAATGGTGACCTGGCAGTTTCCCTCCATAAAAATGACCAATTCATGATCAAACAGATAACGGCCCGGCTCAATAAAGCGGGGATGAAAAGGACCACGCCAGATTCTGCGGATAATCGGAGAAATCTGGTTCATCCACATCGGCAAACTCCTGATAAATCATTTTTATCCATATAAAATAGAACAAGAAGACTATTTACTGGAATTTATGCACTCTTATATTGGTCTTTTCTGTATATAATGTCAATATTATCCTGTTTTATCAACCCGTCATACGATCAGCCGTCCTATTATTTGGAGTATTACATAATAATTCATATATGCATAAATTTGTAATAAGTAGCGTTGATATCAAGCCCCGCTCCTTCATAGGGCGGGCATAAGTCTATTGAGTGCGCCATCATGCGTGAACGATTCTTTGCGATCATGAGCAATTGCCAACGTTGATTGGTTTGTGCCCCATCCTATAAAAGGAATGGGGCTTGCTTATCCCGGACTCAGGTTATATATCAATTTTTATATTGGTCATTTTGGTTTCCGGCGGCATTTTTTGCGAGGGATTTTCTCTTTTTATGCGAATGAAATGAACTGTGATAATGCTTATTCGCACGAAAGATTGACCATGACATTCCTGCGTTTTTCTGTCATAGCTGCCATGCTGGTGATGGTGGTGCATGTTCGCGGCCAATCGTTACCCGCCGGAACATACCCCGCACAGGATTCTCTTCATGCACAATTGCATGACGCCGAATCGCAGGCCGTTCTCGGACCGATTGTCTGGCAGCCCGGCCCGTTTACCGTCACTGTTGAAAAATCCGCAGGGCTTCCTTTCAGCGAAGATGTGATTCTCAGCTATCCTTCGCCCAAGCCAATGCATCAGCCCGCCGAAGCCGATACGGTTTACCTTGAGGGATTTTTGGCACATCAGGATGACGGCAGAATCATCAAGGCTCCGGCGCTGGTGATTGTTCCGGAAACTGACAGCCGCCGCCTGGCCGCGCGTACGCTCGCAGCGGCGCTTCGCTTGCAGGAAGTTCACGTTTTTGTTCTTCAGCCTCCCGGCTACAGCCGGCGCAATCAAAACGATATCAAGCATGATCCTGATCAATTTCTGCCTCGCATCCGGCAAACTGTCGCCGATACGCGCCGCGCGCGCGATGCCATTGGCGCCCTGCCCATGATGGCAGATCAGCCTGCGCACATTGCGGGTTTTAGTCTCGGTGGTTTTGTCGCCACGGTAACAGCATCTCTTGATGATGGTTACCAGCAAACGTTCATCATGCTCTCAGGCGGCAATCTGGCTCAGATCATCACGCAGGGGCAAAAAGACGCAGCCGCATTCAAGCAACGTTTTATCAATCGCGGATACACACTTGCTCAATTAACCGATATTCTCCGCCAGGTTGAGCCGCTTCGCGTGGCGGGCCGACTTAATCCCTCATTCACATGGCTTTATACCGCCAAATATGACACGGTAATCCCCACCGAATGCTCGGATAGCCTTGCCGCGGCCATACACTTACCGGCCGATCATCGTTTTGTTTATCCCGTTGATCACTACACATCGGGAATCATTCTGCCGGAAGTCGCCACACATATTGCGGATCGGATTCGCCGGCAGACACAGGGAAAATGATCAGTCACGATTGATGTGTCTTGGCATCATGGTGGGCTTTGACAAGGCGAATAATGTCGTAAGGGACCGACTCGTTCAATGCGACATAAACAGGCTTGAGGCGATCTGCTTTGGTTTCGCGCAAGACGTCGCAGACGCGCTCATATACCGTGTTCGGAACCCAGGGCGCAATCGTTTCCGGCCGCTCATCCTGTATATACTCAACCAGATATTCAACAACCGTATTGAGGCTGCGGGATACCTGCTGGGCCACTTCCTGTATCGCCGCGCCTCGCCTGAACATTGCAAACGATTCATGGCGTGCGGCGGATATGCGCGCGCCGGCAGTTCGTTTGCCGTGTGCAGATCGGCCGGCCTCTGCGGCAACATTCACATGCACATTGACAGGCAGATTTTTACCGGCGCAATATTCCGCAATAAAAGGCAGAATTTTGTCAGAAAAATCCTTGATCTTTCGCTCACCTATGCCGTACACGAGACGCAGCGACGGCAAATCAACCGGACGCACACGCGCTAATTCGCGCAGCGTCGCATCAGAAAAAATCATGTACGGCTGAATGTCGCGCTCTGCGGCCATCTGCCGGCGCAACACACGCATAGCCTCAAAAAGATCACGATCAACGCCTTCCCACGAAACATCATGCCGCTTCCTTTTATCTGAATCCTCAGCAGATTTTTCGGCAATCTGAATCAGCCTCACATCGCGCATTCCCTTCATCACGTCCATTGACGCGCGATTCAGTTTGAGGATTCGCACCGATCTGCCATCGGCAAGAAGCAGATTTTCCTGAGCCAATGCTCCCTGACCGATAAGCTGATCAATAAAATTGCGAAGTTCTGCTTTGCTGCGTTCTTTCAGCAGGCCAAAGACGGACAGTTGATCATGGCCAAACTGGCGGATTTTTTCGATATTTTCTCCGCGCAGCACGGAGACCACATGTCCCGCGCCAAAGCGCTGTTGTGTTCGGGCAACGGCCGAAAGAATTTTCTGCGCGATGACGCCAGCATCCGGAACAGGCTCCGTATCGCCGAGGCAATGATCGCACGCGCCGCAGGAAAATGGCTGATGCGCGCGCGTTTCAGAGTCATTCTCACTCTCATCGCGGGCCTCTTCCGGCGGGCAGTATTTTTGTCCAAAATATTCCACCAGCGCCTGATGCCGGCATACGGACCCGCGCGCAAAACGGTCCATATCGTCAAGGTGCATGTTTGCGGCATCAATATATTCCCGGTTGACCGGCGCCCCGGCCGCCTGCGCATCCTTGACGGATCGCTCTATAAGCGATTTCCACGTCATCAAATCCTGCGCGGAATAAAGCAATACGCACTCGGCCTCAAGTCCGTCACGCCCCGCACGTCCCGTTTCCTGCTGATACGCCTCAATTGATTTGGGCATTCCCGTATGCAGTACAAAACGAATATTTGAGCGGTCAATTCCCATCCCAAAAGCAATCGTCGCCACGATCAGGTCGCATTCTTCGCGGGCAAAAGCATCCTGCACAGTCCGGCGGGCATCAGGCGTCATACCAGCGTGATATCCCATCACCCTGCGCCCGATTTTTTGGTGCATAGCATTGAGCGTCTGCGTGATTTCGTCCACATCGCGGCGGCGCAGGCAATAAATGATTCCCGCCTCGTTCTTGTGCCGATCCAGAACATCCTGAATCTGCGAGATCATGTCGCGGCGCGGCAATACGCGGTACGTCAGATTTGGCCGGTCAAAATTTCCCACTAAAGTAAGCGGATCGGCCAGCCCAAGTTGATCGGCAATATCACGCCGAACCTGTACCGTTGCCGTAGCCGTAAAAGCATGTATTGAGCAACCGGGAAAGAGCGTTTTTAATCCCGAAAGCTGGCGATACTCCGGCCGGAAATCATGCCCCCACTGGCTGATGCAATGCGCCTCATCAATGGCAAAAGTCTTTACTCCCGCATCACGCAACATCTGCATAAACCATCCGTCTGCCGGATTTTCATCCGCGGAGTCGTTGGTATTGTCATCTTTGCGCCTTTTGCCCAATAGCCGTTCAGGCGAAACAAAAAGCATATGCAATTGACCCGCACGCAGATCATGCATGACCTGGCGCCGCTGATCAGAAGTCAGTGACGAATCCATTGACGCCGCGGCAACGCCCACCGACCGCAGGGAATCCACCTGATCCTTCATCAATGCGATCAACGGCGAAACAACAACCGTGGGCCCGCCCCCCTGCTGGGCGAGATACACCGCCGGCGCCTGATAACAAAGCGATTTACCGCCGCCCGTGGGCAGCACAACCACCGAATCACGTCGATTCAGGATGGCCGCCATTGCTTCACGCTGCAAGGGGCGCATTGTGCGATAACCCCACGTAGCCTCAATCAGATCAAGCAATTGCGAAAACGAATCAACACCAGCGGCCATGATAAAAACTCACCTTTTCCTTCAAATGGGGCGATATTCTGCAAACATGACATCCCGGCAGCACATCATAACGCGCGCCGGACTTTATGGCATATATACAGAACAGAGCAATTTCTCTTTATGAGGAAAAGGCGCAGTCCGCTTATCAATCGGAAGTATGGCCGCCGCCGATGAATGTGTGAATGCATTGCGAAAGGCGGCTGCTCATTTGCGTGCTCCAGAATTGGCCGGCGGTTGTCAGCGCGTAATCGGACGAACCGTTTTTCTCCAGTAATCCCGCTTGCGCCCACTGATCGCAGATCGCATTGACTGCTTGAAACAGCGGTGTTGATGCGTCGGCCCATTCGGCCGAGCGAATAAATGTTTTTTCCACTTGCCCGCTCATGCGGTCAATAAGGCCGCTATCGGAAGCAAGACCGATTGCCATTGCGACCGGTTTGCCGCCTGCCGCAATCGTTTGGTGATAAGCGGCAAGGTCGCTGGTCTGAAAATAACGCGTCTGGCCAACGCGGCCACCCGCGCCGCAACCAACAGGAATGCAATCCGCACCTGATTTAACGATAGTATTATAGAGACTGCGCTCACGCGGATCGCGACGCCAATGTGAGACCGACAGTCGTTGCCAGCCGGAAGCGTTCATATGTTCAACGCCTGCGACAAACATGTCGGCTGCCTGAGCCATCGTAGAACGCGCGGGTAACCGGCCATCACCGATCATCTGGTCCATAACGCTGCCCGGAACAGATTTAAGACGATAAAGATCCACGCCGTGTATCTGCGTTTCTTCAATCAGGCAGCGCAGATCCTCCCGCCACTGCTGCATGGTTTGCCCCGGTAACCCGTAAATCAGATCAATGACAACCGATGCGTGATGCGAAGCAAGCTGATTAACAAATGAGATGATTTCTTCGCGTGTATTGCGCCTGCCAAGAGAGCGCCGAAGCCGGGTATCAAAACTCTGCACGCCAAGCGAAAAACGATTGACGCCGCCGCGCAGCGCAGCTTCGGTAAGTTGTTGCGTGTGGCCCCATATACGGCCCTCAAGCGTTATTTCCGCATCATCGGCAATATTAAGATTGTTATGAATGGCCGTCAGTATGCGGCTCAGATCCGCGGGAGCAAGGTCGCTCGGCGTTCCGCCGCCAAAGTAAACCGTATGCAATTCAGACTGGCCCAGCGGAGTATTCCCAAGTTGCTGAATTTCCTTGATCAGGGAATCCGCATATGCGCCGCTGGCGTCAGCAGCCCATTTATTGGCATAAAACGGACAAAATACGCAACGGCCACGACAAAACGGCACGTGCAGGTAAAGGCAGCGTTTATCAGGACCTGTTAACTTTGTATTTTTCGATATCTGCCAGGCATCAACGGTTTGTGTGGGCGTCATCGGTTGGCCGCCGGAAAAAACATGCACGCCATCGGTTGCGGGAAAAGCGTTCGTCAGCGGATGACCGGTTATGCGTGCAAAATATTTTAGCAGATGCTCATTTGCCTGCGCTTGTGGTTGCGCATGACGATTATCAGCAGGATGTTTGGCTTCGGCATGTGCTGATTGCGGTTTGGCTCCGTGGCCGCCGTGACGAAAAGAACCTTTGGCCGCCATAAGAAAATCAGTGGTGATTCGTTCAACCCCACGCGCAGAGGCCATTTCCTCAATCTGCTGGCGGATCATCGGCCGCACCGCCGGCGGCGCGGCGTCAATCAATAACAATGCTTCTTCGTCCCAGCTCATTGTGCCCCCTGTGCATGTTTATAGTGTGTGTGAAAAACTTAACGGCCAATATGCCGCCACGCAGGACGGCTCCGACAAACCCAAACGTTTATTTATTTTTGGAGATTTCCTTAAGCAACGTTTCCGCGTATGCCCAGTAATCCGCTTTATTCATCAGGGTTCGCGGCTTTTTACGTTCAGCGATTTGCTCCGGCGTCAATTTCAGCATGGCATAAAAACCTTCAAGGCCGGCGGCATCTTCCGGCGTAAGCTGGCAAAATGCCATCTGGCCGCCAAGCATGTCGGCGTGAATAACCGCCGGTCCGAGTTTTTTGAACAGATAAGTCAGATGCTCAAGTCCGCCATGCGCCTGCCCGCGAACAAAAACCGGCGTCGGCTTCATGGCCAGCGCAAAGAGGCCTATCTTTTTGCATCGCAGAACATCAAGATTTTTATCAATGTACTGATCCACGGCCGGCAGCAGTTTGTGACTGTATATGCCTGATCCCATGATAATAAGCCCGGCATTCTCCGGCGGCGGCGCTTCCTGCGCCTGATGTACGCGCGTCGGGATATTCTCCATATTCAGCCGTTCAGCGATCCACTCGGCCCCCTGCGTGGCAGAGCCATACCGGCTGGCGACAACAATCATTGCGTTCATAACGACTCCATGACATTGTGAGAAAATTGCGACATACTGCGCATGCGCGCCGATGCCAGCGGAAGACGAATTTCATGCGTGCATACGCTGTCGATCAACTCCGGATCATGCGTGATAACCAGAGACGCTTTTGACTCCGCCTTGCGATCCGCCAGCAAACGAGCCATCGCGAGCATCTGCCGGCCATCAAGTCCGCTGGTCGGCTCATCCAGAATCAGCAGATCCTCCGCGCGCAGCGCCGCGCAAGCCACCACAAGGCGCTGTTTTTGACCGCCGGAAAGCGACTGCGGATGACGTAAAGCAAGATCATCAAGGTTAAACCGCGCCAGCCACGCATAAATCTCCTGGCGCGTCATTTTCCCGCGGCGCGTGCGGGCCGCACATTCAAGTTCCGCTATAAGAGTTCGCTGGTAAAGCTGTAGTTCGCTGTTCTGCATGGCAATACCCGTTCGGCGCAGCAGATCACGCGGTGTGATCACGCGCCCGTTCATCCGCAAAGAACCGGATTTAGGTTTAATAAGCCCCGCCATCAATCGCGCCAGAGTGGTTTTACCCCGGCCGTTATCACCCACAACCGCCGTCACCGCATCGCGCGGAACCACAACCGACGCATGCGAAAAAAGCTCAGGTCGGCCGCGATAACCAAATGACAGATCATCCCAGCGCAACAATGTTTCGTCGCCGGGAATATACTGCGCATCAATGCACCGTGATTCCGCCCACTCAATAGAACGTAATCCGTAACGGCGGCGCAGATCATCATCTTCCAGCAAAGACCAGCGCCCGTGTTCCGCTATCATTCCGCGGTCCACAACATAAACGTCATCAATCAATCCGCACAGCCAGCCAAGCCGGTGATCAGCAATGATCAGCGTTATGCCCTCTTCTTTCATCCGCTTGAGATGAACGGCCAAATCGCGGGCAGCCTGCATATCAAGATTGGCGGTCGGCTCATCAAGCGTGACAAAAACCGGCCGGCGCGACCAGACGCTGGCCAGAGCAAGCTTCTGCTTTTGCCCTTCGGAAATTTCAAAAATAGAAGCATGGCGCAACGGCAGCAGACCAAATTGTTCAAGCGCCTGCTCCGTGCGGTCACTTACGGCTGCCGCAGACTGGTGCGTCCACTCAAGGCCCAGGCGGATTTCGTCTTCAACATTCAGCGCGAGAAACTGCATTTGCGGATCTTGAAAAAGTACGCCGACCTGTCCCGAGACGGAACGAAAATCAATTTGCGAAACATCTCGGCCATTCAGGCAAACCGCGCCGGTAAGTTCGCCGCCATATACATGAGGAATCAGTCCGTTGATGCAGCGAAGAAGGGTTGTTTTTCCGCCGCCGCTGGGGCCGGTCAACAGTATGGCCCGGCCCGGCGCAATGTGCATTTTCACATTGCGCAAAGCCGGCGATGAATGAAAAGGATACTGGTAACGTTCAATTGATACGTCAATCATGGGCGGCCTCCGCATCTGTTTTGGCCGGGACAACCGCACAGCCATGGCGCATGCCGGAATCTTTTTTCATGGCCGAATGCATACTCGCGCCGCTCATGCCCGGAACATTGCGAAATTGAACTTCAACCGCGCAGGTAACGGCTATCACCGCGGCCGCGGCCATTGCCAAACCGATATTCCACACGTTCAGTAAAGAAGCCCCCTTCCGCGGGACGGGTTTCCCATAACCGATGCCCTTAAGTTCCGCGGCGATGGCAAGTTCATCTGTAAGATGCAGCGTTCGGAAGAGCAGCGGAATCAGCCATAAACGCGGACGAAGCAAACCGATTCCGTGATAACCGCGTACTTTGAGGCAATCGCGCAATTGACGCACATCATGCACAAGCCCCGGCAGAAACCGAATCGTGACCGAAAGCGGCAGATAAATAAATCGCGGCATGCGCATGCTTCTGAGAAATCCCAGCACATCCTGCAAACGCACACACAATGCCAGCGCCATTACGGCGTGAAAAACAACCGCCATGCGAAGAAACGGAACAATCAGCGACACCACGCCGGTCTGCCGCATCATGGGCATAAAAAGGCCAAGAATATGAATAAATAAAACAGATAACCCCGCCATGATCAGCAGCATGGCGTAGCAGATCAATTGCATGCGCCATCTTCGCTGCGCAGAAAGATATATAAAGCTGGCGCATGCCAACAGCGCCAGCGCCGGCAGAGAAACCAGCAGCAATGACGCGACCGACGCAACCGCAACCAGCAGCAGCCGGACACGGCAGTCCACGCGCATGCTTTCGCGCGCTGATGGACCGGCATCAGAATACATGGTTGCCGTCATCATCTGCGAATAATCCCCGCAAGACGAAGTTCACGCACCAGTTTGACTCCCACCGGAAGCCCCAGCACGCAGCCCAAATAACCAAATGACGTAATCATCACAGCCATCATCAGCATGCCGGCATTTTCACGAACAGTCAGCATGCTTATTCCCAGCGCCAATGCGCGCCCCAGAAAATCATAAAGCGCCACAGCCAAAACCATGCGCACCGTTGAGCGATAACCCCCGGCGGCAAATATGACCAGATCCGTCACGACCGCGGGAATCATAAGCCCCGGCAAGCTCATGACGTTGCCCATGATCAACATCGAAAACAGACCGTAAATGGAGGAATAAAGCGTCAGCACGCCCCGGCGCGGCGCCTTGTGCAGCAAGACAATCAGCAGAGCCGTCGCAGCCAGATTGCGCAGCAGCATGACGGCCGGATTCATCGCGCCGCCAGCCAGCACGATGGCCAATCCCACCACGCGGATCAGCGCCGCAAACGCGCCGACCGCCACAAGATCACTGGTACGCCAGGCATGCGGCGAAAGCGCCGGCCGTATAGAGACCGATGTGGACACAAAAGACACACGGTCCCTGGGTCTCTTGGTAATTGATATTATTTCTGTCATCGCAGTCATATGTTATTCCTTCATGCCCTTGTTCCGTTACGAATGCCAAACGGCATGTTTTTTGTAAATAACTATCAGAACGATAATAATTTCGTATTCAACGATACGTAAAAATCGGATCCTGGCGCCGATTACACCGGCGTTTCAGGCAGAATCGGTATCCGTATCAGTTATCTCCCATAAAATCGGAGATCCGCTTTGTCGCCGGCCCCGCGCATAACTCATGGACCGCAAGAACAAGCGATTCACGTAACGACGCCGGCATGGTGATGTAGACCCGATCAAGGACATGGCCATTTTGGCAACAACGAACCGCTTCAAGTACGAGACAATCGCCTTTGTCTTCAATTTTCAGTTGATTAACTGCAAATGCCGCTTGTGCCATGATTTACACCCCATTTACGTTCATCATCCATCGCGTAGATGAGACCAAGTCTCATCTACGCGGTAGACTATATAAAAAAGATATAGGAATCGTCAAGTCTTTTTTTATTCTTTAGAGGGATTGCTAAAAAGAAATAACGGCTGACAAACTTTACAAAGCCGCCCCGCGATAGCGTGGCGGTATATCAGGTGCGATTTATTTTTGGCACATCCTAATAGGAGAAAAGACAATCAGGAGAATTGATCTTAAGCACTTGGGAATTGTGTTAAGCGCAATCAGGCGAGCTGATGCCGCGGGGTAATTGAGTCTGTTGGCAAGATGAGTCATGGCGACCGTTACGAAAAGATCATGGCATACCGCAACGGATCTCAGTTCCGGTCAATCGCCATCGTTATGATATGATTTTATACACAATGTGCGGCATTCTACACTATGACAGGTGAGGCAAGGTTGCGTTCTCTGGCCAGCCAGTCTTTGTAGAAGCTTGCTAAAAACAGGTATGCCAGCAGTGCAAAGGTAAAGCTCCAGATTGGCAGGTAGCGGTAGCCAAAGTCGTTCTCATGATGCAGGCTACGCATGAAATCAAGGAAGACTCCGGAAAGCAGGCCGCCGACGATTGTGCCGGCCGAGCGGATCATGGCCATCGCGGAGGCAAACTGGCCAAAGCGATCATGCGGCAGCAGTCGCATCGTGGCCGGCAGAGTGGCCGCATCAATCGTGGCCATCACCGGCGAGCGGAGTATCACAAATGCAATGCTCACCCCAAATGCCATCGTGACCGACGGTTCAACAAACAGCCACAGCACCCCCAGCGGCGCCACGATCAAAAAGAGCCGGTGACTCCAAAGCAATACGCGCACCGGATGGTAACGGTCCGCCAGCATGCCGGCCGGATAGGTCAGCAGCAGATTCATCACGCTAAAGATGCCGCCTAAAACGCCGATCTGCGCCATGCTCAGGCCGATGTTCTGATTGACAAAGATATTAAAAACGCCAATGGTCAGGCTGATTGACCATGCAGTAGAGTATAAGAACAAATTCCAGTAATACTTCTGGCTGTAGCACTCGACAAAATAGGTCTTAATCTGGGCCGAAAAACCGCACTTTGTGGCGTCCGTCTCCGGCGGCGGGTACTGGCCTTCCTTAACCTTCAGGCACATGAGACCAAAGCCTAGTGCGTATATGCCGGCCACAATCACATAAATTTCCGTGGCGTGGCTTTTCGCATACTGAAAAATCAGAAAGTTAAACAGAGCGCTCTTTAATCCGGCCACCACGCGGAATAAGCCCAAAAAACGCCCCATGAACTCCGGCGGAACGACATCATTAAATAGATACCAGAATACGGAGTTCACAAACATGTTAAAGAACTGAAAACCGACCATAAACACGGCGATGCAGGCAATCGTCACCGTGGCCGGGGATACGCGCTGCAACGCCGGCAACCAGCCATGAAGTCCGTGGCCGATCTGTTCAGCAAAGCCCATGAGGACCAGGAACATGACTAAAAAGGGCAAAGTCCACAGGATAAACGGGATGCGTCTTCCCAGCGGGCCGCGGTGGCGGTCGCTCTTAAAGCTGACCCAGGGGCAGACGGTCATGTTCAGCACGCCCGGTAGTGTGGTCATGATGAATGCGATGAGCCAGTTGGGGGCCTTAAGCCCCTGCAATTGCAGCGGCGCAATGGCCGGGACTACCGTCTCCATCAGCATGAAGCAAAAGTCGCCCCACAACAGCCACGCAAAGAGCGCCACTAAACCCCGACGCGTGTATTGCAATGTGCCGACTTTGTAATATCGCACGCTTGAGTATGGCAGAGTTCCCGCTTCGTTTGGTGATGCGGCTTGCCCCGGCGCGTTGTTTTTCGCCGAGGCAGATGAGGTTTCTTGTGTTACGGCTGACATAACAACCTTACGAAATAATTTTAATTGGCACCGCCGACAAGGAACACGCGATCAATACTGATTGAGCCGACCACATCCGGTTTTCCCGGAACAATCCACAACCGCATGTTGCTGCCCAGACGCTGCTCTCCCAGATCAATGGTGTGATAGGCGCCGTCGGCAATCTGGCCGACGGGAACAGCTTTGCCCATTAATTCCTTGTTGGCGCCAAAGTCCCAGATTCCCAATGTCAGTGCGGTTCCTTGTGCCGCTTTGGCATCACACTTCACAACAACATAGACACGAATAGCGCTCCGCCAGACACGGAATGCATCGGAGGGCAGCACAAACTGAGTCAGCCAATCGGCCGAGCCCGCCGGAAAAAACACAGCACGTCCATCGGAGGCCTGCGGATCGTCAACCTTTTTAACGCCAAATGAATTGGGGATCACCAGCGCATCACGATCCTGAATATCCCACCAGTATTCCTGCGGAATATTGGCGCAGACATCCGGCACCGCCGCATCCGTAGCACTCCCCTTCTGGGCCATGCGGCGAATATGCTCTTCAATATCCGCAACCGAACGCCTGTCGCCTTCGTGGAATCGCAAACGCTCGCCGCCCGCTTCTTTCAGATCGCGAATGAAATTTTCCGCCGCGGCTTTTGGCTCGGAAGGCCCGCCAAAAGGAACTTGCCATGCCGCGCCTTCGCGCTTGAGCCATGCGTAACGCTGAATCCACAGGTAATCAAGCGAGAGTTTTTCGCGGCGCACGCGCAGCGTTAACTCCGGTTCATTCACAACGGCCTTAAGCGCCTGATCAAATAATTCCGACGCACGGTTCATATCCGTCAACTTGAGATAGCTGTGATCCTGATTAAAGCAATCAATGCCAAGTCGGTCATGCGCGGCGCTCTGAAGCAGTTGCTCATATTCCTTGAGCGCCGGCGCAGCGGCGCCGTAATATCCGGTCATAAATTCATCAATCAACTTATTTTCGTCCGCATCCGGATTCCAGAGCATATGCGCCAGCAGCCACAGACGCAGCCGGCCGAAATCACCGGCCGTACATTCGCTGTTACCCTGCTCAAAAACGCCGTTTACTTTGTATTTGGCAAAGAACTTGACGTTTGGCCCCAACACATCCAGATTGGGATGCGGCAACATATAATTGGTAAAATTGGTGACATAATCCCAGATAAACAGATTCGGCGTGATTCTGCGCCAACCGTTAATATCTTCCACAAACTTGCGATTTACAGGATCTGTCAGCGGTCGATTTGACATGCATTCAATTGAACACAAACGGACGATGACATTGGCCGCGGGCTTCGTCACGGCCGGCGGTTTGCGCGTGTACTGATACGCCAGCGTTTCTACCTTAAAGCTGGGATTTTCTTTGGCGATGTCCGCGGCCACCGCATTAACAAACCGAATTAGCGGCCCGGCGGCGGATTGTTCTTGTTTTTCCACCGCTTTGCAGTTTTCGCACTCACAACGCTTTTGATTGTCATTTTGCGTGATCGAAATATAGCCCGCATCCGGATGAGCGCGCACCCACTCAAGCGCGTTTTTCGTCAATTCATGGCGCATTTCGTCGTTGGTCAGGCAAAGCTGCGCATCCTGGCCCATACGCTTGCCTTTGACCAGACTGAACCACTCCGGGTGCTGGGCGTAATATTTTTTTTGCGGTATCAGCATCTCAAATGTATGGCAGAAACCAAGAATTGAATAATGCCCGCCATATTCCGGCGGAATACTGGTAAAGTGGCCGTTGAGCTTGAGCCGCACAGCAAAAGCCGGATTTCGTCCATAAATATCATCAAAATGCGCCTCGCGATACGCAATCTGCGGCGCGTAATGGATATTCAATTCGCCAATATCAAGGCGCGGCTTTTTCGGAACAAACTGCTCCGTAGAGGTCCACCAGCGCACACCGACGACATCTTCAAGAAAAGTATTGACCGCATACAAAGTTCCGCGCGGTTCGCCGCCGGCAAGAATCAGATCCTGGCCCAAAGTGCGGATCACAATGGCATCGGCCGGCAATGTATTCCACGCCACATCCGGCGCGATCTGCCGCACTTCTTTTGATGCGCCGATCAAAATGCCGCGTTGGCCCGCCTGACGTGTGGCCTGTATCGGAAATTCAACATCTGTTACAAGCTTGAGATATTTCTGCAATTCGTGTGCGGCCGATTTCTGCGGCGCGCTGGCGGCCTCATCCAGAACAATCACATACGCACTGGCCCCCTGATCAGAAAGCACCAGAGCAAAAGCTTTGCCGCTGGCAAAGATACTCATCAGCACCATCAGCATATAAGTTACAAATAAGCGCATCACGACATTCCCTTTTGGCTGGTATTTTGCGTAAAAAATCCCCGCCGGCAAAGGAATTATTTCCCTTTACCGGTTTTTCCTTCAGGATCATGCATTAAAAGATTTGCGGTCTGATTAAAATCCTGACCAACCGTGGCCAGATACAAAGCCAATTTTGATCAGATCTTTGTTGGTCACGGCTTCGGCGTGGCCGTCCGCAAAGCCGATGTTCGCCTTGTTACCCGGATGCATCAGGCGGATATGAACTCCGGAACTGTAATCATTGCTCCAAAAGCAATAAAACTGCTGCAATTTGGAGTCATCAATTTTAACGGTGTCGGCAACCAGAGGTAAATTGGATGTATTGACCACCGCGTTGCCTATTTTGTAAAACACATTCTGGTTGGTATGCGGACTGAGCCACACTTCGCTCATAACCGTACCGGAAAAGTCGCGAATCATTCCGTAGGTCGAGTATTCGCCATATGAAGTGGGAAATGTGTACGGCACATAGGCGGAGCAAAGCAAAATGGACCGATTATTCTTATTCACGTAGCCGTTATTGGTCAGCCATTGGCTCCAGGCATAACTCCCCGGCGTTGGCGATGTGTATTCATAGTAAGACGGCACAACGCCATTGTATTCGCTTGCATATATATATTGCACACTCACTACCGAGCGCAAATTGGATGCGCAGGCCACACTTTTGGCCTGATTGCGGGCATTGGCCAGCGACGGAAGCAGGATCGCGACCAGAAGCGCTATGATGGCTACTACAACCAGCAACTCAATTAGGGTAAAACCTTTTCGTTTCATACGTATTTCCTTTTTGAGACGCCGCCAACATCACTATTCTGGCCGCGATCCATCGGAATACCGATAAAAACCTGCCGCATTACGGCATTATTTTCTCACAAATCATGACTTCTACAACTATACGATACTTCGGTCATTTCCGGTGGCGCCACAACAATCCGGCGCCGATCACAGTCAAAGCACCAAGCGATGCCGGCTCCGGAATAGGTGTTGAAACAATTTCAACTGCGCCGATTGTAGACCAAACGACAGATGACGAGGCACGTTCAAGTTTGATAGTGAGTGTGCCACCAGAAGCCGTAATATCAGTAAAGGTTGCTACTTCACTTGTGTTGCCGCGTACTTGCAAAACCGCAGTTTGTGCGGCGCCTGAGCCGGTCACCGTGTAGAGTGTATTCCGATCCGTTACATCAGTTGTGGTCCCAAGCCACGAAGAAAACAAATAGATGGTATATTTCGATGAGGTATCAAGACCTGTTATGGTGATTGTGCCCTTTTCTGAGCCGTAAACGCCGAGGCTGTCGCGTGCGGCGGTAGAAGTAATGCCCAAAGAAGCGGCAGTTCCGGACACCGCTGTACTTGCATATGATGTGCTTCCCGGCCCAGAGTTAATCGTATTACCGCTACCTATGCCCGATACCGAAAGCGTGGCGCCAGAGGAAGTACCGTCAGTCAATTTAAGAGACAATGGAGATGCGGCAGTCGGTAAAACAGCCGTACCATAGTTAGAGGCCACATTATTCCACACATTGCCGTTAGCCGGATCTGTATTGGAGAGATTTGCGGGACTGCCGTACCCAAAATCAATTAATATTGTGCCAGCTTGCGCCAGACAAGCCATTGCCAGAACGGCCGCCGTTCCCGTTGCCATTTTTAGAGTCATGATTGATTCCCTTCCTAGTATAATAATATCAATTACTAACAGTTAAGACCCACGTCTTAGTACTTTTTCACAACAATACGTCAGGGCTTCAGATCGCTTGCTAATATATGAACTTGCGTACCCTGGATATCCTGACCGGCATTGGCCGTGATTGCATGCTCCATCAGTTTGGGTGATACGCGAATATTAGACGCGCCAAAAATCTTCTTCTGCACGCGATCCACGATCTGATTGACCGCCAGCGATGCCACGTCGGCCACAGAAAACATCAATCGCGGCGGCATAAAGACGTTCAGCTCTTTAGCCTCAACCGTGCCCTGCACCACCAGTTTAAGATCTTCCGGATAGCGCACGCCCAATTGCAGCATCGCAATCATCACTCCGATAAAAACGATATCATCAGAGACCACGATGCCTTCGGGTTTTTCCGTCGCCGACCAGATTTGCTTGAACGCCTGGTAACCATACGTCATGCGTGATACGCCGTTGCAGATCCACTCATCACATGTGGTCATTTCCGGATAGGATTGCAGGCCGCGCAAAAAGCCCGCGCAATCATCCGATGGCGCGCCGTTAACCATCTTGGCAGCGCCGATGATGCCGATCTTGCGAATCCCGATCTTGTGAAAGTATTCCGCGCCAAGCCGGCCCAGGGCAAAATAATCAAGCATCACCGCACTGTGCGGCGCGTCGCAGTCAAAATTCAGTTGCGCGATTTGGTGCTCATCAAAAACATCAAAAATTCGCTTATCGAGATAATTATTAGCCACCATGCTAATGACGCCGCAGAACTTGCGATTATCGCCATCAGCAATCAGATTGTTGTACATCCGCTCATCGCGCTGTTCCGTACCGTGGAAAAGTGTGTACACGCGCACCAGCCACCCGGCGTCCTCAATCTGTTGGCAAATGCGGTGATACAAATGCAGGTGAAATGGCGACTTCATCATGTCGTCATTCATCACGCCAAAGATGACGCCGATGGTACGCTGGCCATTGATAATATCCTGCGATGCATATGTGCCGCTGCCGTGACGGCTTACGACCAATCCCTGCTTGACGAGTTCCTTAATGGCCAGCCGAATGGTGCTGCTGCTGACACCCATTTGCTTCATTAACTCTCGCTCTGGCGGCAGTTTATACTCTTTTATTGCAGAATCATTGGCAACGGAAGCAAAGATTCCTTCACGTAATTTCTGGGCAAGTTCTGTGTAAAGTAGATCGGCCATACAACAAACCTCGTGCAAGCACTATAACCTAAACAACCCCATAGTGCATGCATACACTTTACTGCCGATTTCCTTGATGTCAATATTTTCTAAAAGAAATTAATACCGCGCAACTGAATATACAAATGCTGATTGGCGATGTTCGGCCTAATTTTTCTTGAATTGCCTTGCACGGCAATGAACATTTTGTTCTAATTTATCCATGATTGTTCACGACCGTTACAAAGCCATTCTTGATTGTTTGCAGCGCACTCCTCAATGGACCGTTGAGGACCTGATGGAGGAACTTCAGGTGTCGCGATCCACATTGCGGCGCGATCTGATTGATCTTGAACAACAGGGACAGCTTGTGCGCGTGCATGGTGGCGTGCTGAGTACGGATTCGCTTCGCGGCGATATCGCTTTTGATCGCCGGCATCAGGATCGGCTTGAAGAAAAAAAGATGATCGCGGCCACCGCGGCGGGCATGGTCAAGGAAAATGCCCTGGTTTATCTGGATGCGGGAACAACCACCCTTGAGCTGGGCAGAATGCTCATGAGCCGGCCGGATATTCGTATTTTTACGCACTCGATCCGGTTGTTGTCTCATGCCGCGCTGGCCCGTTGCCCGGTTGTGTGTGTGGGTGGTGAATATCGCGCGGTCAGTGATGCCGTTGTCGGGGGATTGACGGCCAACTGGCTTGAACAATTGCATGTCGACGTGGCATTTTTGGGTGCGTCGGGGTTATCCCCCACTGGCGCAAGCACCACGGAATTAAGCGAATGCGCCATTAAACAACAGTTAGTCAAACGCGCGACAACGCGGGTCCTGCTGGCGGATGCCGGCAAATGGGATCATCCGGCGGCCATTGAATTTGCGCGATGGAGTGAAATTCCCATTTGGGTAACCACGGCGGATGTTTCTAAAAAAGCAGTGGACACAGTAAGGCAATTCAAAACTCAGGTTGTCATAGCAAGATCCACGGAGGAGAGTGACTCGTGAAGCGCTCAGAAATCAATCTGTACATAAAAGAAGCGGAAATGTTTTTTCGCCATCATTCTTTTAATTTGCCACCATTGGCTTACTGGTTGCCTGAACAATTCAAGAATGCCGGCCCGCAGGAAGCGGAAATACGAAATAATAAACTGGGCTGGGATATTACGGATTTCGGTTCCGGCAATTTTCTTGAATGCGGGTTGCTGCTTTTTACGCTGCGCAATGGCCGCGCCGACATGAGCGACAAATGCTATGCTGAAAAAATCATGATCACCCGCGAAAAACAGCGGGTTCCTTTTCATTTTCACTGGAAAAAAACGGAAGACATCATCAATCGCGGAAATTCCGGACGGCTGATCATTGAGTTTTATGATTCGACCGCGGCCGGCGGCTTTGCCAAAACATCGCGGATCATACACTGCGACGGGGTATCAAGAACCATTAAGCCCGGCGATAAAGTGGTGCTTGCCCCTGGCGAAAGCGTCACAATTCCGCCTGGTTTATACCATTCTTTTTATGGTGAGGAAGGAAAAGGTCTCGTGCTGGTCGGCGAAGTCTCCAGTGTAAACGATGACGCGACGGATAACCGATTCTACGAACCTTTGCCGCGCTTCCCGGCAATTGAAGAAGACGAACCGCCCTACCGGCTTTTGTGCAGCGAATACCCGACCCCCAGAATCCGCCGGAAAACACGGGAACAACACGTATGAAAAAGCATGCGGATATTATCGTCGCCGGCCACATTTGTCTTGATCTTATACCATCCTTCCGCAATTCAGCCGGATCCGGACAACAGTCACTCATTCCGGGAACACTTACCCACACGGGGAAAGTGGTCACCAGCACGGGCGGCGCGGTGGCCAATGTCGGCCTGGCATTGACACGTCTTGGCGTTGATGTCCGGCTCATCGGCCGGATTGGTGACGATCCGTTTGGCCGCATGATCATTGACATCATTGAGAAACAGCTCAAAAAACATGCCCATGATTTTCATATCGCAAAAAGCGAAAACACCAGCTACACCATTGTGCTCAACCCGCCCGGCCAGGACAGGCTTTTTCTGCATTGCCCGGGCGCCAATGATACGTTTACGCACCGCGATATATCCGTCTCAAAACTCAAGAATGCCAGGATTTTCCATTTGGGATATCCCCCTTTGATGCGTTCACTTTATTCTGATGACGGCAGGCAACTGCTGTTCATCATGAAAAAAGCCAGGAGCGCGGGCCTTGTCACCACGCTTGATACGGCAAGCGTTGACCCGGCCTCTGATGCAGGCCGCGCCAACTGGCGTGTGATATTTCAGAAAGCATTGCCGGCCGTTGATATTTTTCTGCCGAGTTATGATGAATTGCTCTACATGCTTAAGCGCGAAGAATGGCGACGTCAGCAAAAACAGTACGGCCAATGCAGAATCACGACACAATTATTGCATGAACTCAGCAGCATGATACTTGCCCTGGGACCGGCCATCGTTGCTATCAAGATCGGAAAATACGGCCTCTATCTGCGCTCAACAACAGATGTAAGAAAAATAAAGAAGATCAAAAATAAATTGCCTATCAATACGGAACAATGGCTTGGCCACGAATCCATTACACCTTGCTATACCGTAAAAGTTGCGGGTACCACAGGATCAGGTGACTGCACCATTGCGGGATTTCTTGCGGCTCTTTTACGCGGAGAATCACCCGCGGACGCAGCCAAAGCGGCCGTGGCAACCGGTTCCTGTAGCGTGGAACAACTGGATGCCACCAGTGGCGTTCAACACTGGAGTAAAATTCATAAACGCATTAAAAAAGGCTGGCCGCACGACCGCACCCATATTGAGCCGGCATAAATTTAGTATTGACACAAAGGACAATGCCTCATGACGCAAATTGATCAGACGCAACAATCCCATATCATCCCGGACACGATGAATGCGCTGGTGCTTTCCGGCCGGGGTTTTGAAAATCTCGCCGTTCAGGAAGTTCCTGTGCCATCGCCAAGCTCAAAACAGCTTCTGGCACGAATTGATGCTGCCGGAGTCTGCACATCTTTGCTCAAACTCATTGAACAAGGGCCGGATCATCCCCTGGTCAATGGCTGGGATATCACGCGCTGGCCGCTGATTCTTGGTGACGAAGGCGCCCTGACCATCGTCAAAGTCGGCTCAGAACTTCAGCATCAATATCACGTGGGCGAACGTTACGGCATTCAGCCCGCAGTTGACGTTACTCCTTGTAATAATTGCAATCGTTATGCTAACAATGGCAGTTCAATGCGCAAATGCGCGGTAGGCTATACACTTCCCGGTTGCCTTGCGCAATATATGCTGGTACAGGAAGAAGTGCTTAAAGGCGGATGCCTGATACCGCTGCCCGACAGGAATATGCCGGCCTTTGCAGTAGCGATGGCGGAACCGATTTCCTGCGTGATTTCCGCGCAGGAACGGCAGGTTCATCTTTATAAACCGGACATTTGGTCGCCACGACAGGCCCGCATCGGCGTATTGCACGAAGGCGTCACGCTGATTCTGGGCGCGGGCGCCATGGGCCGCATGCATGCGGAACTGGCATTGCGTAACAAGCCGGCGATACTGATAGTTTCGGATGTTCTTCAGGAACGTCTGAACATTGTCAAAAAGCAGCTTGAAGAAAAAGTCGCGCAAGCCGGCACAAAGCTGGTGACGGCCACGGCCGCGGAAATACACGAAACAGTACGCGCACTGACGCAAGGCCGCGGCGTTGACGACATGATTCTGGCCGTCGGCGTGCAGTCTGTTCAGCAGGATGCGCTGTCACTGCTGGGGCCAGGCGGCGTGGCCAATCTGTTTGGCGGTTTACCGCGCGGCAAACATATGCTACAGCTTGATGCACTCCGCGTACATTATGACGAAATTCGCGTCGTCGGTTCTTCCGGCGGCCAGCCGTCGGATCTGCTGGCCGCGCTTCGTGCGATTGCCGCGCATGATATTGATGCTGGCAATTACGTGGCAGGGATTGGCTCCCTGCGTCACGCGCCGGAGATTTTATCATTGATCAAGCAGGCCAAAGTGGACGGCAAAATGATTCTTTATCCGCATCTTGATATTCCGAACATCATGCCGCAATCACACTGGGATGCCGCACAGGAGAAGTCTTTGCCCGATACGTACAAAGCGGATTAAGCGGCAAGGCTTAATCCTTATCATCAGCAGAATGTGATGCATCATGCGGGATACCGTTCCGCATGCATGGTTGTTGTTTGCACAATTTTTACATTTTACATAACACTCAATCATATGAGGTAAACATGTCACGCACGTATGTCGGTTTTGGTTTCGGTCCCATTCAGTCGGGTCTTTTTATTTGCGAAGCCGTCCGCTCAGGCCAGTTCAGCCGTTATGTTATTGTGGATGTTGATGCCGATCTTGTTCATGCCATACGCAATCATCACGGTTTATGTTACATCAATATCGCCATGCAGGATCATATTGAGCCGATGCCCATAGGGCCTGTCGAAATTTATCATCCCGGTGTTCCGGAGGATCGTAAAAAAATCATTGAGGCAATCAGTGAATCGCAGGAGATCGGCACGGCATTGCCCAATGTCAGGCTTTTTGAATCCGGAGGCTGCAATTCTGTTTCCGCTCTGCTGGCCGAGGGGATACGCAATTCCGCCAATCAAAAAGTGATTTATACAGCGGAAAATAACAATCATGCCGCGGAGATACTTGAGAAAGGCGTGCTTCAGGCCGGCGGATCAAACAATGACCTGTTAGCCCGCGTACAGTTCCTTAACACGGTTATCGGTAAAATGTCAGGCGTCATCAGCGATCCGGAGGAAATTCGCTCAAGGCATTTACGGCCGCTGGTTGACGGATTTTCCCGTGCCATTCTGGTTGAGAGTTTTAACCATATCCTGATTTCGCAGATCACGCTGCCATCGTTTAAGCGCGGCATCACGGCATTTGTGGAAAAACGCGACCTGCTGCCATTTGAGGAGGCCAAGCTTTACGGCCACAATGCCATTCACGCGCTGATTGGTTACCTGGCGTCTTTGCGCGGATATACCACCATGCCGCAGGCCATGAATGACAAAGCCATTTTATCAATAGCACACGGCGCGTTCATTGAGGAATCAGGCGTAGCGCTGGTTCATAAATATCAGGATCTTCACGACGCTCTTTTTACGTCTGACGGTTTCCGGGAATATGCCCAGCAGCTTTTAATTCGCATGGGCAACCCTTATCTCAATGACGCCGTTGAGCGCGTTACGCGCGATCCGCAACGGAAACTAAGCTATGACGATCGCCTTATCGGCGCCATGCGCATGGCTTATCGGTACGGCATCACGCCTGATGCACTGGCGCAGGGCGCGGCCGCGGCGCTCGTCATGTTATACCGCCAAATCAATACCGGCCATCAATATCCGCAGCCCGCCGATATCGCTCATTTGCTACACGATATATGGGCCGACACGCCGGACGACGGATATAAAGAACGCATATCGCTTCTGATCAGCAACTATAGTATGCGTCAAAAATAAAGTGTATCCGATTATGCCGCCCCATTTCGCGGGGCGACTCCGATCAGCTCATGACGTGTTATTGATTTGGTAATCCCTATAAATGGGAGGCACAGGAATCTGAGTCTTATTTTGTTGACAATTTCCCTAAAAACGAAGAAAGTTCATAAGTAGCTGAATTGGCAAATCGGCTGACATGGGGCAATGATCCGATTTTATACGACAGTGAGAATTGGCATGAATCGATTTGAACGTCGCACTTCATCGTTTTTTTATTTTGCCGTCGCAATGGTCATCGGCCTGATTTTTGTGGCGGACCTGCTCACTCCCCGTGGAATTGCGGTGTGGATTTTTTACCTCATGCCTATTGTGGCATCGCTGTATCTGTGGCGGCCGGTGAATCTTCTGCGCATTACGGCCATTGTTTCAGTGTTGTATATCGTGGGTTATTTTGCCTCTCCCGCGGCGGAAACCCGTGAATTTGTCAGCCAGACGGTCGGCATCAGCAACCGGATCTTTGGCCTGGTGACCATATGGGTTGTGGCGACAATCTGCTTTTACTCCATTCGTAATAAAATTGCCGTCAGCCGCCAGCAATGGCTGCAATCAGGCCAGTCGTTATTGGCGGAAAAAATGGCCGGAGACCAGCGCATTGATGAGCTTGGCGCCAATATTCTGCAATTTTTGGCAGAGCATATGAGTGCCCAGGTCGGCGTGCTATACGTCAAAGACAACGAAGTATTCCGTCGCGTCTCCGCATATGCCGTGCCGGCCGATGCGGGGATTCCGGAGCGTATTGCCGTTGGCGATGGCCTGCTGGGGCAGGTGATTCAGGATAAACGCGCCCTGGTGGTGCAGGATATTCCTGATGGCTACCTGGTATTTGGTTCGGCCCTCGGCCGACATCAACCCCGGAATTTGATACTTGCGCCAATAACTGTTGACCGCAGCGTAGTGAGCGTTCTTGAACTTGGCCTTGTCAAGGCGGTGGATGAGTCTGATCTTGAACTGCTGCGGCTCTGTGCTCAGGCGCTTGGCCTGGCCATTCGGTCGGCGCAGTATCGCACGCGCCTACAGGAACTGCTTGAAGAAACCCAGCGGCAGGCCGAAGAACTTCAAGCGCAAAGCGAAGAACTCCGCGTCTCAAATGAGGAACTTGAAGAGCAGAGCCGCGCGCTCAAGGAATCACAGGCGGAACTTGAGCACAGCAATTCACAGCTTGAAGAGCAGACCCAGCAGCTTGAGATGCAGAAAGATACGCTTTCGCGCTCGCAGACTTCGTTGACCGCACAGGCCCAGGAACTGGAAAAAGTAAACCGTTATAAATCAGAATTTCTGGCCAACATGTCGCATGAGCTGCGCACGCCGCTCAATTCATCGCTGATTCTGGCCAAGCTTCTGGCGGAAAATAAAAACGGCAATCTCACCGCCGAGCAGGTTAAGTATGCCCAGACCATTCATGGCGCCGGAATGGATTTGTTGACGCTGATTAACGATATTCTTGATCTTTCCAAAGTTGAGGCAGGCCGGCTTGACGTAGCGCCCGCACAGGTCGGCATGGCGTCATTGTTCCAGAATCTCAAGAGCATTTTTGATCCGCTCGCCGGGCAGAAAAAACTTCAATTTCAGGCTCAGCTCATGCCTGGCAGCCCTGATTCATTCAGGACCGACCCGCAGCGGCTTGAGCAGGTGCTCAAAAACCTGATCTCAAATGCCATCAAGTTTACGGATCAGGGCGAAGTTGTTCTTCAGGTCAGCGCGCCAAAACCGGGCCGCATGGCCTTTGCTGTGCGCGATACCGGCATCGGAATCGCGGAACATCAGCAGCAGATTATTTTTGAGGCATTCCGTCAGGCCGACGGCACCACCAGCCGCAAATACGGCGGCACAGGTCTGGGGCTCTCAATCTCCCGCGAACTGGCCAGACTGCTGGGTGGCGATATCAGCGTCACCAGCGTGGTCGGCCAGGGCAGCACGTTCACGCTGACTATTCCAGAATTGGCGGAAGGTTCGCCATTGCCCGCAAAACCGGCCGGCAGCAAGGCTTTATCCGGTACGTCAACGGCGGCCAAAAGTGATACCGGCACGCAAAATTCACAGGAATTGCCGCCTCGGAAAATGAATCAGAACGTAGCGCGTAAAGAAGATGATCGCTCGCGGTTAACGGGCGATTCCCGGGTGATTCTGGTTGTTGAGGATGACCCGGCTTTTGTGGATATTCTTGCTGACCTGAGCCATGAATGCCAATTTCAATGCCTGGCCGCGATGTCGGCCGAAGAAGGCCTTGCCCTGGCCGCGCAATATAAACCGCACGCCATTGTTCTGGATATCGGGCTGCCGGATTTTTCCGGCCTGTCCGTTCTTGAGCGCCTCAAGCATGACGTACGCACGCGCCACATTCCGGTTCATGTGGTGTCAGCCAATGATTACGCACAGGCCGCGCTTTCGCTTGGGGCCGTCGGCTATATGCTTAAGCCGGTCAAGCGTGATGAACTGATGCACGCATTTGAGAGTCTTGAGACGCGTCTTGAGCGCCGGCTGCATCATATATTGATTGTGGAAGATGATCAGGTTCAGCTCGAGAGCCTGCAACATCTGCTGCGTTCACGCGAGGTAGAGACGTCAGGCGCCACCAGCGCGGCCGAATGCCTTGATCTGCTGAAGACAAAAACATTTGACTGCATGGTTCTTGACTTAAGCCTGCCGGATGCGTCCGGATTTTCATTACTTGAGACGCTCAGCCGCGAAGACCGTTATTCGTTTCCGCCGGCCATCGTATATACCGGGCGCGAACTTTCGCCTGACGAAGAACAGAAACTCAGGCAATATTCAAAATCAATTATCATTAAGGGCGCAAAATCGCCGGAACGTTTGCTGGACGAAGTCACGCTCTTTTTACATCAGGTTATTTCTGAACTTCCGGCCGAACAGCAACAATTGCTGGAAAAAGCACAAAGCCGCGAAACCGCACTTGAGGGTAAACGCGTGCTGGTGGTTGAAGATGACATCCGGAATATCTTTGCGCTCACCAGCGCGCTTGAGCCCAAAGGATTGCAGCTCAAAATTGCCCGCGACGGCCTTGAGGCGCTTGCGACGCTTGAGCGCACGCAGGCAAGCTCTGCTGATGCGGTCGATCTGGTTCTGATGGATCTGATGATGCCGCAGATGGACGGGCTCACGGCCATTAAGGAAATTCGCAAGCGCCCTGCCTGGTCACGCCTGCCTATTATTGCATTAACGGCAAAAGCAATGCCCAGCGATCAGCAGATGTGCCTTGATGCAGGTGCGAATGACTATATCTCAAAACCGCTGAATATTGATAAATTAATGTCATTGATTCGTGTGTGGATGCCGCGGTAATCAAAGGAAAAGGGAAAGTGCATGCCGCCCAAAACGGACGACATTGAGCTGCAACTTTTGCTTGAGGCCATCTACCAGAAGTATCAGTATGACTTTCGCGGTTATGCGATGGCATCCATCAAGCGAAGAATGACTCAGGCCCGGGAAAAACTCGGATGCCGAAGCTATTCGTTGTTGCAGGACCGCGTACTGCATGACCCGACGGTATTGCCGGAACTGCTTTCCTTTTTAACGGTTCAGGTGAGCGAAATGTTTCGTGACCCGGCGTACTTCCGCGCGTTGCGGAAAAAGGTGCTGCCGCATCTCAAAACGTACCCATCGCTCAAAGTGTGGATTGCCGGATGCAGCACGGGCGAGGAACTTTACTCGCTGGCCATTTTGTTCCGCGAAGAGGAATTGGAGAGCCGCACCATTTTTTATGCGACGGACATCAACCCGGCCGCGCTCAAAACTGCGGAAGCCGGCGTGTATGATCTGGATCGGCTTGCCCTGTTTACGGACAATCACCGCAAGGCCGGCGGAAAAAGTTCACTCTCCGATTATTACACAGCCGCATATGGCGCGGCCGTTTTTGACAAAAGCCTGCGCAAGCGTGTCGTCTTTTCTGATCACAGCCTTGTTACCGACGCGGTATTTGCGGAAGTGCACCTGGTCTCCTGCCGGAACGTGCTGATTTATTTTGACCGCGCGCTTCAAGATCGTGCGATCGGCTTGTTTACGGAGTCTCTACCCCGAAAAGGTTTTTTGGGGCTTGGCGTAAAAGAAAGCCTTCGTTTTTCCGCGCACGCGGATTCCTATGCGGAATTTTCGCGTGATGAGCGGATCTATCAAAAACGAGGTGATATGCCATGAGTGAGCGGATCATTTCCACAAAAGCCCAGCTCAGCCGTTATGAGGCCGTTGTTATTGGTGCCTCGGCCGGTGGCGTTGAAGTACTCATGGACATACTTCCCGCCCTACCCTCCGGATATCCTTTGCCAGTCATTATTGTGTTGCATCTGCCTAGTGATCAGCGTAGCTTGCTTGTAGAACTTTTTAATGAAAAATGCCGAATGAACGTTCAGGAAGCCGAAGATAAAATAGAGCTACGTGGCGGCACCATTTATTTTGCGCCGCCGGGATATCACATTCTCATAGAATCAGATCGGAGGTTATCACTTTCGTGTGATGCGCCGGTGATGTTTTCGCGGCCATCAATTAACGTGCTCTTTGAATCTGCCGCCGACGTATACGGTCAGGCTCTGGTCGGCCTTGTGCTGACCGGCGCCAACAGCGATGGCGCCCAGGGGCTCAAGGCCATTTGCCTGGCCGGAGGCGCTGGTATTGTGCAGGCTCCCGCGCAGGCTTTTGTGCCGGCCATGCCGGAAGCCGCACTGGCGACGTGCCCCGCGGCCCGTCCCATGAGTGTTCAGGAGATAACGGCATTCCTTTTGCAATGCGTAAATGAATCATGAGTACACCTGAGACCGTCAAATTTCTGCTTGTCGATGATCTGGAAGAAAACCTGCTGGCGCTTCAAGCGATCCTTCAGGGCCCGGAGCGTGAACTGCTGGAAGCGCATTCAGGTCCGGAAGCGCTTGAGTATCTGCTGGCCAATGACGTCGCCCTGGCGATCATTGATGTTCAGATGCCCGGCATGGACGGTTTTGAGCTTGCCGAACTGATGCGCGGCACGGAACGCACGCGCCGTGTGCCGATTATCTTCCTCACCGCCGGCGCCATTGATGAGCGCAGGCGCTTCCGCGGATATGAGACCGGCGCAGTTGATTTCCTTTTTAAGCCCATTGAACCGGAAATTCTTCAGAGCAAAGTTCAGGTATTTTTTGAATTGTACCGCCAGCGGCAGGAATTAACGCGGCATCGCGATGCGTTGCAGGTCAGTGAACGCGCCGCAGCCAGCGCCAATATGGCCAAAGACCAGTTCCTGGCGGTGCTCTCGCATGAATTGCGCACTCCGCTTTCGCCGGTACGCCTGACGGTATCAAGCTGGGAGCGGGATAAGAATTTGCCGACGATGCTGATACAGGACCTGACCATGATTCGTCGGAATGTGGATCTGGTCTGCCGTCTGATTGACGACATGCTTGATCTCAACCGCGTGGCGCAGGGTAAAATTGATCTTCAGCAGAAGCATGTGGATATGCACGACGAAATCCGGCACACCATCCGGACGGTGCTGACCGATGCGACCGCGCGGCGAATTACAATTTCTTTTGAACCGGAAGCCAAAACAAGCCAGGTGATAGGAGACCCGGCCCGCATTCAACAGATACTCTGGAATTTGCTGCGTAATGCGATCAAATTCACATCAACCGGCGGGTCCGTATTGATTCGCACCGCCGCCAATGATGGGCAGCGCTTTTTAGTCACGGTTCAGGATACCGGCATTGGCATTGAGCCATTTGCCATTCATAAAATTTTTAATGCCTTTGAACAGGCGGATAAATCCGTCACACGCCAGTTCGGCGGCCTGGGGCTTGGCCTTACCATCAGCAAGCGCCTTGCGGAATTGCATCACGGAACATTAACCGCACAGAGCAATGGAAAAAATCAGGGTGCCGCATTTACCTTAAGCCTGCCGCTGGCAACAGCCGCTTCCGAAAAGGAAGAAGAGCCGGCCAGGATAAGCACAATGCCCGTGTCCATCACAGTCAAACAGAATCATAAACGCATCATGGTTCTTGAAGATCACGAGGATACGGCCAAAGTGATCAAGCGATTATTGCAGGCGCTGGGTTATGACATTTTAATGGCGCACAGCGTGGCCGAAGCCAAAACCGTGGCGGAAAATAACAGCTTTGATTATTTAATCAGCGACATTGGCCTGCCCGACGGAACCGGACTCGATTTTATGCGATGGATCAGCGGCCAACGGCAAGTCAGAGCCGTAGCCTTAACCGGCTTCGGTATGGAAGACGACGTCAGGCGCAGCCTTGAGGTCGGATTCATGGCGCATCTCACCAAGCCGATCAATATAGAACTGCTTGAACAGACGCTCAATCAACTGCAATCAACCGGCGCCGAAGCGTAATGGCGATACCGTCAGGTACTCCGTTATTTTTGCCAGAAACCGACGACTCTATTCTCGCAATCTTGTCCCAAATTCAGATTCCTAAATAAAAATGATTTCTTGACTCTGCGTAATTTTGGTGTAACATTTTAGTATCGTGTTACATTAGCATTACAAGATTATGGCAAAAAACTACACAGTACGGGCGATTGCAGATCAAACGGGGGTCTCTGTAGCCACTGTTTCGCGGGTTCTTAATAATCGCCCAGGCATAAGCGAGCGCGCCCGTGATGCCGTGCTAAAGGCTGTTAACGGCGCAGGTTACCGCGTTCGCAATGATGGCTCTATTACCCAGATTGGCGTGGTATATACCCGTGCCGAAAGCGGTGTGATGCGGGGATATGATGCGGATCTTGTTTCTGGTGTTTATCAGGGGCTCAGCGACCGGCATGCCCAAATGGCCATTACAGATTTAAGTCATATGCGGCCAGGCGAAACCTATACGCAGTTTTTTCTGCGACTGCATATTGATGGGATTGTGCTGCGAATTTCAGACGAGAATCATACATCAGTCGCGGAGCAGATTGCCGCAGAGCAGTTTCCGTGCGTTGTGGCCTCAGAGCGTTACGAAGGCAACACCGTCAGTTATGTCGATTATGATTCACGCGTGGGCGTCAGCCGTGCGATTGATTACCTGGTGCAGCTTGGACATAAGCGGATTGCCATTGCCATGCCGCATGTACGCAAGACAGATCATTATGATCGCCTGGTGGCATATCGAGATGGGCTTAAACGCCATCAAATTGAACTGAAATCAGAATGGGTTGTGCCGATTGCCAGCACGCTTCAGGGCGGCGCAAGCGCCATTGATCAGCTTATGGCGATGAGCGCGCCGCCGACTGCCGTCATGTTTACCAATCCGCCGCCGACCATCGGCGCGATACGCCGCGCGCTACAGCGCGGGCTGAAGATTCCGGGGGATTTATCCATTGTCGGTTATGACAATGCGGAGTTGCGTCATTCGTTATTCCCGTCGTTTACGGCGGTCTGCCAGGATGCTGTCATGATCGGGCAAAAGGCCGCTGCCGCGGTGATGGATCGCGTGATGAACCGCGAATTGCCGGCTTATCAGGAAGTGATACCGACTTTATTTGAAGTGAACGAAACAACCGGAGCACCGGCCTGAACGCATCATAACGGCGGCCGTAACAAAATAACGTATCGCATGGATATACGTGCTGCATATCATCTGATTTGGGTACTGTAAAATCGAGTTGAAGATCAAGAGGCTGGCGCTTTGGCCGGCATATGCCCAATACGCCTGATCAACCAGGAGATCGCCATGAATCGCAGAGATTCACATTACGCCTCAAAACCGGGTTTTACGCTGATTGAATTGCTTGTTGTCATCAGTATTATTGTTATTTTAATGGCGATATTGCTGCCATCGCTCAACCGAGCCAGAGATGCGGCCCGCGATGTGACCTGCCTTTCTTCGCTTAAGCAGATCGGCACGGCAAACCTCACGTACTCCATGGAGTACAACAGTTGGTATGTGCCGCTGTATGTGGATCCGGCCGGCAACAACAATGTGACCATGAACTGGACCACCATGCCGGCTTTCTGCCAGCAGCTTTCTGTACCGACGTCGCTAAATGGCGCCGGCGCGATATATCTTTCAAAATGGCCGAAAGCGCTGCTTTGCCCCAAAGCGCCACGCGCATTGTTTCAGGGATACCCCGTTTCGGGCATCAGCGCCAAAGATGCCGAGCGTTATGGATGGGCGGCTTATTCCTGGGGTATGAATTACACGGGAAAAACATGGGGAAGTTACCCATGCTTCAAATCGACGGAAATTACCCAGCCGGTAAACAAAATACTCTTTGCGGATTCCCTGTTGTGGAATATGTATTACTCTCAGTCATCCGCATATATTAATGAGAATTATACAACAAGCGTCAGCATTGCGTACCGGCATCATGAGGGCGTCAATATTTCCTTTGCTGACGGCCATGCGGGTTGGTTTCCGCGGCGCGAAATTGACACGGTCCTTTCCTCAAATGCCCGCTACTACCATTGGGATCTGCTGGCGGATCGGTAAGTTTTTTGACTTGGCAAGGTGAATGATGCACAGTGTTTGTTCAGTTCTGGCGGCAAGTCTGTTGATAATGGCGGCCGGGCACGCAGCCCGCGCCGCAGTCTCAGATGAGGAAGCGGCTCCGCATGTGATCAACATATGTTCGGTTTCCGCAGATACGCTGGCCGTGGTGATTCGTCATGGCAAAGTGACTCCCGGCCGACAGGAACCCTATGTCAAACAGGCCGGCGATCAGCTTAAACCGTGGCGCTATCACAACTGGCTGGTGCGGGATGGCAAATTTATTGGCACGCTGGCGGGCCCGGCGCATGACGTTCTGTATTGGGCGCCCAAAGTAACGGACCAGCCGCTTGACGAAACATGGGCCGATCAGGCCACCCATTATAGCATTGTGTGCACCAGCCAAGATGACCCGGCCTACGCGGCATCACAATCCCCCAAAGAAGTTCACCGTAAGAGCCGCCCTACCGAACTTCTTCATACGGATGTGCACAAATACGAAGGTCCGCGTGAGCATCTGATTTATCTCAGTTTGCCTGCGCCGCTGAAAGAGGGTACCACGTATCGCCTGTCGTTTGTCAGCAGTCAGCCTGCAATTGCGGATGCGACATACAAATATGAGCCAAAACAGTCGACCAGCGAAGCGGTGCATGTCTCGCAAATCGGTTTTCGCCCAGATGACCCGCTGAAGCTGGCCACGCTTTCTTTGTGGCTGGGCGATGGCGGCGGCATGAAGTACGCGGAAGGATTGCCGTTTTCGGTCATCCGCATCAATGATGGCAGCGTCGTTTTCAGCGGCCACACGCAACTTGCCAAAGCGGCGGACGATCCTGAATTGCCCAACAAACTAAACTATAACGGAACGGATGTCTGGCGAATGGATTTTTCATCTCTTCGCCAGCCGGGAGAATACCGAGTTTACGTTGAGAGTGTCGGCTGTTCGCTTCCGTTTCGTATTGCCGATGATGTCTGGCAGAAGGCCGCATATGTGTCCATGCGCGGACTGTATCACCAGCGCAGCGGCATTGCGATCGGCCCGCCCTATACGGATTTTAAGCGGCCGCGTCCGTTTTATCCTAACGACGGCGTGGTGGTTCACATCAGCAGCGCGGCCTATGTTCTGCCCGGGAAAGAAACACAGCAGGCCGATCTTTTTAAGCGCCTTGTTGAAGGAGATACCGGGCAAACCACACGTGATGCGTGGGGCGGATATATGGACGCAGGCGATTTTGATCGCCGGATTGAACATTTAATCGCCGCGCGCAGCCTGCTTGATCTGATCACCGCGTATCCTGAATTTAAGACACTGAATCTCAACATTCCTGAGAGCAAAAATAATCTGCCGGATATGATAGACGAGGCGCTATGGGGCATTGATTGCTATCGCCGCATGCAGTTAGCGGATGGTTCTGTGCCGGCCGGCATTGAATCTGCTGAGCATCCGCGAATCGGCGAGGCGAGTTGGCAGGAATCCCACACGATTTATCGTTACGCGGCCGATCCCTGGTCAACCGGCATATACGCGGCAACCGCCGCGCAGGCCGCACGCGTGCTCAAAAAATACAATTCTCCGCTGGCAGAACAATATGCGCAAAGCGCCCTGCTCGCCATGCAGTGGATTGAGCAACAGGATGCCGCAGGCAAACTGGCAGACTACGACATTCGCGTGCCGGACACCCGCAATCTTGCTGCGGTGCAGATGTACGCGCTTACTGGCGAGCCAAAATGGCATGATCTTTTTAAGAAGACCAGCGCGTTTACGACTCCGCAAGGCAAACTGGCCAAGTGGAAAAAGTATGATCAGGGCGAAGCCATCTTTGCCTACCTTAATTTGCCTGAAGCACAAACGGATACGCAAATCCGCAAGAATGGCATGCAGGCGATTATTCATGATGCCAATACGCTGATTGATGCAGGTAAAAATACGGCCTTCGGGTGGACCGGAGACCCGATGCTTCGCGTCGCGTGGGGACGGCTGACGACGCCGCGCCTGGCGATTCCTTTGATTTATGCGTACCGGCTGACAGGCGATGAAAAATATCTTGAGGCGATGGTGCGCGCTTGTCTGTATGCGGCGGGCGATAATCCGCTCAATCTCTGTTTTACCAGCGGCGTAGGTGATCGCTGGCCGCAACACATTACCAATATTGATTCGCAGATTACAAATCAGGTGCCGCCGCCGGGCCTGACGCCACTGGGGCCGCAGGAATGGTTTGTCTCGCGCAGATACTGGCTCAATCCGCAAATTAAAGTGCACCCAGAACTCAAAAATTGGCCGGCATGCGAGGCTTACTTTGATGTCGGCGAATATACCGTAGCCAACGAACCGACGGTTCATGCCACAATTACACCAACATTTTACATGTGGGCGCACATGGCTGCGCGGCCTGCGCTTAAAGGTGGATCGTAAGACCAACGTACTAGAAATTCAGATTATTTTATTTCAGAAATAATGACACGGGAGGAAGAAAATGAATATCATGCGACTATTGATGCTCGCTCTGGCAGTATCAGCAACACCATCCTACGCCACGGTGATTTTCTCAGATCAATTTGGCACACAGGCCACCGGCGCTGATGCCTCATTGTCTGCGGATGTCGGATCATGGGGCAGCCTCGGCAGTACTTCAACCGGCACAATATTTTCTCCGGTAACAGATATCGGAAACGTCATGGGAAGCGGCACAAACAATGGCATTCTGCATGTGCAGGATTTGAGTTCAAGCGGGAATGTCGGCATGCAGGCGACATTCAGCCAAGCGGCCAGTTACGGTACGATCTCGTTTGATTTTTATCAATCCATTGTGGACAACACCGTCACATCCGGCAATCGTTATTTTCGGATTCAACTCGTCTCAGGCGCCACAGAAGCGTACAGAATGGATTTTCTTAATACAGGAAATTACATGCGCACGCCGAGTCCTTATTTTCCCTCCGGAACATTCAGCCAGGAAAATTTAATTCATATTGACATGTATTTTAATTCCACTAATTCGGCCATGACTGTGGGAAGCGTCACGCTGAACGCACAATCATTTTTATTATATCAACGGCGTTTATGTTGGCAGCGGTATTTATGCCAACAATGTCAGCAGCGTATCGGGTATCCGTTTTTATACTGGCACCGCCAATGTCGCAGATGATTACATTGACAATTTTGTTGTGACAAATGCCGTACCAGAACCGGCATCGCTGGCGTTGCTTGCGTTAGGCGGGCTGGCCGCACTGCGGCGAGCTTGCGCATCATGACGGCAATGCCAGATCATCATGACGATGCGATTCCGGTATAAAAATACAGGATTGCCATACGACAGGATTTTTTCGGCATGAAGTATCCGCATCTTTTATTGTTTAACCCGGATCAATGGCGAGGCGACGTACTGGGACATCGCGGCAATCCCGCAGCCATAACGCCGGCTCTTGATCATCTGGTGCAGACTCAGGCCGTTTCTTTTGGTAATACTTTCTGCCAGAATCCGGTCTGCACGCCATCGCGATGTTCATTTATGACCGGCTGGTATCCGCATGTGCGCGGCCACCGTACGATGTTTCACATGCTGCATCAGGATGAGCCATGCCTGCTGAAAATTCTGAAGGATAACGGCTATTTTGTCTGGTGGGCAGGCAAAAATGATCTTATTCCCGCGCAGAACGGTTTTGCCGATTACTGTACAGTCAAGTATCAACCCCGGCCGAAGGATTTTAAGCGCTGGGGTTGTGCGAGCCGGCCCAATCTTCATGGCGACCAATCATGGCGCGGTAAGGCCGGCAGCGATAACTATTATTCTTTTTACGCAGGGCGTCTTTCTCAGGATGACGATCCTTATTATGCGGATGATGATTGGGCCATGATTCTTGGCACAATTGATTTCCTGCGTACCGCCCCGCTTGATCAGCCACTGTGCATATTTTTGCCGCTGAGTTATCCGCATCCTCCGTATGGCGTGGAAGATCCGTGGTACAGCGCGATTGATCGGCGCAAACTGCCGCCGCGCCTGCCATCCATCAAAGATTGGTCCGGCAAACCCTCACTGCTGCATGGTATTGCTCAGCGGCAAAATATGACCGGCTGGTCAGAGCCGCGCTGGGATGAATTACGCGCGACATATTACGGCATGTGCGCACGTGTGGATCATCAACTCTCATTGATCATTCAGGCGATGAAAAACCGCGGTATTTGGGATGATACGGCCGCGTTTGTGTTTTCTGATCACGGTGATTTTACCGGCGATTACGGCCTGGTCGAAAAAACGCAGAATACGTTTGAAGATTGCCTCACACGCGTGCCATTGATCATCAAGCCGCCGCATGGCGTTCAGGTTAAACCACGAATGACCGAAGCTTTGGTTGAGTTAGTGGATTTGCCGGCCACCATTTACGATATGACCGGCATTGTGCCGGCATATACGCACTTTGGCCGCTCGCTGCTTCCCTTACTTGTCGGAAAAACAGAAGAGCATCGCGATGCCGTTTTCTCCGAAGGCGGCCGGCTTAAAGACGAAACACATGCATCCGAAAAGCAAAGCATGAGAGAACTCACTCCTGAAGGACTTTACTGGCCGCGTGTGAGTTTGCAGACTTCAGACCCCGTCGCACACGGCAAGGCCATCATGTGCCGCACCAAAAATTTTAAGTATGTCCGCCGGCTCTGTGAGCGGGATGAACTTTACGATCTTCAGCACGATCCGGGCGAACTTCAAAATCGCATTGATGATCCCGCACTGGCAGGCGTTAAAGCTGAGCTGCAATCAACATTGCTTGATCACTACCAAAGAACCTGCGATGTTGTTCCGCATCAGGCTGACCGGCGCTATTGACACTGTGGCAAAGCTCATCAAATAAATACGTGTATCAAGGTCGTTATTCACTCGCTTGTGTCGCGGGCGCGGTCGCGGCTTCTGCGGCAGGTGATGTCACAGTGCCAGCGGGATTTGTTGTGGCCGGGCGCATTGCCGGGCGTGTTGATGAGCCGGGAAGCGGCGGCCGGTCAAATATAATTCTCACTTTTATATCGGCATACGCAATTCCGTCAATCACCTTCGGATTGGCCGAAACGCCGCTGACCCATCCGGTTAAGGTGGGCTTTGCGCCGACACGCACGTATGCGGGTAATTCATCAAATTCAACTTCAATTGCGGCGTCGGGTATGCGCGCAAGTGCGCGCGCGTTGGCATATTCGCGTGCGGTATAATAGGCTTGCCGCGCGGCCGCAACGCGAGCCTGATGACGCTCAATTTCTGACTTCAGCACGGGCGTTTTTAATTTCGTCGCAGCTTCCTGATCCCAGTCACGCTTGCGTGCATCAACAAGTTGCTGAGACTTATCATCCCACAATGCTTTTGAGTTGACGCCCAGTTTACCGCTGGCCACGATTTTGCCATCATGCGGAGTGATTTGGCGAACTATAAAAGAGACATTGACGCGCTGGCCAATCAATTGGTTTGCCGTGGCATCAAGCTCTTTTTGATCGACCGCATCCTGATTATCACCGGCGCCTGTCCGGCGAAAGGTTTGCTCTGCCGCCTCCGCCAAAGAATTAAGTGGACGATAAATCGGATTGAAAAAACCGACTTTTGGCGATGTGGCCGAAAGATTCACGCCCG
Organism: uncultured Phycisphaeraceae bacterium; assembly: GCA_964610975.1. GTDB lineage: Bacteria > Planctomycetota > Phycisphaerae > WQYP01 > WQYP01 > CAZSYN01. The sequence continues at coordinate 130,343 of CAZSYN010000012.1, forward strand.
CGGCCGATGCCGCCGCGGCCAAAAACAAAACGACCAGAATAGCCGGGTATTTTTTCATTGCGATTCTCTGCAAAACAGCGGTTATGCCCATGATCTTAGTCACACAGGCCGGCTATTTCAAAATAGTTGAGCCATTACCCATGTAGGATGAGCACGCGGCACCTGCTCAATAAAGATAGACGAACAATTAAATTATCCACAATTGGCGGGAGGTTTTGGCATTTGCTGCATCAGCCATTGCGCCCAGAGATTCATATTATCACTTCGCGTAGCGCTGATTTCCATCACGGATGCATCTGGTTTTATGCGGCGGATGTCGGAAAGGAACACATCCTTGTTAAATGACACATAAGGCAGCAGATCAATCTTGTTGAGCAGTAAGAGTCCCGCCTCTTTGACGATGTACGGATGCTTGGCAGGTTTGTCATCGCCCTCGGCCGCGCTGAACATGCCGATTTTGATATCCTGCCCCAGGTCAAAACCGACCGGACAAATCAGGTTGCCAACGTTCTCAATAATCAACATATCAATATTATTTAGTGACATGTTTGCCATCGCGTTACGAATATGATTTGCCTCAAGATGACATCCTTTGCCGGTGTTGACCTGCACCACGTCATCACAATATTTGGCCATGCGATCAGCGTCACGTTGCGTTGTCAGATCGCCGACGATGATAGCCAGCCGGATTTTGCCGCGCAACATCCTTGCCGTGGCCTCAAGCAGAGATGTTTTGCCGCATCCCGGCGCGCCGATCAGATTGACCGTAAAAATGCGATGATCATGCAGTGATTTGCGGTTATCCGCGGCCAGTTCATCATTCAGTTTAAGAACATTTTCGACAACTGATATATGCATATTCATGCTCCGCGCGCCGCAGGCTCAGGCTGCTCAACCACCAGCGAGCGCAAGGTTAATTCGTCACTTCCGGAAGGAATTGTATCAGACGACCCGCATGCACAACTGGCCGGCACATGATCGCTATCAAAAACAGATCCGCACGCGCCGCAGGTCACTTGCCACGGGAGATATTCAACATCAAGGACGGAATCTTTTTCCGGCTGGTTCATTGTTGCGGCAAGCCATGCCGTCTGCATAGCGGCCGGATCAATACCGCGCATCGGCCCGGCGCAAACACGCACACACGTAAGCACGCTGCCTTCCGGCACGTGCTCACGCACAAGATCAAGGAGAGACTCGGCGATTGATAATTCGTGCATGACTGATCAACAACCTTTACAACAGCAGGCCGGGATTATCTCATTGACAACGCAAAGAAACTGTGCGCAAAACATCAGCATCCGCATCGCGACTTTTTTGTATTATTTTTTCAATGTGTGCGATCACCTGCGTCATGGCTTTTTTTGCGGATTCGGAAAGCGGCCGGTCAATTTCAAAAGCCTCAGCCGCAACCGTTATCAACAACGTGTGCGGAACTCTGCCATAAAGGATATGCGCCAGAGCAAGCAGAGAGCCAATGCTCATGTCGTGCGTATCAAAAGGCGCCGGCCCGCGCTCAACGCGGCTGATTTGAATTTCTCCCGGCCGGCCATCGCAGGAAGCGTCAACTATCACGGCCACATCATAACGCGCCAGCAATTCGGCATGTTCAGGAAATAATCCGTGCGCCATGACCGCATGAACATGCGGATGATTCAGATAATGCTCCGCCACCTTCGGGCCCAGAGCATCATCTCCCCGAAGCGTGCTGCCAAGACCGATCAGCAGCATCCGCCGCTCAGTCTCTGCGGACTTCATCAACAACGGTTCCTCTTGCGTTGACAAGCTGCACCTTCATCGGCATTTTGCCGACAGCATGAGTAGCACACGACAGGCACGGATCATAGCACCTGATCACGGCCTCAACGCGATTGAGCATACCTTCCTGAATTTTATCGCCCTGAACAAAATGCTGCGCCACCTGAAGCACGCCGCGATTCATCGCCAGGTTATTGTGGCCAGTTGCGATCACCAGATTGCCCCAGGTCACCAACCCATTGCGATCAATTTTATAATGATGAATCAACGTGCCGCGCGGCGCTTCTGATACGCCAACGCCCTCAAGGCGATTCGGCCTTGCGCGCGCGCGCACCAAAGTCGAAAGAATGTCCGGCTCGTTGAGCAACTGCTCAATGCGTTCAACACCATAAAGAATCTCAATCAGCCGCGCATAATGATAGTGAAAACTTGACAGCACCGCGCCGCGCTGAAGTTCGCGGAACTCGGCATGTTCCTGATCGGCCTTTGGCGTACCGCAGGAATCGGCGATATTCAGCCGCGCCAGCGGACCCACGCGATAAATACCATCAGGATATCCGCGCGGTTTATAGTACGGGAACTTCATGAACGAATATTTCTCAACGGCTTCGCCGATGATGTCAAGATATTTTTCCGGCGGGAACATATCCTCAACAATATTACCGCGCGCATCAACGATCCGCAGAAAACCATCATAATGCTCAAGCAAGCCCTTCGGCGTCACAAGACCCATGAACATCGTCGGAAAATTCGCAAAGGACCGCGTTTCTTCAACAAACTGCCCCATCGTGCGATTAAACCACACCAGCGTGCGCTCGGCGATCTGCATGGCTTCCGGAATCATCGCCATGATTTTGTCCCGCTTCTCGGCCGTCAACGGCTCATTGACGCCACCGGGCACAATCCACGCCGGATGTATGCGTTTATTGCCAAGTATCTCAATAATCGTCTGGCCAAATTGACGCAGCTTGATGCCGTCGCGGGCAATCTGTGGATGAACTTCAATCAGCCCCATGATGTTGCGCCTGGCGGGATCTGAATCAAAACCAAGCAGAAAATCAGGCGACGAAAGATGAAAAAAACTCAGCGCATGTGATTGAACAATCTGCGCCAGGTTCATGATGCGCCGCAATTTGTCGGCCGCCGGCGGTATCTCAACGGCCAGCAACTGATCGCACGCCTTTGATGCGGCCATCAGATGGCTCACCGGACAAATGCCGCATGTGCGCGCCATCAACGACGGCATTTCCGTCAGCGGCCGGCCTTCGCAGAATTTCTCAAATCCGCGGAATTGCGTGACATGAAATTGCGCATCGCTTACCGCGCCGGAATCATCAAGATACAGCGTGATTTTAGAGTGCCCTTCAATGCGCGTCACCGGCTCAATTGTGATTTCGCGAGACATGTTCGTTCGTACTCCTGATTGACATCACTTGCCAAAACGCGTCAGCCCGGCCGGATCTGTCATTTTTCCCGCCAGCAGATCGGCCACCACCTGAAAAATAACATCTGACGGCGGCGGGCATCCCGGAATAAACACATCAACCTTGACCACTTCGTGCACGGGCCGCACACGCTCAAGAAGCATCGGCAGCTTAACCGTCGGCCGCTGCGGCGCATGCGTCACATTTTCAATATACGCCCGATCAAAAACTTCCGACATCGGAAAAGGATTGCGCATTGATGGCACATTGCCCGTGATAGAGCAATCGCCCAGGCTGATGAGCACTTTGGTCCGCGGCCGGATGTGGCGCATCTTTTCGTAGTCTTCGTCCGTTGATACGGCGCCCTCAACGATGGTCACGTCCACCATTTCCGGAAAAACCTTGTTATCCACCAGCGGACTGTAAACAAGCTCAATGAGTTCCGAGAGTGCGATGAGCTTCTCATCAATATCAAGAAATGACATGTGACAGCCGGAGCACCCGTCAAGCCAGACTGTTGCCACTTTCGCCTTGCTCATGAATTGGCTCCTCGCATCTGTTGCAGGTACGGCAGGAATTTGGCGGTCTTTTTCATTTCCGCCACACCGGTTCCTTTGCGGCTCAGCGCGCCGGTCGGGCAAACGTTCACGCATTTGCCGCATGTCGTGCACGAAGTAGAATCACCCCAGGGCTGCGCTAAATCCGTAATCGTGCGGCTCTCAATGCCGCGGCCCAGGATATCCCATGTGTGCGCGCCCTCAATTTCGTCGCAGACTCTTACACACCGCGTGCAGAGAATGCAGCGATTATGATCAACGCGGAATTGATCATGTGACGAATCAAATTTCATTCGCGGATAGCGGTACGGCATATCAATGTGCGTAATGCCAAGCTTCTGCGCCAGCGATTGAAGTTCGCAGTTTCCGTTTGAGACGCAAACGGAGCAAATGTGATTACGCTCAGCAAACAACAGTTCAAGAATCATCTTGCGATATTCCTGAAGTTTCGCCGAGTGAGTGCTCACCTCCATATTTTCCGCCACGCGCGTGACGCATGCCGGCAACAGCTTGGCCTGCCCTTTGACTTCAACAAGACACAGCCGGCAGGCGCCCCACCCGCTGAGTCCCTCAAGAAAACAGAGCGTGGGGATATCAATATTATGCTCACGCGCGACTTCAAGAATCGTCTGGTCGGCGCGCGCCGTGACATCTTTTTCGTCAATCTTCAGCGTGATGACCCGGGTCGGCATTGTCATACCGTGGCCTCCTTGGCAGCATCATGATTGGTATCATCGGCCGGTTTATGAATCGGCGGCGCATCGTCCTGAAGCAGCGCATCATATTCATGCTTAAAGTATCGCAGCGTTGAGAGTACCGGATTTGGCGACGTTTGCCCCAGGCCGCAAAGACTGGTCACACGCACCATTTCGCAAAGCTTGATGAGCAGATCAAGATCGCGCTGCGTCGCTTGCTTATCAATAATTTTTGTCAGCAGGTCATGCATCTGCGCGGTGCCCACGCGGCACGGAATGCACTTGCCGCATGACTCGCTCATGCAAAATTCCATAAAAAACCGCGCCACATCCACCATTGAGGAAGTGTCGTCCATGACAATCATGCCGCCGGAGCCCATGATTGAGCCCACCTGCCGCAATGTTTCGTAATCAACGGGCATATCAAGAAATTGATCCGGAATACATCCGCCGGAAGGACCGCCGGTCTGTACCGCTTTGAATTTGTGTCCGTTAGGAATACCGCCGCCAATTTCAAAAATAATTTCGCGCAGCGTAATGCCCATCGGTACTTCAATCAGGCCGGTATTTTCGACCGTACCCGCCAGAGCGAAGACCTTTGTTCCTTTTGATTTTTCAGTACCGATGCCGGCAAACCATTCCCCGCCGTTTCGCATGATCGTGGGGATATTGGCATACGTTTCTACGTTATTGATCAGCGTCGGCTTACCCCACAATCCTGATTCAGCCGGGAACGGAGGCCGCGGCCGGGGATTGCCGCGCTTGCCCTCAATGCTGGCGATCAGCGCCGTTTCTTCACCGCACACAAAAGCGCCCGCGCCGAGGCGGATCTGTACATTAAACGAAAATGTCGTGCCGAAAATCGCCGTGCCCAGCAAACCGTAGCGCTCCGCCTGCCGGATGGCCGTTTTGAGCCGCTTTACGGCCAGCGGATATTCCGCGCGCACGTAAATATATCCTTCCGTAGCGCCCACGGCATATGCGGCAATGGCCATGCCCTCAAGGACGCGGTGCGGATCTGATTCAAGCACGCTGCGATCCATAAACGCGCCGGGGTCACCTTCGTCAGCATTGCAGATCACATACTTTCCGCGTGTGGCCGGGGCTTTGGCCACGGTGGCCCATTTAAGTCCCGTCGGAAATCCCGCGCCGCCGCGGCCGCGCAAGCCGGACTTTGTCACTTCCTCGATAACCTGAGGCGAGGAAAGTTCGGTCAAACACTTCAGCAGCGCGCCATAACCTTCTCGCGCGATATATTCTTCAACGCGTTCCGGGTCCATTTCGCCGCAGTTCTCAAGCACAATTTTCTTTTGCCGGGTAAAAAACGGCGTGGTGTTATCACACCGCAGCCGCTCAACCGGCGCAGTATCAAGACTCTGCACAATCTCCGGCGCATCGGTATTCTGAACTTTTTGATACAGAACATTTCCCGGCTGTACCGATACCAGAGGCCCGGCCGCGCATAATCCCATGCATCCTACGCCGCGTACCTGGCAGTGCCGCTCAAGGCCAGCGCGCGTAACGGCTTTATCAAGCGAGTCCTTGACCAGATCCGATCGCGACGACAAGCAGCCGGCCGCCATACAGACGTTAATCACCTTGCGGTATGACGCCTGCGTTTCCTGCTCAATCGTCTGCATTTTGACGAGTTCTTCGGGTGTCATTTCTTGATTAACTCCTCAATGCGCGAGAGCACTTCTGAACGATCCAGTTTTCCGCTCACATTGCCGTCAAAAACAACCGCCGGCGCAAGGCCGCACGATCCCACGCACCGCGCAGTCAGCACGCTCAGCAGATTATCCTTTGTCGTTTCGCCCGGCTTAACGCCGTGACGCTGCTCAATGGCCGCCAGCAGCGCCGGCGCTCCCTTGATGTAGCACGCAGTGCCCATGCATACGACGCAGTTATGTTTGCCTTTGGGTTTTAGCGAAAAGAAATGATAAAACGTCGCAACGCCGTATACTTTAGAGACCGGCACATTCAGCGATTCGGCCACGTACCGCATGGCCGGCTCATCAAGATAGCCGAATGTTTCCTGCACGGCATGCAGAGCCTCAATGAGCGCATGTGAGTCATACCCTAAACGCCGCATCGTGGCGTCAATCAACTTCCACCGTTTATCTGTGCTCGGCGGTATGGGCTTGGCTGCCAGTGTTGACATCGTATACTCCTGCCAAATTGAGCGATATGTCTTTTGTGTGCGACGACTCCCCGACAAAATGTCAGCATCCGCAGAAACAATTCACAAAAGTCTCTGCGTAACGACTCGACAACTCTTTAATTTCAATTTACGACTTAACGACCACTTATTCGGAAATGTATATGCTCTGCAAAGTACATTATTTTCCGCACAATGCAAGTTCTCTTGGTCACATTTTTATAAATACCGGGACATCAACATATCCTGGGCAGTTGTTCGCCATACGGTTTTTGTAAAATACGCCATCCGCCGAGACTCGTTCTCAATTCGCAAACACCACTTTGCTCTTTTGTCACTTCACCGATGATTGCCGCATCCTTGCCGCGCGCGTGCCCCCGCATAGCCCGCAAAATTTTTTCCGCATCCTCAGGCCGCACCACCACCATGATTTTGCCTTCATTGGCTACATCAAGCGGATCAAGTCCCAGCATCTCGGCCGCATGGCGAGTCTCAGGCCGAATCGGTATCGCCCCATCATCAAGCACAATGCGATAACCGGTTCGCGACGCCAGATCAGCCGCTGCGCCAGCCAATCCGCCGCGCGTAGGATCGCGCATGAACACAACCCCTGGCGCCGATTCAAAAATTTGCTCAATCATCCCGTTCAGCGGCGCAACATCAGAGGCCAGCGCGCTTTTGACATCCGGCATTTCGCGCGCCAGCATCACCGCCAGCCCATGATCCGCGATATTCCCCGAAATCAGCACCACATCCCCCGGCCGCACCAGTTCAGGATGCAATTTTCTTCCCTCAGGTACAAAACCGACCCCGGCCGTGCTAATAAACAATCCCGCAGGCCGGTTAATACCTTTTTCGCGATCAACCACTTTAGTATCACCGGTAACAATCATCACGCCCGCTTCTTTTGCGGCGGCGGCAATTGAATCAGCCACGCGTTCAAGCAACGCACGATCAAGTCCTTCCTCAAGAATCAGCGCAAGGGCAAGTCCCGCGGGCTTTGCACCGCAGACAGCCAGATCATTCACCGTTCCGCTCACCGCAAGCCGGCCAATATCGCCGCCAGGAAAAAACAGCGGCTGAACCACATAACTATCAATCGTCAACGCCGGCCGGCCGCTATGTTCACGCATAATTGCGGAATCAAGCAGATCATTAAGCGACGCACCACCAAGTCGCGAAAGCACCGACGCGCCGACCAATTGATCCGTCAATTGCCCACCACCACCATGCGCAAGAAGAATTTTCCGCGATGTATCCGAAATCTGCATCAAAAAACCTCAACGACAAAATACCTGAGAAGGAGGAAAATGGGGACGCAGCTAGTTAAAAACTAGCTGCGTCCCATTTGTTCAAGTATCTCCACGTCCCCGCGTCTCCGCATCACAGCGTCGGCCTTCCGTGCGCCGCCCATACTTAAACCACGCCTGGCATGTTCCTTCAGAACTCACCATGCACGGCCCTACCGCATGAACCGGATTGCAGACATTGCCAAAAAGTCCGCATTCCGCCGGCGTACATTTGCCCGTGATCACCTCGCCGCAGCGGCACCCGGCCGGTTCCGGAATATCCTGGGCCACCAGCGAAAAACGCCGCAGCGCGTCATATTCCGCAAATTCACGCCGAATCATCAGCCCGCTTTGGGCCAGTTTTCCCAGTCCGCGCCAATTTACGTCGGCCGGCTCAAAAACCTGCTCAATTAATTTTCGCGCAACCGGGTTGCCTGCCGGCGTGACGGCCTGTGGATAATCGTTTTGCAGTTCGGCCCGGCCATCGGCCACCTGTTCCGCCAGATGCGCCAGTCCTGCGGCAATCTGAATATCCTCAAAACCGGCTATGACGCACGGCATGCGATAATCCCGCACGATCTGCACAAAAATATCCGCGCCAAGAATCACCGCCACATGGCCTGGGCACAAAAATCCCTGAACATTCACATCGCCGCCATCAAGCAGCGCCCGCATCGCGGGAATGACCAGTTTATGCGATGCCATTACCGAAAAATTTTTCAGATTCGCACGCTGCGCCGCCAGAATTGCCGCGGCCGTGGCCGGTGTCGTCGTCTCAAAACCTACCGCAGCAAAGATCACCTGCCGTTCCGGTTCACGCTGCGCAATGCGCACCGCATCGGCCGCACTGTACACAATACGCACATCCGCGCCATCGCCGCGCACATCCTGTAAACTACCCGTCGCTCCGCTTACGCGCATCATGTCGCCATATGTGCATAGCGTAACATCCTTAATCTTCGCGGCCGTCATAAACAATTCAATATCACCCTGGCTTGTCACGCAGACCGGGCATCCCGGCCCGCTGAGCAAACTCAGCTTCTCCGGCATGATGCTATGCAGGCCGCAACGAAACGCGTTAACCGTATGCGTGCCGCAAACCTCCATCATTTGCGTTTTTTGTTTCAGCCGCGCCCCGGCCGCGCGCAATCGCTCAACAGCTTCGCGCACGTTCACCTGCCGGCGATTTTCCACTGCCGCCGTCATGCCTCACCCCCGGCCCGGCGTTGCGCATCAGCCAGATCCTCAAGCACGGCCCATGTTTCCTCAAGCGTTTTGCAATCAAGAACCTGAATCGCAAATCCCGCATGCACCAGCACCCACTGGCCCACCTGAACTCCCGGCACAAGCGCCGTGCTCACCTGAACCTGGTTGCCATGCAGATCGGCCACGGCATCATCCCCCTCACGCGACACAATTTGCGCTGGTACAGCAAGACACATGATCCGCCTCCCATTGAGAGACATTTCTCTACACGCCGCACATTTTCGCGCACGCCACCACCGCCTGGCCAGCCGAGATTCCGCCGTCATTCGGCGGTAATTCAACATGACGCAGCACATTCAATCCGCGCCGCTCAAGACGCAAAGTCAGCAGCCGCGTCAGCAGTTCATTTAAAAACACGCCGCCGGTCAGGCCGACATCGCGCAATCCGCATTTTTCAGATCCGCACACAATGAATTGTTCAAGAGCCGCCGCCAGCATCACATGAATATAAAGCGCCAGTTGCCCGGCCGACTCATTCTCATTTTTCTTTGCCAGCACATCGCGCACCAACCATGCCAGGTTCATCTCAAGCAACCCGTCACGATCCGCCACGCATGCCTGCGCCTTTACCTGAGAAAGCATCTTGATGTATTCCGGTTCATGAATCAACTGCCACGCGCAGGATTCAAGAGACATCGCCGCCTGACCTTCAAAAGTATTGCCCGGGCAAATCCCCAACAGCGCCGCAAAACCGTCATAGACCCGCCCCAGCGCACTTGAGACGGCAATCTGCACGCCGCGACTCATCATATGCTGCAAGAATGTCAGCTCATTCGGATCAGCAAAGAGTTGTCGGCAGACAGGCTGCTGCGCCCAGTCATGGCCATATGCCATCTGCAAAAGCGCCGTCGCACACCTCCGGCCATCCTTTGCCGAAGCATCGCCACCCGGCAGATTCAGCGGCCGCATGCGCCCAAGACGCACAAAATTCGCACGATTTGCGGCAAGCAGCTCGCATCCCCATGATGTGCCGTCCGTTCCGTAGCCCACGCCATCGCAGACCAGCGCCAGAATGCTTCCCATCACACGATGTTCCGCCATCAGCGCGGCCGCATGCGCATGGTGATGCTGCACCGCGATTAATTCCGCGCCAAACTGCGCCGCCATCACGCGCGCATGCAGTGACGATAAATATCCCGGATGCATATCATGCGCCACCCACCGCGGCCTGATCACCAGCAACCGCAGCAGATCATCAATCGCCCGCTTAAATGCGTCATAGGCCAGCGGATGCTTCAGATCTCCCAGATGCTGCGAGATCGTCAGCGTATCGCCCCTCATCAGCGCCACGGTATTTTTCAGTTCGCCGCCAAGCGCGATGCCCTGCGTATCAGCGCCCGATACATTCAGCACCGCCGGCGCATATCCGCGCGCCACGCGCACAGGCAGCGCCCCATCATCTCCGATATCAATCACCACCGAGTCATCCACGCAGCGTTCAATCGGCCGATCATGCAGCAGTAACGCATCACACAACCTGCCCTCGCCAAGACGCGCCAGCGCATCCTCATTGCTCAGGGCCAGCGGCTCATCACTCACATTTCCACTGGTCATCACAAGAACATTCACATCGCGCATAACCTCAAACAGCAGATGCTGCATCGGCGTATACGCCAGCATCACGCCGATCCGGTGATGCCCTGGCGCCACTTCTTCGCAAACTTCCGCATTCTCTCGCCGGCGCGCCAGTACTATCGGCGCCTGCGGAGAAATCAGCCGTGCCAGTCCCGCTTCGCTGAAAATCGCAATTCTCTGCGCCGTCTCAGCGTCCTTTGCCATCACCGCAAACGGTTTGGCGTTGCGCCGCTTGAATGTGCGCAACCGATTGACGCTCTGCGCATAATCCGCACGTACCGCCAGGTGAAAACCACCCACGCCCTTGACCGCAACGATGCCGCCGCTCTCAAGAATCCTCGCCGCGCCGGTATACGGCTCAATATCAACGTCATCTCCGTCCGCGCTGCACAGCCACACGCACGGCCCGCACCTGTGACATGCCGTCGGCTGCGCGTGAAAACGGCGGTCATTCGGATCGTCATACTCATGCCGGCACGGCAGACACATCTCAAACTGCCACATCGTGGTATTGGGCCGGTCATAAGGAATCTGCTGAATAATGCTGTAGCGCGGGCCGCAGTTCGTACAGTTGATCAGCCCGTAGCCATATCTCCGGTTATGCGGATCGCGCATCTCCGCCAGGCAATCCGCGCACACCGCCACATCCGGCAAAATCTCCGCCGTGGGCCTTTGCCGGCCGTCGCTTGCCCGAATTGTAAATTGGTTTTCGTCCGGCGCCGGTATCAGCGCATCAATTTCAACGCTGCTGATTTTGGCCAATTCAGGAGCATCCCGCTTAAGTGTGACGGCAAATTTCTCCCACGCGTCATCACTTCCCTGAACTTCAATCAGCACGCCATCGCTGTCATTTTTGACATGCCCGGTCATCCCCAGTTCACTGGCAATACGGTACACAAATGGGCGAAAGCCCACCCCCTGTACCCGGCCCCGCACGCGTAACCGTTTACGTACCATCATTGCCATATGTCACTTCGCAGCGTAAGAGACAATTCACGACGCCACAAAAAAAGAGATGTTACGGACGCCTCTTGTTCCGTAAACGAATTAACTCGCTTATGACATTCTGAATCACGTTTGGCCATTGGGCCACTTTTTCCTGCCTGAATAATTTGATGCTCGGATACCACGGGCTCTCATCGCGATCAAGAAGCCAGCGAAAATCAGGCACATATGGCAGCAAAACCCACGTTTTTTGACCGATTGCCCCCGCCAGATGCGCCACGGCCGTATCAACGGTAATCACAAGATCAAGATTGCTCACAATCGCCGCGGTATCTGCAAAATCTTTCAGTTCCGCTGCCGGATCAACCCAATTTTCGCCCGGCATGTCCCTGGCCTGCTCCGCGCCCTTCCCTTTTTGCAGGTTGACAAACGTAACCCCCTCAACATTCAGCAATTCCCTGAATATCGCAAACGGAATTGACCTGTTGGCGTCATTTGTATGGCGCGGATTGCCCGCCCACACCACGCCAATTTTAAGTTGATCATTTTTCGGCAACCTCTCACGCCAGTCGGCGGCCTTTTTCGGATCAACTCTCAGATAATTCACAGCAACCGGAAGCGTTTTAAGCGTCGTGCCAAAATAATGCGGCAAACTCATCAGCCAGCATTGCAGATCATGCTCCGGCAGCGGCTCATCTGTGCTTACCAGCGTCACGCCGGCAAATTGGTGCAATAGAGAATGTGTTTCCGGCTGACACTGAAAAATCACATGACCGCCATAATCCTGAACCAGCGGCAGGTAGCGGCAGAACATCAGCGTATCGCCGAGTCCCTGGTCCGTATGAATCAGCAGCCGTTTACCGCCCAGCGGCTCGCCGCGCCATGCGGGAGAGGAATCCGAAACAAATTTCTTTGACACCTGCGGCAAACCCGGCATGAGATCATGATCGCGCCACCCCTCTTCGTATCGGCCCATCAGCAGATAAGTGACTGCGCGATTGGCAAGTGCGCGCGGATTGTGCGGATCAATCGCCAGTGCGCGTTCATATTGCCTCATTGCCTCTTGGTGCCTGCCCATGCGATGATACGTATGCCCCAGCGCCACGTATGTTTCGGCAATCTTCGGCGCAAGCTCAATGGCGCGCTTGCAGCAGACCTCCGCCTCGTCAAATTCACCCACATTGGCCAGCGCCGTGCCGATATTATTAAGCGTTGCTGCGGAATCCGGCATATGTACCAGCACCTGCCGATAGCAGACAATCGCCTCTGCATGACGCGCCTGCGTACTGAGAATAATCCCCAGGTTGTTGACGGCCTCAATAAAATCAGGACGCGCGGCAATGGCTCGGCGCGCATAATCCTCCGCCGCACCATCATCCCGCCGCACCAGCGCCAGCAGGCTCGCCAGGTTCAGCGCCTCAGGATGCCGGGGATTAACCGCCAGCACATGCCGGCAGATATCCTCCGCGGCGCCATATTGCCGCAGCGTATAATGCTGCGAGGCTATCTGCACAGCCTTATCAATGGTGACATAGCTCATAACCCGTATTCTGCCGCACCCTCTTCAGGAAATAAAGTTCACGCATGACTTATTGGTATTTAACAGATACACTTTCCCATGATGATTAATCTTAATTTACAGGTTCTTAAAGAAACTCACACTGTCACCACAGACGAATTACGTCGGCGCGCCCAGCACGCGCTTGAAGTTTATGATTGCGCGCTCGGCGAGCGCGTCATGCTTGAGTATGGCGTTGCCATTGTGGCTCCGGATCTGGCGCAGGTTCCGCAAGCCAATCAACTTCATTCCGTCAGCATTGAGGATTCCGCGGAACCGGCCATTCTGCTTGCGGAAGCTCAACGCGCGTATGCTTCGCAAAAATGTATGTTACGAAGACTCACCCTGGCCACACCCAACGAAAAACTTGTGTTGCTATTACAGCAACAGGGCTGGCTGCGTCAATCATTGACCATCTGGTCGCTGACTGAGCCCCGTGAGTTGGTAGCTCGGCCTGATATTCATGTTGTGCCCGGCCGCTCCAGTTACGGCAGCATCCACCAGCTTGCGGCCGCACTTTATGACTGTGAACAAAATAAAGAAGTGAACGACAAAATCCGCCGGCAATTTATGGACGCCGCGGAGCGCCACCTTGATGATCCGCGTATTGACAGCCTGATGGCGCTGAATCATGACGCCCTGCCGATGGGCATGGCCAATATGGTTAACGTGGGAGAAACCGGCGTCATCACCAGTTTCGTGGTTCATCCGCAGCATCGCGGGCAAGGCGTCGGCATCGCGCTGATGTCGCACACGCTTGAGCTTGCCGCGCGGTCGCAATATCGCCAGATTGCCCTGGTCTGCGGCCGCAATGATCCCGGAATTGAACGCTTTTATGGTAAGTGTGGACTCACGCGCATCGGCGTCATTGAGTCATGGCTGCTGCCGTAACGATGGCGGCAATGGCCACAATTCATTACCAACTCATGACAACAAAACAAAATAGGGGCGGTTGATCAACCGCCCCTATCTGCAAATCACAATTTTATAAATGGCGCTGTGAATCAGAATCCCGCTTATATCGCGCTATTCAACTCACAACATTAAGCTCAATTAGCTCAGCCATTGATCGCTTCAACCTGAACCGCCAGGTACTGCTGACGGTGGCCGTTGCGACGGTGAAAACCTTTACGGCGGGTAAAGCGCTCAACGTACACCTTGTCGTCCTTGATCTGGCCAAGAATTTTGGCCTTAACCGAGGCGCCGGCAACAACCGGAGTGCCAACCTTAACACCGGCGTCAGAAGACACCAGCAGAACTTTATCAAACGTAATCTCAGTGGCGCCTTCCGGAAGCTCGCGAAGGTCAACTTCAAACTTGTCGCCCTTCTCTACTTTGAACTGGGTGCCGCTGTCTTCAATAATCGCGTAGGCCATTTTCGTCTCCATGAGCACCCTGAATAACGCTCAGGGCGCAACTAACTGTTGAAAGTCCCACATTATGCAGGGAAACGTTCCTCTTTGCAAGTCAATAAGGAACTTATTTCGTCATCAGGAGTTACGGCGCTATCATCCGCATTACTTATAATAAAAAAATGATACACAGGAAAATTAAGACCAGATTTGAACGTTTGCGTATTTTCCACTACCTTTGCGTACTTTGGCACGCAACGCGGCAAACCCCTGCCGTTGCTGCATGATTGTGAATTTTATGGCTCTCAAGGAGAGGATTTTTATGGCAACGTATACCACGGTTCAGGTTCCGGCCGACGGTCAGCCGATCACGATGGGCGCAAACGGCAAATTGAATGTTCCGGATCACCCGATCATTCCGTTTATTGAAGGTGACGGCACTGGCCCGGATATCTGGCGCGCTTCGGTACGTGTTTTTGATGCGGCCGTAGCCAAAGTCTTTGCCGGCAAGAAAAAAATAGCGTGGATGGAGGTTTACGCCGGCGGGAAAGCTTTTGATAAATTCAAGACCGGCACGCCTGAGGGCGATGCCAAAGCGTGGCTGCCGGATGACACGGTTGCGGCGTTCCGCGAATTTCTGGTGGGTATCAAGGGCCCGCTGACCACGCCGGTCGGCGGCGGCATCCGCTCACTGAATGTGGCGCTGCGCCAGATGCTTGATCTTTATGTTTGCCTCCGGCCGGTGCGTTACTTTACGGGCGTTCCTTCGCCGGTTAAGCATCCGGAAAAGGTTGATATGGTGATCTTCCGTGAGAATACGGAAGACATTTACGCCGGTATTGAGTGGGCTGCCGGCACGCCGGAAGCCCAGAAAGTCCTCAATTTCCTCAAGGCCGAATTTCCGAAAGTTTTCGGCAAAGTTCGTTTCCCGGCAACCTCCGGCGTAGGCATTAAGCCCGTCTCGCAGGAAGGCACGGAGCGTCTTGTTGCTTCAGCCATTGATTACGCCATTGCCCACAATCGCAAGAGCGTGACCTTTGTGCACAAAGGCAACATCATGAAGTTTACCGAAGGTGCCTTCCGCGACTGGGGCTACGCCCTGGCGCAAAAGAAATATGGCGCACAGGTCATTGATAAAGGCCCGTGGTGCAAAATTCCGGAAGGCAAACCGGGCGCAGGCATTGTGATCAAAGATGCCATCGCCGATATTACGCTACAGCAGGTGCTCACGCGTCCGGAGGATTTTGACGTCATTGCGACGCTCAATCTCAACGGCGATTATCTCTCCGATGCGCTGGCCGCGCAGGTCGGCGGCATTGGCATCGCGCCGGGCGGCAACATCAACTACATCACCGGCCACGCCGTTTTTGAGGCAACTCACGGCACAGCGCCCAAATACTCCAATCTTGACAAGGTCAACCCGGGTTCCGTGATTCTTTCAGGCGTGATGATGTTTGAGTACATGGGTTGGCAGGAAGTGGCCGACGCCATCGTCAAGGGCCTTGAGGGCGCAATCAACAGCAAAACAGTCACCTATGATTTTGCGCGATTGATGGATGGCGCAAAGGAGATCAAGTGCTCCGAGTTCGCCGACGCCATCATCAAGCATCTGGGATAAAGTGAGTCAGAATAAGCAAGCCCCATTCCCTTTACGGGATGGGGCACAAACCCATAATGGCTGACGCTTGCTCATGATGGGAACAAATTGTTCACACATGAGTAAACGCTCAAAAAAATTTGTTTGCTCACACAACCATTGTGCCCCGTCCCGATAAAGGGACGGGGCTTATTCATCTGAAATTCATGTGTGTTTCCTATAATGTGTCATCTGTGAGTGCTTTTTGCGTCTCAATACATGCAATTTGAGCTTACCAGTCTCACTGGCTAAAATAATGTCATCATTATGTTGTTTCTGGCGGATATCACAGACTGTTGAGGTCCGCCGGGCACGCCGAAGGGAATTTTTCAATGAACGAACCGCTCAAGGATAAATCTGTTCTGATCGTGGATGACGACCCGGATGTGGTCACGGCCATTACCGTGGCGCTTCAGGATATGGGGGCCAAAGTGTCTGCGGCCGTTGATGGCCAAATTGCCGTTGATCTGGCCGAAAAAGAACAACCCGACCTGATTGTGCTTGATATGATGCTGCCGAAACGCTCCGGCTTTCTTGTTTTAGAACGCATCAAGGCGCGCAAGCCCAAAGGCAGCAAGCCGCGCATCATCATGATCACCGGCAACCTGGGATCGCGCCATAAAACATATGCCGAATCACTCGGCGTTGATGACTACATCAACAAGCCGTTCCGCATGGAGCGCCTGCTCAACAGCATTGAAAAACTCATCGGCCCGCCCCAGCAACAGCAGGAATCGTAAAAATTAGCCGCAGATGAACGCAGATAGTCGCAGATAAGGCGAAGATAAAAAGCGAGAAAAAAAAATAAACCACAGAGCACACAGAGATCACAGAGAGAAAAACAAGAAATAAATTTTCTTTATTCTTTTCTCTGTGTGCTCTGTGATCTCTGTGGTTTATCGTCTTTTGTTTTTGTCTTATCTGCGGCAATTATTTTTTCTTCTGCCCGAATTTGGGTTCCGTACCCTTGAGCAGCCGGCCAATATTGGCGCGGTGACGCACGATAATCAGCAATGTCAAAATGAGCGATATGCATGCCAGCGGAAGAAAGTCCGCATCGGGCACGCGCGTCTTAAAAATCACATCTTCGCGCGAGAACCAGATCACGAAAGCTGAAAAAAAGAGGCTGCCGATGACGCTGGCCAGCGAAATATAGCGCCAGCCGAAAAAGATCAGGACAAAAACGATAGTGGCCGCGATACCCGCAAGCGTAAAGACAGGCCAAAGGCCCATGACAATACCAAAAGTCGTCGCCACGCCTTTGCCGCCCTTAAATCCCAGATAAATCGGAAAGATATGGCCAAGCATGGCGGTCAGGCCGGAGATCAGCGCCGCCCATTCTGGCAGGCCGGCGCGTTGGCCGATCATGTGCACCACAAAAACGGGAAGAAATCCCTTGAGCGCATCAAGAAAAAAAGCCTGAAAAAAATACCTGATTCCCAAAGTGCGGCCGAGGTTGGTCGCGCCGATATTTTTTGAACCGACCGTGCGGATATCGACGCCGTGCGCCTTGCCGATCAGCAGCGCAAACGGAACAGCGCCAAGCAGATAAGCCAACGCCGGACCGATGATAAATACCACGATTTGAGACAACGTCATACGTATTCCCGTTATCATGAAAAATAAGCATGACAATCATAACGGAAATTTTTCAAGAGTACGAATGATATCGTGACTCTTATGCGGCTATTGGCATGCTACGACATATGCCGCTCTTTGAGCACGTCAGTCATCAAATTGCACAGGTGATCCATATAAAGCGGGCCGGTCATTTGAGATGAGGCTTTGTGAGCGCGGGCCATGAGCGTGTTGAGCTTTGCGCCGGGCTGAGGAAGAGAATCAAGCGCCAGGGCCATTTGCTGAGTTTCGCGCGGAGAAGAAACAATTTCGCCGACGCGGTATCGGCGGATGATATCGCACGCGCCGAGAAATTCCGTGCTGATCACCGGCAGGCCATGCGCCAAAGCCTGAATAGCGCACTGGCCAAAACTATCATAAAAAGTCGGCAGCAAAAGCGCATCGCTGGCCATGTAGGCGGCGGACAATTCCTGTGTGGGGCCTAAAAGATGAACGCGATTTTGCAGTCCGGCGGCTGCGATCTGCTCAAGATAAGGCTGAGCCTTGCCGAGGCCCATGACCAGCAAATGCCATTTGTGACGGGTCTGCGCAATAGCGTCAATGGCGTATCGCAGACCTTTGCGGCGAAAATCGTGGCCGACAAAAATAGCCATGCGCGCATCAGGATCAACGCCGAGATGTGCGCGCAGCCAGTGGCGCAATGTATCTTTCTGAGAAAAATCAGGATCGGGAATGAGGCGCGGATTACTGAGCGAAAAAATCCGCTCCGGCGCGACATTATACATCATGGTCAACTCGCGGATGATCATATCCGAAATGCCGATGATTTTGGGCACGCCGCCGCGATCAACAGGCCGCATGGCGCGTTCTTCAAGCATCAGCAGCGATTGTTGCTTGGGAGAAAGCGCCAGCATGAGTTGTTTCCACTGCGAATTAACACCGCTGCGGCTGGCAACGGCCTGCGCGTGCATACAGGCGTAAATGCCAGGCTGCGGATTATAAATATCACCCGGAAAAGCCACGCTGAAGGAGTAAACGATATCCGGCCGAAGTTTGCGGGCCAGTTGCCGAGCACGCGCGCCAAATCGGCGGTAACCAAAACCGGAAGAAACAGACATCCCCTTGAGCCGATGCAGCAAAAGTCCCGCATACGTTTGCGTTTCCGGCAGATAAAAAGTGCTGGCGGAAATGTGAGCATCATGCGAAGCGCCATTGGTCGCGGCGCGATACCGATTGACGCGCTTGCGGGAATCATGGCAGATGACATGAATCTCGTGGCCGCGACGGGCAAGTTCCTGCGCGGACCAGAGCGCGAGAGTTTCTGAACTGCCGCGCGTGGGATCAAGGTGCTCAATGACCATTGCGATTTTCATACGTCATTCCGCATCCGGCGGGCACATGTGCGCCGCTGATAACACTATAAACAGATGAGCGGCATAAAGGAATAACTCATTTGAGTGCCGGGGAATTGCGGAGTGGGATTCCGTCGGAAAAGCCATGATAAACTGGGGGAAAATTAAGAAAAATCACGCGGAGACACGGAGGCGCAGAGGGAAAAATCGCATATCCGCGACTCCGCAGAAAAACATCATCAATCACACAAACACTATTTTGCCGTAAGCAGGCTCGCGGCGGCATCAAGAACCATCTGCGCGGAAATTCCGGTCATGCATCGATGATCAATCGGACATTTCTTAAACTGGCATGGCCCGCAGGGAACATTGATAGCAACCTGCTTTTCGTTGGCGGAAAATGTTTCGGCCCAGCGCGGATCCGTCGGGCCAAAAAGAGTGACGACCGGCACATTAAACGCAGCGGCAAAATGGCGCGGGCCGGTGTCATTGCAGATCATCAGGCTTGCGCCGCGGACAATTTCCTTCAGCGAAGAAAGCGGCACGCCTTTGCCGTCATGCAGTGACGCCAGCGCGCTGACACGCTGCGGCATATTTGCCAGACGCAGAATCTCATCCACAATCTGTTTTTCTGCCGGTGATGAGGCGATGATCACCTTTGCGGCAAACGACCCTTGCGGATCGGCAAGGGCGCGGGCAACCTGCGCAAATTGCTCGGCCGGCCAGCATTTGCTTGACCCAAAATTAGCGCCGGGCACAAGTACGACATATTTTTCACCCGGCAGTATGCCGCAGGAATAAAGCGCACCCTGGCCGGCGAGACGTTCTTCGGCCAGTATGTGCAGAGCCATCTGCCGAGAAGCATTTTGCTCGGCCACTGCGCCGCGCTCGCCAAGAAGCCTGAGTAATGCCATGTAGTAATCAATGGCAGGCAACGGCTGATATGCGGAGCCGACATTCTGGCGCCCCCCGCCAAACTGGCGAATGGCTGCGGATTTTTGCTGATCCCTTTTTTTTTGTTCCGCCGAACGATATACCGGCGCAAGACGATGCGTCAGCAGCATGCCGCGCATCTCGCGCGCATAACCAAGACGATGCGTAACCCCGGCGCGCCAGATCATCCACGCGCTGCGAAAACTATTCGGCAGCAGAATCGCCAGGTCAAATTCCTCCTGACGCACCCAAAGGGATGTCGCAACATGATCAATGGCCGACTTTTTACCGTTTTTTTTGATCGGGTATAACTTGCACGCATGAACATACGGCAAGCCGGAAACCACCGGCGCGATCAGCGGCTTGCTGAGCGTGGCAATATGGGCGTGCGGGTATAAACCGGCCAGCGCACGCAACATGGGCGTGGCCATAACACCATCGCCAAGCCAGTTTGGCATCACGACAAGGATTCTGTTGGCGGATATATCCGTTTGCTGAGTCACAATTTCATTGTCAGACAAACTCATTTTTTACGCAATGCGGCAACATTAAAAAGTGACAATTGAGTCACTAAAAAGCGGATATCCTCTTTCTTTTGCTTCAATTATAACATTGCGGCATGATCACATTACAACATTCCCTCAATCCGTTACAATACCAAGCTTTATGACAGACCGCCCATTGGCGGAACAACCATCAGGAAAGAGTGAGTATGATTCCGGAAAATCCGCAGTATCAGGACCGTGTTGCCAAGTATCAAAAATGGAAAACGCTCGGCGTTGATCCTTTCGGCCACCGCGTTGACGGGCTGATCCCGATTGCCGATGCCCGCAAGAAGCATGATCCCTCATCGCCCAATGCGCATGACGGCGTCAACAGCGCCAAAACTTCAGGCCGCATTATTCTGCTGCGCGATACCGGCAAGCTGATCTTCCTGACGATTCAGGATTGGTCAGGGAAAATTCAGGTCGGCGTATCAAAAAAGATGATTGAGGCAATTGGCCCGACCATGTGGGAACAAGCCAAATTGCTTGAGCTGGGCGATGTGGCTTGGTTTGAGGGCAAAGTCGGCAATACTCGCACAGGCGAAATCACCATATGGGCGGAGAATTTTGGCCTTGCGACAAAGGCTCTTTTGCCGCCGCCGGATAAATTTCATGGCTTATCCGATACCGAATTGCGCTATCGCCAGCGGTATGTTGATCTGTTCTCCAATCCGGATGTGATGGGCACATTTTTGGCGCGCTCACGCATTATTGATACGGTGCGTGATTTCCTCAAAGCGCGCGCGTTTGTTGAGGTTGAGACGCCGCTGCTTCAGGCCATTGCCGGCGGCGCGGCGGCCCGGCCGTTCATTACGCATCATAACGCACTTGATATTGATCTTTATATGCGTATCAGCCCGGAACTTTACCTCAAGCGCCTTTTGGTCGGCGGCATGGAGCGCGTATTTGATATCAACCGAAACTTCCGCAACGAAGGCATTGACACCACGCACAATCCCGAGTTTACCATGCTTGAGTGCTATCAGGCCTATAGCGACCTGGCGGGCATGATGGAGTTAACCGAGTCGCTGGTGGTTCGTATTGTCAAGGAAAAGCAGGAAGCGGCCGGCAAAACTGATTATCTGCTGCCGTTTGGCGACGTGACGATTGATTACGCGCCGCCGTTTGAAAAACGCAGCTATGCGGAGCTTTTTGAGCAGCATGTCGGATGCAAAATGACGGATCGCGACGTGGTGATGACAAAAGCCAAAGAACGCGGCATTGCCGATGCGGACAAGAAGGATCTTGATGTCGTTGTCGGCGAACTTTTTGAGCATCTCTGCGAGCCGGAGCTTGAAAAATTCAGCAAGCCGGTGTTTGTGTACGATTATCCCGCGGCGCTTTGCCCGCTGACCAAGAGAAAGACCAGCGACCCGAGCATTGCGGAACGTTTTGAGCTTTATATTCATGGTATTGAGCTGGCCAATGCGTATACGGAATTGAATGATCCGTTTGTTCAGGAAGAAACCTTTAGCAAGCAGCTTGCGGGCCTGAAGGAAGACGAGAGCATGGCTAAAATGGACTGGGATTTTATCAACGCGCAGCGTTACGGTATGCCGCCGGCCGGCGGACTTGGCATCGGCATTGATCGCCTGGTGATGTTCATGACCAACAGCATCAGCATTCGCGACGTGATATTGTTCCCGTTGCTTAAGCCGGAAAAGAATAACGGCTAACGCTGAACGGTAAACGCAGAAAAACGAAAAGCGAAGACGAAGGACGAAGCTCGAATATCAAAGAAGGCAAAGCGGCTCATTCTGACTTCAAACTTCGATCTTCGAACTTCGGACTTCATCTTTTTCTGAGGGCACATGTATATTTTTTTTCTGACATTCCGCTACCTCACGCGTAAGGCGATTGTGATCTTCCCGATCCTTGTCGTCACGTTATGCGTGGCCATGATGATCATTGTCACGAGCATCATGGGCGGTTTTGTTGAGCGTGTGCGCCAGGCCAATCGCGAACTTTCCGGCGATATCATCATCAGTAGCCGGGATCGCGCCGGGTGGCCGTATTACGAAAAAGTTATTGACGCGGTAACAAAACTGCCGGAAGTCACGGCCGCCACGCCGGTGATTTACGCTTACGGCCTGCTGAATGTCGGCGGCGGATATCATGGCAATACGGGCGTTCAGGTCGTGGGTATTGACCCGGCCGGCCGCGCGGCCGTCAGCGCGTTCAGGCAGACGTTATTTTATCAGTACCGCGCGCCTGAAGAAGCGGCCGAGGATCTCGCGCCCTATCTGCCGGCAACAGGCGATGAATTACAGAAAAAAGCGGAAGATATTCAGACCGACGCCGGCGCACAGAATGTTGCCGCGCACCGGGTACTGCTAAAACTTGAGGGTGATCCGAAAGCAACGGATAGCCAAAAAGATCGCGCATACGATAAAACCAAAAAAACGGAACTGGCCCTTGAGCGCTCTGAGCGCACATGGGAATACGCTCAGGAACTGGCCAGCGGCAAAAAGTATGCGACTCTACAGGATTTGCGTGATGCGTTAATACCGGCCGCGCCGAGTTTTGAGCCTCCGGCAAGCGCACAACCAAAACCAACTGCATCCGCCCCGATGCCGCGCAAACGCGAGGGCATTATCATCGGCGCGGATGTGGGCCTGCTGGGCAAGCGCGATCGTATGGGCAACTGGCATCGCAATGACGTCAGCCGCAACGTGCCGGCGCGCATCACGATTGTGCCGGTAACGACCCGTGGCGGTTTTCAGCCGCCGCGTGCGGATGATTTTATCATCATTGATGATTCCTACACGCGCGTCTACGACGTTGACGCGACGTATGTGTACGCGCCGTTTGCGACAGTGCAGAAAATGGCCGAGATGAACCAGATGGCCGTTGACGAAAAAACGGACCGGCCCGCACGCACCAACGAAGTGCTCATTAAAATCAAAAATGGCGACGATCCCAAAACGCTCGCGGCAACACGCGATAAAATTCAACAGGCCGTTGATCAAGTCCTTAATGGCATTGAGGACTATAACCTGCGTACCGTCAACGTTCAGACATGGGAAGAAAAACAGGCGCAATACATTCGCGCTGTAGAAAACGAAAAGCGCATGCTCACGTTCATCCTGGGCCTGATGAGCATGGTTGTGCTGGTGGTGATTTTCCTGATTTTTTACATGATCGTCCGAGACAAAACAAAAGATATCGGCATCCTCAAGGCGCTGGGCGCTTCAGAAGAAGGCGTGGCGGGAATATTCGTGATGTATGGGCTGTTCGTCGGCGCGGTCGGCGGACTGGCCGGCATGACGCTCGGCGTTACGTTCATGCATCACACCAACGAAATTCACGAGTGGATTTACCAGACCACCGGCATGATCATCTGGGATCGCAGCATTTATCTCTTTGATCGCATTCCGGATACCGTTAACCCGTGGGAAGTCGGCGTGTATGTTGTTTCGGCGCTGATCGCCGGATGGCTCGGCGCAATGATTCCCGCGATTGTGGCCGGCGCGCAGGATCCTATTAAAGCCGTGAGGTACGAATAATGGGCACGCGCCTGATTGAGCTTCGCGATATTCGCAAATCCTACAAACTCGGCCCATCGCGCCTTGATGTGCTCAAGGGCGTTGATCTGCATGTGAGCGAAGGCGAGTTTGTCGCGCTGATGGGTCCGTCCGGCTCAGGCAAATCAACGTTGCTGCACATCGCCGGCGCGCTTGATACACCGGATGACGGCACCGTATCGTTCCGCGATAAACAGCTCACGCGCACGTCGCGCTGGGCGCGCCACCGCATCCGCAACCGGGAATTTGGTTTTGTTTTTCAATTTTATCACCTGCTGCCGGAACTCAATGTCATTGAGAATGTTCTGCTGCCGGTGATGATTTCGCAGCCGGTTTATCGCCTTTTTGGCATGCACGGGCGCAAGCAGCTTGCGGCCGAACTGCTAGGGCGTTTTGGCCTCGGCGAGCGGCTCAAGCATCGGCCGGCGCAGCTTTCCGGCGGCGAGCGCCAGCGCGTGGCCATCGCGCGCGCGCTGATCAATAAGCCCGCCCTGCTTCTGGCTGACGAACCGACCGGAAACCTTGACGCTAAAACAGGCAAAACCATCATGAACGTGCTGCTTGATCTGCACAAACAGGGCCAAACAATCCTGCTGGTCACGCATGACCCGGCCGTGGCCGCGCTGGCAGACAGAACGGTGCGCCTTGATGATGGCAAAGTGGTGAGCTAAGGCGTTGCCGCGTGACGCGAGAAAAATGACAAAAGAGATATCACGTTAATCGTTGATCTTTTTTGTCATTTGCCATTTGCGCTTTGATATTATTTTTCAGAGTTGTGATCTCTGTTGTCAATATCTTTCCCGCGTTGTCTTATCTGCGTGAATCTGCGTTCATCTGCGGCCAATTTTCGTTTGTTTTCTCAGGCATTGCCGCGTCAAGATCAGCGCAGTGCCGGCAGATCGCGCGCATCCTGAGTTGACACAGTGTGATTCTGCGGCGCATCGGCCTGCTGTGTGGCCGGCGCAGGCTGAGTTGCGGCGGGAACAAACGATTTTCCTTTGCTATCGGTGATATACGCAGTCAGCACCTCAACTGCGCGCTGAAGTTGCTTATCAACCACATCGCTACCGCCAGGCTGCGTGCCGGGAACCGTAGCCGGCTGAGTGCGCGTAACTTCTGAACGCGGGCGAATAATTTCTGAATCGCGGCGCGATTGCAGAACGGCAACCGTTTCTTCGCGCGATAACTCCATGCGGTATTGCGGATCAGGATCAACACCCCACGAGGTGGCGTCCTTGCGACGCGCCACATTGCGGCCACTGGGCAGGTAATAGTAAGCTGTGGTTAACTTCAGCGCGGCCTGCCCGCTGTCCATTGCAATCAGCGACTGAACAGAACCTTTGCCGAAGGTCCGCTCGCCGATCAGCAGTGCGCGCCGATGATCTCCCAGCGCGCCGGCAACGATTTCCGCGGCCGAGGCCGAATACTGGTTAATCAGAATCACCACGGGAACATCCGGATAAGTGCCTTCCGATTTGGCATCGGCGACGAACTGGTCTTTGCCGTCGCGGCCACGCGTTGACACAATGCGGCCGCCGGTTAAAAAGCGATCCGCCACATCAATCCCGGCCGTCAGCAGGCCGCCGGGATTAAAACGCAGATCAAGAATGATGCCGTTGAGTTTCTGCGGCGAATTAATCAGCGGCAACAACGCCTTATCAAGCTCTTCGGCCGTATTTTCGGCAAAATTGCGAATGCGCACGTACGCAATGCGGTGCTGTGAATCAATGAGATAATCCCACTGGCCGCTGCCGTCATCCGTATGACGGTAACCCTTGACCGAAGTCACGGTGATAACCGCGCGCTTGATTGTCAGTTCAACGGGCTTTGTTTCGCCATGATGAATGACAGCAACTTTGACCTCGCTGCCAAGCGGACCAGCCATACGGGCAAAAAAATCCTTAAGCGGAAGCCCCGTCACGCTTAGGCCATTGATTGAGACAATGCGGTCTCCGGCCAGCATCCCTGCCTTAAGCGCCGGCGAATCCTCAAGCGGAGAAACAACCGTTACCTGGCCGGTAACGGGGTCCTGAACAAACTCCGCGCCGATGCCGGAAAACTGCCCGCGCGTTTCCTTATCAAAACGAGCCAGCTCGTCTTTATCAAAATAACTTGAGAAGGGATCAAGCTCGCCGAGCATGCCGTTGATGGCGCCGTCAAGAAGTTTTTGATCGTCAACCGGCTCAACATAATTGCGGCTGATTTGCGAGTAGACATCCACAAGGGTGTCAAAAAATTTGTAGCTGCTGCCCGGAGCGGCTAAATGAGCGCCGGCGTCATGGCGACCCCAGTATACGCCGACGGATAATGCGGCCATCACCCCGGCCGAGAACAGAACAACCTGACGAAGCAAAGCACTACGCGTCATGCCAACCTCCGCAGAAACAGGTGATTATGATAGCCGCCGGATGCCATAAGCGAAATGCCCAAAAGACTGAATGTCACAACTTCTCCCATTTTTGACAAAAGGGATTTACAATAGGGCCATGTTTTCGTTTCTGCGGCAACGAGCAATGACCGGCGGACTTTTTTTTGGCCCCGCCGGATGGCAACCGACCGGATGGCATGGCGCCGTTCCGGAGCTTTTACCTGCGCACAATCAGGCTTCCGCAATGCCCAAATCCGCGGCGGAACTACTTGCGGCGCTTGCTGATGCAAATATTGATCAATGCGACCCGTGGGTACCGTCATTAAGCGCCCAGCTTAAGGTGCTGGGCAGCAGCAAACCGCGCGCAATCGTCATGAACTTTCTGCCGCGTCAGCCGGAATCTCTGCTGGCGCAAAGCTTGATTCGTTTTGATTCCGCAGTGATGGCCGCGGGCATACGCGCCGCGCAGTCGGCCATCGGCATCCGCCAATGCGTCATTGCCATTAATAAACATGATCGCATTTTGCGGCGCTCACTCAAAAAAACGCTCGCCGGCCTGCCAGTACGCGTTCAGCCGCTTTTGGCGCCTTATCCGCGCGCGCATCCCACAGTTTTGCTGTGGACGCTTTATGGCCAGCGCCTGCCTGTGGGCGAACTTCCGGCGCGCGGCGGCTACCTGATGATTGATCCGGTCACGCTCTGGGCGCTGGGCCGATACCTGCTGAATCATCAAAAATTCACACATCGCCCCATTGAAATTTTTGCCGCCGACCAGGAACCGCGCATCAGTATTGTTGAGCTGGGAATCACGACCGGGCAGTTGCTCAAAGATCAGCGGATAAACGTGGACGCAGAGCAGATCATCCGTAACGGCATGATGTCTGGCGAAGAAATTTCCGTTGATACGCAGATCGCAGCGACAACGGAATCATTGTCGGTACGCTCTCGTCCCGCAGTTGAGAATCCCAATCCGTGTATTGAGTGCGGATGGTGTGTTGATCACTGCCCGACGGACTTAAATCCGCTGCATCTTTATGAACTTGAGCAGGATTCTCTGCATATGGCGTTATCGGAATGCAGCGAGGCCGCGTACTGCATCGGTTGCGGATTGTGCAGTTACGTATGCCCCACACGTTTACCGCTGACACAGTGCACGCTGAATCTTCGCCAGGCGGTTCTGCACGAAAAACAGATCATGGCCAGCATCGGCGGCAAGGCAGGCAAAAATGACGGTGCTTGAACTGAATCGTCCAGAATATTCGCGCCGGGCGCCGTTTTTGTGCTGGCCCGTGGCGCGACGGGAATATTTTTACGCCATTTCGCTCTCAATGCTGCCGGCCGTGGTGTGGGGAACCGTCATGTTCGGCTGGCGCGCGCTGGTGTTGCTTGGCGCGGCGCTGCTGGGCGCCTTTGCCGTGCATTTCCCGCTTAAAAAATTTACCAAGCGCGGCAAATGGCTGCTGAGCGCTCATACGCTGACGACCACTCTTTTGCTTGTGGCGCTCTGCGATCCCATGTGGCCGGCGTACCTGGTGGGGATCGCATCGGCATGCGCTGCGTTCCTGATCTGGCTTGAGGGCGGCCCGGGCCATGAGCGTGTTCACACATGGGCGGTCATGCTGGTTTTGCTGGCATCAGTGGCCGTTCCCTGGCATGTGCGCCAAACGCAAACACCTCTGCCGCCTGCGGCCGTCGTCGCGAGAGACCGCCTGGTCATGGGCGATATCCGCCATGCCGCGCAATCCTATTACTACAATTGGCCGCGCTCCGTTCAAATCAACGGCAATGATGCTTTTCAGAGCCCACAACCCAGCAAACTGATCATAGAGTTTTGGCGGGAAATTTCCGCCGTACCGGAGAAAGTGGCCGACGCTTCCGCACAACGGGCTTATGTTGAATCAACGCTCACGCAACTGATGGCCGACAAACTGCCGAACATACTGACTGTCATGCTTGGCATCTGCGGCGGCTATCTTGGCGCAACCAGCGCGATTTGGCTTGTGGCCGGCGGATTGTTCCTGGCATACCGCAATATTCTGCGCCTGCGATCCTGTCTGATTTTCTTTTTTTCGCTGATCACAGGGTTTATAGCCCTATCGCTGTACTCCGGCGCCATGCCCGATTTGGCATCCTTCGGCCTGCGGAGTTTATGGCAGGATCACCTTGCCGAAATGGTCACGCTGATTTTGTATCAGCTCCTCTCAAGTGACATTCTTTTCGCCGGCATTTTCGTCCTGGCGATCCCCGGCACAGAGCCCATCACGCCCAATGCGCGACGCATTTACCTGATCCTGGCGGGATTGACCGCCGCATTCCTGCATCGCATGAACCTGCCATTTCCGCCTACAGCCATCACGCTGGCGGGCTTTGCGGTCATCTCGCCGCTGTTTGATTCAGTTTTGGCACGCCACTCATGGCTCAGCCGCTCTGGCCGGTGGTAATTCTGTTGCCATGTGCATGTAATTATCAAAAATGTGCGCATAAAAATGCCGCCACAGGGCTGCCGAGTGGGGCGCGACAGCTTTCGTATGAGCAAAGTGGGAACTCATACGGTGGCGGCGTGGATTGCGCGGAATTTTATCCGCACAAAATATATACAATTGTTAAATAACAGCCTATAAACAATCCACCAAGACGTGACTTTTTTGTCAAATCATGAAGGATTAGCTGTATATGATTGCCCCATTACGCGACAAATCGACATTAAATCCTTTACAAAATAAGTGTAAATCCGAGAGCTGAGCCTGTCAATCACTAAATCAGAGCACATTTCAGACAAAGTGTCGCGTTCAGAAGCTCTGGTCAAGTATATCAGACCTGCCAAATTAGCTATTTAACCAGATGCCGTATTATTATAAAAAAACGACAAATAGCACGTCAATTTACATTTTCGTATATTTTCCCGTCAGTGATTTATGGGTTAATGCCGGCTTGTGTGGTTGTGGGTTTTGTTGCGGCAGCGGCCGGTTCTTCTTTAACCCATAACCGTGTACGCCATTGCGAAAATAAATAATATCGCCACTCGTAAAAATGTAGATACCGGATTTCTTTGGCAACATGCCACTGCGGCCCGAGTATATTTTGCAGTTCTGAATCTGAAAGAGAGCCGGCCACCTGGTCTCCCAGGCGATCGGTCATGACGAAAGCCTGAATCCGGCGATTATTTTTGATACGCATCAGAGAGCGAACATACTCACCTTCGTCCATCATGCGTGTTGAGAGGTTGAGCTTACGCCATGTCACACCTTCCGGCGGCACGGAAGGACGCATGCCAAATACGGAATAAAACGTATACGTCGACGCATCGCCAGCGTAGCGTACACGCGGCAGATACACGGTTAACGTGTCTCGCTTGCCATCAATTTCCGGATGTTTTTGCAGATACTCCCGGCATACTTCAGCCGTAACTTGCCACGGTGCCTGCCGATATACCAACAGGCTGCTGAACGACGAAAAAACTCCACCCGCAATGACAACAAACAAAACCAGTATGCGGATCGGAGCCAAAGGCAATCGCCGCATCGCAACCGCCAACCATAAAATCCACGCGGGAATGATCACGCCCAGGTATCGCGGTTCCCAAAGCGGCCTGACATTATAAGAACCCCATACCCGCCTGAACCACGGGCTATCAGCCGGCAACCAGGTCAACGCCAGAATCGCAATCGGAATAATCACCCATGTCGCCGTCACAAAGGCAAAGTATGCCGCCGGTACCGGCGATTCACTACGCAGAAGTTTCCGGCCACGCCACCATGCGCCCCACCGCCGCCACGGCACTATGCCGGCAAGCAGGATCACCAGCAAAAAAACAGCCAGGCACAATTCAGCCGACGCCAGCCACGAATAGGAACGCGTATCGAGATGATCTCTATAATCATTGCCGAGGTTAAACCAACTGATGATTTTGTCGCTCGGCGGATACTCAGGCCAAAGAAAACCGAACATGTGTACCACCGGCAGGCCGGCCACCGTTTGCCATGTCAGGTCCGTATAATCCCTGATCCAGTCAAGACCGTTAAAGCGGGCATTCTCAACAGCTTCCGTCACCCATTTTGTTTTGTTGAGATACCACCACACGGGAAGCGCGGCCATGACGGACATACCAAGCGCCCAAAGCAAGCCATCAAGCGCGCGCAATCCGGGTCTGAACAGCAGCCAGAAAAGTTCAAGTCCCAGCACCAGCCACGCCGCGCCGTGCAGCGTAGCCGCAAAGGCGCCCGTCAGCACCATCAGCGGGAAAATAAGCCATTGCCGACGATGAAAAAGCCAGTAAAAAAAGAGTCCTGAATGCACAGTAAGCATGGCCCAGAGCGCCACGTACATTTTCAGGTCGCGTGAATAATAAATCAGGTAAGGATTAACCGCTGTCAGGATCGCGGCAATCAGAGCGCCGCGGCGATCAAGGAATTGCCTGGCCAGCAGATACATCGCGGGAATCATGATCGTGCCGAAAAATGCCGGCAAGCTGCGCGTAGCCACAATGGACCACGCGTCGGCCGGATGCGGCAGCCATTTTTCAAGTAATAACGTATAACCACGCAGCAGCGCATACCAGCCGGGAGGGAATCCCTGGTCGCCGAGTTCTTTGATCATGTACTCAAAGGAGCCACGAATGCGGTTGAGCGTGGCCATTTCGTCATACCAATAGGCCTGCTGATCAAGGCGATAATAACGAAGGAATGCGCCGAGCAATGTGACCAGCATAACGCCAAGCGCCCAGCGCCAGGCATGACGTGGTGATTTGGTGTTAGCCGCACTCAGCGACTGCAAGGTCGGTTCATCAGAAGGCATCTGCGATAGGCTCATGATGAAGAATAACGCTGCTGCTGTACAAATGTTGTAAAAAGAAGAATATTTTTCAGGCCGAATCGCGCGTGAGCGTCTGGTAGTTTTCGCGCTCACCCTGGCCGGTCACCGGATAATCCTTGCGAAGCGGATGCGCCTTAAAGCCATCCCAGGTCAATATACGGCGAAGATCCGGGTGGCCTTTGAATTTGATGCCGAACATGTCAAAGACTTCGCGCTCAATCCACTCCGCGCCGGCAAAAACCGGGACCAGAGAATCAACAGAAAGTTCAGGCTCATTGAGGAAGACGCGGAGAATCAGTCTCGGCGCGCCGACATCAACGGAATTAAGTACGTAAACAAGGCCAAAACGGTCTTTGGCGTTGCTGTAATTGAGATAATCAACCGCAGTGATATCCGAGAGCATGTTATAGCCCAGAGCCGGATCATTTTTGAGATACGTCACAATCTCAATCAGGCTCTCAGCCGGGATGACAATCTGTGTATCACCCTTAAACTCTGTTCCCTTCAAGCTCATATCAGGGAAACGTTCTTTTAACTTTGCCGCTGCTGGGTGACTGATGGCCATATCTTCCTCAACTCCACAAATATGCCACGAACTGGCAACCCATGATATCCGCTTGCATGCGTACAAATGGGGATTATAGTGGGCCGATAAAGGGTCGTCTATCATCAACTCCCAAAAGGCTTTGCCATGACAGAAACAAACATGAATCAGCCCCAGGAACAGCCTGCCCCCGTGGTAGGCCGCGTTGAGACAGATCTTTACTGCACGGCATGTTGTTATAACTTGTACTCACTTCAGGTGATACGCGATTTGCGGCTCAATATTCCCGTCGTGCGCTGCCCGGAATGCGGCGCATGGCAGGCCGCCAGCCAGCAGACCTCAGCCGCACAAGTGTGGCTTAACCGGCTCGGCGTATTTTTAATTTTTCTCTGGGCGCTGTTCGTTCTGGCGGTTGTCGGCGTACTTTGCTTCGCCTTATTTGTCACGGGGTTTGCCGCACACGAAACTCTGCGGCGTTACGGTCCCGGCGGCCCCTCTTATTTGTGGATTTTAGATCCGTCAACATGGCGTGACCGCGCCGGAGAACTTTTTCTCTGCATGCTTTTTGCCGGCGCATTCGCACTGGCGCTGGGCTTGTTCATCAGCGTTATGTTCTGCCACGCCAAACGATTTTGGTCCTGGCTGAGTCTTATTTTGCCGGTGATCGCAACATTCTTCAGCAGTACGATCATGGTGGCGGACCGCATGAGCATGTTGCCGACAATCGCTATCAGTTTTTGCGTGATAGTTGCTTTTGAAATTGTGGTTCAGGCTGTAGGGCTTTTTTTCGGCCTGCCAATGGCGCGTATGCTGGTTCTCGGATTATTTTCCAAAAAACTTCGCCCCTATGCCGCCACATTATGGACAAGCAGCGGCAAAACGCCGCCGTGGGAGCGCCAACAGTCCGGCGCCGCAAAATCATGACGCTTTTTTTCATGATGTTTTTTTGTATCAGGAGTTTGCTGTGAGATCTCATTCGTTACGCATTTACGCCGCATGCCTGGCAACACTGGCGCTGACAGCGGCGGGTTATGGCCAATCGCTGACCGTCACATCGCAAAGACCGTCGGCCGTTTATAGCACCGGCGAAACGGTTGAGTGGATGATTGAATCAGAGAATAATTCACAAAATGCGGTTATTCCTTATACGCTCAAAAGCAATGGGCTCAAGGTTATCACAAGCGGGAACATTGAGTTAAAAGATGGCCGGGCCAACCTGAGTTATGTGGCCACTGAGCCGGGCGCACTGCTGGCGCAGTTCACAGCCAAAAACGCGGAAGGCAAAGAGACCAAGTATTTTGGCGGCGCGGTGGTTGATCCGGACAAATTCACGCAACTGGCTAAAGAACCGGATGATTTTGATGCCTTCTGGCAAAAACAGATTGAAGAAATCAAAAAGATCCCGGCCAATCCGGTTTTGACGCAGGCGGATGCCCATAAACCGGGTGTTCAATACTGGAAAATTCAGCTTGATACGGTCAACGGAAGCCATATTCAGGGGCAGTTGGCGCGGCCGGAGTCGGGCGAAAAATTGCCCGCGATGTTGATTGTTCAGTGGGCCGGGGTTTATGGCCTCAATCAGGACTGGGCGACATCGCGCGCGTCTCAGGGATGGCTTACGCTGAATATACTGGCGCATGACATGCCGATTGACCAGGACGCGGATTATTACAAAAAACTCGCGGCCGGGGATCTGAAAGACTATACCAGAATCGGCTGCGAGAGCCGCGATAAAACATACTTCCGCCGCATGTATTTAAGCTGCTATCAGGCGGCGGAATACCTGGCCAATCGCCCAGACTGGGACGGCAAAACACTGGTGGTCTGCGGCACAAGCCAGGGCGGCATGCAGACAATTATCACCGCGTCAATTCATCCCAAAATCACCGCAGGCATGGCACTGGTGCCGGCCGGCTGCGATCTGCTGGGCCCGGCCAATCAGCACGAACCGGGATGGCCCAAATGGTACTTTATGGCCAAAAACAGAGAAAAAGAACAAGCCGCCATTTACGAAGCGGCAGGTTATTATGACGCAGTCTATTTTGCGTCACGCATTAAGGTTCCGATGCTCATCGGCGTGGGCCTGATTGACACAACATGCCCGCCGATCGGCGTCATCACGGCATTTAATAATCTCAAGGGACCAAAAGAACTGGTGATCATGCCCAAGTCAGATCATGTGGGCCGCGGAGGTTTGCAGGCGGCGTATGTCAACAGAATGAATGAGTGGGCTGACATGATGCGCCAGGGATATCCGGCGCCGGTAAAATCAGGCAAATAATGAGTTGTGATTCAAAAATATGAAGAAAAAAATACTCATCGCGACAACGAATGCGGGCAAGGTTAAGGAAATTCATCATGAATTTGAGGCGGCCGGCCTGCTGAACGAATTTGAGCTTGCGGGTCTTAAGGATCTGCCTGCCGGATGGCGGGATGTCGTGGAGGATCGCCCTACTTTTGCCGGCAATGCCTGTAAAAAAGCGCGCCACTTTGCGATCATCAGCAATTGCCTGACGCTGGCGGATGATTCCGGTTTGTGCGTTGACGCGCTCAATGGCCAGCCCGGCGTGCGTAGCGCGCGTTATGCCGGAGAACCCTGCGATAATGCGGCCAACAACGCCAAACTGTTGCGGGAAATGGACAATGTGCCGGATGGCCAGCGGGCGGCCAAATTTGTTTGTGCCGTGGCGCTGGCATCACCGGCGACAGAATTAGCCGTCATGACAGATGATGTTCACGGAGAAATTCTTCGTGCGCCGCGCGGAGAGCATGGTTTTGGCTATGACCCGCTCTTTTATTTTCCGCAATTTGGCAAAACCACGGCCGAGCTTGATATGGTGACCAAAGGCAGCATCAGCCATCGCGGAAAAGCATTCCGGAGAATGATTGCGTGGCTGAAGGAAAACGCAAACCATCTGCCGTAATATGCGAACAAATATATAAAAGACAAAAAAGAAGGCGGAAAGCATGAACTTTCCGCCTTCTTTTTATTTTACGATAGGAGTTTACGACTTGGCCGGTTCTGCGGGAGCCTCAGCCGGAGCGGCCGGGGCACTTGCCGGAACACCAGCCGGAGCCTGGCCCGGGGTGTTGGGACGAATCAGCCCCAGCGCACCGAGCGAGTGAAAAGAAGCGAAGCCGCAATTTTTGCAGATCATCGCGGCCAGCGGCATTGTGGTTCCGCCGGTGACGATTTTACCTTCGCTATCACCTTTGGTTTCGTATACCGGAACTGACACCGGCGCTTCCTGAATGACCCACTCATTCTTTTTGCACATCGGGCAATCACCAGACATGCCACGCTGACGAAGTGCGTTGACAACCGCCGGTCCGTATTGATCAAAAATCGCCATTGTATGACTCCTTGCGAAATAGTTGTTCCGGTATTGTGGCCGGGGCGGGCTTGCGAAGCAACTTATCCGCATATGAATTTCATGAAGAAATAAGCATGCCCCCTCAAGAGCCTATCAGAATGCCACGGCAAGCGGCAAATAGATCATCCCTCAAGCGCCGGACCGAGCAGATTAAAAGGAACGGAGGTCAGCGGCCGGCCAGCGACGTCAAGAATCGGTTTGCCGATATCCGAAAGCAGCACCATATCAACACATCCCGGCAGAGCGGAACGATATCCGCGTTTGTTGTCACGCGGAACAAGGTTCAGCACACGCTCAATATCAAGATCCGGAGAATTTTTCATCGGTTCGCCGACCAGCGCAAGACGTTTTTCGTGAGCGCGGTAGGCGTCCGGAGTCATCAGGCCCATTCGCAAGGCAACTTTTGCGGCCGCGCGCATCCCCAAATATACGGCCCGGCCATGATGAATTTGCGGATAATACGCAGCCTCAATGGCGTGCCCCAGAGTATGGCCATACTCAAAAACAAGCGCCTCGCGACGTTCATGCGGATCAATCTCAAGTTTTTTCATTTTGGCGTTGATGCCAAGCACGCCAAGTTCCCGAAGACGCGATTGAATTGATGCTATATCAGCCGTTAATGCGTCAAAATCGTGACGATACTCGTCATCAAGAACCAACGCATTTTTGACCAGCTCAACCATACCCGCCCAGAAATGTTCCGCAGGCAAACGATCAAGAAACGCAGTATCAACCAGCACGGCCTGCGGCGCGTAATAAACGCCAAGCTGATTTTTGGCGCTCGGCAGATTAACCGCCTGCTTGAGCGATGTTGCTGAATCATGCATGGCCAAAAATGATGTGGGCATATCAAAAAATCGGATGCCACGAAGCATCAGCGCGGCAAAGAGTCCGGCAATATTGCCGGTTGCCCCGCCGCCAAGCGACATCACGCCTGATTGCCTGGTAATGCCGGACTGATTGGCGGCAATCGCAAGACGCTCAAGCGTGGCCACGCGTTTATCCGGCTCACCTGAAACAAACGGTAAAAGAGTCACCGGCAATAGGCGACTCAGCGCGGCCATAACGCGATTGCCAAATAACGCGAAGACATTTTCGTCAGCGACGATAAAAAGCCGATCAACACCGCACTGCGACACGATATCCGCAAATTCAGCAAGCGCATCATGCCCCAGGTAATAACTAATGGTATTGCCATCAACGGTAAAGGATAATTTCTGTAACATACACCGCCTTTGCCACAGTGATACGCCACCGGCCAGGATGAATCAAGAAGACTTCGCAGGTAAAATCCGGATTCGCTTGCTCAGGCGGACACAAAAGAGACAATACGGATATCACGCGTCATCAATCAGGAACTGGCCGCTTATGTCCGAAACACAAGCCGCAATCCGGCCGAAAACAAGCCGCGCATGGCTCATCGCCCTGCTGCTTTTTGCGCTATGCGCCATTGCGTATGGCCCGGCGCTCAACGGACCCTATATATGGGATGACAGCGTGTGGCTGACGGCAAATCCGGCGGTCAGGCATTCTGATATCAACTGGATCTGGCAGAATTACCGATCTTCTCCCAGTTATTATCCACTGACGGTCACCAGCTTCTGGCTTGAGTATCGCATATGGGGATTCTGGGCGCCGGGATATCGCGCAGTCAATATTATTCTGCATGCGACATCGGCGTTTATGCTCTGGCGCCTGCTCAAGAAAATCAAAATGCCCGGCGCTCTGCTTGCGGCAATCCTATGGGCTGTTCATCCACTACAGGTTGAGACTGTGGTGTGGGTGACTGAAAGAAAAAATACGCTCTCCGGTGTTCTCTTTTTTGCGTCACTCCTGCTATGGCTGCGCATGACAGATCCGGCGGAAACCTTGCGCCGGCGAACTTTGGCCTACGGCGGCGCGCTGATTTTCTTTGCGCTTTCGCTTTTTGCCAAGACCGCCACATTGTTCATGCCGATTGCGGCGCTCTTATTGACGTGGTATGCGCTGCGCAGATGGCAATGGCGGTATGTGATTTTGAGCATGCCGTTCTTTGCAATTGCCGGCGTCATGGCCAGCCTGACTATGTTTATTGAGCGCTATCAGGCCGGGGCTAATTTTGGCCCCGACTGGGATTTGTCGCTTCTGCAACGCTGGCTGCTGGCCGGGCATTGCTTTTGGTTTTATATCGGGAAAATTATTTGGCCAACGCAATTTGCTCTTGTTTATCCCAAATGGGATCTGAATACGGCCAGCGTTGCGGAATATGCTCCGCTTATCGGCGTCGGAGTATTGTTCGTCTCCGTTATATGCGTGGGCTGGTTCTGGCATAAACGCGGGCCACTTGTGGCCGCGATCATTTATACCGTGGCCATATTCCCAGTTCTTGGTTTCGTCAAATTTTATACGCAACTGTATACGTATACCGCGGATCATTATGCCTACCTTGCCAGCGCCGCAGCGATTGCTTTTTTGGCGGCAATTCTCGCAAACGCATGGCAGTTTGCTTCGCAATACAAAGAATATCTGTCATTGCCAAAATGGCTGCCGCCGGCCGCAGCATTGATCCTATCGGCATCGTTGACTATTCTTTCTTTCGGGCAATCCGTTGTGTATCAGTCGTTTATCGGGTTATGGGGAGATACGCTGGCGGTTAACCCGCGCGCGTGGATTGCTTATTTTCACATCGGTTCACATCTTTTACTTCAATATAAAATGCCGCAGCAGGCGCTTGAGCAATTCAATCATGGGATTGCCATCAGACGTCATCCGTTTTTACTTGGGTATGCCGGCGCGGCCTGCGAATTAATGCACAACATGCCGCAGGCCAAAGCGTATTATGAAGAAGCAATTGAGAAACAGACCACGGATTATTATCCCTATATCGCACTGGCACATATTGAACTGAACGCAGGCAACAAACGGCGCGCCGCGGAACTGGCGCAGGAAGCCATTGAGCGCGAACCGCTTAATCCTGAGATCTGGTATAAAACAGGCATGTTTCTACATTTTGCCGGCGATGATCAAAAAGCGATGCTGGCTTTTCAGCGCGCTTTGCAGATTGATCCTGATACTGCGCCGGCAAGTCTTGAACTCGGCAGTATACTGCTGCGTTCAGGAAAGGCGGCGCAGGCCCTCGGGCATCTGCATCGCGCGGCCGACGCCATGCCGCGCAATATAACGGCCAGCGAAAGGTATGCCGAGGCGTTGTCCGCAACGGGCAACAGCGCCGCGGCAGCGCAGGAACGTGCGCGCGCTGCGCAATTATCCGCCACGCAAAGCAACGGGCAGGCAACTCAACCGGCCACCACACCTAATTAAAGGACGACGGCCCGCATGAATTTGCATTTATTACAAACCAAACGCCCCGCACTGGCCTCAGGATTGTTTTATATTCTGCTTGTCGCGCTTTGCTTTGCCGCATTTGGCCCGACTCTCAATGGCGAATATATATGGGATGACGAAATTTGGCTGACCGAAAATGCGGCCGTCGTTCATGACAACCCATCGTGGATTTGGGTGCATTACCGGTCAGCCACGCAATATTATCCGTTAACCGTCATGTCATTTTGGTTTGAGTACCGCATTTGGGGATTCTGGGCGCCCGGGTATCGCGTGATCAATATTCTTTTACATGCCGGATCAGGATTGCTTCTTTGGCAATTACTTAAAAGAATAAAAATTCCCGGCGCCATGCTGGCCGCGGCCATTTGGGTTGTTCATCCGATTCAGGTTGAGTCTGTGGTATGGGTGACGGAGCGAAAAAACACGCTCTCCGGAATTTTCTTTTTTGCCGCACTATTGATCTGGCTTCGTTTTATTGATCCGCAATTGTCTCGCAAATCAAGAATCATCGCATATTGTGCCACGGGCGGTCTTTTTATTCTGGCGATGCTGGCCAAAACATCCGTGATTTTTCTTCCGGTAGCGCTGCTGGGCATCACATGGCTGATGCGCAGCCGGCTGCGCATCAAGGATTTTGTGTATACCGTTCCGTTTTTTATCTTTGCAGGATTAATGGCTTGGCTGACAATTTTTGCCGAACGCGTACTGGCCGCCGGCGGCAGTTTTAACGACACATTTTATCTCTCTTTCCCGCAGCGATTTATTCTTTCCGGGCGCTGTTTCTGGTTTTATGTCGGCAAGATTCTGTGGCCTGACAATCTCTCGGTGGTGTACAATCGTTGGCCGATTAATGCGGCAAACCCGCTTGAGTATCTTTGGCCGCTCAGTGTTATCGCGCTCTTTGCCGCCGTTATTTTGGTTGCCTGGCGCTGGCGCAAACCCGCACCTTTTATCGCGGCGGGCATTTACCTCTCGGCGATTTTTCCCGTTATCGGATTTCTCAAATTTTATACGCAAATTTATACCTATGTCGCAGATCACTATGTTTATCTGGGTTGCGCAATCGTCATTATCTGTGTTTGTTCAACGCTGAGCGTCCTGTGGCAATGGTTGCGCGATCATCCGCACAAATTCCGCCAACCGGCGTGGCTTGCCCCGGCCGGTATTGGCGCACTGATTTTCTCGCTCACCACACTGTCATTCGGGCAATCCGCCACGTTCAGAACGTTCATTGGCCTGTGGGAAGAAACGCTGCGCGTCACCCCCACTGCGTGGGTGGCGCATGCCAATCTGGCTCAGGCATATGCCCATCAGGCAAACGGCCTACAGATCGCACTTGATCATATACGCAAAGGCATTGCTCTTTATCGCGATCCGACGATGGTTTACTACTACGGCGCGCTGCTGGAGGATACGCATCAGATGCAGGAAGCGCGCGCCGCATACGAAGAAGCCATTGCCGGCGGAGTCAGGATGCCCGGCGCATATCTGCAATTGGGTAACATGGAATTTAACGCAGGCCACATTGAAAAAGCCCTTGAGCTTTATAAAAAAGGTGCTGATTACGCCGGCAAAGAGCCCAATATCTGGCACAATCTCGGGTTGTGTTATCAACGCACCAATCAGCCCGCGCTGGCCGCGCAATCTTTTCAACATGCCATTGTTGTTGATCCCAAATTTGCCAAAAGCTACGTAGAGCTTGGCCGCATGCTCATTGATGCGGGCGAAACTCAGCAGGCTCATGACTGTTTGCAGCAGGCCATCAAGCTTACCCCTTCTGATTACGAAGCATACCGTCTGCTTGCCATTGCGCAGCGGAAAATGGGCAAAGAGCAGGATGCGCAGAACACCATGAATTTCGCCCTCAAGCTGCGCGATCAGCAGCGCGCCGCCACACAGCCAAAATAACCAGGACGATCATCATGCACACGCTGGCCATTGATATCGGCTCGTCATCCGTCAAAATCGGCTTATTCTCCGGCCGAAGATTGCTGGCCACATCCCGCGCGGCCGTGCGAACTATCATGCACGGAAATCATGTTGAAGTTCCCGCCGATGCCCTGCTGCGCACGCTCATTCAGTCCCTGCGTGATTTTTTGCGTGATAAACCAAAGCCGGACGTGATCGCTTACGATACGTTTTCGCCGGGACTTGTCATGCTTGACCATCATGATCGCATTCTCGCCGGCGCCATCACGCACCAGGATCGCCGCAGCATTGCGGAAGCTCACGCACTGACTCAAAAATTTTCGGCTGATCATTTTTTACGCGTTACCGGCAATCATCCGATTCCCGGCGGTATCGCCTCAACATCGCTGTTGTGGATAAAAAAACATCAACCCCATCTGCTCAAAAAAGAGGGTCGCGTCGGCCTTGTCGGCTCTGTTGTTTTGCGCTGCCTCACCGGTGAATGGAGAACCGATCCCGCAAACGCCGCGTTCATGGGTTTGTGGGATATCCGCCGAAATCAGTGGGATCATGACCTATACCGTGCTGTTGGCATATCGCTATCCTCATTGCCGCAGGTTGTTTTTGCCGACAGCATCCTCGGCCACACGCTCCCGGCCATTTCCCGCCAACTCGGCATTGCCCCCGGCACGCCGGTCATCGGCGGGCTGATTGATACCAGTGCGGCATTGCTGGCAACTCCGCTTAATCCCGGGCAGCTTGTTCATAACGCAGGCTCAACGGATGTGCTGGCGCTATGCCTTAATCATCCGCGACCCGGCGCAACAATCATCACCCGGCCGCTGGGCACCGGAGTCATATTCCCGCAACGATGGCTTGCCGTCAGCACGATTGCCGCGGCAGGATCAGCCGTCAACTGGGCGCGCAGCGCGCTCTTTTTTGATTATGATGACGCAACATTCAGCAGGCTTTTGGCCAGCCAATGCCGAGAGCTTAGCCGATCTCTGCCGAGGCCATCTTCGTTGATCATGACGCCCTACCTTGCCGGTGATCGCATGCAGATTGATGCGCCGCCCGCCACGCTCAGCGGCCTGACGCTCAGCACCACACGAGAAGACATTCTGTGCGCTCTGCTTGCGGGGCTCATCCGCAAAAGCTGCGACAATTTCAGCACCCTCCGCAATCTCAACACGATATCGCCCACCGTATACCAGACTGGCGGCGCTATAGCGCTGGCCCGTGCTATGCACGCACACTGGCCAGAGAAAAAATTGCATTTCCGCACGATCTCCGGCGACACGCTCACCGGCCTTGCCATATTGGCCCTGAAAATCATATAAAACATGAATTCGGAAGCCCCATTCCTTTTATAGGATGGGGCACAAACCGATCATCGCAGGCAATTGCTCATGATCGCAGAGAATCGTTCACACATGATTACGCATTCAAAAATTGTTGATCGTTCACACATTCATTGTGCCCCGCCCCATGAAGAAGCGGGGCTTGAGATCAACACCACGTATCCGCAACTCGGACAAACAAAAAAGGCTCCGCGGTAAACCGCCGGAGCCTTTGTGCCAGTTGAGGGTGTCAGTTTATATGAACATTGCCCGCGCAAACTCAGGCTGATTGCGCCTGCGGCGCGATCAGCGCGCCCTCAATGCGCTCAATCTGCGCGTTAAATTGCGTATTGATCTCGCGCTGTTCCTTGATTGTCTTGATCGCATGCATCACGGTCGTATGATCCCGGCCGCCAAAATAACCGCCAATTTCCTCAAGCGAGTAGCGCGTCTTTTCGCGCGCCAGATACATGCAGACCTGGCGCGGCAGCGCGATTGACTTGTGGCGCTTTTTGCTTTGCAGATCGCTCAGACGCACATTAAAGAACCGCGTCACGGAATCAATAATCTGCTGAATCGTCACCACGCGTTCCGAGGCCGGCACGATATCGCCAAGCGCCGCGCGCGCGACCTCAATATCATACTTGCCGCCATTGAGCATGGCGTAACCCTGAATCTTGGTGATGGCGCCCTCAAGCTCACGGGTATTTGATTCTACCCGGCGCGCAATGTACGCCACCACATCCTCCGGCAGGCTGATGCCCCGCAAGCGGGCCTTTTTATTCACAATCGCTATGCGCGTTTCGTAGCATGGTTTATCAATGCGCGCCACGAGTCCTGAATTGAACCGCGATACCAGGCGGTCCTCAAGTTCCGGAATCTCCGTCGGCGGGCAATCGGCCGAGAGAATAATCTGCTTGCCCGACTGAAACAGCGTATTAAACGTATGAAAAAATTCTTCCTGCGTGCGTTCGCGCGTGGCCAGGAAATGAATATCGTCAATCACCAGCACATCCACATGACGGTAACGGTAGCGGAACTCCGTCATGTCGCCGGACTGCACGCACTCCATAAAATGATTGATGAACGTATCGCACGAGAGATACAAAATACGCGTCTCGGCATTCCGGCGCAGAATTTCCTGACAGGTTG
This sequence comes from uncultured Phycisphaeraceae bacterium, assembly GCA_964610975.1. Classification (GTDB taxonomy): domain Bacteria; phylum Planctomycetota; class Phycisphaerae; order WQYP01; family WQYP01; genus CAZSYN01. The sequence goes on from CAZSYN010000012.1 coordinate 173,310, forward strand.
CCTGAAGCAGATGCGTTTTGCCCAGGCCGCAGCTTCCGTGAATAAACAGCGGGTTATAGGCCCGGCCCGGTTTCTCGGCCACGGCCAAACATGCGGCATACCCCAGCCGATTGCAGGGCCCGACCACAAAATTCTCAAATACATAATCCGGTGAGAGAATAATATCATCGTAAGAATCGCCAAAACGCGCCAGCGCGCCTCCGGCGTTGCTTCCGACCACAAACTCAACCGTCAGCAGATTGCCTGTGACAGCTTGAGCAGCCTCATTAAATATCTCGCGGCACCGGCTTGTCAGATACTGCTGCTGTATCGCTGTGGCAGCACGAATCTTGAGCACGCCCGCATTAAGTTCTACCGCACGCAACTCGCCAAACCACTGGCGCACGAACGAGGTATGAAACTTATTCAGATATTCAATGACTTCAGACCAGATGACCTGCGCATGAGCAGCAGCATCCAGGGTCGTCATAATGACTCCTCACAGAAAAGACTCACGGCACCTGGCCTGAGCCTTGTCATAACCGCGAAGAATACCCGGCGCGTCCTACTGCCTAAGCAATACCGTAGCGGTCCACTGTCCAGTTACAAATACATGACCAGCACTGGATATGCGCTGGTCCCTAACAGTTGCGATCGGTTCAACCCATCGCACAACAACCGTCAGCAACCAACGTGTATAGTCAACACAGAAATTCCACGACTACGCTGGCGTTCATGGCGTGCAATTTAAGCAGCCTGCATGAGAGTGTCAATGATAGAATGAGCAACGCATGCAGATTTTATTTGTCAACTCTTTTTGCCATCATCTTGATAATTTTTCTGTCGATCTTTCCTGACATTCTTTGTGCGTTTTTGCTCCATTTTCCTTTCGCATTCAGATCGCGACACCCATTTCTGAAGCAAAACCGAACCTGATTTTTTAATCTGCTTTTTGCTGATCCTGTTTCCCGATTCAGGTGATCCCGAATGCAATTGGCATCCTCAGTTTCGGATAAGCAAGCTCCGGCGGTTTTAACTCCGGGGTGGGTACGTAGACGTCAAATTCCGGCGTTAACGGACACACTCCAGAGTTTAAACTCCGGGGCTTCAGAGACACACATTTTTTTTGATCCTTACCCGAAACTCTGGTTATCAACAATGCCAAACACGTTCTGTATTCGCATGCACTCTTTTGCATACGCATCCGTTCTTAAATGGGCCGCAACTTAAGCAGCCACACGTAATTACCATCAGCCATTACGAACAAACCTCAACGCATCATCAGTTTTGGCTCTGCGGCTTACCCTTTTATCGCACCTTACCAAATTTATCACAATCTCATTAGTCACATATGATGTTAAAGTGTAGAATGGCCCTCCTTCAGCCGATGTATTCCAAATACGAATATTAACACTTATTTGGGGATTCAGAATGACGACGTGTGATAAACGTGCCCTCATCACCGGCATTACCGGCCAGGACGGTTCCTATCTCACAGAACTTCTGCTCAGCAAAGGATATGAAGTACACGGGCTGATCCGCCGCTCCAGCAGTTTTAATACGGAGCGTATTGATCACATTTACCGTGATCCCCACATCGCCGGCACACGTCTGTTTCTGCATTATGGCGACTTAACCGATGGCAGCGGCCTGCGTGATGTTCTTACAAAAGTCCGCCCCACCGAAGTTTACAATCTCGGCGCGCAGTCACACGTCCGCGTGAGCTTTGACGCCCCGGTTTATACCGTTCAGTCAGATGCCATGGGCACCATCATGCTTCTTGAGGCCATCCGCGACCTCATGGAGGAAACCAAATACAATATCCGCTTCTATCAGGCATCCAGTTCCGAAATGTTCGGCAAGGTTGTTGAGACTCCGCAAAAAGAGACCACGCCTTTTCATCCGCGCAGCCCCTATGCCTGTGCGAAGGTTTATTCGTACTGGCAGGTTGTCAATTACCGCGAATCCTACAATATGTTTGGCTGCAACGGCATCCTGTTTAATCATGAATCACCCCGCCGCGGCGAGACATTCGTCACCCGCAAAGTCACCCGCGGCGCAACGCGCATCAAGCTTGGCCTTCAGGATAAACTTTATATGGGCAACCTTGACGCCAAGCGCGACTGGGGCTTTGCCGGCGATTACGTTGAGGCCATGTGGCTGATGCTTCAGCAGGAGAAGCCGGACGATTACGTCGTGGCCACCGGCGAAACCTATTCCGTGCGCCAGTTTATTGAAGAATGCTTCGGCCTGCTTGGCCTTGACTGGAAGAAACACGTTGAAATTGATCCGCGCTACTTCCGTCCGGCCGAAGTAGACCTGCTGCTGGGTGACCCCAGCAAGGCCAAAAAAGCTCTCAAATGGGAGCCGAAGGTCAAGTTTAAGGATCTGGCCAAAATGATGGTAGAGTCAGATCTCAAGCTCGCCGAGCGCGAGAAGATTCTGATGGATCACGAAAAGAAACATTAAAAGAATGCTGAATGATGAATTACAAATAAGGATATCGGAGCATCGTTATGGTCAGTGCCAGAGTTGAGATCCCAGATGAAGAAATTCGCAGATTTTGCCAGAAGTGGCAAATTCGAGAATTTTCTTTATTTGGTTCTGTTCTGCGGCCTGATTTTCACGATCAAAGCGATGTCGATGTCATGCTCTCATTTGAGCCCGATGCCAAGTGGGATTATTGGGTCGGCTGGCCTGAGATGCAGGAAGAATTGGTTCAATTGTTTGGCCGTAAGGTAGATTGTGTTATCAAAGAATCTCTGCGTAACCCCATACGCAGAGAAGAAATCATCAATAACAGCCGGGTGATTTATGAGCATTGAGGTGCGCGACCGGGCATTGTTGAAGGATATGCAGGATGCATCGGAGAATATTCAAAAATTCATTGCCGGTATAAATCTTGAGCACTATAAACAAGATATTCTGCTGCAATCGGCCGTTGAACGCCAACTGGAAATCATCGGAGAAGCGGCAAAAAAAATATCAGCCACTGTTCAACACAATAATCCGGCTATTCCCTGGCGGGGAATCATCGGACAACGCAACGTACTGGCACATGGCTACGGAAGCATTGATGATGAGAAAATATGGATTATTGCTTCCGTCAGAGTTCCGGAATTAATTCAACAGATTGAAAAAATACTCGTATAATTCACAGGTGAAAAATCATGCGTTATCTCGTCACCGGCGGCGCCGGGTTCCTGGGTCAGGCGGTTTGCGAAAAACTTCGTGCTCGCGGCGTGACGGATATCGTCGTCCCGCGTTCAAAAGATTATGACCTCACGCAGCAGGAAGCTTCTGAGCGCATCTACAAAGACCACAAGCCGGACGTTGTGATTCATCTGGCCGCGCAAGTCGGCGGTATCGGCGCCAATCGCGCCAACCCCGGCCGGTATTTTTACGCCAATATGAGCATGGGCCTGCATCTTATTGAGCAGGCGCGCATCAACAAGATCAAAAAATTTGTTCAGGTCGGCACGATCTGCGCGTATCCCAAATTTACGCCGGTTCCGTTCAAAGAAGAGAATCTCTGGGAAGGTTATCCGGAGGAGACCAACGCGCCCTACGGCATCGCCAAAAAGGCGCTCATGGTGATGTGCCAGGCCTATCGCATGCAGTACGGCCTCAACGCCATTTACCTTTTGCCGGTCAATCTTTACGGCCCGCGCGACAATTTTGATCTCGAAAGTTCGCACGTGATCCCGGCCCTGATCCGCAAATGTGTTGAGGCCAAGCGCCGCAACGCCACGCAGATTGAGGCATGGGGCACCGGTTCGGCCTCGCGCGAGTTCCTTTACGTGGATGACGCGGCCGAGGGCATCGTGCTTGCCACCGAAAAATACGACTCGCCCGACCCGGTCAACATCGGCGCCGGCCGGGAGATCACCATTAAAGACCTCACTGAGCTCGTCGCTAAACTAAGTGGTTTTTCAGGCAAAATCGCCTGGGACCCCACCAAGCCCGACGGCCAGCCGCGCCGCTGCCTTGACACCAGCCGCGCCAAAGAACGCTTTGGCTTCGCCGCCAAAACCACGCTTGAAGAAGGCCTGAAAAAGACCATTGAGTGGTATGAAAAGAACGCCAAGTAAAGAACAATGAGTAAGGAGAAGTCAGAAGTTAGCAGTCAGAAGTCAGCCACGGGCGTTGTCACGAGTCTTTGATGATAGTGACTCATGTGTTGCCCTTTTTTCCTGACCCCCTGGCCCCTGACCCCTGGCCCTGTTGATGAAGATCCTGATCCTCAATCAAGCTTTCTGGCCCGATGTGGTCGCCACGGCCCAGCACATGAGTGACTGGGCCGAATACCTCACGGCGCAGGGGCATCAGGTTTCCGTCATCGCGTCGCGTTCTGTTTATGGCCAGGCCAGCGCATCACTGCCCAAACGCGAGACGCACAACAACATCCGCATTTACCGCGTCGGGTTTAGCCTGTTCAAAAAAGGCAGCATTCTCACGCGCATCATTGATTTTGGCACTTTTCATCTGCTGGCGCTCTGGCGCGCGCTGTGGCTGCCCAAACATGATGTGGTCGTTTGCCTCACTACGCCGCCGTTCATCGGCGTCATCGGCGCGGCCATGAAGATTCTCAAAGGTTCGCGCTACATTCAATACGAAATGGACCTTTACCCCGACGTGCCCGTGGCCCTGGGAGTAATGAAAAAGAACAGCCTTGCCACGCGCTTTTTTGAGGGCGTTCATCGCTGGCTGCTCAAAAAAGCGGATCGCATCGTCGTGCTTGGCCGCTGCATGAAAAAAGTCATCGCCAGCAAAGGCATCCCGGAAGACAAGATGCTGCTGGTCACGCCCTGGGCCGATCCGGAAGAGCTCAAATCCATTCCGCACGAACAGAACGCATTCCGCCACGAGCACGATCTTGACGGCAAATTCGTCGTGATGTATTCCGGCAACCTGGGTCTGGGCCACGACATTACCACGCTCTGCGGCGCAATGCTGGCGCTCAAAGATGATCCGCACATCCGTTTCGTCTTCATCGGCGGCGGCAAACGCATGAAAGAAATCGAAAAATTCACCCGTGAAAACAACATTCCCGCCCCGCTGATGCTGGGCTATCAGCCGCGCGAAAGACTCAGCGAAACGCTCTCCGCGGCCGACGTCCACATCATCACACAAGCCGCCGGCACCACCGGCCTGATCGTCCCCAGCAAATTCTGGGGCATCCTTGCCGTCAACCGCCCCGCGATCTACATCGGCCCAGACGACACCGAAGTGGCCACGCAAATCAAAGAACAAAACTGCGGCAAAGTCCTGGCCATTGGTGATATTCAACCGTTGATTCAGATTTTAGCAGAACTCTCCGGCCAACCACGCAATACCGTTACGTTACCATCCGCAAACACGCGATGCTCATGCGTAGCGGCGCTGACGCAAAGCGTCAATTAAAATAAGTTCGCAACACATAAAAAACAAACGTGCAATAAATACAAGCTGCAGCCAAATAGCCATACGACGAAGAACTAAGATTATGCATAACGGCACAATGCGAACAGAAATTTATTCTTATTTGATTTCCCGTTTCTTTATGTATTTCGCCGGGTTCCCCCCCACAATAGTCCACGCAGCAACATCTTTAATGACTACCGCCGCCGCGGCAACGACCGCGCCAGAAGCAATAACCAGGCCCGGCCCAACAAAAGCCCGCGCGCAGATCCATGCATCATTTTCAATCACAATGGACTTAGTAATCAACGGCAGCGATGCCAACGTATGGTCGTGTGTACCTGTACATATATATGCTTCCTGGCTGATCATCACACGATCACCCAATGTAATGACGTCCAGCGAATAGAGACTTACATCATCACCAATGATACATAAATCGCCCAATCGTAAATTCCACGGGTAATAGATTTTTACGGTGCGGCGTATGCGGCAATTTCTGCCAATCTGTGCGCCGAAACATCGCAACACAAAAACGCGCCACGTGTAAAGATTGTGAAACGAAAATCGAAACAGCGTCGATTCGACGCCGGCCCACAGCACGCGTCTGATCTTGACTGACAACGACTGCGAAGACTTCATACGTTGTTGGGCATCTGTCGTCACACACAATCCTTATCTTTTATTTGTTCACATTCATAACAATCCGCTTACACCAGTTTCGCATCCACCAGCGCTTTGATTTTATTGCCGTCTGCCTGGCCGGCCACGGCTTTCATCACCGCGCCCATCACCCGGCCCATGTCTTTTTTCGTCACGGGGCCAAGCGTTGCTATTGTTTTATTCACGATTTCCGCCAGCGCCGCGTCATCAAGCTGTTTGGGCAGAAATTCATCCACGATGGCCAGTTCGCCTTTGAGTGCTTCTACCTGCGCGGCCTGGCCCAATTTTTCCATGTCCGCCTGAGCTTTTTTAAGTTGTTTGGCATACGCGGCCACGGCGTGCTGCGGGTCGGCTTCCGGATGATCCGCTTCCTGCGCCTTGATGGCCGATAATACCATGCGTAATACCGATGTACGCGCCTTGTCTCCGGCCTTCATCGCGGCCATCATCTGTGTCTGCACGGTCTGTTTGAGATTACTTCCCTGACTCATAAACGATTCTCCCTGACAATGCGGCTCTCCGACGTGCATTTCTGCGGCGAGGCGGGCCTGAGTTTCTGGCCGGTACATATAAGGACTCCGGCCGCAAGGCATAATCGTCGCAAGTTTGCATGGTTCTGGCAACCATAGGCGCGGCGGCAATCCTCAGCCAGCGCCTGCTCAAACCGGATTATCCTTATAACCTGAGTTCGGGATAAGCAAGCCCCATTCCCTTGACGGGATGGGGCACCAACCAATGATCGCAAGCGATTGCTCATGATTCGCAGCAAACCGTTCACGCATCATGGAGTACCCTACAGATGACGATCGCTCGTACATCCATTGTGCCCCGCCCCATGAAGGAGCGGGGCTTGAAATCAACATTCCTTATCCAAAACTCAGGTTCTTAGATTTTTTACATCGGAATTTCATGGATGCGACGTAAACAGAAGATGTGATAGCCACGCATTTTTCCACAATATATAGGATTCAATAAAGGAGCGATTGGTAGCTTATTATTCACCATAACGAAATTTAGAAAATTTTAGGGTTGACAGTTGCGTATTTTTACATATTCTTAACGTCATTCATCCGATAATGGTTCAATCGGTTTCGGCCGCACGTGAATCATACGGAAGTCGGCGGGTCTGAAAACAGCAGATCTGGCAGACCAAAATATGGCATGCGAAGGCATCATGAATGTGCAATCGCGATCGTGGCGGAAGAGAAAGCGAGTCGTGGTTACGATCTGGCATACAGGTTTGCCGGTCGTATTCTAGTGGTTCCGAATAAAAATTGGGCCAAACGCGTCGTAGACATCTTTCAGAAAGATGCTCATGGCGGCAGTGGCATGTTGAATTCGTGTTCGAACAGGATTTCATTTTCAAGGAGTGACCATGGATTACAGGAAGGACGCCGTAGCTTTAGCCGTTCTGTCGTTGCTGGGTGTTGCCGGCATCGCATCGGCTGACACCGCATCCCCGAAGCTTTCGCTCGAGCCGACATCGCTGTTGGCCGACGCCCCGGCACCGCGCGCGCCGCTGATGGCCGGTCTTGACGCCGTCGGCGCTGCCAAGACGCTTGATGATCTGGGCATCAACATTTACGGTTATGTGCAGGCCAGCTACCTGTACAACCCGAAGTACTCCAACAACCAGGCTAATGTTGGCCAGTTGGTTACTTCAGGTATCCAGTACAACAAAACCGCATTTAACGCCGTTGACCTGGTGATTGAACGTCAGGTTGACCTCAAGAAGTTTGATATCGGCGGCAAGATCAACATCCTCTGGGGTGAAGATGCCAATGGCCTCTACTCCACCGGTGAAGAAGGCATCCAGCATGGCCCGAATAACACGGCCAATGGCATTGCTAATGACGATCCGAGCTGGGCTTTTGCTGAATACTATGTCGATGTGGCCATTCCGGTCGGTAATGGCCTGAAGGTTCGCGTCGGCAAGTTCGGCGCTCTGGCTGGTTATGAATCAACCCTTAACCCGGCCGTCAACCCCTTCTATACCCACTCATACATCTGGGGTTATGCTGAATACGCCCTCAACACTGGCATTGTTGCGTTCTATAACCTCAATGATCAGTGGGCAGTTGCCGGCGGCGTGATCCGCGGCTGGGGTGATTCTCTGGAAGACAAGAACGATAACGGCGTCACCGGTATCGGCCAGATTGCATGGACCCCGTCCAAGCAGTTCCAACACTACTTCAATGTCACGGTTGGTCCGGAAGTCGGCAATGATAATGATCATAGCCGTGTCTTCTTTGACTATACTGGTGTCTATCAGGCTACTGATCGTCTTAGCTTGGGCTTGAATATCGATTTTTATTACGATGGTGGAGCCAGCGCAAATGGTGATGTCAATATGGGTATTGCTACTTATGCAGGCTATACCATCAATGACTACCTGACCGCCAATGCCCGTCTTGAATGGTTCTCTGACCAAGCAGATGGTGCATACGCTCCTGCCACGTTTAACAGTGGTAATAACGTCAACATCTGGTCCATCACGCTCGGCGTAACAATCAAGCCGCTGCCGAAGGATCCGATCGGCCAGAACCTGAAGATTCGTCCGGAAGTCCGCTATGATTATGCTGAAGACAGCATCTACAGCGGTGGTGGTTCCGACGGCAGCCGCGACCAGTTCCTGCTGGGTGGCGACGTCATCTTCACGTTCTAAGCTTAAACGCGAAGAACCCGGTTGATAAAACCAAAAGAAGCGCTGCGAGCAATCGCGGCGCTTCTTCTTTTTTGCCTGTTATAGTATGTGCCAAAACCTGAATTCGGGATAAGCAAGCCCCATCCTTTTATAGGATGGGGCACAAACCAGTCACCGTTAACGATTGCTCTTGATCGCAGCGAATCGTTCACGCATGATTGCGCACTCAAAAAACTTTTGATCATTCGCACATCCATTGTGCCCCGCCCCATTGAAGGAGCGGGGCTTGAAATCAACGCCACTTATCTCGAACTCACTTTCCGCGACTCTGCGCCTCCGCGTGAGATTCTGCCTTTTCTTTTTCACGCGGAGGCGCAGAGCCGCGGAAGGGGAAAATTCATTACAAAAGATATTGCGTATGAATAATCACCGGAAATCTTTGATTAGTGTTCAATTTTATCAAG
>CAZSYN010000013.1:0-140667 GCA_964610975.1 uncultured Phycisphaeraceae bacterium
CACGCCACACGCCACACGCCACACGCCACACGCCACACGCCACACGCCACACGATAAACGACCAACGATGAACGATCAACGACTTACTCCCCCGCACTGCGCCTCAAGCAATTTGTCGTAGGCTTCGCGCAGGCGCTGCGTGAGTGCGCCGGGTTTTTCGTCGCCGATGATGTGGCGCTCAACGCGCACCACCGGCATGATGCCCATAATGGCATTGGTGATAAAGGCTTCTTTGGCGGCCAGCAGATCATCAATGCGGATCATGCGCTCATGCGGAAGAACCTGCATGTCGCGGGCCAGCTCAAGCACAACTTTGCGCGTGATGCCCGGCAGGCACAGGCGCTGATCAGGCCGATCCGGCAATGCCAGCGGCGTCGTAACAAGGATGCCTTCTTTATCCACGATAAAAATGTTTGAGATTGATCCCTCGGCCAGCGTGTCATTGTTTGGCGTAAACCAAAGCGCCTCGCCGGCGTGATTCTGCTGGGCATTTTTCAGGGCCAACAGGCGATCAAGATAACTGGTGGTTTTGTGCCCGGTCGTCGGGCTAAAAAGATTCTGCTTATATGCGCTGATCATCACCGACATTCCCTTGCCGTAAAGCTCAGGCGGATATGCCGTAAACGGCGCAGCCGTGATCAGCAGCGTCACATCCGGCGTGGGATTTTCCGCACTGATCGCAGAAAGATCGCCACGCGTCAGCGTCATGCGCACGCGCGCATCAATAAGATTGTTGACCTCAAGAAGATCCTGAACCAGATCGCACAATTGCGACTCCGTCAGGCTGAAATTCAGATCAAGTTCGCGGGCGCTTTCGGTCATGCGCGCCAGATGGTCGGCCGCGCGAAAAATACGCCCGTGCCGCACGCGCATTGTCTCAAAAAGCCCCGCCCCATGCAGAAACCCCGCATCAGAAGCGGAAATTTGCGCGGCATCCGCCGGCGTCAACTGGCCATTGAGAGAAACGTAGTCCATGCGTGATCCATTAAAAAAGGAAGATAACAAAAAAACGCGAAAGCCGAACCGCCAAACGCGAAACAATAGAAGGATGTTCCCCTATTCGTATCATTTCGCGTTTTGCGTTCCGAGTTTCGCGTTTTGCTCAATGCTCTTTATTCTTTCACCACGATACCTGTGATCTTCGGCGGATTCGTCGGGCGATCGCTGGCATCCGTCGGCAGGCTTGCGATTTTATCCACAACCTCAATGCCTTTGGTCACAATGCCGAAAGCCGAGTACTGGCCGTCAAGATGCGGCGAATCCTGATGCATGATAAAGAACTGAGAACCGGCCGAATCCGGATTGCTTGAGCGCGCCATTGACAGTACGCCGCGGACATGCCGGCGATCAGGACGACGATTGAACTCCGCCTTGATCGTATATCCCGGGCCGCCGGTGCCGGTGCCGTGCGGGCAGCCGCCCTGAATCATAAATCCCGCAATGACGCGGTGAAAAATCAGTCCGTTATAAAAACCCTTTTTGGCCAGGTCGGTAAAGTTTTTGACGTGGCCGGGAGCGACGTCACTCCAAAATTCAACTTCAATGTCGCCCAGGGTCGTCTGAATCGTTGCCGTTGCCATAATCTCTCCTTTGTTTGGGTAAATTTCAGTAGAGGGGAAGAATTATAGCCGCACACCGCTCCGATGACAGGGTTTATCATGTATTTTTGATCAGATTGATGCCCCGGGCAGTTGACCGCCCATGCAGTGCCGGTAAGATGCCGTATCATAGCAAATGCGAGCGGCTACCGGCTGATGGCTGTCGGCGGCGGAGCTTGCTTTGATCAAGGCCTTGTGCGGTAATGGCAGGTTACCGGAACAGTTCATCAACAGGGCCCAGCAAATCATTTGCCCAAAATGGGCCCGAAGGAGCAAAAAATGAGGCAAAATTTCCACTGGTTTGGCGCGGTTATGCATCGGGCCCTCTTTGGCACGCTGGCGGCCAGCATGCTGCTGGCCATCGGCGCCTGTGCGCCTAAATCCGCGCCCGAAGCACCGGTCATCACTTTTCAGCAGCAGCAGGAAGGCGGCCTGCGCACCCAGTGGCAATACTCAATCGGACTTGCCCCGGGCGAAAAAGTTATTCATCTCTGGCGCGTGGGCGATGCGCTCTACGCATATACCAGTCAATGTCAGCTTCATAGCCTCAATGCCGCCAGCGGCACAAAGAACTGGTCGCTTGATTTTGGACCGATTCAGACAGACATCTTTGCCCCTATTGAGATGGGCGACAACAAACCGCTTATGGTCGTCAGCCGCTCAACCGTGTATTACGTGGACAAAGTACATGGCGTGTTTGTCAACCGCGCCAAACTCGCTGATGCCGCGGCAAGCCAGCCTGTCATTACCGGCGAAAATCTGCTCTACGGCTCGGCAGGTTATCTTTATGGCACTTATGTTATTGACCCAGGCTCCCGCGACTGGACCATTCGCGCGGCCGATGACATCTTTATTGCACCATTGCTGAAAGTTGACAACAGCCATGTCGTGGCCGTGACGCATAACGGCTATGTGCGGGCCATTCAGCCGTCAAATGGACTTGAACACTGGGCCATCCGCAAAGTGAACGGCAAGGTCACGGTTCAGCCGGGACTTTCGCCGGATAAAAAAGTGCTGGTGGTTGTGGCTGATGACAAAAAAGCTTACGCCTTTGGTTATCACAATGGCAATGAACTCTGGGATGCGCGTCTTAACGGCACGCTGAATCAGTCGCCGGTATTCGCCGGCGGTAAAGTGCTCGTCGCATGCCAGGGCGAAGGCCTCTTTGCCCTGAACCAGGAAATCGGCACCACAACGTGGAAAACACCCGGCATCAGTCAGGTTGTGACGGTGAATGATGAAGAAGTAATCGTCGTTACGGATGCCGGCGATCTGGCCCGAATCAAGACGGATACCGGCGCCATCATCGCAACCACGCATCTTTCCGGATCAGGCGGCATATTCCTGACCAGCACAACTGAGCAGACCGTTTACCTCAGCACTCAGGACGGCAAACTAGCTGCCATCGTGCGCGAGTAAACAACGGACTGATCGCAACAGATCAACCAACAGGGGCGGTTTTTAAGCCGCCCCTGTTTTTTTATACCTGCTTTTTATGCATGCGGAAAAATCACGAAAATATCACTGCGCCCCGGGCAGTTGTTTGTGCGCCCATGAATGTGGCGGCACAATAAAGCTGCCGATCTCCCGGCCGCCGACACTGACGTGGCACGTTTGCTGGGTATCCGCGGGATTAAATGCGATGCAGTATATCGCGCCGTCCGCGTTACGATACGCACTGCTGATGGGCATGCTCGCAAGCACATCGCGCGCAAGCTTGCCGAGTGCCTGATTGGCATACGCATAGTAGTAAGTCAGCAGGCATTCGCTGGGCGCTTTGGCAAGGCCGGTATTTGTGGCAAAATACTGATCAAGCGTTTTTATGGCAAAGTCCGGATCATACATGCCCGCGTATGCCAGAATGATATTGCCCCAGTCATTGCCGAATGTTGCCAGATCCTTATTACCAGACTCACGCATGAGCGTGGCATAATCATTGGCGGCCGCTTTGGGGTCTTCCGCCAGGTAATTAAGCGTCGGGCTGATCGGCAGCCACTGTATGCCGTAAATATGATGCGGCGCGCCGCTGAAAAACGTGCCGTACATAAGGCCGCCGCTCCAGACGACGCCGACAATCGGGTGCTTAAAGATCGGCGGGATATTCTGATGATCGCGATCAAACCAATACTCAAGCGCCGCGCGGCTTTCGGACATAAACCCAAAAGCGCCCGCATCGCGCATGGCGTCATCCCTCAGCAGGCAACCCAGCAGAAAAACCCCCGCCCATGACTGCGTGGCTTCTGAAGTTGATTCCTGATTATTACCGTTTGGCGAGGCCGTGCCGCCGGCAAAACTGTGGCCAAGCCAGGGATCAAAAGTCCGCATGAACGGAAAATTCTGGTCGCTGCGATCCCAGTTGGCATACTGCTTGGCCACAAGCTTGAGCATCGGCCCGTAATCCGCCAGAAATTGCGGATCAAGCATGCCGACCATTGCGCCGGAAAACGTAAAGTATCCGTAATGAAAATGATTGTCGGTAAATTCTTCAGAACCGTAACTTGGCTTAAAACCGACCAGCGCGCGCCAACGCGGATAGCGCGCAAAATAATGTTCCTGCTCGCCGGGCGTATACGTCAGCCAGTCGGCCAGTGATTCTTTGGCCTGTTTGAGGAAACCATCGCGCGTAGGATCATTCAAAGTATCCGCAATCAATGCATTTTTAGCATAATTCAGAAAATCCTTGGCGCCCCAGTACGTATCAGCGCCATAATTTTTGTGATGATCCGCATAATCCTTGAGCATAAGCGATAAACGCTGGCGATTTGGCGTGGCGTTTGGCAGCATCGGCAGATGCGGGACCATGCCGTTAAATTGATACGTAAATTCAAAATCATTCCCGGCCGCCACACGCATTTTGCCGCGCGGCGTTGCGTAATCATAAGCCTCAAATTTCGGTCCGCTGAGTGTGCGCTTATAGGTATGCGGCAAAAATCCCTGCAAAACCTGCGTACTGGCCCTGCCGTTTAAGCTTTCTGTCGTGATGTGCCAGGTCGTTTTGATTTCTGATTTTTCGGGTGAGTATGCCCAATCAACCTGCGTTTTGCGCGGTATGGCGTAAGCATATTGGCCAAAAGTGCGAAGTTCCTCGCGCTTTGGCAGCGCCGCCAAAACCAGGTATCGCTTGCCGGCGCCAAATTGAATCTCAACAGCGCCGTTGACAAAATTCACACTCGCCCCGGCCGGCAGATAAATGCCATACCAGCGCCCTTTGTAGGAAAGCGCCGCCGAATCCGTCATTTTTTGTGTCATGATGCGCGCGCCGGCGCCATCAAAAAGCAGTGACTGCGCATCACACTTCAGTCGCGGATTGATATTGCCGGAAAACTCGGCCCACATCAACGGCATGCCGTGCGCAAGCGTAATATCCGCGCCGCGCTGATCCTGCATCACGCGCACCTGAACATGCCAATCAGACCAGTCGCGCGCGATGGCCGTGTTGGCGCGCACGCCGGGCATCTCAAGATGCACCGGATCATAAAGCTGCATATCCTGGCCGGCCCAGACCGTGGTAAACCAAAAATCCGCGCCATCCGCCTGCGCACGCACAGTGATCGGATACGCCCATAAGTTGGCGTTAAACGGCTCAATGTTCAAAAACGACCACCAATGATTGCTCGGGATCGGCCGGCTGCCGACGCCTTCGCAATTGATCGCGCGCGCCTCAAACTTGGCCGCGTTTGGCCCGGCCTCGGGCGGCGGAAATTCAGCATAGCTCCCCGCGCCGACCTTAACCGGCTGCGGACCGGCCAATGCCAATCCGCCCAAAAGAGCAAAGGAGAACGCCCACACGCCAAGCGCCACGCATCCTTTGTGCATCATGATTCTCCGCATGATTATTGTGCCATGAATCAAAAAGAGGCGGCCGGTCAGCCGCCTCTCAAGTATGATGAACCAATATCAAAAAGCCAGAAATTCCGCTCGCCAAGCCGCTGCCTTTTACCGGCGACGCCGCGCGATCAATCCGCCGGCCGCCAGCGCCAGAATACTCACTGACGCAGGTTCCGGAACTGTCGCCAGGCTGATGTAGGTGCCGGCGGAATCCGTCACAATCGTAAAGGCCGCCGCATCAATCACGCCATCAAGGCGAACATCACCGGCCGTGATGAGGTTTGCCGCCAGCGCCGCGCCAGAACTATCACCCAGGTTATCTTCAAGGAAAATAACGCCGGTTGATCCGCTGGTAAAGTTAATATAGCGCGTCAAGGGATCAACATTATAAATGCCGCCGCGCCAGTTATCGCCCAGCACAAGATCAATCATGCCGCCGGAAAGATTAATTTGGGTATCCGTGGTATTGGTGCCGTAACCGGCATTAAACGAAATCAGATTCGCCTTAAGCGTTCCGCCGGTGATCGTCATGTTACTGGTCACATCAATCTCGCCGCCGATGGTCATCGTGCCGCCGCTGAGCTCAAAAGTGCCGCTTGTCACAGCCGTGCTGGCCGCGATGGTCACATTGCCGCCGGTTTGCTTGATGCTGCCGTTTGCCAATTGAATTGAGTCGGTATGCAGTGTACCGCCGGTGATATTCAATGCGCCGTTCACATACATCAGCCCGCTGTTACTCAAGCTGCCGGTATTGCTGATGGTCATAACGCCGCTGAGCAAATTCATCGTTGAGGACGAGACCGTTCCGCCTGATATCACGGCCGTATCCGATACATTCAGGCTGCCTGAGAACGTTGACGTGCCGCCGGTAGAGCGGAAGGTGCCGCTGCTGACGTTGAGCGTCTGCGTCTTAAACGTTCCGCCGGAAACATTGACGCTTGTTCCGGCCGAACTGCCGAGCTTATCAATAAACATCTGCCCGGCCTCGGACGCATCAAATGTCCCCGCGCTGACGTTCAGCGTGCCGCCGCTGTAGACCTTAAGCCAGTTGCCGATGCCGTTGCTCATTTGCGTCCACGAACCGCCGCTGACTGACAGCGTGCTGCCGTTCTGAACGATAAAGTCTCCGCCCGGCGTATACTGGGCATTGCCCTGCGCAATGGTCACGGCCACTCCGCTGGCCATATCCGGTACGCCCCCACCGCTCCAGTTGCTGCCTGTTGACCAGTCCGCATCACCGGGCGCCAGGAATGTGACATCGGCCGCAGCCACTCCCGCCAATGACGATACCGCCACGACCACCGCACTCATCAGATGAATACGATTCATACGCCGCATATCAATCTCCTCCACAATGTATTGTTATGACGGACTGAAGACATGACTCAAGAAACAGATTCAATCACTGTTTCAATAACAATGTACATCAAGAACCATCATTGTCAAACAAAATGTGCGAATTTCGGCGTTTTTAATCGCATCATGCCTACTTATTCGCAAAGAGAGGAGACTGAAACACTGTTTCACACATATTCTGGTAAAGTGGGCAAATCAGCCAAAATTGAAACAAAAAAAGAGAGGCGGTGATATACCGCCTCTCTTTCAAAATGATTTTGCAATAAATCGCCGCTTATTCAAAAGAAACGTCATCCAGATAAAACGTCAACGGCGAACCTTGTCCGGCAACCACCCAATAAAGCCCGGTCTTCACGCGCGTCAAATCCTGGCTGCTGACGTCAATTTCGTATGCTTTCCATTCGGCCGTGAGCGTTGCCTCAATTTCGCCCTTGCCGGAGTCTGAATATTTTTTATCACTGCCGATGAGTCCAAAACCAAACTTCACCTTTTCGCCGCCTTTGTCGCCGCGCGCCCAGATCACCAGTTTCTTTGCGCCCGTGAGATCTGCGCCGCCCGGTTGATCGCCCCAGTCATTGGCCGGGCTTTGCCACACCACGCCGGCCCAGTTGTCGCCGGCTTTATAATCAACCTTCAGGCATGTTTTGCCGGTGTGCGGATTAACGGCGCATTTGTCATCCATTCCGATCGCACCCGTGTTGCCCATCCATCCGGAAGGGATAAACGGGCTCTTGGCGTCATCACCTACGATCGCATACGGAAGTTTTGCCCCGGCCGCAAATACCGCCGCGCTCATCGCGCACACCACAGCCATACCCAGAAACCATTTTTTCATAGTCATAGTCATCCTCAAGAAAAAGGAGTTATTTTGTATAGTGTGTACTTCAATTTCCACATTATCACATTTTGATATCACCACATAACGTTATTCATACTTCATATCATCCAGAAAGAACGTTACCGGCGCGCCCTGGCCGCCAAGTGTCCAGTAAAAGCCGGACTTGATGCACTGAAGATCAACGCCATTAAGATCAATACTGTATTGCTTCCAGTTTGGCGTCAGCTCAACAACGGATGTTTCGCCCTTGCCGGTATCTGAATATTTTTTGCCGGTGATCAATCCGAAACCGAACTTGATTTTTTCGCCGCCTTTGGCGCCGCGCGCCCAGAACGTCAGTTTCTTTGCGCCGGTGAGATTAAAGCCGCCGGCCTTGTCTCCCCAGTCATTGGCGGGGCTTTGCCACACCACGCCGCCCCAGTTTCCGGCATCTTTGTAGGTAAATTTGATGCATGCTTTTTTGCTGTGCGGATTATCCGTGCTGTCCATCTGCATGCTGATGCCGCCGACGTTGCCCATCCATCCGGAAGGAATATACGGGCTGCCCGTTGCGCCATCGCCAAAAATCACCAGCGGCAACGCCGCGCGCGCGGCCTTAAACGGCGCCTCCGGACCGTTAACCTTCAGCGGGATACTTCCCACGGCCGCGCCGGCATCATTGCGCACATAGCAGTAAATGCGATAAATACCGCCGTATTTGGGAAGTTTGATCGTGACTGTCGGCTTGCCATTTTCGACAATTGCATCAGGAAATGACGCCGTCGGATCGGCATTGGCGCCCTGAACGTCATACGTATCCATTTCTGAATAGAGCGCCCATTCAATCTTTACCGGTTTGCCAGCCGCATCACTCGCGCTGACCGTCGCGCGCACAGTTTCGCCGCCGTTGAGCACATCTTTGCCGCTAAGCGTCAGGCTGTTCATGCTTGGGCACGGATGCGCCGGCTTTTTGCCGGACCACAATTCCTGCATGGTATCAACGGCCGCCAGGCGACTGCCATCCGGCAGGAACAGGCCAAACCATGTTGCGGTGGCTTCGCGCTTGTGGCCCCAGGCAAACACATACGATCCCAGGCACAAATCAGGCGCGCCCAACACAGCTTTGTCATACGTCAGGCGGTAATAATCCGCTTTTTTAGTGCTGGTCATCTCCGGCGCGGCGCCCCATGAGTTCATCGGGATTTCCCATGTGCCGGGCGGGCCAAACTCCGTGATGATGTACGGTTTATATCCGCCCTGTTTGCGATAACGCTCAACGAGCGACGGCCCCGCGCCGTAGCTGTTAATGCCGATGATATCGATATCCGGGCAATATTCGTTGATCATTTTGACTTTGTCACTGCCAATTTCCGCAATGACGGTCATAGTGGGATGATTCGGATCAATCTGCTTGATCATGTGGGCGATATCCTGAATCGCCTTATACACGGCCGGGCCGGTATAGCCGTTTTCCATTTCGTTACCCACGCCCCAGATCAGCACGGCCGGGTGATCCTTATATGCCAGCACGGCGCGTTTGGCGCCATCAAATTGTTCCTTTACGGCCGCGGCGTTGTCATAATTAAAGCCATGTTCCTTGTGGCCAAGCCAATAGCCTACGCTCACGGCGAGGCCCAGTTTCTGCGCCTGATCAAGCTGATCCTTTGTCTCCGGGCCTACGCCCCATGTGCGGAAGGAATTGCCGCCGCACTGAACCAGCGTGTCGCGCGATTCATCGCCGCCGGCGCCTTTTACAAAAAACGGCTTGCCATCGCGAAGAAGCTGCCAGCCGCCGGGCGTTTTTTTCAATTCCGTTTTGATCGCCTGCCCTTGCGCCGGCGCGGATGCCGCGGCGATGCCTGCGCATATCACCGCCGCCATCAGCCATTTGCATGACGAGATTAAATTCACTGCACGTACTCCAAAATAAAACAGACAAACCACCAGATCGCCACCCAACATATTCATGCGGAAACAAGCCCCATCCCTTTACGGGATGGGGCACAGACTATTGACAAAACAGCAGGCCCCCATGAACACGAACTGCTCACGCACGCCCTAATATTCCGTTGAGAGATTTTTCCCCAGCAGCGGCCCGCGCACGGATTCCGCGTGATTGTCCACAAACAGCACATTGACAAACGAATTACCGCGATGACGGTAACGAATCACATAATTGTTAAGCGAATCTGAATTGGATAACTCCATACTCGGATTGCCTGGCCACCATACGGGCTGATTGGCTTCGCCAAGACTGCACCACCAATGCGCCTCAGTACCTGCGATCCACCCGGCGCTGACTCCGCGATCCTGCAACTGAGCCGTATCGCAAATAGACACAACCTCGGCCGGTCGCGGAATGGTGCTGAGCTTGTGAAAAATAATCTGGTACGGGTCCGTGCAATTCGGATCGGCATTTGCCTTGATATGCACAAAAGCGTTAGCGCCGTATGTTAACGGATACTGCTGGCCGGCCGCACCGGTGATCTCAACGCTTATAGATGGGCAGGTCCAGATGTTAAATCTTTTTGATGAACTGCCATCCCATCCCGGCTGTTTGAGATAATCCGCCAGAATATCAGGCATTGATTTTGTCACAATCGTGTCATAACCGGCGTAATAACACGGAAACAAATACCCATCATATTCTGCGGTATACATTGCCGAGGCAATGCCCATCTGTTTTTCGCCACTCAAACATTTAACTGCATTAGCCTGATCCTTGGCCTTGCCCAGCGCCGGAACCAAAATAGCCACTAGCACGATAATAATTGCCACTACAACAAGCAATTCAATCAATGTGAACGCTCGGCTACGGACTGTCTGAAGCTTCATGACCGGCTCCTCATTGTTCCGCAACGGAATCCTTTTCCGCCACGGTGAAAATTCCGCCGATACACAACTCGACCATTGAAGTATAGGATTCAAATTACCCAATAACTCGCACGAAATGACTCTGAGCCGCACCTTATTTAGGGCGGCCGACGGTATCATGCAACTCAAACCAGCATGCGGACTTGCGCACTTTGTTGATTTCTCTTGTACCGGATTGATTCATGATTTCGTCAAGCAGACTCAGCGCCGCATATCCCAGGGTCGCGGCGTTCTGGCATACCGCCGAAAGCGCCGGGACCATGCACATGCGAAGATCCGCATCATCAAAACCGACAATGGATAAATCAGCCGGAATCTCCATGCCGACGCGGCGCGCCTCGCCGATGGCGCCGACGCATGCCAGCGGATCAGCAATATAGACGGCCGTGGGACGATCGGGCATGGCTTCTACGCGCTTGATGACCTGAATGCCGCCTTCGCGGGTAGCAGGCACGCGCCAGATCAATTGCGGATCAACCTCAATGCCGGCCTTCTGAAGCGCATCACGATAACCGGCCAGGCGGTCCTGATGATCAGAATCGTCCACAACGTTGACCGTTACGGCGATTCGTTTGTGGCCAAGACCAATGAGCGTTGATACGGCTTCGGAACTTGCGCCAAACGAATCAGAATAAACGTAAGGAATGTTGGTATCTTCAAAACGTTCGCCCACGGCCACAACCGGGAATCCCTCGGCCGCAATGGATTCGCAAACGGCGCGTGAGTTCATCGTGGCGCGCAGGATGGCCCCGCGAATGCCTTTACGCATGAACATGGCGGTATAGGTTTCGTCCGCGCGGCGCGCCCGGCGCAGATCAAGAATAGACAAGTCATACGGAAAATCATCAAAACCATCGCCGATGCCGCGCAGCAGCGCCGCATCATATGGTGATCCCCAGGAAAGCTCGCCGGTATACACAAGTGCGACATTATTCGTATCGCGCCGGCCTACCGCGGCCACATACCGCGTTTCGTTCGCCGCCGCCAGCACGCTCTCGCGCACATCCGAACTGACATTCGGATGATTGTTGAGTACGCGCGAGACCGTCGTGATAGAAACACCGGCCCGCTTAGCTATTTCTCTGACTGATGACATAATTGCACATGTTTTAGAAACTGATTCAGAAACGTGTCAACAACAACATAACACACGCCATCTGAAAGGCAAGCCGAAAACAAAATATTCTGCAAAAAAGTATCTATTTACGCGCGAATTTGTATTTTTCGTATTCGTGATTATCCTGATCGGCGCAGATCTGTTTGGTAACAAACAGGCCCCGGATGCTGAAACAGTGTTTCAGTGTTTCTATCTTTTTGCGAAAATCACGCGGAATACGATATGATAAGCTGTTCGTATCCTATATATGTGTGACACATCAGATGACAAGGATAACATATCCGTATTCAAAATTGCCGCGGCAGTTGTACATCCTTAAACTGTTGCCCTGTCTTTCATGGCGTGCGTCATGTCATGATCGCACTTTCCGGAGTTGAATGATGTCAAAGAATGTTGTGTTGCCGATGCGTCAGGTTCATCTTGATTTTCATACCGGGAAAATGATCCCGGAAGTCGGGACGGAATTTGATGCGAAGGCTTTTGCCAAAACCTTTAAAGCAGCTCATGTCAACAGCGTAACGCTTTTTGCCAAGTGTCATCATGGCCATCTGTATTACAATACGAATCATCCGGCACGCCACCCGCACATCAAGCCGGGACTGAATCTTTTGGGAGAGCAGGTTGAGGCTCTGCATCGCGAAGGAATCCGCGCGCCGATTTACCTGAGCGTTCAATGTGATGAATTTGCGGCCAATGCGCATCCGGAATGGATCGCGCGCGATGCCGACACCGGCAATATTGTGGGCCCAAAACCGCTGCTCAATCCTTATCCGAATTTTTCCTGGCAGATTCTTGATCTCTCAACGCCCTATCAGGATTACCTGGCGGATCAGCTTCAGGAAGTGCTCAATCTGTTTAAGCCGGTTGACGGCATCTTTTTTGACATGTGCTGGGATCAGCCAAGCGCCAATCCGTATTTCATCAAGGCGATGATCAAAGATAAGCTCAATCCGGAAAGCAAAACCGACCGCGTTGAATACGCCCGGCGCCTGGCGCTGATTTACATGAAGCGCTACCACGATATGGTTAAAGCGGCCAATCCGAATGCGAGCGTGTTCTTTAACTCCCGGCCGCTCTCGCGATTGCATCAGGATATTGCGTATCAGGAACAGGTTGAAATTGAGGCGCTGCCCACCGGCGGCTGGGGATATATTTATTTCCCCAAAAATGTGCGCTTTGCGCGCAACTTCGGCAAACCCTACATGGGCATGACGGCGCGCTTTCACAAAAGCTGGGCCGACTTTGGCGGCATTAAGCCCTACGCCGCTCTTGAATACGAAACTTCGCAAATGCTCGCGCACGGCGCGGCATGCAGCATCGGTGATCAACTTCATCCGCGCGGCATGCTTGATCAGGGTACTTATGAGCTCATCGGCAAGGCCTACGCGCGCGTTGAGGCGCGCGAACCGTGGTGCACCAACGTTAAGGCGGTTACGGATGTTGCGGTATTTCAGGCGCCGCTGAACGTAGCGCCGCAGGACGGCCAGGGCATCAACGGAACCGACGAAGGCGTCACGCGCATGCTGATGCATCTCAAGCAGCAGTTTAATATCGTGACGGAAGAAAGCGATCTGAGCGGATATAAATTGATCATTCTGCCGGATCAAATTCCGGTATCGCCGGATCTTGCCGCGCGACTGCAACTGCACCTGAAAAACGGCGGCGCATTGCTGGCCAGCGGAACCAGCGGCCTTTCGGCAGACGGAACAAAAGTCCTGCTGCCGGAACTGGGCATTGAGGCGCACGGAATCTCGCCGTATATCACAACCTATCTGCGATTTGGCAAAGAAGTGTCGGCCGACGTTCCACCGAGCGACCATGTGATGTATGAACGCGGCTGGCGCGTTAAGCCGGCATCCGGAACGCAGTCACTCGTTCAGATTGTTGAGCCGTATTTCAATCGCACATGGCAGCATTTCTCAAGCCATCAGCAGACGCCGGGCAACAACGTCAGCGAATTTGCCGGCGCAACGATCAACGGCAAAGTGGCCTATATTGCATTCCCGATCTTTTCGGCCTATGGCATTCATGGCAATTACCCGTACCGCCTGATGGTGCGTAATTTGATTAACCAGCTTCTGGCCGATCCGTTGCTGCGCGTCACCGCACCGACAAGCACGGAAGCCACTGTGATGCGGCAGGAAAATCCCGCGCGCACCATTGTGCATCTTCTGCAATATTGCCCTGAGCGCCGCGGCGCGGGCCTTGATCTGCTTGAAGATATTGTGCCTCTGCATGATGTGCCGGTGAGCCTGAAGCTGGCGGCCAAACCGTCTCGCGTGTATCTGGCGCCGGAAGGACAGGAACTGAATTTTGCCTATAATTCCGGCCGAGTTGATGTGAAAATTCCGATCGTCAACGGCCATGCGATGGTAGTTTTTGAATAATGCCGTAAGGAATTGATCATCAGGCGGTGTCTGTCAGTTTTAATCTGAGAGATTATCTGCTAAAATAAACAACTTACGCCGCAGAGAAGTTCAGAAATGGGCCTCTGCGGCAGTACGGGGCGTAGCTCAGCCTGGTTAGAGCGCCTGGTTTGGGACCAGGAAGTCGGAGGTTCGAATCCTCTCGCCCCGATTCCCTTCTAATTCCTTTTTAATCTATAATTTAAAGCAATGTCCGCGTAAGGCTTTGCGGCCGGATAACGCTCGAAGAAATGTTTCTCTTTGACCGGCGACCCAGAAGAAAACCCTCATGCAACAGTTGTTCCCGGCGGCAAAAGGGGGTTAAATGGCTCCTTCACATGACAGGGCGAGCGGTGGAGCGACCGTGCTGGAGAAACCCACCCTGGAACGTATCGGCAAAAACACCCGGCCGCGCCGCAAGATCCGGCAGGAACCGGATCGCTCGTTGCCCAGTCAGTCCAGAAAATAAAAAGGTAGAACACGTATGGGAAGAGCATTCGAAAGGCGCAAATATTCCATCTTCAAGACGGCGACCCAGAACGCAAAGCTGTATTCCAAATACAGCAAGCAGGTGTACGTGGCAGCCAAGAACGGCATCCCCGACCCGGCGGACAACCCGCACCTGCGCCTCGTCGTTGAGAAAGCCAAAAAGGAAAATGTTCCGAGCCACGTGATTGACAAGGCGATCCAGAAAGCCGCCGGCAAGGGAGGCGAAGACTTCATCTCCGTGCGTTACGAGGGGTTCGGCCCCGGCGGCTCGCTGATCATCGTCGAGTGCCTGACCGACAACAACCAGCGCACGGTCGCCGAGGTCCGCAGCTATTTTGCCAAAGCTGGCGCCAAGCTGGCCGCCAGCGGCGCGGTGCTGATGTCGTTCGACCACCTGGCGGTCATCTCGTTCAAGGGCGATTCGGAGGAGAAGGTGATTGAGGCGCTCTTCGCCGCGGACATCGCCGTCGAAGACGTCGAGAGCAAGGACGGCGTTATCACGGTCTTCACCCCGCCGGCCGAGTTCTACAAGGCCAAGACGGCGTTGCTCGAAGCGATGCCGGGTGTTGAACTTGACATACAGGAGATCACGTTCATCCCGCAGGCCACCAAGACGCTCGGCGCGGAAGAGCTGGCCTCTTTTGAGAAGTTTTTGCAGATGCTTGAAGAAAACGAGGACGTGCAGGAGGTCTATCACAACATCGTGCTTCCGTAAAGAGCGGCGGACCACTATGCTATCTCGCGCACCTCGCCCCCGGCCCAAATGAATGAGAAAACAGACGCGTCCCGTGGCGGACTATCCACTTTGCCTGCCGCCCCGAGTCACATTTTTTTGATTTTTCTGATTCATCTGCGCCGACGATCTGCTATAAATAGGAAAATAGGTTTTCCGGTTCACGTCTTGTTTCTGTTCTGAAGTTTTTGTTGCCGTCACGATTGCGTATCAACCTGAGTTCGGGATAAGGGGCGTTGATTTCAAGCCCCGCTCCTTCATGGGGCGGGGCACAATGGATGTGCGAACGATTGTCATCAGTAGAGTACTTGATGATGTGTGAACGGTTTTGTTCCGATCATGAGCAATCGCCAATGATCATTGGTTCGTGCCCCATCCCGTAAAGGGAATGGGGCTTGCTTATCCCGAACTCAGGTTATCACATTTTCTGAGAGGCCTGTTGCGAGACCGGCCTACGATCAGGCACTTCATTTTCGGAAATCGGCATGGCTACGATGATTTTGGATTCGTGCGATATTTCGGCCGAAGAATTAACGCAAATCGCCAGGCAGGTGCGCGGCGAAATGGTTGTTTTTTTTGAGCTTGCCGGCCCGCAGGCCAAGTATATGACCGGTTGCTGCGGCGAAGCGGCATTCAGAGTGGCCAAAATTCTTCGCGGCATGGGTGTTATGCCGGTGTGCCTGTCTGTGCAAATCAATCAGGAGATGGGCCACACGGTGGTGCTGGCCGGCAGATATCTGATTGATGCAACAGTGACGCAGTTTCTTGCGCCGGAGCTGGCGCGCTTTGCGCCGCGGCCGCTGCGCAAGGATCAGTTTGTTTTTACGCTTCCCGAAATGGTGATGGCAGAACCGTGGCGCGCGCAGGAAGATAACGAAGACGCCCTGTGGCTTGGTGATTATCCGGTAGGCCCGATGACACAGATCATGGAGCATAAACCAACTCAGGCGGAAATTGACGCCGGGCGCGGATATATGATCCGGTCTTTTGAGACACGTTTTTCACATGACATGGCCGAGTTCAGCGGTAAAGCGGCACTACAGCGCGCGGCGCAAAGCGCCGATCCGATCTGGCGGCGCGCCGTGGCCATGATCCTCCCGGAAATGCCCCAGCAGGATGCGGCGTATCTGGCCGGTGTGCTGACTGCGGGAAGATAAAACCGGCAGCGAACTTACATTTCTTCTTCATCACGGACAACGCCAAGATCAAGCACCATTTCGTTATCCGTGGGCATAAAACCGAGATTAGTATACAAGTGGCGCGCGCTGGGGAGTGCGTGCAGAGACACTCTTTTACATTTTTTTGCGGATGCGTCACTTAGCAGCAATTGCAGCAACGTCGTGGCGACGCGATGCTGGCGCCAGGCCGGCATCGTGTACATGTTCATGACGTATGCGTTAAGGCCGGCGAGATTGGTGGGCGTGGGCGGGTGACGATGAAAAACCATGCCGCTTGTGCCCACAACCTTGCCGCTGACAAGCGCAATATACGCAACAAATTCGCCGGTGGGCATATAACGCAGAAAATATTCACGAAGCTTACTGGAAAGCTCCGGCGTAGGCTGAACCGTCGGGGCGACTTCAGCCAGGAATGCCAGGCGCATGGCCACCAGTGCATCAAGATCCGCCATTGTCGCAAGTCTGTATGTGATGTGATCCATGAACGTTTTTAATCCGCAATAGGCTTATGCGTTACCTTCCGGATGATCTGCCGGCAGGCGCCGTGCCGGTGTTAATCGGCAGAATGATATTGGCGCCGGCCGCGGAATCACCGCCGATGACAACCGTTGAAGGCGCGTGACCGTCCCAGCGCTTGACGATCTCAAGCTCAATGACTTTGGGCGAGGCCAGAAGCGCTTCGCCTTTGATTTTGACGGCTTCGGCCTCGGCCTTCGCGTTAACGATGGTGATCTGCGCTTCTTTGTTGGCTTTTTCAAGCTCGTATACTTTGGCCAGCGCTTCCTGCTCTTTGACCATTTTCTGCTCAATGGCTTTTTCAAGCTGGTCTGAAAGATCAATGTTGGCGATGTTAAGGTCTACGATATCCACGATGTGGCCAACAGAACCACGCACCATATTCAGCGAGGCCGTACGGATCTGGTCGCGCGACTTGACGAGATTGTCGGCCGTGTACCGGGAAGTCACCTGCTTGATGGCTTCCTGAAGCCGCGGCTCAACAAGCGCACTGTATGCATCGCCGGAATACTGCTGGTAAAGATCAATGACGCTCTTTTCCGGAATGCGCATCATCAGCGCGTACTGAATGTCCACAGTCTGCAAGTCTGATGAAAAACAGGTCGCTTTGCCATCATGCTTAACCTGCTTGACGAGCACCAGCACGATATCCTCAATGAACGGCTTTTTGAACGTCATGCCTTCCGGAATGGCGCCGGGGCTTACGCGGCCAAGAGTGACCGATACGCCGCGATATCCCGGCGGCACGATTTTGTAGCAAAGCAGCGAAAAGATAAACACAACCAATACGACAATGGCAACGGCCAATAAACGCAGAGGAAGACGAGGAAAGTTCGGTGTTGATGACATCGCAGCCTCGCAATAAAAATCAGGTTTAAGAATTGAGGAACCTGAGAGGCATTTTAATGGCAAGTGACGCATTTATGGAAGAGCTGGCCAGCGAAAAGACGAGAAACGGCTTATTTCAGCATTTGCCTCTTCCCTGTTACAATGCGTTTTTGGTTATTCAGGAAGGCGCTGGCGTATGCAGAAACATGTTGTGGTGACGGGCGCGGCCGGGTTTATTGGCCGGAATATCGTGGCGGAACTGAACCGCCGCGGCGAAAACAATCTGATCCTGGTTGATCAACTGGGCACGGACGAAAAATGGAAAAATCTCATCGGTCTGCGCTATGAGGATGTCATCTCGCCGGATGCGTTTATGGCGATGCTGACAAGCAATCACGGCCCGCAGATCAGCGCGATTGTGCACATGGGCGCATGCAGCGCGACGACAGAACGCAATGCCGATTACCTTCTTGAGAACAATTACCGCTATACGCGGCGGCTCTGCGAATGGTGTCTGCATCACAAGGCGCGGTTTGTGTACGCCAGCAGCGCGGCCACGTATGGCGATGGCGCGCAGGGTTATCATGATGATGACGCGGCCACGCCGGCGCTGGCGCCGCTGAATATGTACGGCTATAGCAAGCATATGTTTGATCTCTGGGCGCTGAAGCATGGGCACCTGAAGAATATTGTCGGCCTGAAGTTTTTTAACGTGTACGGCCCGTATGAGGATCATAAGGGCGATATGCGCTCGGTGGTGCACAAGTCGTATTACCAGATTCTGGCCGAGGGACATGTGAACTTGTTCCGGTCGCATCGGCCGGATTATCAGGACGGACAGCAGAAGCGTGATTTTGTGTACGTGCGCGATGCGGTGAACGTGGCGCTGGCGTTTGTGTACGATCTGCCGAATGTCGGCGGCCTGTTTAACTGCGGCACGGGACATGCGCGATCATGGCTTGATCTGGCAAATGCGACATTTGCCGCGATGGGCCGCAAACCTGATATCCGCTATATTGACATGCCGGAATCTCTGCGGGCCAAGTATCAGTACTTTACGCAGGCGGACATGAACAAGCTGCGCGCGGCCGGCTATAGCGCGCCGTTTACGTCACTTGAAGATGGCGTCAAGGATTACGTAACGACGTATCTGGCGAAAAAGTAAAAACACAAGCGGATGACTCAAGCTCCGAGGTTTTAACCTCGGGGTGGATGCGTAACAGAAAACAACCACCCGTTTTATACATTACCAGCTCAACATCGTTGCTTTTTGGGGTTGCGAATCAATCACCACGCGAAGGAAAAACAGTATTGATTCTGCAATGAGCATGTCTGAAATTGTAACAATCCGCCGGCCGCATGAGAGCAACGATGTTAAGTTCGCAGTTTGTGAGTCATGCACATTAACGACTGTCACGTACCTACCCCAGGGTTAAAACCCTGGGGCTTTTTGTTATTTGAGCGCCTCAACCACGTCGCGGGCCACCCAGCTCATGGCGTCCATTGCGCCCTGGGTGCGCGCGGCCAGATGCGGGGCAAAAATCAGATTCGGGCAGCCCCAAAGCGGATAATCGGCCGGCGGCGGTTCAGGTTCGTGAACATCAAGTGCTGCGCCGGCAAGCTGGCCGCCTTTGAGCGCGGCCGCGAGGGCATACGCATCAAGCACGTCGCCGCGGCAGGTGTTAATCAGCAATGCGGAAGGCTTAAGCTGCTTGAGCACATCCGCGTTGATCAGATGGTGATTGCCGGGCTGATAATTCACATGTAAAGTCAGGACGTCGGCTTCTTTATAAAGCGTAGCTTTACCAACGCTTGTGGCCGGGAAATCAATATGCGCGCTGACATCCGCAATATCGTTATAGAGCACGCGCATACCCATAGCCCAGGCAATTTTGCCCACGCCCCGGCCGATGCGGCCCATACCCAAAATGCTCATCGTTTTGCCGGAAAGCTCAAGGCCGCGGATTTTTTTGCGATACGCATGAAATTCCTCGGCAGAAATCGGCGCTTTAAGATCAACCAGCGGCCGGCCGAGATGAAAAATCAGATTATAAACATACTCGCATACCGCCCGCGTATTGGCCGTTGGCGTGCTAAGCACCTGAACGCCGCGACGAGCACAGGCATCCTGATCAATATTCTCAAGGCCGACACCTGCGCGCCCCACCACTTTGAGTTTTGGCGCCAACGCCAGCAACGCATCGTTAACCTGCGTGTATGTGCGCACAATCAGGCCGTCAGCCTGCGCCAATGCGGCGGCCAAAGCGTCTTTGTTGGTGTATTTGGCCTCAATCACCTGCGCGTTTTGCCGCAACCAGGCAAAAGGAGTTTCTTCAAGTCCCTCGGTGACAACGATTGTCGGCAGCATGCGTACCTCATGAACGAGCCAAACAAAAAGTACCCACCATTTGTTTACTCGCTTAACTTGCTCAACATTTATCCTGCGGCACCCATTTTGAGCACTTCTTCAGCCAGCACGCCGTAGTCGGCCGCGCCGGCCGAGGATGGCGCATACTGAAAAATGCTCTGGCCAAAGCTTGGCGCTTCGGCAAGCTTGATGTTGCGGCGGATATGCGTCTGAAAAATGTGCGCCTCAGACCACGGCTCATTTTTACCGCGCGACTGCTCAAGAAAACTCTCAACTTCGCCGGTGACTTCGCCGGTCAGGCGCGCCTGAGACTCAAACTGGCAAAACAAAATGCCGCTGATGCGGAGCTGAGGATTCAGCGCCTGACGAACCAGCGCAACGGTCTCAAAAAGTTTGGCCATTCCCTGCAAAGCCAGAAAGTGAGCCTGAAGCGGAATAAAAACTTCCGTCACATACGTTATGGCGTTTACCGTCAGCAATCCCAGCGACGGCGGGCAATCAATGAGCACAAAGTCTGCCTCAAGCGGAGGATTGAGCGCGGCCTTGCGCAAGATCAACTCGCGCTGCGGCACGGCGACAAGTTCCTGCTCGGCCGCGGCAAGATCCGTCGTTGACGGCGAAACCCACAGGCGCTCGCTGACTGGTATCAGCGATTCTTTGATCGGCACGTTGTCCGTGAGCACCTGGTAAGTTGAATACCGCACCTTATCCGGCGTAATGCCCAGATGCGTAGAGAGATTGGCCTGCGGATCAAGGTCAATAAGCACCACGCGCTGGCCGGCGTCAGCCAGTGCCGCGCCCAGGTTAACAGAGGTGGTGGTTTTGCCCACGCCGCCCTTTTGGTTGAATAAAGCAATCGTTCGCATGCCCAAAAGGATACAGAACAACGGGCGGAAAGGAAAATGACAGGCCAATAAAAAAGTTCCCGCCGCAAATTGCGACGGGAACTGTTCCGATCGGGAAATCCCAATTGGGCCCTAAGTTTTTGGTAAGCCACAGGAGGGCATCCTGTCATATGGCGCTCAGCGGGATGGTAAACCCGGATCCCGCGGCGGCCTTACTTGGCTTTCTTCTTAGCGGGCTTCTTGGCCACTTTCTTGACAGCCTTCTTGACGACTTTCTTAACCGCTTTCTTCGCTGGTTTTTTCTTGGCTACTGGCATTGCTATCACCTCCTTAAAGGGATATTAAAAAAGAGAAGACATGAATCTCATGCGAATGATTTTGATGACGCACAAGAATTTGTCAAAGGAAAAATCATCACCACTGATATTTTTTTCGGTCCGATCATGCACGTAACTTGAGTTAAAAACAGCAATAACATCCGCGCACGCACAATCCGCGCGCACGATACGCACATCATCAACATGCAAAATCACCAATATTCATGCATGTTTTCTTCACATTCAATGTGCGCTCACATCAACATGTCATCGCGTAATGAAGTTTTGTTTTTTTTGTGAGATTCATCACGCAAAAATTTTTTCTGCGTGAGATTTTTTTTGAGTGATGATCAGAAAATGATCGCAAAACATCCCGATGATGCGCCGGAGATGCACGGCCTGCGGCATTCTTCAGACGAAGTTGCTCACGCGCCGCAGCACTTTTTATATTTTTTCCCCGAACCGCACGGACACGGATCATTGCGCCCCGGTTTTGCTCCCGGCATCGCTCCGCCACGCGCCGTCATCGGCCTGCTCGGCATGGGTGTTGCCGGCGCGCGCCCTTCACGCTGCGCCAGAATCTGCATGATCTGCGCCGGAGCCTGCTGATGCCTGAGCAGATCAACCATCATCTTCATGTACGGATCAATGTGCGAAAAGAATTTTTTATATCCCGCGCACAGGTAATTGAGTCCCGGCTCGCCATCAGGCGTCACGGCAAAGCGATGTTTCGGGCACTCACCATTGCAGGCAAAGCGCACGGAGCATTCGCGGCAGTATTTCGGCAGCGTATCTTTCTTATCCTGGCCAAACTGACGCTGCTGCGGCACTTCGGAAAGTTCCGAGAGCGATCTCTCATGCAGATTTCCGAGTTTATATTCCGGATATACGTAATGATCGCACGCGTAGAGATCGCCGTTGTGCTCAAGCGCCATAGCCCGGCCGCATGTTTCCGCGAAATAACAGAGCGATGAGCCCATTCCCGCCCAGATCCCAAGCTGAACATCAAACATCTGCACGTACTGCATGCCCACATCACGGCGCACCCACTCATCAAAGATCGCGCAGAGAAAATCGCCGTATGCTTCAGGCTCAACACTCCACGGCGTCACCTCCGCACCATTGCTGAGCACCTTGAGTGCCGGCGGCTTGGCCAGTTTCTCCGGCATCGCCCCCAGGCGCTCTACAAGAGGAATAAACTGCATAAACCCGGAGCCATGTTCACGCAGGAACCGGTACACCTCAAGCGGCGCGTGCGCCAGTTCACGATGCACCACCGTCAGCGTATTGAACTCCACATGGTGTTTTTTGAACAGATTCAGCGCGCGCATGACCAGTTCATGCGTCGGTTTGCCTTCGCGCGTCAGGCGATAACGATCATGCAGATGCGCCGGGCCGTCAATGGATAACCCGACCAGAAAATGATTAGCCGCAAAGAACTCCGCCCATGCGTCATCAATCAGAATACCGTTGGTCTGAAAAGCATTCTGTATCGTCACCCCCGGCGGGCCATATTTCTTCTGCAACTCCACCACGCGCTTAAAAAACTCAAGGCCCATCAGGGTCGGCTCGCCGCCCTGCCAGGCAAAATTGATTTCCGGCACATTCTGCCCGGCAATGTACTGGCGAATATATTCCTCAAGCGTAGCGTCATTCATGCGAAACTGCGCCGCGCGTTCATGTTCCGGATACAGGCGTTCTTTTTCCAGGTAAAAGCAGTAACTGCAATTGATATTGCAGATCGGACCGATTGGTTTGGTCATGATATGAAAAGAACGCGGCTGAATACCGGCCGTCCGTGTCTGGTCTTCAATCCGATTCTGGCTCATCTCTGATAAAGCTCCGCCGCACTTTTTAGAAATATCCTCTCGCCGGCGGCCAGTATAGCATTTTGCGCCCCCGGCGTATGTCTCTTCTGCCATGATCGTGCCAAAGAAAAGATTGAGCTCTCCTTTTCACAAAATCGTGGCTGAGAGGCATGTGGCAAATTGCCAGTCGCGTGAATAAGCATCAGTACGGCAATCTTTGCGGGCGAGAATCAATTCAAGCCAGGCGGCGTAAATCCTGTGGTAATTTCGAAAATTGACAACATCATAAAACGTCAACGATATCACGCCATGAATCAGATTCAGACGATTAAGCTGAGCGATTCCGGCAATTATCAGCACATTCATTCAATAAATATCAATCGCATCATGCCGCAGAACTGAACTGAGTGCCACCGAATAATCCGCCAGTAAATCCGAATGAAAATTCAATACAATATCTGGCGAGTGGATTCAAACACCGCAGTTATATGCTGATCATCACACCGTGGCCGATTCTTTTGCCTGCTCAAATACCGGCACATCAATATTATCCCATGCCACGCGTGTGCCGGGGGCAAACTGCGATGCCTGGTAACGATCCGGCAGCTTCACCACAACTTCATACGCGGTAAGCACCGTCAGCTCATTGGTGGATGTATTGACCGACAGGATTGTTCCCTGCATGCGCCTGGGCCGGCCAAAGAGCGGCTCAACATAATTGCCGCCAAGCTCCACACGGTCCACTTTCCACGCCGGAGCGTGAATTGTTCCCGTCACGCGGTCTCCGGCCTTCAGGCCCGATACGCCGGCAACCTTAAAACTCGTGCGATAATTATTGCCCGGTGTCTTAAGCGTAATAGTTCCGTCCTCAACAGCATCTACGATGAATTTTGGCATGACAATTCCTTTACCCACATGATTATGATATGCACTCAACATAAACTCAGATGAGCCAAAAGTTAAACAAGTAAATCGAGATAAACGAGTTAAGCACAAAAGCTCTTGTTTAACTTGATACCTTGTTTAACTTTACCTGCCCACACCACATACCACTCTGCGCATCGTGCATTTATAGTCTATTCAACATTACCCCTGCCCCATCAACTTGGCCAGTTCTTCTTCGGCCAGCGCACGACGATTCGGTTCATGCAGTTTCGTCAACGCGGCCTTGAGCATCTCTATGGCGCGCTGCGGCTGAGGCACATAACGCGAATAAATCAGACCCAGCAGCAACTGAATATGCTCCGGCGGTTCCGGCGTTTTGTATTGCGCCAGGTAATCCTCATATGCCCGTGCGGCCAGTTGATGATGTCCCTCGGCCATAAGCTGATTGGCAATATCAAGCTGGTCCTGCGATGGCAAAACAGCCGACGAATCAATGCCTTTTAATTCCGCATATCGCGCGGCCGCGGCCGAAAGCTGATGCGTATGTATCATCGCCATGATCGCATCGCGCAGCTCAACCGTGCGCGGATCAACATAAAGCCCCGGCGCGGCGGCAGCTTTGGGCGCGCGATTAACATATGTTCCGGAAAACGGATCATTGCCCTGCGCAACCATATGCTGATACTCGCGGCGCCTGCGCCAACGGGCCAAGAGCGCCAGAATATCATAATGATCACGCTGAACCATATGCGTTGCCAGCAGAATGGCGCCGACCACAAAACCGGCAAAATACCCTGACAGATGCGCCATATGCGCAACGTTACTCTGGCCAAAAAGATACGGCTCAACCAGATCCTTGCCCACAGAGAACAGAATGAACCAGATGCTCGGAATCTCGACGACGTCCACGTAAAAGATGATCCACACGAGCATGCGAACGTTGGTGCGCGGCAGCAGCATCATGAACATACCCGCCACGGCCGCGATTGCGCCTGATGCGCCAAGCGTCGATGCGTCACTGGTCAGCACCTGCCCGCAACCGGCCAGGATTCCGCCGGCCAGGTAAAAAGCCAGATACGGCACATGCCCCAGTTTTTCGTTGAGATTATTGCCAAAAACATATAGGAACATCATGTTACCCACCAGGTGGTAAATCCCCTGATGAAGAAACTGATACGTCACAAACTGATAAAGCTGAATTTCCTGTCCCGGATACAGGTAATACTTGGCCTCGGCCGGCAACCACGGGATAAGGTTATGCCCCACAATTCCCGAAGAGTGATACAAAAAATAAATCACCACATTCAGGGCGATCAGCAATGCATTCATCCACGGAAAGCGGCGCTGCTGACAATCTGTGCCGATCGGAAAAAACATGCGTGTGTGGCCCCTGTCATAATTACCGGATGATTGACGCACAACTGGCGCATCAATGTTACCGCATTATTCTCGCGGCGGCCTGCGCGGTCAATCCGCGAATGCATTTATATCAGCTTTTGCCTGACTGGCATACTGAGCCAACTATGCTACACTATACAAAAGTCACTGTTTTTCGCACTTATTCTGGAGAGTCGCCATGTCCCTGCGCGTTACCGTATGGCACGAATACCGCCACGAAAAAACGAATCCTGAAGTCGCCAAATTGTACCCGGAAGGCATGCATATGGCGCTGGCAAAACCGCTGCGCGAAGCCGGTTTTGAAGTTCGCACGGCCACGCTTGATGAACCTTCCCACGGCCTGACCGATGACGTACTCAACACAACCGACGTCCTCACCTGGTGGGGCCACGGCGCGCATAACGAAGTTTCCGACGAAATTGTGGCCAAAGTCAAGCAGCGCGTACTCACCGGCATGGGCCTGGTCGTGCTGCATTCAGGCCATTTTTCAAAAATCTTTAAGGCCCTCATGGGCACAACCTGCGACCTCAAGTGGCGCGAATCAGGCGACAGAGAGATCATGTGGGTTGCCGCGCCGGGACATCCCATTGTTGATGGCATTAACGATCACATCGTAATTCCTCATGAAGAAATGTATGGCGAACATTTTGATATTCCTCAGCCCGACGAAACGGTGCTGATCTCGTCATTTAGCCCAGGCGGCGAAGTATTCCGCAGCGGTGTGACCTTCCGCCGCGGCATGGGCCGCATCTTCTACTTCCGCCCCGGCCACGAAACTTACCCGGCCTATTATCAGCCGGAAGTCCTCAAGATCTTCGTTAACGGCGTGCGCTGGTGCGGACCGACCGCAAACGTCACCAACACCGTTTACGGCAATCACAAACCGATCTGAGTTATGCCGAGCCCCACCCCTCACGGGGTGGGGCTTTTTTTATGAGCCGTATGCCTCATGACCCGGACATTTTCTCCGCCAACATCAATGCGCTGCGGTCGGTTAATCCGCAGGCGGCCGAGATTGTTAACGCCGCAATCATCCCCGCCGACTGGCAACTGACCACCGGCACTGACGGCACCCCCACGTATTGCCGACGCATCAATGACGCCAAAATAGAATGGCTTGGCCGCACCTCAATGCCGCGCACCTCGGCGCAACCGCTCATGGCCAGCTTAAAGGTTGATCAGGCTATCGGCGTCGGCACGCCTATGGCCAGCGGCCACGAATGGCTCGCCCTTGCCAATCAATTGCCCCTGTCATTCCCTGTTTATGTTTATGAGCCAGACCCGATACTGGCCAAAATGGCCCTGAGCATCTGCGATCTTT
The DNA here is from genome assembly GCA_964610975.1 of uncultured Phycisphaeraceae bacterium. Lineage (GTDB taxonomy): Bacteria > Planctomycetota > Phycisphaerae > WQYP01 > WQYP01 > CAZSYN01. The sequence goes on from CAZSYN010000013.1 coordinate 26,682, forward strand.
CCGCGCGAATTTCCGCGCTCAAAATCATCCCGCTCATCGGCCGGGATGCGCCGTCACAACTTGCGTTGATTCTTGAGAATCATATCGGCCTTGAGACGCCGGGCGTGATTCATCCGCTCCCCTCTTATACCGGAGAAGTCCGCAATCAACTTATTGCGCAGGCGGAACAGATGATCCGCAAAGTCATTGAGCTGCGCTCACAGAAAATCAGCGCCGTGGCCGAAGCGCTGGCGCACAAACCCTGGCCGGCATGCGATATTCCGCCGCTGGCGGATACGCTCAGTTCACCAGTACCGTCACTGGCATTGATTTACCATCATGATGACCAATTGCCGCTGGCTCAGCGCGTCAGCGAGCATAAAATCACCACCATTTATATCAACGATCATCGTTCCGCCAGCGCGCTCATCAGGCTTAATTCGCTGCTTGTCAATCAGGTTCAGTGCATTGAGAGCGACCTGCTGCGCAACCAATTAGGCGTGGCGATACCACCAACGCTTTGCGTGCGCACATGGGTTGCGCCGATTGCTTCCGCGCTCTTCTGGGATCCGTCACGTCTTTCGCCGCAGAACTTCAGCGCGGCCGATCGTTTTATCGTTCACAGCAGCGCGCATGCTCAGTGGCTCAAGGATGCCGGCGTCCCGGCCGGGCAAATTTGCCTCACGCGCCTGCCGTTTACGCCTGCGCCGCAGCGCCCCCGCCCGGCGCAGGCCCACGAAGTCTCGCTGATCGCCGATATCCCGTCACTTGACCCGGCCACCTATGACATTCAGCTACCGTCATTTGTCGGTTTGTGGCAGATGCTGCGCAGCCTGATTGAGGAAGATCCGCTCGGCGTCAACGATGGCATGGTCGCCGATCTGCTCCGGCGCGCCCAGCAAAAAACCGGCGTGCAAATTGCCAACGAACATGTCACCCGCATTCTTGAACGCGGGATTCTGCATATTTTGTTACCGGGATGCGTGGCCGTCGGTCTGGCAAAAGAACTCAGCGCGGCCGGAATACAGCTTGATCTTATTGGCGAAGGATGGCAGCAGGCGGGATTGCCGGCCGGCAAAGCCCGAATCCGTAAACCGTTACTTAATCATGATTTCTGGGAAAATTCAGCAGCAGTTATTCAATGCCACCCGGCCGGTATCGTAACGCCGACTCTTTTACACGCGGCATCGCGAGGTATTGCTATTATAGCAACGTCACATCTCCGTGATGGTCAACCACTTACGTTAAGCGATTACCTGCCACAGCATGTCCGCGCGCGCAAGCAGCAATTTATTCCCGCGCTCAAGGCCCTGCTCAAATAAACAACATAAACCTTTTTCGCCTAATATTTTACCACACGGGCATGTCATGCGTATTTCGGTTTGAGCGCGCCGGCTGGCGCGGTTTTTCTGCCGGCGCACGATCACTAGGCATAACCGTAACTGTCTGAATTGACTCATGTTGCGGTGCAGGTATGAGCGCAGCCGTAGTCTTGAGCGGCGGTGTTACCGAAATTCGGCCGTCAGCACGCTTGCGCATAGAGAGCATCCAGTCAAAAAGTTCACCCTCGCCGTAGGCGCGATCCCAGCAATTGTGGCCAAGCGCGCCATACTCTGTGTATTTGGCATTGCCGCCGATTTTGTTGATAGCGTCAACCATGCCATGCGTACCGGCCGCAAGCACAAACATATCGCCCGAATTGTGAAAAGCCCACACAGGAATATCTTTGAGCTGCGGCACAACATCCTGTGCGGAAAACGCGCACATCGGCACCAGCGCGGTAAATTCTGATTTATATTTGGCCCCGATGACCCAGGTGCCGTAGCCGCCGGTTGACAGGCCTGTCAGGTATACGCGCTGATCATCAACGCGGTATTGCTGCTTAACCTCATGCAAAGCGGCGATAGCGTCATACGCGGCCGACGAATCGGCATTCCAGTAACCATTTTCTGATTGCGGGAAGATGACAATAAACGGAAATGCGCTGGCGCGATCCGCAATGGCCGGGCCCAGGCCGACGCCGAGATTTGAGGTCGCATTGCTGCCGCCCTCGCCGACGCCATGGAGAAAAACAATCACCGGCCAGGCTTTGGCAGGCGAATAATCGTAAGGGATAAACACCGAATATTTGCGATGACTTGAGTTGGCGAGCGTCTTAATCGTAAATCCCGCGCCCTGCGGCGCATTGAGATTGCCTTTCTCAATGGTTGACGCGCCGCCGCCGCAACCTGTCACAAGTACAAGGAAAAAAGCCATCAGCGGAGCGAAAACCCAAAACTGCCTTCCGTGGCGCACCATGAGCAACCTCCCGGTCAATTAACAGAGATATTGGTCCGCTTATTATCGGTAAAAGTGCCAAAAATAGATGATTATCCGCAGCGATAAGTTTGCGAAAAGATCGTATGAAGAAGAAAATAGTACCTAAGGCAACCTGAATCAAGATAAATTTCAGGCTACTAGCTGTGGGATCAACAATCGCGGAGAGGAACATATGTCACAAGCACCACACGGATCTGCGGGTCATAACGCTGGCGCGCCAACGGGGCATGGTTACGGCCGGCCCGCGGCCGAAAAAGTATATCAGGATCGTCCCGGCGGCGGACCGCCGCCCAAAAGGCAGTTTGTGCATTTTTCCTTCTTTAAGCTTGACCCGGCATTTCGCCGCCTGCCCATTGCTGAGCAAAGCCAGATGGCGGCCGGGCTGAGCGAACTGGTTGATCAAAATGATCGCAGCAAAATGATCCTGCTGACATACTCAACCGTCGGCACACGCGGCGACACGGACTTTATGTTCTGGAAAATAAGCTGGGAACTTGACGAAATTCAGAAGTTCTCCGCCGCGATCAACCGCCTGCCGATTGCCGGGTACCTGCAAACGCCGCACAGTTTTCTCTCGCAGACCAAGCGCAGCACGTATATTGACAAACTTGACCCATCGCATGACGAATCGCGCACAACGATAAAGCCCGGCAAATATAAATATGTTTTTGTTTATCCATTTGTTAAGTCTCGCGAATGGTATCTTCTGCATAAAACAACGCGCCAGGGTGTTATGGACGAGCACATTGAGATCGGCAATCTGTATCAGTCCGTGCGCTTGAATACCACTTACAGTTTCGGCCTTGACGATCAGGATTTTGTGGTGGCTTTTGAGACAGAGCACCCGGCCGATTTTCTTGATCTTGTTCAGGCATTGCGCGAAACGGAAGGCAGCAAATATACCGTGCGTGATACACCGATTATAAGCTGCGTTCAAACGCCGATGCGCGAGATCATGTCGCAACTGGCGGCGGTTTAAGAATCACCGAGGGCAAACGCGAAAGACGAACCGCCAAACGCGAAACACAGACCGTTCTTTTAACTCATAAGGTTTCGCGTTTTGAGTTTCGTGATTCGCGTTTTATGAGTTGCTTTTGTTGTTATCTTCTCAGTACTCTCGGCGGTTAATTTTTGTCCTGTGTATTTTTATCTGTGTGAATCTGCGTTCATCTGCGGCTGATTTATTCACCGAGTTTCGCGGCCGCGGCGAGATACGCATTGTAGTTTTGCTGCATTTCGGCCAGCGAATCGCCGCCGAATTTTTCCACAAGCGCCCGAGCGATCTCAAAGGCGACGACGCACTCAAAAATCACGCTTGCGGCCGAGATAGCGGAAATATCAGAGCGTTCCCATCCGGCTTCGGATGATTTTTTATTAATCAGGTCAACGCTTGCCAGCGGTTTGCCGAGAGTGGATATCGGCTTCATGGCCGCACGCACGACTACCGGTTGCCCGTTGGTCATGCCGCCCTCAATGCCGCCGGCGTTGTTGCTGCTGCGCGTGAACCCGAGCGCGGGCGTGTTGCGCAAAGCAGGATCATAGCCAATCGGGTCATGAACTTTTGAGCCGGGCAGGCGCGTGACGCCAAAACCCATGCCAAACTCAACGCCCTTAAAGGCCTGAATGCCGATGGCTGCCGCGGCAATGCGGGAATCAAGTCGGCCATCCCAGCTTACGCACGTCCCCAGGCCGATCGGGCAGCCGAAAATGTGGCACTCAACGATGCCGCCGGCGGTATCTTTGGCCATTTTCTGATCGTTGATGAAGTTGCGCATGGCCTCGTCTGTTTTGGCGTCCGGGCAATATACTTCAGAAGCATCGCGTGTTTTTTGCAGGTCAGGCCAGTTTTGCGGAGTCACCGCAAAATCACCGACCACATCGCCCACGCCGCGGACAAAGCCAAAAACGTCAATGTTAAATTGCTTCAGAAGGCATTTTGCCAGCGCTCCGGCTGCCACGCGCGAAGCGGTTTCGCGCGCCGAAGCGCGCTCAAGAACTTCCCGGCAATCCGTCGTCAACCACTTCATGGCCCCGGCCAGGTCGGCATGACCCGGACGCGGACGCGTCAGCGGCGGCGTCAGTGACGGATCATCAAGACGATTATCGCGATTCTCAACCATCAGCGTGATCGGCGAGCCGATGGTGACATTGCGCCGAACACCGGTGAGGAAGCGCACGGTATCTTTTTCAATTTTTTGCCGGCCACCGCGGCCATAGCCGCCCTGCCGCCGCTGCAATTCACCGTTGATCAGGTCAGCATCAACCGGACAGCCATGCGGAAAGCCCTCAACGAAGGCAATCAGCGCAGGGCCGTGAGATTCGCCAGCAGAACGATAAGTTAAGGTAGCCATAGTGAAGTCAGTATACAGGGAACAGGAAATGACGAAAAGCGACATGATAAACGTTGATTATCATGTGCTGACCACGACATTTTACCCCTTTTTAGTCGTGATTACCCCGTTGCTTAGTGCACATCAACCGGCCCTTTGCGCGTATGTGCTTTTTTGAACAGCATGACAAAAGGAATCGCCAACACGCACAGGATGGCCAGCAGGCGGAACACGCTGATATATCCCCACACGGCCGACTGGCTCACAAGTGTGCCATAGAGCACGCCATACGCTTGCGATGTGGGCATGTGCTGGCTGAGTGCGGAAAGTTGCTGGCGAAACGGAGCATCATAGGGCGTCATGTGGGTGACAAGCACGGCCTGATGAGTCTGCGCCTGGCGCGTGACAAGCGTCGTCACCATTGAGATGCCGATGCTGCCGCCCAGGTTGCGCATCAAATTATAAAGGCCAGTCGCATTGCCCATTTCTTCAATTTTCAGAGTGGCGGTGGTGGTGACGCTCAGCGGGACAAACATCAAGCTCACGGCCGCGCCGCCGACGATCAACGACCATGTGACGTTCATACTTGATACATCAAGGCTGATTTGCCCCAGCAGCAAACATGAATAAGCCAGCAGCAACAGGCCGCTGGTAATCAGGATGCGCGTATCAATCAACCCGACAAGCCGGCTGACAATCAAAATGGCAATCAGCGAGCCAAAACCGCGCGGCGAAGAAGTCAGGCCTGACTGCATGGCGGTATATCCGAGAGAGCCCTGAAGAAACATCGGCACCAGCGAAACCGTGCCGTAAAGCACGATGCCGACAATGGTCACCAGCAGTACGCCAGTGGCAAAATTGCGGTTTCGGAAAACCTTCAGGTTCACCAGGGGCTCATCAATCATCAGCTCGCGAATGATAAAAGCGATAAATGCGACGGCGGAGATCACGCTGAACCAGACAATCCACGGCGTGCCGAACCAGTCTTCCTCCTGGCCTTTATCAAGGACAATCTGAAAAGTCGCAAGCCAGATGGCCAGGAAACCAAAGCCCCACAAGTCAATGCGGCCCGGTTTGCTGTTGCGGATGTGCGGAGGATCATGAATAAAGGACATGATCATCAGCGCGGCGATGATGCCTACAGGAATATTGATATAAAAGACCCACCGCCAGGAATAATTGTCGGTGATGTATCCGCCGACAGTCGGGCCGATGATCGGGGCGAAAATAATGCCCATCGTATAGGCGGCCATAGCCTGTCCGCGTTTATGCAGCGGAAAACTCTCAAGCAAAATAGCCTGCGCTATCGGCTGAAGCGCGCCCCCGCCGGCGCCTTGCAGAATGCGCGCGATGATCAACATCGGCAGCGAAGTGGCCGCGCCGCAGAGAAAGCTTGAGAAAGTAAAGAGGCAAATGCAAAAGAGCAGAAAGTTTTTGCGGCCAAAAACGCGGCCAAGCCATCCGGTCATCGGTAAAACGATGGCGTTGCTGACGAGATAACTGGTCAGCACCCAGGTTGATTCGTCCGTCGATGCCGAAAGGCTGCCGGCAATATGCGGCAATGCCACATTTGCCACGGAAGTATCAAGAACCTCCATGAATGTTCCGAGCATGACGGTCACGGTAATCAGCCACGGATTAACCGCGGGACGATCGGCCGAATCAAGTAATCGCGGTTGTGTTAATGCTGAGGACATAGGGCGAACCTTGCCGCGCGGCAAAGAAACAAAAGAAAGCAAAAGGGTAAAACGCGGTGGCACAGATATGAACAGATCACAAAATCCGTGTCACCGCATCACAAAAGTGGTTTGTTATTTCAGAGAAACTTCCGGTTCAACGCTCATGCCCGGGCCGAGGACATATTTTTCGGCCGGGAGATCATCAAAAACAATTTTGACCGGCACGCGCTGAACCACCTTGACGTAGTTACCCGTGGCATTTTCCGGCGGAAGCAGGCTAAAGCGCGCGCCCGAACCACCCTGAATGGAGTCTACGTGACCCGGAATTTTGAGATCCGGGTAGGCGTCAACATGTATGTCAACGCGCTGTCCGGGGCGCATATGCGCAAGTTGAGTTTCCTTAAAATTGGCCGTGACCCATAAATCAGGCGACACAAGCGCCATAAGCGGCTGTCCGGGCGCGATATAATCGCCAGGCTCAACACTTTTTTTGGTCACGCGGCCTGATTCCGCCGCGTAAACGTGCGTATAGGAAAGTTTAAGTTTGGCGGCGTCAACGGCCGTCTGCGCTTCTTTGATCGTGGCGGCATCGGAAGCAAGTTTGCTCTCGGCCGCGGTAAGCAACGCCTTTGCCCCGGCGATTTTTGACTGATCAACAAGAACCGCTTTCTGCGATGCGTTGACTGTGGCCTGGCGGGTAGCAACTTCCGTCACGATGCGCTGCCATTCAGTGGTTGACACCACGCCGGAATTACGCGCAATCTGATAACTTGCCAGATCGGCTTTGGCGCGGGCAAGCTCAGCCTCATCTGATTTGAGTTTGGCCTGATCCTGCTCAATGAGTGCCTGCGCCTCGCCAACGGAAGCGCGTGATTTTTCAATCAATCCCGGCGTCATCTGTGCGGAAGCTCTGGCCGATTCGAGTTTGGCCTGCGCCTGATCAAGCACAACCTGATAATCATGCGGATCAAGCTCAAGCAACAGATCGCCAGTTTTTACGTCCTGGTTATCAGTAATGTACACGCGCTCAACGTGGCCGGTGATGCGCGGCGAAACCTGAACGATATGCCCATCAATAAAGGCATCATCTGTTGATTCATGCACTGCGGCCCACTGCCACCATTTATATCCGGCAATGCTAGCCACAATGACTCCCGCCACGCCAAGAACGGATAACACGTGACGCTTACGCAATCGACGCGTTTTTGATCGCGGAGCCAGATCCGCTGATTTCTGGCAATCAACAGAGGACATGTCGGCCGCGGCCAAACTCGTATTTTTTTGATCTTCAATGTCAGTCATAGTCATGATTACTCTCACAGCACCTGCTTAATTTGTTGGCGTATAGTACGGCACCTAATTATATACGCGTGATTAATGATTATAGCATGCAAAGCAGAAATCATGAAGAACAGTTTTGTGAGCGGGGAATTTCGGGGAGGGTCATGGCGAGGCGACCAAGTATTTCGCTAAGCTGAATTTTATCTTCGTCTGAAATACCGGAGAGCAATTGGCGTATCAGGCGAAAATATTCCGGCATGATATCACTGAGAAACGTGTGGCCAGCTTGCGTCAGGCGAACCTGAAGCATGCGTCGATCGGCGGGTACGGCCTCTCGCGCGATAAGGCCTTCGCGCTCAAGGCCATCAAGCAAACCGGTCATCGTCGCGCGCGTAACTCCTGATTTATCAGCAAGTTCACACGGATTAAGGGGCTGATCCGGAGTGCGGTTCAGGATGGCCAGCACCGTGAAGCGGCCACGGCTCATCTGGTGATGCGTCAGGTAATCATCAAGATGCATCAGCAAATCAGTGGTTACCCTTGCCAAAATCAGATAAGTGCTCAGCGCGTGAGTATCAACATCCGGATAGCGCTGGGCCATCATCTTGATGGTTTCGTGTTTCGGTAAATCACGTAACGTGAAGGGTTGACTGGTCATATATGAATTATTAGGGCGCTAACTATCACTGTCAAGAAAATAGAGGCCTGACAATGAGAAAGGTTATGACTCAATGGTTTTGTGCATGACGACTTCGGCCACTTTGTTTTTCGGGCCGACGATCACCACGCGCGATGCGTGCTGCTGAATTTCTTCCGGCGTAGCCTGAACCCAGGTCATGACGATGATTTTGTGGCCCACGGCCGTAAGGCGCGCGGCCGCGCCGTTGATGCCGATGATGCCGGTGCCGCGTTCGCCCGGGATGATATAAGTCTCAAAACGATTACCGTTATCACAATCAGCAATCATGACGGATTCGTTAATCAACATGCCGCTGGCATCAAGCAGATCACGATCAATGGTGATGCTGCCGTGATAATTCAGATCCGTCATGGTAACGGTGGCGTGGTGAAGTTTGGCTTTAAGCAGTTTTGTTAGCATCGTTCTTTGTCACAACTCCAAAATCAGCGCAAGGATTCAGTATACCCAAAAACAGGAGCGATGCCCAAATATCACAATTACGAAACTTTTGCGTGTCATCGGGGTAATTCATACAATGCGAGACTGATAACCCTTAACGTGATTGTTTCAGACGCACGATGGCAGCCCCGCTTGGTGCGGAAGTTCGGCCTACCTTCTGCTGTTATGAGCATCCTGAAAATCATCAGGTCAATGGCCTGAGGAGATAGTGGTCATGTCGTTTCTTCCCGCTTTTGATCGGGCAGCGGAGTCCCTGTCACGTAAGGAAACGTGGCGGGAATTTTTTCATACCTTTACGCCAAAATCGGTGATCTGCTACCAGAACGGGCTGATGAAAAAGAGCCTGGTATCTGATCTGCTGGCGGGGTTGATCGTCGCGATCATCGCCCTGCCGCTGTCCCTGGCTCTGGCAATCGGCTCAGGCGTAAAGCCTGAACAGGGTCTGTATACGGCGATTATTGCGGGATTTTTGATTTCGTTGCTGGGCGGGTCGCGTGTGCAGATCGGCGGGCCGACCGGCGCGTTTATGGTGATTGTGGCCGGCATTGTGGGCAAGTATGGCATGCAGGGGCTGGCGATATGCACGCTCATGGCCGGTGTGATTTTGATCATCATGGGGCTTGCGCGTCTTGGTTCGCTGATCAAATTTATTCCGTATCCGGTGACGACAGGATTTACCAGCGGCATCGCGGTGATTATTTTTTCATCGCAGGTTAAGGATTTTCTGGGGCTGACCACAACGTGGGCGGCCGAGGGCGGCGTGGTGCGCCACGATCTGCCGGCGGAATTTATTGATAAATGGCACGTAATTCTGCAATCATTGCCGACAGTCAACTGGCTGACGCTTGGTTTTGGTTTTGGCTCGCTGCTGATATTGATTGCGTTTCGCAAATGGGCGCCGCGCATACCGGCCGCGCTGATTGTGGTGGTGGTATCGGCACTGGCCACGGCACTGCTGGGACTTGATTCAGCACACAGAACCGGCGGCCTTGAGACAATCGGCACTCGTTTTCACCAGATCCCGAATATGCTGCCGAATCCGCATCTGCCCATTGCGCTCTCAAGCTGGGATGATGCCAAAACCGCATGGCAAATGGCGCGCTCTTTAATACCGGAAGCAACCACCGTGGCGATGCTCTGCGCGATTGAGTCGCTGCTTTGCGCGGTTGTGGCCGACGGCATGATCGGCGGACGCCACAAGAGCAATTGCGAACTGGTGGCGCAGGGCGTGGCGAATGTCGGCTCGGTGATTTTTGGCGGCATTCCGGCAACCGGGGCCATCGCGCGCACCGCGGCCAACGTAAAATCCGGCGGCCGAACGCCGCTGGCGGGCATTGTTCATGCCGTCACGCTCATGCTGATGATGCTGGTGCTTGCGCCGTATGCGGTGCTGATCCCGCTTTCCGTGCTAGCGGCGGTGCTGATACTTGTTTCCTGGAATATGGCGGAGATTGATCATTTTCGCTCTCTGCTTAAAGCGCCGCGAAGCGATGTGGCCGTTCTGCTGACGACCTTTGGCCTGACGGTACTGGCCGACCTGACTGTGGCCGTGGGCGTGGGCATGATTCTGGCGGCGATATTGTTCATGAAGCGAATGAGCGATGTGACGGCGCTTGGCACGTTCCGCCAGGAACTTGACGAGAGTTCTGAAGAACTGACGGATGCGAGCGACCCGAACGCCATTTCCGCGCGCGATGTGCCGGCCGGCGTTGAGGTATACGAAATCAACGGCCCGTTCTTTTTTGGCGTGGCCGACAAGCTCAAAGATACGCTGCGCGAAATTGAAAAACCGCCGCGCGTGTTCATTCTGCGCATGCGGCGCGTACCGGCGATTGACGCAACCGGACTGCACGCCCTTGAGGAATTTTACAGCAAATGCCGCCGGCAAAATACCAAATTGCTGCTGGCCGGCGTACACGCCCAGCCGATGTTTGCGATGACCAAATTCGGCATGCTTGACCAAATCGGCGAAGAGAATATGTTCGGCAATATTGATGACGCGCTGAGCAAGGCGCGGCAGATCGTCGGCGTGCCGGAACCGGCCGTAAAACCGCAACATCAACCGGAAGTTGCGCGAGAAAAATAACGTCATAAAGATAGCCCCAGCCCTTTACGGGCTGGGGTACAAACCAAAGTCACAACACAAAAACATCAGTCTTAATGCAAAAATTCACAAAGTGAATCGTAAGCTCGTACCCCATCACGCCATGCTGCGGGGTTATCCTTTGCGCACCATCTTGATTTAAAAAGCTATGGTCAATCTATTCAATTCATCGTAAATGCAATTGAATGCGATCCTCAATCCACATATTCTCGCCATGATGGGGAATGTATTGCTTTACCAGTTTTATCATGTGGTTCATATCTAAAATTTTATTTACCCCTGCGCCGCGACTGAACCACTGACCACTCTTTTTTTGGGCATCCTTATTCAGGATATATGTTAATCGTTGTTTGATTTTTGACTTCATTTGCAAAACAGAACTGTCATTTGACCACCCGATGACAAGGTGAACATGCGTTGAAACAACGGCTACAGCATGAACATGACAGCTAAGAATTTGGTCAAATTCAAGACATTGATGAAGTAATGTTTTTTGCTGAGCATCAGAAAAACAAAGATTCTGATTCTGAATAAGTGAACGATAATAGTGTGCCAAACCGGCATTCGGATGCTGCCGAAATGCCTGTTTACGATTATGGTAACCCTCTTGCTGATCTGGCAGCCAGGAACCGAATGAATGAAAAACAAGGTGATATACGGGCATTTCTTATTAACGCCAAATGTATACTACAAAGTCAATCTAGTTCGTACCCCAGCCCGTAAAGGGCCGGGGCTATCTTTACTTACTTGATTGAATAATTTGAGGTGTCGCGCGTGGGGACCATGATGTAGTCATCAAGGCTTGGCGCGCCGACGGTTGAGGCGTCTGCCGGCAACTGGCCGGCCGTGCTGATGCCGGCGGTATCCGTGGTGCTGCCGCTCTTTTTAAGCGTAAAAATATTGTCATCAAGCGGGCCTACTTTGGGATTCTGCGACCACTGAACATGGTTATCGGCAAAGGACACATTCTGGCCTGCGCCCTCATGATTGTCGGAATTGGCAATTTTGCCGGTGCCTTTTGAGGGATCTTTGTAATTGCCGTCTGAAAACGGCGCCATATCGCTGGCCACCGGACGGTTGCTGTCCATTGTGTTACGCCACCAGGGTCCGCGTGATGATGAGGCCCAGGGATAAACGACGGAATAGGAAATCTGCGTATAGCTCTGAAAACCATCGTAATAAAGTGTGCCGTCACGCACGGCCGCGGGAGCGCCGGCGATACGGTCTGATTTACAGAGGAAAAGTTTGGTCTGATTGCCCATGCCGGCCAACAGGAAAAACGGCGAAAACGCATCGCCCTGATGCGATGAGTTATTCAAGACATAGCTGTACATTAAATCAAGGCTGGTAAGCGATGATAAAGCAGAGTGGTTTGTGCCGGCGGTATAACGATACGGCGGCGGCTCACCATTGCCATATACCGGTCCGACACTGACGGGATACTCGTCATTATTTTCGTTGCCGTACAGGATAAAGAGCTGCGTGATGCTGCGTAAATTGGACGCACAGTGAACGCGATTGGCCATTTCCTTCGCACGGCCAAGCGACGGAAGCATAATGGACATCAGGAGCGCGATAATAGAAACGACGACCAGGAGCTCAATTAAAGTAAAACCACGCTGTGCCTGCCTCATAACGTATCTCGCTTGCGAAGTGTACATGTTTCTGCCATCAGTTTAACGCCACGCAACCATAAACGCGACCCTCAAATCAGAGGACTGGCGAATCTATAAAACTTGCCAGAACCCGTGTGATGTATGATGATGCTTGCCGTTTTAAGATTGCCGTGACAAAAATTTGAAGGAAGCCTTATGGCAAGGATGTCATACAGAAATCTGGTCCACGCCCTATTACTGGCCACAATCGGATTTGGCGGCGCTTGCCGCGGACAATCCATTGAGGCCAGGCTCAACAATATTCTCAATAATCAACAACTCAAAAAGGCCTCCGTCGGCGTGCAGGTGGTAGAAATTACCGCCGGCGGGCCGGTTGAGATTTTTTCGCATAACAGTAGCACGCTTCTGGGCCCGGCAAGTTGCACAAAATTGATCACCACCGCCGCGGCATTTGAGGCCTGGGGCCCGCAACATGGGATGAAGACGCAACTGCTCAGGACGGGCGAAGATCTGATTTTGCTGGGCACGGGTGATCCGGGTCTTGGCGATACTAAAATCGCGGCGGCCCATGATGAGGATATCACCGCGCCTTTTGACGCTTTTGCCAAAAGATTGCAGGCGCTGGGGGTCAAACAGGTACGCCATCTACTGATTGATGACCGTGCGCTTGATCAGCAGTTTGTGCATCCGAATTGGCCTGCGGATCAGCGGCTGGCGTGGTATCAGGCTCCGGTGGGCGCGCTGAATTTTAATGTGAATTGTCTTGACTGGCGGCCACTGGCGACGTCAAAAGGAGTCGGCATTGATCTGATTCCGGATAATACGTATGTCAGCGTGAGCATTGCGGCCAAACTGGGTAAAGAGCAAAAGGTATGGCTGTGGCGGCCGGCGGAGAGCAATCAATTTCAGATGCGCGGAACCGTGGCGGGCAGCGCGCGCGAAGCGGAAAGCGTGACGATTGTTGACCCGGGAATGTGGACAGGGACCATTCTGCGCGACCGGCTGGCGCGCGCGGGAATCAACGTCAGCGGAACAGTCAAGCGAATTGACACGCCGGGGACCATCCGCGCGGAACTGATTGCCGAACACGAAACAAAACTGATTGATGTGATCAACCGGGCCAATCGCAATTCAATCAACATGATGGCCGAAACGCTCTGCAAGAGACTTGGCCACGCCAGTACGCAGCAGACTGGTACGTGGGAATCAGGCATTGCGGCGATTCACGCATGGGCCAAAAAGATCGGCGTATCAGAAAATCTCATTGATATGGACGATGGCAGCGGGCTGTCTCCGAAGAACCGGATTGCGGCCGAGGCTTTTACCCATATTCTCGCGCATGTGGCGGCGCGGCCTGACGGGGAATTGTTTATTGACAGCCTTGCCGCGCCGGGAGAAGACGGCACACTGCAACGAAGATTCAAAGGAATGGCATGCGCGAAATTTGTTCATGCCAAAACGGGCCATATTAAAGGTGTTTCGTCGCTTTCCGGATATGTGCAGGCGGGACAGCGACGGTTTGCTTTTTCCATTTTGTGTAATAAATATGTCGGGAATGTCAATCCGCTTCAGGATCAGATGGTGCAGCAGATTTTTGATTGGGCTGGCGGAGTTCGCGCGCGGTGATAAGATGGCGCGTGGGGAAATTGAGGCTCAAGGTTCATAACTTTGAGATGAACAAAAACAGCAGGCAAAAAGAAGCGGAATCACACCATGACAAACCGATGGGACACGATTGTGCAGGTGGTGACGAAGGCGCTTACGCCCCGGCCGGGGAATTTGCAGGAAACGTCCCGGTATTCGGTGGATCGCTCGCTACGACTGATACGGTATATGGAAAAAATCGCCGCAACGCTGCCTGACGAGGTGCGCCCGGAGCAACTTGAACTTGGCAAAGTGGCGGCGCTATTTTGCCCGCTGTCAAATAACACAGATATTTCGGACGCAACGGAATTTGCATCTGATATTTTGCAGCAGCACCTGGCTGAGCCGGAAATTGACACGGTGCTGACGATTCTGCGTGAGTACCGGGTCAAAAATGCGAAGCTGGCCGAAGCGCGTCTGCTGGCCGATGCGGTGGCGCTTGAGGATTTTGGCATGGTCGGCTTCTGGAATCAGACGCGATCTCCGCAATCGGCCGGCAAAACGCTTGAGCAATACATTAAAATGTTCCGCACGCAACATGATTATGGTTACTGGACATCGCGGCTGCGTGACGGATTTTATTATCCGGCATCGCGGCGCACGGCAACGGATCGGCTGGCCAACCTGGCCAAAGTGTATCAGGAAATTGAGCGTCAGCACCTGGCTGAGGACATACATTAATGGCGCATGAACCGGTGATTCTCAGCGCTCAATGGGTGATGCCGGTCTGCGGAGCGGCCATTGATGGCGGCGCGGTAGTAATTGAGAATGGCCGCATTGCGGCGGTCGGGAAGCTGGCGGATATTCAGCGGCAATTTCCCGGCGCGCGCCATGAAAATTTTGCGGGTCATGCCCTGCTGCCGGGATTGGTCAATGCGCATACGCATCTTGAACTGGGATATCTGCGCGGCGCAATTTCCCCGAGCCATTTTGTTGACTGGGTACTGCGGCTGATCAAGCTCAGCGGCAAGGTTCAGGATGTGGCGCAAACCGTAGGCGAATCTGTACGCGCCGGGATAGCGGAAAGCCTGCGCGCAGGCGTGACGACACTTGGCGATATCAGCAAGCAGATCAATGAGTCACGTATTGCGGCAAAAAACGGACCGGCGCGTATTGTGAGTTTTGGCGAACTTCAGGTGCTGGGGAGAAAGCGTGATTTGCTTGATGAGCGGCTATCGGTTGCGGCCGATGAACGCCACAATTCTCCCACGCTCAGCACGGGTATTTCTCCGCATGCGCCGTATACCGTTGAGGGGCCGGCGCTGAAGAAAATTCTGGCGCTTGCGGATGAAAAAAAATTGCCAATCTGCATGCATCTTGCGGAACTTGCGGAAGAACGTGAGTTTCTGCAAAATCTTTCGGGCCGAATTCGCGAAGCGTGGGATAGCGCGGGTATTGCCGCATATCTGCTTGATGACAAGGTACCGATTTTTAATGACGGGCCGATCAAATGGGCGGCGCATTGGGGATTGCTGGCGGCGAGTCATCCCGCGCCAGTGCTGCTGGCGCATGTCAATTACGCCACGGATGAGGAACTTGATCTGCTGGCGCAAAGCGATGCGCATGTGGCCTATTGCCCGCGCACGCGGCACTTTTTTGGCCATGACGCCGCATCGCGGCATCCTTTTGAAAAAATGCTCTCACGCGGAATCAATGTGTGCCTGGGCACGGATTCTCTGGCAAGCAATCCTGATCTGTCATTGCTGAAGGAAGCGGCTTTTGTCGCCAAATTATTCCCGCAAGTTCCGCACGACATTATTCTTGAGATGATCACCACGCGCGGCGCGCGTGCGCTGGGGTTAAGCAAGCAGGTCGGCGCAATTGCGGCCGGGATGAATGCGGACATCATCGCTCTGCCGCTGCCGGAAAATTGCCGCGACGCATCAGCCGCGCTGAGCCATATCATCACAACAGCGCCGGTGCCGAGCCATGTGTGGGTCAGCGGAAAGCTATTGTGTTGAGATCAGCCGCAACGGCGTGCCGGAAGCCAGGCGGCAAACGCCGGCAAATTGGGCGATAGTGCGGGTCATTTCGTGACGTTCACGCATCAGTTGCTGGCCGCGGCGGGCAATCGCGGCGGCATACGCGCGATCTTCAATCAGCTTAAGCAAAACGTGATACCAGGCATCGGCATTGGCGTCTTTGACGATGCGGCAGGTGACTTCGTCACGCAGATAATCGGCGGCGTGATTTGGCGTGGCGACTACGCACAATCCTTTTGCCATTGCCTCAAGCGTGCGGTACTGAACGCGCGCCACCGGCAGAACATGCATGTATAAATCGCCGTGCATGAGCAATTGTTCGGCATCCTGCTGATACGGAACAAAGGAAAGGCGATCAAGCAGGCCTATTTTTTCGGCCAGTTGCCATATGGGATGCTCAGCCCGGCCGGTGTCGTAGGCAAAAAGCAGGAAGTCCTTTTTTTCATCAGCAAGGCGCTTGCTGGCGCGAATAAGCGACTCATAAGCGGGCACCTGCGAAAGCGGATCAAGCGAAACAAGACAGGCCACCTGCTCAGGAACGTCATAACAGGCCTGAGTTTCGTCACAGTATACGCCAGGGTGAATCAGCGTCACCGGGTGGCGATAGTCGGTGGGTATGCGGGTCTGAATCGGCTCAGAAGCGACAACAACGTGACGAACCTGCGGCAGGCATGTCAACGGAGCAAAAAGTTCGGAAGCATCCCAGCACCAGATGACCATCGGAATGCCCGGCGGAGCAACCGTATCTGCCGGCAACGCGCTTTGCAGTGCCTGAATCGGCAGCGGATCGGCCGTCCCCCAGGCCAAAAGAATATCCGGCATATCTTCCGTCAACGCATCAATGATACCTGAAAGACGTATTCTCTGAATAAAACCGACCCGCTCCCAGCGTGACCAGCGATAGGTTAACGTTTGTGAACCAAGTAACGGCAAGTAGCTGATATCAAGATCGGCGGGCGCAATAAAAGTGACCCGGTGGCCATCCGATTTAAGCCCCATGACCAAATGGCGTACAAAAGCCCCCTCCGAAGCCATCATGGCAGCATCAAGCCAAATGGCGATGTGCATGGCATCGTTCGCGCGGGCAGCGGAAGTTGTATCGGCCGGCTCAATCATGACATCACCAGTATCGGTCGATAAAAATCAGATACATGAGGTGTACTACTTCTAGTTTAGCCCCGTTTAAGTTCATTATCGGCGTAATTCCGATGAAATTTCGGCAAAAATTGAGCAACATCGCCGGCGATAAGGCGTTAAAATGGTGAATGTTGCATCACGAAAGGCTCAGGTATGACTACGGAAACGGAATTGGCTCCGGAATTTCGCCCTATTGCGGTACGGCTTGAGGGCGCCGGTTCTCAGTTTCGTCTGGGACGTTTACTGGCCGGTATGGGCCAATGGCTGGCCGCGGCGATCACTACTTTTGTGGCGGCATTTTTTTTGGCAGGTTATTTTCAGCTTCCGGGATGGGTTAATGTTGCCATTCTGGTTGCCGTGGCGGCATCTTTAATCTGGGCATACCTGGCGTATCTGCATGCGCCGCTCTGGCAGCGCCCTACTTATGGACAAATCGCCCGGTGGGTTGAGGAAAACGGCGCGGCGCAGGGCGTTGAGCTGCACAATGAATTTATCAACGCGGTTTTGCTTGCCCAACAAACAGGAAATCACAATCGGCCGCTCTCAGACGCTCTGCTTTCGGAACTTGACGACGCCACGGCGCATGTTGAACTCGGCGCGACGGTTCCGTGGAAAACATATCGTAAGGCGATTTATCGTTCGTTGTTGCTGGTGGCGATCTGTCTTGTGCCGGTATTTGCCAAAACATCCGTCTTTGTTCATGGCGCGCGCGTGCTGGCGCATCCTATGCATTTTGTGCCGGTGACCGGTTCTGTGCGGATTATCTCCGTTGAGCCTGGCAATGATGTGGTGTTGGCCGGGCAGGCGGTTAATTTTTCAGTCAAGGTTGAGGCGCCCAATCAAAATGTGGTTGATGCGCAGATCACGCTGAAGTTTGCCGGCGGCAAAGTGGCCACATATCCCATGAATGTTTTCGGCAGCGATAACACGCAGTATCGCTATACGCTTACGACCGCGGCGGAAGATGCGGAGTACGTCATCACGGCCGGCGACAGCCAGTCTGAGCGTTACCGACTTCAGGTCATGCCGCAGATTCATATGATGTCCTATCAGCTCAGCATCACGCCGCCGGCATATACCGGCAAGGAAGCAAGCAAAGTGACATTAAGCGGCAAGGATATGTCGGCCGCAAGAGCATCATGCGAAGTGCCGATCGGAAGCAGGCTTGAGATCACCGCTGCCGTTGATATCCCGATGAAGGAGGCAATCACTGAAATTCAGGGCGTGCAGCCGGCCGGCATGATCCCCAGCGCGGACGCTAAAAATTTCAGTACCAGTTTTACCATTCGCAAAGATATCAAGTACGCCGTGCGTTTTAATGACGGCAATGGGCGAACGCTGCTGCGTTTCCCGGAAGAATCATCAGGACAGGCCGGCGATTTTATTTCCGTTCGCGCAGTAGCGGACGAGGCGCCGACAGTAGTGGTCAGCGAGCCTGGCCGCGATGTTGACGCCAAACCGGGACAAAGCGTGGCGCTTGGTGTTCAGGCTAATGACGATTACGGGCTGACGGAATTGCGTCTTGAATTGGCGCGCGGCAAGGATGGGGAATTTGCGATCGCCAAATCGTGGCCGATAAAAGCCGGCGCCGACGGCAAACCGGCCAAAGCCGCAACCATGCGGTATTTGCTGGAGTTGCCGGCCGATCAATACAAATTCGGCGACATTGTGCGCTATCGTTTTGTGGCCGTTGATAATCGCGTCATCACGGACGCAACCCCGGCGATGGGCCCTCAGGTCACACAGGGTCAAGTATTCAGCATCACGCTTAACGATGCCGCGGCCGCGGCAGCCAGGAGCGGCAAACTTTGGGAAGAACTGCACAAAAAAATTAACGAGCTGCGTGATCAGCAAATTGCTCTGCGCACGCAGACGGATGGCGTGGCGGCGGCCAAAGGGATGCCGGTCATCAAGGATATCGCCGTTAACGTTGCCAAAGGCCAGCAGTCTTTGCAAAAAAAGATCAAAGACCTGGCGGCGAATTTTCCTTTTGAATCCGGCATGAAAATGATTCAAAAAGCACTGCAAGTGCTGTCTGTTGAGGATGCCGCAACGGCCATTGACCGCGCCAATGATCTCTCGGCGCTCTCCGATCTCAAGACGGTTCCGCCGATGGCCATGAAATTGCGCACCACGCAATCACGCATTATTGACGTGCTTGATTCTCTGCTGGCGATTGCGGCGGCGCAGGAAGAAAAAGCCAAATCGGCCGCGGATAAAGACGGCGGCGATCTGCCGATGACGCCGGCCGAAGCGTGGAAAAAGCTCGCGGATGATCTCAAGGATTTTGCCAAGCAGCAACAGAAAGTGATTGATACTTCAGCGGAACTGGCCAAAAAGCCAAAAGATGATTTTACAAAAGAAGACGAAGAAAAACTCAAAAATCTGATAGCAACAGAAGACAAGTGGGAAAAATTTCTCTCGCAGCGCATTGCCGACATGAGCAAAATTGCCGAGCAGGATCAGGCCAACGTGAGCCTGATGGAAGAACTCGTGCAGATGAAAGTTGAACTGGCAATGGCCAAAGATGCGCTGCAAAATAAGCAAATGGAGATCGCAACATCGCTTGAAGATAACGGTCTTGAGAGCGCCAAGGAACTCACGACGCATCTTGAGCGGTGGCTACAGCAGGAACCGGATCGCAAACAGTGGCAAATGGAAGAACCGCTGACGCAGAATGACCAGAACATGGCCGAGTTGCCCAAGCAATTGCAGGATATGGTCAGTGACTTAATGGACAGCGAAGAAGACGTCACCGAAGAAATGGAGGATCTGGGCAGCAAATGGGCGGATTCTCTTGATAAGGGCGCCGGCTGGGATGCGATGGACGGACCAATTTCAAATATGAGCGCCCAGGGCGTAACGGGCAACCAGTTGCCGAATAACAATGAGATTCAGGGCCGCAGCGGCGAAGGCCGCGAAGGCCGGGCCAGCGGCGAAATGGTCGGCGCTGAGGCCGAAGGCAAAGGCGGCCGGCGCACGCCGACACGCATGACGCCTGAACCATTCTCAAACGGTAAAGTGGATGATAAGAGCAAGGAACCAGCCGGCGGAGCAACCGGCGGCGGCAAAAAAGCGGGCTTCGGCGGCGAAGGACTTGAGGGCCCCGCGCCGCTTGAAATGCAGGACCCGATGCAGCGCCTTGCGGGCAAACAGGCGGAACTGCGCAACCAGGCGGAGCGCCTGCAATTGCAGATGCGCCAGGCGGGATACCAGAATTTTAAATTGCTTGAATCGGCTGTGCTGATGCAAAAAGCCGAAAAATCCATGAAAGAATTTCATTATCAAAACGCGCTTTATTATCAGCGCCAGGCCGTACAGAGCCTCAACTCCGCCAAAGTGCTTGCGGAAGGCCAGGTGCATGTGACAATGGACACCACGCCGACGGCCAGCGAAAAAACGCAGAAGGATATTGATAACGCCATGCAGGGCGCAATGCCCAAAGGATACAGTGATCCGGTCAAGGCGTATTTTGAGAAACTTTCGCAGCAGGGAAATGCGGACGGCCAGTGATTGCCGGCCGCGATATTTCGTGGGCGACAAAAAGGGAGAAGCCTCATGAGAAAAATTGTTTTGCCTCTGCTGATTGCGGCGGCGCTGATGATGACATCATTTGCCGGCGCGCAGGAACAGTCCGTTTCGGTGCAGTCGTCAGCGACAGTTCGTCCGGCAAAATTCATTAAGATTGATACGCTGCTGGTTAATATTGAATCTGTCGCGCTGATGAATTTCAGCCGGGACCAGAATGAAAAAACCATGGTGTACATCCGCTATCTTGATGGCGACGCGCGAACCTTTAACGTCAACCTCACGGATGTTCAGTGGCGGGAAATTCAGCGTACTCTTGAAGAATCAACCCGGCCAACACGCTGAAGTATGATCATCATGCGGCGCGCATCATGCATGTGTGTTATGATACGCATGATCAATTTACTGAATTGACAGGATTGTTCATGGCTGAAGAAGTCACAAAAGAGTCTCTGATATTCATGCTGCGTATGAAGCATGCGGAAGTATTGCGGCGCGGCAAACCAAGATTGGGGCAGGTTTATCCCACGGGCGAAGTGGACCTGATGATTGACGTCACGCCGGCGCCGAGCAAAGAATGGCGCCAATGCATGCAGAAAGCGGCCGAAGGAACCGTGATGGAGGGCCGCGTCACAACCGAAGGCATCGCGTCACTGAGCATACAATCCGCGGAAGACGAACTTGAGGCCGACGTGCGGCGCGTGGATGAACTGATTGCCGCCACAAATCAGAATTACGACCGGATGTTCAAAGACGCCAAAAATCAACTGGACGAAATGAATCAGCAGCCGATTGAAGAAGATCCGGCGGAGCGTAAACGCCGGCTTGAGGAACGACTGAATAAATTTTAGCACATACACGCACATCACAAGGATTACCCGGCCGAAAGATCGCGGTATAATGGCGATCATCGGCTTTTTTTATGGAGTTTATTCATGCAGATTGCAAATCGTCTTGATCACGCGGCCATTGCGGTAACAGATATTGATGCCACGCTGGCATGGTATGACAAAGTGCTTGGTCTGGTGCTGGTGGCCAAAGGCGCGCCGGGGCAGAAAGCCTGCCTCATCGGGCCAAAAAACGACCTCAAGGCCGGCATGATGCTTGAAGTGATGCAGAAAAATGATACGCCGGCGGTTAAACGTGCGGTGGTTGATCCGGGACTTTCGCACCTGGCATTCAGCGTTGCGGATTTTGATGCAGCACTGGCGCACCTGAAGTCCTGCAACGTGCAGTTCCTGGGCGAAATCGTCACGGCCGTCGGCGGCGGCCGGTTGATCAGCTTTGCCGATCCCGACGGAATCATGCTGCAAATTGTGGAAAGAAAATAAAATTTCAGCCGCAGATTGACGCAGATGAACGCAGATAACAATTAAATGAGGGCTCGCAGATGAAGTCGCTCTTCGTCATTGTGTTAACGTCCGTTTTTTTGATTGCCGGTTGCGGCCGGCGGACCATGCGCGTTGAGTTTGTGCCGGTTGAAGATCGCATGCAGGCGCAGGAAATTGATCGCGATCCGGGAATGTTTATTTCAGACCAGATTGTGATTGTTGACGTTTCCGGCATGATCGCCAACTTCAAAAAAGGCGGCCTGCTGGGCGACGGAACAAATCCCGTTTCGGATTTCCGCGAAACACTCGGCGCTATTGAACGCAACCAGAATGCCAAAGCTGTTGTGCTGAGAATCAACTCGCCCGGCGGCACGGTAACGGCCAGTGATATCATGTATCGCGACCTGCTGGCGTTTAAGCAGCGCACGGGAATACCGGTCATTGTGTGCATGATGGACGTCTGCGCATCGGGCGGATATTACCTGAGCTGCGCGGGCGATTATCGCATTGCGCATCCGTCAACGATTACCGGATCAATCGGCGTGATTGTTCAGCATTTTTCGATTGCCGGAACACTTGGCAAAATTGGCGTGACGGCCACGGCCGTCACCAGCGGCCCGCATAAGGATATGCTCTCGCCATTTAAGCCGACGGATAAGGGCGATATGGCGCTGACGCAAAATCTGGTCAATGAATTTTATGGCCAGTTTAAGGATGTCGTAAAAAAGAGCCGCCAGCATGTGAAGGACGAAGACTGGGCAACCGCAACGGATGGCCGAATTTTAACAGGCAAACAGGCGGCCGAGATCGGCCTTGTCGATCAGGTGGGCGATCTGAATGATGCGCTGGCCAAAGCGCGGCAGATGGGCAAAATTCAAAAAGCGCGCATCATGATGTATTCGCGCACAGGCGAAGTTAAGGGCAGCATTTATGCGGCCGGCAACGCGCCGCAGCCGATGCTACAGCTTGATCCGAATTTCCTGGCTGATGCGGCGCATCCGCAGTTTTTGTATTTGTGGATGGGACAGTAAAAAAGTAAAAGTCAGCAAGTTAAGCAAGAACAAAAGACCTATTCTTGCTTAACTTGCTGAGTGTCATGCATGTTTAACTATTTTCTCGCCGGCCGCTGGTAATGCCCCAGAAATTTTTCCGGAGGATATTTGGCACGATTGCGAGCCATTTTGGCGCTCACTGTCGCGGCAACATCAATCTGCATCGCATTGGCCATTGACATGCAATACATGATCACATCGGCAAGTTCCTCCCCCACCGCGTGGCGAAATTCAGAATCGCCGGCGGATTTCTCGGCCGCTTCCTGCTCGGTCAGCCACTGATAATGCTCAAGAAGTTCGGCCGCCTCAATGCTGATGCTGGCGGCAAGGTTGCGCGGCGTATGATATTTCTGCCATTGACGCTCAGCCACAAAATCCCGCATCATCTGGCGCAGCGACTCAATAGTGGCCGTCGTATCATTCATAGGGTTCTGACTCACACTGTTTCTCCTGCATAAACCAATACTATCATACACGTTTACCGGGAAATGTTGACTTAACCCGAAAAGCGCCCGCAATCATATGATGCAAATAAAAATCATACCGGCGCGGAGATCTCAAAGTACATTGCGACTTAAGGTATGCACCCGACATAAATCACACATGACATGCCGCCACGCTTCGCAAGGCGGCCCCGATAAACTTATGACGCGTGATTTGTTTTTGGCAATCTCTATAATGTTTTTCTCTTTATGATAAGGACCGCCATTGCCGCCGCAGGATGACATTTTCAGGCAGATTGAGAACTGCATGCTCGCAGACCGGGGCGCATTGCGCTCGCTGGCCGGGCGCGTGATGCGCGGCGCTCATGGCCGCGATGATCTGCTCAGGCGCATTGCCAAATCTCAGGGAATTTATGCGCAGCGCGAACAATCCCGGCCGACTGTGACATATCCCGAAGAATTGCCCGTGGCCGCGCGGCGCGAGGATATTCTTAAGGCCATTCGCGAAAACCAGGTCGTCATCATCGCCGGCGAAACAGGC
This sequence comes from uncultured Phycisphaeraceae bacterium, assembly GCA_964610975.1. GTDB lineage: Bacteria > Planctomycetota > Phycisphaerae > WQYP01 > WQYP01 > CAZSYN01. The sequence goes on from CAZSYN010000013.1 coordinate 50,786, forward strand.
TCCGGCAAAACAACGCAGATTCCTAAAATGTGTCTTGAGCTGGGCCGAGGAATCATCGGAGCTATCGGCCATACGCAACCGCGGCGCATCGCCGCGCGCAGCGTGGCCGCGCGCATTGCGGATGAACTGGGCGTCAATCTTGGCGGCGCGGTCGGATTTAAGGTCCGTTTTACGGAAGAAGCTTCGCCGCGCACGCTGATCAAACTTGTGACCGATGGCATTCTGCTGGCCGAAACACAGAACGATCCCCTGCTGCTGCGCTATGACACGCTGATTATCGATGAGGCGCACGAACGCAGCCTGAATATTGATTTTCTTCTGGGATATATCCGCCGGATTCTGCCGCGCAGACCGGATCTGAAAGTGATAATCACTTCAGCCACTATTGATCCGCAGAGATTCAGCCGGCATTTTAACAATGCGCCAATGATTGAAGTCAGCGGCCGCACGTATCCGGTTGAGGTGCGCTACCGCCCGCTTATCAGCGAGGATGAAGATGAGGCCGATACGGATGTGGTTCAGGGCGTGGTCAACGCGATACAGGAACTTGAGATTGCCGGCCGCGGCGATGTGCTGATCTTTTTGCCAGGCGAACGCGACATCCGCGACATGGCCGACGGCCTTAAGCGCGATGTGCACATCGGCCAGCGCTATGAGATCATTCCGCTTTACGCAAGATTAAGTCATGAAGAACAGGCGCGGATTTTTGCGCCGCATGATCGGCCGCGCATTGTGCTCTCAACAAATGTTGCCGAAACATCACTGACCGTACCGGGCATTCGTTATGTGATTGATTCAGGCCTTGCGCGCATCAGCCGCTATAATCCGCGCAGCCGCGTTCAGCGATTGCCAATTGAAAAAATTTCGCAGGCATCCGCCAATCAGCGCAAAGGCCGCTGCGGCCGGGTGAGCGCAGGCATCTGCGTGCGACTTTATGCCGAAGACGATTTCCGTGATCGCCCTGAATTTACGGAACCGGAAATTCAGCGGACCAATCTGGCAAGCGTGATTCTTCAGATGACCGCATATCGCCTGGGTGATATTGCGGAATTTCCGTTTATTGATCCGCCGGATGCGCGGCAAATCCGCGAAGGCTATGTTACTCTGCATGAACTAGGCGCGGTCACAAAGGAGAATGCGCTCACATCACTGGGGCGACGGCTTGCGCGATTGACGGTTGATCCGCGCATCGGCCGCATGATTCTGGCGGCGCACGAAGAAAACTGCGTGACCGATGTGCTGGCGATTGCCGCGGGCCTGTCAATTCAGGACCCGCGCCTGCGTCCGGCCGATCAGCAGGAGGCGGCCGACACTGCGCACTTGCCATTCCGCGATACGTCGTCTGATTTTCTCTCGTTACTGCGGCTTTGGCGCTGGTGGGAACAAGCCGTTAAGGATTATCCGCAACGTCAATTACGCAAAGTTTGCCGCGAACATTTTCTCTCATTCATCCGCATGCGCGAATGGGAAGATGTTCGCGAACAGCTTGAGCAGCAGGCTGTTGAATTGCAATTGCGATTTAATCGGTTGCCGGCCCAAAGCGGCGCCATACATCGCGCACTGCTGACCGGCTTACTTTCGCACATTGGCCTGCGTGTTGATGCGCACGAATATCAGGGGCCGCAGGGCCGGCGTTTTGGGATATTTCCGGGTTCCGCGCTCTTTAAGAACGGTCCGCAATGGCTGATGGCCGCGGAAATTGTTGAGACAACGCGCCTTTATGCGCGCACTGTGGCCGGCATTCATCCGTCGTGGATTGAGCGTGAGGCCAAACATCTGCTTGAGAGCGTATATTCCGAGCCGCGCTGGGAGCCGCAACGCGCGCGCGTAGAGGCCAGCGAAAAACGCGTGATGCAGGGACTCGTGGTTGTGCCTCAGCGCCGTGTACATTACGGCCCCATTGAGCCGCAACACTCGCATGAACTGTTTATTCAGGCGTTGACGGACGGAAGTTACCGCTCGCGTGCGCCATTTACACATCACAATCAAAAGATGATCGGCCGCGTATTGGCGATGGAGGCAAAACTGCGTCGCGGCGATCTGCTGGTTGATCGCCAGGAGCAGGCCCGTTTTTACGCCACGCGCATTCCGCAGAATATCAACAGCGGCCAGCAATTTGAAGGTTGGCGCCGCCAGGCGGAACAAAATAATCCGCACATCCTTTTTATGCAGATTGAGGATCTTCTCAAGCCAGGCGCGACGCCGGTACCGGCCGATCAATTTCCGGATGAACTGGCGATTGCCGGTATGACGCTGCCGCTGACCTATCGTTTTGCGCCGGGAGAGCCCGATGACGGTATAACACTGAATGTTCCGGCTGATGTGTTGGGGAGACTTGAGCCAGAGCCGCTGAGCTGGCTTGTGCCAGGCATGCTGGCGGAAAAAATTGCGACATTGATTCGTCTTTTGCCTTCTGCGTACCGCCGAAGTTTTGTGCCGGTTCCGCAATTTACGCAGGCTCTGCGTGATGCGTTAACACAGGATGATTATCAACGGCATATCACGGCCATGATGAGCGAAAAGCTCAGCGCAATGGTCGGTATTGAAGTACCGGCTGACGCATGGCGCGAAAACGCGCTTGCGCCCTATCTGCGGATGAATATCCGCGTCACAGACGAAAAAAATCACACGCTCGCAGCCGGGAGAGTGCTGACTGAACTTCAGGAAAAACTGATCCGCTCGCGACCCGCAGCACAAACGGGGCTGACATCACCCGATTTGCCGCATGAACCGCTTTTTGATTGGCCCACGCATGAATTGCCGGAGCGCGTCACACTGCGACGATTTGGCGTGAGCATTGAGTCTTATCCGGCGCTGGTTGATCAGGAAACAGGCGTGGCCGCGCGATTACTGGAGAGCAAAACGGCCGCGGAACAAGCCACCGCGCGCGGCATCATACGCCTGTTAATGTTGCGGCTCGGCCGACCTCTGCGCGATCTGGTTGAGCATCTGCCGTTGATTGATCGCATGAGTCTGCTTTATGCGTTGATTGATCATCCGCAGCAATTGCGCCGGGATTTATGCTATCGCATTGCCGAGCGCGCGGCCGAAGGGTTTACGAGAGAAGTCAAAAATCGTGGAGATTTTGAGGCGCTGATTGAATTTGCCGTACCGCGCATCATGCTGATTTCGGCAGATCTTGAGCCCATCATTCATGGCATGCTTGAGGCGCATCAGCGTGTGCGCATTGCGCTTGAGAGTCTCAGCAATCCGCAATATACCCCGGCCGCTTACGATATGCGCGAACAGCTTGAACACCTGATATATCGCGGATTTCTGCGGGATATTTCCTGGCCGTGGTTCAAGCAATATCCACGTTACCTGCGCGGCATTGAACTGCGGCTGAGCAAACTTCAGCAACTCGGCGGCGCAGAGGCCGATGCCCGTCGCGGCGAACCAGTCGGTAACTATTGGCGCGAATATCTTGTTCTTAAGGATCGCCACGATGCGATGGGCCGGCATAATCCGGAACTGGCCTATTTCCGGTGGATGCTTGAGGAGTTTCGCCTTTCGCAATACACGCAGGAAATTGAGACGATTATTCCCATATCACAACGGCGCTTACACGAGCAGCTTATCAGGCTACGCGCATAAACGCCGTTGCTTTAGGGTGATTGCCAGAAACAAATCACGCATCACAAGTTTATCGGAGCCGCCCCGCGAAGCGTGGCGGCATGTCGTGTCTGATTTATTTTTGGCATATGCTATAAATCAAAATATCCGCCAGTTTTTACTTGGCTGACGCACGATTACAGAGATCAACCAAATCGTTAAGTGCGCCTTTAATCGCATCAATATCCGCCTGAACCTTGATTGATGTCTCAAGCTTCAGCGCCGCTTCGGTGATCGGCATAAATCCGTAACCGCCGCCGGCGCCTTTTAATTGATGGGCAATGCTGCGAAGTTCATCAAGATTGCCGCTGCTGAGCGCAGTCTTCATGCTTGTCACATGCCCGCCAAGTTCCTCCACAAATACGCCGACAAGTTCAGCCATGTCAGGATCTGTTGCAAAAGAACTGACAAGGCGGCCATCCGTTGTGAGTGCAGGATTTGTCATTGTTTGCTCCCGGGAATCGAAAATGAGTGAGTAACTGACACTCGTATCGTCCTGCGCCGGGAGGTATTTCAGTCATCCTCGCCAGAATGACCGTCACCTTTTATGGGGAGCGGATCGCTTTACCGCCTATGCGATTATTTCTTCGGCTTTGCGGGCTCAATCAATTCATCGCGTTCAAAAATTCGCTGAATCGGTTTACCGTCCACACCCGAATCAGGGGTGAGCCCCATGACAAATGCGGCCGTGGCAAAAGTATCTTCCGTATTAATGATGAGGTTGCGGTCCGTTGTCAGGTCAAGATTTTTACGAATTTTCGGCCCGCTGGCAATCCACGGAATATGACGCGCACGCGGATCATCCGCGCCATGCCATTTGCCCGTTCCGCCATGATCTGCGCTGACGATGATCAGCGTTTCTTTGACCAGGCCGGTTTCGTTGAGCACCTTGATCACTTCGCCGATGGCTTTGTCGGCCGTGGCAAGCACAGCCATTTGCTCAGGTGTGCCCCACCCGATGGCGTGGCCGACTTTGTCATTATCACCCAAATGCACCATCATCACTTCAGGCCGATGTTTGCGGATGATGTCGACGGCATTTTCCGCCACAGACATGTCATCCGTGCGCGATCCGGCTTTCGGAATCGCCAGGAAATCAACGCCGCCGCGATTGGCCATAACCGCAAATTTTGACTTGCCCGTTGCCAGCGCTGTCGTGTATCCGGCCGACTTGGCATAATCAAAAATAGTCCTGAACTTGGGGCTTGCGTCATTATGCTCATCGCCATTCCAGGTAATGCCATGTTTTACCGGCGGTACGCCGGTGACCATGCTCACGTGCGACGGCAGCGTGATTGAGACTTCCGTGGTGCGCGCCCAGAAGCTGTATGAGCCGCCCTGAAATAACGCATGCAAATTGGGCGTATCGCCGCGCAACATCAAATCAGGACGCATGCCATCAACGGAAATAATGAGAACACGGCGGATTTCGCTAAAAGGACGTACCGGTTTTTCCGCCGCGGCCGATGTTGTTTTTGGTGCCGCAGGCGCCTGTTCCTGAGCCATGACCGGCGTAATCATCAGAGTGCAGAGTAAACACAAACCCGTCACAATACGAAAGCCGCGCATAATTCCTCCTCATATGAAATTGACATATGTTAACACAAACACTATTTGTTTTGTTAACAATATCTTAACATAGTATTTCCTGCATCACTACCCGTATCGGGCGTCTTTTTAGAATTATCCTATTTTCTTTTGACGAAGAATCTTAGCGCGGCATCATACTTTAATTTTTTTCCATTTCCCGCGATGAAATACGACAGACATCACCACCGCGCGGAAATTCAGATCAAGAAAAATGCCGACCCACACGGCCGTAAGCGCCAGGTGCGGCTTGCCGATGCTCTGAAAATACCACAGCACGGCAAAGAGTACCGGTATACGAATGAGGAAAGTACCGATGACCGTTGAGAGCATCGGCCACACCGTTTCGCCGGCGCCTTTAAGACCGCCTGACATACAGATGGCGTAGGCAAACCCCGGCTGCGCCAGACCGGCAATCACCATCGGGATTGCGCCGGTATCAAGAACCGCCGGCGCGGGCACCAGCAGCGAGAGCATGAATCGCGGAAACACAACCATCGGCACGGCCGCGACGGTCATGGTAATCAGTGCAAATCGTTTGGCGATATGCGCCGCGCGCACAGCCTGATCAATTTGCAGCGCGCCCAGGTAGCGCCCCACCAATGAGGATGCGGCGATACCAAAACCAAATCCCGGCAGAAACGCCAAAGACTCCACGCGCAGCACCGCGTTATGCGCCGCAAGCGTGACGCCATGATCGTTATGCGCATTAATCGCAAAGATCACCACCAGGAATTGTCCTGTCCATAATAATACGCCTTCGGCCCAGCTTGGCAGGCCGATCTTCAGTACGCGCGAAAGCACATGCGGCACAATGCGAAAATGCCGCAGCTCAATTTTGAGTCGCGTTTTTCGCGAAAGCAGCAGCGTCAGCGTGGCCACGCCGCCGACAAGAAACGCCAGCATTGTGCCAAACGCATTGCCGCGAATGCCCCATGCCGGCATGCCAAAATGACCAAAAGTAAATGTGCTTGCCGTGACAAGATTGGTCAGCGCCACCACTCCCGTGATCACCATTGGCGCAACGGTATTGCCTGCGCCGCGCAATGCGGCCAGGCCAATGCCAGAGGTAACTCCCAGGGCAATAGTGATCGTCATGATATGCATATATTGCGTGGCATATTCCGCCGCCAGATCGCGCAGGCCGCAGGCATACGATACCTGCGGCGCAAAGATGAATAATCCCGCCGCGACGATCAGCCCGACAATAAATGCCGCCGCCACGCACGTACCGGCCGTTCTGTTGGCCACGCGAGGCCGGCGCGCGCCAACCGCGCGCGCCACAATGGCCGTTGCGCCCACGCCCAAAGCGGAGGTCATCAGTCCGCTGAACCACTGTAGGTACGTCATCATGCCGATGGCAGCCGATGCGGACGCCACAGTGTCAGGGTTATCCGAAATATGCCCGGCAATCCACGTATCCGTCAGGCTGATCACCGCTTGCAGCAATGATTCGCCGATGGCCGGCAGCGAGAGCATCAGCACGCTCCGGGCCGTGGCGACCGGCGGCAACCCCAGCGGCATGCGGGTTTCCGCTTGTGCTGACAGATTCAGCATTTGCGCATCAACGGCCGTACCCGAAGGGTCCGGAACAGCCGGCGCTTTAAGATGACTTATTTTGACCTGCTGTGACACAAATACTCCGCCTGTGCGTATATTGATGCTATTCTATAAAGAGCGCCATGTTATGCCCAGTTCCGCAATGCGCCAATGGCCGTTTTCTCCGGCAACTTGCCAGTTATCGCAACTTCTCTGAGAATAGGAGCCTCTTTCTTCTGGAGAGAACTGAATGTTGAATCGCGCTGCCTCCCTGACGTTGACGGCGGTTTTGCTTGGTATGTTCTGCTGGCTTTCGGTTGCGGTGGCGCAATCACCCACGCCCACCACGCGCAGGGAAAAAAGTTACCAGATCCGCGGTTTTTCAATGCAGCTCAATAATCCGCACGGTACGGACGAGTATCTCAAGGCCGTTGATGATATTCATGCCCTGGGATGTACAGCCATCAATTTTGTCATCGCGGCGCGACAGGAAAGCGTTAAAAGCAGCGAAGTCCGCATCAACTGGCAAAATCTTCCGCCGGCCGCGGACATTCAGAAAATTCTCAAGCACGCCAAATCGCGCGGCATTTATACGATTCTCATGCCGATTGTTCTGCTTGATAACGCCGGCGCAAAAGAATGGCGCGGCGTCATTAATCCGGAAGACTGGGATCAGTGGTTCTGGAATTACGGCCAGTACATGAAGACAGCCGCCACTTTGGCGCGCCGCAGCGATGTTGACCTCTTGTGCGTCGGTTCTGAGTTGCTCTCAACCGAAACCATGCGCGCGCGCTGGCTCAATATCATCGCGGCCATCAAGGAAAACTACAAAGGCAAACTGACCTACAGCGCCAACTGGGATCATTACGAAATTCCCACATTCTGGGATCAGCTTGATTACATCGGCATGAACAACTACAACGAACTCGCCAAAGGCACCGGCGCAAGCATCGCCACGCTCAACAAGAACTGGGAGCCGATCAAGAAAAAGATTTTCGCATTCTGCGAAAAGCAAAAGAAGCCATTCCTCTTTACTGAAGTCGGCTGGCACAATCTCGAAAATACCATTGAGGAACCGTGGAATTACGTCGCAGACGGCAAAATTAATCTTGATGAGCAGAAACATGCCTACGAAAGCTTCGTAGACACGTGGCAAAACGTCCCGACACATCGCTTTATGGGCGCGCTGGTATGGGAATGGCGCCCCGGCGCAAACGGCATCAAAGATCACGGCAGCTATTCTCTTCAGGGCACGCCGGCCATGGAGATTGTCAAGCGATGGATGCGCGAGCAACCCAAATAGGAAAACGCGAAAGACGAACAGCGAAACGCCAAACAGAGGACGCAACCTGCATGGGTTTCGCGTTTTGAGTTTCGTCTTTCGCGTTTTTCCCCCTCTTCTGGACGTATCGCTCGCAAAATGCGAAAATAACGATCTTTGTGATTGTCCCTTGATGGCTGTGAACGAAAGGATTCCTCGTGATCAAAAGATCGCACATGTGCGGTACGCTTCGTAAAAGCAATGTTGGCCAGGAAGTTACGCTTTCCGGCTGGGTTAATTCGTACCGTGATCACGGCGGCGTGGTGTTTATTGACCTGCGCGACCGCAGCGGCATCACCCAGATCGTTTTTCATCCGGATCATGCCGACGCCCACAAAATCGGCGGCGTGCTGCGCAACGAAGATGTTGTCAGCGTCAAGGGAAAAGTCGATGCGCGCGACGGCCACAATATCAACCCCAAAATGGTCACCGGCGAAATTGAAGTGAATGTGACGGTTGCCGAACTGGTCAACAAGGCCGATCCGGTACCGTTTACGCCCTCGCAGCGTGAGCCGGTCAACGAAGATACGCGCCTGAAGTATCGCTATCTTGATATCCGCCGGCGCGAGATGACCGATGCGCTGGTCACGCGCCACAAGATCGTCAAGATCATGCGTGATTACTGTGATGAGCATGGTTTTGTAGAAATTGAGACGCCGATCCTCTACAAGAGCACGCCGGAAGGCGCGCGCGAGTTTCTTGTGCCTTCGCGACTTCAGGCCGGCAGTTTTTACGCCCTTCCGCAAAGCCCCCAGCTCTTTAAGCAGGTGCTGATGGTCGGCGGAATGGATCGCTATATGCAGATCGCCCGTTGCTTCCGCGATGAGGATCTGCGCGCTGATCGCCAGCCTGAATTTACTCAGCTTGATCTTGAGATGAGCTTTATTGACCGCGAAGAAGTCATCAAGCTCATCACGGATCTGATTGTGCGTTTGTGGAAAAAAATTCTCAATGTTGATCTGCCGGCGCCCTTCCTGATCATGCCTTATCAGGAAGCAATGGATCGTTTCGGCATTGACCGACCTGACATGCGTTACGGCCTTGAGCTTAAGGATGTTTCGCACTGGGCCACCACCACGGAAGCCGGCGTGCTTAAAGGCGCCGTTGATTCCGGCGGCAAGGTCAAGGTGATCAATGTTCCGGGCGGCGCGGCGCTTTCCCGCAAACAAATTGACGGGCTGACTGACGAAGCCAAAAAGTTCGGCGCCAAAGGACTTGCCTACCTCAAACTCGGCGGCGACGCCGGCGCAGGCAATATGTCCGGTCCGCTGGCCAAATTTATTTCGCCGGAAAAACAGGCCGAGCTTCGCGCTCTGGCCGACGCCAAAGACGGCGACATGATTCTCTTCTGCGCCGATAAGGAAGCGGTCTGCTGGCGCGTGCTGGGCGAACTTCGCCAGCAGCTTGCCCGCACGCTCAACCTCATACCGGAAAATGTCTACAAATTTCTGTGGGTTGTGGACTTCCCGAGCTTTGAATTTGACGCCGAAAGCGGCCGGTATATCGCCAAGCATCATCCGTTTACCGCGCCAAAGGACGAAGATTTGCCGCTGCTTGATAAAGACCCGTCACAGGTTCACGCCAAAGCATATGACATTGTGCTCAACGGCATTGAGCTTGGCGGCGGATCAATTCGTATTCATCAGCGAGATATTCAGAGCAAAATTTTCGGCCTGCTGGGCATCTCTCCGGAAGACGCGCAACGTAAATTCGCATTCCTGCTTGATGCTCTGCGCTTCGGCGCCCCGCCGCATGGCGGCATCGCGCTTGGCCTTGATCGCCTGGTGATGCTGATGCTGAATCGCGCCAGCATTCGCGATGTCATCGCGTTTCCGAAAACTCAGTCGGGCACGGATATGATGACCGAAGCGCCAAGCCCGGTTGAGCCCAAACAGCTTAAGGAGTTGTCAATTGCCACGGTGACGGCGCCCAAGAAGTAAGCATGGCGAAAGAATCTTCGCAAAAGCTTATAGCGCAGGCAATGCGACCAATTTGTAGGTTATTCATAACTCTTTGAGATTGCGTAGCGTGAGCATTGCTCATGATTCAGGCAGCGATAAATTGGGAATGGGCCGGTAAAGTTCATTCTCAAAATCGCTACCATTTTTCTAAAAGACCGGCATAATGCTGACATGAATCGTCCACGAACCAAATTCGTTGCAACACTGGGACCCGCCTGCGCTACGCCCGAGGTGCTGCCAAAGCTCCTTGAGGCCGGTGTCTCCGTTTTGCGTCTCAATTTTTCTCACGGCACTGAAGAGCAGCGCCTGGCCTACCTGAAGGTGGTCCGTGAGGTCGTCAAAGATCATCCCGTGGCCATCATGGGTGACCTCTGCGGACCTAAAATCCGCATCGGCGCGATTGAAAATAACGCGATGCCGATCAAAAAAGGCGATGTGGTCACCATTCAGCGCGAGACCATTGTCGGCAAAGATTATGTCATCAGCAGCAATTATGATCACCTGATTGACGATCTTGAAGTCGGCCAGCGCGTGCTGATTGATGACGGCAACGTCCGCATGATCGTGGTGGAGAAACAGCAGGATCTGGTTCGCTGCCAGATCACGCTGGGCACGTTACTGCAAAGCAACAAGGGCCTTAATCTCCCCAATACGCAGGTGGCATTGCCAAGCGTCACCAAGAAGGACTGGCATGATATTGACTTTGCCATTGAGCAGGGTCTTGATTATGTCGCGCTGAGTTTTGTGCGCACCGCCAGCGAAATTGAGCAGGTTAAGCAATACATCAAGTCGCGCGGCGCCAACATCGGCGTTGTCTCAAAAGTAGAAAAACCGCAGGCCGTTGATGATCTTGACAGCATCATCGCGGTTTCGGATGTTGTGCTTGTGGCGCGCGGCGATCTTGGCGTCGAAATGGATCTTACGGCCGTGCCGGTGATTCAAAAACGCATCGTCTCGGCATGTCACGAAGCCGGCAAACCGGTGATCGTGGCCACGCAAATGCTTCAGAGCATGGTTGATAACGCAACGCCTACGCGTGCGGAAGTCAGCGATGTGGCAAACGCCATTCTTGACGGCGCCGATGCGTGCATGCTCTCCGGCGAGACGGCCGTGGGCAAATACCCCGTCGGCGCGGTGCTGGTGCTTCAGCAAATCGCCGAGCAAACCGAAGAATACATTGCCCGCAACAAAATTGAGTACCCGGCGCCCAAAATTCTTCAAAAAACACAGCACCGTACCGCGGCCATCGCGCACGGATGTAAAACGATTGTTGAAGATCTCAACGCCAAAATGGTGGTCGTCTGGTCACAGGCCGGCGGCTCTGCGCGGTATCTTTCTAAAAACCGCATGGGCGTGCCGATCATGGCTTTCTCAACTGATTCAGCAGCGGTCCGGCGCATGTCCATGTTTTATGGCGTAAAGCCGTTTATCGCTGAATTGCCAAAACATTTTGATGATCTGCCGGCCATGATCAACACCCTGCTGCTGAAAAATGGCTACGCACATGACGGTGACAAAGTGGTGATCGTCGCAGGCGCGCCGCTGGGGATTGTCGGCGTCACCAACAGCCTCAGCGTTCACACCGTGATCACCGGCTATCAGAAATAACAAGGATATCATCGCCATGAAAAAATCAGCCGGATTTCCGGGGATCGCGGCCACAGGATGCCTGATCACTCTGGCGGCATTCGCGTTGCTTTTCTCGGCGGGCTGCGGCGGCAAACATCGCTATCCTGATCCGTATCCCGGCTGGCACGCCGCCGACTACAGTGTAGTCTTCGGCCGACTTCAGCGCATACCCGGCAAATCCGCGGAAGATCCGCCATTTTGGGTGATCCTTTACGGCTTTCCCAAAACCGATAACTACACCGGCAAACTCAACCTGATGCCGCCGGAAAAACTCATCGGTTACCGTGGCGGCGAACTTGTTGAACTTCGCGGCCAGCTCAATACCGGTTATCAGCATCCCGACATCGGCGGCACATGGTATAACGTTCAGGCCATCCGGCTCTGGAATGGCCAATTGCCGCAGTAAAAAATTGATCATCACGAATCTTAAAAAGGCGACATGCTCACATGTCGCCTTTTTTGTTTTTATCGGACAAACCATTTTTAATTTGCCCTATTCGGATCTGAATTGAAAACTACACCTGTTGCGAATGCTATAAACGGCATTTGGCATAAGTGGCGTTAATTATAAGCCCCGCTCCTTTACGGGGCGGGGCACAATGGATGTGCGAACGATCAAAAGCCTATTGAGTGCGTCATCATGTGTGAACGATTCGTTGCGATCATGAGCAATTGCCAGCGATGACGGGTTTGTGCCCCATCCTATAAAAGGAATGGGGCTTGGTTTTACAAACGGCACCAGCGGAGCGCGTATGCAAATCAGCAGTGATCTCAGTTCGCTTGTCACGCTCAATCTGATGAGCCGCACCCGCAATGCGCAGTTAAACACGCTGCGCCAGCTTTCTACCGGAAATCGCATCAACTCCGGCGCCGATGATCCGGCAGGCCTGATTGCCAGCCAGAAACTCGCACAGGAAATGGCCAGCAACAATGCGGCCGTAACCTCGGCCCAACGCGCCAGCAGCAAAGCCGCCACCGCCGATGCCGCGGCCGGTCAAATCACGGGCATGCTCAGCAGGATACAGTCGCTACAGGTTGCCAATGCGGGCAATACGATCTCAGCATCACAAAAAGCCGCCAACCAAATGCAGATCAGCTCTCTGCTGTCAAACATTGATCGCGTCGCCAGCGGCAGCATTTACGCCGGCCACCAGTTGCTCACCGGCACGGCAACGCTCAGCGCCGGCGGTTCGTCAACGGATATCCCAAGCTTCAGCACCATGTCTCTGGGAACCACAACCGACAGCGGCGGCACAACCTATACGCTGGCGGATCTGTACACGGCCGGGCGCCTTTCTTCCGGCAGCGATCCGGAACTCGCCGGCCAGGTCATCAGCCAGGCGATCAAAGACGCATCCCAGGCGCGCGGCGGCATCGGCGCTTTTCAGACCAACCAAATCGAGACAACCATCAACAGCCTCACGGCCGCAAGTATCAACATGTCATCCTCATACTCAAGCATCGCCGATACGGACTACGCCAGCGGTTATGTCACACTGATGCAGCAAAGTCTGCAACTTCAAGCGCAGACCAAAGTGCTGAGCATGCAGAATAAACAGCAGCAATCCCTGCTTGATATCCTCGCGTAGCCGCTGATCTGGCCGATATTTGCGATCACCTGCCCGTTAAGGGTCATATCTCCGTTTACTCTTGGCGCAACATACCGTCAAAGTGCACTTGGTTTTGGGCCTCCGACTTGTTAGCATCATAGCTAACGCGTGGAGATTCCAGACGATGTCAAATTGGGATGAAGCAGAAAAACGGGTTGAGCGAGCCCATGAGCTTTACGAGCATGGCCGCTGGGAAGAAGCCGTTTCTGAACTTCAGGCCGCCATCAGCATCAATCCCTATAACGGCTCATGGTACTTTAATCTGGGGCTGACTTATGACCAGATGGAGCGTTACCAGGATGCCATTACCGCATATGAGCGTGCGCTTGAGATGGAGGCTGAGGACGTTGAGATTCTCAACTTTGTCGGCTCTGATCTGATTCGTCTCGGCAAATATGACGAGGCGATCAGTTACTTTGAGCGCATTGAGGCAATTGATCCCGCCTACGAACCAAGTTACTGCAATCGCATCAGCGCGTATGCTGAAAAAGGCGATCATGACAAGGCCGAGGAGATGTTTTATCTCGCGCGGCAATATCGTGAAAAATGCCCGCATTGTTTCTGCAACATGGGCAATTCGCTCATGGCGCGCGGGCAGTATGATCGCGCACTCTGGTGTTATACGCAGGCTCTTGAGCTTGAGCCCACCATGCCGCAGGCCCACGCCCGCATCGGCGAAGTTCACTGGGCCAAAGGCGCGCTTGATGAAGCGCGCAAGCATTTTATTCAGGAACTCCGCGCCAACCCTGGCGATATTGATACGCTCCTTGATCTGGGCGAACTTCTCGTTGAGATGAATCAGATTCAGGCCGCAGCTGAAAAATTCCGCCAGGTGCTTGAGCTTGATCCCAAAGAACCCACGGCGCACTACAATCTCGGCCAGCTTGCCCTTGAGAATAATGATCTGTCCAATGCGCTCACGCTCATGCGCCGCGCGCTGAAGTATGATTCAAAATTCACCGGCGCACACTTAAAAATCGCACAGATTTACCGCAAACAGGGCGAAGATTCAGAAGCTCTGTATCATGCCAATTGCGAACTTGCCCAGCCGGATCTTGATGAGCAGGTGCTGACGGATCTTGGCAATCTGCTGCTTGATCTCAATGAGCTTGATTCCGCGCGCAGCGCTTTTGAGCGCGTACTGACGCAAAATCCCAATAATGCCTCGGCGCGCCACAACCTGGCCGTCGCCCTGCTGCTGGCCAAAAAGACCGACGAAGGTATCGCCCAATGCAAATTGGCCCTGCGCAGCCAGCCGCAATACCCGCTTGCCATGCACAACCTGGCGCTGGCCTACCTTACCAAGCATGATTACGCCCGTGCGCAATATTGGCTACAGGAAGCCATGAACATCAGCCCGGAAGACCCGCAGCTTAAAACGCTACAGTCGCAGTTGCGCCGGTCGCAATTGATCAATAACCTGGGCCGCTGGCCACGCAAAATAGCTTCGCTCTGGCGTAAACACGGCCGCTGACCAGCGCCTGCCTGCTCATAAATTCTGAAAAGAAATGCAGTAAGCAGTTGCAGTTTGCCGATGACCGAGGTAACTTGTTGCGCTCTTAATGTACTTACCAGAAAGGTGATATATATGCCGAGCAAGAAGAAAACTCCGGTCAAGAAGAAGTATGGCAAGAAGAAGAAGGGCAAACAGAGCTAAAACAAACGCGAAGAGCTAAATGCAAAACGCGAAACAGAAGGCTGCGTAAGCTTTTTGTTTCGCGTTTTACTTTGCCCCGATAGCCGGCGCGGCGCGTTGCCGCCGATGGCACAGCGCAATGTCTTTCGCGTTTGCTCCTTAACCTGTATCCTACGTATATGCTTGATATTCTCTCACAACCCGGCGCGCAGGCTCATTTGCAGCGCGCCATCGCTTCCGGCCGGCTTGCCAGCACGTGGATTTTTGCCGGCCCGCGCGGCGTGGGCAAAATGACCTTTGCCGTTGCGCTTGCCAAAACAATTCTCTGCGATAATCCCACACGCCGGCCCAACGGAGAAAGCATTCCGATGCTTCCGGCTGATTTTTCGCTCACGTTGCCCTGCGGCGCCTGCGAAAGCTGCCGCGCGATTGACGCCGGCAATCATCCTGATCTGCACATCATCACCAAAGAACTCATCCGCTATCATGACAAAACCGGCAAATCAAAAGGCACTACGATGTCAATCGCCGTTATTCGCGGCGAGATCACCGGCTCAAATGATCCGGATAATCCGGTTGAGTCTAAAATTTATAAGCGTTCTTTCCGCGGCCGGGGAAAATGGTTTATTGTCGACGAGGCGGATCTGATGGAGCCGCCGGCCCAAAATGCACTTTTAAAGACGCTTGAGGAGCCGCCGCCGGATTCGTTTCTGGTATTGGTGACCAGCAGTCCGCAGGAATTGCTCTCAACGATACGTTCGCGCTCGCAGGTGGTGTTATTTGGCGAGTTGCCGGATGACACGGTGATTCAGGGACTCATCGGCCGGGGCATGGCGCAGGAAGATGCGCGGTTGCTGGCGCGGCTTTCGCACGGATCTCTGGGCAAAGCGCTTTCGCACGCCAAAGACATTCAGATTATTGAGCAGAAAAACGGCCAGGCCGCGGCGCGCGCGGCCAAGAAATCGGCCGAAAGCGACGATACGGAAGTTGCCAGCAAGTTTACGCCCGGCGGCATGCTGGCATGGGCTCGCAATATTTCCGGCTTGCTTGATGCGCTGATTGCCGGACAGGCCGGCCCGGCGGATGTCGGCGCCACGCTCATCGCCTATGCCGGCGAATATGCCGCGCTGCGGCTTGTGAACGATCCGCTATGCTCAAAAGACCAGGCCACGCGCGACGGATTGGCGCTGATGTTTGGCATTGTGGCGGATTATTTTGATGACCGCATGCGCCAGTGGCTCTCGGCCGCGCACGCCGTCACGCTGCCGGCCAAAACCGCCGGCCTTGACCCGGCTATCGCGCGCCAGATCATCGCCAGCGCACGCGCCGCGGAACTTCAGCTTGATATGAACGCCAACGTCAACCTGCTCATCGGCGCAACCGTAGCGCAATGGCAAGCCATGCTGAGAAAGAAATGAGAGAAATGCTGAATTCTGAATGATGAATGCTGAATGAGTTACTCAACGGGAGACGAACTTCTGACTTTTTACTTCTGACTTTTTACTTCTGACTTTTTACTTCTGACTTTTTACTTCTCTACTTTTTACTTTTTCCTTCCCTCCCCCGCTCACTCTCCGAGGCTTTTTAATTCGTCGCGCAGTTTGGCCGCCAGTTCGTAATTTTCCGCATCAACGGCCTGCTCAAGTTCCCGGCGCAGACGCGCAGTATCAATCTGCTTGGCGGGTGACGTTTGGCGCAATTGCGTGGGCATTTTGCCGGCGTGCTGCGTGGCGTTTTCCTGCGCGCGACGAATCAGCGGCGCAATGCGCTGCTCAAAATGTTCGTAATCATGCGGGCATCCCATGACGCCGCCGCTTTTGAATGCGGCCCAGGTCATGCCGCAGATCGGGCAAACATCAGGATTAACCGGTTCCTGCGGCTGATCCTGACGCGAAACCGTCATGCCGGTTTGCTGAGCCTCAACTGGCGTAATGGCCGTAGGCGGCGTTTTTTCCTTTTCGGTTTTAGGCGAGACATCCGGCTTGCTGGCGGCCACTTTGTTTGAGAGAATTTCGCCAGATGCCAGTGCGCCGGCCTCAACGGCATGCGTCATGCACAGATGAACTTCAATGGCCTGCTTGCTGCCATCGGGCAGGGTCATCAGTTCCGTCAGGTGAACGACCGCGGTTCTGTTACATTTTTCGCACTTCATGAGGATTGTTCCTCAGCGTTGAGAATTTGAGCGCCAGCGTTATGCCTCTGTTATAACAGCCCCAGGCCATAAAAGCCTGGGGCTTTTTAAGATCATCACAGTGCAGCGATACCTTTTTCAAGGATCTCAAGGCCCTGCGTCATCAGTTTTTCGTCAATGTTGATGGCCGGGCAAACACGGATAATGTTTTTCCGGGTGACGTTCATATTCAGGCCCATCTCAAGGCAAATCGGCACAAGTTTACCGGCATCAGGCATATCAAGTTCAATGCCGATCATCAATCCACGGCCACGCACAGCCTTGATCTTTGTGCCAAAGCTCTTAAAACCACGAATGGTTTTCTGCACCTTTTCGCCCAGTTGAGTAGCGTGAGCGAGAAGTTTTTCTTCCTCAATGACTTTAAAGACTTCCGCGCCGACGGCCGCACACACAGGATTACCGCCAAGCGTACATCCGTGAGTGCCAGGCTTAAAGAACGCGGCTTTTTCCGGCTTTGCGATAATACCGGCAAGGGAAATACCGCCGCCGAGAGCTTTGCCCATGCTCATGATGTCAGGCGTGACGCCCTTGCCATCCAGGAAATGCTGATAGCCAAAGAATCGGCCGGTGCGGCCGACGCCAGTCCACACTTCGTCAAAAATCAGCGAGATATTTTTTTCGTCGCAAAGTTTTCGCACGCCGACCATGTAATCATCGCCGGGAATGTTGACGCCGCCTTCGCCCTGAATCGGCTCTAAAATAATGCCGGCCGTCTGGTCATCAACGGCCGCTTTAAGCGCCGCAAGATCGTTATAGGGCACATATACGTGACCGGGAACCATCGGGCCAAAGCCGTTCTGATATGGTCCGGGCGTGGCGGAGAGAGCGCCCATCGTGCGGCCGTGAAAACATTTCAGGAACGAAATAATTTTGTTGCGGCCTTCGCCGGCCGAGAGACGCGCCAGCTTGATTGCCGCTTCGTTGGCTTCCGCTCCGGAATGACAGAAAAAGGACCGGCCGTCAAAAGAATGCTTTTTGATCTGCTCGGCCAGTTCCGCCTGGGGCTCATTATAAAACTGATTGCCGACGCACCAGAGTGTTTCGGCCTGCTTGCGGATTGCCTCAACAAGTTTGGGGTGGGCGTGGCCAAGCACGGTACCGCCAAAACCGGCAAACAGGTCAATATATTCCTTGCCATCAGCATCCCAGAGGCGCGAACCGGCACCGCGCACCAGCGCCACGGGCAATTTCCCGTAGTTTCCGATGACCGCCGCCGAATACCGTTCCGCAATACTCTGATTACTCATGGCCCTCGTGTCCTAAACATGAAAAATTGACGAAAACGACCATTATAGCAAATTGTGGCGGAGAGGAAGAGGGAAAATTCGTGAACCGTGCGGCGTGGTCCGTATGACGTGAAAAATATCACCCCAAAGAAAAACCCCAGAGTATAAAACTATGGGGTTTAGGAGCGTTCTTTATCGCCACGAGAATTTTATGTTTCGCGTTTTGCGTTTCGTTTTTCGCGTTTCTTTTAATCTTTTTCTTCCTTAGCGCCTTCTTTTTCCGGATTGATCATTTTGACCGTCATGCCGACTTTAACCACGTTGACCAACTTCAGCGCATCCCAGTTGGTGAGGCGGAAGCAGCCATGCGAACCGGTTTTGCCGATCAGTTCCGGTTTGGGATTGCCATGTATGCCGTAACCCGGCAGATCAAGGCCGATCCAGACAACGCCGACCGGATTGCGCGGGCCTGGCTTAATGATCAGGATGCGGTCAACGTCTTTAACTTCAGGCCAGTATTTGGGATCAAATTTGTATTCCGGATTGATGGCCACTGTGCGAACCACCGCATCACGATCCGGCAATTTGGCCTTATCTTTGGCGACGGAACAATGATAAAGCGCCACCTGCCCGTCATTTTTGTCGTAGACACGTAATGTTTTTTCAGCAAGGTTGATCTCAATATGATCCGCCTTGTTAGCAGCGCGCGTACTTGCCGGCGCGGTTTTCTCAACAGCAACTGACGGGAATGGGCGAATGTTCGGCACCAGCAGAGTCTGGCCGACATCAAGTGACTTAAATTTCATATTCGGATTGAGCGTCTGTAAAAGCCCGCGCGTGCAATGAAATTTTTCCGTGATGCAGTCAATCATGGTGTCATACGTCAGGCGGTCAAGCTTGGCTTTTTCATTCCAGTTTTCCGGCAATGGGCCGATCAATGCGGCGTCGGCCGAGGTGATCGTATAAGGAACAACTGCGTCATCCGTATTGACATCAAGAGCAAGGTAAACGTCCGCATCATATTTATCTTTGCCGGGAAAATAGCGCGCAGCGTATTCCTTGAGGGCTAATTCGCTCTTGCGGCCAAAGTGGCCATCAAGAATACCCGGAGAAAAATCGGCTGCCTCAAGAGCAATCTGCCAGGCAAGGTTGATGCGAAGCTGAGCGGGAATTTTATCATGATCGGCCGAGGATGATTTGCGGGTTGTGGCCGGTTCTGCATTGTCACGCGGCGCGGCGACTTTATGGCTGGCGGGTGATTTTGATGAGGCAGGTTTTGTCGCGGCGTTTTTTGAGGCGGCTTTGGCGGATGACGCCGCTTTGTGCGTCGTGGCTACTTTATGTAATGCGGGCGCGGTATCGGCGGATTCGGTAACAAGCGTAACCGCCGGCGCTGCCGCAGCGCCCAAAAACAGACCGGCCATCAATATCGCAAGGGAAATTCGTAATGTCATGATTGTTTATCCCGTTATGCACGAGTTATTCGTGTGGTGCTTCGCCTGGTTTATCATCCTGCGCGTGCGGAGGTGCGGGAGGCGCGGCGCCGCCGGCCTGATTCAGCTTGGCCTGACGCTCAGCTTCCGCTTTTTCAAGCGGAGAAGCCTCGCCAGGATGCATTTTTCGCCAGATTTCGTCGCGATCAACCGTCACTTCACGCGGCGCCTGTATCGCAAGACGCACGCTTGAGCGAGACCACTTGACGATCTTGACCTCAATGCGTCCGTCAATAATGATACTTTGTCCTTCGCCGCGGCTCAGTGCCAGCATAATCCACCTATTCCCGGTGCCCTGTCAATTCACACACAATCTTTGCATCAGGATGGCCGTCAGCAAAGAAGTCTTATAGGCTCTGAGTATCTCTTCGTCGGGGATGCCGCCCCGTTGCGTCATCTTACGTAACTATAACGCGCCAAAACCTGACATATTGAACAACTATATGCCAAAAGCTTGGGAGAAGATCGGCATTTTTGCCAGATCCTCGATAGTTTTACGAGAAATCGGCATTTTTTGCCGATTTTGACTGGCACAGAGCCTATTGGCGGGGATGAAATTGCCGATGAACTGACTTGAGGCGGTCTTGATCCACATGTGTGTAAATCTGCGTGGTGACGATATTTGAGTGTCCCAGAAGTTCCTGAACCACGCGCAGATCGGCGCCGCCGGAAAGCAGATGTGTGGCAAAAGTGTGGCGCAGGGTATGAGGATGAATCGGCGGCAACCCGGCTTTTTTGGATAAACGCTTTAAAACCTGCCATAACGAGATACGCGTCATAGGCCCGCCGGCGCGCGAGACAAACACGCGATCGCCGCCTTTGCCGGTGAACTTGCCATGTCCCTGCGTGGCCAAAAGAACCGGGCGAAGCTGGGTCAGGTAAATATCAACAGCATCTGACGCCGGCCCGCCTATGGGCACAATTCGTTCCTTGCGCCCCTTGCCCAAAACACGCAGTACGCCAAGATTCAGATGCACATTCTGCAAAATCAGGTCGGCCATTTCTGAGGCGCGAAGTCCGCTTGAATAAAAAACCTCAACGATGGCCTTGTCTCGCAACGCAAACGGATCGGCCGGATCAATTGCCGCCAGAAGCTTATTCACCTGCTCGCGCGTCAATACGTCGGGCAGTTTTTTCCAGTGATGCGGCGCGTCCATTCCTTCCGTAGGGTTAACCGCGGTGAATTTGCGATTGACCGCGAATTTGTAAAACATCCGCAGCGTGGCCACATGACGCAACATGCTGGCGATCTCAAAGCGGCGTTCTTTGCTCAGGTACTCAAGATAACCGCCCACGCAACCGCCGGGCGGATTAAGCATGTTTCCGCTAAGCCGCTCATTAACAAAACCGCCGAACATATGCAGATCACCGCGATACGCCTGTAGCGTATTGGGCGAGAGCCCCAGTTCGTAATCCACATAGGCAAGAAAATCATCAATGACGCGAAGATCCTCCGCCTTTGGCGGAGCGATCCGGATATGAATCGGCAGGCGCGCGGAAATATCTGCGGGCAATTTGGCCATGCGGTCATTTTAACCATGTGACATGCCGCGCGTCACACGTTTTTCATAAACGATCCGCATGAGACGACAAACGGCCGGCAAAGCCGTATACTTTCGGCATGTTCGCTCTGCATATTATTGATCCGTCAACGCCGGAAGATGCCGCCGAGATGCTGGGCCTGCTGGTCACGCAAAGCTCGGGCGTAGAGCATCGCGTATGCGTCATGGGTCCGCGGTACGTATCAGAAATGGCGATGCGCGCGGGAGTTCCGCAAGAGATTATTCATGAGCGGCGTACCGTTGGCTGGGCCGACCCTACCGGTTGGCGCGGAGTCGGCAAGCTGATCCGCAGGTTTTCTCCCACGCACATACACACATGGGGAGAGCGCGGGCTTGTGGCCGCTACGGTCAGCATGCAGTTTAAGGGTGCGCGGATACATACGCAGGCCGCGCCGCTGACAGCGCGCCAGCGCAAGTTGATGCGGCTGACTTCGCGGTATCAACCCTGGTTGATCACGGCAGGTTCTTCGCATTTGCATCGGCAGTTGCTCTCGGCCGGAACATACCCGCCGCGTACTTTGCGCGTGCGGCCTGGGATTGCGCTGGGCAAAGCCAAAGGCGCGCTACCGCTTGAGCTGCGCCGAAGCCTGGGTATTGGCGCTGATGAGGGGCCGGTGATTTTGCTGGCCGGGGACAGCGTGGCGGCATGTCATCGAGATGGTTTGTGGGCTGCGGCCATTTTGCAGCAAATGTTTACCCGCACACGCGTGATTGTGCGTATGAATGAGCGCAGCGAAAATATTCACAATTTTGCCACAGTGCTGCCGACACCGGAAATGGTGGCCGAGGCGCCGGCGGAAATTCCCTGGTCAACGCTTGTTCAGGCCGCGGACATCATGCTTGCAACGCCGCGTAATGATATGCCGATAGGCCCGTTGCTCTGGGCAATGGCCGCGGGAATCCCGATCGTAGGCACGGCCGTAGAATCCATCAGCGAGATGGTTGAGCATCACTATACGGGTATGCTCACTGCGCCGGGGAAGCCGCGCGCAATTGCCGCGCGACTTGAAGAATTTATGAGCGACTCAACATTACGCTGGCCGCTGACGGATAAAGCGCGCGCCCAGATTTTCGGCAGCTTCAGACCCATGCAGATGCTTGAAAATTTCAAAAGCATTTACGGGCAAACACTCGAAGATCCCAAACTGCGCGAACAAATTGTGCTGCCGGAAGAAATTATCGTTAACACGTAAAAATGTTGCGTAACATTCACCCCTGACGCCTGATTTTAACACAACACACACAATCCCATTAAGCCAAGCGAATGCCGGCCGTGTATCTTTCTGCCATGCGTAAGGGACATACGACCGTCAGGCAGATCGCAGAACTGCTTAATCTCTCGCCTGCCACGGTCTCGCGTTCTTTGCGGGGCCATCCGGATATCGGCCTTGAGACCCGCACACGCATCATCGAAACTGCACACTCACTGGGATATACACCTCGAAAATATGTGCGAAGTTCAACGGGAATGCGGCCCATACGCAATTTGCATGTGGCCGTGCTGATTGGCTGCATGTGCGGACGTGAACGCGGGCCTACGGATTCCAGTTTTATCGGCTACCATTTTCAGGCGGCCGTCAACAGGGTATCCGATGCCCGCCGCGGAACGGCATCTACGACATTTATGGATTCCGGCCTGTTGTGGGAAAAGAAGGAGAAAGCGGAAATTCCTGAGGAAATTCTGAACAATCAATGCGACGGAATTATTCTTGCGTATCCTTTTCCGCAGGAATATGTGGCAATCTTAACCAGAACCGCCCCGGTGATTTCCCTTGAATACAGCTACAACATACCGGGCGTTGACACCATCAGCCCATCCCAGGCGCGCGATACGACACGCGCCGTAGAAAAGCTTGTTGCGATAGGACATCGGCGGATCGGCTATATTTCGGATGCCAATGTCGGCATCAACAAAACCACGCAGGCCCTGCGGTTTGCTGGTTACTTAACGGGATTGAGCAACGCGGGACTGGCGCACGATCCTGAATATGTGCTCGGTTTTCCTTACAGAAATTATGACGTCAATGATTTGCCGGAACTGGTTAAGTCCCTGTGGTTCATGGGCGTCACGGCAATGGTCTGCTCTATTGATCGCCACGCATATCAGCTCTGGCGAGATATGCCCAGGCTAGGCATTGAGATTCCGGAAGATCTTTCGCTGGTGGGTGTCAACGGAGTAACGCCGATGCATGACCTGCCGCAATTGGCCACGTACCGAATGCCTTACGAGGTGATTGTGACCGCGGCGCTTGAAAGAATCGCATACAGAAAAAAATATCCGGCAACGGCCAATATCTATGTTGAATACGAAAGCGCGCCGGTGCCGGGTAAAAGCACCCGGAAACCACGGGAAGAATTACTGAATCGTCACCGCGCCAGAATATAAGTTTTTCTGAATGCGGATATTCATTTTATTCACAATTATTAAATTAAAAATTGTCAATTAAAAAGGAATGGGGACATGAACACGAAAATCACAAAGATGATGTTGCTTGCTGCGATTACGACGGCCGGCATGACGCAATTGCGCGCGTATGCGGATGACCCGACATACACGTGGATCGGCGGCGCAGTCAGAAGCGGAGCTGTCGTCAATAACTGGATCAGGCCCAACTCCGGCGACTATTATCCGGAAAACTGGGTTGGTGGCCTTGCACCGGACAATGGTACGCGCTGCAATATCCGCTTCGCATCCGATATGTGGACCGGCGGCGCGAGCACCGTGATGATTTATCTCCGGACCTCCACCGATCCTAATGTCGGCAACATACTTTTTGACAACACCAGCGCAGGCATCAATCTCCGCATTCATTATTCCGGCACCAATGGCGCGTTTCTTGATCTGACACCGGCGTATAACGGCGCGGAAACCATCACGGTACTGACCAACGGAAATACTATTTCCGCCGGGAGAACTGATAGCACTCTGCCGCTGGGCAAAATCAGGCTTTATGCCAACGACAATCAGCTTTGGCGCGTCGGCGCAACCGCCGCGGATACGGATATCTCTTTCACCATCAGCGCTCCGGTCACTCCGCCGGATGCCACAACCGGTCTGAACCGCGGATTTACCAAAGTCGGCGGCGGAACGCTGATCATGACGTCCGCCGAAAGCACATTCAGCGGCGCGGTGATCGCGGCCGAAGGCACGCTTCAGGTTTCGTCACTGAAAAATATCGGCGTGACAAGCGCGCTTGGCACCGGCGTTAAAAAGAGCATGATTCAGATCAGCCAGACAACCGCCACCGAGCGCCAGAACGGCGCACTGGTGTACACCGGCGGCGATACCACAACAGATCGCGCCATCGGCCTTCAGAATACCGCATTTAACGGCGCGAATATCACGGCTCGCCTCGAAAATGCCAATGCCGCCAGCACACTCACGCTGACCGGCAGTATTTACGATCTTGACGGCATTACCGGAGAAACGGTTGATTTTTCAATCGGCGGCGCCGGCAAAATTGCGATCAACCAACTTGGCATCTGGGGCAATATCAACCTGATCAAGACCGGCGCGGGCGACGTCTCTATCAACGCCAACGGAGAATGGTCCGGCAGCAATACGGTCAAACAGGGACGCCTGTTTATGAACGCCGACCAGAGCGATGACGACATGTGGTATTCCGGCGGCCAGTGGTATGTTGAAAATGGCGGCACGCTCGGCGGCAAGGGACGCATCACCACAAATGTCATCGTGGCTAAAGGCGGCAAACTGAGCCCCGGCGCCGACAGCGCGGACAAGCTCACGGTTGACGGCAGCGTCAGCCTCAACGGCATGCTTGAAATTTTGATCAACGAAGACGGCACTTGCAGCAAACTGGTGGCCGGCAGCCTGAACCTGGGCGACGAATCAGGCATCAGCATTGTGGCCGACCAGGCGCTTGCGCTTGGCACAGTCATGACCGTAGCCGACACCAATTCGCTCACGGGCACCTTTGCGGGGCTTGCAGACAATGCGGTGTTTGTCTCCGGCATCAATTCATTTCAGATTAATTACCTCGCCGGCTCGGGCGATATTCAGTTAACTGTTGTTGAATCTCCTGTGCCCGAGCCGGCCTCTTTGGCCATCGCGCTCTGCGGCGGCGCCATGCTCATGCGGCGCCAGCGCAATCGTCAATCATAAATGCAATCAGAAGTCATAACCCCGTTCTGGCAGGACGGGGTTATGACTCATCCGGAACATATTCCCGTGGCGTGATCGTTTGTGGTGAAGTGAATTTACGATGAAGGAACAATCATGAAAGAAGATCACAGTAGAACAAAACATAACGCATCACGCGGAAATAACCGCGCCCGCGCATTTACCCTCATTGAATTGCTGGTCGTCGTGGCGATCATAACAATCCTGATGGGGATACTTTTGCCGTCGCTGTCATCCGCGCGCCGGCAGGCCAAACGCGTTAAATGTCTGGCTAACATGCGATCAATGGGCATTATCAATTCGCTTTATGCCGAGGAATACAATCAGTACGTGCCGATTGCCTGCGCCGCAGTGGATAAGCAGTCAAATTACTGGTTCAACCGCGACGGAGAGCAGCTCAATCTTTTCGGCCGGTATTACAAAGCGGGCCTGCTGAACTCGCCGCAGGTCGTGTATTGCCCGGAAATGAAAGATGAACTGCACATGTACAATTCATCATCAAATACCTGGCCGCCGCCGGCCGTGCTGCCGTCAAATCGTAACGTGCGCGCCAGTTATTCAATGCGCGGCGACTACCGCATTCAGTGGGTAAGCGAAAGTAATCCGTCAATCAAGATTTTTGCAAAATCATACCCGGTGGTTCTGGCGGATGCGGCCATGCCCAAGCTGCGCAACTTTGAAAATAAGGTCATCATGTGCGATCTGATCCGCAACACGACCAACGTATCCTGGGGCCACCTGGACGGCATGGTCTTTTTGCGCGCAGACGGATCAACCGGATGGCAGAAATACGGCCCGATTCAGAAATACATCATCCGCCTCACCGACATGGTTGAGACAAATAATCCGTATGTTGACGGCATCTTTGCCGCAATGGATGCCAACTGAAATATGACGATAAAAAAGATCGGCGGCCGGGATGAGAATGTGTAACGGCTGCCGATCTCCCCTTTTTTCATAATGAAGGTAAACGCAATGGCTGAAGGAATCACACGCCGTGATGTGCTCGCGGGCATGGCCGTAACCGGGGCGACGCTGCTGGCGTCACAATATAGTTCTGTATTGGGCAATCCGGCCGCGACCGGCAACCGCGAGATGGCCACCGGTGTCGTATTTAATGATCTCAACGGCAACGGCGTGCGCGACATCGGTGAGCCTGGCATCCCCAATGTGCTGGTCTCAAACGGACACGACATTGTGCGCACGGACGCGGACGGCCGCTATCGCATCAGCGTGGCCGACGGAGAGATTATTTTCGTCATAAAGCCCAGCGAATGGATGATCCCGCTTGATCACCTGAATCTCCGCAAGTTTTATTATTTTCACCGGCCCACCGGCTCTCCCAAATGGCGTCCGAGCGATCCTGCGCTTGCCGACGGCGTTGATCAGTCTCTGTATTATCCCGGCAGCAAA
Source organism: uncultured Phycisphaeraceae bacterium (assembly GCA_964610975.1). Lineage (GTDB taxonomy): Bacteria > Planctomycetota > Phycisphaerae > WQYP01 > WQYP01 > CAZSYN01. The sequence continues at coordinate 77,707 of CAZSYN010000013.1, forward strand.
CCGACCGGCCCCCTGCCGCCGGCCATTGATTTTCCGCTGCGCAGCAATGCTGAACCGCAGGAATTTAAGATCGTCTGTTTTGGCGATACGCAAGTGACCCATGACCGGCAGGTTGAGTGGATGTCGCGCGATACCATTGCGGAATTAACGCGCGTTAAGGATGTGGCGTTTGGCGTTTCCGTTGGCGATCTGGTGAACGTGGGCCTGCTGCATATGTTTCTGCCGCTCAATGAGATGCAGGCCAAAACGCAGTTTCCCTGGTATGTGCTGCCGGGCAATCATGACCAGAACCTCATCACGCCGAATGACGAACTGGCCGACGAAACATTCAGGTCTATTTATGGCCCGCCGATGTATGCCTTTGAATATGGGCCGGTCAGTTTCCTGATGCTTGAAAATATCATGCGCCGGCCTTTTGTTAAACTTGATGACGCTAAGGCGGAAAAAGGCAAAGCGCGCCCTGCCAGCGACTATACCTGCGGCCTGCGCGATGATCAGTGGCAATTTGTAGAAAATTATCTCCGCACAGTCCCCAAAGACCGCCAACTTGTCATCTGCATGCACATTCCGATTACCGGCGAAGGTGATGATGATAAAGCATTCTGCAAACGCCTGATGAATCTCATCAGCGGCCGGCCGCACACGCTGTCAATCTCCGGACATACGCACATTCAGAAGCATTCTTTTCACGGACCGGAAAGCGGTTTTAGCGGCCCGGGACTGCATCATCATTTCAATACGATCTGCGTGCGCGGCGAAGGTTACCGCGGCATGTTTGACGAACTGCGCATCCCCACCTGCCAGGCGCGCGACGGAACGCCCAACGGATATTCGTTTATCACGTTCACAAAAGACAGCTATAAAATTCGCTATAAGCCATCGCGCGGGCCTGACGATTACCAGATGAATATTTTTGTCTCGCCGCGAATCAGACTTTCCCGGCTGAAAAAAGAAATGATTCGGGCGAACATTTTCGCCGGATCGCCAAAATCAAAGATCCGCATGCGCGTAAACGACGGGCATTGGCTTCCGATGGAGCTTACGTCGCAGCCTGATCCGTCCATGAGCTGGGTTTTTGCCACGCAAAAATCAAACAAGCCCTGGCTCGGCAGCTTTTATTTGCTTGAATCTGTACCGGATTCACATCACATCTGGCAGGCGCCGATGCCGGCGACACTGAGCGTCGGCACGCACACGGTGGAAGTTGAATCAACAGATATCTTTGGCCAGGTTGACCGGGCCGTCACGCTATTTCGTGTCATGGCAGAAACCGAAGAAACCGCACTGAACGAATCAGATTTTGATTCAATCGCCTGATTAACCAGGCCCTGCCTGAAAAGCAGGTGGCCGGCAGATGCGCATGATGCCGGCCCAGTGGCAAAGACGCTGAATCGAGTAATATTCGCAAATATCAGCGAGCCCCCAAGAATGGAGCCGATAAACCACAAACCTGCATATGGCCCCAAAGCCTTTTGGGACCATTCCTTGGCCCAAACGCCTCAAGATCGTGACCAATCCCCCGCACCACCGCCGACCTCTACCCCAACGGCCAACCCTGGCACTGCCGATAACTTTATTTTCACATCTGATTTTCTTCACTTTATCTCAATATGCACAAACGATGAATAACCATTGTGCATCATTGTGCACTTATTTCATATCCGTTATCCTTTTTTCATGACTTCACCATCCGAAAATAGTACTGTATCAGAGCCACCGGCTCCGTCCGTAGGCCAGCGCGCCAGATCAGGCGTCATCTGGATGACCATTCAGGATTGTTACGTTGATATTTATATTCCTAGGTAATATGAATGACCGATGAATTCAAAGACATGGCATCAGATGGACTGGAATATACACCTGAACCTAAAGGGTTGCGCACCAAAGCCATTCATGGCATGTGCTGGACAATTATAGAAACATTAGCTAATAAATGTACTGCGATCATCTGCCAATTTGTTCTTGCCTGGTTGTTGATACCAGATGATTTTGGGCTTATTGGTCTTTCTTATACCGTTATTGCATTCATCAATTTAATGACCGAGCCGGGCATTCAAACGATACTTATTCAACGACAAACAGAATTTAATAACATTGTAAGTTCAGCCTTTTGGATCTCATTATCACTGGGATTTATCGGAGCATTCTTCATAGCGATAGTGTCACCATTCGCAGCATTCTTTTACCATGAACCCAGGCTGATCGGCCTGCTGTTAATACTAACGCTAAAGCCCATACTATCCAATATTTCACTGGTGAATATTACATGCTTAAACATTGATATGAGGTTCAAAACAATCGCGGTTGTCAACACTGTAACGAATTTGATATCCATTGCATTAACAATCATGCTTGCAGCGTTACATTTTGGACCTTATAGCATCGCAATACCACAAGTCATACTAGCTCTCATTCAGACTCTGACTTTTTGCATTTTATGTCCCATCCGTATTCATTCACCGCAATTCAATATTATTAAAACATTCTATCGCGATACAGTCACACTGTTTTCAACCAGGTTTTTCTGGACTCTGATAAACCAGGGAGATTATATTGTCCTCGGCTATTTTTATGATAGCCAAATCGTTGGCGTATATTATTTTGCGTTTAATTTATCCCTACAGGTATTGCAACTCTTCCAAAATAATCTCTCACGGGTCCTTTTCCCAATGCTTAGTATTCTGCAAAACGATACTCAACGCCAAATAAATGCGTTCTTAAAAGTCACATCAATTCTAGCCATTGTTTCCATTCCATTTGGTTTTTTACAAACCGCTCTCGCGGATTCCATCATACACCTGATATTTCAGACAAAATGGTGGGCATCTATTTTGCCGTTGCAAATACTCAGTATAGGCATGGGTATTCGGGTAACAAGTGCCATTGCTAGTCCAATGATGCAGGCGCAGAGAAGGTATCGTACTCAACTGTTACTCAGCATTATCTCGGCCGCCATGTTTTTAATCATGGTTATTTCAGCATCGTATTTTGGTCAATTGATCAGCGTTTCTCTTGCAGTGGCATTACATGGCGCAGTAATACTTGGTCCCGTTGAAATATATGTAGCAGGCTATCCTTACGTTAAACTTAGGAAACTGATGACAACATTGTGTGTCCCGGTTATCGCTGCTCTCATGGCACTTGGTATAAGCAAATTAATGTTCTATTGCGTCGTTGGATTTTATCTTTTCCCATCCAATATCCATCAACGATACCTTTATTTGATACAAACATTGATCACGGCGGCAACATTTGCAGTCACATACCTATTGATTATTTACTATGTAAAACATGATGAATATAAGGAAATTTTGCATATTTTTAACATCAGGAAAAAGCATGATAAATAACGAAAACCTGCTGGACAATAATTCATCAATGAGACAAAACACGGATACGGTAAATCTGTTGAGATGGTCCGCGTTTGTCGGCAATGGCGCCAATGGTGGCTATCATAGATCTTCGCAGATATTTGAAATATTAAATACCAATCATCTTCATATTATTGATTTATGGGAGAATAAAACGCCACAGTCTGTAAAAAAATACGTTCAGAATATCACTTATTATATTTCAAAATTTGGGACCCGTGATTTTCGGTTTATGCAAGGCCTAAAATACGCATCCCTCGCGGTGGAACAATGGTCAAATAATAAAAATGCAGTAGATTGTAAAAACAACCTTTTATTATGGGAAATGACCAGGAGTGCAGCCATGGCCCGTTTTGCACACAGGAAAAAATTCCCGATTATTGCATTACCACATAATATCGAAAGCTTTGTTTTATATCGTAATACGCCGCTGATGCATAAACAATTATTGTCACGACTATCAAAAGAGGTTGAATCATTAAAATTAGCCAGTGCGGTATTCTGTATATCCAGTGAAGAACAATGGCTGCTACAATCACTGAATATACAATCACGCTATCTTCCCTATTATCCACCAAAATATGTGCGTACAAACCTCTTGAATATTAGGCATAATAGGCTACATAGTAATCAAGATGAAACGCTGCTGGTACTAGGATCCGCCGTTAATCCTCCGACGGAAGAAGGCATGAGGGAAATCATTAAATATCTGACGTTGTTGAAATCAAAAGCCGTCGTGTGCGGATCCGGTACGGAACGCCTCAAAAATGCGTCAAACGAGTACATCACCATTCGAGGAACTGTAGCTGAGCAGGAACTAAACCATTATATGACGACATGCAGGGCTTCTGTTGTTCATCAGCGTAAGGGTAGCGGCGCACTCACCAGAATTCCTGAATTACTCATGGCGGGGATTCCTGTCATTGCTAATACGATTGCAGCCCGCAGTACATCACATTTAAAAGGTATTTTTCAATATGATACTCTGGAGGGCTTTGAATCAATATTGAAGTTGATGCTGCCTGTTCCACCCGTTCCAGATAAGCCCATCTATGCGGAGGAGGCATTATGTAGCCAGATACGGAATTTGATTATCTCTTAATTCCTGTAAATATTGGTTTTCCAAGATCTCCGTTAATCTTATTTCACGGTATTTGATGATGGCGCCGGTGGTCAATCCAAGCATTAATCCCGTTCTAAGCCCATTAAATGTCCAGCTCATCATTCCACCATATAATGACAGGAAACCGACCCCTAACGCAAAGGCGCCAATAATTCCATCCAAACGAGTTTCCGCCTGCAATACCAAACGTCTTCCAATAACAATGATTCCAAAAATCGTTATCAAATATGGTAATATACCAATGATACCACTTTTTGCTAATATATCCGTATACGCGTTATGGTGAAATGCAGGATTACGTTCACCACCAAGAGACAATTGTTCCTGGATTCCGAACCCCCGTCCCCAGACAGGACTCCCGCTCCACAATTCCAATTCCCTTGATATACCCGGCAAACGAGTATCCCATGCTTTCTGCTTCGTTTCTGTTTCTGATCCTGGCATCATTGTTGTAATTCGTTTTTCCATTTTGGCAGCAAAATCACTATGTGTGAATCGTGATGCTAGATTGATAGACAGAAATATAGTCACCAATCCTATGGGTATTAAAATAAATAACCATTTTAAGACCAATATCCTTCTTGATCTCGGAGCATGCATGAGTAAACTCAAAAAAACCATTGCAGCACTTAACCACGCACTTCTATGCAGTGTTATAAATGTTCCTAATAAACATATCAAAATAGCAGCTATCATTTTAGCCCGGCTAATCAATTCATTACGAACAAGAAATAAGAAACAGAGAACTACCGCTGTTACTGATGCATAATCAATATCAAAAGCATTTGTACGTAATTCATTAATATTGGTATTTGATGTAAATTCGGCTGAAGCCGTTCGGAAAAAAATCATCTGACATATCGAAACAGCCACACCGGCCAATATAAAGCCCTTTGCAAACCATGCAGCAGATTTGATTGATTTGACTGCATAATAACCAAGTAAGATAGCCCATGGCATAATCAAATAGTCACGAACAGCAAACCCCACTTCGCGAACGAGAAGAAATGACGAGTCACGTACAAATGTACCAAATACACCGCTGCATAAGCCAGCTATATATAAAAACACAACATGAATAAGTGGATGCTTATATTGGATTTCACGCCTTTCTCGATGACCTAAATTTGTTATAACGACAACAATTGTTGTTAAAATTAAAGCCAGAAGAAAAACATTCAAATAAAGAGGACCCAACTGTAAACGCAGTGGATAAGCCCAACCTCGGTCATCTGCAGATGCAGCTATGATTAATAATACGATCAACATCCACATTTAAGTAACCTCTATCTATTTATCTATTTTCTGCCTAATTCACTATGTTCTTTGCCCGCAACTAGATAGTGAAATCCATTGATTTTGAAAATGTGAGATTGAACACTCTTGTATAAACGTACAAACAATATTATTTGGTACATTCAAGTGTACATTATTTAATGCCTTACTAATAGCAGTTGCAAATGTTTCGTTATTTCGCACATCACATGTCCATCCCAATTTATATTTTATTATAGCGTAATGAATCCATCCATAATCAGATCCCAGCACGGGCCGATTTGCCGCAGCGGCACGTATCACAATGCTTGCAGACCCAATATGTCGAGGGTATGGAGTACATACAACATCCATCGCATCTATTGCCGCCGTAAATTCTTGGTCAGCAACAAAACGATCTACGATAATACAGTGTTTATTATCAACTAAAAATCTAATTTGTTCACTTATTTTTTGTTTGAGGCTTGGCGACATTCTGCCAATTAAAAACAAACAATCCTTTTCAGTAAGCTTTGCATTTGCATAAGCTTGAATTAATAAGTCAATTCCTTTTCTTTCATCAAGAACACCTGCGCATCCAAGCACCCTGGCATCTGATGGAATCCCAAACAATTGCCTTGCTTCAGACTTTGCGAGATGCACTCCACATTCTACAGGATCCGGCATCGGCTCTAAATGAGTCCTGAAGCTGATTTTCTTTTCTTGAATATATTCGCAAACAAACGGATCTAAACAAAAAAGGCGATGTAATTTTAAATGACGTAAAGCAAATAATCCCAAATTTGCCTTAATTTTTGATTGCCAGGTACTTTGATCATATGCAAAATTTCCACGCAACAAGAGAGCATCAACTGGTATGCTTTTAGGCAGTGGGTCCATCCCTAATAAATGATAAAAACCAAGGATTTGAGCCATCCCATCTGCTGAAGGAATAAATACGTGTTCAGCCTTTGCCCGCAATATGCTTTGTCGCAAGTCACGAATACGCCCCATCGCATGTGCTAATACACCTTTGCGATTTTCAATCCAGCTATCAAGTACAAAACTTGATTCGATAGGTTTCAAAAAAATACCATATTCATCACTATCACGTGTTTTTTGGGACGTTGCCAAAATAATATCATGTTTATTCTGACTGAGTGCTTCTACTATATAACGAACGAAATTAAGGCGGTGACCTGAAAAATCCGGTTCAAAAATAAGACAACGCATATGCGCACTCACCAAATTCAATTAACCAAAATACCCTTCATCTTTTCCGCATTTACTTCCCACGTCAGTTTTTCTTGAACCATTTTTGCTGCGGCCGCGCCCATTGTGGTTAGTTTGTCTGGGTGGCTAAGCATGTCGATCATGGCCTCGGACGCGGCGATTGCGTTTTTGGGCGGTACGGACCGGCCGAAGACGCCGTCAATCCCAACATCGTTAATCCCACAGTCGCTTGAACATAAAATCGGCTTACCCAATGACATAGCTTCAGCATAAACCACGCCGAAAGGCTCGTCCCACCCGATAAGCGCGAACATATCGCACCAAGCCATTTCCTGCAATACTTCCCGATGCGGACGCCCGCCCAACAATGTGACGCGATCGTGAATATTATGCAATTTTATCAGCGCTTCGACCTGCGGCCGGTCCGCGCCATCGCCGACAATCCGTAATAGGACATTTGGCATCCTCTTCGCCATAAGTGCAAATGCCTCAACCAATAACGGAATGCCTTTTCTCTGGTAAAAATTGCCGGTGCTGAAGATAACTTGCTTGCCGGCCCATTCCGCCGGCCGGGGATTGTTCAGAATGTCTTTTGGAATGGGCACAGTACCATTAAGCACGGCAGCAGTGTGGGCCTGCGGAAAGATCTGCTGGGTGAGTTGCTGCATGCGATTGCAGACCCCCACCATCGTGGCCGCGTTATTGGCAACTTTCGCCATAATCTTTTTGCGGGACGGATTCGTCTGGCACGCAGCAATTTCATCAAAATCATGATCGGTTACAACATAAGGCACGCCAAAGGTTTGGTGTGCGCGATAGGCCAGATAACCGTTTGGCAGTGAATGATGGGCGTAAATAACATCAGGTTTGAATTGCCGGATGGCTTTTTTGATTGCGCCACGGGCCGAAAGCCAGACAAGCTCCATCACCAATGAAGGAAATTTGTCGTTGATCCGGCGCATTGGGCCTACGGGATAAAACGCCCATCGCGGATAATGTGCTGTGAGATTGTCCCATTGATGGGACTCAGGACAATTTGCAAACCGTTTAGCGCCAGGGGTTAATGCAAGTAACTTAGGGACATACGGGCCAAAGGACATGACATGAAGTTCAACTCCGGCGCGCGCCAATGCCTGTAGCTGGCCCAACGCCCATACGCCGAGGATGGGGTTGTCCGGCCTGGGAAAGCAATGGCCTAAGAACAGAACTTTCATGCGCGGCTCGCATTATGTTTTCGCCGGCCGAGGAATGTCAACGCGAACGCGAACGCAATTAGTACTGCTGAAAGACCAATAGCTCGGCCCGAACGTGATAAATTACCAATTCCCTCAAGGTAAAGTACAGACTTGTTATCATCCGCAGGATGTACATAGCAAGTACGACTATCGCCATCCGGCAGGGATAAATTGTGAGAGCGAACTGATTCACCCGCGCCTGCTTCCCAAAAGTCACGGCGGCGATTTGTATGCTTTACTCCATTGAGCACATAATGATAACGCTCAAGATTTTCACGCTCTTCATATTTGACGATGCACGGAATTTGCCGCCAGGAATGCCGGGCGACACTGTTCATAACCATTGGCCAAATGCATAGCCAGAATGCGCCTGCAAATGCGAGCAGCCACAACATGGTATTAAATACGCCAACCCGTGGAAATTTCACGCGAGGCCCTTACATAACTGAGGTTCTATACGACTACGTTTCCGCCCAATCGTATTTGTTGCATATGGCCAATATTTGGATTATCGGCATAAAAAGGATATCAGCGAGTGGCGGCTTTGGATTTCTTTTCTATCAATTCGTGTACGATTTGGTCCACAACCACTACAGGATTTGACCACTTGAACCATTCTTCCCAGGTACGGCGAGATGACTCCCGCATATTTTCCAAACGAGGCATGTCACTCAAAACCATGTTGAGCTTTTGAGTGAAGGAGTTTGGGTCGCCAGTCTTAAAAGTCCACCCGGAGACGCCTTCAACAACAACATCTTTAGCCGCGCCGCAGACATCACTGACTAACTGTGGAGTACCGGCCGCGGCGGCTTCGCCGATCACGATACCATGAGGTTCATAGTGGCTCGGGAGTACAAACAATGATGAATGAACCATGAGCTTCATCAGGTCTTTGGGCTGAACAAAACCAAGAAAGCGAATCCCTTTGCCATTTTCTTCGCCGGCCAGCGCTTTTAATTCTGCTTCAAGGGGGCCAACACCGGCAATTGCATACACAAAACCCTTTTCGCCAAGCTTAAGCTCACGAAACGCACGAATCATAAGCTCAAGACCTTTAACAGGAATAAGGCGTGCGGCAGAAAGAATAATATTCCGATCGCTTGAAATATCATAGACAGGCAGAACGTCCTTGCGATCAGTAGTGAGTGATTCTTTAATACGATCATAATCAGCATAACATGCGGCTATTTTAATTTTATGTCGTGGCGCTCCATAATACCGCCAATAAGCATTGCCCAAAGAATTGGCAGGCATTAACACATCAACAGATTGAATGATATGCTGCAAACATATTCGTTTAACAAGACGCTTGAATTTGATCGCTGGGGTCTTCCCTCGATCACTACGTAAGTTGCTATCACACATCATGGCAACGGGTATGTGGTATTTTGAACATACCCGGAAAATAGATCTTTGGGTAGCTCCAGCATAACCGGCTACAACAAGCGCGGAATACGCATTGAGATCGATAACTTTCTCCCAATTTGGCCGGCGGAACCAATAAGTTAGTTGATCAGGTCTCGAAAATTTGGCACCAGGATCCAAAAAAAAATGTTGTCCGGTTTTCGGCACCGCCAGCTCAGAATATAATCCGTGCCCTCGGTATATATATGCAGTGTCATACTGGTATTCGCTACATTTATTCAATGCATCAATCATCAAATTAACATAGTACTCTGGCTGCGTATGAACCCATAATATACGTTTTTTGTCTGCCATCGTCTTTCACATCATCACTGATAAAAACCGGGCTTTATAGAAGATACATCTGCAAGAATGCCAAAATTCTACACTGAAGAACTTTTTATGATTGTAACTGATCGGTATTTATCTGCAATTCAGATCATGATTTAAGGAAAACTTATATGTTGAGTTTCTTTATTTAGCTTAAGGCACACCACAATGTCTATTAATATACGTAAATACAATACATAATTTTACTTACACGGATGAGAACTTCACAATCTTGTGCTACACTTATCATATGATGAAAGCGACGCTCCGTATACTCCACATTACTGGCTCCTTGGGGACAGAGGCGGGTGGTGTGGCCAGGTCTGTGCAGGATACGTCTTGTGCGCTGGTTGCGGCCGGGATGAAGGTGGATATTCTGGCGTATCGTTTTGGGTCGCCGGATTTGCCGTGGGCTACGCCGCCGGAGGGGTTGACGGTTAAGCTTCTTAAGCCGCCGGCATTGCCTATTTTTGTCTCCTCGGAGATGAAGGCTGCCCTGCGGGAACGTTTATCTCAGGCCGATGTGCTGCATGTTCATGGCATGTGGCAGCCGCTGAATAATTATGCGTGCGCACTGGCCCGTAAGCTCAACAAACCGTATGTCTGCTCCATCCGTGGGATGCTTGATCCGTGGAGTATGAGCCAAAAGACAACCAAAAAAACTATATACTATAAGTTATTTGAAGACAAGAGATTAAGCTTCGCAAGCGCCATACATTTTACGGCAGAGGCAGAGCGCACCAAGGCTGCGCCGTGGACGCCCAAGCAAACCAAGACTGTTGTTGTGCCAAATGTTGTCAATCTTGAACAATTCAAGACTCTGCCCGACAAGGCGGAATCTCGCGCGGCATTTCCGGATATCCCGGCCAGTGGCAAATGGGTTTTGTTCCTTAGCCGCATACATGTGAAAAAAGGCCTGCATGTCCTTGTGGATGCGGTGGCCAAGCTATTGCCGGCCATTCCCGATCTGCATTTGCTCATCGCCGGCTCGGGCGATGAAGCATACATTCATCGGATCAAGCAGCAGATTAAAGATTCAGGCCTCGGCCAGAATGTTCACTTTATTGGCATGGTCCAGAAGCTCAAGAAGGTTCAGGCGTATCGCGCGGCCGATATTTTTGCCTTACCGACCAGCCAGGAAAATTTTGGGTTGGTCTTTCCGGAGTCGCTGGCCTGCGAAACGCCGGTGCTGATCACCAAAGATGTGGATATTTACGGAGAAATTCTGGAGGCTAACGCAGGATTGCTCATTAACCAGACTCCGGAAAATGTTGCTGAAAAGCTCAAGGAACTTCTGGTTGATCATGATCGTGCGAAGCAGATGGGCATCAATGGCCGCAAATGGGTTTACGATACCCTTGAGTCATCGCGCACGGCCATGAAGTGGAAAGAAATATATGGGGAGATCGTAGAAGGACGGGCATAAGGTATGTCAGCCCAATAAGTTGATTGTCTGCTGTCTACTCAAAAATCAAAAGCCCCGATGCGGATGAGCATCGGGGCTTTTTTATTGGTGTTGTTATTGTTTTCTACAACTTACCTGCCAATTTTGTCGGCCAGGAAGCTGCGGACGTTGGCCACGTTGACGCGTTCCTGCTGAAGGCTGTCGCGGTGGCGTACCGTGACGGTCTGATCCTGCAACGTCTGTGTGTCAACCGTAAAGCAGAACGGCGTGCCGGCCTCGTCCATGCGCGCGTAACGCTTGCCGATGTTCTGCTTGATATCAAGCTGAACATTCCAGGTTTTGCGGAGATCATTATAGATGTTCGTGGCGATCTCCGGCATTCCGTCTTTGTCCACCAGCGGAAAAATGGCCGCCTTGATCGGCGCCATGCGCGGATGAAACTTCATCACAACGCCGGCCGGGCGGCCCGGATCGTCATGATAGGCTTCGCACAGCAGAGCCAATGTACCGCGGTCAGCGCCGGCCGAAGGCTCAATGACGTGCGGGAAGTAACGCTCATTCTTGGCCTGATCAAAATACTTGAGCTTGTCATTGAGGCCCGAATGCTGCGCATGCTGGCGCAGGTCAAAATCAGTGCGATGCGCCACGCCCTCAAGCTCGCCAAAACCCGGATCGGTGAACGGGAACTTATATTCAATATCGCTGGTGCCGGCGCCCTCTTTGGCATAATGGGCCAGCTCGTCACGATCATGCTCACGCAATTGCAGATTCTGCGAAGTCAGGCCGATGCTTTGCCACCAGGCAAAGCGGGTATCGCGCCAATATTTGTACCATTCGTGCGCGGTGGCCGGGTGAATGAAGAATTCAATTTCCATCTGCTCAAACTCGCGGCTGCGGAACGTGAAGTTGCGCGGCGTGACTTCGTTACGAAACGCCTTGCCGATCTGCGCGATGCCAAAAGGAACCTTGACACGCTGCGTGTCCACGACATTGCGGAAGTTGGCAAAGATACCCTGCGCGGTTTCGGGACGGAGATAAACTTTGTTTGCATCATCCTTAATGGGCCCGGCATGACTCTCAAACATCAGGTTAAACTGGCGCGGCTCGGTTAAATCGCCGCCGCAATTAGGACAAGGAAGCGGAACAAGACCCGTTGCTGCCAATTGTTCAGTGGCAAGGTAACGCAACATTTCCCTGATGTTATATTTCCGCTCAGGGTTACGCTGTATCTCTTCAGAAATCCAGGAAAGTGTTACGCTGGGATTGCGTACTAAAGCCAGGCCAGGCGCCTGTTTTTTCCCTTTTGTGTGCGCCCATTTGAGTAACTTTTCGCTGTCAAAAGTGACGGAATCATTGGTTGAGCCCGGTTCAAATATATCGCGTAGGGATTTGTACCAGTCACTTTCGGCAACCATATCCCAAACCTGATCGGCCCGGAATAATTTTTTACATTGCCGGCAAGTGGACATCGGATCACTAAATCCGCCGACGTGTCCGCTGGCGACCCATACTTTCGGATTCATGATAATGGTGCAATCAAGGCCTACCATATCAAGGGGATTGCCGTCCGGGCCGATGCCGGGGCAACGGACGATGTCGCGCCACCAGGCGTCTTTGAGATTGCGCTTAAGTTCAACGCCGAGCGGTCCGTAATCCCAGAAGCCGTTGATACCGCCATAAATTTCGGAAGATTGCCAGATAAAGCCGCGGCGGCGGCAAAGAGCAACCAGTTTGTCCATTTTGGATCCGGTGGGATTTACAGACTCAGCCATTGAAAAATACTCCTCAAAAAAGTGAGCCGGCCATCTCATTGGCATTGAGCAGCACGAAACTCAAACAAGTCAGAAATCATACCCGGAAAAATGCGAAATGCGAAACTGCATGCCTGTGCTCTATCAAGGGATAATTCCGGACGTGAATAAATTTGCGGGGCATCCCCTTGTTAGGCATTGCGATCTTATGCATCAAGAGAGGCACTAGTCGCGACGATGTTATCTGCGTAGCTGACTTCAACACTTTATTTGGTTGAAAATCATGGCAGGTCTCGTTGATAAAAAGCGTTCAGAGAATGGCGAGAAAGTCCCTGTTGACTCAACAGCAGTCCTGAACCGACTTGATACCGCAGCTAAGGATAGCAGGCCGGAGAAAGACCGCCGCGAAGATCGCAGGCTCCCCTATCGCCAGCCGGGAATCATTACCTCAGTTGAACAACCCGGAGGCGGTTTTACCAAGCTACTTGCCAATGGCCGCAATATATCAAGCGGCGGCATCGGGCTGCTGGTCAGTTCGTATATTCATCCGGGATCATCGTGCCGGATATCTCTGCCCAAGCAGGACGGATCAGTGGATAACGTCAACGGCGTGGTGACGTTCTGCCGGTATGTCGGCGAATTGATGCACGAAATCGGGGTGAAATTTGACCGCCGCATTGAGCCGCACATGATGCTGCTTGATAAGGAAGGCTCAAGCTCCCGCAACATGGAGTTGCTGGAGTTGCCGGACCTGCATGGCAAAGTGCTTTATGTGGAAGATTCCACGATTGATCTGCGGCTGATGTCGCATCATCTGCGCGCCAGCGGCATTGAGCTGACAAATGCCAAAAATGCGGCGGAAGCGCTGCAAATGATGAAGGAAAAACTTTTTGATATTGTGATTACGGACCTGCATCTTGGCGCAGGCGATGACGGCATCGCGCTGGTGGAAAAGATGCGCTCCGCCAATTTTAACGGACCTGCAATTCTGCTGACGGCTGAAGTCGGCGGTTCGCGTATGGGCCGCGCCAAACAGGCCGGCGTTGATATCGTGCTTAATAAGCCTTATCAGGCCAAAGATCTTTTTGATCTGATGATTGACATGCATCGCCGCGTGGGCGCGTTTATCACAACGGATCAGCTTTACAGTTCGCTTGAAGAAAGCCCCGGCATGACGGATGTCATTCTTGAATATATTGATTACGCCAAGCAATCCGCATCGGAACTCGAAAGCGCGATTCTGGCAAGCGATCTTGATAAGGCCCGCACATTGTGCCTGGGACTTAAAGGGTCGGCAACGGGCGTCGGTTTTTCAGCGCTTTCTGAACTTGCGCGCGAAGCGGTCAAAGTGATTGACGCCAGCATGTCGCTTGAAGAAGCCCGGCCGCAATTGCGCATGCTAGGACTGATGTGCGATCGGCTCTCACTGCGAGCCGCGGCGGCAAAAGCAGTCACGCAAAACACAGAAAAACTTGTGTAAAGAAATCAGGCTTGCGAAAAATCAGGCAACGGTTTTGCCGTATGTGGCCAGGATGCCATCCTGACGCAACGCCGTGACATCATGAACCAGTATTAAAATACGCAAAGGTTTGCCGGAATCATCATACTGATACCGGCCAGCGGCGCGTAAAAGCCGCCATTGTCCCTGCGGCATGGTGACGCGATACTGCAAATCAAAATTCACACACTCATCGCGAGCGCGTTGAAGAGATTCCTTGATCACCACAAGATCATCCGGATGAATGAGCGGATTAATCTCCGAGATATGCCCCGAAAAACTGCCCGGCACCAGGCCGTGAAGTTCCTCAAAACATCCCTTAATTTGCGCCAAATCATTGACAGGATCAATGACAACAACCGCCATACCCGCAGTATAAATGGCCTGGGTGATCACATTTTCATGCTCACGCAAGGATTCTTCGGTACGCTTAAACGCGCTGATATTGTGATAACTGTAAACCAGCCGATTAACCCGGCCCTGGTCATCCTTCAGTTGCGACACATACATGATGACAGGAATCCGGCTGCCATCTTTGCGAACAAGGGGCATCTCAAATTCGTGCGCCTGGCCGCGCATGGCGGCCTCAAGCGCGCGGGCCGTGCGCGCGTGATCGTCAGAGGGCCAAAACGGATAAGGCGGCTTCTGGTTAATCAATTCTTCGCGTGCAAAACCGGTAAGCTTGCAGAAAGAATCATTCACACTGAGTATCCGCTGCCAATTGCATTCTACAATGGGCACATCAAGCGATGAAAAAAGTTTTGAAAAATCATCAAGACGCTGCTCAACAAGACGAACCTCAACACGCACCAGTTTATTTTTTAACCTGCCGACAAAAACCGCGCAGATAACAAACATGGCCGCGCCAAGCCATGCACGATGCAGATCAACCGGCTCATATTGTAAAAAGGTGCCGGCTTTTGAGTAGGTATACACCATCGTCAGCGAGCCAAGCACAGCGGAGACAAGTCCGGGGATTAATCCGCCGTATACGTTGCTGAGCAATACCGCCAAAAGCAAAAACAAAGACTGCTGAGGAGGTGTGATACCACAGGCCCTCATGACAATAAAAATAGCACAGACACCAAGCGTAATCAGAGGATACAGCCAATACAGCACTGCCTTCCGCTGCCCGCCGATGCGGCGAGATTCGGAAACGTTTCCGGACAAGATCAGATCCTTTTTAACGGATGACATCTCAATGGTACTACGCGCCAAAATACATCATGGTATTGGCGAAATATTTGAAATGTCAGTTATCGGACATAAACCCACAAACCCACAACGCCAGTTTTTCAAATATAGTAATATTATGGGGCATAAAGTAAAAAAGGGCAACCTTTTCGTTTACCTGAATCTCAACACATGAGAAATATACGCTCCTGTAAATAAAATGTATAACTCATTTATTAATAGTATATTACAAACAGGATAAGTATGGTATAATTAAAAAGGGGCTGACAGAGAAAATAAAAACGACTATGTTATCTGCTTTTGAGACTTTAGTAGTTCTGTTTTTTGTGAAGGATTTCACATATGTTCGTTCTTGCAGATGCGGCAGCAACGGCCGCAGCAACAGCAACCACCACAACGTCCTATTTGCTTCGCGATTCCTGGATCATTCGGGAAATGTTCAAGCCGGACTCTATGGCACTGACGGTATTTGCCATTTGTCTGTGCGCGGTCACCGGCTTGGCGCTTGGCAGCATCAAAATCGGCGGCGCATTCAAGCTCGGCATCCCGGGCACCATGTTCACCGGCATTCTCATCAGCCGGCTGCTGAGCATTTACGTCGGCAAAGATGCCATGAACGACTACATGCTGCAATTTACACGTGACTTTGGCCTGATTCTCTTCGTATACGGAGTGGGCGTGCAGGTTGGCCCGGGCTTTTTAGCAAGCCTTCGCCGCAACGGACTTGTGCTGAATATTTTCGCGGCGTGCACAGTGCTGACCGGCGCGGCCATTGCCGTTTCGTTTGCTTACTGGGCCAATACCGATATCCGCGCGGCCGCCGGCCTGTTCGCCGGCGCATCAACAAATGCTCCGTCACTGGGTTCCGCGGGCGAAGCGCTCAAGTCGCTCTTTGGCGCCAAAGGCGCCGTTGACGCGGCCAATATTACTTCGCCGGCGATGGCAGTGGCGTATCCGTTCGGCCTGCTGGGCGTCATCCTGGTGATGGTCCTGCTGCGCATCATCTTCCGAGTTAATCCGGAACAGGAAGCCCTGCTGATTGAAAAAGCCAATCTGGGCAATGATGAAAAACTGGCCACCATGAATGTTGAGATCACCAATGTCAACCTTGACGGACTGGCCATCGCAAAGATTCCTGCCTTTAAGGAATCCGATGTGGTCATCTCCCGCATTCATCACGCAGGCAATGTGGAGATCGCTCATGATGACAGCATCCTGCATATCGGCGATGTTGTCCTGGCCGTCGGCACGCAGAGCGACCTGAAAAAAGTTCAACTTATCATCGGCAAGGAAACCACGACTGATCTGCGCGCGGTAGCCACGGAATTGCTCTCCCGTGATGTCCTTGTCACGCACAAAAATGTGCTGGGCAAGGAAGTATCAGAATTAAATTTGGCCCGCCGCCTGGGTGTTGCGGTCACACGCATCAGCCGTACCGGCGTTGAATTTACCGCCGTAGGCCATATGGAGCTTCAGTTTGGCGACCGGGTACGTCTGGTCGGCCCGAAGGATGCACTTCAGGAAGCGGCAAAGGAACTTGGCGATTCCGTCAAGGAACTCAACCATCCGCGATTGATCCCGATTTTCCTGGGCATTCTTATCGGCGTGTTCCTCGGCAGCATTCCGATTTACATTCCGGGCGTTCCCGGCGCCGTGAAGCTTGGCCTTGCCGCCGGCCCGATGATCGTGGCGATTATTTTGGCGCGCATGGGCCGCATCGGCCCGATGATCTGGTATATGCCGCACAGCGCATCACAGTTGCTGCGTGAACTGGGTATCGTGATGTTCCTTATCGGTGTGGGCCTGCGCGCGGGCGACGGATTCTTTAACGTGCTGGCGTCTCCGGTGGGACTGCAATGGCTCGGGCTCGGTGCGTTGATTACTTTTATCCCGCTGATGCTGGCCGGCCTGTTTGCCAGGATTTTCTTCAAGCTGAACTACCTGACGGTCTGCGGTATGCTCTGCGGCTCTATGAACAGCCCATCACTGGCGTTTACCAATACCATGACGCCATCGGAAGCACCGTCAGTCTCCTTTGCCACGGTTTATCCGCTGACAATGGTGCTGCGCGTGATGTCTGCGCAGCTTATCGTACTGATCTTCTGCCGGTAAATATAATATGACGCGGTGACTCGGAGACGCGAGAAAGCGGAGATGGCCTGATGCCAGATATCTCCCGATTCTTGTGTCGCCGTGTCACCGCTTCTTTTTTATCTATTTTTTCTCTGGCGGGCGGCGTCCCTCGGCCACATCCTGCTCAAAACGCTGCTTTTGTATGAGCAAATGATGATAATTCTGGCCAAAACGGTGCGCCTCATCGCGGATATGCTGAAGAAGTTTGAGCGCCGCGCTTGTGCGCGATAATTTGTGCGGCGCGGATCGCGCCTGAACAAAAATCAGCTCCTCCTTTTTGGCAAGGCTGATAACCATAGGCGGGCTTGCGTCCATTTCAGAAAACGCTTCCTGCGCGGCGTGCAGTTGCCCCAGGCCGCCATCAATCAAAATAACATCGGGATACAATTCCGTATTTTGCCCGGCATCGCGATATCGCCGGCTGACAACTTCCCGGATGCTGGCAAAATCGTTAATGCCCTCAACCGTTTTAATTTTGTATCGGCGATAACCATTCTTAAACGGCCGGCCGTCAATAAAACAGACCAGCGAACCGACCGTGGCTTCGCCCTGAAAATGAGCGATATCAATACCCTCAATGCTGCGGATCGGCTCGCGCAGCTCAAGCAATTCCTGAAGCTGGCGCAGGCCGGCGAGATGATCCTGAAAAAAGACTTCCGGCTGCCAGGCTTTGGCCGCATCCGCGGAAGTGCGTTCAGAAAGACTCCGCAAAGCCTTGATCTGGTCGCGCAGAACCGCGGCCGACTCAAAATCAAGCCGACGCGAAGCGTCATCCATTTCGGCGATCATTTCCTTAACAACGTCACCGCCTTTTGATTCAAGAAAACGCTTGAGCCGCTCAATATCCTGGCGATACGCATCCTTGCTGATTTTGTCCGCACATGGCGCGGTGCATTGCTTGATGGCGTAAAGCAGGCATGGCCGAAAGAACCTTCGGCGCTGATCTTCCTCAAGAATATCAAGATGACATGTGCGGAACTTGAACACGCGCTGAAGATTGATGACCGCATCACGCAAAGACGAAGCGCTGGTAAACGGGCCGTAAAGCTTGGTTCCGCTGGTGGCCGGCTGACGTGTCACAAAAACGCCGGGAAAATCATCACGCGAAGTAATCTCAAGATACGGGTACGTTTTATCGTCAGTCAGAGAGGCATTAAAACGCGGCTGAATATCCTTGATGAGGCGATTTTCCATCAGCAACGCTTCAACTTCGGACTGCGCATCAAGAGTATCAAAATCAACCACGTATTTGAGCAAAAGTTGCTTAGGCCCGCCAAGATCGGCCGAGGGAACAAAATAAGATCCCACGCGATCGCGTAAAGAGCGTGACTTGCCGACGTAAATCACCACATCGCGGACGTCCTTCATCAGATACACGCCGGGAGTTGTGGGCAGCGCGCGCGCCTTTCGGCGCAGGCGGCCAAGGCGTTTTTCATCCGGCTCATCCGGTAAAGGAAGCGAAACTTCGCCACGCGGAATCTCAATAGCCTGCGAATCCTCATCAAAAGAAGACTCGCCGGCCGCCATGAGCGGCTCAATTCCGTCGGCCACAGACTCTGCCGCATCTTCAGGCAGGTTATCGGATGTCAGTTCATCATCTGGCATATCCTTATTATAAGTCTGAAGGTTAAAGGATGAAGGCAAAAAACATATCAATGACGCCATTGTCATTTTTTTACCCTTCAGCCTTTATCCTTCAGACTTTATGGT
Source organism: uncultured Phycisphaeraceae bacterium (assembly GCA_964610975.1). GTDB lineage: Bacteria > Planctomycetota > Phycisphaerae > WQYP01 > WQYP01 > CAZSYN01. The sequence continues at coordinate 97,348 of CAZSYN010000013.1, forward strand.
CATAATGGATAAACATAATAAAGACACAAGGAGCCCTCATGGCCATACCTACGCCACCGTTGCCCGTACTGAGATTTGCCGGTCTGCTGGCCGGCAGCGAAACCGAACTTGAGTCCGCTCGCTTTGAGCTGACCCAATGGTATGGCGAAATTGACGACAGTTCGCCGGTGATTCCGTGGGAATTTACGGAATACTACAAAGACCAGATGGGCACGGGGTTGCTGCGCCAGTGGGTGCGTTTTAAGTCGCTGTTTGTGCCGGAGCAACTGGCCAAATGTAAACTGGAAACGAATATGGCCGAAACTCTGCTGGGCCGGCAATTCCGGGATAAACGCAACGTCGCGCGGCCCATCAACATTGATCCGGGTTACGTTCATCGCTACAAAGTGGTGCTTGCCACCACCAAAGATCACGCGCACCGCATTTATCTTTCAGAAGGCATTTACGCGGAAGTCACTCTGCATTGGCACCAGAATCAATGGACTCCCTGGCCGTGGACATACGCCGATTACCAATCCCAAACCGCACAAGACTTTTTCCAGAAAGCGCGCACGGCATATCTTGAGACTCTGCAAAAGGCGACGGCGGGACGGTGAGCTGTCGTTGATGGTTTATGGTTGATGGTTTATCGTGAGCACATGCGAAAAAATTCATATCGTCAACTTGAAGTCTGGCAGATAGCTGTTGATTTGGCAGAAATAACGTATCATCTGACATGCAAGTTCCCTGATGATGAACGTTTTGGGCTGACGTCCCAAATGCGACGTACTGCGGTTTCTGTTGCCTCAAATATTGCCGAAGGTGCGGGTAGGCAAGGACGCAAAGAATTTTTGAATCATTTATCAATGGCCAAAGGATCACTTTGCGAACTTGAGACTCAACTGACCATCGCAGTCAAGCTTAAGTTCGCAACGCGCGATCAGGCTCTTGCCATGTGGGATCTTTCGCAACGAGTCGGCAAAATGCTTACGAAATTGTCTCAATCACTGAAGTCTCAACAACGATCAACGATAAACGACCAACGATAAACGAATTTATGATTATTTTAGCACTTATTTTATTGATTAGCGCAACGATTATTGCGGCCGCAGCCACTGCTGCGGCGCGCCGTTTTGCCTTGCGTCTGGGTCTGATGGATGCGCCGGGGCATCGCAAGGTGCACACGGTGGCCACGCCACGCAACGGCGGTATCGGCATCTTCTGGGGCATCGCCCTGCCGATTCTCTTTGGCATCGGTGCGATACATTATTTTGCCTCATACCCGCAACATGCGCCTGATTTTGTTGTGACGCATTTGGCGGGGCTTTTGGCACATCGCTCACTGGCGTTACTGCTGGTTCTTTGCACGCTGGCCACGCATGTCGTAGGGCTGATTGATGATCATAAAGCTATGGCGCCCTGGCCCAAATTGATTGCGCAACTGGCCATTGCCGCGGCGCTGGTACTGATAGGCGAAACAAACGCCCCCGGCGCATTCCGCACACTGACACTCGTTGACATTTGGTTCCCGGGCGCATGGCTGATTTCCGCGGCGGTCACGGTATTATGGATTACGGCGATCACCAATGCGTTTAATTTTCTGGATAATATGGACGGCCTCTCGGCCGGCGTGGCGTTCATCAGCGCGCTAATGTTTTTGATCGCCGCCATCCTGAGCGGACAATGGTTTATCTGCGCACTGCTGGTTGTGTTTATGGGCGCGATACTGGGATTTTTGTTTTTTAATTTTCCGCCGGCCAGCATTTTTATGGGCGATGGCGGCAGCATGGTTCTGGGATTTTTCCTTTCCGCATTGACGATCCGCACGACTTATCTGCCGGCCGGCAGCGATGTTTCGCTGGCCAATCGCTGGTACTCATTGCTTGCGCCGGTGATCATTTTGGCCGTACCGCTTTATGACCTGATTATCGTATCTGTGCTGCGTATTGCGCGCGGACGATCACCCATGACCGGCGACACGAATCATTTTTCGCATCGCCTTACGCGTCACGGATTTACCAAGCGTGGCGCGGTGCTGGTGATTTACGCGGTCAGCTTTGCCATCGGCATCAGCGCCCCGCTGCTCACGCGTGCCGATTCGCTGACAGCACTCATGATCTGCGGACAGGTTGTGGCGATTCTGGTTGTCATCGGTATTCTGGAGAGAGTCGGCGATCATACGGTATAAAACGATAAGCCGCAGATTTACGCAGATAAAAATTTGATAAAGTATTTTTAGTTTGCTGTTTATGATTGACATTCATACTTGATCCTAAGGCTGATTACTTATCGGAAATAGACCAGTGCCAAACACCAACAGACATTCCTTGATCACCACGGTGGCGGCGATTGCCATTCTGTTGACGCTGGCGCTGCGAATGACGATTACCGAAACATTGCGCGTACCGCTGGCGGATCGCATGACTGCGCTGACTCAACCGATCAACGAGCAAACGCCGCAACCCGGCCCGGCACACACGGTGGCATTTACGATTGTGATTCTGCTCTCGGCCGCGGCCGTAGCGGGCACACATCGCCTGACCAAAAAAGACTGGCTCTTTCTGGCAGGCGCAGGCGCGGCATCCGCGCTCATGCTTGCGTCGACATTCAATGCGGCCAATCGTTTTGCCGCGCTCATCGGGACATGCGACATCATCATGTCGCTTGCGGCGGCTTTTGCGATGCTGATCCTCGGCCGTCATATCCGCATCAAGCAAATCATGATTGCGGCGGTGGCGGCGCTGGCCGTCGTGTGGATTGCCAAAGGATTTTATCAATACTACGTAGAGATCCCGGATACTCTTTATTACATTGAGGAGCACAAAGCGGAAATTTTTGCCCAGCGCGGATGGCAACCTGATGATCCCCAGGCCATTCTTTATCTGGCGCGTGCTAATTCACGCGAAATCACCGGATATATCACGTTCTCAAATGTCGTCGCGGCCGGCCTGACACCGATGATTCTTCTGCTGCTGGCAGCGGCGTGGCAGTTTTTGGCGGAATTTAAAGCGGCCGGCGCTCATCCGCAAGAGAATGCTCAGCGTCACGCGTCTGCGGAATCTCAGACGAAGAAGCCTGATAAAAAGGATGCGCCCAATGATATTCCCCTGCTGCCGCTTGTGGCCGGGATATGCGCGATTCTTGCGCTGGCCGCAGTATGGCAATTGGTCGTCAGCGACAGCAAAGGCGGCATTGGCGCATTTGTGCTGTGCCTGCCGATTGTTATTTTGGGCATGCTGATGCCCCGCTGGGTCGCGGCGCATCGCACAATGCTGATGATTCTGGCCAGCGTGGTGGGCGTTGCGCTTGCGGCGGGCGTCATCGGTTATGGCGTCACACATCACGGATTGCCGACGCTCTCCCTGCTATATCGCTGGCATTACTGGCTTGGCGCACTGCCGATGATTGAGCATTCGCCATTGCTTGGCGTGGGCCTTAATAATTTTGGCGATTACTATACGATGTTCAAATTGCCCCAATCGCCGGAAGATGTTAAAGATCCGCATAGTATTTTTGTGCGTTTTGCGGCCGAAGGCGGATTGCCGCTGACGCTTATCATATTGATATTGATCGTGTGGCTGCTGGTGAGCGGCCTGCGCTCACGAAAATTGCCTGACCCGCCGGTGTGGGGCAAAGCATCCCTGTGGGGCATTGCGGCCGTGATCATGTTGTGGTGGTTGATTCGCCTGTTGATCGCCGAAGTGCCCACGCTTGAATTTAACATCATCATGGCGTTTCTTAATGCGGCAATTGCGGCGGCCGTCGCGGCGCTGATCCTCAGCGCACTGGGGAAAGTCAGCGGGACGCGCATCTCGCGATTGCTGAACGTGCTGGTGATCGGCGCAGCCGGCATGCTGATTTATGACCAGATCAACATGGGCCTGACAACCGGCCCGCTGGCCATGACATTCTGGTGCATTTTAGCAGTAGCGGCAGCGCCCTGTGATGAACTCAAACAAGCAACGCCAGCCCTATCGTCACGCGTAACAGCCTGCGTCATCGCCGCGGCCGGTGTTGCGCTTGGGATATTTGTCTGGGCGCCGCTGACAACGCAATCTTTTGCCTGGGATCCTACTCCGTGGGAAGACCGGGGCATGCTGGCGCAAAATTCACAGCAGTCGCTGGCCGCATGGGATGAGGCAATCGCACGCAATCCGCGAAGTGTTGAGCTGCGCCGCCAGCGCATGCGCATCCGCCAAACGCTTCAGCAACCCATTGAGCAGGATATAGAAGCCATTCTGGCGCTGAATAATTCAGACGCGCGGCTGTTTATGGATCTTGGCCTGATGAGCAGCAATCTGCCCCCGGCCCGGCGAAAAGAAATACTTGAGCAGGCGCTAAAACTTGATGACCTGATGCCGGCCGATCAACCGCGTAAAATGAGGCTCGCGGAGAGAGAAAAACTCACAGCGGCCATTCGTGAGCTTGCCGGCCGGTAATAACAAATTTGCGTTGCGTTATTTTTTGTTGATCAGCGTAGCGATGGCTTTTGGCACGCGCGCGCAGATATCGCTGACCATCAGCCCGCCGCCCATAACGCCAGGGCCGACGATTTCGTCACGCGCAATATCGCCGGCAAGGCCATGAACATGCACACCAAGTACGGCAGCATCAAGCGTTGAGAGTTTATGGCCAGTGCTGCCGCCGATGAGCGCAGCAAGAATGCCCGTCAGCGCATCGCCGGAACCGGCCGTGGCCATTGCCGGATTACCTGTGGTATTGATGGCAGCGCGATGACCATCGGTAATGACGCTGCGATCACCCTTGAGCACCACAACCGCGCCGGTGCCTTTGGCAAGCAATTCCGCCAGCGGCGCACGCGAAGGCTCCTGCGGCACAGCAGAAACGGGCTCGGCCGAAGCGGAAACTTCCGGCTCCGGATCAGGCCCAATATCAAGCGCCACACCATCAGCCGTACAGGGAAGTTCGTCAGAAGGATCTTCGTCAGCATCAAGCGAGCGGACCTTATGCGTCGGGCGGGTTGCGGCTAAATCCTCCGCCTCGGCCGCGCCGGCATCATTTTTTTCATTGACGGCGGCAACGGCGCCTCCGCGCTTCATCACGGCCGACATAAGCCGCATATATTCGCCCATGTGCGGAGTCAGCACGACATTACCCCAGTCGCGGCGCTTTGGCCATTCTGATTCCTCAAGAGTTGCCAGCGCATTAAGCGCATCGGCATCAAGAACCATCGGTCCGTGATGACGTTCAAGAAGCTCAATAATCAGCCGGCGAATCGTGGGAGACTGCCCCAGTCCCGGGCCGACGGCCAAACAATCGTGCTCTTCGGCAAAGGAAAGCAATTCCTTCATTTTTGTGCCGGAGAAAGCAAACCCCGTTGCGGAAGGACACATCGCGATGATCTGCGGAAGAATATCCTTTGGCGCGGCGATGCGGACAAGCCCCGCGCCGGCGCGGCATGCGGCCGTGGCGACAATCGCCGGCGCGCCGATCATGGTTTCCGATCCGGCAATCACCAGCACTTTGCCGTAATCACCTTTATGAGAATCCGCTTGACGCGGAGCAACCGAGGGTAAAGAAATCATTTCCATTTGAGCAATTATACCGTGACAACCTTTTTTTGAACAATTCAGAAAATACGCGAGCCACGCCGCTCAGCACGGCGTGGCTCAAAATTCCGCCAATAAGAAACAAGACCGCTATTTTAGTGCGCGACAGACTCCGTTACTGGCGCGCCATCGCGAGCTTCTTTTCGCATTACGCGCGCATTCTCAAGCAATTTATACTCAGCCTGCACCTGTGCGCGCATCATGGGGTCAATTTTTTTGATATCAGGCTTTTCTGAACGGAACTGATCGGGCGAAATATTTGAGCCCATATACAGCAAGCCTGCCAGGACCAGCGCGCCAATGCCAAGTTCATACGGAAAGCGATTACGATCCATGACAAACCCTTTCTTGCCTGCGGCCGGTTACTTTGCGGTACCGGCTGAATCTTTTTGCGCCGCCTGATCCGGCTTGCCTGATGGCGGCGCGGGTGCAAATAACCAGCATATCATGAGCAAAGGAACGCCGATGCACAAGAGCACGTCGGCCACATTAAAAATATAGGGATACCAGCGGACGTTAAAAATCATAAAATCGCGCACAAAACCGTATGCGATACGGTCATACAGGTTGCCGATTGCGCCGCCAAGAATCAGCCCCAGCGCCAGATGCGTCCACGATTGATTACGTTTGCTGCTTAAAAATACCCACACAATGGCGCCGAGAGCCAGAAGCGAAAAAGCGATAAAAACAATACCTTTATGCTGGCCGAGACCAAAAACAGCGCCGAAATTGACGGTTGTGCGGAAACCCAGAACTCCCGGAATAATCGCCGCCGGAGGGTCAAAACCGTGCCGTCCGGCGATAAAAGGTTCAGCATCAGCGGGGAAAGCATACGCTTTGGTCCACAAGTCGGCCGCAACACCCGCAATCGCAGGCACGGCAAAAAGCAACCACGCCCGCAATGATTTGCGGGCGTGTGCCTGTTGCGGCGAAATAGATTGTGCGGCTTGCGGCAAAGTCATGTTACTTACTCTTCGTCATCGTCATCAGCATGATGATCATCATCATTGTCGCGACGAACAGTACCGGCCTCAAGCGCGCGAGCATACTCAAGCGAATACTTGGCCCACGGAACAGCCTCAAGACGCACTTTCGGAATCGGATTGCCGGTGCCCTGGCAAATGCCATACGTGCCATCTTCAATGCGGCGCAGTGCATCCTGAATTTCCCGCAGGATCTGGCGCTCTGATTCAATCAGGCCCAGCGTAAATTCTTGCTCAAAATTATCCGTGCCGACGTCAGCCATGTGTATCGGCATATTTGAAAGATTTGAGCCTTGCTTAAAGGCTTCCGTCTCCATCGTGCCCACGTCGCCGAGAATTTCATGACGTTTTTCAAGCAGTAATGCACGATAATGCAGCAATTCATCCTTGCTGAGATTTGTTTTGACTCCGGCAGCCGGATGTTTCTTTACTGCACCTTCCGGTTTTACTGATTTATCCACTTTTTTTGTCTTCTCAACTTTTGAGGAACTGACTGAAGCAACCGGAGCACTACCGGCCGACTTACGAACGGCTGCTATTGGGGTTGCTGTTGATTTTGATTTACTGGTAACGGCTGGGGCAGGAATACTACGCGCGGCGGATGCTTTGGGCTTACTTGCTGTCTTGACAGCTTTAGTGGTCTTTGGTGATGCAGCAAGCTTTTTCTTCGGCGCGGCCGATGAAGTTTTGCCTGCTTTGCTTTTTACCGCGGTTGTCCTCTTTGCCATGCAGCGATCTCGCGATACGTGTTACTTGAAAAACCGTCAAAAAACGATATTCAGAACTGGTCCTGCCCACAGGAATCCGAGTCTCGTCTTTATAGCCAAAATCGTGGTTTAAGTCAATCACCACCGCTTGGTTTTGCACATAATAACAACACGCTCAACATAACGTTGCGACTCCGTATTTATCAGTCTGCCAGGCACACTTGGCATGCATCATGATCGGCTTAATTGCCGGCCTATGATTGATTTTTTGGCGCGTATTCCGCACGCGCCTATGCCAGAGCGGTTTATGGCTGAATCGGCGGATGCAGTCGCTCCGGCACCACTATTTTTTCCTTTGCCGTGATATGTTCAGGCACGATGCGAAAGACGGCCACGCGCTCCTGATCAACCGTTGAGCGGTATTTTTCAATCAACCGGGGCGTGATGGTATTTTTAAACTTGCCGGGTGTGTATTTTTCCATCAGAGCGGTAACAGCTTCAGATGCGCCGGCAAAATCCGTCAATTTTTCGGCCCGGCCAAAAATCATCACGCTGCGGTACGAGGTGTCCACATGGCAGGGAGAATCCTCGCCAAACGTGCCAAATTCGACATAGGCCGTAAAACAGACTTTGGCTCCGCCGCTCAAAAGGTCATGTTTTTTACCTGAGCCGGCACCGTGAAAATAAACCGCATCCCGAAACCAGACAAAATTGACCGGCACGGCATACGGGTACTCCTGCGCGCTCATGGCAACGATACCGATACGCGCCGTGGCCAGCAGTTCCTGAATTTTGGCCTGATCCGTACATTCACGCTTTTTAAGACGTATCTGCTCCATGACGAACACTCCGGACGCACGACGTTATTCTTTTACGGCAGCAGTGGCGTTAAATTGCCGGCCCTCAGTAATGTATTTTTTCTCAAAGTTAGTGCCGACAATCTGGCCTTCCGGCACAACGCCGGCCAGCGGCGAATCAAAATCAATCACCTTCAGCAGGGTCTGAGTTTTAAGCACATCCTGCATATGGGTAAAATAGTCGGCATGATCCGTCACCAGGCGAAGTTTGCCGCCGGGCTTAAGCACGCGATGAACTTCCGCAATAAACGAAAGCTGAACAAGCCGGCGTTTGTGATGACGCGCTTTGGGCCACGGATCAGGAAAATAAACATGCACACCATCAAGTGACGCATCCGGAATGTGACAACGCACCCACCAGGATGCTTCGCCATGTACCATGCGCGCATTGGCCTGATTATGGCGGCGCAAGCGGTCAGCCGCGTAAAGCGCATACTGGCGCGCCCACTCAATGCCGATGTAATTTGTCGTCGGCCGGGCCTGCGCTACGGCCAGCAGAAAAGTGCCCTTGCCTGAGCCAATCTCAAGCTCGACGGGCTTGTCATTGCCAAAAATCTCGCGGAACTGAAGCTTGCCGGCCTCATCCGGAATCTCAAGCAGAAAACCTTCCGTGTTTAAATCATCGCGTAACGCCATTGGGTATCAGCCCTCTTCGTATCAAAAGAGCCGTATTATAGTAAGAAAGGCACTGTTTGAGAATTGACTGTTGAGTAAACGGTCACAGTCATATAGCCGTGACTTCAGGCAGACAAAGACAAAACAAATAAAACGCGAAAGACTAACCGCCAAACGCGAAACAAAACATGTTTTTTGACTCGTGATGTTTCGCGTTTTGAGTTTCGTCTTTCGCGTTTTTCCTCTTCGTTTTGGCATTTGCCATTTGAATTTTGCCATTCGTGCTAGTCGTGGCATTTGTTCAAAGTCAATTTCTGTTATGATCTTCCTCCTATGCGTCGATTCAAATTGACAATTGCGTATGACGGAACCCACTACAAAGGGTGGCAGCGGCAGCTTGACCCGATTATCACCGTTCAGCGCGTGGTAGAAAGGGCCGCGGGCGAGATCCTCAACAAGCCCGTTACCATTCCCGGATCGTCACGTACAGACACCGGAGTGCACGCGGAAGGCCAGGTCGGCCTGCTCGAGGTTGATACTTATCTTGAGCCGGAACGCATGCGGAAGGGAATCAACTCGCGCCTGCCGGAAGATGTGCTGATTACGAAAATTGAGGAGGTCGGCCCGGAGTTTAATCTCCGCAACACCAAATCAAAACGATACCGGTACATGATCTGCGCCGGCCGGGACAGGACCATTTTTTACCGCCATTACGTGTATCATTATTATCATAAAATTGCGCTCAGGCCGATGCGCGAAGCCTGCCAGCGTTTTTTAGGCACGCATGATTTTATCTCCTTTCGCGGCAATCTTGATGAGCGCCAGAGCACTGTGCGCACGATATACAGTTGCGATATTCTTCAGCGTGGCCAGTTTCTGATTTTTCACGTTGAGGGTTCCGGTTTTCTGTATCACATGGTCCGCAATATGGTCGGCACTGTGCTTGAAGTTGGCCGCGGCACATGGGAACCGCACGTCATTGACGAAATCATCGCGGCGCAGGATCGCGCAGCGGCAGGCCCATGCGCCCCGGCGCAGGGATTATGTCTGCAATGGATACGATATTAAAAAAACGCTGAACGCTAAACGATGAATGCTGAATTTATATTTCAGCGTTTAGCGTTCATCATTCAGCGTTTGCTACAATACGAACGGAATGTATCAATAAAGGGCAAAGGCGCGCATTGAGAATATTGCATATCATCACTCGCATGATTGTCGGCGGCGCGCAGGAAAATACCCTGCTTACGTGCCAGGGCCAGCATGCGCGCGGACACGAAGTGATCCTGATGACCGGCCCGAGCCTCGGCGCGGAAGGTTCTCTGCTTGAGCGCCAGGGACCGGTTGATTTTCAGGTCATGCTCTCGCCCCACCTTGTGCGCAATCCGCATTTGTATCATGATTACGCGGCGTATCGCGAAATCCGCCGGCTCTGCCGCGAACTTAAGCCGGATGTTGTTCACACGCACTCAAGCAAGGCCGGCATCATCGGCCGCGTTGCCGCGTGGAAAGAACACGTCCCGGCCGTGGTGCACACCATTCACGGCCCGCCATTTCATCCGTATCAGCGCGCGGCCATCAACGCATTATGGATCGCACTTGAAAAAAAAGCCGCCAAACATTGCCATCATATGATCAGTGTGGCCGACGCCATGACGCGCCAGTATCTCGCGGCGGGCATCGGCCGGCCTGATCAATACACCACTGTTTATAGCGGCATGAGGGTTGAGCCGTTCTTAAATCCCGGCATTACGCGCGACGAACTGCGGCGCGAACTTCATATCCCGGCCGATCGCGTAGTCTTCGGCACCATCGCGCGACTTCAGCCGCTTAAGGGCCATGATGATATTCTGAATATGGCGCGCGATATTTTCACAGCCGTCCCCAATGCTCATTTTTTGTGGGTTGGCGACGGCATTTATCGCCAGCGTTTTGAAGAAATAATTCGCAGTAACGGCTGGCAGGATCATTTTACGCTAACCGGCCTTCTGCCGCCGACGCAGGTTCCGCGCATGATTGCCGCAATGGATGTTGTGCTGCATCCCAGCTATCGCGAGGGACTTGCCCGCGCCCTGCCGCAGGGATTGCTCGGCGGTAAACCGGTCATCAGTTATGATTGCGATGGTGCTGCGGAAGTCTGCATCAACGGCAAAACCGGCATTCTGGTCCCGGCCGCAAACCCGGCCGCGCTGCGTGATGCGATTGTCAACATGGCGCAGCATCCGGATGATCGCGGCAAGTTTGGCGCCGCTGGCCGCGAGTGGTGCATGTCACGCTTTCCGGACAACGTGATGGTTGACGGCATTCAGAAAGTGTATGAAAAAATACTCAATACCTAAATTCAGAATGCGCGCTTACTCCCCTACCGCATAACGCGCCACGGCCACATCCGCGGCCGTATTGATCATTTGCTCCATAGTACCTTCAACGGCCGCCTCAGAGGCCATTTTATCCGTAAATTCGCGCATGAGTTTGATCCACTGCGATTCGCGCAGGTGTGCCTCAATATCGCGCTGAGCCTCAGAGAATGGCGTCACGCGTGCCGGCTGAACATCGCCAACCTTAACGACCACCACACGTGCGCGCGCCGGGTCCGGCTCGCTCAGGTATACCGGCTCGGCAATACCATTGGCGGCAAGTGAGAAGGCCGATTTTTCAATTTCCTCGCGCGCAAGAGACCCTTTGCGCGTGCGCGGCCAGCGGCCACCGTTTCGCTTCTGGTTATCAACGGAATTATCTTCCGCAAGTACCGCAAAATCCGCGCCTTCCCTGATTTGTTTGATCAGGTCGCGCGCAAGGTTCATTGTCATTTCCGTGGCCTGCTTGATCTGTTCAGGCGTGGCATTCTGAATCACCTTGCCGTCAGGCCCGCGCAGAAAACGATCCACGCGCAACGTGATGGTATACAGATCGACTTCCGCATCAAAAGAATAATCCTTGATGTTCTGTTCGTAATAAGCCAGGATCTGCTGGCGCGTGACGGTAATGCGCGGCCAGAGTGTTTTTCTCAGGTAAATATCGCGGATGAATTTGCGCTTACGGTCATTAAGTTCTTTTTCAAGTGAACTTCCGCGCGCACGAAAAGCCTGATCCGCCATCGCTTCAGAACCCGCATACTGCGTCAGCAGATCATGACGCACCTTGTTCATCATGATGTCCACGCGACGCTTGTCATCCTCATCAAGAGAACTTTTGGCTTTCTGCATCGTCAGGCGATCACTGATCAGCGTATTGACCTGCCGGCGCACCATTTCGCGGGACTGAACCTTAAAATCACTCAGATTACGCGCCGACTTGGCAAGCTTTATCAGATCGCCATCAATCGGACGAAGCACATCCTGAACAAAAATCGGATCACCGTTAATCATTCCCAGCAAAGCATTCATCGTCAGGGGCTGATTGGGCGTCAGCGGCACCAGCACATCCGTCTGCGCGCCAGTATTAGCGGCCGGCAATTGCGGCCCCGATGCCGCCTGTCCCAGCGCCACGGATGCCACACCTGCGAAAACGATAACCGGCAATAACCGCTTGACCATACCTGTTCCTGTGCAAAATTGAGGAAGCAACAGACATACTATAAGCGATGATACCGCAATGTGGTAATAAAGCTTGACCGCATTTTTGTATTAGCGAATACTACAAATACTATCGTCTGGGCAAGGTCGTGATAATATTCATTTCGCCGCATTCTCAATGCCGTCCGCGCAGGATATCAACCGGGTTAAATCGCGCGGCGCGATTGGCCGGCAGCGTGGCCGCGACAAGCGTAATCGCCAGCGCCGCAAGCAAGGCCGTCACATAATCCGCCGGACGGTCGGCCATTAATATGCCCTGCGCCTTCACAAGCCCCTCAACCGGAAATTTCAGTTGCCGTATCACCCATATCACGATGCGCGAAAGCCCCAGGCCCACCGTTCCGCCGACCACGCCGATCATCACACCCTGAAGAATAAAAATGCCGCGAATATCGCCGCGCGTCAGGCCATATGAACGCATGATCGCTATGTCCGCCACTTTTTCCATGACGCTCATCGTCAGGATATTAAACACGCCAAAGGCCGCCACAACCAGGATGGCCGCGGCGATGATATTCGTAATCGCCTGCTGAACCACAAAAATACTCAGAAAATTCTGATTGGCCTCCTGCCAGCTTTCGGTTTTATACCCGCTGATGGCCTCAATCTGCGCGGCCAGCGAGCGTGCCTTTTCCGGATCGCTTCCTTTTACCGTCATTTCGCTGATGATGTTTTGTTTATCCAGCAAAACCTGGGCATCGCGCAGGAGCATATACCCGCGCGTATAGTCCACCGGCGTTACGCCTGTTGAAAAAATTCCCACAACGCGCGCTGTGGTGCGTGCGCCGGTAGGCCCGGTCAGCACGATAATATCTTCCAGTTTGGCGCCGATGATCCGCGCCACGCCGTCGCCAAGCAAAATGCCGTCGGCCGTTGAATCAAGTCTGGCAAACGAACCGACCACAATTTTTTCACCAATATCCGTCACGCGCAATTGTTCACGCGGATCAATGCCAATGCACTCAAGGCCGGTTGTTTTGCTGCCGTATGTCAGGGTCAGCGTGCCCGTCACATTGGGCGCAGCAGCGATGACGCCCGGCAAATGGCGGATCACTTCAAGCAGGCGATGCGGATTGCGGATTTTTTTGACCTTATCCTGCGGCTTTTCGCGATCAACCTGGTATACGCCGCCGGGCCCGTAAACTTTTTGGATAAACGGCGCGACGGTTTCGCGCGGCTCATCTTTGACAATGGCGTGGCCGGAACCCTCAACCGTTTCGTCAATGAACTTAACCTCAAAACCCTTCATCATCGCGTTCATGGCGATAAACACGCACACGCCGATGGCCACGCCCAGCATGCAGATGATCGTCTGCCGCCTGCGGCGCAGGATAAATCGGATCGCGATTGAAAAAATCATCGGCATGTCGGAATGCTCAAACGGTTATTATGACTGGCCTGATATTCACTGCTGGTGATCAAGTAATTGGTAAATAGTAATTCGTAATTGATGCTCGTAAAGTCACGTATTAACGCAATAAATCACACGCTCACGCGTTACGCTTGACAAAAAAATTACCAATTACCAATTACCAATTACCAATTACCAATTACCAATTACCAATTACCAATTACCAATTACCAATTACCAATTACCAATTACTCATCCTTCTTCTCATCGCCCACGCGCGTTGGCACAACGGCCTGTTGTTGTTTGGGCAGTTTTACCGGCGCAACATCTTTGGCATCGGCCACGATCTGATCGTTTTCGCTGAGTCCTTCAAGCACTTCGTATTTCTCAACGCTTTTAACGCCCAGTTTGACCGGCACCGGTTCGTATTTGCCGGCCGAGGTTTGCCGCCACACTTTTCCCTCCATATAGGCCGTGCTGGGCACAATGAGCGTATTTTGACGCACTTCCTCGATAAAATTCAGTTCCGCCGTCATGCCCACACGCAAACTCTCTGGCGGCTCATTGAATCGCACTTTGACTTCATACGTTTTATTGGCCGGATCGGCCACGGGCAAAATCTCATACACCTTGCCCTCAAGAACCTGATCCTGATACGCATAAAGCTGCATCAGCACGCGCTGGCCGATGTGTGCGCGTGTGACATCTTCCTCATCAACCGCCGCCTTCATGATCTTGTCATCAACGGCCGCAACACGGAATATTTTTTCGTTGACGCTGACCACCTGGTCACGCTCCGCAAATCGCTCCAGCGCAATACCGTCAATCGGCGCGCGGATTTCGGTATCCGCCAGATCCGCACGCGCCTTGCGCATATTGGCCTGGGCCACCTGCTGCTTTTTGGCCCACTCATATTTCCAGGTTCCGAGCTTACTTTCGTATGCCGAAATCGTATTGACCCACTGAACCAGATCTCGCCGCGCCACATCAAGATCCTGCATGCTGCCCACGCCGCGATCAAAAGTAGACTGAACTCGCGTTAAAGTTCCTTCTGATATTTTTTTCTGTTCGCGTGCCTCATTGAGCCGCGCGATTGTCTCCATGCGTTGCGGAGCATCGTCGGCCGCCTGAGCAACCGCTTCCTTCAGTTCCGCTTCAGTGCGCTCAAGCTCATAGCGCAACTGGCGATCATCCACGCGCGCCAGCAATTGTCCTTTTTTGACCAATTGACCTTCGCGCACGGCAAGTTCAATGAGCGCGCCGGAAGTTTTACTTTTAAGAATATATTCGTAATCAGGCCGCACTGTGCCCGTGGCATAAAACGCCCGCGCCACCGATCCGCGCTCGACAGAAATCAACTTCACCGGCCGGCCACGCCAGAACGCCGCCAGCAATCCGCCGGCCACCAGCACCAGCAAAACAATCCCAATCACCGGCAACACGCCAATGCCCCGGCGCTTGCGCAACGACGTATCTCGTTTTTTTCCCGCCTCGGCCATAAGTTCCCCAATATTCACAAGCTGAGTTCGGAACAAGCAAGCCTCATTCCTTTTATAGGATGGGGCACAAACCAATCATCGTTGACAATTGCCCATGATCGAAGCGAATCGTTCACACAGGATTGCGCACTCATAAAAATATTGATCGTTCGCGCATCCATTGTGCCCCGCCCCATGAAGAAGCGGGGCTTGAAATCAACGTCACTTATCCCGAACTCAGATTCACAAGCTGCCGTATTCTACGCATAATAGGGACAAATGATACTTGATACGTTAAGATAGGCCCCCAGTTCTTGTGTACGGAGCCCTTATGGCCGTTCAAGTTGAATTAAAGCGAATCATTATCACCGAGACTTCCGAGCAGCAGGTCATTTACCTCAAGGAAGTCTCCGGCGAACGCACGTTCCCCATTGTCATCGGCGCCACCGAGGCGCTGGCCATTGACCGGCGCCTCAAAGGCATGCAGACGCCGCGCCCGCAGACCCACGAACTGCTTTCTGAAGTCATTGAGAAGCTTGGCGGCAAGCTAGAGCGCATCCTCATTACCGACATTCATGAGCATACGTTCTTCGCGCGCCTGGTGATCCGGCAGGAAAACAAAATGATTGAGATTGACTCGCGCCCTTCCGATGCCATCGCGCTGGGCGTGGCCAACAACGTGCCGATTTTCGTTGCCGAACACGTCATGGATGAAGTCACGGGCAACTGATAGGCCGAAAATTGCCCCATATCACAGGCGATGCCATCAATATCAAACATATAGGCATAGTCAACTCGTGCGCGTGAACATTCATGAGGCCCTGACAAAACCTTTTATTTGCATGATGTTTTTCTCCGCGTCTCCGCGACTCCGCGCGAAAAAAATCTCACGCAGAGACGCAGAGCCGCGGAAAAAGATCAATAATGATGACGTGATCGCAGCACAGGATAGCACACTGAAGTTCAGATAATCCCAAATCAAACAAAAAAGGGAGAAGGCCAATAGCCTTCTCCCTTTTTGCGTTCATTGGAGGCGGAGGGAATTGAACCCTCGTCCCGAGGCAGGTTGCCCAGCACATCTACATGTTTAGCCCACATTTTGTCGTCATCATAAACAGCGTTCGTGAGCTAGCTCTGCCTATGACCAGTTCATCCTGTGTCTTAATGCGCAGCCGATCAACCCTGCTGCACAAGCATCCCGCTAAATGACGATTCTTCCCAAAACACGGGCGATCTTAAGAGAATCGGGTTGCCTGTTTAATTAGGCAGCCATGCGCAGGCTCGAAGAGCCGGCGACTGGGAACTTGAAGTTCTCAGCATTTAAATTTTGCCACTCAGTTTTACGACTTGAATGACAGGTCGACATGCCGTAACTGAACACTACTGTCCGGTCGATACCATTCGCCCCCTTGTCAAAGAACGCCAGTATTATAGTCGGACGTCAGATGCCCGCCAACAATCAAATCGTTTTGACTACCAACATTACCACAGTTTTACAATTTTATCACAATTTATTGACTTATGCTGTTTTGATGTTATATTTCAATCGTCAATTCGATTTGATTCGGTGTTTGATGACTAACCAGATCCAGTTAAAGCCGCTGACCCGCCGCGTCACTATTTCGGATGTCGCCAGGAAGGTCGGCGTATCACGCAGTACGGTATCGCACGCGCTCAGTGGCAAGCGGCCCATCACCGAAGAAGTTCGCCATCGCGTACAGGAAGCCATCCGCGAACTTGGTTATCAACCCAGTTTCGCCGCGCGATCATTGGTGCTGAAAAAAACCGGCATGATCGGCGTGCTGGTGCAGGAAATACAAAATCCGTACACCGGCATAGTTTTAGACGCGCTTGAAAGCGAACTGGTTCGGCATCAATACAAAGTTCTGCTGGGGCTCAGCAACGGCAATCAGGCTCGTATTGATAGCTACATTAATGAATTTGGATCGGGAATGGTGGACGGGTTGGTCAATCTTGAACCCCAGCTTGATCCGGTCGATCTGACCCAGCGGATGCCCCATATTCCGGTGGTGACGTTCATGCGGTCGGCCTTTGCCGCGCCGCGAAAAGTGCTCGATTTTTCGGCCGGGGTTGAAGACGCCATGAAGCATTTGTGGCTTCTGGGACATCGAAAAATCGGTTTTATCGCCGGTCCGCAGCGGGATGCCAGCGCCAGGAACCGACTTGAAGGTTACCGCCGATTTTACCTGGGGCAGCACGCGGAGATTCACCCGGACTGGGTTCAGCAGGGCGACTGGTGCATCGAAAGCGGCGAGCGGCTGATCTGGCCGATCATCGCGGCCGGATGCACCGCAATCGCGGCGTCAAACGACATCATGGCCATCGGCGCCATTCGGGCGCTGCGGGCACGCAATATGAACGTTCCGCGGGATGTATCGGTTGTCGGTTTTGACGATTCGCCGCTGGCCGCGCTGATCGACCCGCCGCTGACCACGGTACAGGTTCCGGTCCGCGAGTTGGTGCGCGCCACGGTGAACGAATTGATGGACCGCATCGCCGGCCGGCCGCAGCCGCAGTCAGAGGTCATTTTCCCGTCATTGATCGTACGCAGTTCAACCGCGCCGGTTCAGCCGGCGGGCACAATATAAAAATAAACCTAACCTGCACAACAAAGGAGGATCGTATGGGGATATCTTGTCGTTTTATCACGGCGTTGGCTATCGTTGCATCTACAACTATGACATTGCAACATGCATCTGCCGCGTGGATTAACACAACGCTGGTCAAGGATGGAGATTTCAGCGCGGATCCGCAGCTAAATGGATGGACGCTGCTGCAAACAGGCGCTTATTACTGGGCCGGCGGCACCTCCGGTTCCGCCGGTAATCCGAATCCCGGCGTGGTGCTGAGAACCGCCAATAATTCGGGCTCAAAACCGTCCATTCTTGTCCAGGAAGTCACCGGGCTTAAGCCCAACACGCATTATCAGTTAAGCGTGGACACGGATTTTTATGGTGACTCCACTCCTTCCGACGGCGCGGCGATCAGACTTTATTTGCAGATTTTCTCCGCCGGCGCGGCGCTTGGCGATACCGCGCTTTACTCAGTCAATCGCAACAACACCACCAACGGGTGGAAAACCATGACCATTGAATTTACCACCGGCGCGGATCAAACAGCCATCCAGATCCGCCTGCGCAGTGTGGATTATTTCTGGAATCCGGAAGGATATTTTGACAACGTGGTATTGCGCGAAGAAGCCCCGGTTCCTGAACCGGCCGCACTGGGACTGATGGTGCTGCCTGTGGCGGGCCTGCTGCTCCGTCGCCGATAAATAGATTTGGCGTATGATGAGCTTTAACGGATCAGTGGAGGTATTGTATGCGGAAGAATGCGGCCTTTACACTCATTGAGCTGCTGGTCGTGGTGGCCATCATTGTGGTTCTGATGGCCATCCTGCTCCCCGCGTTGGCCTCGGCGCGCGAGCAGGCCAAAACCGTCGCCTGCCTGTCGCAAACCCGCCAGATGGGCCAGGCCATGTACATGTACGCGCAGGAAGAAAACGGCCGCATTCCCACGTACACAATGGAATTGCGCATCCTGTTTTACGGCAATGACTGGATCTACAACGATAGTTCTTACAAATCCGGCGGCGGCGCGGCCAGCAAATGGGTCGCCCACGGATTATTCCTGAACAAAGGATTCCTGAACACCAACAAAGTCTTTTACTGCCCCGCCGGCATTCAACGCGACGCCCAGAGCCAGACCTATTGGGGTGTAAGCTGGAGCAGCAAGTGGTGTTCCTATGATTACATCGCCGGCGTTTACCTCAATGACCGCACCAGCATTACGTCCGACTACGCAGGCAAAGCCGTTTTGACGGAAGACGGCTTATTTTCGACCGGGTGGTCCTATCATCGCGGCATGGTCAACGTTCTGTATCTGGGCGGCGACGCCACGAGCATCCGCCAGACGCCCTTAAGGGGTAAAGCCTGGCAATGGAATCTGCTCGACCGGAACTAGAAGCGTGTATGAAAAATAACGGGAAGCCGGATGAACAGGCTGCCGGCGCATTAACGATGACAAAGTTGACGGACTGGCAGACCAGCAGTTGCCCCCGATTATTTTTCATACACGCTCTATAAGCCTGCTTCTCAAACATGCTTCAGGACTTACCCCACTTCCCGATTTGGAGTTTGCATGTCACTGTTCAAACAGATCGTCCCATCGTTTTTGGCATTATCGCTGACCGCTCTCTCGGCCGCCGCGGCCGAGAGGCCTGGCTACGAATGTTACCGCCTTGAATCGCCGCCCGTGGTGGACGGAGATCTTTCCGACTGGCCGGCCGCCGTTCCCGTCCTGTTTTTAGGACAGGAAAATCAGGTCGGCAGCGGTGAATGGCGCGGCCCGCAGGATGCCTCCGCCATGATTCGCATGGCCTGGGACCATCAGGCGATTTATTTTGCCGTGGAAGTTTTTGACGACAAAATCGTGCAAACGCTTCAAGCCAATCAGGCGTTCAGTATTTTTTCGCAGGACTCCATTCAGTGGGCGATGGACTTTAAGCCGAATCTGGAGCGCGCCGGACAGGGTTATGATGGCAACTGCTATGAATACGGTTTTGGCAAAACGTCGGCCGGCCCGACGGTCTATCGCTGGCAGGTCACGGCGGCGGGTCTTGTTCCCGGCGTTACCGATCAAGTCCGGATCTCCATCGTCCCGATGAAAGACGGCAAGGGCCTGATTTACGAAGCCGCAGTGCCTTTTGAACAGTTGATCCCGCTGCGCCCAGGCGCGGGCGAAATCGGCTTTAACATCGTCATTCAGGACCAGGACAGCGCCGGCCATAAAAATCTTCAATGGACCGGCGGCGTCACGGCCGGCAAAGACCCGGGCAAATTCGGCCGCCTGAAATTTGTGGACGCCGTGGCTTCCGGCCAGGGCGGGCTTTTTATCTCCTCACAAAGCACGGTGGCCGTGGATTCAGTTCCGATCCGCGTCTACGCGCCGGCGCTGGGTTCCGCCGCCACTGCGGGATATGTTCTCAAATCCGCCGATGGCAAAATAATCCGGCGCGGCAGCATGGCGCGCCTCGACATCGCCGGCAAAACCGCTTTTGATTCGCAGATTGAGGCCACCGGGCTGCCGGCCGGTTCTTATGTATGGGAAGTTACTGTCACCGACCCGGCCACCGGCGGCAAACAAAACAGCCGCTGGCCGTTTCAGCGAATTGATTACGCCCCCCTGCAAAACCAACTCGTCACGCTGCAAAGCGAGCTTGACACGCAGATCAAATCCGCTCAGGCACGCGATATCATGCCGGATTACGCCATCGGCGTGCAGAAGGTGTCTGAACTTTTCAACAAGTACACGCAGGAAGACATTAAAAATGGCCAGCATGCGCTGGTAAAGCGTAACTTGCAGGCGCTTTGCGAAGCGACATCCACGGCCGCCGCGAATCTTAAAAATCAGATGGATGCGGAATCCGCGCGGCGGTTCTGGAGTGTGCCAAAGCCGGACATGAGCAGGCTGGCAATCAAAAACGGCAATTTTGTTGTGGACGATCAGCCCGTCATGCTGGTCGGCACAATGGCCTGGCTCTGGCAGATTCATGCCGGTATTCAGCATCACGCGCCGTTCGGCTTTAACACCAGCCGCGTCGACATGGCGCAGCGGAATTTTTATGACGCCAAAGGCGCAAAACAAAATGACATCCCGTGGTGGGCGCTGAAGCATTGCGCAGACGTGGCGCACAAAGACAACCTCGCAATCTCCGACTTTCTGGGCGTCTGGGACGCGTGGGAAATCGCCAAGCGCACTAAAAATGACAAACTCGCGGATATCCGCGCGCTATACACGCAATGGCTGGACCAAACATTTTCTTGGCAAAAACCGGGCAGTTTTTTTGATCACACTATTTCCGTCGAAGGCTGGCGGCCGGCGGGAGCGGGATTTTCGCTGGCCGAGCGCGCCAAAAACTATCAGGACTGGCTGGCCAAAGAATACGGCAGCATTGAAAAATACAACGCAACCTGCGGAACAAAACTGACCGGCTTTGCCGAGGCCACGCTGCCGTCCAGCAACGAGACGCACCCGGCCATACGCTATGATCGTGGACGTTTTTTACAGGAAGAGACGGCGCGCGAACTGCTCTGGGCGCGCGATGAAGTCAAAAAGCGCGATCCGAAAGCATTCGTCAGCGGCTACGGCACACTGCTGGACTGGGATGACGAAAGTGATTTCGGCCGTTCCGGCTACGATCCGGAACTGGATCTGCAAGCCTACGACATCGCCGACTTTGATACCTGCGGCGATTTTCACGACCAGCGTTACGCGCTCAGCACTATTCACTGGTCGGCGATGTACCGCGACATGGTCGGCTCACTGGCGCCCGAAAAACCGCAGTTTGATAATGAATTTCACTTTGCCAATCTGCGTAAACCGTATCCGGAAAGATTTGTGCCGGCCATTTACTGGCAATCATACATCCACGGCATTTCCGGCACGCGTGCGTGGGTATGGCATCGCAGTTCCGATGTGGATAGCGCGCTGCTGCTGGAGGCCGGAGTGGCTCTGGAGCTTTCTCACACCGCGCTGGATATCCGCCGGCTGAGCCGTGAAATCGCGGTTTTTCATCAGCAGAAACCGGAAGTTTACATGCTGCGTTCAATGGCCAGCAGCCCCTTTGGCGCACACCTGACGCAGATGCGGGTGATATACGAAGGGCTCTTTTTCAATGGCCGCAAAATCGGCTTTCTCACTGAAGATCAGGCTGTGAAAGAAATACCGAGCCAGACCAAACTGCTGATTGTGCCGGCGGTCTCTCATACCTCGCCGCAGGCGGCGCAGGCCGTGGCCGCATTTGCTCAGCATGGCGGCAAGGTGCTTCTTGTCGGCCCCTGCTTCACGCACGACCGCCGCAATGTGCGCTCCGCCACCGCGATCACGGGTGATAATGTCAGCAAGGTATCTCTGTTCGGAAATGTGGCAACCGTGCGCAGGCAAGTGTCGCCGCTGCTGCCGCCCGGCTCGGCGGTTCAGGTTATCGCGCCGGCAAACAGCAAAGGCATTCAGAGCGTGGAGTGGCGCGCAGCTTGGGATGAACACAACAAGCAATGGCTGCTGTATCTGCTGAATATCGGGTATGAACCGGCCGCCGTCACCATTCAGCTTGACGGCAAAACGGCCGGTGGTATTGATGCGCTGACCGGAGAAGCAATCTCCTCCGGCCATACGTTAAAGAGTCTTGAGCTGCGTGTAATTCGGATTAATCCGCACTGAGCGGCTTATCCCAGCAGGCAATCGGTTTCTTTGAGCATTTCCGGCAGTTGCTTGGCCATTTCGTCAAGCATCTCCATCGTAATGCCAAGTTCGGTGATCACGGCCGGGTCAAGAGCTTCGCACTTGCATGTCAGCGAATATCCCAAGCCGTTCTGGCAGCAGACATGATCTGCCACGTGCACCACGCAGGTCAGGAATCGGCAATCCTGCGGCAGCGCCAGCGGATTGTGATGGTTGCCGGTGATATACTGAAAACTACGCGGGAATTTCCATTTGCTGGTCAACGCGGAACCGAAAGCCTGATGGTCCGCGCCGATGATGCGCGTCTCAAGATCCACATAACGAACGTCCTGCTTGGCGGCCGTCTCAACAACTTCAATCAGCGGATCGCGCAGGGCCTGTAATTCGACCAGAATGCCCAAGTCATGAATCAATCCGCCGAGGAATGCTTCGTCCGGCAGGATATTGTTAATTTTGGTGGTGATCATTTTGCTCATGACGCCGACGGCAATGCTGTGCGTCCACAAATCTTTTGCGGAGAAGTTAGGACTCACGCGCCCGCCACGGAACAGCTTGGCAAGGCTGGCGGCAATGACGATATTTTTGACTGCGTTAAGACCCAGCAGCACGATGGCGCGATTGATTGAGCCGATTTGCCCTGGCAGGCCATAAAAAGCGCTGTTGACCACTTTTAAGATGCGTGCCACAAGCGCCGGATCATTGCTGATGACTTTGTGCAGATCCTGCGCCGTTGAGCGCGGATTTTCCACAAGATCAATAATTTTCAGCGTGATCTCCGGGAGAGTCGCGATATGGCTGATGCTTGCGACGGCATCATTGATGATCTTTGCGGGATCTTTGCCACGGGTTGATACAGAATTGGCCGCCATGCTCATAGTAACGTCTCCTCGGAAAGCTACTATGTGCTATCGTGCTGATAAGCCTTACGCTTTACCCAAATTAACGAGCGTCCGAAAAAGTTTTTGCTTGGCCTGCGCCAGGTCGGCCGACTCTAAAACAGGGATCATTTTTTCTGCGGCGTGGCCTGTGCCGTATACATTTTTGCGACGCGCCACGACGCCTTGATACGCTTTGTCCCATAACATTTTGCGTAATCCCGCAGCTATCGCGGATGGCGACCAGGAAACATCCACAACATTTGGGCTGCGCTCGCGGCCCTTCTGCCGATCACCGACATTCAGCACGCGGCAGCCAAACGTCGCGGCCTCAATAATTCCGCTTGAGGAATTGCCCACCAGCACGCCCCGGCGCATCAACATCCCCCAATAAAGGGACGGCGGCACGCTCATGGTCACCTTTACGCCGGCATCTTCATACGCGCGAAGAATGCCGCGATATCCCGGATCATTATTCGGCCCGAGCACATCAAGCTGATTCAGACCCGCCTTACCAAGCGCGGCCAGCAACATGCGCGCACGGCGATACTCCTGTTGCTCATCAGGCGACTGCGCATGCAAAATCACCACGGCACCAGGCTCAATGGCGATATCATGATGCTGCGCCTGCCAGCAGGCCTCAGCCGCATCAAGCGCAGGCGCGCCGGTGGCAAAAACATATTTCGGATTCTCGCCCATCTGAATAATGCGCTGGCGCGAAAGCCTTGTTGAGCAAAAATGCAGATGCGCCATTTTGGTGACGGCGTGACGGATCTGCTCATCAAATTGCGCCGGGGCAACTTCGCCGCCGTGCACGTGAGCGATAACGCGTTGCTGAGTCAGCGCGGCGCTTGCGGCAGCAAAGATCTCAAAACGATCGCCAAGCACCATCACAACATCTGTTTTGAGTTGATCAAATGCGCGCGCCATGCCGACCGTAGCCCGCGAAAGACTTTCAGCAATCGGCTCGGCGCCGCGATACATCGGCACTTCAATCACCATCGGCCAGCCGTCATCATGAACCTGCTGCGCCGTGTGGCCAAAATTCTTGAGCAAATGCACGCCCGTCACCACGACAGAAAGATTCAGCGCGCGCGAAGCGGCAATGCGCTCAAGCACGGGCCGCCATATGCCGTATTCTGAACGAATGCCGGTGACAACGGTAATGTTACGTTTTTTTTTCATGCAGATTTTATTCCACGTCATCGCGCTTGAGCAGAACACCGGCCGCAACATCGCGCGTAAGCCTGCGGCCTATGATATTTTTCATTTCCGCCGCCGGGATGCCGGTTCCCGGCCGCTTAACCGTAACATCTTCAGCCGTCAGCACATGCCCGGCCGGCAGATTATGCGTGAGCACCACACTTTGGCGCGTCTGCTGGCGCACGGGCAATTCAATCGGCAACGCACGTTTTTCGTATGCGCCGCGCATAACAAACGCGCGCCGCGCAAAACGCACATACTCCGCAAGGTCATCCGGCTCAAGACTTGCCGCATGATCAGGACCAGGCGCATTGCGATCAAGCGTCAGGTGTTTTTCAAGCAAGCATGCGCCGGCCGCAACCGCAAGCGCCGCCGAAAAAGTACCCGCGGTATGATCGCTATAGCCGATCATTTCGCGCGGCATGGCCGCACGCATCGCGGTAATCGCGCCGATCGTGGCCATCTCGTCGGGCGTGGGATAACTGCTCACGCAATGCAGAATCACGCATGGCGCGCCGGAGAGCCACGTCAGCGAACGTGCAATTTCCGTTATTTCCGCAGCGCCGCTGCTGAGCACCAGCGGCAGTGACGTGCGCGCGGCGCGCTCAACCAGCGGCCGATTGACCAGATCAGGACTCGCCAGCTTAATGCCGTCAGCGTTCATGCGCACAACCGCATCAACAAGCTCAACCGAAAACGGCGTCACCAGCGCGGCAAGGCCAAGCGAGTGCGCGTGCGCAATCAACTGCGCCATCGGTTCTTCTGCCATCTCAAGAGGCTTAAGCAAATCCTGCGCGCTATTGGCCGAGGCCTTCTGGTAATCCACAAGACCCGCTTCCTGCGCGAGCAACAAATCCGCACGGAAAAGCTGAAATTTAACACCATCCGCGCCGGCCCGCGCGGCCGCATCAACAAGCCTGCGCCCTTTTTCAACATCGCCGTCATGATTTACGCCGATCTCCGCAAGCACAAACGGCGCGCCATCACGCGAGACTTCCTTGCTACCAAAATGAATAACCATAGTGTTGCCCATGATAATTCTGCTTAATCATAAAAAAAACATAAACCACAGAGCGCACAGAGATCACAGAGAAAGACATAAGATAATAAGGAAAAGACTTCTATTTTATTTTTCCGTCCTCTGTGTTCTCTGTGATCTCTGTGGTAAAAGAATATAGCTTTTATTGCTCATTTTTGAGCCATCGCAGCACCGCCTCGGCCATGAACAGATCCTTTGCCGAATCAATATCAACGCTATCCTCCGGCGCAACCACAAGGCCGCGGCGATCTGTTCCTAAAAACGCATGCGGATCGGCATTTCCCTCGGCCGACATCAGCACGCTTGTTCTCATCGCATAAATCGCGCCAGTCGGCGAAAAAAGTTCCGGCAAATCCTGACGGCGAAAAATATGATTCGGAATATGTTTTTTGATGCGCCCATCGGCATCGCGATCAAACATCCAGTAAGGATGCATTTTGCCCACCGGCGCAATCGTCTGAACGCTGTCACATCCGCTGCTGAGCAATAGCTCAAGGCAACGATCAATCATCTGATTCTGCCGCACCGGCACATTGCCATACAGCATAACCACAACATCAGGCATCGGCGCGCCGCCGGCCACAATGGTGCGCACCGCATGACGCAAAACAGGATCGGTTGCGCTGCTGGCCGTGGCCAATTCCGCAGGCCGGGCAATCAGATCCGCATCAGACACGCCGTTTTCGCGCGCCACACAAAGAATCTCCGCATCATCACTGCTGACCACGCACCGCGTGATGAGTTTGCTCTCGCGCACATGATCAAGCGTATACGCCAGCACTGGCCGCCCCAGCAATGGCCGCAGCGATTTACCCGGCAACCCGACGCTGCCTCCGCGCGCCATGACCACCGCAAGTATATTTCCTGAATTACTCAAGTCACGCATTCCTTGTGTCATTCCTCATTCAAATTTTATCACGGCCGATGCCATTCCCGACAATTCCGGCACGGATCAACACTCAGCCAGTTTCCGGAAGCATGTGCATTTTTCAGACTGCACATCGCATTGCCCTGCCATGCGGCCAGTAGAGTATCACGCGAGACATGCCCCAGCATTAACTTATCATGCACATCCTGATCGCAAGCCACAAGCGCGCCATCCGCGCGAATCAGCAAACGATCCGCAATGCGCCGGCACGCGCGGCGTTTTGGCGGCGCCATATCAACCACGGCCGTAAAAGGTACGTCACCGGCGCGATCCGTCGGCGCATCAATCACGGCCCATCCGCAACGCAGACACCACGTATCAAAAAATTCTTCCATTTCCGGAATCGTATCGCGCACCTTAAGCAACCGGCAAAGCACCAGCGGCAATCCGCTGCCGACAGCATTGATGTGATCAAGCAGCATCTGCATATTCTTCATGACTTGCGGCTGCGTTTCGGCCGCTACCTGGCCCACGCGCGCATACGTTCCCGGCGTGTGTCCGTAATGCGTCACGCTGATCACATCAACCATTTTACGATCAATCAATTCCGTGGCCCGTGCGGTATTCTCAATCAGATCCGTTTGCAGATGAATATGACGTATGCCCGCTTCGCGTGCGGCCGCGCACACATCCGCAATGCCCGCATACGCCAGCGGATCGCCATCGCCGCACAACGTCAGCAGCATGTCATCAGGCCATTTTTGATTCTTCAGCCACGCGGCCCACGTATCGGCATCAAGCTCCGCACGCTTGGCGCGCAGATGCTCCGGCACAGATCCCGGCGGCGCGGAAAAACGCCGTGCCGTCAATTCAATTTCTATTTCGCGCGGCCAGGCAAATGCTGTCGCACGGATTTCCGCGGCCGCAATCGCCATATCCGCCGCACACTTAAACGGCATGCGCGGCAACAGCGCCTCGGCAATCGCCAATGATCGGTCATTATCCAGCAAAAAACGATTTTGAATTTTTGAGAGCGCCGGATCAACCTGCATGCACGCATCACGAATCAACGTATCAAAAGTCGGCGAGCGCGGATCATACTGCAAAACGTGGCCCGGCAGGATATGCAGAGGCGCTATCTCGCGAAGCATCGGTGTTTGAATCACGATGCCGCCAAGCCCTGGCGCGGCCGGCGTATAGGTGGCGCGCATCTCATGATTCTTGTAAAGATGATGCTGAACAAGCCTGCTCATCAGGTCAACATCAAGCAGTGCCGCATGCGCCGGCACGCAGAGCACATGATCAGCCTGCTGCGTTTCGGCCGCGGCAAGAATGCTTTGCGTACAAAAATCTTCATCAAAAACGGTTGTTTGTCCCGCACCGCCGCGCCAAGCGACAAGATCCCACGCGCGCGCCGCAATCGTTCGCGTGGTGAGTTTCTCCGGCCGTGGCATAAGCGTCATGAGGACCACGCGCTCACTTGCGCATACGCCCGGCAAAGCGCGAACCTGCTGCTCTTGTCCGCTGGCTACCATCAACACAATCGTGCTGACGTCCTGAACTGCAAGCAATTTCTCCACTGTGTGCGTCAGAACGGGCTTACCGGCAAATTGATCGGCAAGCCTGCTGCGCGTGCCGATTGGCGATGTTGCCATATCAACCGCGACAACCGCAATGACTTTACCTGAATTGTGCTGATTATTTTCGCTCATGCCTGCGCTCCGGCAACATCCCTGGGCCACGCTTTGCCAAGCTCAACAGACTCAAGCTGAATCTTAAGCCGGCCGATTGCGCCATCAATCATCCCCAGCAAGCGCACGCATCCCACACGCAATCCGTGCACATACTCAATATCGCGCTCAAGCTGGCGCTTTTGATATTCCGGCGTATCCTTCGGCACAAGCCGCATCCGCAAATCAGCCTTAAAACGATTAAGTTCGCCAATCGGATTAAGCTGTGTCACCATCTTCATCGTGATCTCGTCCTGGCCGACTTTCGCACGCATGCGGTCAACCTTGATGAACAACTCATTCATTTTGGCCGCATCCTGCTGATGAACAATCATCTCCTCCAGAAGCGGCACGGTTTGGTCGCAAATGTCGGCCATGTCCTGCGTGCATTTTTGCCGTGCCGACAATGCCTCAAGCGCGGATCGCAAATGATCCGCACGATGTTCCGGCGGCGTTTTCCACGGCCGGGGAATCGCGCCAAGATCATTGCCGCAGTAACGATCAATCGCATCCCGCAGCGTCATCATGACCACGCCTTGTTTGCGCGCGCCGCCTTCTGTCGCATCAATTACTGTGCTGCGGCTTTCGGCAAAATCGCGTTCAAATTGTTGCAGATAAACAAAAAACTGCTCTTCGGTATACATCGGGTGGCCATGAATATCCGGTATCTTCCGCAGCAACGAGCGCGAGCGAACGATGCGTTCCCATTCTTTAGTCTCAAGCGAATTAAATCGCCCCAGCTCGACGCCCCACGTCTCATGTATGGCCGTTCCCGGCTTATAATAGAGTCCGTCAACAAATCCCAGATCCTGCCCGACGAGGATGATCGGATTACATCCGAGATATTCCGCCAGATAAAAAGACAAATGCGCCACCGTTGCGCCGGCCTTAAGAGAATCGCGCGGCGGCGATGCCTCGCGCAGCAACTGCGCCGCAAATTCATTGCCCAGCAAGCTCATGCTGCCGTCAAAAACATCCAGAACATTCCAGTTGGCTTTGGGTTCGGCCACAAGATGCACGCGATTAACCGTGCCGGCATCCGAAAGATTCTCAAAAAAACGCGTTGAGACAGTGTTATAATCAAGGCTCGTGACGAAATCCGGCTCAATACCGGCCGCAATCAACGGCTTGAGCATCGTCTGCACCGCAATGATCACCGCTTTGCCGCCGCTGTCATCCTTTGCCTTGACCTCATGAAGCAAATGCATGTTTTTTTGTAAACTCGGCCCTGCGGCCACTAAAATCGCCGGCCGACCCGCAAACGCTTGACGCATGGAGTCAATCGGCGGCGTGGTCACATATCGCCCTATGTTATTTGCTATATTTTTACACGTATTATCACTGTTGAGCATCAGCGTTAAAAAGCTGGTGCGCGCGTATGCGGCGTAATCATTGATCAGTTTTTGAAATTGACGATGAAATTCCGGATCAGCATCCGCGCTCGGTTTATGCATCGTAAAATGCACGCCAAGCGCCAGCAGGCTGGTGCGCAGCTCAAGACGATTAACCAGGTCGCCACGGTCAATCGCCGTAAAAAACACCACGCGGCCGTCCTTGAGCATATCACTCATGTCGGCCGCATGCAGTGCCGTTTTGATCATCGCCAGATTCGGTTCCGCCACGATGACCAAAGCATCTTCCGGCAATTTTTTATAGAGCGCCGCGACGTGATATCCCAAGCCAAAACCATTGACGATGATGACCCATTTTTCAGGCGGCACAGCGGCGGCCCAGTTCTCCGCCTCTACTCGCGGCTTATAGCGCGAGTGCAGATAAACGCCGCCAGGCCCTTCGCCCGCCACAGATGGCCGGCGCGCGGTATACGAACCATCACGAGCCTGCTCAAGCGGATAAATACATTCCTGAGGAATTTCCTCAAGCGCCGCCGCCAGCGGCGCATCCCATTGCCATAACGCGGCCATGTTACGCACATAACACGCGTTATTCTCCTGATTTATATGATGTTGATCCGCCGTTATTGTCATGCAGCAACCACACCGTAACAGAATCCCGATTATCGGTATTATCGGACAAACTGGCCGGTGGGCTGCTGCAAAACGCGGGAGAAGTCCGCTTATTTCTTCACAGCTTCAAAAGCAAATGTCAGCGCCACATCATCACCGATTGCGCCCTGCATAAACGTCATGCCGTATTCAGAGCGCTTAACATTAAAAGTTGTTGAGTAACCGACACGAAAACCACCCCACGGATCTTTTCCTTCGCCGGTTTTCTTGAGCGTTACGACGACATCCTTCGTCACGCCATGCA
The DNA here is from genome assembly GCA_964610975.1 of uncultured Phycisphaeraceae bacterium. Taxonomy (GTDB): domain Bacteria; phylum Planctomycetota; class Phycisphaerae; order WQYP01; family WQYP01; genus CAZSYN01. The sequence continues at coordinate 127,709 of CAZSYN010000013.1, forward strand.
GAGAAAGTTTGCCTGTCACAAGCAGATTTTCTCCCTCATTTTTGATACTTTCCGCCACAAAACTGATCGTGGGATATTTCTGCACATCAAAAAAATCCGCGCTTTTGAGATGTTCATCACGCTTGGCCACTCCCGTATCAACATTGGCCGCCGCAACCTCAACGCTCAGCGCTGATTTGCCCGCGTCGGCGGAATCAAGAACAAGCATCCCCGTTGGGCCATTAAATCGGCCGTAAACTGTTGATATTCCCAAATGTTTGATGCCAAACGAGACAAACGAATGAACCGGATCAAGCGCATACGTATCCGCCGCGCGCGCCGCTCCGGCCGACATCCCCGCCATTACCACAATGCCCGCGGCCAACACCTGACGAAAACCAGTCATGCTCATCAACTTCATCTTTTTCCCTTTTTGTAATAAGTATTCCTCAACCCACTCTCTATATTAGTCGTTATAACAACAATTTTCTTACACTTTTATTCTACATACCAGAAGAATAATGATGACAGTGACTTATAAATAATTATCTGTTATAATTAATAAGATTATGGATGACATCTATTTTATGAATCAGGCTTTGGCGTTGGCACAGGAAGCCGCCGCACAAGGCGAAATTCCCGTCGGCGCCCTTGTTGTTCACCAGCCAGAGAACGGCGAGCCCGTCATTATCGGACGCGGGTATAATCGCCGCGAATCGGGTTATGACCCCACGGCGCATGCGGAAATTGTTGCGATTCGTCAGGCTGCGGAGCACTTAAAGCAATGGCGTCTCTTGAATTGCGCACTTTATGTCACACTTGAGCCCTGCCCCATGTGCGCCGGGGCCATTGTGAACGCGCGGTTGCCAAAACTTGTTTACGGATGCACTGATCCTAAAGCCGGCGCGGTTGATACGCTCTTTAAGCTCTGTTCAGACCAGCGCTTAAATCATCGTGTAGAGGTCATCTCCGGGCTGCTTACCACGGATTGCTCTCAAATCCTCAAAGATTTTTTCACACATCGGCGCCGTTCAAAAATTTGAGATTCAGTCTCAAAATTACTTTACAATACAATTTAAGTACGATATAACTTCCCCATCTTCCGGATAAGCATGGCTTGCTTCGGCACATGCTTATCAAAAATTCCTTTTTGTTCATTTTTCAGGGGAGTTCGGTATGCGTGTTTTGTCCCAATGGGCAGGTATTGTGGTGTTGTGCTGCTCAGCATCAGTAGCAATGGCTCATTTTGTATTTATCGTACCACAACCCGACGGCGTGCGCGCCCAGGTCGTGATGAGTGAGGAACTCACGCCTGATCCGGAAGTCAAGGTTGAGATTATTGCCGGAACAAAACTTTCTGTTTCTCAGCAACAGGGAAAAGATATCGCCGTGGCGCTTAAGCCCGGAGAAAATTTCTTTGTTGTGGATCTTCCGGGCAGCGGCACTCGCGTGGCGCACGGGCTGACGGATCTGGGCGTTAACGCGCGCGGCAAAGGGCCTGCGCATCTTCTTTTGTATCATCCCAAAACAATCATCGGTGATGCTTTTAATCCGCAAGCAACACTCGGCAATATTCCCGTTGAGCTTGTCCCGGCCGGCAAGCCTGGCGCACTGCAATTTAAATTGCTCATCGCGGGCAAACCTGCTTCGGCCGATCAGGAAGTCACCGTGATTCTTCCGGATGATTCTCAAAAGCTCGTTAAAACAGACGCCTCCGGGCTGACTCCGCCATTTTTACACACGGGCCGCTACGGCGCATGGGCCCGCCACTGGGAAAATAAATCAGGTGAGCGTGACGGCAAAAAATATGAACAGATCCGCCATTACGCCACCCTTGTTGTTGATGTCAAATAACAATATCTCTGTCTTTTTGTGGGATGATGTATCATGATCAATCGTCAATCAGCCAAATTCCTTTTTTCAGGTCTTATTGTGGCGCTTGCTTCGGCGGTTCAGGCACAAACGCCGGCCGTTGAAAAATTCACGCCATTGCCGGAGGCGACCTCCAGTTTTGGCGCGGTCGTCAGCGACGGCTACCTGTATGTTTACGGCGGACACATTACCAAGAACCACCTTTACAATACCGATGCGCAGTCCGGTAAATTTCACCGCCTTTCGCTCAAAGACCCGCAGGCCAAATGGGAAGAACTTTCTTCCGGACCGACTCTTCAGGGCATGAATCTCGCGGCGTATGACGGCAAAATTTATCGCCTCGGCGGCATGCAGTCGCGCAATAAGCCCGGCGACAAGACGGAAAATTTCTCCGTCACCGACTCCGCGCGTTATGATCCGGCAACGGGCAAGTGGCAGGAGATCACCGCCCTGCCGGTCTCCCGTTCCTCACATGATCTGGCCGTGATCAGCGGCAAGCTTTATGTCGTCGGCGGATGGTCCATGAACGGCAAGGCCGGCGATACCTGGCTCAGTGAGATTCATGTCATGAACCTTGCCGACGCCAATGCGTCATGGTCAACGATTAAGGCGCCCTTTGAGCGCCGGGCGCTGATTGTTTCGGTTCATAACGACAAGCTCTACGTTCTCGGCGGATTTACGCAGGATGATGAGCCTTCGCTCAAGGTTGATATTTTTGATCCGGCCAGCGGCAAGTGGTCGTCAGGTCCGGATCTCCCCGGCAAAGAGATCAACGGTTTTGCCCCGGCCGCATGCAGTATCGGCGGCGATCTTTATGTCAGCGTGGGCGACGGCACCCTGGCGCGCCTTGATGAACAGAACAACAAGTGGGAAACCGTGGCCAAAACCACCCCGCGCATCGTGCACCGCCTGGCGCCTGACGGTTCGCGCATCCTCATTGTCGGCGGCGCGGCCCGCGGCGATAACCTCAATCTGATTGAATCCGTGAACGTCGGCAAATCACAAACGGCCGACGCACGCTGAATTATGACCGCAACACTTGTGCACAGCAGGGATGATTTATCATCCCTGCTTTCTTTTTAGTCCTTGTTGCCGGTTAAAATGCGGCGCAATGCGTATCACCCGCCTGCCGACGTAATTGATGTCCGAGTTATTGGTAGTTTTCCTCAATTCATTTTATGATGGTGTGATCCGGACGAGATTCGTCCGCGCTCATTTTCGTGGCCTCTTTTGATATGAGGAAACATTCATGCTTAAGATCGGTATCCTGACTACGGCTCACATTCACACGCCGAACTTTGTTGATCGGCTCAAAAAAATGACCTCTGAGGTTCATGTCGCCGGCCTCTGGGAGCCCAACAAGGCTCTGGCTGACAAATACTCAAAAGAACTCAACTGCAAAGTCGTCGCGACTGCCGAGGAGATTCTCAATGACTCCTCAATTCCCGCGGTTGTGATCTCCGGCACCACCGGCGAGCATGACGGACTTGTGGTTAAGGCCGCAAAGGCCGGCAAAAATATTTTTGTCGAAAAGCCGCTCGCCACGACCCCCACTGAGGCAAACCGCATCTTTACCGCAGTCAAAGAAGCCGGCGTTATTTTTCAGACCGGCCACTTTATGCGTAGCGACGCCAATTTTCAGTTTCTCAAGAAGGAAATTGACGCCGGCAACTTCGGCACCATCACCCGCGCGCGCCACGTCAACTGCCATCACGGCGCTTTGGGCGGCTGGTTTGACAAGGATTACCGCTGGTTCTTCCACAAAGCCGAAGCCGGCGGCGGCGGTTTTTACGATCTCGGTTGCCATTCGGTTGATATTCTCAACTTCCTGCTTGGCCCCATTGAAGAAGCGACCTGCGTTCTTGGCCCCAAGAACGTCAAGTACCAGAACATTGACGAATACGGCGAAGGCCTGCTGAAGTTCAAAAACGGCGTGATTGCCTCCGTTGCCGCGGGATGGCTTGATATCGGCAACCCCGCGAACTTTGCCCTTTACGGCACGCAGGGTTTCGCGTGGATCAACGGCAATGATCTCTATTATAAATCAGAAAAGAGCAAGGTTGCCGGCGCAGACGGCGCCAAGCCGATTGACAAAAGCGTTATTGGCGAGGGCATGCCGCACGCCTTTAATCTCTTCTTTGATGTGCTGCTTGGCAAGCGCGATAAATCCGTGTTGATCTCAGTTGAAGATGCGCTCAACGTCTGCCGCACAATGGACGCCATGTACCAGGGCGACAAGCTTGGTTCATGGGTGAAGGTATAAAGGGAAACGCGAAACTCGAAAATCAAAACGCGAAACAAAGGCAGCGGATCTCAATCCGCTGTTTTTGTTTTTTGCCGGCGTATGCACGTGAGCCGCAAATAAAAAAAGCCCCGAAGCATATGCTTGCGGGGCTTTTTTGTTTCGCGTTTTAAATTTCGCGTTTCTCTTCCGTATTATCCGAATCTTCCGGTGACATAATCTTCGGTCTGTTTATTGTCCGGATTCTGGAAGATGCGTTCGGTTGCGCCAAATTCAATCAGTTTGCCCATGTAAAAGAACGCCGTTTTGTCGGCCACGCGGGCGGCCTGGTGCATATTGTGCGTCACGATCACAATCGTCACCTGTTTACGCAGGCTTTCCATCAGCGTCTCAATTTTGCTGGTGGCGATCGGATCAAGCGCCGAGCACGGTTCGTCCATCAACAGCACTTCCGGTTCCGCGGCAATGGCGCGCGCGATGCACAGGCGCTGCTGCTGGCCGCCGGAAAGCGCCAGGGCCGAAGCATGCAGGCGATCCTTGACTTCATCCCACAGGCCCGCGCCTTTGAGGGCTTTTTCGACTGTCTCGTCAAGGATGCTGCGCTTGTTAATGCCATCAATACGCAGCGGGTAAATCACATTTTCGTAAATTGATTTCGGGAAAGGATTGGGCTTTTGAAAAACCATGCCGGTCCGCTTGCGCAGGCTGATGACGTCAATTTTCGCCCCGTAAATTTCCTTGCCGCGAATTTTGACTGAGCCATCAATACGGCAGTTATCAATCAGATCATTCAGACGGTTAAAGCAGCGGAGCAACGTGGATTTACCGCAGCCGGATGGCCCGATAAACGCCGTCACCTGCTTTTCCGGAATGGTCATATTGACGGCATGCAAAGCCTGATGCTTGCCGTAGTAAAGATTCAGGTTGCTGACTTCAACGGCCGGCGGCAAGTGAGCATTGCGTATTTCCTCAACCGACATCGGCTGAGGTTCGCGTGCCGTGACATCTTTGTTTTTCAGAGCATCGGTCACTTGTATAGTCATAAAAAATTCCTTATGCCCGATAGCCTAATCGTGGTAGATCTACAGCTAGTTAAGCCCCGGGATGCCCGGGTGTAAAGTTCAAACTTGGCCCTTAACCCAACATTAGCGCATAACTAACGAAATCGTGGGTATTCCTTATCAATGTTTTCCGGCCAATCCTTTGGTCCGCGAGAAGTAACGGACTGCCATATTAAGCACAAGTACAATAGTGATCAGGACTAACATTCCCGCCCATGCCTGGCGAATCCAGTCATTCTCAGAACTTGTCGCATATTTGAATATTTGAGCCGTTAACGATGGGAATGGGTGGTTCACATCAAGATAAATGAACGGGAAATTCTTGCTGTAGACCAGAACCGGCTGGTCGCTGGCGAGCGCGGTAAACAGCAGAGGCGCGGTTTCGCCGGCCACGCGAGCCACGGCCAACATCACGCCGGTGATAATGCCGTTGCGCGCGGCAGGCAGCACCACGCGAAAGAGCGTCTGAAATTTTGATGCGCCCACGCCGATTGAGGCTTCGCGATACGCCGGCGGCACCAGCTTGAGCATTTCTTCCGTGGTGCGCGCGACAATCGGGCACATCATGAACGAAAGCGCGCAGGCGCCGGCCCATGCGGAGTTGATGCCCATCGGCACCACCACCAGTTCATAGCCAAGCACGCCGACGACAATTGAGGGCACGCCTGCCAGCACGTCAACCACGGTACGCAGAGTGTGAGAGAACCAGTTTTCGCGGGCGTATTCAGAAAGGAAAATACCGCAGAGCATGCCAAGCGGCACGCCCACGGCCGATGCCATGCCGATCAGCACCACGGTGCCGGCGATGCAGTTGCGCATGCCGGTGCGGTCGCCGGCCGGGCCGGGCAGTAGTGTAAAAAGGTCAAGGTTCACGCTTGAAAAACCGCGATAAAGCACAAAGCCAAAAATCAGGCCAAGCGCGCTGATGGTCACAATCGCCGAGGCATAGCAGAGCGTCATGATGACGCGGCTGAGGATGCGCGCCTTGCGGTTATAGGGCCGCACCTTGATCAGTGGCATCTCCGGCGTGAGCGGAGAAGAAGATACATTGGCAGTTGTCATGTTTGTCTGTTCTCCGAATCAGCGCCGCTTGTTGCCGCGACGGGACACCTGAACGATCATCAACCGCGCCAGTCCGTTGATCAACGCCGTGATGATCAGCAGCAGCAACGCGGTATACACAAGAGCGTGGGTGAACATCGGGGTGTCCGCTTCGCGGAACTGATTGGCAAGCAGGCTGGCGATGGTTTGTCCGGGAGCAAAGAGACTCGGCTCAACCTGAATGGTGTTGCCGATAACCATTGTGACGGCCATGGTCTCGCCGATGGCGCGCGCCAGGCCCAGGATGATGGCGCCGAAGATACCCATTTTGGAAAAATTCAGAACGACCCATGTGGCCTGCCACCATGTGGCGCCCAGGCCGATGGCGCCCTGCTCAAGTTCAGGCGGCACACTTTTGAGAACGTCGCGCGTCACGGCCGTGATAATCGGCGTGACCATGATCGCCAGGATGATGCCGGCCGTCAGCATGTTAAAGCCGGAGCCAAAATTATTTTGAAATAATCCGCCGATCACCGGAATTTTGCCCAGGGATTTTTCGGCCCAGGGCATCACGGTGCTTTGCAGCGCAGGCGCCAGCACAAATGCGCCCCACAACCCGTAAGTAATAGAAGGAATCGCGGCCAGAAGCTCAATAAGAAACGATGCCGGACCCGAAAGCCATTTGGGCGAAAGCCGAATCAGAAAAATCGCCGAGCCGACGCTGATGGGAACCGCAATCAACAAGGCAATCGCCGAAGATACCAGCGTACCGTAAATCACCGGCCAGGCGCCAAAACTCTGGCGCACCGGATCCCAGTCGCTGGTCCAGATAAACGCCAGCCCGAAACGCTCAACCGCCGGCCATGCGCCGGTCACAATGACGACGGACATGACCCCGAGCAGAATAATCATGCTCAGTGCGCCGGACCATACGCTCACGCCTGTGAGCCCGTCCATCAACTGGCGCAGGGCAATGCTGCGGAAAAATCCGCGCGGCTGATCATAAAAGGGAACACGTTGCTGCTGTTGTTCTGACATAAGCGTCCTTTATCGCCTGATTTCTATTTTGCATAACGTAACCGATATCGGACTTTGATAACAAAGAATCCCCGTCTCTGTCGCAGGGACGGGGATCTTTGTTTGTTCGTAATGTTGTAGCATCCTGTTGCCGGTTCAATTTACTTCAGCAGCGGCTTGCCGTTGAAGGTGATGGTCTTGATGCGGGCATCAGCCTTGCCCTGCATGTCGGCCGGAAGAGCCGCATAGCCCTTTGTGCCGGCAGTGGCCTGGCCTTTGGTCACGCACCAGTCAATGAACTTGACGGTTTCGCGAGCGAGGTTTTCGTCACCGAGGTAACCAAGATCCTGGTAAACCAGCAGGTAGGTAAAGCCGGCGATCGGATACGATTCGTCGCCATCGGCGTTGACGATGCTGACTTTGAAGTCTTCCGGAACTGACTTGAGCGCGTTGCTGGCGGCGGCCTGAACTGACTCAATTGAAGCTTCAACCGACTTGCCGGCCTTGTTGACCAGCAGAGCATAGCTCAAATTTGAGTGCTTGGCGTAGGCCCATTCAACATAACCGATTGAACCGACAGTGCCCTTGACCACACTGGCAACGCCATCGTTACCCTTGCCGCCAAGACCGATCGGCCACTTGACCGCGGTGCCAAAACCGATGGTATCTTTCCATTTGGCGGAAACCGAGCTCAGGTAGCTGGTGTAAATAAAGCTGGTGCCTGAACCGTCTGAACGGTGAACGACTTTGATTTTTTCATCCGGGAGTTTAACGCCGGGGTTGAGGGAGGCGATCTTGGCGTCATCCCACTGTTTGATTTCGCCGAGGAAGATGCCCGAGATCACGTCGCCATCAAGCTTGATGCGTTCAGAAACGCCCGGGATGTTGTAGATCATGACAACCGGACCGGCAACGGTCGGGATGTGCAGCAACTGGGCCGGAGCGCCCTTTTCCTGCTCAGCGGTCAGCGGAGCATCAGAACCGGCGAAGTTGACCGTGCGGCCTGAGATACCCTTGATGCCGCCGCCTGAACCGATGGCCTGGTAATCCACTTTGACATCGGTGTTTTCGGAGTTGTAGGCCTTGATCCATTCGGCGTAGATCGGGGCCGGGAAGCTTGCGCCTGCGCCCTGAACGCGGATCTGCGCCTGAGCAGCGCCGGCCGTGAGCATCAGCGCCGCGGCAGCAAACAAACCAGTAAGGGACTTGAACATTCCGTTTCCTTTCCTAGGAGTGAACTGAAAAACGTACTTGCTTTTCCTTCAAAACATGGTGGGTATTAGGCCGCAAGAATGTTCAGATTCAATTAAGGTTACGTAAAGGTTGAGTGCCCTTTAACATGTTCTGATAATGCGGGAATGACCGATAATACAAATCATTGCCAGAAGGCATTTTACATTGATATTTTACTTGCCAATAAATCCTTTATCAGGCGATAATAATTTGATATTCGTGTCCTCATAATCACTTTTGTACGCATCGGAGTCGCCGCAAGATGGATCTTGAACCAGAGCCATTTAATCCTTTTGAGCATCCCACGCCGGATTTCCTTCAGGATCTTTTTGGCAAAATGCCCGTAGCCATTATTCGCATCACGCCGCAGGGTATTGTGCTGGCGATGAATCCGGAGGCCGAATCGGTCACGGGATACATCAGCAAACAGTTAATCGGGAAAAATATCTGGGCGACGATGTTTCCGGGCAAGCTTTTTCAGCAGGTGCCCAAATTCATCAGCCCGGCCAAAATCAATCAGGTGATTCGCAATCAGCAGATGACGCTGCGCACAAAGGAGGGCGCCGAATACACCATGATGTTTTCGCGTTTTGTGCATCATGCACAGGACGGACGCGACGAAATTGTGCTGCTCGCCGTTGATCCGCCGGCCGAGCTTAAGGCCATCGCCAGCGCGCCCGCGGATGATTTGCTGATGCCGGCTCCGCAGAAACCGGCCGCGACAACGCTTCCGGAAGGTGATTTTATTACGCCGCTTGCGGCCTCTCCAAAAAAATTGACGGATCACTCCACGTATCGCCAAACGCTGCGTGACACGATTGAGCGCGGACGCAAACTTGATCGTTCTCTTGAGCTTGTCGGTCGCGCGGCCGACGAATCCGCGCCGGATATGCTTTCCGCGGCGCGCGCCGGCGACATCAAAAAACTCAATGACATCTGCCCGCCGGACATTCTGCATGACATGTCACGCATGCAGGCGGAAATTCACGATCTGCTGGCGCTTTGCCGGCGCGTATGCGACTGATTTCCGGCAGGAACCCTCAACATCAAATCATGGGCGCACAGAGGCCTTTTGGTTTATAATTTTCTCTGTGAGCCTGTTTGAGAAGTAGGCGGCGGCCAAAGGCAGACCAGCAGATGGCCCCGGATACTTCTCAAACAGGCTCTGTAATCTCCGATTGTTATTTTATTTCGCAGGCAATCTGCACGGGATCGTTATGAAGCTTGTCGTGGGCCTGGGAAATCCGGGCAGCCAGTATGAACGCACGCGCCACAATGCCGGGTATATGGTGACCGATCTTTTTGCCCAAAAGCATGGCGCAACCAATTTTCGCGCGGCGCATGAAGGATTTATGGCCGACGTGCTGCTCAATGGCGAAAAAATTCTGCTGCTCAAGCCGACGACGTATATGAATCTTTCCGGCCGCGCCGTGGCGTCAGCCATGAGCTACTACAAAATCACGCTTGACGACCTGCTGGTTCTGGTGGATGACATCGCCCTGCCATGCGGCGTAATTCGCCTGCGCGGCAGCGGATCTCCCGGCGGCCACAATGGCCTGCGCGATATTGAACGCGCGGTAAGTTCTCAAGCGCAGCTTGAAGGAAAAAAGCCCAGCGAATATGCGCGGCTGCGAATTGGCGTTGATGCGCCGGGCCGAGTGCCGCAGAAAGATTACGTGCTTGAGGCCTTTACCAGCGAGCAGAAGCCCAAAATGGAAGAAAGCTTCAAACACGCGGTAGAGGCCATCGGCGTGTGGGCCTGCGACGGGCTCAATACGGCCATGAATCGCTTTAATGCTAAAGAACCCGACGGGAAAAAATAAGTCTGTCGGAAAAATCCTGAAATTTTAGCCATTTTCGCACCATGGCAACTCTTTCGTTCAAGTTCAATTTGCCGTAGAATTTCAGTACGATTCGTTCTGCTGCCTACATTTCATAGAGGTTTTTATGGCCAAGTCTTTTGCACCGATCCGCATTGGCATAGTTGGTCTGGGCCGCGCGGGTATGAACATGCATATCCCGGAAATTCAGAATAAAGAAGAACTTTATACGATTGTGGCCGGTTGCGATGAGCGTTTTGATCGCGCCGACAGGGTTCGCCAGAAATTTGGCTCAACGGCATATACGCGCATTGAGGATCTGCTGGCCGACGATGATGTTGAGCTGGTTGATATCGCCACGCGCTCGGCCGATCATTTTAAGCATGCGCTCATGGCGCTTAAGACCGGCAAGCATGTGGTGCTTGAAAAGCCGATCACGCTGACGTATGACGAAGCCAAAAAACTTTTCGCCGCAGCCAAAAAAGCCAAAGGCAAGCTGTTCATCCGGCACAACCGGCGCTTTGAGCCGACATTTGTGCACATCAAGGAAATCATCAAGTCGGGAATCCTCGGCCAGGTTTACCAGATCAAGCTGCGCCGGCAGGGTTATCAGCGCCGCAGCGATTGGCAGACGATCATCAAGCACGGCGGCGGGCAGTTGCTCAACTGGGGCCCGCACATCATTGATCATGCCCTGCAATTCCTTGACTATGACGTTCAGCGCGTGTGGTCAAAATTACGCAAAGTCGCGGCCGTGGGCGATGCGGAAGACCACCTCACGATCATCATGGAAAACAAAACCGGCCTGGTTGTTGATCTTGAAATTTCCGGCGGCGTGGCGCTGACGGAACCTGAATACATCATCTTCGGCACCAAAGGCTCTTTGAGCGCCACCGAAAACACCATCAAGATGCGCTACCTTGATCCCGACCGCAAACTGCCCAAGCGCCTGGCCGATCCGGGTACGCCCAGCGGCGCGGGTTTCGGCACGGCCGAAGACCTGCCCTGGATGGACATTGAGATGGACGCCAAGCCAAAAGACCCGGCCGGTCTTGACTATATGTGGTACGCCATTTTTGATTCAATCCGCAAGGGTAAAAAATACCCGGTCTCGCATGAGCAGTCCCTTGAGGTCATGCGGATTATTTCGCTGGTGAAAAAAGGCACCAAATTCGCATGACACGCAATGATGAGAGCCAGAATCGCGCCACGCTTGCGCGGATCGCACGACGGGTCATGCTTGAGAAAGGCTTTCTGCCTGACTTTACTTCGCAGGCCCTGGCGCAGGCCGCCGCGGCCGCGCCGGTACTTCCGCAGGCCGGCGGCAATATGCGCGATCTGCGCGGATTGCTCTGGTGCTCGGTTGATAATGATGATTCGCGCGACCTTGATCAGCTTACCGTTGCCGAATCTCTCCCCGGCGGCGCAACACGCGTGATGGTGGCCATTGCGGATGTCAGCGCAACAGTGCCGCGCCCCTCGGCCGTCAATGATCACGCGGAACATAACACCACTTCCGTTTATACCGTCGCGCAGGTTTTTCCCATGCTGCCGGAGCGGTTCTCAACCGATCTGACTTCGCTGAATTTCAACGAAGATCGCGCCGCGCTGATTGTGGACATGCAATTCAGCGCGGATGGCCAATTGCAGGAATCATCCGTATATCAGGCCATCGTGCACAATCACGCCAAGCTGGCCTATAACAGCGTTGCGACATGGCTTGAGGGCGCAGGCGATATGCCGCGCGAAATCGCGGCCGTACCGGAACTGGCCGGCACAATTCAGCTTCAGGACCAGATCGCGCAAAAACTCAAAGCCCGCCGCCAGAGCTTCGGCGCGCTTGATTTTCAGACAATTGAGACACGCCCATTATTCGTCGGCAACTGGCTTAAAGACCTCACCACCGAAGAGCACAATCGCGCCAACGACATCATTGCCGAATTCATGGTGGCCGCGAACGGCGTTGTGGCGCAATTTTTAACCTCACACCAGATGCCGACGATTCAGCGCGTGGTGCGCACGCCGAAAAAATGGGAGCGCATTGTTGAGATCGCCGCGGAGAAACATTTTCCTCTTCCGCCGATGCCTGATGCCAAATCCCTGCGTGAGTTCCTGGCTTTTGCAAAGAAAAAAGACCCGGTCGGTTTTCCGGATCTCTCGCTGAGCGTGATTAAATCGCTGGGCTCCGGTGAGTATGTGCTTCAGCGCGCCGGCCAGGAATCAGAAGGCCACTTTGCGCTGGCCGTTCAGGACTATACGCACTTCACCGCGCCAAATCGCCGCTATCCTGACATGATCACCCACCGCATGCTCAAAGCCGTTATGAGCGGCGGCAACATGCCGTATACCGAAGATGAACTTGCTGAACTGGCGCGGCAATGCTCCGTGATGGAAAGCGCGGCCAAAAAAGTTGAGCGGCAGGTCGGCAAGTCGGCCGCGGCCATGCTTCTGCAAAACCGCATCGGCCAGCAATTCAATGCCATCGTCACCGGCGCATCAAGCAAAGGCACATGGGTGCGCCTGCTTGACCCGGCCATTGAAGGCAAACTCACACGCGGCTACGAACGCCTTGATGTCGGCCACCGCCTGCGCGTGCAACTCGCACACACCGATATTGAACACGGATTTATTGATTTCCGAAGAATCTACTGAGATGCATATATAGGTCAGGGGTCAGGGGTCAGGGGTCAGGGG
>CAZSYN010000014.1:0-115526 GCA_964610975.1 uncultured Phycisphaeraceae bacterium
ACCGCTTGTGTGAGCCCCCGTCAATTCCTTTGAGTTTTAGCCTTGCGACCGTACTTCCCAGGTGGCAGACTTAACAATTTCGCTCCGACCGCAACAGGGTAAGACCTGCTGCAATCTAGTCTGCATCGTTTAGGGCGTGGACTACCGGGGTATCTAATCCCGTTCGCTCCCCACGCTTTCGTGCCTCAGTGTCAGAACCGGCCCAGTCACCCGTCTTCACCACCGGCGTTCCTGACGATATCTACGCATTTCACCGCTCCACCGTCAGTTCCAGTGACCCTTACCGGCCTCAAGTCCGCCAGTATCCGAAGCAATTCCCGGGTTGAGCCCGGGGATTTCACAACAGACTTAACGGACCACCTACGCACCCTTTAAACCCAGTGATTCTCAGTAACGCTTGGGGCCTCTGTATTACCGCGGCTGCTGGCACAGAGTTAGCCGCCCCTTTTAGGGATCAGATCAAGTTTTAAGTGATTAGCCTCTAACCTTTCATGACCCTTACAGTGGTTTACATCCCGAAGGACTTCATCCCACACGCGGCGTCGCTCCCTCACCGTTTCCGGCATTGGGGAAGATTCGTTGCTGCAGCCCCCCGTAGGAGTCTGGACAGTGTCTCAGTTCCAATGTGGCTGGCCGTCCTCTCAGACCAGCTACCCGTCATAGCCTTGGTAAGCCGTTACCTTACCAACTAGCTGATAGGAGATAGCCCACTCATAAACCGATAAGCCTTGCGGTCCTCACCTTTGGTTACAAGACCATGTGATCTCGAAACTTCATGGAGTATTACCTAATCTTTCGACTAGCTGTGCTCCAGTTCACGGTATGTTAGCTATCCATTACTCACCCTTGCGCCACTGGGTATTGCTACCCCGTGCGACTTGCATGCCTTAGCCACGCCGCCAGCGTTCACTGTGAGCCAGGATCAAACTCTTCAATTATTTGTCGTTTCTTGAGTACTCGTGTCTTGCGACAGCTTTCTTCAAGTTCGTTTCAATAAGAAGAATTTGCCTTATGGCAAATGCATTCATCTAATCCTCGGGGACGAGTTTCGATGAACCCCTTCATCCCTGCACTCGTGGCTAAACGGGCATGAATGAAAGGTTTAACTCAAAGCATTTTCTTAGTGATCGTTGTATTTCTCTTTGGGTAAAGAGATTATTCGTACCACGAAAAATGCTAAGAGTTTTGAGTCTTTCGACTCGGATCTTAGAGTAAACTTCTGCTTGACATGTTTGTGCTGTCAGAAATTCACCACATTCTCGTGGCATCCAAACCATGTTCACTTGTCAAAGAGCTCACTTTTGAAATCCTTTCGGACTTCTTTATTCTCGTGCTAAGTCTTGATTTTGTCAAGGCTTATCACTTGTTTTCCCTTTCGACTTCTCGTCGTCGGGGAGGAGAATCTTATCATATTTTCGCGTCGTGTCAACTCGTTTTATTTTATTTTTTTGTCAGTCGCTTTTAATTTCGACTCACAAAAACTTATCTAAACCGAGCCAACCAGATTGCGAAAGAGCCTCGTAACTCGTCACCCACCAGAGACAAAGAAACTTCGATCAGTACGACCTTCGCCGTACTGAGGAAGTCCATCAACCACTTTGTCGCGGTTTTGTTGGGTTCCTCGTTGCGAGAGGAATATGTTACGACACCTTGAATGGATCGTCAAGCAATAGACATAATATTTTCGGCATACGCCGGTATAACACCTTCTTAATCATACTTTTATATCGTATTTATTTTCGCGCTGAAATGGCTTGTGAGCACCTTTACTCCCCTTTCCTGCCGCTTAATCGTTACTATTATTCTAATTTGCGAATTAATTTTAGTCCTATAACACGCATTTTTAGCAGGAAACGGATACGATGCCCAATATCCGACGGAGCGGGAGACAAATCAGGACGTTGAGTTTCGGATAGGCTAAGCTGCATTATTTTTTCATTTGTGACATAAAAGCATATAACACGTTTAATTTAATAGTGTTACGACTAAATGCATACCGACAATTATAAAGGGGGGGGTAATTGTTGACGCATGGATGATTTGCTATTGACCATCGTTTGTGCACCGGGCCGTGAAGGCGCCGGTGCTAGGGTCTTATGACGTGCGTAAATTGAGATCGAGGCGAATTTACGCGTATGAGTTAATATCGGTGGCGTTATTAATTTGCGGAGTGGGTATGTGCGGCAGCGGGTTATTGCGAGATGTTACGGGGTTGCCTCGTCGTCACTCCTTGACTGATGGCTTGCCTGCCTCGTCGCCGCGCTGCATCTTTATTGCAAGTGCTCTAGCCCGAGCGTGCACGATGCCGAATGTGAACTGGCATCTGCCGCTGAGCGGAGATTATAACGATCTTTATGACCATGTTCCGCTGGGCGGCATGCGGCAATTGATCGAAATGACCCGAGCGGCGGCGCTGGCCAGCCATGTGTGCGGAGATGACAGGACGGCCATTGAACATGTGATGCGGATGATGAAGATGGCCGGCGCTCTGCGCCAAATGCCCGGAAGCATGGGGCTGATTACGGCCAACGGTGCTGAAAATGCGGCCATTATGGTGCTACAGGAGATATTGCCGGATCTGAAAATGGGAGAAAACGGCACGGATCGCACGTCACTCACGAATATACAAAACGATCTGCTTGATGATCAGAACTATCTGAAGTGGGCGCAATGGCAATTGCTGGCCGAACGAAGGCTCACGTTTAACATGATATCAAAGCACCTTTATGCGTATACAAAACAAAAGAACGTATCCGCCTATCGCGCGGCCATGCTTGACTATAGTGGGAAAATGATAGCATGCTTACGCTATCCTGAATGTATTGCGCTAACAAAGCCTGATACTATCACTTATCCGATCAAAATTGGCGTCTTTGGCAATCATGCAATCGAGGATGTTATTGCCTCTCTTGATTTTGGCCAGTACGCATTACGCTACCAAACCTATGTTTTAAGACAATTGGCAGATCGCCATATGGCCGCGCTGGCTATCGCGATCCGATTTTATGCAGAAGATCATCAACAGAAACTGCCTGAGAATTTAACGGATATGATAAATGGAAAGTATATTTCTGCGATTTCTGATGATCCGATGTCGGCCAGTGATGTGATACATTATCTGCCACAAGATGCACGGCCCAGGCTTTAGAGCCTATCCGAATAACCCAGCGGCGGTCTGCTGGTCTGCCGGCTGATCTGCGGCGTCCTCGGACCTCGGAATATTGTAGAATATGCCTCGGCCCTGCGTCCTTGCAGATAAGCCGGCATCCTGCGCATCCCTTACCGTTGTGTTATTCGGATAGGCTCTTATAGCGCAGGCGAGAATATGTGGGATGACGGCGGTAATTTTGACATAATGAAAGAGGGCAACCCAAAAACGAGAAAGGTCCAAAATTCAACGGAAACGCTCAGCATCCCTGCGCTGAATCAAAAATACCATAACCGCACCAACTCAAATGATCTGGTCTTTTTTTTGGGTCGGCCAACAAACGTGCGATCTGAAAATGAAGAAAAGGGGAAAAAATCTCACACGGAAACGCAGAGTCGCGGAGCGGAAAGGAATGAGAGAAACAAGGGATAACGCTCAATATTCGTGGGGTATGGCAAACACTTTACAAAGTCTTCAGGATTCCATGCGGCGACCACAAGACGACATTTATAGTATCTCTCGAAAGTTTTCCGCGTATTGAACCAGCAAACCGGCCGAGATAGGCCGGTTTTTATACTGACTGGTAACGGTTATCTGCAAAGACTTTTGAGAACCGCTATATCCGATCCATTCTGCATGTATGTGCGTAAATAAGTATGGAGCGTCACAAAAGAATCTGGCGCGCTGATTTTGTCCGGCAGATCCACGAGCGGCACATCAAATTGACTGTTCTGCAACCGCTTGGGATTTTCTGGCAACCACCAGCAATTCGATGAGTGTAAAGCCACGGTTGATCCTGGATGCTTGATATCGCGGCATCATGTACAGAGTCCTTGTTATCATTGCCTTTTATTGTTCTTTAGAGACTGACGAACTTCAATCAGACGCGGCTCCATCGGGGTTAATGCGACCGATGCGCTATCCACTTTATCATAATTCAACATATCCACGGCATCACCGGAAACCGGCAGCGTGACATGAAGCGTCTCCCTGGTAAAATTCAACAAAGAAATGCACACAGAGTGATCCGCCTTCCTGCTGAATGAGGCTCGCACCGAGCGCCGGCAGATTCGGAATATCGCTTATCACCTGCGAAAAATGGCCATAACCATAAAAATAGGCCGGTTGCCTGATCGAGGTGATCTCAAAGAGTCCATCATGTAAAGAAATTTTATCCTGCGGAATTAGAGCATTTCCAATAAATATGTAGCGCGTCGTTCCTGTGGGAACCGCAAGCGGACGGGCTGGCAGGCGGCCATCCTGCGTCGCTCCTCCTCAGAAACCCTGTGGGGTTGCATCGTCGTCACTTCTTGGCTGGCCGCCAGCCAGCCGCGTCGCCGCGCTACATCTTTATTGTCAATGCTCTAAACAAGATTTTCAGAGGTTTATTTGGCTGTTTGATTTGCTGTAAGCTATTTGTTTTTAATCATTTAGGCAGGAAGGGTGGTGTACGGGATTCGAACCCGCGACCCCAAGGACCACAACCTTGTGCTCTACCAACTGAGCTAACACCACCATATATCAACACTTACGATCTGTGGCGACCGTTTCCGAGCTGCCGCTTGCGCTGGCTGGGCCGGTTGTTGAAGTTCAGCAGTTTACGCGGTTTGCCTCGGAGATGTCAACTCATAAGGCATAAATGGCCGCAAGAAGCAAAGCCTCAGGCAGTTACCGCTGCGGAATTTTGCCGGTGCGCCAGGATGATGCGCGCGCCCTCCGGGCCGGCAAAGCGCTCAATAAGCCGCGGATCGGTATGCCGCAAGTCCACAAGCATCAGGCCGTCAAGGCAGTTGGCGAAATCAGGATCTACGTTAAAACCCAAAATGCGCCCGCCAAGTTTTGAATATTGCTTGAGCAAAATCGGAACGCCCTTCTGATCCGTCTCAATTTCACTGACCAGATCAGAAATATCATCCATATCACGCACGGCTTTGCATTCGGCAAGGTCAACAGTCGTCACGGCCTTAAGCTGCGGCGGATTCTTGGGCCGAATCAACCGCGAAAGACTCGGCAGACTGCTGGTAAGCTGAAGGAAATTCATGATCAGTTGCCGCGAAAGCGACTGATATTCCTGATTGATGCTCACCGGGCCAAAGAGACACTGATGGTCAGGATTCTTTGCCACAAACTGGCCGATTCCTTTCCAGAGCAGCAGCAGCGGCGAATAGCTTCGCTGGTATTCAGGACGGACAAAAGAGCGGCCAAGCTCCATGCTCGGGCCCAGGCGCTCAAGCAGCTCAGGCGAATACTCAAAGAGGCAATTGGTATAAAAACCTTTGACGCCATACTTGGGCAGAATATCGCCGGAAAGGCCGATGCGATACGCGCCGACGACCTGACGTTTGGCTTTGTTCCAGATAAAAAGGTGCTGGTAATACTGATCAAAATCATCAAGATCAAGCGATTTGCCGGTGCCCTCATTGTTGGCGCGGAAAGTGATTTCGCGCAGGCGGCCGATCTCGCGGAGAACTTCCGGAATCTGTATCACACGCGCGGAATAAACCTGAAGATCGCCATGATCAATCAGCCGCTGGGCATTCGGAAGCGCCAGGACTTCCCTCTCAAGGATTACCGGGTCCGCGGCATCGGCGATGGGCTCAGCGTTCTCAAGGAATTTTTTGGGTTGCTCAACCACGGCCGCCTGACCCTGGCGCGACTGAAGCACATACGTGCGCAGGCGCAGATAAGAGGTCATGTCCGAGTCATTATCAAATTCGGCAAGCTTCTTGGCCGGAATCATCGTGCCGACATGCACGCGGATTTTTTTGTTACGTTTGTTGAGCATTTCGCGCGGCAGCATGGCCGTGCGCAGGCGCGGATGAACCAGGCCCATAATCTGGAAGAATGAGGAATTTTTACCCTCAAAATAAACCGGCAAAACCGGCACGTTGGCCTTGCGCACCAGGCGCGCCACCATATCACTCCACTTGGGATCGCACACGGCCCGGCGCGAAAGATCAAGGCTGCTGACTTCTCCGGCCGGGAAAATCACCAGCAGGCCGCCGGCCTTGAGATGTTCAAGCGAAGCGCGCATGGCGCGGGCATTTGACCGCGCGGCCTGCGCGCCGCCAAAAACATCCACAAAAAACATGATCGGGCGAAGATCCGGAATGCGGCCGAGAATTTCATTGGCCATCACCCGCGCATCAGGACGTATCCCCAGCAGCAGATGCGCCAGGATCATGCCGTCAAGTCCGCCATAAGGGTGATTGGCAACCACCACGCAGCCGCCCTTGCGCGGCACGCGGTCAAGATCATCCTGATTGGCTTTAACGCTCACGCCAAACGAGTTAAGCGTCTCATGCAGAAACGTCTGCGGGTCCGGCGAGAGAGGGTGAACCACATCCGTATAAATCTGGTTGAGCGTGGCAAGCGAGAGTAACTGCTCAAGCGAAGGCGTCAGCAGCGAAAGCAAACGGCTGCGGAAGGAACTGTCCTTCGGCGGGTCGATTGAAAATGGGCCTTGCTTTGTGGCTGTCACGCAGTCACCTCGTATCGAGTTCTGAGATATGGCACACAGGTGAACGTACCCACTGCATGTTAAGGCCATATCAAGACTTTTGTTTTTTTACCAAAAAGAAAACAGACCGCATGACACAACATATCCGTCAGGCTGTCCGTCACTTTCAGGCAATCAGATGATAGCACGATTGTCGGGTTTGCAGACGCAAACTGCAAGACATAATCAAAAAGCTTCGGCACGAACAGTCCGATAAAATGGCAACAAATATGCTACTAATTTTGCATCAAATGTAATTCCCTGCGCCTGTGAATGTTGCATAAAGGCGAATAATTCGTTGCGATGAATAAGATGTGTCACAATGCATTCCTGATCATGAAAATTTGTTTTTGGGTTCTGATTTTCAGGTCGGGATTCGTCAATGATGGCCGAGACGAGATAAATGGATTCGGAAGTCATACCGGCCGAGCTGCTGCCGAGAGGCCACACATGCAGATCCTGGGCAACGTAGCCGGTTTCTTCCTTAAGTTCGCGCGCAGCGGCGGCTTCGGGAGTTTCTCCGGGATCAATAAGCCCGGCGGGAAATTCAATGACCTCATGGCCGATCGGCGGGCGAAACTGCTGAACCAGCAGCAGGCGATCAGAAGGCTTTAGCCATGCGACAATGCCCACGGCCTGGGTTTTGGAGTTACGCTCTGCGCTTTCCCACTGATGTTCCGCGCCGGACTGATCGCGCCAGGTAATCTGATCAAGGGATAAAAACTGTCCTTTGCCGATTGATATCCGGCGAAGAATGCTCGGGTTCATGGGCGCTCCTGATTTTGGCAATTCCGCATATGACAATGAACATCATCATCGGGCTATCGCCGTTGCCGCATGAATCCGCGACATGCCGGAAGATCCGCCTCGGATGGCCTGCCGCTGGCCATCATACCGGACCTACCTGAAAAGAGTATCTGAAAAAAACGAGAGGCGGGCGGCTTATTTTCAGCCGGTGAGCTTTGCGGACGATGCCAATTCTGCAATGTATGTGTACACAGCAGTAACGGAGTCACCGTGAAGTTCTCGCGCAAACGCCCCTTGTCCGCCATATTGACCGTATCGGCCATCATGTTCGGCATCGCATTGTCGCTGCTTTGGCCATGCGTCCGGGAACATCCGCTTGCCGTATGCATTGTGATATCCTTGATCGCCAGCACCTGCACAGCGACTTATCTGCTGGGTATGCGCCGCCATTCACAGGAACTCCTTGCGCAGCGCGAGCAGGAAATTGCGAATCTGCTTGCGCAACTCAATGAATCAAATATGTATCGCGAAGCGCTTGATACGCACGCGCTCATCAGCATTACGGATCTTAAAGGCGCCATCATTTACGTCAACAATAAATTCTGCGAAGCCAGCGGATATACGCGCGAAGAGCTGATCGGCCGAAATCATCGCATCGTCAACTCAGGCCTGCATAATACGGCATTTTTTGAGCAGATGTACCAAAGCATCCACAACGGCAAAATCTGGCGCGGAGAGATCCGCAACCGCGCCAAAAACGGATCTTACTTCTGGCTTGAGACAACCATCATCCCCCACCGCGGACAAAACGGATTACTCAAGGAATTTATCGCGGTGCGCGCGGATATCACCCGTCAAAAGCTGACCGAAATCAAGCTCAACGACACACACCAGGAAGTTCAAAAACAGACCGAGGCCCTCATACGCGCCAAAGAGCTGGCGGATCATGCCAATCAGGCCAAAAGCATGTATCTTGCGAATATCAGCCACGAAATCCGCACGCCGATGACCGCCATCATGGGATTTACCGAGTTGCTCACCGAGACAACGCATCTTGATGCGGCCGACCGCGGCAGCCTGGCGGCCATTCAGCGTAACGGGCAATATCTGCTGCAATTGATCAACGATCTGCTTGATCTTTCTAAAATTGAGGCGGGGAAAATGACCGTTGAGCTTTCTGCTTGCGACGTCACGGCCGTGCTGGCGGAAGTCATCGGCACCGCCAGGCAGAAAGCCACTGAAAAAGGACTGCAACTTTCCCTGCATTATACCTCGCATGTGCCGGCTGTGATTCGCACCGATGAGTTCCGGCTCCGGCAAATTCTGCTGAACCTGCTGACCAATGCCATCAAATTCACCAACAGAGGCGGCGTGCGCGTTGAGGTATGCTCCGCAAGACATCATGACGTCACAACACTGGCGATGACGGTTCTTGATACGGGAATCGGCATTACCCCGGAAAAAATAGAGATGCTCTTTAAACCGTTCTCTCAGGCGGAAGTATCAACCTCTCGCCGCTATGGCGGCACGGGACTGGGCCTGACGATCAGCCGCGAACTGGCGCGTCTTCTCGGCGGCGATATCAAAGTGATATCCTCTCCCGGCAAAGGAAGTGAATTTCAACTGGTGCTTGAATTTGCGTCAGATCCGTCAGTACGCATGATTGAGCCGGAAGATCTTGTGGATAACGCGGCCGCCGTGCCGCCGCCGGACAAAGAGCATAAAGAACTCGCCGGCCGCGTGCTGGTCGTGGAAGATAGCGAAGATATTCAGGCGCTGCTGAAATTAATGCTACAGGCGGCAAAACTTGACGTTGACACCGCGCTCAACGGCGCCGAAGCGCTGCACCTTGCGGGGAAACAACATTACGACCTGATTCTGATGGACATACACATGCCGGTAATGGACGGGCATTCCGCCACGCGCGAATTGCGAAAACGCGGTAACACCACGCCCATTATCGCGCTGACCGCGCGCGCCATGGCCAGCGACAGAGACCAGTGCATCGCGTCCGGATGCACCGATTACCTCTCAAAACCGATTCTGCGCGAAGTGCTTATGGCCATGATTCAGCAATACCTGGGGCAAACGATACTCGCACGGATTCCGGATGTTGAGTCACTGGCGCGGCAGACAACACAGGACATCATGCCGCGCGCCGCGATGCGACAGGCCGGCCCGGTGGGCATTGATGGCCTTGTTGACACTCCTGAATATCAGGAAGTGCTGGCAAGGTTCCTTGAACACCTGGGCTCGCAATCTGATGAACTGGCCTCAGCGCTCAGCGGCCAGGATAAGCAGGCCATTGAGCAACTGTCCCACCAGATTAAAGGCGCAAGCGCCAGTTTTGGCCTTGAAGTTTTAAGCCAGCAGGCGGCCTCGGCGGAAAAGGCAGTCAAAAACGGCCTGAGCATGACCACCATTTCAGAAGAAGTGACAGTGCTCATCAGCCTGATGAAGCAATGCCAGAAAAAATGCTGATACTCAATAGATAGCGATAACGATATCAGCGATGCGAGCACCGTCATATTCATAGTACCGTAAAAAGACCCCTTATTGCATTGAATTTTTTCTCTCTGCGTCTCCGCGCCTCCGCGTGAACAAACATGAACAAAATAGAATCTGCGCGCGGAGACGCAGAGGCGCGGATCAAAAGAAAATCACACGTCACTATTTGGCCAAAGCCGCCCGGTCAAGTGCGTCGGCATGTCATGTGTGATTTATTTTCGGCACACACTATCGATAACGCAGCTTTTCTTCTGAAAATGCGATAATATGTAGCAAAACAGGAACGGATACGCGACATGCCGATTGTGATTGATACTTATAATTGCCTTTATGCCGGACAGGCTATGGGCGGCGCAATGGCCGACCTGACGGTGCATCGCATCTGCCGCATACTCACAGAACGCGGCGAAACCGGCGCAGTGCTGGTCCTTGATGGCCGGCCAAAACCGCACGAACCAAGCGTCAACGAATACCCGGCCGTGCATTTGGTTTATTCCGGAACGGGCATTACGGCTGACCGGGTGATTCTTGATCGCATCGGCAGAAGTTCTGCGCGTAAAAATATCACCGTGATCACCAATGACCGCGCCGTGGCCAGCGGCGCGCGCAGGCTTGGCGCAAAGACCATGAGCTGCGAGGCCTTTTTGACCCGCCTGATCAACGGCAACATCATCAGCAAGCCGCAAAACAAAACGCCCCAACTCCCGCCGCAGAAAACCACCGGCCCTTCTTCACGCGGAGAAGCGGATCACTGGCTTAAGGAATTTGGCCTTGAGCCGAATGACGCCGCGCCGCAACAACAGGATGATGAGGATATTGATCTCAAGCGGCTGATGGGCCACGTTGATGAACCAAAATGACTGCTTATCCCGAGCGCTGGTTATCAGGCTGTTCCGAGATTCGGAGTTGCGGCTACGGATTGCAGCAGCATCCTTCCGCGTGATATGGCCTGGCGCGTGCCGGCGAAAAGTTTTTGCGTATTGGCGGCAAAGATGTTGTCATCGCCGATGATCTTCATCAGGCCATAAGACTCAAGCTGCCCCATCAATTCAGGCCGGACGCCCGAAAGCATAAGCTGGCCGCCGCGCAATTTGAGATCACGGGCAAAACGTTCAAGCACGGCCATAATAGAAACATCAACCATCTGCGTTCGCTTCATGCGCAGCACGACAACTTTGGCCCCGGAACGCTGAAGATTCATGAGATAATCATCCAGTTCGCCGGCAATTGAAAAAAGCAGCGGACCTTCAACATTCAGCAGCAGCAGGTCCTCATTTTTAACCGGCAGGCCGGGCTCTGATTCCTGAAAACCATCGGAAGTCGGCACAATCTGCGAGATCCGCAGCCGCGATGTATTGCGGATAAACAGGACAAGATTCAACACCACGCCGATGATGATGGCGTACTCAAGCGGCGCGGTAACCGTAGCCAGAAATGTGCCGATAAGCACCAGGCCGTCAGTTCTGTTGGTGCGGAGAATCTGGCGGATGGTCTTAAAATCCATCAAGCTCCAGGCAACCGTAAAAAGTACGGCCGCCAGCGCGGCCAGCGGAATATAGCGGGCCCAGTCTGAAAATAGCAGGTAAATGGCCGCGACAAAACAGGCATTATAAACGGCGGCAAAGCGAGTTTCCGCGCCGGCGGCAAAATCAAGAGCGGAGCGAGTAAAAGAACCTGATCCGGGAATACACTGAAAGAAGCTCGTGGCGGTGTTATAAAAGCCCTGCGCGAAAAATTCCTGATTGGCATTGATGCGCGCGCCGGATTGCGCCGCGATTGATTTTGCAATGGCCACAGACTCAATCATGCCCAGAACGGCAAGTGTAAAGGCGCCGCCAAGCAATGCCGCGGCGCGATCAAGCGTTAAGCCGGGCCAGGCAAAATGAGCAAATCCCGGCGGCAACTGACCCACCACCGGCACAACCGTCAACCATTGACACGCCCACACCAAAACGCCCGCCGCCACCGCGGCAATCAGCGGGCCGGGGATAAATCGTGATATTTTTTTAGCGGCGATGATGACGGCCATACATCCCAGGCCAATAAGAATCGCGCGCCAATTGGCGTGATCCACAGCGGGAATCAATCTCTGAAGAGCGCCGATGGCGCCATGCCAGTCACTCGGAGAGCGCACCGTTTTGACGCCCAGAAAACCGGCCATCTGTCCGGCGATGATCAGTACGCCCGCGCCTGCGGTTAATCCGACAATCACCGGCCGCGACACATAACGCACCAGGTCGCCAAGACGCGCCGCGGCAAATACCAATTGAATAATCCCCTTGAGCAATGTCAAGGCGAATACCAGTTGCAGATACTCCGCAGGCGTGCCGGGATGCAGAGCAAAAACGACGGACGCAATCAGGAGTGAATGCGTATTGGTCGGCCCGCATGCCATATGCTCTGATGACGAAAGCAACGCGCCAAGCGTTCCCTGCATAATCGACGTAAAAATGCCATACTGCGGCGGTACGCCGGCAATCAGCGCGTAAGCCATTGCCTGCGGAACCTCCATCACGGCCACCGTCAATCCGGCCAGCAGATCGCGCCTGAATTTGCTTCCGCTATATTGGCGCAGCGTATGCACCGGAGGAGAAAACGCATCCCGCAGAAAGCCGGCAATTCGGGAAAACCATCCGTTCTTCATCATATATTTAATCCATTTTGTTGTTCACGCATCACGGATTGCGGACAAACAGGCATTTACTACAACATACAGGATTCGTGCCCCGCGTGACAATCGGCAAGCGGCAGAGAATCAAAATCGGATGCGGAAGCGGCCAGCAGGCGTGGCGGATCTTCAATTCCCGCGGCGGCTTGAAACAGGCGCCGGTTCCTGGGTAATCCCCCGGCGATAATCGCATGCGGAATGGCCGTAAAGCCGGCGCAACGCCTTATTCAAAGACTGAACATACTGAAAACCGGTGGCTGCGGCGATATTTTCAATCGACTCGCTGGTATCGCGAATCATTTTGATGGCGCGACGCGTTTTTTCCTGAAGTATGCAGTCGTGAACGGTTTGGCCCAAATGCTTCATGAACCGCCGTTGAAGAACCGATCGCGAAAGGCAGCAAGCCTCAACCACGTCATCCACGCTTAATCCGTTTGTGGCGTTCTGACGGATAAAATTGATCGCCATCTGCAACTCTTTATCCGGCACGGCAAGGAAATCGGTGGATTCGCGCACCACAATGTCAAGCGGTTTTACCAGCACCGGTGATTGAGGAGCTGGCGCGCCTTTGATCATGGCGTCAAGCAGCGCGGCGGCCTCATAACCCACCTGGCGATGATTGGCGTCAATGCTTGAGAGCGAAGGCGACGGCATCTCGCAGAAAGCAAGGTCATTGCCGACGCCCAGCACGGCCACATCCCGGCCGATAACATAACCGGCCTGAAACAGCGAATTTCTCAGTATAAGCGCGCGCGGATCTGAGCAGACGAAGATGGCCAGCGGCAACGGCTGTTTGCGTATCCAGTCGGTAATCAATTTCATCTGCGCCTGAACGTCGCTGGTGGCTTCGTATTCATTTGACCAGGTAAGCACGGAACACTGGCCGCCGAGTTCCTTGACACGCGAAGCAAAGGATTCCTGGCGCTCGCAGGACCAGTACTCATCATCAATGCCGATGTATCCAAAATTAACAAAACCACGGTCACGAAAATGCTCCGCGGCCAACCGGCCGATGGCGCGATTGTCCGTGTGCACCAGCGGATATTTGCCGCGATTGTATACGCCCAGCACATCCACCACGGGCACATGTTTTTCAAGCACGGCCTGGGCAACGCGTTCATCATGAAGTCGAATGATAATGCCATCACAGCGAAACTCGCGGAACCAGGATGGCGGCGGCTTGTCAATGTCGTGCGGATACATGTAAACAATCCACTGATCATGCGCACGGACGTAATCGGACACTCCGGAAAGAATGTCGCGTCCTGCGGCCAGTGAAGTTTCGGCCAGCACGGCAATGCGGGGCAAATCATTAATGTCTTTGATGAACGCCATGAATCAGCCATTCCCAATCTGAGCGAAAGGATTTTATGATGTCAGAAAGTGCAGGCAATACGCGTTTCTGGCGTATCATAGGAAGCCTTTATCCAATGAACCACGAACAAACGGGCCAAATCATGAGCCGTTTAAGTCATTTTTACCAGTATAAACCAGAAAGCCTGCTTATTTCCATCACGTTTGCGGAAAAGGATAAAAGATTCCGTGTGAATGTTTACCAGTGAACACGAATCGTCAGCGGGAAATGATCTGAAGGGTAGCGGCCGGCGTCGTGGCTGCGGTCAAGCTCAGCGGATATCACGGTAAAATGGGATGTACCGAGAATCCAGTCAATGCGGTTGCCGGCGGGTTTACCAGTAAAGCCATGAAAACTGCCGCCGCCGTTGATGTCGTCGGGATGAAGAAGCTCAAAGAAATCAGAAAGCGCGCATGGGCCGGACTCGCAGATTTTTTGATGGGCGGGACTCATGGGAATGTCATTAAAATCGCCCGTGATGATAACCGGTAATTCCGCAGCATGTTCCTGAATCCATTTTCGTATGAGCGCGGCAGATTCAAGCCGCGCGGCCGGACCGCGATGATCCCAATGAGTATTCAGATACATCAGTGATTTACCCGCAACGTTATCCTGTAGCCTGGCCCATGTCACAATGCGCGGCAAAGAAGAATCCCAACTTTTGCTGCCCGGCAGATCAGGAGTCATGCTGAGCCAGAACGTTCCGGAATCAAGAACGGTAAAACGGGATTTGCGATAAAAAATGGCGGAGAACTCGCCTTTACGCTTGCCATCACCCCGGCCGACACCGATAAAGCCGTAATCACCAAGCCGCTGCTGAAGATAATCGGCCTGAACGGATGTGCATTCCTGCGTGCCGAGCAGATCGGGATTGGTGATGCCAATGGTACGCACAACCAAATCCCGGCGATGATCCCAATCATCCTGGCCGTCTTTTGCGGTGGATGTGCGAAGATTAAAGCTCATGACAAGTAAGTCCGAGGCGCCGGCCGCGGCCGCGGGACGTGAGGCGGACGTTTCGGCCTGAATTGAATTGTGTGTAAAAAACAGCGCCATCAACCATACGAATACACAAAAAAGGAAACTTTTACAATGAACGCAAATCATGTTTTTTAATCCATTATGATTTGAACATATATCCTGAATACAAAAAGAACAGAGCAATCCGGATAAACCGGATTGCTCTGCATTTTAACAAAAGAAGCTGCGTTCATACCGGCAGTAAACAGACGCGACAAACGCTCATTATGCACGGCGACGGCGAAGAAGAAAGCCGCCAGCCATGACGGCCGCAATGCCAAGACCCGCAGGTTCAGGGACAGACGCGTACGTACCCTCAATAATCAGGTTGTCAAACGAAATGGCACGCACACCACCGTTGTTATTACCCTTGCCAATATAAAGCCGGAAATCAACAGATGAGACCGATGTGGCAGAAAGAGAACTGCTGACTGTTGCCGGAGTTGACGAGCTACTCCCCGTCGAGCCATTATTCAGCAACGTATACGTCGTGCTTCCGTTTATGGCATAGTACAACGCGTACTTGACGTTATTGTCGCCCGTAAAATCATACTTAATATTGCTAAGCGAAAAGGTGCCTGTGCTCGTCGTCAATGAAAACGCAAGATAAGATGTGGTAGCAGGATCAATTGCGGGATTTGTAGATCCGCTAATTGATATTTTGTATGCCGTCGCAACTGCAACGGTAATAGTATTACTTGCCTGAGTTCCTTGTACGGCACCGGCATCACTGGCAACAAGGTTGATATCTGACACAGTACCGGCCAAACTAGAATTATCAAAAGTCCATGTCGAAAGAATAGCCGCATTGGCATAGCCAGCAGCCATAGCCAATACTCCACCGACCACTATACCCGTGATATGACGCATCATTATTCTCCCTTCGTTGAGGTGATATGAGTTCATTGGTCCGCCAGGCGTACCCACATTGTGCCTGTTAAAGCCGGACAACCATGTAACTTTATCTTTCAAAACAATAATTGCATTTACAATAATATTACCGGGCTTACTCTCTCTCCGTCTTTTCTGAACGAGATTAATATACCTTCAACAGATCAGGTTATCCGGTCAAACTTTGAGTCATTTGCATCTTTGTGGCCAAGTCCGGACGAGCGGACGGTCATTTCGGAACATCAATGCAAGGTTAAAGAGCACGGACAAATAGACGGGCTTATTTATCCATGTAATATTCAGAACTATACAACAGACCACCACAGCCGATCAGGTCAAAAAAGGAGCCTTTCAGGTCGCATCTTAAAAAACGCGCCAATTCATTCGCATGATGCATGTTGCCGGTCAGTTTCCAGAATGCAATGACCATAACCCGCTAAATTCAGCTCACCAGAGAGCGGCGTATTGCTTACGATATCGCGCCAGGCGCCGGCAGGCAGCGTCAGCTTGACAGGATCGCGCTTGAAATTCAGGACAAAAATATAATCCTTCCGCCCATTTGTGCGTACCTGAGCGGTGACGCCCTGCGGCAACGATACGCCAAGCGGGCATTGAAGCTGAAGATTCTGTATCAAGCGGCGGTAAAAGTCCGTATGAAAACGGTCATCGTTGCGGCTGGCGATGTAATAGGCCCGGCCCTTGCCGAATTGATTTACCGTCAGCGCCGGCCGGCCGGCGTAAAATTCACTGGCATAAGTCGCCAGAACCTGCGCCCCCTGCGGATGCAGCAGATCGCAGAAAATCCGCGCATCATAGGTGCCGGAAAGCCCCGCCAATCCGGCGGGATCGGCGGCCACCTTGACGGTTTCCTCCGGATACAGCGTATCGGTTTCCTCAACCCATATTCCCATCACATCGCGCAATGGGCCAGGCATGCCGCCCAGGAAGCACAGATCGCTTTCGTCGGCGATGCCGCTGAGATATGTCGTAACAAAAGTGCCGCCATCACGAACAAAATTTTTGATACGCTCCGCGACTCCCGGACGAATCATATACATCATCGGAGCGATAAGCAGTTTATAGCCGCTAAAGTCACTATCCTCATTCACGATGTCGCACGGCACGCCTGACGACCAGAACGGCTGATAATGCGATGTGCAGGTCTGCGGATAGTTGCGGTTATCGCGTGAATAGCCGGAAAGGTTGTCAATGGCCCAGCGGTTTTCCCAGTCATACATGATGGCCACTTCAGATGGCGTTGACGTGCCGGGGATCATGCTCAGAGTACTCAGGAGCCGGCCGACCTGCGCAACTTCGCCAAATACGCGCGTATGTTCATGGCCGCAATGATCCACAACCGCGCCGTGGAATTTTTCGCATCCGCCGCGTGATTTGCGCCACTGAAAATACTGAACGGAGTCCGCGCCGTGCGAAACATACTGCATGGCCTCAAGCGGCAGTACGCCCGGGCGCTTGAGCTTGTTGACCGGCTTATGATTCTGCACGCTGGGCGTTGATTCCATCAGGATAAAGGGTTTTTGCTTAAACGACCGGTTCATGGCCGCGACGAACGAAAAATCAACGGCCAGCAGCCAGTCGCCCGGCAGATCATGATAAGGCGGGTAGCTGTCCCAGCTTACCACATCCACTTCCCGCGCGAACTTCCAGTAATCAAGAGTCTCATGAAAACCCATGAAATTTGTGGTAATCGGCGTATCTGGCGTGATCCGCCTCAGCGGCGCGGATTCCTCCTTGAAGAAATCAATCGTCTGGTCGCTCTTGAATCGACTCCAGTCAATCATCAGGCCGTGAACACTCGCATCAACCGGGAGTATCTGCTCCCATGACGTATACGTGTGACTCCAGAAGCCCGTCCACCATGCGTGGTTGAGCGCGTCAATATCATTGTTGTATCGTTTTTTCAGCCAGCTTTGAAAGGCCGCATGACAAAGGGGACAGTGGCAATCGACGCCGTTATATTCATTTGAAACATGCCATGCCAGCAGCGCCGGATGCTGCGCATATCGTTTGGCCAGCACGGTATTGATGCGCGCGCAGTGGGCGCGGTACACCGGCGAAGTACGGCAATGATTATGGCGGCGGCGATGAGGATCACGCACGCCGTCGGCGTTCATGCGGCGGATCTCAGGATATTTTTCAGACAGCCAGACCGGTTTGGCCCCGCTGGGAGTGGCCAGCAGAGCATAAATGCCGTTGGCGGCCATTTTATCGAGAATGCGATCAAGCCAGTCAAAGTTAAACCGGCCTTCGCTTGGCTCAAGGGCCATCCACGAAAAAATGCCGACGGACGCCACATTACAGCCGGCAAGCTTCATCATGCGGATATCTTCATCCCACACTTCCGGCGTTTTTTGCCACTGATCCGGATTGTAATCGCCGCCGTGCCACATTCGCGGAAGCCGGCTATTGATAAAAGGATGCATGGCCGTCCTATCGTTCATATTATATCTCTATATAAGAATGCAGTAATGTATTGCCGGCGTCAGATTTCCGCCGGGTCCGTCTGTGAATCCAGAACGGGCACCCAGGCTTTGGGCGGCGGCTGTTGCGGCTGATAATGAATGTTGACTTTCGGAAACAGAGCCTCAATTTCTTTCTGCCACGCCCGCAATGTTTTGTGCAACTGGCCGGCGCGCTGCGGTTCGGCGGCCGCAAGATTGCGCTTTTCGCCGATATCTTCGCGCAGGTTGTAAAGTTCCAGGTGATGATCTTCAAAAAACTCGATCAGTTTCCAGTCGCCGTGGCGGATGCTGGCGGCCGGCGTTCCGCCCTGATTTGAATAATGCGGATAATGCCAGAAGATCGGACCGCGCTCAAAGTTTTCGCCGCGCAGCGCAGGCATCAGGTCCGCACCGTCGGCATGGTTCTGCGGTTCAAGCGGCAACCCGGCCGCGGACAAAAGCGTGGGATACCAGTCAGGACTGGTGCAGGGTTCATGACACTTGCGTCCGGGCTCAATGACTCCCGGCCAGCGCGCAAGCTGGCAAACGCGCGTGCCGCCCTCATACATCCACCCCTTGCCTTCCGAAAGCGGCGCATTGCAGGTCGGCGCGCCTTCGCTTGTCGCCAGGCCTCCGTTATCAGAGGTAAATACAACCAATGTATCGTCAGTAAGCCCCTGGGCATCAAGTTCATCCAGCAACCGGCCGATGGCCGCATCCAGATGCTCAACCATCGCGGCGTATACCGCGTGGCTTTGAAATTTTCTGCGGATGATCGGTTCGTTATGTTTATGCTGGCACGGGTGCATCTCGCCGGCAACCAGCGCGTCCGCATCCTTGAGCCCCATGCGCTGCGCCTTGAGGCGGTATTTTTCAACCAGATGCTCAGGCGCCTTGAGCGGCGTGTGAACCGCATAATGGCACATGTTCAGGTAAAAAGGTTTATTGCGATCACGCTGGCGAATCAGGCGAATGGCCACATCCGTCAGTCCATCCGTGAGGTGTTCTCCGGCAGGCCCATCTTCAAGCGTCGGGCAATTCCAGGGGCTGATGTATCCGTTCATCGGCCGGCCCCAGCCGCAGCCGCCCAAATTCACCTCAAAGCCATGTTTATCCGGCCAGCTTGCTTTTTCTCCCAGATGCCATTTGCCGACATGCCATGTCTGATAGCCGCCCTCTTTAAGCGCGGTGGCGATGGTGCGTTCACTCTCGGGCAGGCGGTAAAAATACGGAACATCGCAAAGTTTGCCCACGGCATGGCCGCCGATCCACTGGGTAATGCCCACGCGCGCGGGATTTTTGCCGGTCATCAGGCTTGCGCGCGTCGGCGAGCAGACCGGGCAAGAGGCATACGCATCCGTAAATTGAATACCCTGCAATGCCAGACGGTCAAGATTGGGAGTTTCGTAAAAACTGCTGCCGTAACAGCCGATGTCGCGCCATCCCAGATCATCAATCAGAATAAAAACAATATTCGGTTTATCAGACACGCTGATTCTCCCTGCCGCATACATTATGTCTCGCCGCGATTTTCACTAAACAGTTATACCAGCGGATTTGCCATAGGATGAGTCGCCGGCACGTAATCCGGATTCGGCTCAGGTATTTTAGCGTGTACATCCTCACGCCACGCGGCAAGTTTACGCTGCATATTCGCCGCACGAGCGGGAAATTCATGAACCAGATTATGATCCTCGGCGATGTCGTCACGCAGATTGTATAGCTCGCAGTGGCCGTCTTCAAAAAACTCAATAAGCTTCCAGTCGCCCATGCGGATTGAAGATCCCGGGGTGCCGCCCTGATTGGGATAATGCGGATAATGCCAGTAAATCGCCTCGCGGTCCAGATGATCCGCCCCCTTGAGCAGCGGCATCATGCTCAAGCCGTCCATGTGCTGTTCAGGATGTTGCGGCAAACCTGCGGCGTCTAAAAATGTCGGATAAAAATCCGGGCTGGTAATCGGCACGTCGCAGGCTGTACCGGGCCGAATCACGCCCGGCCAGCGGATCATCAGCGGCTCGCGCGTGCCGCCCTCATACATCCACCCTTTGCCCTCCGAAAGCGGCGCATTGCAGGTGGGCGAACCTTCGCTGGTGGAAAGTCCGCCGTTATCTGATGTAAAAATCAGCATGGTCTGATCCAGAATGCCCTGTTCTTCAAGGGTCTTGACCAGGCGGCCGACATTCTGGTCCAGTATTTCAATCATGGCGGCATAAGCAGGATCGGACTGAATCACGCGCCGACGGATCGGGATATTTTGTTTATGCTCAACAGGATGCATTTCGCCTTCAACCAGCGCCTGAACCCGATCAAGGCCCATTTGCCGGGCTTTTTGTTCATACTTGGCAATCAGTTTATTTTTAGCCTGAATCGGCGTATGCACAAGGTAATACCACATATTGAGCAGGAATGGCCGGGATTGATCACGATGAGTGATGAGTTCAACGGCGCGATCCGTGAGGTAATCATCAAGATAGGTGCCGCGAGGAGCCTCAGCGTCGCGCAGATTGGTGATTTCCCACGGATGAAAATATCCGGCGGGCCCGGGCGCGCCATAATCGCAGCCGCCGATGTTGACATCAAAACCGTGATGCTCAGGCCAGTACGGCTTGGCGCCCAGATGCCACTTGCCCATATGCCATGTCTGATATCCGCCGTCGCGCAGTGCCGAGGCATATGAGCGTTCGCTCAGCGGAAGATGATCCGTATATGGAGTGCAAAGGAGTTTTCCCTGTCCCGCGCCGCCGATAAACTGCGTGACGCCGACACGAGCCGGATACTTGCCGGACATTAAACTTGCGCGCGTGGGCGAACAGACCGGACACGACGCATAAGCATTGGTAAAGCTGATGCCTTCGCGGGCGATGCGGTCAATGTGAGGAGTCTCGTAAAAACGGCTGCCCTGACAGGACAAATCCATCCAGCCCAGGTCGTCTATCAAAATGAAAACGATATTCGGGCGTGATGTAAGCGCAGACATAAATGATCCAGTATCTATAAGTACGTGCCAAAATGTTTTAGGGCATGACCTGCCGCCACGCTATCACGGGTCGGCTTTTTTAATTTAAAAAATCTGCCAGCCGTTATTTCTTTTTGGCAATCCCTCTATATGCAGGGACAGTCAGCCTGATACAAGCATCGTATGTTTTGCCGGCACCGCCAACAATCTCCATTTGGAGCAATTTATGAGCAAAACAAGTCAGTATAAAAAAACAACGGTCGGCCGGGCACAAGGCCAGACCGACCGTCGCAATATGAGGTCGCGGATCAATACTTACTTGAGTGAAACGGTGAAGCAGTACAGGGATTTGCCCTTAATGTTGTAACTAAAAGTTGAATCGACGCTGCTTTTAAGAGTGCCGGTTGAACCTTCACGCGGATTATCCGGCCCCCACCATATCACGTTGATATTGTTTGACGCGATATTGTGGCCGGTCATATCGACTTTAACGTTCTTGACTTCCGTTTCCTTGGTGTTCAGCAGCCAGACCGTCAGGGTTTTATCCTTGATAAAAGCGGCCGTGATGCTCAGTTCCTCAGGGACATCGGATTGCAGGTAGCTGCCGCCGGCTGACGTGTTGACCAGTTGCTTGAACATGTAATAGACACGCATGGTCTCAAGTTTTCCGTCGATATTGCGGAACATCTTGTGGACTTTCTTTTCATTACCCAGCGAAAGCCAGTCGTTGATGCCGCCGAAACCGGCGCGAATATGGCGCCAGAGAATCATGCTGCGTTCAACGGCGATATCATCCGGACCTTCAAAACCGTGCAATTCGGTATTCCACAGGGGCTTCTTCAGCTCTTTGGCATACTGGCCGAGCTTTTGAAGATTCTCAAGTTCGTTGCTTTTACCGGTGTTGTGGGCCGAAAGAATATCAAAAAATTCAAGATTGTTGCCCTGCTTTGCAAGATTGAGCCAGTTCAGGCAGTCACCCCAGCTCCACGAGGAGGCCGCGATGACTTGAGGCATTTTATCGCCCATCTGCTGGCGCATGCGGTCAACCATTTTGTTGAGCTCGGCGGGTTTGTAATACCTGTCATTCTCGTTTTTAACGTCAAAGTAGCTGATCTTAAAGCCTTTGCTTTCGAGGAAGCGAATCTGGCGAACCATATAATCGGCGGCTTTTTCCCACTTAAATTCGACAAACTTGCGCTTGTCACCCTTTTTGCCAGAACCGTAAGGATTATCAAAAACGCCAATCCACAACGGGAAACAGGTGTACGGCGCATTTTGCCCCTGCACACTCTTGCCTCCGAATTTATCCTTTATCGCTTCGTGAAATGGACGCGGCGAGGCGAAGAACTTGATGTTCGGATTGGCTTCCTTCATCAGCGTCATGCATTGAAGCTGCATCTTGTAGGAATCCCAGTTGAACTGGCCTTCCTCAAATTCCGCACCGCCGTCAATGGCCACGCGCACATAATCAACATGGCACTCAGCCACAGCCTGGCGCGCAAGTTTTTTGGCTTCCTCCGGCGCAAGCCCCCAGTGCCAGAGACGCTCAAAATCCATACCGTATATCATCTGCTGTTGGGGAACAGTATCAACCTTTACCACGGGCTCCGCGGCCAGCGGCGATAATGTTGAAAATAATGTGACGGCAGAGACAACGGAACCGACGATCCATTTTAATTGCGGTATCACGTGCTTTCCCTCTATATGCAAATTACTGATAACACCCAGAGCCTGATTGAGAAGTAACCGGGACCGCCTGTTTTTCAAACAAACTCTGGCACAAACATACTTTTCTGTACAGATATGCGCGGATTCGCGGTTTATGAATGATGAGCTGCATATTCTTGCCGCATTTTAGAAATTGTATTGATCACGCCATGGCCAGGCCATACCGAATCAAGTCAAAGAGCAATCCATTCAGGTCATATTAACACGCATCGCGGGGTGACGACGATCAACTTGCGGCGTGTGATTTGTTTTTGGCAATCCCGCTAATTAATACTTCCGACATTGATATTGACGTCTTCGCGACGCTCAATTTTGTCCACGCGGCCGTCGCGTATCCAGATGATGCGGTCTGAGACCGCAAGCATTTTGTGATCATGCGTGGCCGAGATGATCGTTACGCCGCGCTCTTTATTGAGCTGGCGCAGAAGTTCAATGATCAGCGTCCCGGTATGCAGATCAAGGTTACCCGTCGGTTCGTCAGCCAGGATGATCGTGGGATCGTTGGCGAATGCGCGGGCGATGGCCACGCGCTGCTGCTGGCCGCCGGACATTTCGCTTGGTTTATTAAAAATGCGGTGGCCAAGCTCAACGCGCTTGAGGATTTCCGCGGCTTTGTCCTGCGCATCGGCTGAGTTCATGCCAGCAAAGATCATCGGCAGCATGACGTTCTCAAGGGCCGTCATGACCGGAATCAGATTAAAGGTCTGAAACACATATCCGATTTTGCGGCAGCGCATCCACGCCAGCTCGTATGCGTCAAGCTGCGCGATATCCACTTCGTCAATGTACACTTTGCCGGTGGTGGGTTTATCAAGGCCGCCGATCATGTTAAACAGCGTGCTTTTGCCCGAGCCTGACGGACCCATGATGGAGATATATTCGCCGCGGCTGATGGAGACATCAACGCCGCGCAGGGCATGAACGGTATCGCCGCCGACCTGGTAGGTGCGCTTGACGTCAATCGTGCGCACGGCATATTCCGAGATCGTATCGGAAGGATTCTGTTCTGAACTGGTCACCTGTGACATGGCAGTACCTGTCTTTATCAAAAATTACACTGATACTTTACATCAATTCACGATCCGGATCATGCTTCCACGCGCATGGCCTCTATCGGATGCATGCGCGCGGCGCGCCAGGCCGGGTAAACCGCTCCGGCGACAGTCAGCAATATGCCGATGAGCAGGCAGTAACCGGCCATCAGGGATAACGAACCATACGGAAACATTTTCCATGCATATTGGCCATAGGCGCTCCACATGCCGGCGATATTGAGAAACAACCCCAGCATCACCCCGGCAACGGTACCCACGCCGCCCTGAAACATGCTCTCAATCAGGAACAGTTTGACGATAAAACCGTCAAGAGCGCCCAGGCACTTCATGGTGCCTATTTCGCGGAAGCGCTCCGTAACGCTCATGAGCATGGCATTAAGGATGCCCACAAAAGCCACAAGCAAAGCCAGTGTGATGAGCCAGCGCGTCTGAACGCGATTGTTGATGATTTCCTTTTCCTGCGTCGGCACGCCGGAAGACTTCATCAGCGCGGTAAGTTCCTGCGGGCCTTTGAGAAACGCGCGCGTCCGGCGCAGCTCGGCCGTAACGGTCATCCACTGGCGGAACGTCTCAGTGAGCTCAGGCTTTTGTCCGAGAAGTTTTTTCATCCTCTCAGGCGCAATGGGCAACGAGCCGAGTTCTTTCTGAATATCCCTCAGCGACCGGCCGAAGACCTGCTGATCGTTGATCGCATTGCCTTTGGGATCAATGCCTGACGAGGCATTGACCAGCGCTTCCGCGTTTTTTTGCACCTGTGCGTCAATGCGCTGCAAATCGGCGCGGGCCTGGGCAAATTCCGGCGTTGAACCGGCCGCCAGCATCCACTGGCGCATGGAGGCGATCACGCAGTCATTACCCAGGATGTACATCAAAAAGGCCATGGCAAGCACGATGCCGCTGGTAACAACAAGGCTACGCGACAGACGAAGCTTGATGCTTTTCCAGGCTATCTCAACGGCTTTTGAGATAGGCAATTTAATTTGTCTCTCGACCGCGCGACTCATCGGTCATCCTTTCGGTTTTCCCTGACTTTAAGACCAATCAATCCTTTTTTGACCAGTGTCTGCAAAAAATGCACAGTGGCCACTTCCGTTTCACGCAAGGTGAGGTTGTGCTCACGCGAGAGCCGACGGATGATCTGCTGCACGCTGTTATGGCCGTCACAAAGACGCCAGACAAAGAGCCCCACTGAATCAAGTTCAAAAGTTTTGGCCGCATTTGCAGGAATCGGCAGCCACCGGGCCAAGCCCGACGACGCACGCAGCGGCACGCGAATACGCGCGCCGCCGGAATCATTTTCCTGCAAAACCGCGTGGACCACGACGCAGGGCTTTGCCGCCAGCGCCAGTCCGCGATTCATCTGCGGCTTTTTTTTACCAAGACCAAACATGGTTACTCCACCACCGGTGTTTGAGCCCAGCCTGCACGCTCAAGGGCGTCATGGGCCATATCCGCATCCGTTGAATCCACGATGAGCAGTTTGTCTCGCGCGATGTCATGCCGGGCAAGGAGCGTATATTCGCCGGCCTGCCACCACATCCACGCAAAGCGTCTGCGGCGGACAAGCGTGCGGCGCATGATTGCCTCCGCAATCCCGGCCGACGCAGAAACTCCTTGAAGTTTGTAGCGTGTTCCGCGCCAGGAGGCTTGCTCCGCGATCCACCGATCAAGCGGCCGGCGCGAAAGCGCTAGCTTTGCCGGTCCGATCTGCCGCACGCACAGCGCATGTTTTCTGCCGCCGACGGTTCCGCCGAACATCAGCGCCATATCGCCGAGATTCAGACGGTGGCGGATCAGGCCCATTTCGCCGGGAACGCTACAGGAAAGATCAAAAATGGACCAATCTCTCCTGGCCGGCGCATAATCTTCAAGAAGCGTGGGCGCCAGGTTTTGAGCCAGCAGTTGATCTCTGCGATGCGCATGATACACCAGTTCAAAAAGCCGCCCGCTTTCGGCGCCGTAGGCAACCCATACGTCACGCCCCGGCGGATCGCGATCCTCAAAAAGCATCGGCGATTCCCACATGCGGGAATTACCCGGCATGGCCAGTTCATCAACGCCGGCGGCGCCGATTTCTCCGGCGATGGCCTTGCGCACAAGATCCGGCACGCTTCCGGGGCGCCGGGATATTTTTTTCCAGCGAATGCCCAGTCGCGGCTGATGCAGATCGGCAATGAGCATATATCCCTGGTCATGATTTCCTTCAATCCTGACCGGGCCCCAGCGATCCGGCACTTCAATGCGCCAGCTTTGCCACGCAATCATCACACGACACCTCCCGGCGACTCAAAACGTCGCATGAAATACGCTTTTGCTGACGAATACCAGGCCCAGGCTGAACATCATCACAAGGCCCACGCCGCATCCGTAACCGGCAAAGAATACCACGCGATACTGCGGCCATTTGTCTCCGAATCTTCTTGCAAAGAAATACCGCCCCAGCAATGCGCCGGCAAACTGAGGAATAATCACATGCGGCGTGCTCTGGTCAAGGCCGCGGATCAGACCATACAGCAGCAGGATCGGCAAGCCGAACCAGCGCAGGCTGGTAAACAAAAACAACGCGATGCCAAGACCGATAAGCAGGTACACAACGTTAAAAGCTTCCATGAACGGCCCGCTGCTGCCGCCCGGCAGAGTGCTTGAGAATACCACCGCCTGGCGGAAAGCGTTCATTTCCCACATTTTATCCGCAAAGGGAAATGCGCTTGATGGCACCGGGGCGATCTGCCAGATGAACTGGCTGAAAATGATCATCGCAATGAGCACCACCGGAAAAACAAAAGCCTCCGCCTTGATCATGGAGCTTATTTTTGTGCCGGTCAGTTCCGTGGTACGGAAATAAAGCGTCTGGCGGCCATAATCATGCACGGGGAAAGGCGTAAACCAGATGGCCGCGCCCTGATAGCCGGTGAGTATGAACGTTGCTTCACGCACAAAGGGGATCTGCACGTTCATGCCGACGATGCCCTCCATGCGCGCCGAGACGTAACTCATGATCGGAGTATAAACGAATCCGTAAAACACCAGCACGGCCATGAGCGTTTTGGTCACCGGAGACCCCATGCCGTTATCCGCGGCCCATTTGAGCATGAAGTAAGTGGCGGCAATGGACCATGCCATGGAGAAGATATAAACGAGCATGGCGATCCATATTGAAAAATCGCCGCGTCCGGCCGGGGGATTCAAGAGCATCCGCCAATTGATTTTGGTTGCGCCGGCCTCATCAAGTTCACGATTTTTCTTCCAGAAACTCTGAACGATATTGAATATGCCGATGACGGCGATGGCGGCCAGGAGCCCCAGGCCGAACGAGAAGAAAAAGTCGAGATAATTGGAGTTCATCGTAACCACGGCGCCCACGCCGGGCTTCCAGTGCGAAAGCACCCCCGCGTGATAGAGCAACGGACAACTGACAAGACATATGACCAGGCCGATGAATGAACCGACAATCGCCCAGAAAGGCAGAACCATGCCGGAAATCACCAGGCCAAGATCAAAGCTGATAATGAACGGAACGGCCGGCAGAAGGGCCTCGGTGTTGCTGGTGAGATCTTTCCAGGGCAGGGGAAAAATCTGAATGGACTCAGGCAAAAACGCTCCTGATACGGCAGGCAGCGCCAGGTAAACGGCGCCGAAGATCATGCCGAGCATCGCTCCGAAGCTAAAGACCCGCCAGCGCCAGGATTCTTTACCGCCCGAGGCGTCGGCCAGCGCGGTAATACCCTGCGCGCCGACCGGCGCCAGCGGGAATGGCAGCTTTTCAACATCGCTGGTCAGGCGATACATCACATAACCGAGGCCAAAGTGGTCAAGCCGCTGAAGCAGCATGCCCATTGAGATAAGAGCCATCGGCAGGAGCCAGGGCTTGAGAAAAAACGACCGTTGTCCCAGCACATCCGGATTGGTCGGCGCGATCCACGGCGGAATTAAATCCGTCAGGCCAAACTGGCGGAACGCATCGCTTTGGGCAAGGAATTGATTCCAGATCAGGCCGCCCGCGCCGCTGACCATACTGGCGCCGGCCATGTAATACAAAACGTAAATTTCCGGGCGCTTCAGAACGGTAAAGGAACGCCGGGCCACTTCTATAAACAGGATGATCGTAACCCACTGGGCGGCCGAACCGATATCCGCGCCGACCACGAGGTTCATGTACATGCTCGCGGGCGTCATGATCATGCCGACGAAAATCGCGCCGATCATCGCCTTGAGGCCAAAGCCTTCCTCCCAGCTTGTCGGAGGCGGCATGAGCTCGCGGAACTCTTTGAGTTCCTTATCTTCACGTCCCCGCCGGCGTGCAGGCGCGGGCTGCGCGGTCTTTATATGTGTTGAAGCGTTCACTATCTTTTCCTTGTCTGCACAAAATCAGGCGCTCAATGCGCCGGTCTGCTCTGTCGGCTGGTTCCCGGCCGGACGACCGGCGTATAACTGCTGGCTTTGCTGCACATATTCCATCATGCGCTGCGGCGTAAGCGAGCGCCATTGAAGAAATTGCTTGCGCAGCTCGGTCATAAAGGAATGGTTCATGCGGTACCAGCTTGCGTCATCACCGCTGAGGCGCTCAAGAATCACCACCACTTCGTAAATGTTCTCAAACTGGCCCGGCTGAATCATCAAACAAAGACGCTGGCGTATGCCCAGGTCAAAAGGCGTCAGCCAAATCACCGCGCCAAGCCCGCGGCACTGTCGGCCGGCCGCATCAAGCTGCGTCTGCGGTTCAACATTGCCAGCGGAAAATTTGCCGATCGCCCCGTCACGATGCGAGTTGAAGTATTCCGCCAGGTATGCCAGCGCGCCATCGGCGGCCGTCCTGTTGATCGTAAAGGGAAGCTGCGCAACGATCCGGCCGTCTTTCGGCGAAGGCACGCGCCAGGAACGATCAATGCTCGGCGCGGCAATTTTGCTGGCGATTCGCGCCGGCACCAGCGCCGAAATCAAAGTCACCAGCAGAATGATTCCCAGCGTGCTCATCGCGCTTGAGCCCGAATAATTCAGCGTGATGCCGCCGAGCCATCCCAGGTGCTGCATCAGCGTGCCGATACCCTGGCCCAGCACATATCCAAAAACCGCGCCGATCAGCCCGTAAGTCAGCGCTTCAGCCAAAAACAGCGCACCGACATGCATCGGCGCAAGCCCCAGCGATGTGTACACGTGAATTTCCCGCTTGCGTTCGGCAATAGAGCCCATCATGGTGTTAAAGATGATCATCCCGGCGATCAGCAGCGGAATGGCAACCTGCCCTGCGCCGGAGACGCTTGAGAGACTGCTGGCCGCAACCATCTTGACGCCGTCGCTGAAGCTGGCGAAAACCGCCGACGAAAAACGTTTGGCGATATCGTCACTGATTTCCTTGACAAGTATGTCCCGCACGGCGGATTCTTCGCGCAGCCGGCCCTCGGCGGCTTTCTTGAGTATCGCATCGGTTATGGCCTGGCGCTCTGAAGCGCTTAACGGCAGGCCGCCGCCCGGAAGTTCTTCAACAGCGGCCATCTGCTCAATACCCGCATCACTGACCAGCGAAAGATCGTGCGCATCAAGCTTGAGTTCAAAAGCAACGGCCCGCAGCGACGAATTGGGCAGCTTGCGCGAAATGCCGTCAGGCACAATCACAAACTGGCTTGCCGAAAGATGCTCATACTCGCTGGTGACTTCCGCGGCGCCCGAATCGGCATCCAGATCAAGCGAGTCGGCAAGTTGCTCATCAAGTTTGCGTCCGCCGGAATCAAGCATGCCCAGCGTATATTTCAGCGGCGATATCGGATCGCCCGACATAAGCTGCGCGCGGCGGTCAAATTCACCGCCGTCATAAATACCGGCAACCTCAAGATCAATGCCGCCGAGCTTGACCTTATCGCCTTCCTTAACCTTAAGCTGCTCGGCAATGCCGCGGCTGAAGTAAATGATGTTCTGCTCGCCGCGCTCAAGACGCGCAAATTTTCCCGCGCCGATGACCTGCCCGACGGAAGAAAGCGACGATTCTCCCGGCGAAAGGCCCAGCACCGCCTGCGCCGCAAATACCCGCGCCGGCGCACCAGGCTTGCCGGCCGCCACGATGTGAATGGTTTCCTTGGGGTCTGACGCGTTAATATTCCATCGCCGCGTGACAATCGCCCGGCTGCCCAGCACGCTGCGCAGATTGTCCACCGCGGACTCAGGCATCGGCCGCCATCCGCGCTGGCGCAGAAGTATCCCGCTGACGTCCGAAGAAGCCCCCGTCGGCAACGTAATGGTGTCCAGATAACGCGTGGCGCTGGTAAAACATAGCACCGCAAAGGTGATCAGCACGATCGTGATGCTTGTGAGAGCCGTGCGGAACTTGCGCCGGCGCATGTTGGCAATACCCAGCATCGCCGCACTCATTAATACGCTCGCACGCGCCAGATTGGTTGATGCGGGCATTCCCCGGCCGCTGCGGA
The DNA here is from genome assembly GCA_964610975.1 of uncultured Phycisphaeraceae bacterium. GTDB lineage: Bacteria > Planctomycetota > Phycisphaerae > WQYP01 > WQYP01 > CAZSYN01. The sequence goes on from CAZSYN010000014.1 coordinate 30,459, forward strand.
TATTCTTAAGTTCCGTATCAAATTTGCTGTAAACAACCGAAATCACCACAATGGACATGAAGATGATCGCAAAAGCCAGGATGATGATCAGCGGACTTGATGTGATCTTGAACGCCGGATGAAAAGCGCAGAGCCCCAGCGCCATCAGGGCAAATATCCCCGACGTGCCGGCAATCTGCTTATAAACATTGGGCGTGCCAATCAACAGCCGCTCCATGCAAAATGAGAACGGAACACACAGCAGCAACAGGAAAATGGCCGCATATATGACGTCATTGGCCATGCTCTGCGCGGCCTGGTACACGCGCGCCTCGCTGGCCCATGCGCCGTTGGCGTGGCGCAGCAGCGCCGGAGAGTCATTATTATTCAGCCCGCTTTCGGCATGCCCTATCGCCTCACCGGCCTTTGAATGCAAATCATCAATCAGAGAACTGCTGACCCCCGCCTTGCGGTACTCGCGCAACCGGCCCTCATCAAGATTGAAAAAATCCCGGCTGGTCACCAGCGACAAAAGCCCCATTGAACCAAGTTCATCAAGCGTATATCCCTGGGCGCTGACAGAACCGGTCTTGTCCACATGCAATTGGCCGGCAGACCCGCCCGTGTTGATCAACACCAGACGATTGCCGATTCTGCCGTATCTGAAAAGCAGGTATAAACGCGTGTCACGTTCAAAAAAACCGGCCATCATCTGCCGGCTCACGCCGACGTTATAACGCTGCGGCTCGGCATTGCGCCTGGCATCAAGCGGAACAACCTCTCCCAGATCCTGCATGAACCGCGGATCGCTCAGGCCAAAAAGAGAGACTTCCCGGCAATTGAATACCAGGTTGTGCATCGTGTCATTTTCCGTGCCGATGTCATACGTCTGGGCCATTGACGCGCTTTGGCGGCCAAGATCGCTTGCCGCCTCAATAACGCCCGTATCCGGCACAATACCGTATAGCTGCACGTTGACCATCCGGCCGAACTTATCATTCGTCACGTATGGCAAACCCTCAATGCGCCATTGGCCGATCTCATCCGTATTGACCATTTCCGCGCGGCGCACGCCCATCGCATACGGCACCGGGCGCAGTATCGGAACCCGGCGCGGCGATGTGACCAGACTCCACATGCCCACAAAACCTTCACGCGGCAGATTCGGCACCGGCGACCAGGGCGACGGCGATACCACCTGCCCGCTGATCGACGAATGAGTGGAGCGCAAATCACGCGGCCCCTTAAACGACGGATCATCCCAGGCATGGCGAACCAGCACCATGACCGCCTCAAGCTGCCTGATGATCACCGGCGTATTAAGCTGCGCCAAGGTGTCCTCCGGCGTATCCCTGCGAAGACGCAAATCATCAAGCGTCACCAGGCTAAATGCCGGAACACCCCAGTACATGCACATTTCCGTGCCAATCGGCAACGGACCGGCCGCCCAGCTCGCCGGCGATTCAGTACCGGAAAAAGACTCGGTATCCAGAATATTCCTGATACCCTCAAACCAATTCATCCCATCGGCAGCGTCCTGCTTGCCGGCCTTGTCCCGCAAACGATTAAACCAATCCCGGTAATCCTGTATGTGGCTGACATTGCCGCCCTGGCGAAATTCACCCCGGTACATCGGGCCAAAACGCACCCCGCTGTCGGACAAATCAAGCGAGAGCGTCATCTCCACCAGACGCGGACGCGGCCCGTCATACTCTTTACGCAGAGAGCCGGTCCGTTCCGCAAGCCACTTGTTAAGTTCAATACGTTCTTCAAGAATCTTTACTCGCGCCTGATAACTGGCCAATAAACCGCCCTGGGCATTTTCTCCGCCGATACGCGCGATGGCCTTGTCCATATATTGCCCGGCAATCCCGGAAATCTCCGGATTCCGCAAATCCGCCACGTGGCGCGTAAAGGCCGAACGCAGGCGATTCAACAGCGCCTGCTGGCGCAAGACATCCTCAACCTGCTGCTTTTCCCGCGCGCCAAACGCTTCCCGCGGAAGTTGACGAAGCCTAAAGAGCCGATCCTGCGCGGATACGATCTCCATTTCAATAATGTCCACAACCCACTCAAGCGCTCCGCGATCACCCGTGGGATTAAGGCTCGCCATGTTCTGACGCGCGCTGACAAGCCGCTGATAATCTCTGCCCGCGGCTTGTTCCTGATCACGCAGGCTCACGGCCTCCTTGCCCCATGCGGCCGGATCATCCGCAAATGTCATAAGGAACTGGCGGTTCCCGAGCATCTGTATGCTCTCGGCGCCGTTAAAACAAAATAACACCGGCCGCGATACCGGATGCGCGGCAATATCACGCAATAGCGCAAGGCCTGCGGCCGTCTGCGCGGCCTGTGATGCGGAATAAGCCAGGTCCGGCACAAGGCCGCCGGAATCATACGGAATGCTCAATACGTCCGCCGGATTGGGCGCCGATATTTCCTTTGACGCACGGACCAATACGTAATAATTGCTCGCCGTGCACGATTGCCAGTTGCCCAGACTCGTTAACGTTGCCTGCGAAATTTTTTCCTCGCGCAACTGCTGAGCCAGTTTTCTGTCGGCAACATAAAAACGCGGCAGATTTACAGGCAGCAATACGTCATGGCTCCGCAAATCCACATGCGACGTCTGATCATTGCCCAAAACCAGTATCGCACGCGCGCCAAACGCAGCGACCTGTTGCCACTGCGCCCCGGCAGAAGCCTCTATTACCGCAATATTTCCGTTGATATCACGCGGCGGAATTTCCTCAACTCTGCCGTTGCCGCAATACACCAGTTTGCCGGTAATCCCTTCCGCCGGCGTGGTATTCAGTCTTGCACCTGCGGGCCAGAACGGATCAATACGCCCCTGGCCGCCCTCCCATTTGAGCGTGGCCAATCGGGTCACCGGCGCCATCACCTGGTAATCCTGGCGCCGAACCTCCACGCGATCTCCCAAAAGCTTAAACTGCTCCTCAAGATACCCGGCCGCTTTCCGATACCCCTCGCTCCCCGGCGTGCGCACGTGCTGCGCTATATTCCGCAAATCTTCCTGATACTGTTTCTGATCAATTTCCGCGTATGCTCCGGTTGCCAGCAAACCCATCATCACCACGCACAATGGCGCAACGACATTCTTCGCCGCACGCAACCAACTGACCATCCGATATTTCTGCACGGATAAACTCTTCACCCGTCATCCTCTTATTTTTAATGCGACTCATTGAGCACAAAACCACCGCGCTCATGCACAATTACACTGGCAATATCCACACTGTCTCATAGGGAATATTCAGCAGGCTCAGGGCTATGGCCGTAAGCATCCAGAAACTGGCTGTCAGAGCTTCGCCGACGATTAATCCTATAAAAAAGTTTCTTGACGTGCTGTAAAGATGCGCCCCGCCGAATCTCACCAGCAGCACCTTGATGAGCCACCCCAGAAAAATACTGAACCAGAGTTTTGAGGCCGGCCACGTAGGCATCAACAGATATCCCACCGGATGCAGCGGCCACCAGGAAAACAGAAAACGCATGACCGAAAGAAATGCCGTCACCACCGCTCCGGACGCCACCTGCACAATCGGATTGACTCGCAGCGGCGGCGCGCCATTCTCATACTGCACGGTCGGCTCAACAATTTTGAAATAAGGATTTGAGACGGTAGCCCAACTGTTGATCGGTGATAAAGCCTGCTTATCAACGGACGATGCATAACGGTATTCGTTCCCGATTGCGCCGGCAAAGCTGACAAAATAGCAGACGATCAGAACGCCGATAAATGCCGCAACAATCTTGAGCCCCGTGCGAGACGCCTTTTTATGCAGGGACGGAGCATCACCCAGTGACGCCTCGCTGATCTTCATTCCGTGCAGGGCGTAACTGCCAAGCGGTTCACGATGTTGCCAGGTAATGGAGTCAAGCAGAGATCCCAGGTAAAAAGTCTGCGCCGTCACTGGTTTGCTGATGCCGCCGGCCACCAGCAATTGCCACGGACGCGTAAGCCCGGTACGCATTTCAACATAAAGCAGACCTGTTTCGGCAATCACTTTGGCGGACACGATGAATAAAGTCATGATGACCAGAACCAGCGCCGCGGCGCCTAAAAGAGTGGCTCCGGCAACATAAAGCCAGCCGGTCATGAGAATACAGCAGACAACCATTCCCCAGAACGCCATGCGATGGGAAAGATACGGCCCGTCAACCTCGCCCTTGCGCCATCCCCGGAAGGCTTGTTTAAGAACCAGCAGCCAATGATGCCGCCCCACCCACAGTATCGTCATCATAAAAACCAGAACAGCGCCGACATGCTGATCGCGCTGAAATGTCAACGCGCTCATATTGCCGGTATACATGCCTTCGACCATGGTGACGGCAATACCCAGAACGACAAAAAACCACACGCTGAAACTTACGGAAGTTGAAACAAAATACGCCAATCCTATGACTGAAAAGAAAATGGCCTGAAACTTGTATACCGGATACACATAAGCCCAGCTTCCTTCAGAAAGCATGGTGCGGAAATCAAAAGATAACGGAATGGCCGGAACATATTTCGGCGCGTACTGATGCATGCCGTTGAGCATGTGAATAAAGAAAACGGATATTGCCGCCAGCCAGAATATGCGCGAACGGAAAATACTGTTGAGCATCCGTCCGGGTTTGGGCTGCTCAATAAGCGCAAGCTGAACCTGAGCCAGCGGAAACGGCAGCCTCTCGTTATGCACCCACTGCTGGTACACCAGCGCCATCGTGCTGATAATCGCACCGAAGAATGCGAAAAAGAACAAACCCCATGAGAGAACCGGCGTCAGCCAGGCCAGCCAGAACGCCGAATCCGCATCATGCCAGCGGCCGAAAAATCCCGTCACAACAGGATCACTGGCGGCATCCGGCAAAGGACGCGTCAGCGTCGGCATCAGCCAATCCGGCATATGCATGCGTTCAAGAATAACGCGAAAATCCCGGCTTGACTGCGTATACCACAGCGGCGAAATAATCGCGGCCGGCAACCCGCGCATCAATCCGCTTGAAGGAATCGCACAACTGACCAGAATCATCGAAAACGAAACGGCGACTTCAGAAGTGCTAAAACGCCAGCGCGGCGCAAATCGACTCAACGGACCGTTAATCAACAGCGTAAAGAAAAAAAGCATGATCAACAGCCCGATCGGCATGTTATTGCCGATGATCGGCGTATTGTTCAGCACGTAATCGTTGTAATACGTCACGGCGTTGATCAGCGCGGCGCCAAAAAAGCCCAGTAAAATACTGCGCCTTGTCAGGCCGTACTCCCCCTGGGGTGGCGCATCAAGCTCCGGCCTGATATCCGCGGCGGCATTGCCGGCTGATTGCTGACTGCTGATTTGACTCATGAATGTTGAACTCCACATCCTGGAGCCGCTAGGGCCTGATTCGCAACCAAAGCTTTATTCAGACACAACGTTCCGATGTTGCACGCGGCCAGAGACCACAGGTTTTCCCGGCGTCACAAGACCGGTCGAAATGAAACTTGCACACGAAACTCAAGATCAACGGCGCTCCCCGGCTTTTGTTGCATCATCACACGCGCGTCATAACCGAAAAACCGGAAACTTAAAATAATTAACAAAATAAATAATATTTATATTTAATTATCATAATAATTCAGAAGCAATCCGCTCATGTTCTTCATTGCAATCCGCCGGAAGCCCTGACTTAAGAAGGAACCTGAACTACAGTATGACAGGCAATTTCCCATAAAAGCGTACAAATCATCATTGTTGATACGCCATAGAGGCACCAGTTGACTATCTTGAATCTTTTAAGTCATTTTATTGCGCCAGCCATTCGCCAGCAATCTCCATTTGGGTCAAGTTATGAGCCATTGTGGTCACAACGTTTACCATGATCGCACGGCACTGTCGGAAATTGCGATCAACCTGAGTTCGGGATAAGGGTATCAAGAAACAATACAAGAGAAACCATAAAGTACACAAAGAGCACAGAGAACATGGGAAGAATGCCAAAATTCAAATGGCAAATGACAAAACAATTTTCAAATCGCAATGTTCAATGACCCAACATCCTTTGTTTTGACATTTGCCATTGGTGCGTTGTCATTGTCGTCCCTGTGTGCTCGGTGGTTGATTATGCCTTATCCGAAACTCAGGTTATAGAGCGGATGCCAAAGAAATAACGGCTGACAGACTTACAAAGCCGCCACATCGGAGTGGCGGCTTTGTAAATCCGTCAGCCGTTATTTTGCCTTCGGCAATCCCGCCCGTCGAGATCATTCGGGTTACTGCGGTACCTGAACAATCATGTTCATGCACTGATCGTATAAACTCCAGTTGGTCTCAAGGGAGTTACCGGGTGTTTGCTCAATGGCCTGCACGGATGCATTGCGATACGCGGTAACAGCGCCGTCCATTGTGGCAATATTCCACACGGGTTCAGGATGTTTATGTGCGCCGCTGATCAGGTCCATTGCCAGAACCTGCTTGGGAGGCGGAAGGCTTTCGCCAAGTGACGGCAGCTGCGAATACATAGCCTGAGCCACACTGCCGGAATTACTGTACTTGGGAATCATGTACGGATTGAGCGCATAACCGGTACGGGCAAAATGACGGTTGCCGGTATTGCCGATCAGCGTGCGCCATTCCACGGGGCCATTACCGACGGCCCCCCAGTAACGATTCAGATCGGCAAGGGTTCCCGAGCCGATGGTAAACGGGCAATAATAAACTTTGGCCGGCTTGAGATAGTTATAAGCATAAAGCCGGCCCCACCCATTGAGCCGCTTTACATCTGATACATAATGTTCACCGGCGCTCGCACCGCTATCGGAAACCAACTGGCTGCGCCAGGGATCTCCGCTGCCGCTGTCATAGGGCAAACGGTCACCGTTATCCGCCGCATAAATATGGCCGCTCTTGGCCAACTGATTCAAGCCGGAAATGCATACGACATTCTTGGCCGACTGGCGCGCCTTGCTCAATGACGGCATCAATATCGCCATTAACAGAGATATGATGGCCACGACGACCAGCAATTCAATAAGTGTAAAACCGAAACGCCGGCAGGACATATTCCTGCGGTTCTTGTTGTTATTCCACGCGAGCCTGTCAATCTCAGTCAACATCATGGCTGCTCCCTCGTTAAAACGGCTCCCGCATCCCACACACCAGACATAACCCAGAACAAGCCAGCACTCTCAACCAGCGATATGATGAACAATGACTCGAATAAAATACACAATAAAACTGTTATCAATTTGTTCTGTTTTGCGCCGGCCATTCATTTCGACATGTCAGGTGAATGCGCCAGCCCAAAGATTACATGATTCACTATACTACACGCAGCGCGCATAACAATACGCATTTTGAGTCAAAGTATGAACAAATCCGGTTACGCTATCTTGTTTTATCATCAATAGTTAACGATTTGCAAGCGATGCGGGGGATATTTATTCGGCATATCAGAGGCCTCTTTTTTGATGCCGAGGCGCTTTATTTTTTCGGCATATCATCCGTGGGTTTCTGATACCGCATGGCATTATTCCACGTGATAGTGCGCGTAAGCCGGATATCGCGGCTTGATGCGCCGATATCCACACGATAGGCCCCGGGGTCAACGCGCCAGTTTTTTCGCGGAACATCATAATAGGCAAGCGCTTGCGGCGTGAGATTAAATGTAATCAGCCTGCTCTCACCCGGATTAAGTTCTATTTTGCGATAGGCCTTGAGTTCCCTGGCTGGCCGCGGCACGCCGGCATTTTCCGCGCCGACATAAAGCTCAATGATCTCGCGTCCCGAGCGCGCACCGGTATTGGTGAGTGTGGCCGATACGTCAATACCCTGCGGCGCAACGGTTACCTGAATATTGCTGTAGTCAAAAGTTGTATAACTCAATCCGTGGCCAAAGGGATACCGCACTTTAATATTTTTGCGGTCATACCAGCGATAACCGACGAAAATACCTTCCTTATATTCAATTTTTGGATTGGCCGGCAGAGTTCTGTCAACATCATTCTTCTTGCTGAATCGTTCCGACTTCCAGTTCGCGCCTTCCGGAATATAGCCATAGGCCGGTGAATCCGTAAATCGCCGCTCAATGGTGTACGGAAGTTTACCGGAAGGGTTGACCTGGCCGGCGAGCACTTCGGCGATGGCCGTAGCGCCATACTGGCCGGGGTAGTACGCCCACACAACCGCGGAGGCCTGTTCGTCCCAATCCATTTCAAGCCCGGAACCTGAATTAACCACTATTACCGCGCGCGGATTCAGCGATACCGCCCGGCGGACCAGCCGCTCCTGATCTTCATCAAGATTCGGCGGATAATCATTGCTTTCGCGTGTCTGGCGATCCACGCAAACCACCAACTGGCCCGCGTCACGCAGCGCGGCGTCACTGACTTTTTTCCAGTCATCAACAACCGTTACCCGGCGAGCGCCCATAATTCGCTGTAATTCCGGACCGATATGCGTATGCCCATAACCTTCAACCCAGCCGGAACCTTTCCCCGCATGGCATGTTTTTGTCGCGGAAGGCCCTGTCACCACAATATTGTCCGCACTCAGCGGCAATGCGCCGTTATTTTTCAAAAGCGTTACGGAATCGCGCGCCACATTCAGCGCCGTATTTTGCCAGGAAGATCGCCTGTCTGCCAATTCAGGCAACTTGGCATCGCGATCGTAGATGCCCATGCGGAACATGGTTGTGACGATCCTGCGAACCATTGCGTCAAGCTGCGGCATGGTTTCGGGCGTAATTGAATTGTAAAGTTTTTCCTGCGATCTTGTAACGGGCATTGAAAGATCAAGTCCGCTGCCCAGGACTTTGTCACTGAAGATGGCCGCGGCCCAGTCTGACATGACCAGCCCGTCAAAACCGATTTCTTTCCGCAACAGGCCATTGATTGCCATGTTGCTGGCGCATATTTTTTCTCCGTTAAGCCAGTTATACGCGCCCATGATCGCGCCGACATGCGCCTTATTGACCGCGTAATACCAGGGAAGCATATAAAACTCGTGCAGAGTCCGCTCATCAACAATCACGTCGGCGTTGCTGCGTTTCCACTCCTGATTATTGCATACAAAATGCTTGGCCGTGGCGACGACCCCCTGCCTTTGTATTCCCAGTATGTAATCAACCGCGGTCATGGACGCAAGAAAGGGATCTTCTCCCATGTATTCAAAATTTCGTCCGCAGGTTGATGTACGATAAAGATTAAATCCCGGCCCAAGCAGAACATCAATGCCATTCAGGCGGCATTCCTGGCCAACCGCCATGCCATATTCCTGAACACGTTGCGGATCCCAGGTCGCAGTCAGCGCAACAATGCACGGATACGCAATGGTTCCCGGGGAATCAATTCCGCGTTCAGGTGTCATATGCAGTCCGGCCGAGGCATCTGATAACGCCACATCACGCAACCCCAGGCGCTGCGATCCGCGTATTCTCATCGTGCGATACCCGCCGACAATCTGAAATTTTTCGTAACGCGTCATCAGCGAAACAAGATTGGCGCCCCGGGCTTCTGGCGATAATTGCCGGTTTTTATATGGCGCGTCGGCCGGAACGGCGGGGATTCTGGCGGAGGGATCATACAGATCCTTTCCGTTGATGCGCACCTCCGACACACCCTGACGCGAACCCTTCAGGTTCAGCCGGACAAAACGCGCCTGCGGTTCATTTTTAATTGTCAGAATGGTTCCGGGTTTTTCGTTACCGCTCTCACCATCGGCAACGCTCCGCCACTTGGCGCCGTCGGCGGATATCTCAACCGTATAGGTGCTTTCGTTAAGGCCTGGCTGCCATATGAACTCAAGGGTGCTCACGCGTTGCGGGCTTTGCAAATCAAAACATATCCAGTTTGGCTGCGGTTGATTACGCGGAATCCATGACATGCGTATATCGCCGTCCGCGGCCAAAAACGCAGGCGCGCTATCCATTTCCGATGAACTTGTGATCCGCACGCCAAGAGATTCGCCCCGGGCCGCGTTTATGGCAGCCATACTCGACAAACACAAAAGTACCGCCGACGCACAACAGACCTTCGCCATATGTACCATGGGCTCACATCTCCCTCAACCGGCGCAGATTACCCATATTTATCAAGCAATCGCGCCGGACTCTGCTAAAAAAGAGCCTGAGCAAGCCTTATCTTTTTATAGGGATTGTCAAAAACAAATCACACATCACAAGTTTATCGGGGCCACGCAGCGTGGCGGTATGTCATGTGTGAGCTATTTTGACACCTGCTATAATTGTGAAATCTGAGATAAGTTAGCGTATCTGGCAAAGGCACAGAACAACCGTTTTGGCCAAACATTGAGCCAAATAAGTCGTTCACATGTGAGAGTTGATGTCGGGCGAACGGCAACCTTTTGCGGCAAGTCAAAATCAATGTTCAATAACAAAATCAAGATCAACCGGCATTAACAGCCCCAGCGACAGCACGCCGCATGTGGCCGGCATACCGGAAGGTATCCCCATCGGCGGCGACATCACCATGCGATGGCGCGACTCCGGCAAGCCGCGAATGATCACCTGATGATTATCAGAACGGATGATAACATCCCGGCCGCCTTGCAGGTGTAGCGTATCCTGCGCATTGAGCATCATCGGATCGCCGCCCTGAAAAATACGCACCCCCGGCCGCAGCCAGATCCGCAAAGAAGCGGCAAGCGCATGCGGCGAACCGCACTTGATGCGAATGCGCGTACGCGAAGGCTCATGCATCACGTCAATGTTGTGGCGCAAATCCCAGTTCATAAAAATTTGCGGCCGGCCGGGGCGAAAATGCAGCGTATGCGCCCATCCGCTGACATAACCTTCAAGACTATAATGTTCCGGTCCTTTCCGCATCATCGCGGTTGGCTGAATATTCCGCATGCCGCCGACAGCAAGATGTATGCTCTGTATCACCACGTCATGATGATGCAGATGCAGCCAATCGTCACTGTGCCGCGGGCCGCCCCATTGATCAAGAACCGAATCAAAAAAATGATTGCCGGCATCTGCCGCAAGCGTCAGCGCGGTCTGATCATGACGGATTCTGGCAAGCTGGGCATGTTTGAAAAATCGCGAGCAATCCGTTGTCAGCGGAACTTGCGCCGGAAGCGGCGCGGTATGATTCTCAACATCAAAAATCAACGGAACAAGCTCAACGGAATAGTCCTTCTGCGCTTCCCACGCCATGCGCGCAAGTGTGGTAAACCGGCCGTCACCCGTGATCTGTGCCACGCGGCGCGCCATGCGGTAACCGGCCGCGGGACGATCAAAAGCGGCGCGGTCCTGCCTGTGGCTGAAGCTTGAATCCATTTCGCCGTTGGGCTGAATAAATTCCATAATAAACCGAAAATTCCGCACGACATGCTCAAGCAGCTCAGGCCTGGCCAGGCGATCAGCCATGATGATCAATCCGGAATCGGCAACCATGTTATAATTAGGACTGCGCTCCTCATACCAGCACCCGTCCTGATCACAATCAACGCCGTCAGCAAGATAACTCTCAATGGTTTGCAGGTAACGCGGATCAGGCCAAAGCGCATGAACGGATGCCAGCGGCGCACAGGCCGCGGCCCAGCGATGATTGGCCGTGTGCACAGAGCCGTTCATGACGGCCTGCGCGCCGCGCAACATGATCTGCTTAAGCTCAATACACGCATGGCGGTAACGTCCGTCTGAAAATGCCGCAAGGCGGCGATATCCTTCGGCCAATCCCGGCAGAATAAACCCGATTTCGTTTTCAGAATAAACCGGCGCCAGATCAATGCGGCCGTCCTCATGCTGGCGGCGCGCGACAAAACTGATCGCCCGCGCGATGGCGTTATCAAGTTGCTCCGCGTCACAACCGATGCGCTCGGCCCAGCAGCGCGCGGCAATCAGATGCGCCACAACGTAGCCGGCGTATCGCCCGCAATACCAGCCGTTGCCATTTTCGTCAAAACCGCCGTCGTTTGCGGAATGGTCAAGACATTGCTTAGCCAGTATGTCCGGCAACCACTTGCGCAGAGACTCAACAATCGCGGCACGTTCCTGCTGGCTATCCGCAGGATTCATCAAGCAGGCGACAGGCAGGCTTCCGTTGACATGCCTGATGCCGGCATTCAAAACAACACTCATCACAAACCTCCCGCAACGGCGCGGCCCGGCGCAGTGGCCGCACGCAAAGATCCGCCGGGAATAAAATTCCCGGTAACAGCGGCGGCATCGGCCGGCCGGCCGTAAAAGATGCCGCGCCCGTTTGTTCCTACAAAAATTCCGCCAAACACGCGCGGGTCTCCCGTCATCGTATTGGGATCGTTACCGATTCGCTGCGACGGTATATCAATGCGTAACCACGTTTTTGCCATATCATCAGAGCGAAAATATCCCGATTGGCCGCTGATTTCACCCATGATAAAAATCGCAGGATGCGTGCGTCCCGGCGGCTCCCTGCCATACGCAATGAGTTCCGCAAATTGAACGGACGCGATTTTTTGGAAATTTTGTCCGCCGTTTTCTGAATGATGCAGTCCTTTATCACCGGCCGCCAGCCAAAGATCACCTGATATCGTCGTGGCGATTAATTTTCGGCGCCAGTAATCGGGCAACTCACCGTTCACCCGCATAAAGGATGCGCCACCATTATTGCTGATGTACAATTTATTCTTATTCAGCGCATATACGCGTTGATCGTCAGCATCCGCGGCCAGCGGCTGATCATAAACAAACACACCGTTACCCCCGGCCACACCGGAAAGATCATCCTGGCACTGCGACATGTGCCAGCTATCGCCAAGATCATCCGAATAATACAGTTTACCTTTCTGCGGCGCCCACACGATGCGCCGGCCGGCATCACTCAGCACCACGCGCCCGCCTTTAATTTCCGCATACGGACGATTCTTGAACACATGCCATGTTGCGCCAAAATCCAGAGAATATCCGCCGGTGCCGGGTTTATCCCAATCCTGAATGCCCACGGCCACAAACAATCCCGGCCGGGCCTTGCTGACGGCAATACCCGTGCGCGTCAGCCCCAGCGACAATCCTTTACTCCAGATATCGCGAGCTGGCGGAATAACCAGCGACTCATGATCAAGTCCTCCGTTATCAGCGACGCCGCTGAGCAGCCTTACCGGCCCTTGCGGCGGCGCCGCCAGCGCGCCGGTCGTCACGGTTTCTTCAATTCCGCGGACATCATTGCTCCAGATCGGATTTTCCGCCGTGACATCAGGTGTTGAGTACACGCCGTACCAGTCCGTGGCCCACGCTTTGCCGGGATGCGCCGGATCAAAAGCCAGTGACGACACGGCCGAAAGCCAGTGCCATCCTGGCCACCACGCGCAGGTCTGATTGCGTTTCCCGCGGATCGGCAACCAGGTGTTCCCGCTATCTTCCGTGCGAAACAATTGAACTTGATGGCCGCTGCCGCAGCCGACCAGAATATGGCGGGAATTATGAGGATCAATCGCCACCGCGCCGCCAGGCAGTATTTTTTTACCTTGATCCGCAGGCGAGATATCGCGCCATGCATTGCGCTCATATATAGATACGCCAACATGATGCGTCACCACCATGACGCCATCAGCAGCTATGACGCCGCGAACAGGATTGCGCGGCGATCCTGTCATCAGCAGCCATTTTTTACCGCCATCCTGACTGCTATAAATTCCTTCACCCGTTGCGCCGGCAAATATCCGCCGCGTACGCAAGGGATTTGCTAAAATTCCCGAAGACGTGTCAAACAAAACAAACGCGAGACCATTACCGCGCAGCGACGCATCAGGATGATCCGGTGATTGTCCTTTGGGAGAAGCGGCCACGGATTGCCAGGTTACGCCCGCATCATAACTGTCAAAAAGCCCCCCCTTGCGGGACGCATACATCACATGTCGGGAATTGGCGGGATCAACCGCCAGCCGTTCACCAAAAGCCTGATCCCGATTACTGGCGCCAGTGGGAGAAAGTCCTCCGCGCGACCAGGTTCTCCCGCGATCCGTTGACAGCATCACCATACCGCTGACGCCGGCCCACGAATCCGTATATTTTCCGGTGGTGATATACACCTTATTCCCCAATGCGTCATTCGGATCAACGCAAAGAGAATCAACACCGTATAAATTCCATTCAGCAGGCGGCAGATGGTCCAGCAATGGCGTCCATTTGCCCTCGGCGGCATCCCAGCGATACGCGCCGCCCACGTCCGTGCGAACATACACAAGATCCGCGACTTTGGGATGCACCACAACACCGGTTACGGCGCCGCCGCCGCCCATTGCGACATTTCCCCATTGATAATCCGCCTGACGCACAAAGACCTGAGCATGCGCCGTTACGGTCATCACGCAGACAATCAACAAACATGACAGATCATGAAGAAATTCCCGCAAGCGATATCGCATGACATCCTTCTTATCGCACATCGATTTCTTTTGCCGGCGTCAGCTTCATTCTGGTTCGTAATGACGGATGGGGATTCTGTTTCGTCGGCCAGGGCGCAACAAACTCAATTTCAGAATACGGGGGCATATTCTGAGGCTGAGTAAAAAACACATCGGCCTGCGAATACAGTTGTCCGCGGGTATTGCGATCATAGTTGCCTTCCGGATCGCAAGTCGCAGTCATCGTCAACAAACACTCGGGATATATCGCCGCAATCTCCGCGCTCTCCATTCCGGATTTGCTCTCCTGCTGCGGGTTGCGGATAAACGTCAGCACATCATCATTTATGTTATTTATCGGCCACATCGCCGGGCCTCCGTCAACAGCGCCAATCAGCGGCGGCCGGGCGTGCGGCAATAACTTTGCAGTATATTTCCGTGCCAGCGATATCTGCGCAACAGACCAGAGCGTCACTTTCGGCATGCTCATATTCGCACGAATTGGCACAAGCGTGCTATCCGTGACCAGCACAGGCTCATGCGGATCAAGGCGAATTTGCCTGACAATCCGCAAACCCACACCCGGAATTTCATCCGAAATCATCGTCAGCACACCATCGCGGCTGCTGGCCTGATATTTCACCCTATCGCCGGACGGCGGCCAATTCCGTTGCGGCCAGAGCCAGATTTTTTCTCCGCCGTAATTGTCGAAATCCGCGTACTTGCGAAGATGACGCGCGGCATCAGGCTGTGCCCACAACAGATTCTCTCCGCCGTGATACCCAAACCACATCACCCTGCCGATTTCGGGCACCACGACGGCATTCGCTTTCCCGTTGCTCAGGTGCCACGCATCCTGAAAGTTTTGCCACGGCGCGTGATATACACGCGTGGCAGAACATCCGGCAAGCATGCACACCGCAACACACGCCCAGCAATACGTGATTATTTTCCTGACTCCTGGCATGCGGATGCTCACTTGCGGATCAAGTACTCAACTGTCTCGCCGGGCGCCAGGGTTTCGCTCAGCTTCAGTTCCGGCAAGGCCTGAATATGAACGTTTTTTGTGCCCTCTTCTACAGTTTTTCCTTCACCGTAACGAATGGCCTGCGCATCCACAGAACCGGGCATCGTGACCGTGACATCAACCGACTGGCGCTGTTTGCTGAAGTTCACCATGCTGATTTTATAGGCCTTGTCCGTCTCTACCGGATTGACCATCACCAGTTTATTCTGCATGTCCGCGTCATTGGCATATCGCCACGGCAGCGGCCGGCCATGCATCGCATACGCATGAACCAATCTGCGATAGCAACGCGCTTTTTCAAGAACCTCAGCATCCTTCTTCTGTGCGGAAAACATCGAAAATCGCCGCATATCATTGCTGTACGGATGCGATAAGTACTGCACGATATACGTAGCGTATGCCAGATTACCGCGCATGTTCAGCTCAAAATCATAAATTTGCTCATCATCTTTTGTGTACGATCCACATTCGCTGACCCACAGCGGTTTGGGGTAATTGACGCCGTAAAGCAAGTAATACGTCACGGCCGGGATGATGTATGATTTGCCGTAGCTATGGGCCGAAATCAGATCCGTATATCCCGGATCATCCGGTGTTTCCTTGCGATTTTGCGCGTCAATCACAGAGAAATCCCACGCGTGATACCATCCTTCGCTGACCAGCTTAAAAGGATGCTCCGCCTGTTTTTGATAAAGCTGCCCGCATACCGACTGGCGCTGAATATTGCCGTATGCCAGCGCCATTGACAGCGAATCCCACCCGTAATACGGGTTATCAACTTCATTGCCGACTTCTACAAAATCAAAATATTTGCCGAAAGTATTGATCACCTTCATCTCAAATGATCCGGCAATTTCCGACGGATTGCCGATATTTTTGCCTGAATCAAAAATCAGGTACGGCCGCATTCCCATTTGCTTCATGGCCGAAAGCTGATATTCGCCGACACTCTGTCCGTCAGGCAATCCCTCTTCGTGTGCGATGAGCTTGTTAAAATGGCTCAGCAACGATACGCCATAGCGAATCGGCGCGCCGGCCTGTTCAAGTCCCAGATAGCTCAGGTCGCGCAGCACATAGTCCTGAAAAGGTTTCGCGCCGTTGAGAATCAGATACGCCATGGTCGTCCCCATCCACACCGGCCGGCCGTTTACCGGATCAGTTGCGGGCTTTGCCAGCGCCGACATGTAAAGCGTATCCCACCGCAGCCACAGGGCTGTTTTGTACGGATTTTCGCCGCGATTGCGCAGATTCAATCCGCGAATATATTCTTCAGACTGATTGTCTGCGCCACCTTTATCCTCGTAATAGCCTGGCAGTAGTTTAAGCGCCAGCGTGTTGGCGCCGGCCTTGAGACGCTCAGGCGGAATCGTCACCACCCATGCGCGATTCGTCAGCCGGCCGCCCGGCACCTGATCATAGCCGATCACCTGCGGCATGCCGCAGAGTATGCCATTGACAAAAACGCCCACGCTGCCGACCATCGCGTCGGCATCCTCAACATCCATGACAAATGCCGTTCCGTTTACCGGCACGCTGGCGAGATTAAACGACAATACAGCTTCCGCGCGGATGCCCTGCGCCAATCCGCACGGCACATTTTTTGCGGCTTCTGTGACATTCACAGCGTCGCGTCCGGCCTTGATCGGAGCAAATTCCGCCGACGTATTATCATCCTTGCCGATTTGCCAGAGTTTTGTTGATCCTTCAAGCAAAGATTCTGCCCACGGCTCAAGACGCCCGTTTAAGTTCGGTACATCGCGCGTGGATGCCGCCTCAAAAGCGCCCACATTAATCGGCCAGCTTTTAGCCGGATACGCCGCATGCACCGGCGCCGGATGCGAACCATCCGGCAGGCTCGCATCAAGCAAGGTCAGCGTCTGCGTCTGATCGCCGCGTATATACTCCACAGTCACCTGCCCAAGAGCAGGCTGGCAGATATCTTCAAATATAAATCCGATTTGCCGGCCATCCTTGAGTTTTTCCGTAATATCCTGCTTGATCACCTGCCCGGCGCTCAGCACGACCAGCGCGTCTTTCCCGCCGATCTGCATGCGCGCGCCGTTGCTCGCCCTCATCGCCATGCGCACGGCGTCGACATCCTCCGGCACATTGATCGTCATCGCCGGAGAGCTGACTTTGGGCGACAGATGCGGAAACACCCACGCATAATTAACCGGCGCGGGCACAGGCAGCGCCGCAATGCTCGCCGCGCGCCAGGTTTTTCCGCCATCCTCAGAGCATTCCCATTTTTCATTGCTCATGGCAAACTGGCGATGTCCCGCGGAATCCTCATACTCCACGCGCGCCAGCAGCCCGGCCGGCCCGGCGCGATTGATCACCGCAAATTCAACTGTATTGCTCCCCGCCTTGAGCACATCATTCAGAGGGGCCTTTGCGATATCCTGCGTGGCCGCATTGGTGGCGATTTCTTTTCCGTTCACCACAAGCGTAGCCTGGTCGTCACCGGTAAAGATCGCGCAGGCATCGCGGAAGTTTGCCGGAATCTCAATATTTCTCCGAAAACGCACCGTCTTTTCCGGAACCGGTACGCCCACATCATTGTTCATCTTGCGGGATTTCCAGTTAAATCCCGGTTCAGACCATACCCAGCAAAGCTGCTCGCGATCAACCGTGCCAAAACTCGGCTGATCATCCGGCAGCTCAAGCGGCGCATCCTTCAGAGGCCTGATCGACAAATCATCAAGCCACAATTTCGCGCCCGATGTCATATTATCAATAAAGATAATATAGCGCGTGATTCCTTCCGGCATGCGGAAGGTTACTTCATAATCCCGCCAATCCGTCGTTCCCTTGATCGGTTTGGTGAATATCGGTTTATTCGGCGGCTCATGCTGATCCGGCAAACGCGTCCACAGACACATGCGCACGTTTAGCGCATCCTCTGTTTTCGCACGGAACTTAAGCACATACTGGGCATTGGCAATCGCTTTGCCCGGCGCTTCCCACTCAAGTTTATATCCGCCGGTGAACTTCATCACCCGATTGCCGGACTCATCCGTCTCAAAGCTCATATTGCCGGAAGCCCACCACGGCGCAGCATTTCCCTTATCATCAATTCGGTCCTGAAATCCGCCGTTCGGAAAACATTCATTGGCGGATTGCCCCCTTGCGCCGGCCAAAGCCGATAGCACGCACATACAGATCGCGGCGGCAACACATTTCGGCGATACCTTGACCATCATCACAACCCTCAGATAAAAAATATGAAAAGAATGGCAGACGAACGCATACGGCCATTCATCCGCCATTATTGATGCAATCATCGCAACATTATTTAAGACGATAATTCCACCGCAGGCTTGCGGCATCCGTCGTGGAGTATGCCGACGGGCTTGCCACCATACAGCGTTCAACCGCTTCAACATGCAGATCAAAAAACAGTACATTCGGATCGCCGACATACGGCCGAACGGACGCGGTATTCTTCGCAAAGCGTACCGGGTGATGGCAATCCCAGTTCCCGGCCGTATCGTTATAATGCTGAGTCAAAAACTGGCTTGCCTTGCCCTGCGTGTAGACGGAAGTTGTATTCCACCGGCGCAGATGGGCATCCGTCACATACACCATATCCTGCACGGCCATCACGCCGGATCGCGGAACAATACGCGTGAGCTTCAGCGCCAGGCGGTCTTCCGGCATGATTTTCCCTGTCGGATTTGTCGACGCATCATAAAGATCCTGCGTCGCCTGGCCGAAATTCAGGCCGTATGACACAAAATCCTGCCGATTGTTCAATGATGGCGAAAGATCAAACGGGCATTGAAAAACCTTGCTGTATCCGTTGATGGTACCGTTGCTTTTATATCCCGTCGTGCTGATATAACTCCAGAGCTGTCCGTCAAAACCGGGATTGCCGCCGCCGGTGGGAATTTTGCCGTCCCATTCGGCCTGGTACATCGCCGCGGCGCTGCCGATGCTGCGAAGGTTTGAGAGGCACTTGACGTTACGCGCATGATCGCGGGCCTTGCCGAGTGATGGCGCCAGCAACGCCATCAACAGCGCTATGATCGCCACAACCACCAGCAACTCAATCAGCGTAAATCCCTGATACCGCCGTAACATCTTCATACTCGGCTCCGTTTGCTTCACGTTCATGGGCCCTGGCTTACGATTCGTTCCCGCTTAATAATAGAAACGCCGATTGAAGAGCAACCGCGGTTTTGACATTTTATGACTCAACCGCCGCCGCCTTCTCTTATTTCGGTTCACGCCCGGCTTTTCTTGCGTGCCAGCATGAACAGCGCGCCGGCGCCCAGCAACCCGATGGCCGCGGGTTCAGGCACCGGATGCAGACTCGTCAGACTGCCGCCGATAATCGTTCCTTCAATGCTGGCCGTTCCGCTGTAGTAAACATTGATGCCGTTGAGATCAAGCGTTGATCCGGCGGCAATGCTGATATTATCAACATACAATGCCTCCGCGCCTGTGACCGCAACTCGGCTGCCGACATCACCCGTATAGGCGTTGTCATATAAATCCTGAAGCTTGAGATATGTCCCATCTTTCACAATCAGGGTTCCGATTGCAAAATTATTATCCCAATCCGTGTCCGCAAGGCCATCGCCGCCGCGATCTTCACTCATCACTTCCAGAATTTTGGGCGCCGCGGCGCTTCCGCCGCCGTTAAATTCAAATGTCGCCAGGTGGGTATCCCATCCGGTGCTGATCGTATCGCCTACCCATTTGTTAGTGGCGCGATTGACCGCAAAGCTTCCGCCGAATTTGAACGTGGCCGCTCCGGCGTTGATATAGCTGTCTTTTTTCAGCGCCGCGCCGGACTGGTTTACGCCATTGGCATCACTGACGATTGTCACATCGCCGCCGATGCTCACGCTTGATGTTCCGGCATTGATCACCGCATACGATGACTGGTTGCCCGCATCCGTTTTTTTATCATATTCGCCCATCGTCAGGCCGCCGGCGATGCTCAGGCTATAATTACCCGTATTGAGCGTCTGCGTGACAAATGCTCCGCTGTAGTTGCTGATGATCGTCACGCTTTTGGCCTGGCCGTTATAGCTGCCCACTGTCACATTGCCCTGCATCGCATAGGCGGAACTGGTCGTTGCGGATTCCGTTCCGAATCCCACCGATACATTATACGTACCGCCTGCGATATTCTGTGAATTGGTAAACACGATGCGCCCGGCGCCCTGAATCTTCGCCGTGCTCTCATATGTCAGCGCATTGCCCGAACCCACAACATACAGTCCGTTGGTATAGCTGATGTCCAGCACGGAATGACCAAGAACCGAAAGCGTTGTGGTTGTCAGTTTATTGCTGCCGCCTGTTGTCGTGACCGATGCGGCATTGGCCGCGCTGCCGATCGTCAGGCTGCTGACGGTAAAATTCTTCTGATCAACATACACCGGCATGGCCGAATCAATAATCACGTTATAGTTATATTTGTCGCTGCCGAATACCGAGTCATTCTTCGGCCCGCTTCCGGCGATCACCAGCGATTCCTCAACCCAGTTGGCCTGATTTGACCAGTTCGTATCCGCGCCGCCGCCGTCCCAGTTGACGGTTTTAGTCAACGTGGCCGCCTGAACCGATGACGCCAGAATCGCACCCAGAACCACTGCTCCGCCCGCTACCCTGATTGATGACTTGCTTACCGACATGCCAGTTCCTCCCTTTTTGTGCGAAGTGATATTCAATGATTACATTCATAATTGTATTTACTGCAAATAAGAACCCTGCACACTGTTTTAGGCAGTGTTCTCCGTTGGCCAATATCAGCGAGCGTCCGAGGACGAAGTTGAGGGGCCGGCTGACCAGCAGATGGTCCCGATTACTTCACAAAAAGACTCTTAATTGATCACCCGGCTTATCACTTCTGCGGCGGATCTCAAAAAGACATGTGCATCCGCCAGATTGAAGTTCTCGACCACCGGAAATGAATTATGACTTCACCATCACCAGTTCAGGCGCCACAACCACGCGTTGCGGCCCGGCCGGTAACCGGCCCTCAAGCCGGTCCATCATGACATGCACCATTTTCCGGCCGATCTCATCATTATGCTTTTCAATCGTGGCCAGCGGATGCGCCTTTTCCCACTGGCCCTCCATATACTCAAACCAACTGTTGTCGTACCCGACAATCGCTATATCCTTATTGGGCTCCCGGCCCAGCAGACGGCACGCCGCGGCTACCGCATACGCATCCGCATCCGTCATCGCCATCACCGCATCCACTGGCGCGGGCCCCAGCACATGCTCCGCCATAAATCCCGCATATTGCCGCGCGCGCACACCAAAAAGTTCGCGATCCTGCATATCACCGCGATTGGTGCGATCCGTCAGATTCCTCATCAGCATCGGCGGCAATTGCGACAACCCCGCCTCACGCATCGCGTGTTCATAACCGGCATTTCTGGCCCGAATCCAGTAAGCCGATTCCGTTAATTCACTCCACACGCGAAGAATTCTTTTGTGTCCATTTTGCGCCAGCCATCGCGCCAACTGATAACTGCCAGACTCATGATCAGACACCACGCGGTCATAACGATCAAGTCCCGGCCCGTCGCCATGCACAACAACCGCAAATCCCTCAGCGGCAAGCCGCTCCAGAATCGCCTTGCCGCGCTCTGTAGCGCCCGTCGCGTGGTCCACCAAAATTCCCTTCGGACGATCCGCCGCCAGCCGCTGAATCACATCATCCGTCATGGACGGCAGATAAAGCGTCAACGTGTGATGATGAACGCCCTGTATGGCGTCCATCATTCCCGCCTCAACCGCTTTTTCATAACCACGGCAACGGTAATCTTCAGGCCGGCCGTCAAGACCCGTCATGACCGCGAACACCTGCGACATCAACCCGACATTCGCCCGCCGCGATCCGGCAATCACCCGGCCCCGGCCGCGCGCAGTCTGCAATAAACCTTCGCGCTCAAGTTGTTTAAGCGCCACACGAACCGTCGTCCGCGATACCTGCAACTGCTCAACCAGATCATATTCAGAAGGCAGCAAATCACCCGACGCCCATGAGCCATCCTCAATGCGCTGACGCAACACCTTCAGAGCGCGCGAACGCGGCTGCTCCCGAACCTGACTGGTATCCGATGTCGTCATAGGCCTGCACAACCTGCCAGAAAGATGATTATCTACCAGATGTATTTACCACGAATAACAAGATGCGTCAAAATGTTTTTAGAAATATACATCATGTATCTTATGATAGCAAAAATTATTTCAAAAATAGTTTGTTTAGTTTTACGAATAATATAAAACACCCATATATACCAAAACACAAAGCGCAATAATCAATCATAACTCTATTATTATAAATATATTATATAAAAATTAAGCTTTAATATCACCAACGTTACCAATTAAAAGCAATAAGAAAGGCCACATAAAATACAACTTGTATTTTTTATAAGCCTATTCAACACTATTGGGTACAAGCTCAAAATGGCATGATTGTCAGTCAACATAAAAAACGGGCCGGGCCGACATTGCCGGCCCGGCCCGATTCGTAACCAACACCCACCTCAATCATGATCAACGCTTAACCATAAACTCCCGATGAACATCAGAAATAAGCGATACAAAAGGCAATGGTTTTTCGCTGTCATCCACAAGCCCCATTTTCCCACCGTCAGATTTTGTCGCGGCAAACCACATTTGCCAATGCATGCCGACAACAAAAGGCAGCGCGCTGATTTGATGCATCATATCGCTATAGCGTGCTGCTCGTTCGCGCGCCTCAGACTGGCTGTCTGTTGGCTTATCCTGTGAGGCGCACCATTCCGTGATCAGGATAGGCCGTCCCGTCAATTCATAGATGGCTTTGAGATCATCAAGCTGCTTACTGCCATATCTCGGATTCCCGTAACAATTCACCGCGACGATATCAAATTTGGCAAAGTGTCGCAGCGGTTTATAATCCGCAAACCTGCTGCCCGGCAAACGCGGACTCGTAAGCAATACATGCGGATTGTTTTTTCGCACCGTATCGACAATAAAATTCACATACGTCTCAACAATATAATCTTCAAAAGCATCCATATCTTTCATAAAAGAGCTCTGGGCCATCAGCGAGGCGATTTCTATTGCCGGCGGATTTTTCACCGCGTCATCAAAATTCTGGTATGTACTGGCGGCGCCATCACGATTCACCCAACTGGCATTCAGACTGGCGATATCGCGGCCATAGCGGTCGGCCAGCCACGCTGACATGGCTTTACGCGCCGAGGGAGTCCACGCGTAGCCATAAAGAGGAACAACACCAAGGCTGTTTTCGTTCTCGGCAAAATATCCCATCACCTGCTCGCCGTTGGCTTTTAACACACGCTGAATGTGCTCCGTCACGGCGCGGCGCCATTCAGGATTAAACGGATCGGCCATCCGCGTGGTCCCGCCAATCGGAATTATGCCGCCCTGCTGATTTTGGAGCGTGTAGCGCGGAGAGCCTACCCAGTCTACAGCAAGACTTGACCAGACCTGAATGCCATTTTGCCTGGCGGCGGGAGCAATTTTTTCATAACTCCACGCCCCAAGTGAGGTAAATCCCCAATCCTTGACGCATTTCAGGACATACTCCTGCCAGTCCGATTCTTTCGGAAACAACTGGCGAACGATACGCCCGCGATCAGGATTAAGCTGATCCCACCAATTATTTGCGCCAGGATAGGAACAATGATTAATCCCACGATCAAAATAAGCCAGACCATCCGGCGTGACCAGATACCAGACGCCCTGAATGGATTTGACGCTGTAATACGGCGTGTGCTCAACACCGCTAAGCGTGGGATGCCCCATGACGGCAGGTATGACCGGCGGTTTCGCTTCCTGGCTCTCGGCCATGACGGGGGCCTCGTCCGCGCGATATACGCCCACATCATCAATATATAAATGCGCCGGACCATTGGTCGCAATCACATTAAGACCGACCGTTTTAATGCCGGCATCCACTTTGAATTTCATTGAAAAAGGAATCCAGTTATCCGGCGACGGCTTGCCCATAATGCGATAGGCTTCCGGCGCGGTAACTCCGCCCCTGTCGTCTATTAAATGCATGGCCACAATAGGGCACGCAATGCTGCGCCCCTGCCAGAAAACATAACCTGTATAGACATACTCTCCGGGCGGCAAACGCAGATCCTGCCGCAGCATGACCCAATAACGGTAAGAACCGTCCTCATGCAAAAGCGATGCGGCTCTCCGGCCTTTGTGCACGATGTTGGGCTCAGACTTAAATAGAATCTGGTGCTGTTTATAACTGTCGTTATGACTGCGGCCCTCATCAAGTATATACCAGCCGACAGGCATCCCATTGCCGCCGATTTCTTCAAAATCGCCGTTGGTGACAAAGTTACGCGGAGACGCCGCAAATGCCGGAGCGACTAAACTACAGAACAAGACTATGCATGACAAAAAATGCTTCATGAGCGATGGCCCTTGATCTTGATATGATGAATGTTATTGCCATAAGTAAATATCACGCCGCACATGGATCACAACCGCCACGCCAGGCAAGACTGCATCTCATGCGTGATTGATGTGCGGCGCACACGATAAGGGGTCAATTCAGAACCTGCTGATACAGGCTGTTGACGTAATCAAGCTTGATGATCACATTGGTCTCAACGTGATAGTCAGCGTAAAGAATGTTGGTTTTGCCTTCGTGCGGCGCTCCCATCCCGGTACTGCCGGTTAACGTGCTGTAACTTGGATTTGCCACAGTACTGTCATGATCCGCAATAACGCTCAGTAGATACGGCGTGGGATACTGAAGCAGCTTGTGGCTGACCGGCCAGGTTAAAAAGACATTGGCCGCATAACTATAGGTTTTCCCATAACTATTCGGGCAGGCAAAAGGCGCGCGCTGATACGCCAGCGTCCAGGCATTCCACGAGGTCCAGTTAAGAGTGTCGTTATTGGCATACGGCGCTATATAACTCACCCAGTTGTTATACCAGCCCTGCATGGCCGGCGAAGAAGGCATGGGATTTTTGTAGGACCACGGGAAAACCCCTGAATTTTCCTCCAGATAGCACTGGTACGCGATCCCCAACTGCCGCTGATTGCTCATGCACGCCACTTTTTTGGCGGAATTTCGGGCGTTGCTCAGGGACGGCAGCAATATAGCGATGAGGATCGTGATTATGGCCACGACAACAAGCAATTCAATGAGCGTAAATCCCGTAAAGCTCCATGTTTGTCTGCGGCCAGAACGGATATGCGGCCCGTCGGCCGGATTGTGCAGTAGTGTCATGTGATCCTCAAATCAAAGAATGTACGGTTATTACAACATCCGCGCCGCGGAGTGTTTACTTTGCCGCGCGCCGGCGAAGATAAAACAGCGATCCGATTCCGCCGAAAATTCCCAGTGACGAAATCTCAGGTACTGAAGTTACGGTCAGATCGTCCACATATGCGCGTGAATACGAGGTATCCGAAAAGCCGAAATAATCGGCCGTGCCATCATTTGCGGCATGATTAAGCGTTCTTGTATCAGTCCATGAACCAATCTTCAGAGTCGCGGAATTGCCATTGACCAGAATCACAACGGAAGTCGCCGTAGCCGCGGTAAACGCATCGCTCGCGACCACCGTCTCCGTCAGCGCAGATGCATCCCAAAAACTGATATTGACGTTGCCTGACGCATTTTTGCGAAACAGCCAGCCGGACGAATCCGTTGTTGTGCCGGTCCCTCCGCGTGGCCGCACGATTGTCCATGCCGTATTGGTCACAGCGCCGGCGCCGACAGTAAAGGTAAAATCAATTTCGTAATTCACAACGCTGTCAAGATTATAGTTGACGTATGCCAATCCTGACTTTGCCGAGCTTTCGCCGCCGCCGCCATTAATATTGAGCTTAGTGCCATCAACCCAATAAGCAAAGGAATTGTTCTCATTTTCAATCCACGCCACACCCCCGGTACTGGTAGAACCGAGATTAGCCGAACTGCGATTAAAATTATCGGAATATAAAACACCCGCCGATGCGATTGCCCCACTTTGCAGAACTCCACACAGAATCAACGCAGCCATGTGACGATTTTTCATCTTTATCCCTCCAGGAGAAATGTATGCGGCAAAGAAGTGGCCAGGGTACGGCACCCAGGCGTCTGTGGATAATTTACATCAATTACCGGGCATGTCAAATAAATAATATAGCAAGTATATAGCAGACTTGAATTTGATAGTCATTCTGAAATATCTGTCATTTTACTAGATTATTCGGATGTTATTTCTTTTTTTTCGATAAAACTTGCACAGGACGCAGCAAAGACGTAGACTTCTGCTATAAAGCAGGTGACGCACATATGACTGTCTCAATGAATAAGTATGAACTGGTCCGGGATAAGCTTGCCGAAGCCATAAAGTCGCGGCAGATGCGTTCTGGCGAACGCCTGCCGTCTGAACGTAAACTGGCCGAGCAATATAAGGTCAGCTACCTGACGATCCGCCGGGCGATCGGCGATCTGGTGGATGCCGAGTTGCTTGAACGCCGGGCGCGCATGGGTACGTTTGTCAGCGAACAAGCCATCAGCCGGACCGCGGGAAAATCAGTCAATATTATATGCTCAAGTTACGAAAGCCTCACGGCCAGGACATTTGTGGGTTTTTGCCTGCGGCAGACGGAAAAACGAGATCGCATCGCCAATATCATTGAGCTGGCACACAGTAATGAATCGTCGGTGGCCAAAATCATTCTTGGCCCGGACCCCACGGTGATTTTTGCCTCCGGCCCGGAATTAAAAGGGCGCATCGGCGCGGCCATTCAGCAGGCCAGCAACCGCACGGTTCTCGTCGGCAATCGCCTTGACGGGCTTGGCGTGCCGTCGGTCATGATGGATGACGGACATGGCGTCAGAATGGCCATTGAACATCTGCGCGAACATGGGCATACAAAAATCGGACTAATCACTTCGGATGCGACGCATCTTGTATCCCGTATTTTTCACTCCGTCTGGCAAAGCGAATGCGGCGCGCAGGTTCCGGAACAAATCATGGAAAAAAGAACGCTTGCCGTCACGTTGCCGCGCTTTGAATGCCCGGCATTGCAGGCGTATGAATCAACGAAGGCTTATCTGAAAAAAGGCCGGCCGGATGTGACGGCGTTTTTGTGCCAGGTTGACGAAATGGCGCCGGGGATTCTGGCGGCATTCCGCGAGGCGGGAATCCGGGTTCCCGAAAATATGTCTCTTATTACGTTCGGAAATACGGCGTCTTCGCTGTTTTCTCAACCGCCGCTGACCAGCATTGACGCCAACCTGGACGCCCACGTTGAATTTGCGTTCAGCACGATTGATGCCGCGGCCAAAGGAGAACTGACTCCCGCCGATCTCTTTAAGCTGGTACAGCCGCAACTGGTTATCCGCGAAAGCGTGGCAGAACTGATATAACATTGCCATATCTTTATACCATTATCAAATAACATCGCGCGTGCATAAGGATCCGCTCAAAGAGGCATGCCGCATGCGCAATTTTGAAGTCTTAACGTACTATCGCTGGAGAATAGAACGATGAACGACCGAAACGATGTATTGTTTGTCCGCGCGCAACCGATTTGGCCGGCCGGGCAGGAACGCGTGATGAACACGTTCATCGGCTTTCGCACAGTCCTTGATCTTAAGACGATCAGCAGCACAATTCTGAAGCTCACGGCATCAACGCTTTATCGCGTAAGCGTCAACGGGCAATTTGCCGGACATGGCCCGGCGCGCGCGGCGCATGGGTATTATCGCGTGGACGAATGGCCGATTGAAAAATATCTCCGGCCGGGGAAAAACGTCATCGCCATTGAAGTGGCCGGCTATAACGTCAACAGCTATTACCTGCTGAATCAACCGGCGTTTTTACAGGCGGAAATCATCGCCGATGGGCAGGTTTTAGCGGCAACGCGAACGGAAGATTCGTCATTTACCGCCGAGGATCTGAATTATCGGGTACGCAAGGTTCAGAGATTCAGTTTTCAGCGTCCGTTTATTGAGGTTTACCGACTGAATCCGGAAAGCCAGTCATGGCGGGATCAGCCGGACGTGGCCGGCGATACGTTAAGGTGCGCGCTTCAGCCGCAGCATCACCTGCTGGCACGCGGCCTGAACTACCCGACATTTGAGACGCGCGGCGCCATGCGTCATGTCGCAAGCGGAACGCTGGCCCCATCAAAAGTGACAGTCAAAAAAGACCGCAGCCTTACGGAAATCAGCCCGAATCTTCTTGGTTATCCCGAAAGTGAACTTGAACTTGTGCCCACGAATGAATTTCAGCAATTCACAACGCATCTCAAGCCTGTTCACCATGTCATGGATTGCCAAACGCAACTTGGTTTGTCTCCGTTGACGACTCATATTGTGGACATGGGCACCAATTTATCCGGTTTTGTGGGCATGAAAATTCAGTGCAAAACAGCCACAAGACTCACGATTCTCTGGGAAGAATTACTGACGGACGGAGATATACCGTGCGTTCGTGTTGACTGCGCCAATCTTATTGACCTGCACCTGGCGCCGGGCACGTATCATTTTGAATCTTTTGAGCCGTATACCATGCGGTATCTCAAATTGATCGGCTCAAAGGGAGAATGTTCCGTATCTGATATTTATATACGACAGTATGTTACGCCGGATGCGGATCGCTTCAGTTTTGTATGCGGCGATGAAGAACTCAACAGGATCACTAACGCGGCGGTGGAGTCATTTCGCCAGAACAGCGCGGATCTGCTGACGGATTGCCCAAGCCGGGAACGCGCCGGCTGGCTCTGCGATAGCTTTTTCTCCGGCCGATCCGCGTATGTGCTGACGGGATCAACCGTCAATGAGCGAAAATTCCTGGAGGATTTTCTGCTGGCGCCGCAATTGCCGGAACTTCCGCAGGGCATGATCCCGATGTGTTATCCGGCTGATCACCTCAATGGGGGTTTTATTCCCCAGTGGCCGATGTGGCTGGTGCTTGAGCTTGAAGAATATCTGCATCGCAGCGGCGATGCGGCGTTGATTGAGGCTTATCAGAAAAAGATTGAATCATTTATTGGTTATTTTGACGCATTTGTTAATTCAGACGGACTTCTGGAGGATCTCAAAGGCTGGCGCTTTGTTGAATGGAGTAAGGCCAATGAATTTGTTGACGGCGTTAATTACCCGACCAATATGCTCTTCGCTCAGACTCTTGAGGTGGCCGGCCGGCTTTACCATCACAGTGATTACGCCAGGCGCGCGGCGCGCATGCGGGACGCCATCAGCCGCCAATCTTTTGACGGCCAGTGGTTCAGGGATAACGCTTTGCGCCGGAACGGCAAGCTGACGCCGACTGAAAATCGCACTGAAGTCTGCCAGTATTTTGCATTCTTTTTCGGCCTGGCGACGTCAAAAACGCATCAGCCGTTATGGCATACGCTCTGCACGGAATTTGGCCCGCAGCGTAAATCAACACACGCGCATCCCGATATTCATTTTGCCAATGCGTTTATCGGCAATTACCTGCGACTTGAGCTGCTGACAAATCACGGCCTGTATCCGCAGGTGATCAAGGAAGTGCGCGGGTATTTTCTGAACATGGCGGACACAACCGGAACGCTATGGGAAAATGACGGCGCGTATGCCAGTTGCAATCACTGTTTTACGTCCTATGTCACGCACTGGCTGCTGACCATCGCGGCCGGGCTGCGAAAACTCGATCTGCGCAATAAAACAGTCATCATGGCCCCAACGGCAGATCTTGTTCCGTGGGCGATTGCGCAAATTCCCATTCCCGGCGGCATGCTGACGATTCGCCGGCGATACGACGGCAACGGCCGGCGGCCAGAGGTCACTGTGCCGGCCGAATATCGCGTGATATGGGAAGAAAAGTAACCCCGATCGCTCAAAAAAACGCCGCAAAATGCACCCGCAACGTCTGGCATTCTTATATCAGGCGCCGATTGTCCATGTCAGGCCTTATTTTGTGTGGCGCTGTGGTATTGCAAAAAAACATTTGATTCAACGTTAAATCATGTTACAATCATGCCATTGAGTTCATGTTGTCCTTTAATGGCGAAACTATGGCCGGATCAGTACGACTTGTGGATATTGCGGCAAAGGCGGGCGTATCGGCGACGGTGGTGTCGGCGGTATTGAGAAACGACACGTCACGCATTCGCGTCAGCCAGGCCAAAGCGGACGAAATTCGCGCCCTGGCCGACAAGCTGCATTACCGGCCAAATGCGTCCGCCCGCTCGTTAAAAGGTAAATCCTCTGATGTGATCGGCGTATTGATCGGCGCCGAATCGACATCCGCCAATTACCGGCGCCTGCTGGCCATTGAGCAGTCCGCTTATCATGCCAATAAACGGTTGATGATCGGGCAATTCCGTGATTCGGCAGACCGGACTGAGCAATACCTTCAGGATTTTATATCACGCGGAATTGATTCGCTGGTTTGTTTTCACAATCCCGCGCCCATTTTGAGCAAGTCATCCCTCGCACTGCTGGGCAAAATATCGCGGGTGGTTTTTCAGACGCAGGCCTTGTGCCCCGGCGCCCATTGCGTGGACGTCAACCGCGCTCTGGGAGTGGCGCAGGCAGTAGAATATCTGATTCAAAACGGGCGCAGGAGTCTTGTGCTTGTACTCAATTCCGAGCATGACCCACTGATGCAGGATCGTCAGCGAGGCTTTGTTGCCGGCCACAGAAAGATGCGCCTGCCCATCAGGCCCGGCCATATCTGGTATGGCAGCGGAGAATTTCCGCCATCGCGTGAACTTGTGGACAAGGCCGTAGAGGCCGCTATCAGCGCGCAGGCGGATGCGGTTCTGGCCTCAAATGATATATGGGCGATTGAGCTGATAAAAAATCTCATGCGCAGAGGATTGCGCGTGCCGCAGGATATCGCCGTGACGGGTTTTGACAATCTTGATGCCGCGGCGTTATTTTCGCCCGCGCTGACGACACTTGATCAAAATGACGCGGCCTTTGCCGATGCCGTCATGCAGATATTAACCGGAGACCGGCCTGATGATGCGCCTCCGGCCAAAATTGTTGTGCCGCCCTGTTTTGTGGTCAGGGAATCCGCATAAAATTCTATTTGCGGGGCTGATAATAGTGTTCAGAATTATTATTTTTATCATTGAAAAAAGGGAGCAAGATGGACATCATCATTTCCGCCAGTAAAAAACAAATGGGTCAAAAGGCCGCGGAGCACGGCGCAAAGCTGCTTCGCAAAACATTGCGGGAAAAGGGCTCAGCGACCATTATCGTGGCGACAGGAGCCTCTCAGTTTGAGATGCTCGCCAGCCTGATCGCCCAAAAAGATATTGCCTGGGATAAGGTGACGGTTTTTCATCTGGACGAATATGTCGGCCTGCCGATGACGCATCCGGCATCGTTCCGCGCGTATCTCTGGCGGCGTTTTGCCAGCAAATTGCCGCTTCCCCTGGCGGCGTTTTACTACATCAACGCAGAAAAAAATCCGGAAGCCGAAACGCTTCGCCTGGGCAAGTTGATCAGGAAGCATCAGGTGGATATCGCATTTGTTGGCATTGGCGAAAACGGCCACCTGGCGTTTAACGATCCGCCGGCCGATTTTAAGACCCGCCAGCCGTACCTGGTGGTCAATCTTGACGAAAAATGCCGCCGCCAGCAGCTTGGCGAAGGATGGTTTGCCTCGCTGAAAAGCGTGCCAAAACAGGCCATCTCCATGTCCATTCAGCAGATCATGAAGTCATCGCATATCGTCTGCACAGTACCGGATGAGCGCAAGGCGCAGGCCGTAAAAGACTGCCTGGCCGGTGATATTTCGCCGCTGGCCCCGGCCTCAATTCTTCAGAAACATCGTGATGCGGCGGTCTTTCTTGATCGCCCCGCCGCATCGCTGCTCCGCATATAAATCCGCGGCTATCAGGAGTATAATCATGGGATATTGCGATCTTCAGGTTAATGGTTACGCAGGCGTTGATTTTAATCAGGATGATATGACGCCTGAGCAATTGCACGCCTGCTGCCTTCGCCTGGCTGATGATGGAGTTGACCACATACTTGCCACCATCATCACCGATCATGCCGATGCCATGATGCGCCGCCTGAGTAATCTGGCGCGTCTGCGCTCGCAGGATGCGCTGGCTGGCCAAATCATCAGCGGCATACATGTTGAGGGGCCGTTTCTTTCGCCGCTGACAGGTTATCGCGGCGCGCATCCGCTTGACGCCATCAGGCCGGCGGAGCCGGATCTGATGCGCCGCATGTATGATTGCTGCGACGGGCTGCTGCGGCTGGTCACGCTTGCGCCTGAGCAGGATGATTCCTGCCAGACAATCCGCTGGCTCAAATCAAAAAACGTACATGTATCCGGCGGACATTCGGATGCTTCTTTTGAACAATTGCGCCACGCAGCGGATGCGGGGCTCGCAATCTGGACGCATCTCGGCAATGGTTGCCCGATGCAGATGCACAGGCATGATAATATCATTCAGCGGGTGCTGAGCCTTGCAGATCAAATCAGGCCATGTTTTATCGCTGATGGCGTACATGTGCCTCTTTTTGCATTGCGCAACTACATCCGGACGGCGGGCGTTCAGCGCATCATCATCGTCACGGACGCCATGGCCGCCGCGGGGCTTGGCCCCGGCCGCCACAAACTGGGCCGGTGGGAAGTTGATGTTGGCCATGACCTTGCGGCCTGGGCGCCGGATCGTTCGCATCTGCTCGGCTCGGCCAATACCATGCGTAACAGCGTGCGGAATCTTCAGGATATGGGGTTAAGCGATTATGACATCACCATGATGACGCAACAGAATCCGCTGTCACTTTTATAGTATATGCTCAATCACACAGGACATGCCGCCATGCTTCGCGGGGCGGACCCGATAAACGTGTTACGCGTGATTTGCTTTTGGCAATCACTCTATAATGTATGCGGCGTAAAAGACCGGGCGCACTCAACATACTTGTGTATGTGAGACAAAAGCGCGGGCCAGTCTCGGGATTTGAGGATATCTGGCGGAAAAAGAGGACTGCCGATACCAAAGCCGATAGCTCCGGCATTGTGAAAATCCTGCATATTCGTCAGACTTACGCCGCCGGTCGGCAGTAAATCAATATGCGGCATTGCTTCGTGTATGGCTTTAACATACGGATAGCCCACCTGGCCGGCCGGGAAAATTTTGACTGCCGATGCGCCAAGTTGCCAGGCGGTGAGGATTTCCGTTGGGCTCAGCGCGCCGGGAAAAATCGGCACGCCGGCTTTGCATGCGGCGGAAATCACGGGCGGAAGTGTTGTCGGCGTCACGATAAATTGCGCACCGGAGTTTACGGCCCGCGCAAGATCCTCCGGCGAATTAACCGTACCCGCTCCGATATTGAGTTTGCCGGTAAAACGCTGGCGCAGAATGCTGATTGACTCAAAAACACGCGGCGAATTGAGCGTGATTTCGAGATTGGCCATGCCGGCCTGAATGCATATCTGGCCGATATCGACCATAAGCTCAGGAGCCACGCCGCGAAGGATTCCGACAATCGGCACCTGTCTGAACAATGGCCAGTTGAACACAACTGATGACATCATGCCCCCCAATTATTTCGCCGCAAGGTGAAGTTGCTCAAGCAGAACTCTGTGGCCCATAACAGCCGAACGCTCAACCAAATCCGCATTGAGCAAAACGCAATTGATCCCGGAAATTTCAAATGCGATCCGGTAAGCGTCACATAAATGTTTGCCGGGAGCAATGACGATTCGCGGCATCTGCTCATAACGAATTTTAAGACAGAAAATCTCAGCACCAAGTAAAAGGCCGCGCAGCCATGCGCGATTGTCGGCCGAGGATTGATGCGCCAGCAGAGCACGCGTGCGCACCTGAAAAAGATCTTGCAGCAACGCGCCACACAACCCTTTGCGCACGCCATCTTCAAAGTGCCGCGTCGCATGCTGATCCTGCAAATTCAGGGCGCACGAATCCTGCCCCAGCGAAGCACTTAAAACGCCGCAACGGCTGAGAATATCAAAAAGCTCGCCGGTCATGCAGGTTGAGAAATCAACCACATTCGCACGCCGTATCAGCACATGTTTGCTGTGCGTGCCAGGAAGAATCACAAGGGAGTGATCCGCATAATCCGCAAGGGAAACATCGGCAAATAAGCCCAGAATTTCCGTTTCTTCGCCACGCATGACGTCATGATCAGAGCAAACGCCGGAGATCAAATAAATCGGCCCGCAGGGCATCGGCATGCCGGGATCAAGTTTTTGCACGGTAAGCCCGCTACCTGCGAGCGAAAACGGCACATGCTGATAAGGCAATTCCCGCCATCCCAGTGACGAACCGGCCATGCCGGAAATCATCACCGGGAGCTTTGCCAAAGACATATCCGTTTGCTCTGCCAGCAGCAGAAGCTGCTCATGCAGTACGCCGCCGAATACGGACGCGCGATCCTTGCCGGATGCCGCAACCCGCTCATGAACGGACGCAATACCATGCGGCGACTTTACTTGCGCAATCAACACAACATCATGATGGTCGCTGATTTGCACAAGACGAACACGCAGCGAACTTGTGCCCCAATCAACACTGATATAATGGCGGTTACTTTCGTTATTTGTCATATACTCAATACCCGCAACATCATGACTGATGACGAGGATTCTTGCCGTAAGCCTGATTGACAACGATTCGCAGCTTGCTGTGAGGATCAATCACCGATCCCGCGAGAATATCTTCCTCCGTTACCTCCGCAAGAAGAATGTTTTTTTCGCCCATTCTGTCATAGTCATAAATGATGTAAATGCGGCCATCCGGGCTTTGCGTACCGTCAGGATAAGAAACACCAAAACGCTCATCCAGAAGCAAACTGGCCGGCCATGTTACGCCGTCATCCGTAGAAAGATGCGCCGTTAAATGCGATCTTTGTTTGATTCCGTTTCGCGGCGTATGCTTGACCATTAAAAGATGGCCGGAGTTCAGGCGCCGGATAAAGAATCGCGAATTGGGATGCTCAAACATAGAGGGCCCTAATACCGACCATGTTTTGCCGCCATCGGTCGATTCGCTTTGAGCAATGCCATAGCGCGTTCTCACCAGCATGCGGAGCTTGCCATCCTGAAGTTCAACAATCATGTGTTCTTCAAAATCATGCTCTACGGCCGGTACGTCGGCATTTCCTAAAAATGACCAGTGCGCGCCGTTATCCGTTGATTGATACACGCCGGCGCCGGCCGGAGCCTTAACGTCAGGATGAATTTCATTCACCTGCCAAATGGCGATCGGCGCAAGCCAAGTTCCGTTTTTAAGCACAGTGGGCTTATTCATCATCACGCCATCGGCAATGCGAACCGGCGATGACCATTCCGGCGTGGGCGAATCCGGATTTTCCGTCATCATCGCCCACACGCCGCCCCGGCCATCCCACCATTGCCTGGCCTGCGCCCAAAAGAGCCAAAGCCGCCCTCGCGGATCAAGCCATAACGTGGGGTCATATGCGCGTGCCGGCGTATGCGGATCAACCACCAGAATCGGAGAGGTCCAGTTCAGACCGTTATTTTCGCTTGTGGCCAGCATGACATAATTTTCAGGCCCTTCCGTGTCGCCGCCGCCATACCATGTGGCCCACAAGCGCCCTTTTGGGCTGCGCTCAATGCCGGGAATACCCTGAAACATACGGTCACGATCGCCGTATTCTTTTCCCAACTTGGTCAAGATCGGCGGGGCCTCAAGCGCCAGATTCTCATTTTCAGGCTTAATATCGCCAGTCGTCATCAGTTTCTCCATTTTATTAATTGATTCATATTCATATTTCATATCACGGCAGGATGTCATCAGGTTTTTGAGCGTGACATCCACGGCCGGTTTTTCTGTTCTTATGACAGGTGTCCGACAATCAAATTGCCGCAGCGCTTCCCGCAAACTCATCTGCATATGACGCAGCAGCCAACGGCGCGCCTTTGCGCCCTGACGCCGGCGAATGGCCCGCGATACCCGTGCGTGATAAAGCCAGACATATGCCACATGCCGCAGGGAACG
The DNA here is from genome assembly GCA_964610975.1 of uncultured Phycisphaeraceae bacterium. GTDB lineage: Bacteria > Planctomycetota > Phycisphaerae > WQYP01 > WQYP01 > CAZSYN01. Next base: position 66,756 of record CAZSYN010000014.1, read on the forward strand.
GTTATGACTTTGCGAACTGAAAATACGATTGCGCACATGAGCATCCCCCATGAGCTTGAGCATGTAGGGATTGTTGACTGACCTCATGAGCAGCATATGAAAAGAAAGATCCGCAACCAGAAAATCTCTCAGCAGCGGACCATCCAGAACCGGCCGATGAGAATCGCGAAAAGCGCGAATCGCATCAAGCATGTCATGGCAATAATTGTCAAGCTGTTCAAGATCGGTTGAGGACATGCGCCGGGCCGCTTTTTGAACAGCAAAAGACTCAAGCGCCATGCGTACTTCGTAAGTCTCAATCAGCGAATGACGATCCGGAGATGCCACATATGTTCCGCTTGATGGCCGCTGATGCAGAACACCTTCCTGTTGCAGGCGGCGGATGGCGTCACGCACCGGCGTGCGGCTGATGCCGAGTTTGGCGGCCAGTTTTTCTTCAGAAACCTTCGCCCCCGAGACAATATCTTCGCGCAGGAGCATAGCCTGAATACGCTCATACGCAGTTTGGCTTAATGATGTAGTCATAGGGCCATCCGATGATTGTCACAAACCGACATACAGTTCATAAAAGCAGTATACCGGCTTTATGACCCAAATCAAATCAAGATGATATCAAGATGGTGGACAGCCTAAATAAAAATCTATAACTCATTTATTCACATCATCTTGCTTTCTGATCTTCGGCGTATATCTCGCGGATTTGTGCCTGTTATTTTGCGAATGACATGGCAAAAATGTTGCGGATCGCCCAGGCCTGTATTGGCCGCAATGACCTTCAGTGGCAAATTTGAATACACCAGCAAATGTTCAGCCCGGCGCACCCGACGCATGCGAATATAGTCCGCAACCGTCACATTCAAGGCCGCACGAAACAAGCGATTCAAGTGATTTTGCGATACGCCTGCACGCTGCGCCAAATCTTCCACAGAAAAAGATTCATGCAGATGCAGATTAATCCACTCAACCACCCGGCCCACAACCGGATGTAATTGCGACGCACCGGCAGACGATTGAGGCATGCTGGCCAACCGCCAGAGCAGCGCCCATAAAATAGATTCAGCTCTTTGCGGACATACGGAATGATGCGTTGCGATTTCCGTCACTTGGGCGCGGAAATTTTCAAATATATCCCCCATGTCAGTCATTGCCGCAATGGGCACCGCCTGAGCATCCGGATCAGGAACGAAATGCACCCAACTTAAAATAGCCGGCCCATCATACCGGTACTCAAGATCAACATTCGGGCAAGTGATTCCGGCGTATCCCGTGTGTATCGGCATTGCGACGTTATTAACGCGTAACTCGCCGTCACCCAAAAACAGATTAAGGCACCAGAGCCGATCAACCCGGTAATACACCTTCTCAAGCCTGTAAAACTCATATCGGCGGCTGTGCTGCGATACGGCGTCAGCTTCAACAATCCGCGGCGGACGCGAAAGCGGAATATCAAAAAACAAGGATGACAAGGCCATATGATCCTTCGTTCATTATGTTGATTATAGACAACTTATAGTGATTATGATCAATTGACTCATCAGTATCTACTGTTAAATTGTATTTTATGTCATATTCATGATGAGTGTTTCAAACAATTTTATTCATGTCTGTCATAAAACGCATGATGAGGTAGTAATGCTCACGTTCAACAAGCTCATGACGGAATATGCCGTCAACCCGATTGGTATTGATGAGCCCGCGCCAAGATTCAGTTGGGCACTTGAGAATCCGCAGGAAGATACCCGCCAAATGACCTATCATATTGAGGTGGCCAGCACGCCGGAATTACTGAGTTCCGGAAAAGCGGATATGTGGGATAGCCAAAGTGTTGCGTCTTCGCAATCCGTCAACATTGAATATGCGGGCAGACCGCTGGCCAGCGGCGCTCGCTATTATTGGCGCGTTCGTGCGGCGGATAATCACAACAATCAGGCGCAATCAGACGGTTCCGATTTTTTTGAGATGGGTCTGCTCAAGCCGCAAGACTGGAAGGCGCGCTGGCTGGCCTACCCGGGCGCGTGGACCGGTAAATCCCTATTGCTCCGCCATGGTTTTGACATCAGCAAACCGGTTCGTCGCGCCAGAATGTACGCCGCGGGCCTGGGGTATTACGAGCCGCGGCTCAACGGCGCCAAAGTCGGCGATCAGGTCCTTGAGCCGGCGTGGACAACCTACAGCAAACGCGTCTTGTACAGAACGTATGACATCACCAGCCAGATTCAGCAGGGGCGAAATGTCGTCGGCGCCATCGTCGGCCACGGCTGGTATGGCGGCACGCGGCTGCTGATGCAGTTGATGATTGAATTTACTGACGGAACATCAGCATGCATTCCCACGGGGTGGAATTGGTTCGCCGCGCCGGGGCCAATTCAGGATGACAGCGTTTATGACGGCGAAACGTATGATGCGCGCAACGATCATGCCGGATGGGATACGGCCGAGGGCGAAACGCGCGCGCAACTTGGACATGATAAAGGATGGTTTTACGCGGTTATCAGCGAAAGCCCCGGCGGCAAGCTGGCGGCAGCGGCTCTTGAGCCGATCCGCGTTGTTCAGACTCTTCGCCCTCAAAGCTTTAAACGCCTCAACGACACCACACACGTTGTTGATTTTGGCCAGAACTTTGCCGGGTGGGCGCGTATCCGCGTCAACGGGCCATCAGGCACATGCGTCACGCTGCGGTTTGCCGAGTCTCTACATGATGACGGCAGCATCAACCAGGAGAATCTTCGCCTGGCCAAAGCGCAGGATACTTACATCTTAAAAGGCAATGGTATTGAAGAATGGGAAGCGCGCTTTACGTATCACGGTTTTCGTTACGTGCAGATTCAGAATTGGCCGGGCGAATTGACGGCGGGCTCAATTGACGGCCGCGTTGTGCGTTCTGATGTCGGCAGGCGCGGCGCGATCACAACCGATCATGAATTAATCAACCAGATTCAGCGCGCTATTGAGTGGACGGAAGGCAGCAATCTTCACAGTATCCCGACGGATTGCCCGCAGCGTGATGAGCGTCTTGGCTGGCTCAACGACATGACGGCCCGTGCCGAAGAGGCCATTTACAATTATGACATGATCCGCTTTTTCACCAAATGGCTTGACGATATTGCCGATACGCAGGACGAAAACGGCGCCATTCCGGATACCGTTCCGTATCGTTTCTGCAATCAGCCGGCCGATCCGGTTTGTATTTGCTACCTGCTGCTGCCCTGGCTTTTGTATCAGCATTATGGCGACAAGCGCCTGCTGCAACGCCACTACCAGGGCATGAAAAACTGGGTGCGCTGCCTGGGTGATCATTCAGATCAGAACATCGTCAATTACAGTTACTGGGGCGATTGGGCGCCGCCGATTGAGCGCAAAGGCCTGCCATTTACGCCAACGGATACCGCGGTCAATCTCACAACGCCGGGCGAACTTGTCTCAACAGCCTTTTATGCGTATGCCTCGCAACTGCTTTCGCGTATTGCCGGGGTAATCGGCAATCATGATGATCAGCGGCATTATAAGGAACTTGCCGCGCAAATTACCGATTCATTTAATCGCAAGTTCTGGAATAATGATTGCAAATCCTATTCAGCCATCAGCCAGTCGTGCAATATTTTGCCGCTTTATTTCGGCATGGTCCCGCAGGAACTCATGGGTGATGTGGTCAATGCGATTGTGCATGATATTCAGAATGTTCAGGGCGGGCACCTTGCCACCGGCAATATCTGCACCAAGTATCTGCCGGAAGTTTTAACGGATACCGGCCATGCCGAAATCGCTTATCAGATCGCAACAAAACAAACATATCCCAGTTGGGGCTTTATGCTGGCCAACGGCGCAACCACCATGTGGGAACGCTGGGAAAAAGCCTGCGGTGGCGGCATGAACTCTCACAATCACCCGATGCTCGGCTCTATCAGCGCATGGTTTTACCGCGCACTGGCCGGCCTGCGCATTGAGTCATCCGCATCCGGATGCTCTGATATTCTGATTCAGCCATCCCTCGTCAGCGGCATCAATCAGGCCAGCGCCTCGCTGCAAACCATTCGCGGCGAAGTCAATGTTCGTTGGCGGCGCAACGCCGATTCCTTTGAGCTTAGCGCGCGGATTCCCGTCAATGCGCAGGCCAAAGTTGTGCTGCCGTATGATCTCAAGACGCAAGTATCACAAGTCATTGCCAATGGCGTTGCGATATGGCCGGCGGATCACTCTTCGCCCAAAATAGTTCATATTGAGGCTCATGACTCAAACCAAATCACCCTGTCAACAGGATCAGGGAGTTATGCATTCAAGATTAAATTGCGTCACGCATAAGCACATCGCACATTAAAAAAGGAGAGCACATGGCTCGTCGTTATTCCGTCATTCTCGGTAATCTTGGCAATACGCGTGATCGTTTCTGCAATGGCTATAAGGATAATCCCGACACGCTGACAATGCTGCGCCGCGCTTCGGCCATTCCCCATGTTGAGGGTATTGAGCTGGTCGGCACGTGGGATGTGCGCCCGGATAACACGGCCGAACTGAAAAAAGTTTTTGCCGACGTGGGTAAAAAGTGCGTCTCAATTATTCCGGATCTTTTTGCCAATAAACTCTACTGGAAAGGCAGTTACTCCAGTTCAGATCCTCAGGTACGCAAAGAAGCCATTAATTACACGCGTATCATGTGCGATGCCGCGCTTGAACTGGATTGCCATCTTCTCAACATCTGGCCGGGCCAGGATGGCTACGATTACCTGCTGGCCGCGGATTATGACGCGGCCCGTTCGTGGTTTCGCGATTCTATGAATGAACTGGCCAGCGCGTATCCGCAGATTCGCTTTGCGCTTGAATATAAACCACGCGAACCGCGCTGCCGCAGCTATCTTGCAACTATGGCCGATACTTTGCTGATGTGCCTTGAAACAAAATGCCCCAATGTCGGCGTGTGCATTGACACCGGCCACTCTTTTAACGCCGGCGAATCTGTCGGCGAGGCCATTGTCCTTGCCAAGCGCATGGGCGGCGGATATGCCGATACGGCCGGCCGGCTTTTTCATATGCACTTTAATGATAATCACGGCACATGGGATGACGACATGATCGTCGGCACCACGCACAGCACCACTTATATTGAGACGCTTTACTGGCTTGATCGTTGCGGATACACAAGCTGGCTGTCAATGGATCAGTACCCATATCGCGAAGATGCCGCCGGCGCCATTGGCGAAAGCATTCTGTGGCTCATACAATATGACGCCATCGTACAGAAGCATTATCATGATATTGACGCGGTGATCGCGGCCGGCGATGGCGTGACAACATCACGCTTCCTGCGGCAGGTTGTGGCAAGGTCCGGCAATGCATAGTAAAAGTTGAGCAATCATATGAATATAATTGATACCGTTACGCCGTTTTGGGATTCTCTCATCATGCATGGTGAGACTCTGCTGTTGATCCGCACGGATTCCGCTGCCAATCCGTCCGGAAAATTGGCGCTGACACCGGCGCGAATCATCTCCGTCACCAGTGCATCCGGCGAAATTCAATTTGAGCCTGGCCGCGATTACCTGTGGACAAAAGGGAGCAATGAACTTGTCATTCCGCAAGGCTCTCGCATTCAGGTTCTTGCGGAATCCGCGCTTTACCCGCCGCGAGGATCTCAAAAATACGGAACGTGCCGCACGCGCGAGGCGGATATTCTCTTTGCGGAAGGCACCGAATACCATCAGCTTCAGGTGGCCGTGACCTATGAACATGCGCCTGTTGATAAAGCGATACGCCCGCTTTTTCCGGCCGGCGCATCGCTGCCGGCATTATCAAAAAAACTTTCAGCGAAAACGCCGATCTCCGTCGTTCTGCTGGGCGACAGTATTTCCGTCGGCATGAACGCCAGCGGGCTCTACAACGCGCCGCCCCATCAACCCGCTTACGGGCCTCTTGTGGCCAATGCCATTGAACAACATTTTGGCGCGCCGGTTCACTTCACCAATTTGTCCGTCGGCGGCAAAGATTCTCAATGGGGAATCACGCAGATCCCCGCCGCCGTTGAGGCCAAACCGGATCTTGTCATTCTGGCATTCGGCATGAATGACGCATCAGGCAAAGTCACGCCAAAACAATTTGCGGCCAACATCAGACAGATGATGTCCGACGTTCAACAGACCCGCCCGAACGTTGAATTTATTCTGGTTGCCTGCATGACCGGCAATCCGGAATGGACCGGCACCAGCAGTGAATATTATCCGCAGTATCGTGATGAACTGCTCAAAATGGGCGCGCGCGGCATCACCCTGGCCGACGTCACCACCATCTGGAGTCAGGTCTTATCACGCAAAACTTTTTACGACTTGACCGGCAACGGCCTGAATCATCCCAATGATTTTGGCCATCGGCTCTACGCGCAAACGCTCTGGTCAACCGTCACATCTGCCATTGCCTGATTTTTAGCGTGAGCGATACCCAGTGATGCGTGATTGAGCGTCGGCGCATACGACACTCTACCTGGCGGGCATTGTGTTTTTCCGCAGGTCGGCAATGACCTGCCAAAAACCGCCGGCAACCGGACGATCCGGATAAACAATCGCCCACACGCCGATTCCCTGTAGTCCTTCGCGCCTGGCCAGCTCAACTTTTTCAGAAAGGCTCTGCCGATTCTCATACCACACCATGTGGCGGCCGCCGTCTTGCGCCACATAGTTAAAAAATGGCGTGCGTGTCTGGTCATCCCATTGTTCCGCCGCATCATATTTTTTGCGGAGTTGTTCAATGCTGTCCAGATAAACCGCCTTGACCTGCGCGACCTGTCCATCTGCGCCAAGAGTAAAGTCATTGCCATACACGGGAATGCCGAAAATCAAGCGTTCGCGCGGCATGCCGTTTTTGATAACCGCCGCAAGATCACGCGTGATATCGCTGTTATGCGACGGCCAAAGCAGCGGCGCGGTCGGGCCGAGAATTTTATTCCACGGACCGACGTAATCATAAAACATGGCCAGGAGAAAATCAGAATGTTCGCTTAAAGCCTGGTAATTCACCTCATTTTTAGGATTGTTTCGCGGCACGGCCACGCCGAGAATTTTCCCCCGCATCTCCGGCCGGGAACGAATCTGCCTGACAAGATCCACCAGCGATTCGCGATCCTGGGCCTTGAGCTCTTCCATGTCCACCAGCAAACCGTCAAAATTTTCATTCCGCACGAGTTCGGCCGCCTGCGCCGCCAGTTTCTCCCTTGCCTGATCGTCGGCCAGAAGTTTCTGCGGCGCAAAATTTCGCACAATCGGCAATACGCGGATGCCAAGTTCGTGCGCCTCCGTCACGTATGGCTCATACGGCCCTTCGCATCCCTTGAGCGGTTTTGCCTCACCTGAATCATGCGCCTCATACCACATCGGCATGACAACATCTACCAGCGGTGCATGCTCGCGCATTTCCGGCAACAGTTTGACGCCTGCGGAGCGATGCTGGCAAATCATCACCGGGAATTTAGGCAACGGACGAAGTTCCTGTGAGCCGGCTAATCCCTGCGCCGCCAATGTGGATAAAAACAAGGCGGCAAGGACATGGCGAAAACATTGAATCATAACATATTATCCATTATTTTTATGAGAATAATTTGATGTACGATTGGGATTGCCAAAAACAGATCACGCGTCACAAGTTTATAAGAGCCGCCACGTGCAAATTTTCGCCATGTCATATCAGGTCATAGCGCCTGTTAAAACTCTGAACTGCGGACGCCAAACTGCTGATAAGTCCGCGTTCCGGTCCATTTTACAGCCTGAACCGAATCCACATGACCGTCCAGATAAGCGGCATTGACCGCGCCGGTGTGCCGGGCATGTATGATCGGCCCGTTTGAGTTTGACGCTTGCGTCGCAATATCCGCGCCGTAAAAGTAAAAATACTGCTTGGCTCCCGACGCCTGAAGGTAGTACGTATCGGCAAAGATCGGGAAAAGCATCGGCGTCACTTCCGCATATGTCGTTGAACTGTTGCTCTCCAGAGCTTTGGCGTTCAGCATGCGCTGGTAAAAATTACTCGGCGCGGGACTTACTGACGCCATCACCGAACTATGTATGGCCCGCATGCCATACGAACGGGAATACGTTGATGCGTCACTCGGCGTCATAAGCTCAGGGAAAAAACTCGGACAGACCAATGATTTATATCCGCTCAGCAGACCCAGCGACACCATGTTGGCGCCCCATGCCTGGCTGCCGGTCCCGGCCGGCCCCACCGGCGCCAGGCAAACGCGGCCGTTTTCGTCCATGTACATCATCAAGGCCGTAATATTCTGCTTTAAATTCGATACGCAGACCGCCGATTTGGCCAAAGCGCGCGCACGCCCAAGCGACGGAAGCAATATAGAGATTAAAACGGTGATAATAGCTACAACAACAAGCAGTTCAATAAGCGTAAACCCTTTCGGTTCCGCCTTGACCATTCCTGCCGATTGCCCACACGCACCTGTCATATCCGAAAACTTACCACGGGAAACTTGCTTATTCATAACATTCTCCACAACTGTCAAAAAAAGCCCTATTCCCGTTTCCGCCACCACTGTTTTCCCTCACTTTTGAATTGTAAATCATAAAGAGACGAGAGTCAATAAATTAATTTTATTAAATAATTAATTGCAGGCACAGACTTGATATCTCGCTAAAAATGAGGATTTATGTTACATTACTTTTGTAAATTAGTTTCGGGCAGGACTCATCTCACTCATTCAGGCAGATATCATGACCGTAACAAGCGCCAACCACACCATCATGGCGGAAATGAATCGCCGGAGCACCGTTGAGTTGATTCGTGAACACGGTTCGCTCTCGCGCCTTGAGCTTTCGCGCCTGACCGGCCTCCGCGGATCAACTGTCACGCACATTGTACGCGAGCTGATGGCCAGCCAGTTGCTCCGCTCCGTCGGCAAGCGTTCGGCCAGCCGGGTCGGGCCGAAGGAAATCATCCTGCAAATCAATCCTGATTACGGTTTTTCTGTCGGCATTGAACTGGCGCCGGATTATGCCCAGTTGGTGATCCTTGATGCGGCGTGCAATCTGGTTACCGGCGGTTTTCTGGATTCCGCATGCGAGCTATCACGTTGCCCCACGGCACTTAAGGCTCTGCTTGATCGCAAGCGACGGGAATTAAAATTGCCCGGCCGTCTTCTCGGCGTTGGGCTGGCCGTGCCGGGCATCGTGGACACAAGACGCGGCGTGATTCTCAACTCCATGGTGTACAAAGTCCGCAATTACCCGCTGGGAGAACAATTCGCGGCCGCATTTGAGACCAATACCACGCTGGTGGATCATAACGTCAATTTTGCGGCACTGGCCGAAATGCGCCTCGGGGCCGCCAAAGGCATTGAAAATTTTATCCACTTTTTTATCGGCCAGCGCCCCACGCGCAACAAGCCGACATTCCGCGCCTACAGCACGTCACTGGTGATGAACGGCGCCATTTTGCACGGCACTAATTTTGCCGCCGGCGAAATTGACGAATATCTTCGCCCTCATATTGAATTTCAGCCCGATCAGGCTGAGCTCAATTGCCTGCAGCAGGTTGAGCAGCCGCTGACGCCGCAGTTGCAGGCGCTGGCCCTGGCCATCGGCAAACTCCTCGCCTCGCTGGTCAATTTCCTTGATCCGCAGGCGGCGGTTATCAGCTCAAATCAACCGATAGCAAACCGCCTTTTTCTTGCACTGATTCGCGAAGAAACGCTGCGCCTGCTCACGCCGATTGAAAATAGAAATTTCAGCATTCACATGTCCACACTGGACCAACTGGCAACGGCAACAGGCGCTGCGCTGGCCGTTGCGGATGCCACATTTGCCGCCATATGATATGACCGCGCATCATCATGATGACGCGGCAACCGCCTGGCTATCCTGGGCCGGTCCGCCGCCGGTAAGCGGCTTTGGCCGCATGGCCCTGTGGTATCCCAGCAGAAACAATAGGCCGATAGTGGAAAAAATCACACCGATTACAAAAGCCACGCGATAATCATGATCGCACCAGTAAACACTCCACCCGGTCACAAGCATCAGCAAACCCCGAAAAGCATTGCGAATACACGAGTTGGTGGCCGTGTAAGACCCCACCTCTTCGCGCGGGCAGGATTTGTAAATCATGATGTCCGCAGCCTGATACAGCGGCGTGACAAGGCACTGCGCCAAAATCAGCAGCGTCAGTTGGCCTTTAGTCGCCACCTGAATCGCCGCCAGGCAGCAGATCAGGCACAAACCCCAGAAAACAATCACAACTTTTAATCCGCCGACGCGGTCAATCACCCATCCCATCGGGAATGCAATCAAGGCATTAAGCAATCCCACCCACGCAAGGGCCTGAAAAATATCGCCGCGTGAGAGGCGCAGATTTTCCTTTGCCCAGAACCACAGCCACATATCCGCCGCGTTGATGTACGCACCCACCAATGATACGCCAAGTATCAGCAGGAAAAATCGTTTGTCGCGCGCAACAACTTTGAACGTGGACCACGGCCTGAAGGGTTCCCGCGGCGGCGAATAAATCGGCGGTTCGGCAATGGCCCCGGCTGACAAAGTCGAAATAATCAGGATCGCCGCGCAAATCAGGTACGGCGCGCTTTCGCCAAGCACAAGAATGCGTCCGGCATTCCAGTTTGAAACAAACCCCACAATACCCGCCGCGATGCCCAGAATAGAGCAGGTTCTCGCCAGCACCCTGCGCGGCACGCAGTCAATGATGATCAGCGAAAACGTGGACATTTTAAGGTCCATTGCCAGCAGGTATATTCCCTGCATCGCCAGCAAAAGCCAGATCATTTTATGTTCAGCCAGTAACGGAAACATCGCAACCGTGATGATGATGAACGGAGCGGCGATGAATAAAAACGGTTTGCGCCGGCCAAAACGCGAAACGGCATGATCGCTCATCCACGAGAACATCATGACCAGAAAACTCACCAGCCAGTAGTTGGCCGTGTTGATGGTCGCCTGAATATTTTCTCCCACGCCAAGATCAAGCAGACGCAGCGCCACCAGCGGCGTGATGATCTGCACAGCCAAATTCCATCCGAGATTTGCGGCGCCGGTGAAAAGAATGTTGCGGTACATCAACGGAGAATCGCTGTAATACCGGCCAAGTTCGGCCGGATTGGTGCGCTGCGGGCATAAACGCGAAATGCGCAGCAGCGGCAGCCGGCCTTCCGCATACGTTTCTTTTTTCCCCATGTCGTCCATGAATAGCCCGTCACTTTCGCATGATACCGATCATAGCCGCGCGGCGGCCGATGATGTGTTAAAATTTTCCGCTATATACCGATTACGAGACGGTTACCGTCCGGCCGCGCCCCGGCGATCCCGCCGCACTGCGTGCATCATCAGCCAGATATCGCTCAAGCGGTCCGTATATCCACTCTATGACTTCTCTTCTCCGTGATGGCATTAAAATATTTTGATACATGCATTCAGTCTGCGCTTTTAACACGGAAATTTCAAAAAGCAGTTGTGCCGCCTCCGCCGCATTGCCCGCCGCGAGGCCCTGTGTTCCGGCAAGTTCCCGCTTGAGTACATATGCGCTGGTTTTGGCGCGGTGGACCAGATTCCGCGCGGCCAATTGCCAGCATGCCAGTTCATCATGCGAGCCTTTTGCGTTGCCGGCAAGGTGCTCAAGAATGTTCGCAGCGCGCAAATATTCCGAAATCCGGCACTGCGAACGCGCCAGTTCCTGCGCGAGACATTCTTCGCGAATCAGTCGATCAAGTACACGCCTGATATGCCCGTCCGGCGCGCCGCGGCAATCCTTAAAATGCCCAGATGTCGGCGTATCACTAAAGAGACAACTTGAAGATAAAAGCCCCGCAGCCTCAAAAAATTCCCGGTTTTCCACACCAAAATGAGTGCGGCAATAATCAAATTCATACTGATCAAGCTCCGCGCCGGAATGTTTTGCCAGATAATCCGGCAGTTCAAGCGCGGGACGCTGAAGTTCATACGGAAACAGGTGAACGGTCCAGCTTGTCAGCAGCGAACCGAGCAAATGGGCCTGACGCCCCTTTGTGAATGAATCGCCGACATTGGCCAGGTGATAATACATGCGCGGCGTAAAAATATTATCGCGCGCCGAACTGCAAGCCGGACAGGTCACAACCTCAAAACCATGTTCCGCCAGGTAATCAGCCGTATAAAAAGTCTCAGGATCGCGGCCAGGCTCCTGCCCGTGCGGAAACAGATAGCGGCCAAATCGTTCAAGAGTCTCCGAAGAAAAAGCATCGGGCGCCTGAAGTCCGTGCCCCCAGACATAAACCTTGCCGTCGCCGCGATGAATATCGTACATCCAGTCAAAAAGAAGCACGTCTCGTGAAAGTTCGTCAAGCGCTTCGGGATGATGCAGAGCCATATCCGCCCATATGGCCGGGCGCACATTGCGACGTGCCATGTGGTCACGCAACCTGTTGACGTGCCGGATATAAAGCGCCGAAACCGACTGCGAATCGGCAAACGCACGGCAATGCGGACACTCGCCAAGCGTCCACGCTTCGTCTGCGCCCAGGTGAAAATAAGGAACCGCGCCAAACAGATCAAGATACTCGTCAATCCACCGGGTCAAGAACGCCATGAGTTCAGGATGCAGCGGACAATACTGGTCAATACGGTCCGGCAATTCAGCCAGGTGGGCATATTTGGCATGCTTAAGCACATATTCGCAATGGCCCAGCGTTTGAAACAGCGGGACGGCAAGCAGATTCAGCCTGCGGCACTCATCAAGCAGATCGCGAAATTCATCTTTGCTCATGGCATCCGGCGCGACGCACTCCGGGCAGGTCTCCCACCGCACCATGTTTTCCACTTCCCACACAATGGTGTCATACCCCAGCAAAGCGAGTACCTTAAGCCAGCGCTTGAGGTACGCGGCCGAAAAATGGCCGACATTCATGTCAATGTGAAAGCCCCTCATTTTCTGCATAACACAAAATCCTAATCTGATTGCGGGTTATCAATATGTCGCCACATCAACCATCTGCCATTCCTAACGTACATATTAAGCAGGGTTACGTCAAGAAATAATTCATTATTCTAATTAATAATAAAAATAGCACACAAGTACAACTTTATCAAAATCAGCTTAAATTGGCATATTTAACCACGATCTGATTTGCCTTACATATAATTAATTGCTTTTTATAATTATTTTATTTACATACAGCGGGTACTCTTGTTATAGTCGCATAAAGTTGGGAATAGCGCGGTGCGATAGGTGTTTCGTTTTGTGACGAAACGCATATCGCCAATCAACCAAAATCACACCCGGCAGCGGCAGAATGTCAATGCAGGCAGAAACGCGCCGCCGAAGAAAACATGAGAAGAAGGGAGCACAATATGATGGTAAAAGTAATTATCGCATCAGTCATTGCGGCAGGTATGAGCATTGCAGGCCATGCCCATGCGGACATCATTGAGAATTTTGAGGGTGTCGCCACCGGCGGCCTGTCAATTTCAGGATGGTCCGCATCGTCTGCCAACAGCACCATCGTGGCCGGCACAACGCCTGATGGCAGCCAGTATCTGCGGATCAATGACGCCAGCGCAAGCATTTCTGAATACGCCACTTATACGCCGCAAACCGCTTTTGACACCACCAATGGCGCGACAATTTCGTTTATGCTCCGTCGAGAATCGGGCAGCAGCAATGCGGATTTTGTCATCTTTGCCAAAAACGCCACGACGGTTGTGCAGACCGGAATCAAATCTGGCGGTAATTTTTATTACGTCATCGGCGGATCAACCACGGTAACCATAACAGACCTGACAGCGACCAACGGCACCTGGTATAAGTTTGATATCAACTATACCGTTGACGCCGCGACATTGGCCACCGCTTACTCACTGGCCATTACGGATATGTCCACGCATACCGTATTAAAAGAATATGACGTGCTGGCCGGACGCACATTGGCCAATAACACTTACGTGGATATTACGTCCGTGCAATTCAAAACCACCAGCGCCAGCGTGGGAATTGTGGATATTGACGGTATTACGATCGGCGCGATTCCGGAACCGGCTTCGCTCTGTATCCTGGGATTCGGCTGCGCCGCGCTTATGTTCTCAAAACGCAGATAAAAACGGCGAAAATCGGCCGGCAACACGACAGGCGCGTAATCAAGTGCGGATCGCTGTTTTATGCCGTATAGTCTTTATGCCGGCCGATTGAGCCCCATAACCTTGATTCGCGAAAGCAACGTTGTGGCTTTGACGCCGAGAAGTTCCGCAGCGCCGCCGGGACCGCGAATTTTCCAGTTTGTTTTAAGCAGTGCCGCAAGGAGATTTTCACGCTCACGCTGGCGGAGTTCGGCATCGGTGAGTATCGGCGAATCGGGATTCTCACGATACGGCTCATGGGATTTGGGAATCGCAGATGCATCGCGGGCCGGCAAGTCAAATTCAAGCAAACCGCCGCGCGCCAGAATTACGGCACGCTCAATAACGTTCTGCAACTCACGCACGTTGCCCGGCCAGCTATAGCCCTGAAGTCGCACGATGCCCGCGCGCGTCAGGCGTGGTTTTGGGCAGCGCAGTTCATTAATGGACCGCTGAATAAAATGCTGCGCCAAAAGCGGAATATCCTCTTTGCGCTCCCGCAGAGGAGCAATACGAATCGGAAAAACATTCAGCCGGTAATAAAGATCCTGGCGAAAATGCCCCGAATCCATTTCTTTTTTCAAATCACGATTGGTCGCGGCGATGATGCGGACATCAGTCCGGCGCGTACGATCGTCACCGACGCGCTCGTAATGCTTTTCCTGAAGAACGCGAAGCAATTTACTCTGCAACTCCATCGGCACTTCGGCGATCTCGTCAAGAAACAAGGTGCCGCCTTCGGCCGTCTCAAAGCGGCCGGCGCGATCTTTGATTGCGCCGGTGAATGCGCCTTTAACGTGACCAAAAAATTCACTTTCGTAGAGATCTTTGGGAATTGAGGCGCAATTCACGCGAACCATTGATTTATCGCGCCGCTCGCTGCGGCGATGAATTTCGTGGGCGATGAGTTCCTTGCCGGTCCCGGTTTCGCCAAGTATCAGGACGGAAGCATCCGTCGGCGCAACCAGATCAATCTGGCTGACAACCTGGCTCAAGGCGGCACTTTGGCCCACAAGATCGCCCCATGCCCGGGCATTGACCACTTCTTCGCGAAGATAGGCATTCTGCTGCTCAAGCTGCGCCTTAAGCCGCTGAATTTCCTCAAAGGCTCGCGCATTGGCAATAGCGCCGGCAATATGATTGGCAAACATGCGCAACCACTGGGTTGATTCCTCAAGCGGAATTGACTCTTCCCAGAAATGGATGCGATTAAAAGTACCAAACACGCCCAGTACTTCATCCTTATAAATGATGGGAGCGCCGGCAAATCCGCGAATGTGTTGCGAAGTAACCCACTCCCGCATATCAGCAAGTTCGTTTGCGTCCGTATCCAGTTGATCAAGAATGCAGACTTCTCTTGACGTGGCTATTTTTCCGATCGGCCCGACGCCAACAGGTATCCGCATTAACTGATCCGGAAAAGGCACAGGTTGTTCCCACGCATCGGTAGGAACGCCGCCGGCCATAGCGCAGAGAAATTGCTGTTCGCCGGATTTCGTACCGGCAGCGCCATGCGCGTATCCGGGAGTTTTCTCGACAAGCCAAATCAATACGATATTGGCTTGCGGAGGCTCAAGGGCGCGGTGAACCAACTTCTGAAGCAAATGATCAACCGAAGGTTCGCGCGCAATTTCCAATAAAATGCCGGCAAGAAACTTAAAATCAACATGATGATTAGGATGAGAATCCATACATCAACGTATAGCTCAAAGTGACGATTTTTCAACTTTTTGTGTGTCGAAATTTTAAACAGACGAAATTTCGACACATACGCTATTCGCAATAAACATCATAAACAAATTATCAACAAGCAGTTATAGAAACAAATCGCGTTGGCATGCAAATTGTTCTATAAAAAATTCCTGCTCCGCTGAGATATGCCGCTGCCAGATGGTGCGTGTTATCAACAACAAGAAAGGAGCACAGACCATGCCTGCGGCACATGTAAAATCACGGGTTCGTCTGAAGGAAGACATCCCTGAATTGTTCCTGAAAGAAGGCGCAAAAGGAGTTGTCACAAGCGTTTGGCTCTCGCGCGGTGATTTTGGCTATGAAGTTGAGTTTGAAAAAACCGGAGAGTCTCCGGCCAAGCGTATCCTGCTGCGCGCTGAGCAGATTGAGATTCTTGAATCTGATCCCAGTTAAGCGGAAGTCATTCCGCGTGCAAGAAGATTTGTGGAGATTTGTAATGAACGATCAAAAATGGGCAAAATCTGTCGGGCCGATACTGACGTTGCTGCTGCTGGCGGGTTGTCATCAGGAGCAAAGCGCACAACCGGCCCCGCCAGAGGTGGCCACGGTTATTGTAAAGCCGCAGAACATCACATTAACCACGGAATTGCCGGGACGAACCAGCGCGTACCGATTTGCGGAAATTCGGCCGCAGGTCAGCGGTCTGATTCAAAAGCGACTCTTTACGGAAGGCGCCGACGTACAGTCAGGTCAACTGCTTTATCAAATTGACCCGGCGCCATTTCAGGCGGCACTTGATAGTGCACTGGCAAATTTGATCGCGGCGGAAAAAAGCGTTGACCGCGCCAAAGCCGCATTGGTCGCCAGCAACGCCGGCGTAGAGCGTGCCGATGCGTCGCTGACTTTAGCCAAAATCAATCGGGACCGCATTGTGGCGCTGTTTGCGGAGAACGCAGTTTCGGCCGCGCAGCGCGATCAGGCGGTAACGGATTATGATGTTGCGCAGGCCAGCCTGCATGCGGCCCACGCGCAGGTCAGCAGCGATCAGCAGGCGGTGGCCACGGCGGAAGCAGCCGTTAAACAGGCGCAGGCCGCAACGGAAACGGCGCGCATCAATCTGAATTACACCAAAATCACCGCGCCGATCGCCGGCCGAATCGGACGGTCGGCCGTAACGGACGGCGCAATCGTCACAGCGTATCAATCAGTCGCGCTGGCCGTCATTCAGCAACTTGATCCTATTTATGTTGACGTTCCCCAATCCACCGGCGAATTGCTGCAATTGCAAAATCGCCTTAAAGACGGCCGGCTTAAACATGGCGGCGACGATCAAAACCAAGTTGAACTTTTGCTGGAAGACAACAGCAAATATGCATTAAACGGGACACTTGAATTTCGCGAAGTGACTGTTGACCCCACAACCGGGTCAGTGGTTCTGCGAATGGTTTTCCCCAATCCGGAAACAACATTGCTACCGGGAATGTTTACCCGAGCCCTGGTGAAGGAAGGAATTAAAGAACAAGCCATCCTGGTTCCGCAGCAGGCAGTTTCTCGTGATACGAAGGGCAATCCCATTGCCCTGCTGGTTAATTCAGAAAGTAAAGTTGTGCGCCGCGGATTAAAAGTTGATCGCGCCATCGGCGATCAATGGCTTGTGATCAGCGGCATTGAGCCTGGCGACCACGTCATCGTAGAAGGTTTGCAGCGCGCACGCGCGGGAGCAACCGTTCATGAAGTGGCGGCGAAAAATGCTCACAGCAAGCCGGCAACCGCCGGCGCCGGTGTTTCTTCCACGACACAAATCGAAAAATGACTGGAGTTTTGATTCATGTTTTCGAGATTTTTTCTTAAGCGCCCTGTTTTTGCCTGGGTCATCGCCATCACCATGATGGTGTTGGGATGCCTTTCTATTTATCAGTTGCCGATTGCGCAGTATCCGGCAATGGCGCCGCCAAGTATCCGCATCACCGCGGCCTATCCGGGTGCCTCGGCGGAAACAGTAGAAAGCACCGTCACGCAGGTTATTGAGCAAAAGATGACCGGTCTTGACCGAATGCTCTACATGTCATCCACAAGCGATTCTGCCGGTATGGCGGAAATCACCTTGACGTTTGCTCCTGGGACAGATCCGGATATTGCGTGGGTCAAGGTGCAAAACAAACTGAATCTTGCGACGGCCAGCCTGCCGGAAGTTGTCCAGAGAAGCGGCGTGGACGTCCAGAAATCCACTAAAAATTACCTGATGGCCGTTGCGCTGGTCTCTGAAGACGGCAGCTTGAATGAAAAAGACCTGCGCGATTACTGCCAGACCCAACTTCAGGACGTGCTGGCGCGCGTGCCTGGCGTGGGCGAAATAGAAATGCTGGGCAGTCAATATGCCATGCGCGTATGGCTTGATCCCAACAAATTGACCAACTACCACCTGACCACGGAAGATGTCGTAGCGGCATTGCAGAATTATAACGTTGAAGTGTCCGCCGGGCAGTTTGGCGGCGCCCCAGCCATGCCGGGACAACGCTTGAATAGCAGTATTGTCGTGCAAAACCTGCTTAAAACGCCGGAAGAATTTGCGGCGATTCCGCTTCGCATTAATCCTGACGGGTCAATCATTAAGATCAATGACGTAGGCCGTGTTCAGTTGGGATCTGAATATGAAGATATCATGGCGCGTTATAACGGCAAGCCGGCGGGCAGTTTTCTTGTTCGCCAGGAACCGGGCGCCAACGCTCTTGATACAGCAAACCGCATCAAGGCCAAACTGGCCGAAATGAGCCGTGATTTTCCGCCGGGGCTAAAAGTGGTATATCCTTATGATACCACGCCGTTTATTCGCGTCGCCATCGGAGAAGCGGTTAAGGCCCTCATTGAGGCCATTATCCTGGTCTTCCTGGTAATGTGGCTGTTTATGGGCAACCTCCGGGCCACGCTGGTTCCGACCATTGCCGTGCCGGTGGTGATACTGGGCACGTTTGCGGTGCTGGGAGTGTGTGGTTTTTCCATCAACATGCTGACGATGTTTGCGATGGTGCTGGCGATCGGCCTGCTGGTGGATGACGCCATTGTGGTCGTTGAGAACGTTGAGCGCATCATGAGCGAAGAAGGACTTTCGCCCAGAGAGGCCGCGGCAAAATCAATGGACCAGATCACTCCGGCGCTTATCGGCATCGGCCTGGTGCTTGCGGCGGTGTTCGGTCCGATGGCGTTTTTCAGCGGATCAACCGGCGTTTTGTACCGGCAATTTTCAGTGACAGTTGCGGCGGCCATGCTTTTGTCCGTCGTGGTGGCATTGATTCTTTCCCCAGTGCTCTGCGCCACATTTCTTAAGCCCGTGGGCAAGGGACATGAGGCATCAGACGTTGGCATCTGGTTTTTACAGCCGTTTTTCCGGTGGTTCAATCACATCTTTGATCTGATTCGCGAGATGTGTGTCAAAATAGTAGGACACGCACTGACGCGGCAGATCCGATACGTCGCAGCGTTTATTCTCATCGCGGCGGGATTGGGATATCTGTTCATGCGGATGCCCACCAGCTACCTGCCGGACGAAGACCAGGGGATTCTGTTTGTGCAGATTCAAATGCCGACAGGATCAACTCTTGAGCAAACTCAAGCAGTCTCTAATCAAATACAGAACTATTTTCTAGAGCGCGAGACCGATGCGATAGAATCCTGCATGCCGGTCACCGGCTTTAGCTTTTCTGGAAGAACCCAAAGCAACGGCATGGTATTCGTCAAGCTCAAAGACTGGGATCTGCGCAACCGTAAGGATCTCAGAGCCATTGCGGTTGCGCAGCGCGCGGCAAAAGAATTTTCGCAGATACGCACCGGCATGGTCTTTGTCTTTCCGCCGCCGCCTGTGATGGAGCTTGGCCAGGCCCAGGGATTTGATCTTGAATTGCAGGACCGCGGCGGATTGGGCCATACCGCATTGATGAACGCGCGCAACCAGCTTTTGGATATGGCATCAAAAGACAAGAGACTCACAAGATGCCGCCCCAACGGACTTGATGACTCTTCTGAATACCGCGCGGATGTGGACTGGATCAAGGCCGGCAGCCAGGGCGTGCCGATTCAATCTATTCACAACACGCTTTCGGCCGGATTCGGCAGCGCGTATGTCAATAATTTTGTTCAGGGCGGACGCGTGAAAAAGGTGTATGTACAGCTTGATGCGCCGTACCGGATGCTGCCGGATGATCTCAAGCGGCTTTATGTGCGGAATACGGCGGGGAAAATGGTTCCGTTTGATTCGTTTGCCTCAACGCGATGGAGTTCTGGTTCGCCGCGGCTTGAGCGCTATAACTCGTTTGGCGCAACAGAAATATGGGGCGAATCAGCGTCCGGCGTCAGTTCCGGCGAAGCCATGCTGGCCATGGAGGAACACGCCGCCAAACTTCCGACAGGCATTAATTATGAGTGGACTGCGCTTTCGTATCAGGAACGTCAGGCAGGCTCACAAAAACTGCCGCTCTATATTTTTTCGCTTCTTGTGATTTTCTTGTGCCTGGCGGCACTTTACGAGAGCTGGCCGATTCCGGTTGCGATTCTGCTGGTGTTGCCGCTGGGGGCGATAGGCAGCGTGATCATGTCATCCATTCGCGGATTGAATAACGATGTGTATTTTCAGATCGGCCTGCTGACCACTCTGGGGCTGACAACCAAAAACGCCATTCTGATCGTTCAGTTCGCAATGGCTCAATATCAAGAGGAAGGCAAAGGGCTTCTTGAGGCGACGCTTGAGGCAGTCAAGCTGCGATTCAGGCCCATTATGATGACTTCGCTGGCATTCGGATTCGGTGTTTTGCCGCTGGCGCTCAATACGGGCGCGGGCGCAGGCGCCATGAACGCCATCGGAACATCCGTCCTCGGCGGCATGATCACAGGCACGCTGCTGGTGATTGTCTTTGCGCCGGTGTTTTATGTGATGATTCAAAAGACATTCGGCAAACGCAAAGTTTCTCAAACTCCCGCAGCGGGAAACGCAACCGATTCCCACGGCTCAAATGAGATGGTGACAAAATGAAATTAAAACAGTCTATTCCCACGGGAATTTTGCTTGTGATGACGGGATGCACCATGGCACCCACATACACCAGGCCAAAACCGGAGGTTCCGGCAACATGGCCAACAACAGCGCCAACAACAGCGCCAGCGACTGCGACTGCGCCGACAACCGCCCCGGCCACGCGCCCGGCGGCATTGCCGGAGTGGCATGATTTTTTCAGCGATCCCCGATTGAAAAAAGTCATTGAACTCGCGCTCAAAAACAATCAGGATCTGCGACTGGCGGCGCTGAATGTTCAACGCACCCGGCAACTGTACGGCATTCAGCGTTCTGAACTTTTGCCGACGGCAACCGCCGACGCCAGCTTTACCCGACAGCGCACACCCCGGGCACTGTCGGTCACCGGCAATACGGAAATCACCAATCAATATAGCGTAGGCGCTGGTTTTGGCTGGGAAGTTGATCTTTTCGGCCGCATTCAAAGTCTCTCGCATCAGGCTCTTCAGGAATACCTTGCCAGCGAAGAAGGCCGCCGCAGCGTGCAGATCATGCTCATTTCGCAAGTGGCGGAGAGTTATCTGACATTGGCCGCGGACCGCGAAGGACTGAAGCTTGCCGAAGAGACACTTAAGACCCAGCAGGATTCCTACGCATTGATTCAGCGACTGGTTCAGCGCGGACAGGCTCCTGAAATTGATCTGCATCGCGCGCAAACGCAAGTGGATTCGGCCCGAGTTGCGCTTGCTTCTTATACACAGCGCATCGCCCAGGACGAAAATGCGCTGCAACTTCTCACCGGCGTATCACTCCCCGTGGATCTGATTCCGGCAGATCTGGGTCAGGTCCGTGGGGTGTCGGAAATCCGGGCCGGCGTGCCATCGGATGTGCTGCTGAACCGGCCTGATATTTTGCAGGCGGAACATCATCTTCAGGGAGCCAATGCGAATATTGGCGCGGCGCGGGCCGCGTTCTTCCCGCGCATTACCCTGACCGGCGCGGCCGGCCTTGCCAGCCCTCAACTCTCAAATTTATTTGAAGGCGATTCCCGAACATGGAATTTTGGCCCGCAAGTTACTCTGCCGATTTTTGATCCGCGCACGTGGCTGGCGCTGCCGGTAAGCAAAACAGACCGGCAAATCGCCGTCACGCAATATCAAAAAGCCATTCAGACCGGCTTCCGCGAAGTTGCCGATGCGCTGGCCGTGCAGAAAACGGTTGGCGATCAGGTGGCCGCGCAGCAATCCCTTGTGCATGCGGTTTCGGAAACGTACCGGCTCTCGTATATCCGCTATAACCGCGGACTTGATACGTATCTTGATGTGCTTGATGCGCAGCGATCTCTGTTTGCCCAGCAGCAGACGCTCATTTCGCTGAATCTGGCACAGCGCGCCAGCCAGACTCATCTGTATGCGGTTCTGGGCGGCGGCGGACATATTGCTGACGACAACAAGGAGACGAAACCAACACGGCAACCCAAATGATAATGATTGCCGGTAACGCGTGACGCGATATGTATGATCTTGATATACAGGAATGATGATTGCCCGATATAAGAGAAAGGGAACAATGATGAGCGGCGCATCTCAACAACCCGGCAAATCAACGTTCCTGCCTCAGCCTGATCAGGCGGCATTCTGGACAAGCGAAATCGCCGGCACCCTAACGGTATTGCGATTTAATTCCGATGCGATTCTTGCGGGCGTCAATCTCCGGGATATCTCGACATTGTGGCAATTTCTTCATTACTTAATTGCGCAAGGGAATCAGTTTCTGCACGTGAGCATGTCGGAAGGCGGCTTGGGGCATGACTCAATCGGCCGAATTTACAGTTATTTTCAAAACATGGGCACAGGAGAATACCTGAACGACGCAAGAGATTACCGCCAAACCACGGAATTGGTCCGCCAGGATGTCGCACTTCAGCGATTCATCCGGTATTTGCGCGACGAACGCATATTTGTAGCCGGCGACATACGGGGAGAAATTGACATCAATTATCTGGGCCTGATGCTGGCCTGCGATTACCGCATTGCCTGCGAAGATACGGTAATCATCAATAGCGGTTACCCGATGGGCAAAAATTTCGGCACGGCCACGCCGTGGTTTCTGGCAAGGTTGCTCGGGCCCGACCAGGCGCTGAATATTCTCTCACGCTGTGAGCGGCTATCCGCACGCCGTGCGCTTAAGCTGGGAATTTTTCATCAACTGACAACAACGCAATCCCACGCGCAGGAAACTCTGAACATCAGTCAAAAACTTGCGGCGCACGGAACAGAGCGGCTCCTGGCCGCCAAACAGGCAATTCACGCGGCGACAATTTCACTTGAGTCTTATTTTCAGACCTTTGGCGCCGGTATTGACAAAATGATCATCGGCAATATCTGCTGCTCACACTGCGGCTATAACCTGACAGGAAACGTCAGCGGCCGATGTCCGGAATGCGGAACACTTGTTGAGGCGACGCAACACAACATATGGTCGCAAACATGCATCAATCCGAAATGATGTTCATCGCGGCGAGCGTTGAAGATCGGCCAATAACGCGGCAATTTCCGCTTCGGTAGTCTGCCATGAGCACATAAAACGATAATGCCCCTCGCCGATGAAGTTATAAAAATGCCACCCTCCGCGCAGAAGATATTGCGCGGTGATTTTAGGCAAATCAACAAACACGACATTGGCCTCAACCGGATAAAGAACCGACCGCGGCCGATACAATTCAAAACCGGCCGCCAGCCGACGCGTCATCTCTATGGCATGTTGCGCGTGCCTGCGCCAGCCATCATGCTCAAGCAGGCCAACCCAGGGTGCGGACAAAAATCGCATTTTGCTTGCCAGTTGCCCGGCCTGTTTACAACGACACTCAAATTCCGCCGCCTGATCATGATCAAAAAAAACGACGGCCTCTGATGCGGGCAATCCCAGTTTGGTCCCGCCGAGACACATGACGTTGACGCCGCGTTTCCAGGTTAATTCAGCGGGAGATACATTTAATGACGCCACGGCAAGAAAAAAACGCGCGCCATCCATATGCAGTGCCAATGCATGCTTGCGGCACATTTGGGATATGGCGTCGATTTCGTCCGGCGCGTATACAGTTCCGAACTCGGTTGATTGCGTCAGCGTGACAAGCCTGGGCCGGGGATAATGAATATCAGAGCGCTTGAGAACAAGCCGCTCAATTTCCGAAGGCGCGATTTTGGCATACTCGCCGCGCGCCAACAGAAGTTTAGTTCCGTTTGCCGCAAACTCTGGCCCGCCGCACTCATCCGTTTCCGCATGGGCATACTCATGACAAATCACGCTATGGTAACTGCGACACACATGAGCAATCGCCATTGAATTGGCGGCCGTACCGGTAAAACAGAAAAATGCGTCGCAATCCTTCTCAAAGAAATCACGGATCAATTGCCGCGCGCGGCGCGTATATTCATCCGCGCCGTAGGACGAACACAACCCGTGACGCGATTGCTCCAGCATTTCCCAGGCTTCCGGACAAATGCCGGCCACATTATCACTGGCAAATTGCTCTCCGGGAGAAATGCCCTGGGAAAATTGATTTTGCCCGCAATTCGTTTTTGTATGCACGATAGCGCTCATGTGCATCAACCTGCCACCGCATTAAGCGGGCTCATTTTCAGCATGGCATCCCAGGCCAGATCCGCATAAAAGCGATGCTCGCCCGGACCTTCAACAAATCTGCACGACGATGCTGCGCCGACATCACGATACGCCTGCTGAACAATGCGGTATTCGCTGCGCGCAGACTCAACATCAAACAACGGGTCATGTACACCGCTGACAAGAACAAGCGGTTTTGGCGCCGCGATTGAGAGAATATCGCCCATATCAAGCCAAAGCGCCAATTCCGGAACGTAATTGCACACGCAATGATAAACCCCAAGAATTGAGCCGCCCCATGACGCAAAACTGCATGAGCAAATCCCTTCCCGGATACGGTCAAGCAACGCCAGTGCGTACATCGTTACCGTACCGCCGGTAGAATTGCCCATACATCCGAGGCGGGACATGTCAATATCATCTCGCGATTCAAGATAATCAATCGCGCAATCCACATCATAAACACGCTCGCCATTGAGCGTGCGCCCAAGCATCAGCGCATGCATGGCCGGCTCATGACAGGAACGATCAAGTCCGCGCGGCGTATCAGGAAGGATGCGCTCAACTCTCTGGCCAAAGCCTCGCTGTTCAAGGCACAGCGCCGCCATACCGCGCCGCATACAACTGATGGCAAAATCACGATCTCCGTCAACATCAATCGGCGTGATTTCGTCAGAAGAATCGACGCCAATTGACAGGTGCATTCCGGACGAATGCCCCTGAAGGCAAATGTATGTGCGATACGGAGCGGACGCATAGCGCGGCCGGCACATATATGCAGGCATATGCGATCCTATTTCCGAAGAAATAATGATTTTATCAATCGTGCCCCACTCGTGTTCATGCGTCCACAGGCGGGTTACCCGCGTGGCCCAGCCGCCACGCGGCGGCATTCTCATCAATTGATAAAGCTGATTGCGCGCCTGTTGGCGCCATGCCGCAGCATTGCGGCCATCGTAACGCAGTAATGGCGCTGACTGGCGAAGTATGTGACGATGCGCATAGGATGGACTGAAATCATCAACCGTGAGCGTTTGAGACATAACGAATACGACCTTTCTCAACCAACAACAACGCGAATCTTATTCATGACCGCCTGCGCCGCAGAATCATCGCGCAGCAACCGCCGGCCGCCAGCAGACCCGCGCTCACCGGTTCAGGCACGCTTTGCATGGCAAATAATGGCGCGGAAACATCAAGCCATAATCCGCCCGAATCGACACGCCACGAAAAATTGCCGCTCAATGGTGTGGTGCCGATCTGAAAATCATTGGCGTCAAGACCTGTCACGATGGCCGATGACCAATCTATTAACTGGTAGCTGCCGGGGATGATTACTTCAGATGTCATCAGGTCAAGCGTAATCCCCTGCGTACCGGCAGGCCCCAGCATGCTGCCGCCACTGACGCGAATCAGATCACTCATCTCGCCGAGAGTAAATTCAAGATGTGATCCGGAAACCAGCGTCAACCCGCCGGCCAGTTCAAGCGTGCCGGCCTGTAAACCGTCATCAAGTCCGGCCGAAAGCGTGCCCTGTAGTGTCAGCATGCCACTGATTCGGCCATTGCCCGTCAGTTTTGCCCCTGACGAAATCGTCACATTGCCAAAACCTGTCGCGCTGCCGCTGGTGTTATGAACTTCAAGCGTGCCCTGCTTAACCCAGGTATCACCGTGATACAGATTGCCCGAATCATGCGACAGCCGAACAAGTCCCTCGCCGGTTTTCCAGATTGTTCCCGGCATCACAACGATATCGCGTATCTCTCCGCTCAATTCAACAATGCCGCCCGCTGCAGCCGTAAGCTCAAGCGTTTTTTTACCCGAAAACTGAACATTGCCGCTGAACGTAGCCACGCCGGAAGTGTTGTTTCCGCCCAGAATCGTTTGCCCGGATAAATTTCCGCTGCCGACTTGAATATTGTTACTGATGGTAAATGCGCCAGCGCTCAGCAACGCAACATGAATAGATCCGCTCAACGAACCATCCGCAAGGTAAATACGCGATGCATTTTCAAACGGGCGATCAACATTGATACTCAGCGTCCCGCGATCAATGCTGACATCACCCGTAAAACTGCCAGCCGACTGATAATTCACAACGCCGTCGCCATCACCAATACTCAATCTGAGTTTGTTGTGGCCGCCGATGCCATCTTTAATCATCGCATTGAGATGAATGATTCCGTTATTTGCCAGACGCAGAGTTTTATATCCCGTGGTCGTATCGTCGCTGGTGATCACGCCGCCAAGCGTCAGGCTTCCGCCGGAATCAACGCCAAGCGTATTATTGCCCACGCAACCAAGTGACAATCCGCCGGACCACACATTGTTATCGCCCGAAAACAACAATTTAGCCTGCGTTGACTGCAAGACAAGAATCTCATCGCAGGCCTGAAAATCTTCCGGCAACAGCAGGGATCCGGTACCAGTCAGAATTGTTTCGTTACCTATGCCGCCGGCGCCCAGGCCATGAATATTTGTGACCGCCAGCGTGCCGCTTTGAATAATCGTGCGGCCAAGATAACTGTTGTCGGCCGCAAGCGTAGTCGTGCCGACGCCTTGTTTGATCAGCACATCCGCGCCAGTAACGCCGCCGAGAACCTTGCCGGTAATCGTAAAATCAGCGGTATTGTTGATCGTCAGTTTTCCGCCAGCCAAAAACTGAATATCCCCGCCCGCAGATCCGTCGGCCGTATCAATGCGGCTGACCATATGGCTACCGGCCACATCAATCCCGACAGAACTATCAACATCCAGTAAAATTCGCGCTGACGTGGTGCCGTCACGCAACTGTAATTTTCCCTGGCGTACCCACAGGTCGCCGCTGAACGTATTATTGCCGCCAAGAATCAGCGTTCCGCTGTTTTCTTTTGTGATGCGGCCCGCACCGGATACGCCCCCCAGCAAACTTGTTGCCTGCGTACCATCAACAGACAGTACATAACCGTTGGTATCAACGCTTCCGGTCACCAGCAGACCACCGCTGTCGGCACTCCAGTGCTGGCCCTGCGTCATTTTGATTTGCGCCGCGATGGTCTGCGTGTGAGTATCTTCGTTCAGCAGGCCGCCCTGACCCAGCAGCAAACGATCACCAGCGCCGGTACCGATCGTAAATCCGGAATTTCCTGTGTTAAACACATAACCCGCCGGCCGATTAAGCACGCGATCCTGATCACTGCCGTAAAACACCAATGCTTTGGCCGCCTGATCGCCACCGAGCGAAATCGCATACCGCCCATTTGCGTTGGCGGAAATAAATCCCAGCGAATCGGCCGAGCCCGGCAATGCCAGCGATTCAGTCGGGTTGACCTGGTCATTGATGCTCCAGTTGGCAAGTGCCCCGGCCTGCGTATCCGCAGCGCCGGTCCACACGCGCGTTGGCGGCGCAATAATCTTGGCCGCAAAGCCATCCTTTGCCAACTCCTGGTTAATCAACGGAATCATTGACGGCGTACACCATGAGGTATCGCTTGTCGGATAATACCGCGTGCCGATCAACCCCAATTGCCCATGATATGCTATAAATGTGGGGCTGCCTGAATCACCCGTCACCGAAATTGAATTGGTCGTGTAGGCAATGCTGGTATCATTCATATAACTGATGGTGCCCGTGCCCAGTTCAGCATAAAAACCGTAAATCAGCACGGACCGGCCGATGTAATTTACATATTGGCCGGAGGATTTGGCTTCGCCAAGATCCAGAATCGCGGCGTATCCCAGTCCGTCAGCAGGATTAAAATCCGCTGTCAGCCTGCCCAGTGACGCATCATTATACAAAGTAATCTGGCTGCCAAGCCGCGATCCTTGAATGACTGTGTCATTTTTAGAGTAATAATTGATAACGGCCGTAGTCATCATGCTACCGTCAAATTGCAGTCCATAATACACCGGAGAATGGGCTGCTCCGGCAAAATGCCGAGGACTGATCAATACTGAATTTTGCCGGTTATAGTTGCCATCCCATGCGGTCCATCCTACGGCCGAAAGATCATATCCGTAACCTAAAAAGGCCGTGCTGGTATTGGGCACCAGCTTGGTAATGTCAACCGGTTTGCTGTGATCATCATAATCATAAGCCCACAACACCGGATTTCCGCTGGCATCAGGCATAAATCGCCAGTTCACCTGCGATGTTTCGCCGGCAGTATCAAGTGCCCATGCCGGGCATGCGCAAACCGCCATCGCAAGCGCCGCGGCCCGGACATATTTTTTATTGCAGGGATTAATTCTCACCATCCTATTTTTCTCCCGTGTTTTCTTATCCCTGTTTTCCGTACATCACGGCCGCGCCGATTACGCCTGCGCGGCCGTGTGAATCCGTCTTATTTTCTGCGCCTTCCCGCCAGCATCAGCCCACCGGCGGCAAGCACGGCAAGGCTGGCCGTTTCCGGCACTGCCTGTAGCGTAATCTCGCCGGCATTGGCGTAGCTAAGCGTCATGCCAGTAGGTAAATTGATCACATAATCAAAAGTACCCGTCAGCATTCCGGTATAAGTGGCAATCACGTATGGCGCGCTTGAATCAGGTGTTCCGGTAAAGACAAGGGTATCGGCCAGACTTGCAAGATTGACATCGCCATTGATGACGATTCTGTCGCTGGCTCCCGAAGCGCCAAGTTCAATGGTGATTTTGCCGCCATCGCTGATCGTCAGCCCGCCGACGGTAATCGTTCCGATGCTGTTGCCGGGCGCAAGTTCGCCCAGTACCGTAACGTTGCCGGCGATGGTACCGCCGCCACCCAGTGCCGCACCTGCGGCAACAAGAACATTTCCGGAACCGGTCGCGGAACCTGTTGTGTTATTTACTTTCAGCAGGCCATCAGAAACGACATAACCTCCGCCAAAAGTGTTTGCGCCCGTCAGGTTGACCGTGCCGCCGCCGATTTGCGTCAGGCCGTATCCGCCGTTGGCATCATTAATGACACCGGTAAAATCAACCTGGCCGCCGGCCGAAGAACTTAAATAAGCCGCGCGATTCAGGCTGACGCCACCACTGTATGTCGCCACGCCGCTGGTGATATTAGCACCGAGTGTGGTGCGGCCGGTGCTGCTGTTGGCCGCAATATTGATATTGCGGCTGATCACACCGCCAGCATTATCAATCAGCAGTGCCGCATCCGGATTAACCACATCCTCAGTCCACGTCATGGCGGTGGTATTCAGAGTCACCGCGCTGCTATTTGCCAGAAAAAACGTTTTGCCGCCATTATATTTGCCTTCGGTCACAGTCACCTGTGTGCCGTATGCGGCTTCGGCAGATGAATCAAGTTCCGCCACGCGCGTCCATGTTGAAGTCGTAGCGCCCACCTGGTAAATACCGTTCATGTATCCCGCGCCGGCGCCTGATGAATTTAGCGCATTAAGCACCAGAATACGGTCACCGGCAACAAGCGTTTTGCCGTCCATTGAAGTCGGCGCGCCGGTAATGGAGTTGGTGCCCGAGTTGAAATTAAACCAATCTGAACCAAGCGTTGCGAGCCGTACCGAAGTGACTTTCGTAGTGGCATCGCCGACATTAATCGCTGTTGCTGAACTTCCCAATGCGGCATCGCCATTGACTTCAAGTGCTCCGCTGCGAACCGTCGTTGTGCCCTTATAAGTATTAATTCCGCTGAGGCTGACTGTTCCCTGGCCGATCTTTCTGACATGCAGAGTATCTGACGAATCCTGCTGGCCGATATTTCCGGAAACATCAACACGCCCGCCGCTGATCGCCTGAATATTCAGCGTTCTGGCCGCGCGGTCGCTGCTGCCATTATTATATTGAAGAATGTTCCCTGTAAACTGGCTTGTCCCGGCCGTATTCCCGCCAATCACCAGCGAACTGGTCGCAGTATTGGCGCCGTAGCCCACCAGGATCTGCCGGCCAAAAGTGTATGAACCGTCCATCAACAAAGAGAGCGTCGGCGCGCATGCCGCGGTGTTTGTGCCGTTGCCCATGTACACAACCGAACTGCGCCCCAAAACACTGTTGGCGGATGTGCTCGTCGGCACATTCCCGGCCAGCAACAGCCGGCCAACTTCAAGATAAGTCGCCGTCGTATAATTGCTGTTGGCATTGCTTAAACGCACCGTACCGCCGTAACTGGCGTTAAACAAACCGACAATCAACTTCTGCGTATTACCCGTGCTGTTGATTTCGCCTGTGATATCAAGCAGTTTGTTTGATGCGCTGGTATAAAGCCACAGGTTTCGGCTGTGCGCCGTTGATGCGTCACTGGTACCGAAGAGAATATTGCCCGTGATCCTGGTGGTTGTTGTGCCTCCTACCAGACGCAAATATTGATCCGTCGCAGGCGCCGAACTGTCGGCCGCGGAAATATCCCGGCTTACCGTTGTGGTCTGCGGATTTGTCCACGAATTATCGTTGACGTTATTAAAAAATATGGCCGCAATACCGGATGAGCCGGCATTGGCATCAAAAGCGTAAATGGGGCTGGTGCTATTACCCAAAGCGCCGGCCTGTCCGGAAAGTACATCACCATACGTCGCCACATAATTATCGTTAACGGTAAAAGTTCCGGTATACGTGTTGGTTCCGTAGCGGCCGATATTCAGCGTTGTTGATCCGATTTTGGATATGTTACCGCTTCCGGTAAAGTTGCCGCCCTCAAGGTAAAGTCCACTGTTGGCAGTAATCACCAGATTGTCATTAAGCTGTACACTTAAATTTGTAGAGAAATAATTGGTTCCGCCACTGGCCAATGAACTCGTGAGCGTAGCGCTGGTCGTGCCGGTATTATCCATGATAAGCGAGCCGCCGGAACCTGCCCCAATCACAAGGTTCTTGCCGCCGCCATGCGACATGTTCAAGTTGCCGATGGTGATAGCCTGATTCAAATTGACCGTCAGGCCGCCCGTCAAGGTGGCGCTGGCAAAGCTTGCAGTATCGCCGACACCATTGGGGATACCGCTGCCGCCATCAGAACTTGACCAGTTTGCCGCGTCATTCCAGTTGGCAGTACCTGTTGTTGGGCCAATCCAGTTATAGGTGTACGCAAATGCGCGCTGGCCAGTTATTCCGCTAACCGCGGCCAGAACTGACATCGCCAGCCATAAAGAAGACTTCTGCCGTGCGGTATAAGACATACTCCCTCCTTTGGTAAATAAATGATCAATTGAGATGTATTTCGCGTGACGCAAGAACACATCCGTCATAAAACCACATAACTAACCGGTTCATTAAAATACCCCTATTGCAGCAAAAGTCAAAAAATGATTTACCATTTTAATTCACATCCCTATTTTTCACAGTTATCAACGACGACAAACTTTATCAAATTTTCCCTTATTTTTATGCCTATTTATCATTCCCATACGTTTTTTGTTTATTTCTTGACTTTTATTCCTTCGGTGATAAATTCTAATGAACCGGTAAGTTGGTGTGCGGTTTTGATGTTTCCCATATAATTCCGCCATCAAAATGTGGGATCATGATTCAGGCCGGATCGGAGTATTTTTTGAGTCATACAGTAAAGCCCAAAGTCACCATACGCGATATCGCCGAAGCCGTAGGCTGTTCGCGCGCCGTGGTTTCTACGGTGCTCAATAAAGCACGCGGTAATACGATTGTTGGCCAGAAGATGCGTGAAAAAGTGCTGACCGTATCCCAGCAGATGGGTTACCGTCCTAATTTTTCCGCACGCAATTTGGCCCGTCGCGCCACTCGCACGGTTGGCGTTTATGTTGTTCCGGTACCCTGGTCGGGTATTGGCAGAAACTACGGAGGCCTGCTGCTTTGCGGCATTGAGGCCGCCTGCCGTCAAGCAGACTATGATTTAATGGTCCTGAATTTGACGGGCCAGGAATCCGTTGACGCATGCATCAATAAGCTTGCGGAAAATCGCGTTGACGGGCTCATTTTGATTCATGCCGAAAACGGCATGTCGCACATTGAAAAATTTCGCCAGGTCATGCCAAATCTTGTGGCCGTTGATGCGGCCACGCCGCTGCCGGGCATTGACAGTGTAATTTTTGACAACGCTCAGGCGGTCCGCGTGGCAGTTGAGCATCTCAAATCGCTGGGGCATAAGGACATCGGGTTTATCGGCCACTGCATAGAAAATCCGCTGGTCTCTGAGCTTGCGCGGCAAAAAGCATTTGTGCAAGCCATGACCGATGTTGGGTTAACCGCCAATCCGGAATGGATTTACGACCGCAGTCGTTTTGAGCTCAATCTTTCGTTTAAGGATCATTACTGCCAGATTGAAGGTTACTGGGGCACGCGGCACTTAATGGGGCTTAAAAACCGCCCCACGGCCATCGTTGCTCCCACGGTTGTGACATCAATGGGTATTTACTGGGCCGCGGAGGAACTCAAGCTCACGATCCCCAATGATCTTGCGGTTGTGTCAATCGGCGAGAGTGAGCGCGCAGTGAGCATGTCGCCGATGTTATCATGTGTTGAGTCTCAGCTTGAGCTTATGGGCCGGCTTGCCACGGAGCGGCTGATTGAACGTTCGCAGTTTGAACAGCAGCCGCAGGAATCCTCATGGCAGGCCAAAGTCAATGTGATCTCGCCGCGACTTCAGATACGCGGCTCTTCTGATCCGCATTTTCAGGGTGGCCTTGCGGCATTATCTCGGCCCGAAACGCCGGTTATTCGCAGCGAATGGATTTCGCCCCAGACCTTCAACAGGAATTTTCATCACTCATCCTGAATACCTCAAATACAAATAGACTCATACTCAGAGTTAATCAATTAGGCTCTTTACAGTGAGAAAAAAATGAACCGGATCATGTGTACGAATGGATGTTCGGCGATGCTTATGTTGCGGCGTTTTGCCAAGTCACGAATCGCATGGCTGATCGCAGGAGTTGCGGCGATATCCCAGCATACATACGCTGCTGACGCCAACTGGGTATCTCAAGCCGAGCCGTTTACCTATAAGGGTGGCGCACTGACCTGCGAAATGCGTGCGGATGGCGGATTCAAAAGTATCCGCGCCGGCGACGTGGTTTTGCTGGATGATATCACACTGCATGGCCGGTATGATCCGGAAGCAGACAAGCATGACAGCCGTTTCTTTCAGAACTCTGATGACACAGCCCCTCTGCTGGTTCGTAAGGACGGGGAAAATCAATTCACCGTTAAGCGCGTGGCCATACTCAAGAACGCCAAATATGCTGACGGCGGCGCTAATTACACCCAAACAACGTTTTTTTCACCCAATCGCATTGAGCTGACTTACGAAGTTGAGCAAATTCCGGCTCTGGCATCTTACTCGCATATTTTTACGACTCTGAATGGCTTGCCGGCCACTACATTCGGCGCTCGCGGTATCAAAGCAACCATGATGGATGATACGGCCAAAACACTGGTATTACCGGAAACAAATGATCCGGCAAAGCCGTTCAAACAGATCATCAACATGAAGAACATCAAGTTTTCGCTGGAGACTGGCGTACTTGAGATTGCGGCCGGAGAAAATACCTCCATATCCATCATGGACAGCCGAACCTGGGGCGGCAACAATTTCCGCGTGGATATTCAGCAGACGACACCCTGGTCGGCCAAACTCAAGACCTTTCCGGCAGGGCTGAAATATAAGTGGACCTATGTGATCTCATTTAATCCTAACACAAAATAAATATATCATCACCGCGGATATCCGTTATTATTTAATTCAATATAAGTGAATATTGAAGTTATAATCAATGTAGATTGCGCCATAAACGTGATTCAGATCGGCCCATCATATTGTCAGGAAAAGATGCCATGAAAAATTCTCGCCGGCAATCCGGTTTTACGCTTATCGAATTGCTTGTTGTTGTAGCAATCATCGTTTTGCTCATCGCTATACTGTTGCCCTCTTTGGCCCGCGCCAGAGAATCAGCCAAAGGTTTGTCGTGCATGTCTCACATGCGGCAGATTGGCATTGCCCACGAAATTTACGCCAGCGAAAATAATGATCTGTATGTCTCGGCCATGGTGGCAACGACCGATCCCGATTACGGAAAAAGTTACGGCACATGGGGCGGACAACTGCTTTCCCGCGGATGTTTGGTCGGCTCATACGGAGACAAACTGGCCATACAATTTAATCCGGCGAATCAGGATACCAACTTAAAGAGCGTCATGCTCTGCCCAAGCCGCCTGAGCGGTAAATCATGGATACCCACGGCCACCACAACGTCCAATTCAAATTATTCCTACGGCCGAAATGTGACATTCGCGTGGAATTTCCGCAAAAGCATCGGCTTTACCAACTGGGCCGATATTTCAGATGACACGGCCTGCGTTAAACGCTCGGCCGTGCGCAATCCGGCGGCAATGGCACTGGTGACGGAAACAGACCGATACTCCGTAGACTACGGAGACTGGACCATACGATACGGATTTATTCCTCATAACAGCAAGGCCAATTTTCTATTTGCCGACGGACACGCGGAGCCCTTTGCGTGGACGCAGGTTCCTCAAACGGATCGCACGGACTTCTGGTCCGGCGGAACACAGAATAATTAACGCGTCCGCTTTTTTGGAATAGTCGTAACATTTTTTTATAAAAACAAAAAGTATATATTGGTTTATTTTATACAGATATTTATACAAAATAATCACATAAACAAAGGTTCGGCTATTATGATAAATTTTTTGAGTACGGTATTGGCCGCAACAACGGCATTGTCATTATTCGCCAACCGATCAGCCGCAGAATCCGAAATGTTGCCGGAAGCACGCAAAAGCTATGTCATGGCGGCGGAAAGAATCCCCGATTTTGAGAACAATCGCAAGCCTCAGGAAAACTGGGTATCAACGCCGTTGCCGGAAACATGGCGGGATCTGTCGCTGGCCGGGATATGGAAAATCAAATTGGTCAGTGATGCAAGCCGGATTGATTATAGCGCAATGAGTGGAAATTCAGGCCCGCTTGATATCAAGGAAATGACATCATCGCATTATCGTTACGACAACTGGGCCGAGGCTCCGGTCCCCTGGCCACTGCACTATCTGCCGGCTCAGTTTATGGCCAAGCTTCCCGCGGCAAATGATTTTAAGGGATATGCGTACTATCAACGGATGGTAGAAATACCGGCTTATGATGCGGCCACGCAGCGGATCTTTTTAAAATTTGACGGCGCGGGATTCCGTACCGATGTGTGGGTTAACGGAAAATACGCCGGCCAGCATGTGGGTGTTTTTTCTCCATTTGATCTGGATATCACGCAACTGGCCAAACCGGGCGAAAATGTTTCTCTGCTGGTGCGCTGCGTGCATACGCGGTACGGCCTATCGTATCGCGGCGCACTTGAGACGGGGATTTGCGATCAGGTGCGTTTGCAGGTTCGCGGCGCAGTTTTCCCCACCCGCATTCGCGTGGCCATTGATGAGCCACATAAAGCAATCATTGTTCATCATGAGTTGAGCGGAGCGGATAATCTCACGCCGGTTGAAGTTGAGGCCATTGTTGAAGAGGCGACCAGCGGCATCGTGGCCGGTACGGCCAAACAAACGGTCTCTTCAAAAAACATCAGACCTCTGGCCGTGACGATTAAAAATCCGCATGACTGGTCGCCTGATGATCCGTTTTTATACCGCCTCAAGATCAAAATTAATGGCCAAACGCAGGGGATAACGCGTTTTGGATATCGCACGATCAAAGTCGACACAGAGCCAGACGGCACGCAACGTTTTTTTCTCAATGGCAAACGATTTTATATGCGTGCATTTGAATTTAATTACTGGTGGAGTCAAATTGCGGATCTTCGCGCGGGACAATGCCAGACGGCTTGCGTTAACGACCAGGGCCGGCTGCGCGAAGCGCTGACTGTCATGAAATTCATGAATGTCAACACGCTGCGCCCGCACTCAATGGACCCATTTTACACCGAAACATTTTATAATCTCTGTGATGAACTGGGCCTGCTGGTCTATTTTGACTGGAATGGCGGTTCGTATGACCTGGGCACCGGCACCAGCGGCAAGGAAGACTGGACACGCACCATCACATCGCTTGAAAAAACGTTGCCGCAGTTTATAGAGACCATTTCGTATCTGCATAATCATCCGTCGCTGGCGTTTATCAGCTATACCAACGAACTTTATGATCACGTGCTTCCGCAGGGATATAGTTTTGATCCGATCATACAAAAATACCAAAAGGCGCAGAAAAGCATTGATTTACAGCAGCGCCCCACCAGCGGATCAACAGGCCGGCCGACATATCGGCATGACAGCATTGTTGATTTTGTGGACGATCACCAATATATCGGCGTACCGTATGGTTCCTGGCAGGAAGTGTACGCGTATCTGAAAACAACGCGCGAATTAATCAATAAAAAATTCGCGGCGCAGCTTCCGTTTGTGAACATGGAGACCGGACAGATTGTGGATTTTCGTCTGCATGATCAGAACATACAAATTTTTACACAGGAATTACGCAAGGATATTTTTGATAAGTCCGAATTTATCAACAAGCTGACGGAGAAAAACGGACTCAGAGACTTTGTGCGCCAAAGCGCCAATGCCGGAGGCCTGCGTAGCTATTTAACGGATATGCCGCAATATCGCGAGCGTAAAAGTTTGCTGACTGCCAAGCGTTATCTGGAGATGTTCCGCTATAGTCATGATATGACCGATGGTGTTTCGCTTAATACGATGCCGTATGACCTCATGCGTAGAATGTATGGGCGCGCAGCAGATAACAAAATTGAGCCCTGGCCGGAAAATAAAAACGGCCTTGCTCTTGCGGAGCCGGTTTACGCCATCCGCACGGCGCTTTATCCCGTTCAGGCGCTGATGCGTATTGACAATGCGCATCTTTTTGGTGGAGCTAAAACATCCGCGCCAATACGCATTGTCAATGATTCAGAAAAAGATTCTGTTATTGATCTGCTGATTCAATTGCGCGATCCGCAGGGACACGCCACGCCGCTTCTGGAGAAAAATAATATCTCCCTGCCGCAAGGAGCCATGCAGGAATTACCTTTTGAGATCGCGATTCCGACACAGGCGGCGTCCGGCAAATACGCAGTTGAGATTTATCTCACAAACAATAAGGAACGTATTGCGGAAAATCATTACGATCTGTACGTCATCGCGACACAAGATCGCATCACACATTTTCCGTCGCGCAAAGTCGCATTATATGATGCTTCGCAAAACCAATTTGCGGGACTTGGCATGGCCAGCACAGGCGAGATTCTTAAGTCGCTGAAAATTACACATCAGCCGATCCGCAATTTTGACGACATTGCCAATTATCAGGTACTGATCATTGGCGCCAATTCTTTTGACGCCACACTGCTGAACAGCGGGAAGCAGATCAACCAATGGCTCAACAATGGCGGACGCATGCTGGTTTTTGAACAATGCGTGGCGGGCAATTTGCCCTGGGTCAGTAATGAACGTCTGCAATTGCTGGGCAAAAGTTCGTTTGTTGAACATTTTTACAAAAAGCATCCGGCATTCAAGGGAATTGAGGACGAGATGGCGTGGGAAACTCCCGCCGGACAAAGCGGCCGCCTGTTTGAGACAAGCATTGAACTCAACGATGGTTTTCTTTCGCTTGCGGCCGTGGCCGATTTTTCAAATCCGGGCGCAATTACGTCCGTCATCAACAACCGCAAACTTGGCAAGGGCGAATATTTTATCTCAACCATTCTGGCAACCGAGCGTTTTGGCAAAGATGCCACGCTCACACGTTATGTTGAAAATATACTGAACTACGTTCTCTCTGACGACATTTCCGTATATGCCACAGCGGCAAAGGATACGAATCCGCCGACCGGCCACGTCATGACGCTCAATGAGCGCGAAGTTGCGTATATTGATCTGCAATCGGCGGCCAATCGCAGCTTTACGGACGAAGTTGAAGGTGATAAACAAGGCGGATGGTCTGATTACGGACCCACAACAGATCTTCGGAACTTGCCGACAGGAAAGACGACGCTCGGCGGCAATGTTCCGTTCATGATCATTAATCCGCAGCAGAACAAGGATAAATCGTGCATCGTATTGGCCGGGCCGACGCGCGATTATTTTCCGAAACAATCGGCCGAAATCGCCGTGAACAAAAAACTCGCAAAGCTCTTTTTCCTGCACACACTGATGTGGGTCAAGGCCAAAGAAGGCGATGTGGTTCTTGAATACGAAATTCAATATGCCGATGGCGGCACTAAAACAATCGCCATGAAAAACAAAATAGATATCGCCGATTGGTGGGCCGCGCATGACGCTGCCAACGGCCAGGTGGTTTACCGCGACGGCGAAAAGAGTATATTCTTAACCGAGTGGGTCAATCCCGAACCCAATCGTGAAATAGCGGCCATTCGTGCGATATCAAAAGGAAATGCGATACCGATCATCATCGCCATCAGCGGCAAGCAAAAATTTGGCCAGGGTATTGATCGTTTTGAAATGGATGACGGCAGAAAGTAAAAACGTCATCATATATTTTATGTCATCACAGAAAGCATTGATATGAGCAGCAGACAAATTACACTGGCGATCATCGGCGCCGGCGCACGAGGAAATGTATACGCGCGCTTCGCGCTTGAACATCCTGAACAGGCCAAAATTATCGCGATAGCAGAACCACGTCAGGAATGGCGCGAACGCATGGCCTGCGAACACAAGATTGATCCGTCGCGCGTGTTTACTGACTGGAAAGAATTGGCGGCGCAGCCGCGCATGGCCGATGCCGTAATCATCACAACCAACGACCGCATGCATGCGGACCCCGCCGTGGCATTTGCGGATCTGAAGTATGACATACTTCTTGAGAAACCGATGGCGCCGACAGAAAGCGAATGCCGGCGCATCGTTCAGGCGGTAAAAAGAAACGGCGTTATTTTCGCGGTTTGTCATGTGCTGCGCTACGCGCCATATACGCGCGCGCTTAAGGCAATGATTCAATCAGGAATCATCGGGGATATTGCGTCCGTTGATCACCTTGAGCCCGTGGGTTACTGGCATATGGCACATTCATTTGTGCGCGGAAACTGGCGCAACTCGCAGGAATCGTCCTGTATGCTGCTGGCCAAATCATGCCATGATATTGACTGGCTGGCGTATATTATCAACAAGCGCTGTTTGTCAGTTGCGTCATTCGGATCGCTGGGGCATTTTAACCAGCAGCACAAACCGCCGCAGGCCGGCAATGCCAAACGCTGCCTGAATTGTGATTTTGAGTCGCAGTGTCCGTACTCTGCCAAAAAGATTTACATCAGGGAGCGTTTTGAGCACCAGGATTTTGGCTGGCCGCTTAATGTGCTCACGGCTGATCCGCGGAACAAGGAAAAAGTCATGCAGGCGCTGGCGGATGGCCCGTACGGCCGCTGCGTTTACGAATGTGACAATGATGTTGTGGACCGGCAAACCGTCATGCTTGAGTACGAAGGCGGCGTAGTCGCAACATTCACCATGACGGCGTTTACGGAAATGTCCGAAAGAACTACTCGCATCTGCGGCACACTGGGCGAATTGCACTGCAATGTTCAAACAATCACGCATTATGATTTTCTCACAGGCACCAGAGAAGTTATTGATATTAACAAGCTTGCGGTGGGCCAGGTTGGTGGCCACGGCGGCGGCGATACCGGCATGATGAGCGAATTTATTCAGGCGGTCATCAAGCATGATGAATCGCTGATCGTGACCAATTGCGACGCCACCTGGAGCAGCCACAGGACCGTATTTGCGGCCGAGCGCGCGCGAATTGAGCATCAAATTATCCCTGTCATTGCGGAATAAATCACAACGGCCCACGATTAACATACCGCCTTTCGCCGATGGAGTTTTTTCATGCCTCCCTTGCTTGTAGAAAAATCACCGCGCATTGCCATTCGCGCGGTTCATCTTGATCTCAAAGGCACTCCGCCGACATTTGAGCGTCTTCTGAGTTTGCTCGATGTCTTTGCCGCCGGCGGATATAACGCTATACTCATTGAGTGGGAAGATATGTTTCCCTGGCGCCGCGAC
Source organism: uncultured Phycisphaeraceae bacterium (assembly GCA_964610975.1). Lineage (GTDB taxonomy): Bacteria > Planctomycetota > Phycisphaerae > WQYP01 > WQYP01 > CAZSYN01. The sequence continues at coordinate 107,079 of CAZSYN010000014.1, forward strand.
CCGCGATTTCGTTGCGAAACAGCCTATACCACAGAGCAAGTCCGGCAGTTTTATGCTGCTGCCACACAAAAAGGTTTTGAGATTATTCCGCTGGTTCAGTGCATTGGCCACATGGAGACTTTTCTCAAATGGCCTGAATATGCGTCATTTCGTGAGGTGCCGCTATCCGGCGATGTGCTCAATGTTCTTGCCGAAGGCGGCCGGGCATTTGTTCAGTCTCTGGTGGATGAAGTGCTGGCATTGCTGCCGGGAATCCGTCATTTTCATCTCGGCGGCGACGAAGCGTGGACTTTCGGCACACATCCGCTTACCCGCGCCTATGCGGAAAAATATGGCAAGGATAAACTCTATCTTCAGCATGTTGAGCCCATTCTCGATCAACTGACGGCCAAAGCCATACGCCCCATTCTCTGGCATGACATGATGGTTGAGTGGTCTGATGAACAACTTCAGCGGTTATCGGCCAAGTGTGATTTAATGGTGTGGGGATATACCGGCCATCCGGATCAGACCGACTATCATTTTAACAGCCGGTATATTCAAAAATTTCGGGATGCGGGCGTCACATTGTGGGCGGCCGGCGCATTCAAGGGCGCCGAAGGACCAATGGCCGATTACCCGCTTGTTGAGCAGCGCCTGCTGAACGCCAATGCGTGGATGTCAGTTCATGAGCGATTCAAATTCAAAGGGATCTGCGCTACCGGATGGAGTCGCTACAACACGCCCGGATTTCAGTGCGAAAGTATGGAGTCCGCACTTGATTCTCTGCTGCTGCTGGGAAAATCTTTTTATGACGGCCATGCGGATATCGCAGATCGGCCGGCCGCGCTTGAAGAACTGAGGAATTTGGGGCAGCGTCAGCGATTTGAAGATATTCTTGAGACCATGAAGCAATTGAGCTACGGATTGCAGCATACGCTTAAAAATGCCATTTCGCTTCACCAGCTCAAAACGCAGGCGATCACAGATCCCCGTCGCCACGGCAGCGGAATTGAACTTAAATGGCTTGGCTGGGTGCGCAAAGATCTGCGAATTGCCGAAAAAGCAGCCGAGGAAATGAAGAAACTTTATAATAGACTCATTGAGCCAATCTGGGTTGACCGCTATTTGCAAACGCGCATGCAAGTCATTCGCGAAGAAGCCGCGCGCGCCGAAACAATCGTTCAGACCATGAATCCGCAAGGCTATATCACGGTTCCTCCTGAAGGCAAACCGTGACAAACGCATGCGCGCCGCGGTTATCTGAATAGCAGGTCGCCAAAAAATGCCGGCTGATGGAAATTTAATTCATCCGCAATAGGCGACCATGACGCCCAGTGCGGATGTGATGTGCGGTCCGCGCATTTATAGAAATTTCCGCGCCAGTGCGAGGATTCCTGCACAGGCCGGCGCGTATAGGCATTGAACACCGCATGGGGAATACGCGCGACAAGCCACCAATTGACCGGTTCAGTAATTTCAGTAAGAACAGGCTGCGTCAGCGACGACTGAATCGTAACCTGACCGTAAATCTCCGGCGGCAATACGGTATATTTCTTAAATCCGCCGGGAATCCGCTGTGCATCTTCAATAAAATACACAAGCATGGTGCCGATCGCGCTCAATTCAAAATTAAAATACCCCGCCCCCAAAAATGGTTCAAGAAAAGCCTCAACGCAACTATCAGTGCATACGGATTCCTGATGATGCTGCGCCACACACTTGACGTAACGATCCTGCACATCAAAACGAAGATAAATAGCATCACACCCGGCCAACATGCGCGCGGAAACAACCGGCCGATGATCAGAACTTTTGGGGTGAAATTGATTCACCTGCGCAATCTGGCTTTCGGACCATATCGCATCATTCGCCATGTTACCAATACGGACTTCTTTACTGGCAATCACGTCATAATTTTTCATTTTGTTTCTGCTTTTACTCTATTTTTAAATTCGCTGTGTTTCGTGATATTACCGCCGCCGGCCATGTTGATGCATACAGATACGCCAGCGCCGGCCACGCGGCAGTATGCGCCTGATCTCGCGTAGGAGGAACCCAGTGCGCAATATTCATTCGCGATGCCAGTTCCGCAAGCGTATATCCTTGAATTTTACTGATCAATACATCACGCCACGCATCAGCATGCAGCAAATCTCCCGTAAGTATCAATTGATAAGGCCTGATAAAATTCACCACATTGGCAATTCCCATGGCCAGCAGATCCGTCATTTTGGCCAATGCAGGATGCCTGGGAGAATCCGCCGTCAACTGCAAAAGAGTTTTGCCGGCAGGCCCGCCATTTTTTCTGATAAATTCGGTTGAGCAAACGCGCTCAAGACAACCACGCTGGCCGCAATAACACGGCGCCGTATCAACAGCCAGACGCATGTGGCCAAGCTCATTGGCCCCCATGACACTTCCTTCATTGGGCCTTCCGCCAACCAACAGAACCGATCCCAGGAACCCATCACCTATATGCGCAATCAACACATCTTGCTGGGTCTGCGACGCGTGAGTCAGCAGCCATCTGGCCGCCAGAGCATGAACATCATTGGCAAAAAACACAGAGTGTCCTTGCGCAGCCTGAAGAATAGGCGCCAGCGAAATGGATCTTTGCCCCGGAATCGCCGCGCTTAGCAGACACAAATGGCGCTGCGTATCAATAATGCCCGGAAGGGTCACGCTGATGGCCAGCGTTTGCTGATTTTTAATTTTTTTAAGGCAGCCCGCCGCCGCAGAAACAATTTTCCCCGGATCATCCACTTGCTGCTCAACACGCTCTGCATCATCGCCCATCAACTCGCCAAGCAAATTGACTCGCCGCGCGATGACCGTTCCCCTGCCGATGGCAAGCCCCACGATATTTCTGCTTTGCGGATCAATTTCAAGCGGAACACGCGGCCGGCCACGCGCAGCCGGCTCCGCCGGACATTCACGAATCAACCCCACCTCAAGAAGTTCATTGGCCATAAGCCCGGCGGCATTCGGCGTCATCTCAGATTGTTGATGCAACTCCCAACGGCTCAAGCGTTTACTGCGCCAAAACAGCGCCATTACCGTTCTTTGCTGTTCCTGCGCCAATATGCCAGCGGGATTCATGATGATCCGGACCTCTTTATAGAATGCGGCGTTCTGTCACCTGAATATACCTGCCATTTTATTCTTGACATTTATTATTTCAAATGATAATAATTAATTTCAGAAGGTGTTATCGCAGTGACAAATCGTTCTCAATGAGATGATGACATGATAAAAGCCATCAGTTATTGGTCCTTGCCGCAGAAAAATTCCGCCGAATGTCCGCTTGAAGACGCGGTACGCATGGTATCGCAGGCCGGCTTTAATGGTTTTGAGCTGACCATCGGCACGCAGGGCATCATTACACCGTCAACAGATCGTGATACATGCATGCGTTATCGCGACATCATCAATGCCTCCGGTCTTACATGCCAGACGCTTGCCTCCGGCATGAGCTGGGGATGCTCGCCGACTCATCCCGATCCGGCCATTCGCCGCAAATCCATTGAACTTCATGCCGCGGCACTACAGCGCGCCGCATGGCTTGGCGTTGATGCCATGCTCTTTGTGCCCGGCGCGGTCCGCATTTTGTGGGATTCTTCGTATCAACCCGTTGAGTATTCACAGGCCGTTGACTGGGCGCGCCAGGCTGTGGCGCAACTAACGCCGGTGGCGCAAGATCTTGGGATTGACCTGTGTGTTGAGAATGTCTGGAATGGACTTTTTTATTCACCGCTTGAGTTTCGTGATTTTATTGACAGCTTTAAATCGCCGCGCGTTAAGGCGTATTTTGATGTCGGCAACGTGCTGGGTTATCACCAGTATCCTCCGCACTGGATTGAGCTTCTCGGCGCGCGCATCGGCCGCGTTCACATCAAAGATTATAAGATGAGCATCGGCGGACTAGCCGGTTTTTGTGATCTTCTCGCCGGCGATGTTCCCTGGCGTGACACTTTCGCGACGCTCAAATCCGTCGGTTATGACAAAACAATCGTCGCGGAAATGATGCCCAGCGATCCGGGCCTGCTGGCCAGAACCAGCGCCGCCATGAACATCATTCTTCAAGACTGACCGTGCTTTTTTAATAAGTACAATTTTATTACATATAGGAACATAACTATGATTCGCGTGGGTGTGATTGGCGTCGGAATGATTGGTAATGTGCATCTGGATGCACACGCGTTACAGACGGATGCCAAAGTTGTGGCGGTCAGTGATCGCATTAAAGAGCGCCGGGATGGTTCTTCGCGCCAAGCGTTGAATGTGACGGGCACACAGCAAGGCTTTGCTGATTTTGCCAATGTGCGGCAATACACCGAAGGCACCGAGCTTATTGCGGACCCCGATATTGATCTGATTGATATCTGCGTACCCACTCCTGAGCACGTTGATCTTGCCATCGCCGCTTTGCGGGCAGGCAAACATGTGCTGGTTGAAAAACCGCTTTCTACCAGCGCCAAGGAAGCGCAGCGCCTCGTTCAGGCCGCGCGCGAATCATCCCGGCTCATCATGTGCGCACAATGCATGCGTTTCTGGCCCGGCTGGCCCTGGCTTAAAGACGCCGTCACCTCCGGCCGATACGGCAAAATCCTCGGCGCGCAATTCAGACGCGTCAGCTCTTTCCCCGGCAAGTGGTATGGCGATTCGTCACAATCCGGCGGCGCGGTGCTTGACCTCCACGTGCACGATACCGACTTCATTCACTGGTGCTTCGGTATGCCAAAAGCCGTGCGCTCCGTCGGATATACGCGCGATAGCGGCGGTGTTGACCACATTATCACACAATATATATATGACAACATACCGATGGTCGTAGCCGAAGGCGGATGGAGTATGGCCGAAGGATTTGGCTTTAACATGCAATATTGCGTGAATTTTGAACAAGCCACGGCCGTTTTTGACCTGAGCCAGAAAAATCCGCTGAGGGTTCTTCGTCGCGCATCCGGCGAAGAAATCATCGAGTTGTCTTCAGGAATGGGCTATGAGCACGAGATTCGGTATTTCCTGGAATGCATTCGCAAAAACACGTCTCCGCAGACCATCACGCTTGAACAGGCCAGCGAATCATTGCGTATCTGCGAAGCTGAGCGCCAGAGCGTGCTGACCGGAAACATGATCACGCTGTGACGAAGCGCCTGTCATCCCACGCAACAAAAAACCCGGAGCAATCGCTCCGGGTTTTTCTTTTTCGCAGCATCTCATATCGCAATTATTTTTCAAGATGATAATCGCTGAGCGTCGTCGTATTCTTCATGGGCATCGGCTTTTCGGTATTGGCCACCATTTTGACCATGCCGCCGGGGATCTTGTCGGTCGTCCACGTTTTGATTTTGGCCACAATCGTCTGGCCCTGCTGGGTTGTCTCCATGGTGGCCTCGCGCGTGATGACCTCAAGCGTTTCGCCCTTGACGTCAATTTTATCTTTGCCAACTTTGACGTCCGTAATCTTCACATCTTTAGCCTGCGGATTTTGCGCCTGAAATTCCGCGGCATCCAGTTTATCTTTTTCAATCTTGGCCGGAATCTCCTGCTTGTGCGCGCGCGCCGGCACGCCGGGCGCATCAATCGCCAGTGTGATCTCCACAACCGCCTTCTCCGGCGAAATCTCGGCCAGTTTATTGGTAATCGTCGTCCCCTTCCCGGCCATACCCGCCGGCACGCCCGGAATCTCCATCTCCATCTTAAACGTGGTAAACGTCCCGGCCTTGTACTTGGCCCAATACTGATACACCGGATTATCAACCAGCTCCGCGTGAGCCAAAACAGGAAGCGCCGCCATCACCACGGCCGCCAAAACCAATGAACGTCTCATATCACTCTCCTTACGGGTGAAGAACTCATGTGCATAAAAACCCACGGCATCACAATAACATCCGCGTCATTCAGCGGCAAATCGCATGAGTATGCGCGGTGTAATAGCCAGAAACAAACCATACGCCACAAGTTTGCCGGAGCAGCCCTGCGGGATGAGGATTCGCAGGATGCCGGCTCATATAAAAAAGCAGGGCCTGGGAATATTTGATAATATTCCCAGGCCCAAGTATTTCACAGATGAATAAGCAAGCCTCATTGCTTTTACAGGATGGGGCACAAACCAATCATCATGGCAATTACCCATGATCGCAGTGAATCATTCACACATAATTGCGCCCCGCTCCGTGAAGGAGCGGGGCTTGAAATCAACGCTACATATCCCGAACGCCGGATCAATCAGAAATTGGCCGGCGGGACGGCCGCGCCAAAACCCCAGCCATGCGTGTAATTCACAATCTTGATGAAGATCTTATTGATGCCCGCATTCAGATGAATGTTCACGCTATCCTGATCAAGCTTCGCTCCGCGTGCATCCGTGCTGGTATGTATTTCCTTGCCGTTAAGCCAAACGCGGATTGCATCATCTGATCCGCAGTGCAGAACGGTTTCGCGCGCGTGAATGGATTCAATTTCCGCATACGCATACGCCACAGCCCATTCCGCAGGCGCCAATGCCACTTTCAAATCCACAAGCCCGCGTTTGTTGGCATCATGCTTGGCCCACTTGAACGCCTTGCCGTCAACCTTGTAGCTGGCCGAAAGATCCACGCTCTTGCTCTTGAGGAACTCATCTTCCACCGGCGTGGCAAAATCAACGGTCGTTTTACCTTCCGGCCCCTTGAACGGGCCGATAAGCTGCCATGTCTTGATGGCATCATCATACTTCTTGACCTGTGCGGCATCCCATGACGCATGCAGCGCTTTGGGATCAACCACGCCGAATTTTTTGCCGCTGGTGGGCACAAGCGATTTGGGCGAGTCAAATTTCGGCAGCAGATCGCCATGCGCCGCGATCATTTCGTCGCACATTTCCTTGATCTTATCAAGCGTCATCACGCTGGCCGTGTGCGGATCAAACATCGCCGCCTGGTACACATAATCGCGCCGCCCTTCCATTGCCGCGCGGATAAACAGCTCATGCTGCTGAATATGCGGCATCACATACGCCACGATGCCCGGCGGCAATTCGCCGATGCGCGTAAGCTGGCAACCGCCGCGATCCACCAGCGTCGGCGTTTCCACAATCGCCGTGGCCGGCAGATTGCTGATCGCGCCGTTGTTGGGCAAATTGCCGTATACCACGCTTGGTTTGCCGGTCACAATGCTGTGAATGATCGTGCTTCCGTATTCGTGCGACTTGTGCACATCAAGCGGATCGTCATTCTTGGCCTGCGCCGAAAGACGATGAAATTCATCAATAATGCCGTCGCAGCGGCGCAGATATTCATCAATCGGAACGCCGTATTTGTTGATCACATCATCGCCTTTGGCAATGAAGTACGGGCAATATTCCGAGTTATGCTCAGATGATTCAGTTACAAAGTAGCCGAGCATCTTCATGATCTCAAAACGTACTTTATTGCTGTTGTACACTTTCGGGTCCGTGTTGAGCGCTTCCCACAAACGCGGATAGAGATCTTTGCCGTCCTTGCGCATCCGCAGGTAAAACGCCATGTGGTTGATGCCCGCGCACAGGAACTCACACGTGGCGGCATCTTCCTTGATGTACCGCATAAGCTGGTCAAACGTGCCCTGAACGCTGTGACACAGGCCCACACCCTTGATACTGCTGGTGCGGTATACAGTCTGCATGTTCATGGACATCGGATTTGAATAATTCAACAGCCAGGCATTCGGGCAAAGCTCCATCATGTCCTGACACATGCCTTTGATCATCGGATATGTACGCAACGCGCGAAACAAACCGCCCGGGCCGGTGGTATCGGCAATCGTAAACTTGAGCCCATACTTGCGCGGAATCTCAAAATCGACCAATGTTGAATCCATGCCGCCGATCTGCACCATATTGATGACAAAATCAGCCCCTTTGAGCGCTTCGCGGCGATCCATGGTTGCGATAATCGTCGGATTTGCGCCAAGCGCTTTGGCGGCCTTGCGGCACAGAGAAGTGCCGACTTCAAGACGTTCCTTGTCAATATCCATATAAGCAAAGGTGGCATTGCGAAATTCAGGATACTGCAAAATGTCGCCGGTCAGGTTTTTAGAAAACACAATGGACCCTGCGCCGATCATGGCGACTTTGATCATGTCATTACCCTTTCGTTACAGATGTGTTCCTGGCGATAAAACGATAGTGACATGCTAACTCGCATTAGTTCTTAATAAAATAGCAGGAACATGATATTTATAGTACATATGTGATATAAATGTGCTTATCAAAAAGAATATCATCTCCCAGCGGCATGATCCGAACATGAAGCAGCGACTTATATACCGTAACAGGGCCGAACACCGGCCCGGCTCCTGTATTCTTGCACAACATTGAGCTTCAGTGGCAAAAACTCTTCCGTTGGTAGTTCGCCGAATAATTTTCACAAACATTTACATTTGTTTAATTATTATAGCGTTTCTCAAAAGTTTACAGCGGAATGGCGGCGGTAGTTTGATTGGTGT
>CAZSYN010000015.1:0-99723 GCA_964610975.1 uncultured Phycisphaeraceae bacterium
TGTGCCAAAATGTTTTAGCGTATGACCTGCCGCCACGCTATCGCGGGGCGGCTTTTTTAATTAAAAAAGTCTGTCAGCCGTTATCTCTTTTTGGCATCCGCTCTAAAAACCGGAGTTTTTGATAAGGAAGCCTCATGGGTTTTAACCCCGGGGTGGATGCCAGCACGCCACAATCCGACGTTAACGGACACACCCCGGGGTTAAAATCGCCGGGGCTTCCTTGTTCCGGACTTGAGTTTCTTCCAAATAATCATCAATCCGCCAGGGGATGATGCGATAAAGTTCCTGCATGTCGCCGAGCAACTGTTTGGACGTGTTGGACAAATCGTTGTACTCATGATGCCCAAACACCAGCATTGAGCCAAACAACGGTCCGAGCGGACGGATGATCGCTCCATGCGGACCGATACAAATGTAGAGAAAGGGAATTTTAAGTTTGGTTTTAAGTTCCACCATGGTGCGAAGCATCTCGAGGGCATGTTCGGTGTCAGGGCATTGTGTAACGATTTTGACGATGTCCGCCCCGCGCGATTCTATTTCCTGCGCCAGCGAGAGAGCCTGCGCGCGGTTCAGATGTGTATTAAGTACATGTGCAGACATCAGTACTTGTTTGTTCATTGCGTGCGCTTGTTCAATGCATTCCTTTTGCCGGCGGATGCACTCGGGGCGCATGGAAATTTCCCTCGGATTGACCGCCGCAAACGGCAGCGGGCAATCTTTCAGGCTGGCCTGCGAGTCAGGGTCAAATGTGTCGGCGGGCAGATCCATGCAACTGGCGCCGAGACGCAGCGCTTCCTGCATGGCTTCTGTGCGCTGGTCATCTGAAAGCGTATTGCCCCACCGATAGTAAATCGCCATCACCGGATACCTGGTGGAGTCGAAGATTTTCTTTAACTCCTCCGGCCGGCGAAACTCTTCCTCCAGCACCTGAATATGCAGGATAAAGGCCCGCGCTCCATCCGCTTCGCTGTTGCGGATGTCGGCGATGGTTTCGGCCGTCGTGCGGTTACGCAGCGACCCTACCAGCAGTGGCCGCGGCAAGTTGGTAAAATTCAATGCCATTGTTGTCTCCATGTCGCAATCACCCATGATCCCGGCGTTTTTCACCTGTTCATGGATATTCACATGAAATGTTTTCAATACTATTGTTATAATATTATAAGTATATAAAATAACAAGAGTTACATGAGAAAAAACATTTGAAATAATGATATAATTTCAGAAATATATTATATATACTGAAAATAATTCAATAAGTATTGTGGAGTTTTCAAAATGAACGTTGAGGATATTGCCAGATACGCCGGCGTTTCACCGGCCACTGTTTCCCGCGTGTTCAACCATCATCCGAACATCCGCGACGAAGTTCGCCAGCGCGTACTGTCCACCGCCAAAACACATGGCTATCACCCCCGGCTTTCGGCCAAGCAGCGCAATGTCGTGCTCATTTTGCCCAGCGACCAGATTTATCCCATTCAGAACTGCCTGGAAATGGTCATGATGGCCCTGACCGCCGAGTTGCCTCGTCGCGGACTGCGCATTGAAGTCTTGCCGCAGGACAATCTGGACCGACTTGATAACATTCAATTTTGCGGCGCCGTGGCTATCGGCGCTGAACCGGGCGACTTTAAAACCTGGTCGAGCTGTTTTTCCTCACCGCTGGTTCTGGTGGACCGGGACGCGTTGACTGATTCTCCGAACGTCTATTCCGTTCGTTCTGACGAGAGGCAGGGAATGGAGATAGCAATCAATCATCTTTATGAGCAGGGTTGCCGAAAGATCGGATGCATCGTGCATGGCGCGGCCGGTACAGGTAATGCCGACATCCGGCGCGCGGCGATCATACAGGCGCTCAAGGCTCGCAATTTGCCTGCGCATGACGCATTTGTTTATCTTTCCGCCGATGACAACTACGTGGAAATCATCGGCAAACTGCTGCGGCAGGGAGTCGATGCGCTCTTTTGTCCCGGCGGCAATGCGGGTATTGTGACGGCTTATGCGCTCTCGCTGTTTAACAAGCGCGTGCCGGAAGATATCTCGGTGGTGGCTTCAGAGCACAAGCTGTTTTCGCGCTATGCGACGCCGCCGCAGACCGCCATTACGCAGGACCACAAAGGCATGGCGCAAATCGTCGCGAATATTCTGGAATCGCATTCCGGCGGGTCGGCACTGCCGCAACATCATGTGCTTGCGTATCAACTGATCACGCGTGAGAGCGTGCGGCATTGAATCTTTATCATCATATTTTGATTTCGACGTAAATCCTCTTTGGTGGCTTTGCGTGGCGGCATGTCATGTGCGATTTATTTTTTTGGCGCGTACTATAAAACTCAGGTTTGAGATGTTTCGGATGTCACAATCAGTTTGGGTTGAATGGTCCGGATAATGGGTCCTGTGGGAAGCTTGCCGGCGCTGCGGTCCAGAATGAGCTGAACCAATTCTCTTCCGGCCGTGCGATTGAGTTTATCAATGGTTGCCAGCGGAGGAATCGGTTCATATTGGCGCTCGGGAATTTCGCTCCAGTAATCGTCGTAACCGACCATGGTCACATCCTGGTTGGGGATAAAGCCCAGAATACGCAAGGCACGCGAAAGAATCGGTATTTCGCCGTCGGAATCGACCATCATGGCGTCAATGTTGTTTTTATATGGGTAAAGATATCCGGCCCATAGCCGGGAACGTATTTCAATGGTTTGTTCTGAAATAAATTCAGTATTGGGAAGATCCCTGATGGTGATGCCCCCAAATGGTTCAAGGCCCGCTTCGCGCATGGCTTTTTCATAACCTTTCCTGCGTTCGCTTACCCAGCGAATATGGGCGTATTCCGGCAATTCCCGGCGGTAAATGCGCCTGCGTCCCTGTGCGATCAGCCAGCGTGTGAGCAGATACGAGCCGGCCTCATGATCGGAAACGATCTGGTCGGCTTCAGGTGATTCAAACTCGCCGGAATAGACTGCCACGGGAATCTGCGCCTGAATAAAAGGTGTGATCAGCTTTTTCATTTTTTCCTGAGTCACTTTGTAGATTTCCGGAACTACAACGCCGGTCGGCTGGTTTTTAATCAATTGGCAGGCCGTATGTTCCAGAAGGGATTCAGGCTTGAGAATCAGGGCGTTCAAGTCGCCGCGGGAGATCATTTCGTATACGCCGCGGGTAGAGCCTTCAATCCACGCGTCGCCGTGGTTGGTATTTTCATCGCTGCGATAGGGTGCGATGACAATAATGGATGAATTTAAGACGTGGCCGGAAGAAGAGGTAAGAGATGAAGTGGGGCGGCGAAGGCGGCCTTCACGAGTGACCAATCCTTCCTGCTCGAGCATGATCAAGGCGCGATGAACCGTCGGCTGGGCGACGCCAAGATTTCGGGCGATCTGGTGTTCGGAGGGTAAAGGATTCGGCACGGAATCGGAACTGAGCCATTCACGGAGCAGGGTACGTGCATGACGGGGCGTATCAGATTGCGAGGCTTTTAACTCCATTAATGATTTGCCCATAGGCCACCCGTATCAAATAGAACATTCAAATGAATCATTTGATTCATTATGCATCCATATTGGGGTATTTCCAGTATAAAATGATAGTGGATGCTTTTTTGTTATGGCAAATGATGGGTATTATGGCCTCATTTGCCCAATAATAGCGCAATCATTATTTAATTGGCTGGGTGTAAAACGAAAGAATTTTATTTGCACGTGGACAAATTGATGCTATTTTGATACATATGAGCGTATCAATGATACGCTTTGAATCATGTCAGAATTTGCGAACTGTCAATTGAAAGAATTGGGCTGAAGTTTTGTGCCGGGTGATCTCCAGTTGCGGCGTTTTGTCGAAACTGGCCGTGCTGTTCGGGTCAGGCCTGAAGTAACAAACGTGCAAATAGAGTTTAGGCGAGGAAAAAACATGTATAACCGTCGTCGCCGTCTTGGGTTTACGTTGATCGAACTGCTTGTTGTAGTTGCGATTATCGCATTACTTATGGCGATTATTATGCCGGCCCTGGCGGGAGCACGTGAGAACGCCAAGAAAGTCAAGTGTCTGGCCAACGTGCGGGCCATAGGGTCTGCGATGTATGCGTACTCCACCGAATGGAACGGGGCTTTTCCGTCGCCGCGCGACCAGAATTGGAATCCGTGGGATTACGCCCTGTCATCCTATATGCATACCGATTACGCGAATATGGATGCGGCGCGAAATCCCGCTTTGTTATGTCCGTTTGATGTGGGTTACGGCTATACGTCGGAATGGTGGGGTGTCAGGCAACGACGGTCTTATCGCATGGTGGCGCCGAACGGCTGGGGACGTTTTGATGGCAGCGGACAGCCTATCGGTGGCACGTTTATGCCTTACAAACTTTCAGCGATAGGAAAGGACGGCGGCCGCGGTTCGTTGTCGGATCTGGCGGTGTTGGCGGACTGGTATTTTCGCCGGCCTTCCGTATGGAACATATTGGGCGTATCTGATGGATCCAGCGGCGTATGGTGGAATTTTGGTGTTGAAGCGGAGTGGGCCAGTGACCCCACGACGTGGAACTGGCACCCGGTTCGCAACGAAGGCGCATCCTTTGGTGAACTTTGCAAAAATGCCGAGCGCAGCGTGTTGTTTTTTGACGGTCACGCGGAAACATTGCGAAATCTGTCGTCGCCTGGAACTGGAGATGACCAACAGCTCACATTTAAACTCATGAACTGGACTATTAATAGTATGGACATGTATTCAATTACAAATTAATTGAATCGACTAACTAAGTATTACTGATTATATATTATTTAGAGGATTGCGGTTCATGAGCTTCACCCGCCGGATATTGCTCCTGCTAGTTCTATCGGCTCTGGCCGTTTCGGTTCATGCTTCGCCGGTGTTCAGAAATGGCGACCGCATCGTGTTTTACGGTGACAGCATAACTGAACAACGGCTTTATACGCGGTATGTTCAGCAGTACCTGATGTGCCGATATCCGGAGATGAACCTCACGTTTTTCAATGCCGGGTGGAGCGGTGATACCGTAACAGGCGCCAACGACAGACTGGAACGGGATGTTTTATACCTCAAGCCCACTCTTGTTACGTTATTTTTCGGGATGAACGATGGCGGGTACCGCTCTCCGGATGCGGAAGTAACCAAGCGGTATCGGGACGGGCTTGAGAGGCTGATCACAAGGTTCAAAACCGCCGGCGTTCGCGTGGTGGTGTTCAGTCCCGGTTGCGTGGATGATGTGGTGCGGAAGGATTTTGCCCAGGCGCGCTATAACAGCACGCTTGAAGGGCTGACCCGCAATGCATTTGAAGCGGCGGAAAAATATCATGTGCCGTTTGGCGATATATATCATCCGATGCTGGAGTTTCAAAAAAAGCAACGGGCAGGTAATGCACATTTCAGCATGATTTCCGACGGTATTCACCCGGACAGATTTGGCCATATGTTAATAGCATTGCAGATGATCAAGGCAATGGGAGCGGAGCCTGCCGGCGTAATCGGAAGTATTGACGTATCCGCAGGAAATGCAACGGGCGGGCTTAAGATACTTTCGCGGCAACCCGGACGAATCGAATTTGAATCGGCTCAACCTATTGGCACGTCGTTCTGGTTCCCGGCGGTTTATGAACGCCAGAGAGCACTGGCATGCGGACTGCTTGATTTTGCTTCTCCCGCAATTGTGATCAAAAATCTGCCGGAAGGGTCTTATGGAATTTATGATTCCGGCGGCACGCTGCTGAGGGGAACTTCATCACAGGAACTATCGCACGGCGTGGCCATCACTGATCTAAAAGGTCCGAGTGAAAATCTTTTTCGTGTCATTGATGCGAAGGAAGAACATTATTACGACGCATGGCGTCATGTTCGCCTGGTAATCAACGGGATGACCGGCGCGGATGAAGTCATTCGCACAATGTCGGAAACGCAAGATCAACTGGGAAAAATGGCGCAGAAATTCAGCCAGGCCGGACAGGCGCTGCATTTAACGGTTGCCCAATTGAACAGCGGAAATCTGGCTTTAAGGCGGCCATATATAGAAAGTGACCCATGCCAAAGTGACTGGGGATTCGGGGGCCTGACTGACGGTTCGTGGGAAACCAATGAACGGCATTGCTATGTCAGCGGAGAATCCCGCGAATTTCCAAAGCATGTGACTGTGGATCTGGGCGGAACATTCAGGATTGATCGTGTTATATACGGTAATACGCATTTTGGGTGCACCAAACAGGTGGACGTTGCGGTGAGTCTTGATGGCGCCTCCTACCGAACCGTCGGCAGCCATGAATTTTTAAAACTTAAAGATGAAAAATATACGCTGAATTTTCAGGCGACAGAGGCGCGTTATGTCCGTCTGATTTATATGAATCATTATGACGCTTTTCCGGGATCATGGCCTTTTTATTTTGTTTTTACATCGGAACTTGAAGTGTACGAGCCGCAGAAATAAGAAGCGGATGATGCGGGGAATTGCCTGATATGTGATTGAAACGATTGCCTGCATAAACTGGCTTATATGTACTGAATTGAGAAGATGCATGTTAAATAATGTTCATTCATTATCTCCGATTGCATTCGGAAACGGTATTCGGATTGAATTGAAGGATGACTTGCGGCATTTTCGCGGCATAGGGCGCGTATCAGCGGATGATGTGCTGCTGCGAGATCCGGATCATTCTGCTTTTGTGGATATTCGCAGCCCTGATGGCAAGCGGTTATGTGATTTTACGGTGGAAAATCAGACGCGGCACGATGATGGGGTGGTTCTGAATCTGGGATGTTCGGTGGCGGAAGGCGGCCCGATGGAGTGGATGCTCCACAGTGTGCAGCAACGGTATAACACGGCGAACTGGGATGTGGTGCCGCGGCGTGTGTCCGGCACAACGCTTGAGCTGATCCTTCGGCCGGCGGCGCGCCATTTTGGCGGGTATTCATGCGTCGGCTTCAGCTATCAATACCGGTATCATAGTGATGATATTGCTATATATAAAATTATAGATCGCGGAACATGGGAACCGGGCGGAACATCGGTCGGAAACGAAATATGGATGCGCGGCGGTTTTGATCGCGCAATTGCGCGGATTGAATCCCGTGACCAGCATTACAGCAGCGAGTGGTACCTGCCGGCGATTGCCAATCCGAATATTTTTCAGTTTCTGCCGATGCAGACGGAATTGCAGGGATTTACCTTTACAGCTGGGCCCGCCGGTACGGTGCTGACGATTCCAACGCGGCTGGCGCATATCCGGACGCTGATTGAAAAACGCCGGGAGAGTGACGTCATTGCACATTGGCATGAGCATTGCCAGGATTTATCGCACGATCTTGAAACGTCTCCGGTGGAAGTCCTGTGGCTGGCGGGAGAACTGAGCCGCCATGAGCGGATCAATCTGTATGAACTGGTGAAGGAAACCGTTTTTGCCAGCCTGCATCGGCAGGCCGGCCTGCGGCGCGAACGCGTGCAGACGCATGGCATGATTGAAGAATGGGGCAATCCGGATTTGCAGGATTATGCACGGCGCGGCATACCGGCGCTGGCAAAGGCCGGCATTAAAACGCTGTCACTGGCGAATCATTTTGAAAACAACATGAACGTCTACGGCGTAAGCAATATGTGCTGCACCGTTGATTTGAAAGTGGCGCCGAGCGTGGGGGAAGAGAACTTAAAGGCTTTGTGCGCCGCGGCCGGCGAGCACGGAATCAGCCCGTGGATGTGGGGCAATACCGCGCTTTCAACGCTGGCGCTGATGGAAATCAGGCATCATGGCAGGGAAGGCGCTTTGCAACGGCGAGCGACGGAAGATTCGGCGATAGCCATTGCCGCAGGATCGCCGGCGGGTTTTGTGCATAATCCGTCGGGGGCGATTGAGGCGGATCATTATACGCCGGTGTTCGCGCAGATGAATCTGTGCGATTCAACAATACGGCAGATGTGGCTGAGTCGTTGGCGCCGGGCGCATGACAAAATTGGATTAAACGGCATTTTCCTGGACAGCAGCTTTAATCTCAGCAGCGATAAATTTGACTGGCAGGCCAATACGCATGTGGGGCGCGAGGGCGGCGCTACTCTGGATCAATCGGGCCTTCAAGGTTTTTGCCGGCCGGAGCAGGAGCCGCCCTCGGCAATTCGTTCGCAGTATCTGGCTCATCTTGGGATTGTCCGCGAGATGCAGGCGTTCGGCATGACCTATTGCGGAGAGGACAACGGCGTGTTTGGCGTGCACCGCGCCGGGCCTGAAGCCGCAAGAAAAACGAGCAGCCTGTTCATGTGGACGGATACGCTGAATAATTTTGATGTGCCGGGCATCAGGGCCGTCGGCGCCGATCCGGATGACGTATTTTTCCGCGCCCTGGCGTATCGGATGATGTGGATGGTGCACTGGGACCCGGCCAGCGGCAAACTGAGCTGGAATCAGGGCGGATGGCGCAATGAAGATGATTCTCCGACAGAACGGCAGATTTCTCTTATAAAAACTTATAATGATGTTGATTTTTATATGAACAATCGGACGGTGCTGCCGGATGAACGCGGTGTCGTATACCGGCATCAAGGCAAGACCGTATTGTGGGCATTTGAAGACATGCAGATTGTGATGAATGCTGAAACGTTCATCTGTCAAAACATGCAGGACAGGATCAAACAGACCGTGAATGGTTCTTTTGCCGCGAAGGCCCATCAGGTTTACCTGCTCAATACGATCGCAGACATAATCGACTGCGAAACGCGGCCGATGCAACTGACTGAAAACGGCCAGAAAACCAACGCGGCGGCGTGAGCGAAAGCTGTGAGACAAACAAACCGTGTTATTGAGCCATGTTATCGATTAATGGGTCAAATTCATGATGCGTCACATTCTATTGAGTCTCTGCATCATCTTAATGCCGCTGGCATATGCGGGCGCGCAGGATGCGCCGGTCAATACGTCGCGAATCGTATTTTTAGGCGATTCAATCACGGACGGCAACACATATCCGCTGCTTATTGAGCAGGGGCTGCGCGAAAAAGGCATGGCGATTCCGCAACTATTTAACGCGGGAATCGGCGGAGATACTTCAACGGGAATGCTCAAGCGACTGGATCGCGACGTCCTGAGGCGCTGGCCGACGCTGGTGACCGTCAGCGCGGGAGTAAACGACAGCGGTGACGGAAACGGCCTGACGGCGGAGGCTTTCCGCAGGAATATTGACGAGATTGCAACGCATCTTCAAATGGGCGGCGCGCAGGTGGTGCTGATGACCACCAGCATCGTGCGTGAACCGGCCAAGCAGAAACGTCTGAATGAATACAACAATATGATACGTGCGATGTCCAAAGATCGCTGGCTCAGGCTGGCGGATGTTGATGCAGAGATGAAAAAATATCCCAACGCGGAGGCCGGGCTGCTGACGGATGACGGTATTCATCCCAATTTTGAAGGACAGCGAGTGATTGCGCGCGCAGTTCTGGATGCGTTGGGATATTCGCAGGTGGCGGTGCCGAAAAAGCTGGTGTTATCGGTTATGCCGGGCGTGATACGGCAATGGAAAATGCGGGCCGCCGGCAAGGATGAGCCTGAACTTACTGAATCATCAGCGTCGGCGCTGACGCTTGAGAGCTGCCCGGCGGCTCTTGAATTGCCGGAAAAGACGGGTGGCGATCCGGCAATGTGGCCGGAACAGGAACGTCAGCGTGGTTTTGCGATGAATTTGTCCGGCAGAGCCGTGCCGGCGGAACGCTTTGTCGGCGTGGCGGAAGTTCAGTCGGATACGGATAAAACCGTTACGTTGGCAGTCGGCGGGCCGGTGAGAAAAGTTTTTATCAATGGGAAGCTGGCACTCAAACCCGCTCAGGAAGGACGCGCGGGCTGGCATGCATTCAAGGAAGATGTGAATGTTGAGCTGAAAAAAGGCATTAACAGAATCGTCATTGAGACGGGAAACAGTTTTTTCCTGAGCCTGACGGAGCCGGAGAATTTACTGGCCCAGGCGCCGGTGATTCCGTTTACGTCTGTGCGGCCGAGCATTGATGGGAAAATGGATGAGTCTGTCTGGCAGCATGCGGCCGTGCTTGGGCCGCTGATCGCGCCGAGCAATTGCGAGTTTGATGAGCCGGCGGCGATGCCGGAATATCGCACTGAAGTCAGGATGCTATGGGATGCGGATAATCTTTACGCGCTGTTCATCTGCCATGGACCGCAGCCCAAAGCCACATACCAAAAACATGATGATCCGGTTTATCAAGAGGATGTGGCGGAATTGTTTGTGGATCTGACCGGCAGGCATCAGGCTTATGGTGAATTTCAAACCAACGCCATCGGGACGACGGCGGATTATTTTCATTACTGGGAAATATCCAAAACGGAACCGGCGACTCGCGAACAACAGGCAGACGCAAAGTGGAATGCCGGCGGATTTATCGCGGCGGGCGGCCCGCTGAAAAAAAACGGGGCGGACAAGGGATGGGTTGTGGAAATTAAGCTGCCGGTGGCGGATCTGGCGGTCAGAAGCGGAGTCGGCGGCCAGTTAAGCGCCGGTCAGGTTTTGTATCTCAACGCGTTGCGATATGTTCGTTTGCCGCGAACAGGCATGCCGGATGGCGAACTGTTCCGCCAGCTTAACTGGACGCAGACGGCGCGCGGTTGCCCTCATTTTACACCGGAAACAATGCGCCCGGTGGTATTGGGAACGGCACGCTCTGAAGGCGTGGCATCTCAAGCGGCGCCGGTGGCGGATGTAAAAAACAATCGTGTGATTACTCTTAAAAATTTTTCCGATCAGGGGCTGATCACCGGGCCGCGCGATATCTGGATTTATCTGCCGCAGGATTACGACAAATCAAAGGAACGTTACCGCGTCATTTATTTTCATGACGGACATGAACTTTTTTATGCAACGAAAACTGATGCACCGCTTGACAGTACGGTGCAAATGGATCTGGTGTATGACAGGCTTGTGACGCAGGGGGTGATTGAGCCGGCCATTTTAGTTGGTATTGATTCGGGCCCCAATAATGGCCGCGAACTGGAATTAACCACGTCACGGGACGAACACGGCCGGGGCGGCAGGATTGACGATTATTACAAATTCATATCCACTATTGTAAAGCCGTATGTGGATCAACACTATCGCACAATGCCTGGGCCGGAATTTACGGGTATTTCCGGGTGGTCCTACGGCGGTCTGGCTTCGTTTTACATGGCGTACCGGCATCCGGAAGTATTCGGCATGGCGGGCTGTTTTTCCAGTTCGCTCTGGTGGGATAAGCAAAAATTACTGGATGAAATCAGCCGTGACGAATTGCCCAAGAACAAGGTAAAGTTCTGGCTGAGCGCCGGAATTGAAGAAACCGAAGCGATGTGGCAACCGGGCATGCGAGCCATCAATATTTTAATGGACAAAGGATGGCGTGAGGGCCGTGATGCCGGTTTTTATCTTGATTATACAGGTAAGCATGACAAGCTTTCGTGGAATCGTCAGGCGCCGCAAATGCTGACTTTTTTACTTGGGAAAAAGGCCCCTGAACTGACGGGCGCGGCGCTTAAATGGGCTCATACTTCAGATGAATGTCCAATCCGTATGACTGATAGCGCGGCGTATCCGTATGCCACAGTCGAGCTTCAATATGATAATGGCATACGCATGAATACGCCCCGTGCGATCGTGCGATCAAATTCCCCGGATGTGGTTTCTGTGGATACCGGGCGATTTAACCAGTTGACCAGTCATGGCCGGGGAGTTGCCCTGTTATCGGCGGAATATGAGAATCTGCGCGTATCGCAGTTTGCATTTGGTTATCGCTCAGAAGATCTGCCGAGCCATCCAATGCTGCCGTGCCCGCGTATATCCCTGAAGCCTGATATGTCAGGTTCGCTCAAAGCGTGGCGGGAGATTCCGTTTTATCCGATCGCCGACGGAACGCCCGAAGTCAACGACGCGCCAGCGCGCCAGTTCGCGGCCGCGTATGACGAACAATTTCTGTATGTGGTGGTGATTATCAAAGATCAGCATGTTGTGGCGTCATCAGACCACGCTCCGTGGACGCAGGATGGTGTTGAAGTTCGTGTCAATGCATTGCCAGAACCGTATCGTTCCGGAACACCGGGCGACGCGGAGAATCGGTTCCTGCTGCTGGCGGCAAGCCCGTCCGGTGATCGTGGAAGCATTTTTAACGCACAAAGGCTGCCTGCCGGAGTTGAGGCCTCATGCGTGCGCACGGCAGAAGGTTACGTTTTGAATGCGGCAATTCCTTCCGCATGGGTTGATAAACAGCAGAAAACGTCGTGGCGTGATTTTGCATTGAATGTATGTGTGAACAACAAGGATTCGGCTGACGGCACGGTCACCAAGACATGGTGGCTTCCAGATTGGCGAACGTCGCAGCGGCGCATTGATGCAGGTTTGTTTTCACGTTGAAGACGTATCGTCCGGGCATGGACGGACATTGTTGCGCGCAGGTTAAAACATGTATTGCTATATATTTATTTCATTTTGAAAAGGAGAGAGAAGATGACTCGGAAAGTTTTATCTTGTGTCACGGCTGCGGCAGTTGCCGCAATTCTGGCATCAGCCGCCCATGCTGATGTGGTAACCACGACAGTATTTACGGAGGGTTTTGAGGGGGCCAGTAATGTTTTTAACATCACTCCCGTTGATTTAACGGGACTGGGTTACAGCAATACCTCTTATGCGGCAACGTACACCAGTGAAAATTTCGGCCGGCTCGGTACGCATTTTAACATTCCCATCACCGTTCCGCAGGGAGGTTATGCAACAATCACTATTCAATATTCGGTGGCGGTAGCGTCATTGCCCACGACAGGTGCGTTTATTTCGCGGCCTTCCGTTGAGATTTCCGGACCCGCCACCGATAGCTCCGGCGATACGTGGGGTTATGGAGGTTCAGGAGGCAATTGGGTGGCCTTCCGGCCTGACGGTTCCGCCGATTTTGCTGAAAGTAATAACGGTTTCGGATCAAAAACGGTTGATCCCAACATTTCCGAGCTGACTCACGACTGGGTTTATTCATATACTTTTGACCAGTCTTTTACGTTGACTTATCTGGAATTGCAATTCTGGTCGGATAACACATCTGAAATCGGAACAGCATACATTGATAACGTCAGCATCAGTGTCAGCATCACCGAGGTGCCGGAACCGGCATCTCTGGCGGCGCTTGGCCTGGGCGGCGCGTTGCTGCTGGGGCTCAGGCGCAAGAATGCATAAGGCGCAGTACGTTCACGGCATGAGAGCTTGTTATGCGGAATGGTGGGAACGTGAGGAGCAGGCCGGCGATGTATGCGGCCTGTTCTTACCTTGATGATTTTGCAGCGTACGCAAAATGTCATTGAGTCAACCGGCACTCATGCGGCGGAAAACGCCGCAAAGAAAAGGAGGAACCGAATAATGCACCAGTTTCCGTGGCGCATATCGGTCGGCGCGGCATTCATGATGCTGGCCTCTGTGGCCCAGGCTGAAGTGATTAATCTCTTTACGGAAAATTTTGAAGGTTCAACGAATGCATTCGGCGTGACGCCGGCTGACCTGACTCACTATGGATTTAGCACCAATACGTCGCATGCGGCCACATTCAGCAGTGAAGGATTTGGCCGCCTGGGGGCATCACTGAATATCCCGGCTTCCGGCACCGGCGCATTTACAGTCAATGTCAGCTTCAAGGTGGCGGTGGATTTTACGCCGACTGACGGCTTTTATATCGTGCGATCCTACTTGCAGTTGTCTGATGGGAACAAGTCTTATGGAGGCTCTGGCGAGTGGACTTACTTTCGGACTCAGGATTCATCTGAATTTACAACGAACATCACCAGTTACGGCGCGCCGGGGAATACCGCGTATGCCTCCGTTTTTTATAACTGGACGGAGCCTTTTTATTTTGATCAGTCTTTTACGCTGACATATCTGGAAATACAGTTCTGGGCTGAGCAAGGCGCCGTGGCCGGAATGGCTTATGTGGATGATGTCACGATTGCGGTTGTGCCGGTACATGCACCTGAACCGGCGACTGCCGCTATTTTGGGTATGTATGTGGCAGCCGCGTGGGGCGCAAAGGGAAACAAGATCAGGCGAAAGGAGGCGAATCATGCCGGCTGAATGTTACAAAAAAACGACGACTTGCTGGACGCTTCGTTTACGCGGATCGCTGATGATGGCGGCAGTCCTTGCGGCAACATACCCTCTGCTCGCAGAGAGCACGCTTAATGCCCAGGGCGAACAAGGCAAAACAAGTTACCGGACGCTGCCTTTTGTCAGCACGCTTTGGGGAGCATCATGGGCATCTACAAGCGGGCTCTCGCCGTCTCAGCTTTACTGGAATTATGGCAGCCATTTTACCAGTACCGTCATGATGAATCAGGCGCAGGGGGCGTCAAGTGATATGAGCGGCCAGGGAATTGTGCCGTGCATTGGTTCACAGCGCTGGGAAGATACGTTCATGGCTGCGCAGGCTTATCAGGCGGGTGAACCGGCGTGGGTGACGCAGGATCGCGCCAACGGCGGCGGGACGCCGCTGAACCAGTTGCCGGAATATCAGGCCTGGGTGGCGTGGATGAATGCGCGCCCCAACTTGAATATTCTGGATAACCAGGGCAACGAAGCGACATACACCGTAAACGGATGGGTGAACCATTTTGGTTATGTCAGCCCGCTGATGCCGCTGTCGGCGGCGGATGCGGCGTCCATCGGCAAGAGCAGTGCGACTTACGGCGACTGGTACGCTTATCAGTACGGCCAGGTGGCGGCGCTTACCGGGGCTTACGGTGTGTTGACCTCCGATTTTTCCGACAGCCAGCCGATCGGCAATACCAGCCAGGTGGGATTTAATCCGGAAATCATTCTGGCTTTTGCACGTTCGCGCGGAGCCTACAACATCCCCCATTCATGGGGCGACACCGTGGCTTTGCAGGCGGCCTACATCAACGCGCATTTTTTTAACGAGTGGACTGATTTTACCTGCGCAGGCTATGCGAAGTTCTGGGGCGAAATGGCCAGCCAGATCACGCAGAACACCGGCAATGAAGGATTGATCGTCATACAAAGCGGATTGACGGCCGCATCGCGGCGGGTGTACGGATCGGATAACCGCATCATTACGCAGTATATGTCGAGCAAAAACGTTGTGGTGGGATGGGATGCCATCAGCATGGCGCCGGAACGGGGCGGAGAGAGCCAGGTCGGCGCTATTTCCGGTGCGGTGCTGGCTGCGGCGCGTGAACCGAATATCCGCAACGGCGCCAATCTGCCGGCCAATAATGACACATACTGGCAGGCGGTGCAGAAATTCCGTGGCCAGAATCTTGACTGGGAAAACGCCACTTACGCCAATACTCCAGCGGATTTACAAGTGCGCGGACTCGGCGAGCTTAAGCGGGCATGGCTTGAGCTTTCGTGGTCGCATATTGCCGATCGCGACGGCAATACCCGTCGGGCCTTGTCATTTATGTCGCGCCATTACTGGGATGGCGGCAATCTGGATGCCAAAACCACTGAATTGATACAAACCATTACGCCGGCGCGGCCATTTGGATTTGCCTTGTATTATTCGGTCAACACGGAACGTGCTCTGGCTGCGCAGGGTGATTATTACAGTTATTATGACTATAACGACCTGATCAGGATCAAAGACGGGCTTTGTGTGAACTATTACGTCAGCGATGCGGCTTTTGCGACGCCGGGAGCGCTGGCCAATATGCAAAATAGCGCATCAAAACCGACGGCATGGCTGGTGCTGGATCATCCGGAACTGCTGACGGCACAGGAACGCGCCGCACTGGAAAGCATTGCGCCGATATTGACGTCGGTGGAGCAGGCAAAGAATTTTGCCGATGCGCCGCTGAAATTTTCAGACGGCGGCGACGGAAGCAGGATCACCGGCGACGGTTTTTATGACCAGAATGACCGGTTGATCATTGTGGCCAGCAATTTGAGCGCCGACACGCTGAGCGCCAGCATGACTCTGCGCGGATTGGCCCTGGGCCAATATACGGCGGAAGATCTCTATACCAGCCAGATATTGACGTTTGACGTGACGGGAGCAAGCGCAACCGTCAATTTTGGCCTGACGGCATGGGATACGCGAGTCTTTGCGATTACCGGAGATTTTTCCGTGGCTTCCGTTCCGGAGCCTTGTTCGGCGGCGCTTATCTCAGGCGCCGGCGTGTTACTGATGATGTTTCCCGGAAAAAGCGGAACTGGCAGGAGCAGAAAATCATAAAATCGGAGGACTTGCCGCCAACATCATGAAATATGAGAGATGCCGGTTCATTTGCTGTGCTGGCGAAGGACGTTGCGTATTGCCGGACTCTGAAGAGCCGGCGTTTTGAACTTAAATCTTGATTTTGTAATGCAGGATGATGGGTATGAGCTTGCGGGAACTTAGTATGCGAGGAGCTTCGGGAATGGTATTAAGCAGGGCGGCGATACTGGTTATGGCTGGGGCGGTTGCTGTTTCGCCGGCTTGCGCCGCCAGAGAAGCGACCATAAACGAAAATGGTGAAGTTGGGCGAACCAGCTATAAAACTTTGCCTTTTCAGAATGACGTATGGGGTCAGTCATGGGCGTCCACGGGAGGATTGTCGCCGTGCCAGCTTTACTGGGATAAGGGGCCGCACTTTACCAATGCCAAATTGATGGCGGACGCCAAAGGAGCATCAAGAGATATAGCGGCCAAAGGCCTCGTTCCGTGCGCCGGTTCGCAGCGCTGGAACGGAACTTTCATGTCAGCCCAGCCGCCGCAGCCCGGCGAGCCGTCGTGGGTGGGCGGCGATCGGGGCCGGGGCAAGGATGACATCAGTTTACGCGGTGATTTTCAGGAATGGGTGCGGTGGACCAAGGCTCGCCCGAATTTGCTCATCATCAAAAAAGACGGCAAGGAATGGACCGAGAAGCATGGCAACTGGGTCAATTATTTCGGACACATCAGCCCGTTGATGCCGCTTTCGCAGGCTGATGCACAATCCATTGGCCTTGAAAACGCCACTTATGGCCAGTGGTATGCGTATCGTTATGGACAATGTTCAAAACTTACCGGCGCATTTGGCGTCATGCTGTCTGATTTTTCGGACTGCCAGGGGGACATTACCGCGGATACTGGCTTTAATCCGGAAATTATTGACGCGTTCGCCAAGTATCTCGGCCATGACAAAACATCGGCGGAATGGGGCCGCACCATAGCGGAAAAAGCCCGTTACATTGACAACAATCTTTTTAATGAGTGGACCGACTACACCTGCATAGGTTACGCCAAATTCTGGGGCGCACTGGCGTATTACATGGGCAAAGGTTCAGGTCACGAGGCGCTGGTGGTGAATCAATCCGGAGATTCGGCGGCGTACCGGCGGTTGCGCGCATCGGATAACCGGCTGGTGGCCAAATATATGTCGCCAAAAAATATTCTTTGCGGCTGGGATGATATCACGATGGGCACCGAGCGCGGCGGAGAATCCCAGATCAGCGGCATTGCCGGCGTGATACTGGCGGCCGCACGCGAGCCGGATATCCGCAACGGGGCCAATCTGCCGGCGGATAATGACACCTTCTGGCAGGCTGTGCAGAAGCATTGGCAGAAAAATCCCAACTGGGAAAAGGGTAACTTCGCCAACACGCCGCCGGAATTAAAAAAACGGGGATTGTATGAGCTGCGCCGGTTCTGGCTTGAATTTTCATGGTCGCATATCGCCGACCGCGGCGGCAATACCCGCCGGGCGCTTTGTTTTATGAGCCGTCATTACTGGGACGGCGGAAAACTTGATCCCAAACTGGTCAAGGCGATACAGGGTGTTTATCCGGCACGTCCGTTTGGCATGGCGATTTATTACTCCGTACCGACGGAACGAAAACTGGAACTTTCCGTCGGCAAGGGGCAAAACGCGTACTGGTATTATTCCTTTGACACAATCGGCAACTTCAAAAACGGCGGCGGCGCGGCCAATTATTACATCAGCGACGCAGCACTCGAAAAACCGGAGGCGCTTGAAAATCTGAAAACCAAATCAAAACCGGCCGCATGGCTGGTACTGGATAAGCCGGAAATGCTCACGCCGGAAGAACGCGCAAAATTAACCAGCATCGCGCCGATACTGACGAATCTCCAGCAGGCGAGGAATTTCCCGGATGCGCCGATCAAATTTTCAAATGCCGGCCTGACGGGTTACGGTTTTTATGATCAGCGTGAGAGGCTGATTGTGGTGGCGACCAATCTGTCGGATAAAAAGAATGGCGGAAGCGTTTCCTTGCGCGGCCTGGCGGCCGGTGATTACGAAGTGGAGGATCTGTTCGGCAACGGCAGCAAGTCCGGTTTATCCGTTGAGGATGCCGGTGTCAGTATTCCGCTTTCGCTTGAACAGTGGGAAACACGGGTGCTGGCCATAGCTAAAAAATAGTTAAACACATAGTTATGTCAATTTATAATAATATTGTATTTGAAACAGGCGGGGCATGATGCAATCAGTATTAAAATGGTTAAGCGCGCTGGCGGTGGCGGTTCTTCCGGCTTCGGTAAACGCATGGCCGCAGGAATTTCTTGATGGACCGCAGGTTAAAGGCCAGTTTACACGGGCATTCGGGCTGAATCCTGATCGGATGCGCCAGGTCTGGTCGTCCAATGATGTGGTGGCGGTGGAGCAGATCACATGTTCTTCTCCGGCCGGAGTCGTATGGCCGGGGGAGGAGCCGGAATTTACGCTTCAGATCACCAACAAGACCGGCAACGCTGTTGATTTGAAGGGCCGGGCTCTCGTGGTGCAATATGAAATCACCACGCTTTCGGCGGAGGATGTCTTTGATATCGGACTCAAAAAGCTCGCTGATTGCGGCGAGGTTCCGGTTTCCGTGAGTCTTCCCGCTCATGGCTGGCAGAATGTGAAGGTAAGGCCGCCGGTTCCTTCGCGTAATGGCGGATATCTGATGTTTCTGGAAATTCCGGGGCATGACAAAATCCTTGCCGCTGCGTTTGTCAGAACGTTTAAGCCGGAGCAGAAACAGAGGCAGTTTTTTCGCTTGACTCTGGACACCAATGAGCCGGTCCTGCTCTCGCGCATCGGCGCGACGCTCAATCGCATTAATACTCCATACCGTACGACAACGGATGATGATTTTGGTGCGTGGTATGCCGATTTTTCAGTCCAGCTCCGGAATCTTAAGGATCATCATTTGCCGGCGTGTCTGGAGTTTGGCGCCGGTAAGTTCAATCATCCTAATCAGCCATTGGGCATGCCCAGACCGTTTTTATCTAAAAATAATGAGATCATGGACGGCGGGACGGATCTGGCTTGGCTGCCGAGTTACGACCCGGATTTTAAGAAATTCGTCAAGCGGCTGGTGACCGAATGGGGCTGGCCCAAGGGACCTGTCAACGCGGTCAAGTTGTGGAATGAGCCGTGGAACGGCGGCTCTATCAGCGGTTGGGGAGCTGATGACGAGCGGTATCGCCAGATTTACACCGTGATGTGCGAAGCGGTGGAAGAAGCGGAAAAGGAATCCGGCGTAAAGGTTCTCGTCGGCGGGTGTGATTCAAGTTCAAATACGCTTGATAAGCTCTTTGCGGACGGAACGGACAAATTCCTGCCGCGGCTTGATTTTATGTCCATTCATTATCAGGGCATCAATCCCAACACGACCATTAAGCGATTTGTGAACAAAAAGCCCAATCGCGTGCTGGTGTGGGATACGGAAAGCTGGATAGCCAACAGCGATGACCGCGTGGCCGGCGTGCTTTCGGCCATGTGCAGTTTTGGCCAGGACCGCGTTGTCGGCATCGTCAGCGATAATGTCATCGCCGGCGTGCGTGACCGTGATATTCTGGTGGGCGAAGGAAAAAAAGAGCGCCGGCATATCGTGCAGACGTGGTCGGTCGGCGCGGCAGTGGGGGCTTTTCAGCATTTTGTCGGCGAGCGCCCATTCAGAGAATTGTTATTCAAAAACGGCCTGCCCACTGTGATGTGCTTTGATGGCGAAAACGGCAACGAAGAGGAAGGAACGGTTGTCGTACTGGGCGATATCGGGTCCATTTTTGGCCACAACCAGGTGGCTCTGCGCACCTGCCGCTCATTGGCGGAAGTGCAGGCAAAGGAAGAACTTCGCCGGAAGACGAAGGAATTGCCCGAGGCAAGTCCGGAGCGCCAGAAACTGGCCCAGCGCATTGCCGCGCCGATGCCTTTCAGCGGTTGCAGCATGACGATCAAGGCTGATCCGCGATACAGCCTGTATGATTTTTATGGCAACATAGTTCCGGCGACGGAAAGTCAGATAGCCATTCCGCTTGATGCGCGCGGATTTTATCTTCGCGGCGACGGCAAGCCGGGAAGCCATGGCGCATTGATCGCCGCGTTGCGCGGTGCGCAGATTCAGGGAATATCGCCCGTGGCTGTGGTGGCCAGGGATATGCAGGCGGAAATTGGCCGCAATCCGACGATTCAACTGGAATTGAGTAATGTGCTGAATCGCCCGGTGAAGGCGGCAATTTCCGTTTCGGCCGAAGGGCTTACGCTTCAGGCGCCGGCTTCTGTGGAGATTCTTCCGTATCAGACGCTGACCCTGCCGGTTCAGGTCACCGGCGGCGCGGCGCGGCCGGATAATCTGTATCCCATGAGGCTGGTGCTTGATTGCGGGCCTGACGGCAAAGTTATTCATGAAGAAAACATGCGTGTTAACGTCATTCATCATATGACGGCCCAGATTGACGGTAATCTTGATGAATGGAAAAACGCCATACCGCAGATCATTAATTTCAGTGGTAAACAAAGCGCGACATTAACTGAAAAAGCCTGGCGTCCCTACGAACATTTTGATGAATCAGACACGCAGGGGCTTGCCGCAGGTTACCTGGCGTATGATGAAAATAATTTTTACTTTGCGGCCAAAGTCAGCGATAAAACGCATGGTCCGGGCATGCCGCGTTTTGCAGATCCTCGGCACTGGGATGATTATTTTTATCCTGAGGTGGTATATAAAAAAGATCCCGGAAAAACCACTGCACATCATGAGGTTCATGTGGATAACAGCCCCACGGGGAAAGCCTGGGAGCCGGCGGCGCAACGTATGGAGCTTGATCTTGATCTGCCGCAGGAACGCATGGTGTCGCTGATGCTGGCCGATTCCGACCAGCCTCTGGCGCGCCGCGTGGTGGATTATACGGTGACGGATCGCGACAGCGGAAAAGAATTGGCCAGAACACGGGCCCAGGATGCGTATAACAGCTTGTGGGTACGCATGAAATTGAATGGGAAAATCCGTATTGCGATTTCTTCACCGATGTGGCTACGTGCCAGTTTGTCCGCATTGGCGGTTGATCCTTTGCCGACTGAATTTGCTGATATGGCCGGCGCGGTTCTTCCTGTGGATAAAGTCACGCGCGATAAATTCAGCGGAGTATATGGCAAGGAACTCTTGCTTTTGCCTGGGCGCGCGGCTGCCGGCGATATTAAATTTGCCTGGAATGATCATGTGGCCAGGACGGAATACCGCTGGCCGGAAGGCGTATCGCGTTATAGTTATCGTATGTCGCCGATTCTTCCATTTAACGGTGATAATCTTCAGATAGCTTTTAACGTGCTTCCGGATGACAGAAAAGATATGCTGCCGGCGCCTCCGGGAACATTCAATGGGTATATTGATTACCAGACGGTGGATTATGAATATGCGCTGAATGTAGTGGCGGATCAATGGGGCGGCGGTACGGAAATATGGCGTCTGGCCTATCCCGGCATGCCGCGCAAACATTTTTATCCGCGCCAGCCGATGTCTCCAGCAGATGGACCGGCCAAAGGCGCCAGGATGATCACGGTGTATCAGAATGGCACGCGTGTGACGGAGTGCGCTATTCCCTGGCCGGAAATTCCTGATGTCAAGGTCGCGCTTGATGCCGGAAAAACAATCAAATTCAGCTTCAAGGCCAATGACACTGACAGTTCGGCTTGCCTTGAGTTATCGCGTGAACGTTCTGTTTCCCGCCGCACGGATAACGCAATGCATCCTGACTGGGCGGAACACTGGTCTGTAGAAACTGAATTTAGTTTTGAAAAATAATTATGTTGAATCAGTTGGGAGTAACGCTAAATGGTTTTGCCAGACAATATTCCTCAGATTGTTATGGATCATGGGCGCGCCTTGCTGATGGCCAACGGCAGACCGTTTCGCATGCTGGCCGGGGAAATTCACAATTCAAGCGCATCGTCGCTGGAATATATGGAACAAAACGTCTGGCCGCAGCTTGAGGATATGAACTGCAATACCGCTATTGCTCCGATTTCGTGGGAATTATTTGAACCGCAGGAAGGCCACTTTGATTATACCCTTGTTGATGGATTGATTGCCCAGGCCCGTCGGCGCGATATGAAGCTCATACTTCTGTGGTTTGCAAGCTGGAAAAATTCATGGTCCACTTACGCACCGTTCTGGGTGCGCAGGGATCTCAATCGCTTTGTGCGTATTGAAAATATGCCAGGGCGCCGCTGCGGGTCGCTTTCTCCTTTTTGCACGGAAACGCGCAATGCTGATGCGGCGGCTTTTTCCGCCTTGCTTGGACACATATGTGATATTGAATCACAGAATGCGTCGGAACCTGCGGTTTTAATGGTTCAGATTGAAAACGAAATGGGCGTGCTGGGAGGCGCAAGGGATTATTCCGTGCTTGCTCAGCAGGCTTTTGAATCAACCGTACCCGAAAAACTGATGCGCTATCTGGTTGATCATGAGTCCGTGCTGCATGAGGAACTTCGTTCTTCCTGGCATGCATCAGGAAGAAAAACGCAGGGCACGTGGGCGCAGATCTTCATGCGGAGAACCGACGAATTTTTCATGGCATGGCATTATGCTCAGTTTGTTGAGCATATTGCGTGTGCGGGCAAAAAAGAATATCCGCTGCCATTTTATGTCAATGCGTGGCTGGCCTCGTCAGCCGGGTACCCACAGGGAGGGCCGGTGGCGCACGTCAGTGATATCTGGCGCGCGGCCGCTCCGTCAATCATCACGTGCGCGCCGGATATTTACGCTAAAAATTTGGGGTTTGCGCAGGCTTGCCGCGAATATGATCGTCCCGGCAATCCCCTGTTTATTCCGGAAATATGCCATGATACGAGGGCAAGCTCTCAGATTCTTTTTGCAACAGGAGAGCATCATCCCTTGTGCGTTTCTCCGTTCGGAATTGAAACAGCGGGCGGGACCGGCATTCATTCAGGCGATCCTGTTGAGTTGGGCAATCCGATAGATCCCACCTCCGACCTGCTTTTGCCGAATTGTCCGGCCGCCAAAGCTTTGATTGCGCGCACCAATGGCATTTTAGCCCAGATGTATCCGCAGTTGGTTGAGTTCCTCGTACCGGGGTGCTCACGCGGATTTTTGGAAGGCGACCCGAATACCGCGGAAATTCATTTTGGCGATTACATTTTCCGGCTGCGTTACCCGGGGATGAAGACCAGATCCGATCATGAATCTCCCTCGTCTGAAATAGTGCCTGTTCCCGGCGGCGGCATGATTTTACAGATCAGCGAGCATGATTTCTGGATCGTCGGGCTTTCCTGCGTTGTGGAGTGTGCCTCGGCCATGAGCGGTGTTTATGTGGATGCGGCGGTGCATGATGAGGGGGAATTTGTCGACGGCAAATGGCGCCCGGGCCGCCGGTTGAACGGTGATGAAGGTATGTTGCGCTTTGGCCCCTGGCCGGAGGTTCGCAGGATCAGCCTGCTAGCCTGGCGTGAAACAGTATAAAAATATTATAGTATATTTATAATAAAATATTTATTTAAAGTGGAAGGTCGATATACAATGAACTTTTTTGTTGCCTGCGCCAGGGAATGTCTGACATGGCTACTGTGGGCCGCGACGGGATTTTCCATAGCTGGATTTTCGGCCGCAGCGCATGGCGCGGACTGGAATCCACGCACCACGGACTGGTCCGCAAATCCCGCGCCAGTAGCCGGCGATTGGGGATTCAACCGGCCGGGATATCCGGAAGGCCTGTATATTCATGGTATTACCGTCAAGGGGGGAGAGGCGGTTACCAATCCGGTTATTTATGACAATGACGTCTTTGATGATACTTTTGACGACGAATGGGCTTTTGTGATGGCCAGCCTGAGAAAAATGAATCTGGCCGGGCTTATCATCACTCCGCTCCTAACGCCTGAATGGGGCTTTTACCATGAGGAGTGGAAAAAAACGGGCACAGAAGCATATGACCTTGCCGTGGCCTCCGGAATGCATATGGATCGCATTCCCAAAATAACCTTCGGCACCGAGGCCGATACGCCCAAAGCGGCGGAAGGAAAAGATTCCGCCGGCGCACGGCTTTATATACAAGTCATCAATGACCAGTATAAAAAAGATCCCACCCGCCCCGTGATCATCAATATCGGCGGACAATCGGCAACACTTGCATCCGCTTATACAATAGATTCCGGCATCGCTGATAAGTGCATTGTGTATTACACTGATCTCATTGACTACAATGCCAAATACACATGGGCTTCCGAACTGGTCGCCAGCCATTTTCGTGTGATCAACTTCGGCGCGCAGGGAACATGGTGGATGACCAAAAAACAGCAGACGCAATGGAATGTGCTGCCGCGCCCTGCGCATCCGCAGGCCAAAGACAATGATGCCGACAGCGGCGAATGGAAATTATTGACCGACATGCATGTGCCGATACTCGACCGCATGGTTTATCAGTTTCAGCACCGGCAGGAGTTTTGCGGCGGCAAGCCCGGCGATCCATTGGGCGATGGTTATCTGGATGGGACGTTCATTCACGCATGGCTCCCGGGCATATTCAGCGATGCCAGGATTGAGACGATTCGCACGGGTAAAGTGCTCAACGTCACGAAGTTTACGGAGGCCAATGAAGCGCTCGTCAAGCAATTTACTCTTAAAACATTGCTTAACCCAGAAGCGTATGGAAAACCAGGTTTATAGCTTTTCTTGCGTTGTTGAAAAGATTCAGCAAGTCCCATCCTTAAGCCACATCCTTTGAGATGATGAGGCACAAACGATCATCCAGAAACGATTGCATCCTGTGGGTGTTACTCGTTTTGTTTCATGGTTTGTGCTCGTGCCATGATGGCGACGGGGCTTGGTTGAGGATTTTTTCAACAAAGCACTACACCCTCAATCATGCGGATAAATTGCCAGATTGCGCCTTTCCCCTGCGTGAATTGATGCGTGCCAAGTGATTTTTTGTTCCTTTGAATGGCTTGCCATTTTTACCGCTTTTATATTCAATGTGCCTTCAATCACGCGCACCTTCAGTGATTCTGGAGTAAGCTGAACCGTACCAAACGCGCCATTGACTGAGAAGAAACATGCAAATGGGCGTTTCTTTGTATACGGGCACAATTCGAGCACCTGTGTACGGGCCGAGTAACGCAGGCCGCTCAACGATTGCAGCAGCGCATAGCTGGCCATGGCGCGCGCATAATAACTGCCGCATTCATATTCATTAAAGGGATTGCGGGTGCGGCCGTCGTAACGACTTCGCAACGCTTCTACAATAGCCATGCCTTCTGATACCATGCCACGCAGAATCAGATGACTTGCCACCTGGTATTCAATACCGGTAAACACTTCATCGCAGTAAACAAACGGGAGTGTGGGATGCCCGCCTTTAGGCCATGTGCAAACCACAAGTCCAGGTTCGTGCCCGATGGCATAGCCGGGCCGCTGGGTGCAGGCATGATGCCACAGGTCTTTTTTGAAATTATAATTATATATATTACGCAATGAAGATGTTATATGTTCGGAATTTAATGATGTGCCAATGCCATAGAGATCCGACATCCATGCGCCGATGATTCCGTCTGAAAGACAGCCTGAGCCATATTGGTATTTCGGGCCCTCTTCCCGCAGAATGCGGATTTCTTCAGCATCGCTGTCGGCTTCGTCGGCAATTTTGCCAGAGAATGACTTGTCGCGCAGTTCATTCCATAATACTTTTTGTTGATAATAATCACCATTGAAAAGTTCACGGTCCATGTATGCCGCGCTTTTTTCCGCCAGCTCTCTGTAGATTTGCTCATCGGTATCGCCCGTTGCCTGAGCCATCTCGGCGATGGCATACAATGCGCCGGTGTATACGCTGGTGCACATGCCGTCGGGCCCCCAGAACTCGATATCATAGGTGTTGTGATGAGGTTCAAAAAGCGCGCCGCGCCGATCCGGGTCCCAGCGGTTAATGCAATAATTGAGACTGCGCTTGGCCAGAGGATAAAGGCCTTTGAGCCATTGGTCATCACCGCAGATCTGCCAGTCGCGGTAAAGCTTCATGATGCCGCCAAGCTGACCGTCGGCAGCCGGATGAAAATCGTGTTTGACAGGGCCGTCCGGCAGCGCCGAGCGGAAATTCACATGTCCTTCCTCATTCATGGATCGCCTGTATTCCATATCGCGCAGGCCGCGTTCAAGCTGCGGGAAAAGATGCGCCAGCGACTGGGCGTAATTCCACACGTGGGTGCATGTGCCATGACAACTGCCATGATCGCAGAAGCAACCTTCCCATCCCCATATGTTTCCGTTGGCTTGCCGCAGAATTGTCGGAGATTTCAGTATCGCCAGATTGCTGGAAATGGCATCAAGCGCCGTCGGCGGCAGCGTGGATGAAAACAGCGCGTCGGTGAAGGCCAAAGTTCTTGCGCGCAGTGACTCATAATGATCACGGACATACGCCGCAACATCTTCGGCATTTTCCCACTGGGTAGCATAATAAGGATGCCATTTGGGTTGTGCTTCTTGTGTATTTTCGGGCAATGCGCCGTTTGTGTCCGCCGCCGGCGGGATTGCGCCTGCATCAAAATAAACATTCGGAAAATACCATGTGATGATAACCGGATAGGTGATTTTTTCTCCCGGGTCAAGGCGTCCTTTGAGCAAGATTGATCCGCCGTTATGGCCGCCAAGCGCGCGATCCGTATTGCCTGAATTGGGGCGGAATGTGCCAGTTTTAAGCTCGCGCCAGAGTGCAGAGAGCCAATCAAACCAGCCTGTGCGCAGCCACATGGCTTTGATGACAGGTTCATGTCCGATCACGCTCAGGCTGGCACTGCCGAACAACTCCGCGTTTGGCTGTGCCTGGTTATACATATAAATCCCAGCGTTCGGAATGATCCGGTTGCGCGTGGTTTTTTCGTTTTGATTATCACCGGCCAAATGTGAAAGATGATACGAAAACTCATATTCCACCGGATGTCCTGACGTGTTGGCCAGCTCATATTCAAGAATGGCGCAGGGAATGCTTGAGTTTTTATCGTCGTTTGGAATCAACGGATTCCACCCGGTCAGGCGTACCTCAATGGGAATTTCCGTATCGTCGATACGCACTTCTCCGAATGGATAATAAGAACGAAATTCGGTGTGTGAAAACCGCGGCAACCCTTCATATCCGCCAAGACGATATCCCTGCGCACGCAATCCCTGATTATAGATAAATTCCCGCGGCAACGGACCTTCAATCAGACGTGTATCGGGCTTATCACCATTGATGTGCAGAACCGCAAAGCCGGCATCCCATATGTTCCATCCGTCGGGCCGGGCATTAAATGCCGGTTTGTGCCGGATTGAAAAATCCATTAATTCGCCGCGTCCGCCCAGGCAAATGCACCCGGCCCCGATACCGCCTATCGGCATGGCGATTTGCAGAAGCTGATGATCTCGAAAAATCTGGCCGGTAAAGGCCGGCGTTATGTTCTCGCAGGTTTTGTCGTTCATGATCATGTTTCCTGATAAGATTTTTTATGATTCAATTCGGCGCACCGTTTGGCGTTCCACAATTTCAAATGGATAAGATGACTGCGGCCGTGCGGAGTCTGTGATACGCAGAACCGCGTCATGCGCGATCGTGGCCAGCGGATAACGCAGAGTGGTCAGGGAAGGAAAGATTTCCGTGAATGTTGGGCTGTCATCCACGCCCAGCACGGAAATATCTCGCGGTACTTTTATATTGGCGGATTCAAGCAGACGTATGGCCTGAAGCGCCAGCCAGTCATTATGACAAAAAAGCGCCGTCGGTTTTTGTTTGCGGATCATCTCCATAAAACTTGATTCGTTAGTGAAAATATGCACTGCGGGCGTCAACTGATGTTGTTTTATCCGCATGGCATAGCCTTCCGCACGCGCGCGGATACCATAGGCATCGCGAGAGTATGTGATGTGCGCGATGCGGCGGTGGCCAAGTTGAATCAGATAATCGGCGGCGCGCCGGCCGGTGTCCTGTTCGTTCGGAGAAATGAAAAAAGTATTGTCGCCGTTACATGGCGATATCAGGCTGATGACGGACATTTGCTTCGTAAGCGTACCGGGTATTTCAAGGTGGTCTCGTGGCGGAACCACAATGGCTGCGCGATAACGCCGGGCCGCAAAGTCGCGCAATACCTCCTGAAATTCATCTTCCGTCCGGGCGGATGTTAACATTGCCCGCAAACCCGCGGCGGATAACTCTTGTTGTATCAGTTCAAAAAAATCCAGAAAAAATGTTCTATTAAGCCGTGGTACGATTGCGCCGACAATCCGGCTGGCGCCGGACATCATTTCCGTGGCCGCCGGATTGGGGGCGTACCCGTGCTTCTGCGCCATCATTAAAATGCGCGCACGCGTTTTTTCACTGATTCCGGAGCGCCCGTGAATCGCACGATCCACAGTTCCCTGGGATACGCCGCAAAGCCTGGCCAATTGCAATGACGAAAGCATAAAAGCAGGTTTCCGAAAGGGAATCAGAAACTATTGTAAATAAAAACTCATATCGTGTAGTTACACGAGTATATAATAAAAAAAAGTATATGCAACTTCCGTTTTGGCTGTCGATCGGACTGCTGTTATGTTTCGTGGCTGTAAATACGTGGCGTTTCCTTGAGTAACCTGCGCCAAAATACACGATCTTGTAAAAAGGGCGGCACGGTAAATCTCCGCGCCGCCCTTTTTTGATACAGTCATTTTTTTTGAAAAAGAGATCTCTCAACGTTTACGCAGCAGCAACATGCCGGCCATTCCGGTGCCCAGCGCACCGAGCGCGGCCGGTTCGGGGACCGGTTGTGTGATTGCGATGGCGTCAAAGTAATCGGCGTAATTATTGGTGCTGCTTGAACCGTTACGCTGAAAAATGGTAATGGTTGAAAATGACCCATCGCTCAGCGCCGTCGCTGGTATTGTTGATGCCGTGCTTGCGATGGCTTGGTAGGCTCCGGCTGTTGTGTCGTATTTTGCTAGCGACAGAGTATACGTTGTACCGCTGCTATTGGCGGAGAGCGTCAGGCGATAGCTGACGAATGCGGTGGTCGCCGAAAGATATTCAGTGATGGCCTGTGTGCCGCCCGTCCATTCATATTTGCTGTTGGCCGGACTATTGGGGGCAATAACAAAACCAACGGTTTTGCTATCGCTGTTTTTGAGCACCACCTCAAATCGGTTGCTATTTGCGCCGTTGGCATACTGAACCGCCACGCGATAGTAAATGTTGATCGGGCCGTCGGCAATTTTGACGGTTGTGCTGCCTGGTATTGTCACGATTGCCTGAGTGGAAGTTCCGTCGCTGGCGGCCACGGGTTGCCATACGGTTTGGGTCAGTTGGGTCCCACCAAAAGTTCCCAGTGAGTTTGTGCCGCTGGTGGCCCACCCGGCATTATTGTTGTCAAAATCGTCCGAAAATTTTACGGTTTCGCCGCTGCCGATGTGCAGATCGGATATCGCGGCAAATGAACGCGCTTGCAGAACGCCCCCCGTGAGGGTGCACGCGGCCAGTACGATGCCATATTGCTTGGTCATGGGTACTTCTCCTCCATATGAATGTGTAATGTGATAATGACGATTCCTATTGATCTGATCTAAAAAGTTCTTGGGTCTTATACCATTGTGATTTTTGCGTCATGGCCTTCGGCGCATGATGGTTGCTGCGATTAACATACGCCTTGTCAGCCAACAAAAAATTCTTATTTACGAATCAACCGCTTAAAATCCCTATGATTTGTGAAAATAGGTTTTACGTGAAACTTAACGTACAACTTATCACCGATCTTATCAGAGTCAAGTGACTTTTGAAAAAGATTGTTTTAGTTTCTTTTCAGGGGATATATTGTAAGTTTTTCTCAATATATAAATGATGTAAAATATGGTAAATAAATACATTATGTGTGGGTTTTATCGCGAAGTGATAATCGGTTATCATAAAGTATGCAAAAAAATAAATTTGTATTTGCATCTTGAGTTTTCTAGTGTAGATTAACGTGAAACCCTTTCGCAGGATTTGTTCATGTCAACGCTTAGTTCATCGACAGTGACCATACTGGACGTGGCACGCAGGGCGGGAGTATCTCACACCACTGTTTCGTTGGCGTTGCGTAATTCAGATCGCATCAGTACGGAAGTGGCCGAGCGTATTCGCGGTATCGCACAGGAAATGGGATACAGACCCAGGCTTGCCGCTCAATTGTTGCGTGGCAATCGCACCGGCAGGGTTGCGCTGATATTACCCCGTGGCGTGACCGGTACGCATCCGGGATTTTTCTCCATGATCATGTCTTGTTTTGTTCATGCCTGTGAACGGCAGGAGATTGGCTATCACATCGAGCTGTTGGATGCGATGGATAATATCCAGCATGAACTTCCGGATTCCGTGGCCAACGGACTGGTGGATTCCGCGCTGCTGGTAGGGTGGTACAATCCTTCGCTCAAGCGTGTTTTGGAGCAGCATGGCTGCCCGTGGGTTTCGCTTGAGGAACCTGACGATCACGCGGTCATGTCCGATGTCTCCAGCGGAGTGTACGGCGCAGTGCAGCATCTTGCGGCGATGGGGCATAGGCGTATTGCCATGATGCACGGCAATTGCCGTTATCGCGTGCATGAGGCTTCGTTAAAAGGATATCAAAGAGCGATTGCGGATTTTTCGCTTGAGCCTGTTATTGTGCAGGCCACCGTGCCGAAGCAGGATTCCCGGCGGGATATGCTGGCGGCAAATTACCATGATGCGGCCAGGGTGCTTGGTCTTGTTCCGCGTCCTACGGCGGTTATCAGTTCCGGAATGCTTGAGGTGCGTCATATCATTCAGGTGGCCGGTGAGCGCGGCATCAAAATCCCTTCTGAATTAAGCCTGATAGCGGTAGGCCATGCCGGTGATGCGCTGGCGATGTGGCCGGTGATCACGTCCGTACAGGCGGACTGGATGGCGATAGTCAGCAACGCGTTGCGAATGGTGCATCGTCTGGCCGCCGGCAAAAAACTGGAAGAAAATCAAATTATTATTCCTACACGTCTTGTTGAAGGTGACACGATAGCCCGGCCGCAGTCTGCCTAATGCGTGATGCAGGGTAAATGAAAAACTTGCACCGCTTAATCGGCGAAAAGCGTCCGTGAAAAACGTCTGAATGCATGCTGAATAATTGTTCATGTCTCGCATGACAAAGGAGTTTTATGATGACTGGCACGTCAAGAACAAGAACCTGCTCAGCCCCGGCGTATCAGTGTAAGCCGGGTTTTACATTCACGGGTTTTACGTTAATTGAGTTACTGGTTGTTGTCGCAATCATAGCTGTACTCATGGCTATACTCATGCCGGCGCTCAGCGGTGCACGGGATCAGGCCAAAGCCGTGCAATGTCAGGCTAATATGCGGCAAACCTATATGGGGTATGTATATTATGCCGACGAAAACAATGGTGGCATTCCGCACTCCCTTGCCGTCAAGTCCGGGGCAACCGACGGCGCCAACCCCAACAGCATCAATTGCGGACAAAGCTCTTATCTTGTGCCGGGAGCAAAGTATCCTAATTATACATTCTCCCAGGCGATGGTCTGTCCGACCCAGACTAATACGATGGATACGGCAATCAATCCGTCAAACGGCCAGTCGCTGCGCCGTGCGGACAATAACAGGAACTATTGTGTGCCGGGTTTCTGGTTCAACGCCTGTTACTGGGTCAATACGGTCAAGATGAACACCATTTTGAACAACGACGGCACGCCGGGGCAAGTCGCTCCGGGTATGGCGGTGATGCTGGGTGAAGTGGACGTCATCCAGGTGTTGATTCCGAACATGGGGGTTTATAACACCGCCAATGTGTATCTCTGGGACTGGACCGCGCCTGCAATCGGGCGCCAGGGTTTTTATCACGCAAAAGGAATGCGGACAAACGTCGTGTTTTTTGACGGCCATGTGGACTCGCTGGGTAAAACCGATGGTCTGGGCTTTCCGAGCGGAACCGCCAAATGGAAAGTGCGTGGACAGTAAGCGAGCATCAAAAAAAACGGCAATATCTGCACAATTATCAGGATAAAAATTGCTATGAATATTCGGTATCTGGCGGCCATTGCCTGTTTGACCGCGGGGTTTGCGGCATGGGCTGATAATGGCACGTTTTCGGTTTATCACGTCGGTAATTCTTTAACAGGCGATCTGTTCGGCGGCCTTAAATATGCCGCCACGACATATGAGAACGGCAAGGGCAATACGTATACATGGGGAGTTCATTTCAGGCCGGGAACCAACCTGACGTACATGTATACGTACCCTGTTGATCCGTCAGGCAAAACCAGTTCGGTTGCCGGTGTGAATACCAATTATAGCTGGAAAGGATTCGCGGGCCCCAAAGACGCCGGCGGTAATCCGACGACCACGCCGGTTCCGTGGACAGCTTCGTTGCCTGGCAATCATTGGGATGCCGTTACGCTTCAGCCTTATTATGCCGGCGATAATGTGGCCAGCACTCTGCAAACGGATACCTCCGCCATCAACGCCATGATCGCCTTGACCAAAACCCGCTCGGATAATGCCGCGACCAGATTCTACATTTACGGCGCCTGGCCTCAGGCCAGTGATAATCAGAACAGTTATTCCGTCAATTATCTTGCCGCGACGCAGAATAACCCCAATCAGACGAGCGTATTGACGCGCGATTATTTTAAGTATTTAACCGATGCCGTGCGCCAGGCAAACCCCAATGTGGCTTTGATTCCCGCCGGAGAAGTGCTGTATCAACTGGATGTCAAGATGAAGGCGGGACTGATTCCCGGTTTTACTTCCGTTCAGCAATTGCATCGCGATGCGATTCACCTCAATTCACTGGGATCAAATATTGTTGCATATACCGCGTATGCGGTGATGTTTAAGGAAAGTCCGGTGGGGCTGGCCGCGGTTTTGGACGATGTCAACAATAATGCAACATATACGGGCGGCTATGCTCCGTCCACGGTTACGCCTGATGCGCTCAAAATCATGCAA
Organism: uncultured Phycisphaeraceae bacterium; assembly: GCA_964610975.1. GTDB lineage: Bacteria > Planctomycetota > Phycisphaerae > WQYP01 > WQYP01 > CAZSYN01. Next base: position 33,154 of record CAZSYN010000015.1, read on the forward strand.
GAGACCGTGTGGGATGTCGTCACATCGGCGCAGTGGCAGGGCTACACAGGCGTGCCGGAACCTTCGTGCCTGGGGTTTGCGGCGTTCGGCATGGCGGCTTTATTTTCATACCGCGGAAAACGCCGTTCATGACGAATGACAGGATGCGTCAAAATGCGGTAATATCCGGTCGGCCACCGCGCCGTGCGCGGCGGCCTTGTATATCCGCCCTTTATCCATTTCTTGTATTAAGTAATATTAAAATGAAATTATATCAAATAGTAACTGTTTTGTGCGTATGTTGTGTTTTTGTATCGGCACGGGCGGACCTGCTGCCCAATCAATCATTTACGGAAATAGATCAGGGAGCGCTGGCCTCATGGCAAGTGGGGGAGACTAATCCCCCGGCGTTGATTCGTCATACGCCGTTTTCCGCGCCGCGGCGGGTGGTCATCAATTGGGAAAACCAGGAAGGAAAGCCTTGTCTGAAAATGTTTTCGCCTGGCGGCGGCAATGATTTCGGTTTTGTGCATTCGCCGAAGCTGCGGGCATTTTCCGGATATGAGTACGAACTTAAAGTGCGTTACCGCGCCAAAGGCCTGGTTGTAGAGAATCCTGAGCGCACGCGCGACGCGGCCATGAAGCTTGATATCTATTTTGAATCTTCAACAGGCCGCGTCGGCATGACACGCATTCTGGCCAATAAGGATGTTGAACACTGGACCTGGCTTGCAAAAACTTTCAAGGTGCCTGAAAAAACCGAGTGGATGCAGGTGCGTCTGGGCCTTGATAACAAATATCCTGATTCTCCCTGTACTCTGTGGGTTGACGCCATTGATCTGGAGCCGGTTGATCCGGCGCTGCCAAATCCCGGCTTTGAGGCCGGTGATGATCATACGCTCACCGGCTGGGCGCCGTTTGGCGGCGCCAGATCCCTGCGCAATCGTGAAGTGGCGCATGCAGGCGCATGTTCGGTGTCAGTCAGTGATGCGCCGGACGGTCCGATTTCCGGATGGTCCACGGAATTTCCCGTGCGGCCGGATCGTTCCTACAGTGTCAGCGGTTATATCAAGGGCGGCGAGGTTCTGAACCCCAACGGATTTTTCGCCGGCGGCGTTCTGGCTCTTCAGTTTATAAATCAGGATGGCCAGGCTATCGGCAAGCCTTCCGTGTCGCCGGCCGTTCCGGTCAAGGCCGACTGGACGCGCGTATCAACGCCGCAGGCGCAGCCTCCCGCCGGGGCGGTAAGCGCAAGAATCGTGGCCGGCCTTCAATACACCAACGGCACGGCGTATTTTGACGATCTGGTCATGAATATTGAAAAAGCGTCATCTGTTGAGGTCGTCAAAGTGCGACGGGAGAAACTTTCACCGTCGGACGGTGTTGCATATGCCAGAAATCTGCTGGTGAACGGTGATATTGAGAGTGTTGATGCCAAAGAAAAGCCTATTGGGTGGACATATATAGGTGAATCATCAGCAGACTGGACGCCGGAGCAGGTTCAGCGTCTGCATGCCAATGGCCGGCCGGAGTTTTCAATCGGCCGGGGACTCGGCGAAGTGAGCCATGACGTCGCATACAGCGGCAAGGGCGCGCTGGTGAATATTTCCATTGATCCGCCTTTGTCAAAAAAGAATCAGTGGTATGGCCGCAGTCCGGTGGATGGTTACTGGATTTCCGATCCGATTCCGGCCGCGCCGGGCCGAGCATACATGGCCTGCGGATGGGTGCGCGGAGGCAAGAAAATTGATCGCGTATGGTTTGGCCCGCTTGAATTGCAGTTCTTTGATGCCGCGGGTAAAAAACTTCCCGCTCTGCCCGGTTATCGCAGCGGCATGGCTGAATCGCCGGCCGGAGAATGGTCTTATTGGGCGACGCCGTCGGTGGTTGCTCCTGCGGCCGCGCAGACCATGCGTCTGCGATTTGGCCAGGAATTGCAGGCCAACGAAGGCGGCTGGGGGCGCACATATGCCGACAACCTTGCCGTGTGGGAAGTCGCCGGTGATGCGCCTGTGCCGAATTATGCGCTCATGAGCGGGCGCGATGAACTTTATCGCAAATGGTATGCGTTGGCCACGGCGAAAATTAAACCGCCGTATATGCCTTCGCCGGCTCAAGCGCCTGAATATACCAGCGTGTGGGGCGTGCTTATGAATCAGGTGCCGGGCAATCTGTATGATGATCCGAATGCGCCGACGACACTGTCTTTTGAATTGCGCAACATACTCGGAGAATCGCGATCGCTGAGCATGCAGGTGCGTTGTTACGATGCGTGGGGCAATGTGACCGAGCCCGTGCGCGTGGATGGTCTCAAAGTGGACGGATATTCGGCCGTCACGGCGCAGGTTACTTTGCCGCCTGCCAAAAAATTCGGCGCCTTATTTGTGGATGCTTCCGTGTATGACGGTAAAGCGCTGGTGGGGACTGCATCCGGGCGATACGCGGTTTTGCCGCCGCTGACGCGTCCGCATTCAACGGAGAATCGTTTTGCCGTTACGCCGCTGATCAATGTCCTCGCGCCGTACCAGGACGAGCTTGGCAAAATGTTCAAGGCCGCCGGTTTTGGCATCGGCTGGGAGCGTTTTAACGTCGCTTCCTTTCAGGACTCGGATATTCAAAAGGAAATTGATCGTGTTCTTAATGTCATATTATTTTATCAGAATATAGGCATGCGTACAGTCGTTCAGATTGACCATATTCCCGCGATGCGCCCGATCAATGCCGGAGAATACGAAAAAGCCGGCCGAATCATAGCGCGCGGGCTTAAAGGTAAAATCGCGGCCATCGGCAACTGGGGCATTGAACAATCAAATAACAGAACGGAAAAAATGCCGATATACCGGCCTATCATCAATGGCAAAATGATGAGCAATGAAGAATACGACACCATTCTGTCGGCTTTTTACAAAGGGCTTAAATCACAAGCGCCTGAAATGAAGGTGTTGATCGGCAATATCGCCACCGATGTTGAGTCGCAGGCGCTCACGCGGCTTTACGGTAAACCTGGCAACGGGCAATTTGATGGCGCCATTATCAATGCGTATTACGGCATCGCCAATGTCGTGAGCAATGCCTTGAATGTTTTTGACCGGCACGGCGATGCTCAAAAAGAAATATGGCTTGAAGAGCAGGCCATGCAAAGTTCTCCCGGTGGCGGTGATGCCCGCCGTTATGGAGAAATTGACGGCGCGTACAGTATGGTGCGTACGTGGGTTTCGCTGCTGAGCAAGTTTCCGGAGCGCGTCAGATCCGTCACCATGTGGGGGTTTGTGGCCAAGCCCAACGAAAATGGCGACATCTCAATGGCAACTCCGGATTTGCAGCCCCGGCCGCAGTTTGTGGCTCATGCGGTGATGTCCGATGCGCTGGCTGATGCAACTTTTATGCAGGATTTATCAGGAGAAAACTGCTCGCTTTACAAATGGAGTCGCGGCGATGGCCCGTTGATCATCGCCTGGGCCAATGCCGGCGAGCGTGATATCACGCTTGAAGTTCCGCGCGGAAGCCTGATTTTGATGGATGTCATGGGTAATCGCAAATCGCTCAAGGCGGACGACGGAGTAGTGACGGTGCACCTGACTACCGCGCCGGTTTTTCTCTTTGACGGCGGCGCGCTTTCCGTCAGCGGCAGGCTTGACGTGCACTTTGAACACTCACAATTGCATCCCGGTGATTCCCGGGTAAAACTCACCATTCAAAATAATATGCCCGTTCCCGCATCCGGCGAAATTTACTGGAATAAACCCCTGTCCGGTTCGCAAACCCGTTTTAATCTTCCGGAACGCTCTTGCGGATCTTTTGACGCGACTGTTTCTGGAGAATTGCCCAGCGGCAGGAGATCGGCGCTTCAGGCGCAAATCCGCCTTGACGGCGGCGGCGTTTTCGGCGCAACAGCCGCGATGAACTTTGCCACAGCGTTGCGTGCAAGCAAAGCTCCCGCTCTTGACGGTACATGGGGTGATTGGTCATCCGCGCAGGTCATTGAATTTGGCGATGCCTTTCAGGTTTTCCGCGGCGGTATGGCTGATGACTCGTACAAAGGCCCTTCCGATATCCGCGGTAAATGGCGAATGATGTGGGATAATCACTATTTATATCTCGGCGTTGAATCTGTCGATGACCGGTTTGTCACGGTGCCGGAACGCGGACGCGGCGGCTTTGCCGGCGATTCTATTGAATTTTCATTTCAACCCGGTAATACGCTGAACCCGGCCGCGTCTTTTTGGGAATATGAGCTTTATCTTCCTTCCGATGGAAAAAATCATTACGCCGCCAGCCGCCGGGCACCTTTGCCGCAGGCGGATATGACCGCCTGGCAGGCCATCATTAAGCCCACGGGAACCGCTGGCAATGCCGTATATCAGGTTGCCATTCCGTGGGCGGATCTTGGTGTTAAGAATATTCGCGCCGGCATGACGATTTCGTTTGCTCTGGTGCTCAATGATGCCGATGTGCCGGGCCACTTTGGCGGCGGCCGCAAACGTATCCGTTGGTTTGAGGGCATTGATACCGACAAAAATCCCCAGGGTTTCGGCGATGTAACACTCATTGAACAAGAATAAACTGGACACTTGAATAATTGTCGTCCCCTTGTGATATACTATCCCGACACGTATTGAAGCAATTTTAGATGGATTGTCTATAACGAATCACACGTCACAACTTGATCGGGCTCTGCCCCGCAAAGCGTGACGGCATGTCGTAAGTGATTTATTTTGGGCACCTATTGTAAGTTGTTCAAAGGAACATCTGCATGTCCAGTCTTGATTGGTTTAATCAGGTCCGTTACGGCATGTTCATTCACTGGGGCGCCTATTCCGTGGCCGCGCGCGGCGAATGGGTCCGCAATCGCGAGCGGATTCCCCAGGAAGAATATGTTGAAAAATACGTTCATCCTTTTCGTGCGGAACATTACGATCCGGGTCAGTGGGCCAGGCTCGCTAAAGCCGCCGGCATGGGCTATGCCGTACTGACCACGCGGCATCACGATGGTTTTTGTCTGTGGGATACGCAGACAACTGAATTTAACGCCGCGCGCATGGGGCCCAGGCGGGATCTGCTAAAACCTTATGTCGAAGCCATGCGCGCCGAAGGGATCAAAGTCGGTTTTTATTATTCTGTCGCAGACTGGAATCATCCGGATTATCCCGGCAGCTACGCCCGGGACTGGCCGGCGCAATGGCCTGATATGCAAAAACGCATACGTTTTACGGCCTATTATCGCGCACAGCTTGAAGAACTCATGACGCGTTACGGCAAAATTGATGTGCTTTGGTATGACGGCTGCATACCGTCGCCCACCGGCGGAACAGACACCAATGATCGCATTTATCAGTTGCAGCCGGACATTCTGATCAATGAGCGCAACGGCGCACCTTACGATTATTGTTGTGCCGAACAGACGTTAAATCCCAAACCCGGGCCGTGGGAAGCCTGCATCACGCTCAATGATAATTGGGGTTATCACGCCGGCGACCACAACTGGAAAAGCCCGCGCCAGGTCATTCACAGCCTGATCACCACCGCGCGTAACAGCGGTAACCTGCTGTTGAATATTGGGCCTTATGCCGACGGCTCCGTTCCGGAAGAATCCGTGAAAATCCTCAAAGAATCCGGCGACTGGCTCAGACGCAACCGGGAATTTTTACCTAATTCAGATCGTTGTCCCATCACCTGGAACAACTGGGGCCTGGTGACCAGTCGCGGCAACATGCTGTATCTGCATATTTTTAATTCCCCCGGCCGTGAACTCTGCTTTGCGGAACTTGCCAATCAAGTCAAATCAGCGCGTTACCTTGACGGCGGCCAGCCGGTGAAATTTGAATATCGTGGTGACCGGCTCTTTTTCTGTGACCTGCCGGCGCGATTCAAAGATCCCATTGCCACCACCATTGCTGTGGAAGTTGATGGCCCGGTGACTCCTTTGCGGAAGCAGGAAACATTCTGGATTCCTGAATAGCACAAGAGCCCGTATGTACAATGAATAAAGCTTTGGGAAACATATAAAATCAACCTGCTTTGTTGAAAAGATGATCAACCAAGCCCCGTCGCCTTTATGGCGCGGGGCACAAACTGTTAAAGGACACGAGTAATACCTAAAGGATGCAATCGTTTCTGGATCATTGTTTGTGCCCCATCCTCTAAAAGGAATGGGGCTTGTTTAATCTTTTCAACAAAGCAAAATCAACCATAAAACCCGCGGAGAATGCGGATAAATGGTAAAGCAATGAAGGAAAAACGCGAAAGACGAAACTCAAAACGCGAAACAAGAACTGTTTTTTGATTCATAAGGTTTCGCGTTTGGCGGTTCGTCTTTCGCATTTTATTTATTTGGGCTCTCGGCCTTCCGCAGGCCGGCTGTAGGGATCTTCTCCTGGCAGGCCTCGCGATCCTATCAGCCATGTATTAGGCCAGGGTGTTTGCGGCATCGCATCGGCCCATGGAAAATGCGGAGCGTTACGCGCCACATTCCCGGCCATGAACGGAAGCGTTGACGCATCAACCGAATCGCTTGCCAAAACCGGTTTTTCAGCAGGCCGTCCATTGATTGTTGCCGTCTGCACGCCAAATGGGTCGGTGGTCATGACGGTCTCAAATTCAATATCATTCCGCTGATACAGAAAATAGCGGTGCCCGGCGCTGAAATAATCAGTGATCAGGCAATCAGACATGACGCGATGAAAATCTTCAAGGTTCGGCGTATCTTTGCGCGATCGGATAGTGATGACGCACCCATTGAGAACGCGGCTTAATTCAGATCGCGAAAAGCACCGTTCCGAACCGTCATAATTAATCAGCTCCAGAACTTCATAGCCGTCTGTGTTATTCCAGCGAATGGCCGCCGTTCGCGGCAATAGCGTGGGAAGCAGCGGCCGAATATGTATGACAACCTCTCCTGCTTCAACTGATACTGCCACTGGCTGTAGGTTTGACCCCTGAGCGCCTTTTTCCTTATGGCCGCGGCCCATGATCGTTTGGCGAATGCCCCCGAAGTGGGCCGGAAAAATCAGGCAGAGTTTCAGAGAACTGGTGGGTTTATCCGCAAGCGCCTGAATGTGGGGCGAAGCCAGCAGCAGGGCCGTATGGTCTTTCTGTTGCGTATGCATCCATCCGAAATTGGGAATATGGCGCTCTGACGTAAACTTTCCGTCTGCCGAAGGTTCCTTTTGTCCGCATGAGAAGGGCCCGCTGATATATTTGATAAACAGTGTGCCGGAGTCACGAAATTTTTCTACTTTCGCCCTGCGCCGGTACGTCGCATAAAGCGCCGTTCCCTGTTCAGGAAAACTCAGGACATCCGCCGTGCCAAGCGAATAATCCTCAGTCATATACGTGGTGGTGTGAATGTCGCCTGCCGCGCCATAGACTCCCATTGCTTCTGTGCGGCCACGGGTTGTGCTGGGATATCGCCGCTGCGTCATCAGCCTGGCCAGTTCATCGGGCAGGTGAAAATCAGCATCAATAAAATCGGAATATTCGGCAATATTCTGGGCCGGGCATCCGCAAAAATGCATGACTTCTTTTGGGTCAGGCGAAAAGCAATTCCGGATCATATCCCGACCGCTTATTTCAGACCCAAACATCAGCCAGTACAGCATATGTAAAGAATGCGTGTGCCCGGCCGTGTCCACCGCATAGGCGCGGGCGTGCGGTCCGGCCTGCTGCAAAGTGGCGGGATGAAAATGTAAAATGATTTCCGCCCAGAGCCGATGCTCAATTTGCATAGCAAGGTTGCGGATATCCTGTGCGCCGCTGTATGTGGCGATTTTAGCCACGCAACTGAGCGTCACCGCGCTATACGTCACGCTGTTATATTCGGATGCCCATGCGCTGCGGCTGAGCAGTCGGCGGAACTGATGAAGCATCCACCGTCCGTGAGCGATGGCATCCTGGGAACCAAGCGCTTCGCCGCCAAGAATGTTGCCCATCGTGGCCATCATGGGCATGTTGTCGTTGGCGCCATGAAATTTGTAGTCGCTTTGTTGTGCGCCCAGGCAAGTCTTGAATACCTGTTCTGTGTGCCACTGCATGACTTGCCGTGCGCCGGAAGTCAGCAGATGGCCAAATTGCTTGAGATTCTTTGCGAAAATGGTCGACTGAAAAATATTAAAATCTTTGCCGGCCAGCGTGCGTTTTTCATCCACGCGATAACAGGGTTGATCATCGTTGTAGCGCTCCACGATGCGATTGGCCAGGGCAATCTCGCCGGCGGAGCCGGTATAAAGCGCCGGCAGAATCCACACAGGCTCGCGCCAGGGCGGATTGAATTGCGGCATTGCTCCAGAACCGTCCGGATTGAAATATTCAGGAATATGCCGGCGGACATGACGATACCATTCCTCACGGCGTGCATTGATCGCATCACAACTCATCTGTTGCCGACTCCCTAAACAATTGAATCTTGATGGATGTTATTCGCTTCCTTAAAACGACTTGTGCCTGTGCCATCATGAACTGGACGAACGCACATGAACAGATCACGGGCAATGCCACTATCCCGGCACCATCTGACATAAAAACAGCATACCAAGTTGCACGTTAATTTTCACGTAAAACTTACCAATGTTAAGAGCCAGTTTGAGAAGTAGGCGGCGGCCAGATGCGCAGGATGCATTTGGGACTGCAAGGACGCAGGACCGAGTGATATTGGCTAATATCAGCGAGTGTCCGAGGACGCCGCAGGCCCAAAGGCAGACCAGCAGATGGCCCCGGATACTTCTCAAAGAGGCTCTCAGATAGCAGTTCTATTTAGGCCAGTAAATGTGTGCCCGTGATAGCATCGAATCGAACATTGTTTTCTGTCATCAATGTATCTCTCCTATTTTGTATTTTTACAGGCAAATCGTGGATGATTTGAGGGGTAGGCAGGTGACGCATATTGCGGGCTGAAAATCGTATAGAGCGTAGAGTTAAAATAAATCCGGCGATGAAATTTTGAATAAATAGTGAACTGAATTAAGTATTGAATGTGCAGCTTACAGGAGCGTGCTTCTAAATCGAACAAAATCGAACAAAAACGACGAAAAATTTTCTTGCTTATTGATATCGGCGGGATATTCTGTGTCTATTGGGTGTCGAAACGTTGTTTGTTCGATTGTGTTTTACTCTATGCGTTCAAACAGCCACGGTCGACATGGGGGATTTTTATGCCGCCGACAGTCCGGGATATTGCGCGGGTTGCCAAAGTTGTGCCCAGTACGGTATCGCTTGTGCTTAATCGCAGCGATCGCGTGAGTGCGCAGACCCGGTTGCGGGTGGAAAACGCCATCAAGCAATTGGGGTACAAGCATCGCTCGGCCGAGGATGCGGCGAATCACAAGCCAAAGGCGCTTTTGAGCATCGCGATTATTTATTCGCAGTCGGTCATGCTCAATGGGCAGGTTTTTCCACTGGCCATGTCGTGGATGACGGCGATGCGGCGGCGGGCCGCGGAACTGGGGCATCATGTTTCTATTTTCGCATGCATGCCAAACGTTGAGCAGGATCTGGTTTACCAGGAAATGCTCAAAAAAGGCGAACTGCACGGCGCTATTTTCATCGGAACCGCACTGGATAACAGTTACCTTGAATGCGCCGGCGCCCAAAATCTTCCCGTTGTGGTGATGAACCGTACGCCCCGGCATCACGAATTTAGCTATGTAAGCATGGACAATTATCAAGGCGGGCATGTCGCCGCCGAATATCTGTACAATCTGGGTCATCGCAGGATGGCGGTTCTTGTGAAGGATGATGCCGCTCATTTCTGGGCGGAACGCCGCGCCGGATTTGAGGATTTTCTTGCGGGCCAGTCGCTCAAGCCGGTTTGTTCTCTGGCGCACAATTCTCATGAGGAATTGCCCGGACTCTGCCGCCAGATAGTTGACTCCGGGGCGACGGCGGTATTTATTCACGGCGATGAAGTGGCCATGCATTGTCTGAATATCTTTGATGACAGCGGGATTCGCGTTCCTGAACAGATGTCGGTGATCGGTTTTGATGATGTGGATCTCAAAAGCCGCAAAGGGCTCAGGCCGACATCCATCGGATATGACAAGGAAAAAATGGGTACTGCCGCCGTGGACATGCTCGCTGAGTTAATCGGCGATCAGGTTGATACGCGCAACATGGCCCGCATGATGTCCGTCTCTATTGTGCCTCATGACACAACCGCGATTTATGCATCTGATTAAGTTTTCAGCATGATATTCTCTGTATTGGTTCGGCGAGGGCAAGGCGTATTGATCGTTTTGTGGGATCAATTCAATCGTCTTGTATCGGTATGGTGTGGAAACGGAGTGCGTTTGATCTCCTGGGTGAATTGTCTGTAAGGTAAGGGAGTTGACTGTGCAAAGAAAATCCGCTTTTACACTCATTGAATTGCTTGTTGTTGTGGCAATCATTGCCATTTTGATGGCAGTTTTGATGCCGTCATTGGCAAAAGCGAAGAAACAGGCGAAAAATGTGGCTTGTCTGTCAAATTTAAAGCAGATGGGCAACGGATGGTTTATGTATGCCGCTTCGTTTGATGGCCAGATTGCCCCGGCCACATTGCCACAGAATGCCCAGTATGGCAGTCCCGTCTGGTATTCGGCCAACTGGCAATATCGCTATACGGAATATGTTCACAAGTTAAGCTGGATCAACAGCGCCTCGTCACCATATACCTATGCGCCGCCGACATCAACCGCATGGTTTCGTACTGTGCTGTTTTGTCCTGCGGCGGCCCAAGATCCGCTTGTGGATAATTACTACAATTACGCTTCCTACGGCGCTAATTCCTTTATCGGCGGCTGGTTCGTGTGGGATAGCTCAAGCAGTTCATTGTCGGTCTACAGCAGCACCTATTATCCCACCAAATACATGCGATTGAAACAAACCAATATTCGCAAACCGGCGACAACCATGATTTTTGCAGAAAACGGATTTATTCCGCCCACATCAACGATCAATGCATACTATGGCAGCAATCCGCTTCCTTATATGCGTGTCGGCGGCAGGCGGCATGATGGTTCGGCCAATATCGTCTATGCGGATGGCCACGCCGAATCCTGGGCGATACCAACAACTGATACTGCCGCATACAAAGTCCTCAATAACTTCCTCTACGATAATCTCAACGAAGAATAATGTTGAGCGCTGTTCATGATGATTCAGTTCATCAGGACGCGGAGATGTAAAATCGCGCGAAGCTTTTGATAATGCGTGAAGTTCCGTATTGACGGATCACGTAGTGGGTGCGCGCGTGGCTTGTGTACGTCACAATCGAGTCCGTATGACATTTTTTGTCTATATGAAATAATGCGGGGTTGTCATGTCCGTCGGCGGTCGAAAATTTTTCGTGAATCTGGCGCTTGCCGTTTGTCTTGCCGTTCTTTGCGGTGCATCTGCGCCGGTTCATGCGGAAGCTGTGTTGCCGGGCAAGTCTGTTTTGCCCGCAAAAATTCTTTCAGGCTATTTTGGTTTCTGGGTTGATAGGGAAAGTGAAATTCCGATTGATACGTATGCTGATCTCATGGAAAAATCAGGCTTTAATGCGGTGCAGATTAAAATTCAGCCGACGAATCTTGATTTGTCCAAAACTGACCAGATGAACCGTTTGTCGCATGCCGTCAATGCGTTTCGCAGCCGCAATATGGTGATGCTGGCGTATGTGTACCCGAATCCTTATGACGGTACGAGAAATGATAAGCTTGATGGCGATCTGCCGCCGTTTGTCGGGGCCGATGGGCAGGTTGTTGCCAATCGGTTCAGTCTGATTCATTGGCCCACGTGGCGTAAAATATTCAATAACGCATTTGAGCTTGCGCGCGCCAGCCGAGACTTGCCGATCTCCGGCGTTTTGTTTGATCTTGAGACTCTGCACAATGACGGCATTTCTTATGATGACGCAGCGTGGCGGTCATTTGTTTTACTGCATAAGGAACTGAACGCCGATACGCCGGCGAAGCAAAGATTGGCCGCGCTGACGGCCACCAAACTTGATCGGGCTTATGTCGATTGGTTTCGCTCTGAGCTTTTGTCCGTGGCGCACAGGCTTGAGCGTGAATTGCATGCGGAAAATTCTTCGCTGGTTTTGGGAATGATGCCGGCGTCTGAAAATCCCTTCTATACGCCGTTTATTACCGCGTTGGCGACAGCACAAACGCCGGCCATTATGGATAACTGGTGCATGTATAACGCCAGCGGATACGACAAGGAAGTGCTCAAGGAGCAGCAGCGGATTAAATCCGCCAATGCCAATAATCTGTTTATCCCCTGGCTGCGCGTGAATAACTATCGGCCAGCGGATGTGACGGTTCAGGGTTATCATGCCATTAAAAATACGGATGGTTATTCAAGCTGGTCGCTGGGAATGCTGGTGCCGGGGAAAGGGCCGATTCCCATGATGTATCAGTTGCCGGCCGATTATAAACCCGCTGATTACTGGCAGGCTTACCAGCGCGCCAATGAACAGGTTCGCCAGGATCTGGCTTCCGGCGTGACCGCGGCCAGCGGCATTCCCTTTGAGCCCATGCGTCCGCTGCTGCCTGTGCTAAAATATGAAGATATCAAGGTTCCTGATTTAAGGCCATCAGGCGACGGTAAAGGCGTGCCGCAGTGGCTGAGCCTTCGCGATCAGCAGACGCTTTATTTTTATGCTCAGGCCGGCGAGGCCATTCGTATTGACGCCAGGCATCTTGCGGGCAATCGCCGCCCGATTCCTCTGCATTACGTCATTATGGATTCGGCCAACAAAGTGCTGCGCCATGAGAGTATTGCGCCGGGTGATCTTGAAAAAATATCCATTACCGCGCCGCATTCCGGTACGTATGCGCTGGTGATCAGCGGCGGGCCTGGCGGTTTGGCGTGGTATGGCGTGCGCATTTATAACACGCACATGGCCATGCAGTCGCCGGCGACTTTCTTTTACACGAATGATTTTGACGTGTATCTGCCGCCGCTGAAGCAAAGCGCCAAAATCCACTTGACGATGGGCGGCAAACAATGCGCGGAGTTCAAGCTCAATGGCCAGCCGGCGGTGATCCTTAGCCATAACGGCGTGCTTGAACTGCCTGCGGGCCAGCCGATTCGTCTGCATATTGCCAAACCGGCCACGATGCCATCAGGTTTTTACACGCAGGATATGGCGTTGCGATTCACGGGTGGCGCGCTATATCTGTCCGATGGCGCGGAACGATTGCTCATTCCTGCTGAAGAGAAATAAGACGTATGTTTCAAGGAACGTCACGACAACCTTATGAGGGACTTGGCCTGATCGCTGGCGGCCAGACTGAAGCTCTGCTTTGGCAGATACTGCCGCAGGCAATACCGGCCATAGCGCGCTGGGCGCTGCGCACCATTGAGGCTTTGCCGCCGGAATTATCCGATGCGGCCGGTTATCGTGATCTTTATCCGAATGCAGACGGCCAATTTACCTGGTATTTTCCGCACTCGAATTGCGCCGAGCGCATTGAGGCGTATCTCTGGCTGGCGGATTATCTGCATGATGAATCATATGAGCGCGCCGCTTTGCATTATGCCCAGGCAATGATGCATCCTTACTGGGGCATCTATCAGGGGCCGGAAGAAGACGGCGTGGGGCTGGTCTGGTATTGGCGCGACAGCGGACTGTATATGACCAATTATGCCATACGCGTTCCTTCGGCTTTTCTTGCGCTTGAATCGCGCTATCACCAGCATAAATATCGCAATATCGCAGAAATCGTCGGACGGCAACTGATTCGTTCTCAGCAGCAGACCGGCATTTTGCGCGAAGGGTGGGTTCCTCGTGATTTACCAGCCCATATGCCGAGCTTGTCTATTCAAGAGCAGGCCAAGTGGCTTAGCCCGATCAAAATCAATTCGCGTGTGGGATATGTGTGCAGAGCTTTTGCCGATCTCTGGAAAACAACGGGAGAACAGCGGTATTGCGATGCGCTGAATCATTTTGCCGAATCATTTGAGCGTTATCAGAATCCGGACGGCTCGTTTCCCGAGGATATCCGCACGGATCGTTTTGAGGTTTTTAGCCCGATTAAGAAGGGGCATTTTCATCATTATATACTGGCCGGTGTTGCGCGAGCGGCGGCGCTGGCGCCAGGCCAGTCCGTGCTTAAACGCATTGCGGAGCGTTTGGGACAATTTCTTTTGCTGCAATATCGCCAAAGCGGCAGCACGCCGTATGGGAATATTTACAGTGAGAGTCCGGCGGAAGAAATCATCTGGCGCACGCATACGCCGGATTCCGTTTCTGGCCTTGTGTGGACCAGCGAGATAACCGGCGATCCGGCTTATCGCGAGGCGGCCTGCCGTATTGCTCTTCAGGCCGTGCTCGGCGCGTTTTGCACCCCTGATAAACCGGATCTGCACGGCGGCATCCCCATTTGGCTGCATCCGTCGGCCGGGAAAGCCACGCCGGCGTTGGGGGGATTTTTTCATTTCTGGACCATTCTTGGCCTCAAAGCGCTTGCTGATACAAGAAAGGGGGCAGCTTCCGTTTGATCACAAAGTTACCAGACATTACGTGGGAAATGTTGAGAAAATAGTCAGTTTTAAAATTATTGTATTATAAAGAGGAGAAGATCATGTTTTATGCCAATCGTATTCTTGCTTTGGCTGCTCTGGCATCATGTGCCGCGTCATCCTATGCCGCAGTTGTCGGTACGCCGATCGCAACATTCAAAACTGCGGATAATTCAAAAGATATTGTGCTCTCGGCCGCTCATTCATCCTTTGCCACGGATTATTCCACCTATGCCGCATTGACCAGCAATGTGTATGCGGTTCTGGGTTATTACAGCGGTGTGGGAAATGCCGATCTGGCATGGAGTGATTCAACGCTTAACAGTATTACCGGTCCGGTGGTTGTGGCCAATCCCGGCGCAAACGGCAACACCGGATCAATCGTATACAAATTTACGGTTGATCCTTCTGTGACTGTGACCAGCGGAACCATCACCGCGCACGTGGCATTTTACGGAACTCCGACAGCGGCCACTGCCAGTTCACTGCTGATGGGCGTCTCTTCGACGCTCACGACACCCGCTAATCTTTCGGGTGTGTCAAATCTTTCGTCATTCACTAAGACGTCAGTGCAAAGCACGTCGTCAACCTATGGTATTTATTACGAAACATGGACGCTGAATGTTCCGACGGATACCTCTACGTTTTATGTTATCATCGGTGATTACGGCTATAGCGGCCGTCTTGGCATTCAGTCTCTGTCCGTGAATGTTCAGACCGCACCAGTACCGGAACCTGCAACTTTTGGTGTTTTGGGCCTGGTCGGCGGCAGCCTGCTGATCGCACGTCATCGTCGTAGATAAATTATTTGATATGTGGCCTGCGCCCGGCGTTTTGGAGTTGGTATGAATCTGCATGGTATTGACTGGGTTATTGTCGGTTTTTTTCTTGCGGCGTTGATTGGTTTAACGCTCTATTGCCGGCGTTACGTCTCTACTGTTGCGGATTTTCTTGTCGCTGGGCGCGTTGCCGGTCGCTATCTTTTGACGGTGTCGCAGGGGCTCGGCGGCGCAATATCCATTATCGCCGCATGGGAAATGCTTTACGCCGCGGGATTACCGACCCAGTGGTGGGCCATGATGAGTTTGCCAGTCGCATTGATCATGGCCCTCACTGGGTTTATTACGTATCGCTTCAGGCAGACGCGCGCGCTGACGCTGGCTCAGTTTTTTGAGATGCGCTACAGCCGGCGATTCCGTTTTTTTGCCGGATTGCTCTGCTGGGTTTCCGGTGTGCTCAATTATGGTATTTTTCCCGCCGTCACGTCACGATTTTTTATTGTGTTTTTCGGATTTTCGGAAACATTTGCGCTGGGATCATGGCAAATTTCCACATTTCCGGTGGTGATGGCCGCCTATCTTTCGCTGGCGCTGTTTACGGCGCTCAGCGGCGGGCAAATCTCAATTATGATCACGGATTTTTTTCAAGGATTGCTGACGCTTCTCATTTTTTCGGTTCTGCTGGTCTTTCTATTTCACCGGTTTGCCTGGGGGGATATTGTTGCGGGTTTGCAGATGGCGCCGGAAAATCATTCCCTGCTCAATCCATTTAAGACCGATGCCGTCAATGATTTTAATATCTGGTATTTTCTGATTGCGATTTTCGGGCAGGTGTATAATCTCAAATCATGGCAGGGTAATTCCGGCTATCAGGCCGCGGCGCGTACACCGCATGAAGCTAAAATGGCCGGCGTCCTTTCGTCCTGGCGTACTTTTGTTCAGGCCATGTGCCTGCTGCTGATTCCGCTTGCGGCTTATGCCGTGCTGCATCATCCCAAATTTGCGGATATCGCCGCTCCTATTCAGGCGCAGCTCTCAGCGATTACCGATGAGCGCGTTCGCAATCAGACGACGGTTCCTATTTTTTTAACGCATATCCTTCCGGCCGGTTTTCTTGGGCTTTTTGGCGCGATTCTTCTTGCCGCGGCCGTCAGTTGCGACAACACTTATATTCATTCCTGGGGATCTATTTTTGTTCAGGATGTGATTTTGCCATTGAGAAAAAAGCCGATCAGCGCCAGGCGGCATTTGTTGCTGCTGCGAATCTCAATTTTGGGTGTTGCTGTTTTTGGTTATACGTTCAGTATGCTTTTTCCACTTAAACAATACGTGCTGATGTTCTTTGCCGTAACCGGCGCGATTTATCTCGGCGGCGCCGGCGCGGTGATCATCGGCGGACTTTACTGGAAACGCGGCACGACAGCGGCCGCGTGGACGGCGCTTATTTCCGGTTCGCTATTGGCCGGCGGCGGCATGATGGTGCAGAATTTCTGGCAGGAATATTTTGCGCCCATGCTGCTGAACCTCTTCCCGGCTCAACCGTGGCTGATGGCGCATGCAGAAAAATTCCCGATTAATGGCCAAATTATTTATTTTATTGCGATGGCAACGGCCTCCGTTTTATATATCGCGGTGTCCTTGCTGGGACGCAAAGAGGAATATGATCTTGATCGTCTTTTGCATCGCGGTTCATTTGCGATTGCCGAAGATTCTTCCGCTGAGGAGTGCGTGACGACACGGCGTAAATGGCGTGAAATTATGGGCCTGTCACCGGATTTTACCCGTGGAGAAAAAGTCTTGTTCTGGGCGACTTTCTACTGGAGCATGGGATGGTGGGGCCTTTTTCTCCTCGGTTGTCTGTGGCAATTCGCCTTTGGTATCAGCGATACTACGTGGTCATGGTTCTGGTGGTGTAAAATATGGCTCAGCGGATTTTTGGGAATCGGTTTGAGTTTCTGGCTGATTTGGGGCGGTTTGCGTGATGCGCGCCAGATGTTCAGGGATCTTCGCATCAGGCATCGCACGGCCAATCCGGAAGATACGGGTGTTGTCGCCTCATGTAATTCTCCGGCCGAAAAAAAGAAGAGCGCTGAACATCCGGAAACATCTTCTTCTCATGCCTGCTAATGGGATAACCGTTATGATGCGCCGTCTGCTATATAATTTTTTACTGTGCTGTCTGATGATGAGTCTTTGTTCAGGTTGTTCTCAATCCCGGCAGAAGGACGCTGCGGTGATTGATGCTCCGCGACCAACTGTTTTGGCTCTGCATGCCGATACGCCTGTTATAATTGATGGTTATCTGAATGATTCTGTGTGGAAAAATTCAACACGCTATAGTTTGCACGCTATTCAATCATCAGGCAATCACGCGAATGTGCCACTGGCAGAGAACGCCGCATTTGCGCTGGCGTGGGATGCTCAATATGTGTATTTGGCTGTAGAGTGCGATGATTCTGATATTATGACGGAAAGCACGGCAAATGGTTTGGCCCAGTATCAACTAGGGGATGTGTGTGAGTTATTTCTCAAACCAAAAGATAAACCGCAGTATGTTGAATTTCACATCAATCCGGCAGGATATCAGACATGCTATTTTTGGCCATCACGCGGCCGCCGTTTGCCAGGCTCATTGCTTACGGAATATCCGCTTCGCGTGGCCGTTCAATTACGCGGAACTCTGAATCAGGCAAAGGATGTGGACCACGGGTGGGTTCTTGAAGCTGCGATCCCGATTTCGTTTCTTCAAACGCATGGTATGAACTGGGAACCTGACGCCAGGTGGTCTCTTTTGGTGGGGCGGTATAATTATTCGCTCGCTTTGCCCGACACTGAATATTCTGCTTTTCCGAAACTATATAGGCGTGATTTTCATCAGACCGAATGTTATTCAGATCTCATCATTATCCCGCTGCGATAACTTTACCACTATTGATGTTTTATCATAGTCGCCTCTGTGTGCTTTATGGCTTATTATACTTGTCTGAAACTCAGGCTATGCGTGATGCAAAGCACAATCAATCAGATGCACGCAACGGGAGATCGGCGACGTGGCAAAGCAGGAAAACGGTCGATATTTTGATGGTTATGTTGATTTTCTTGTGGGCATGCCGGCGTGGGTGGGGCCGGCGCATGCTGTGGCCGCTTGGCTGATGATTCGGTTTGGCTCGTCATTTGTTATGTCAAAATGGGATGCGCCGGCGGTCCTATCTGCTTTTTATCATGGTTTTGCTCCCGTCTTCAGTTGGTGCGCGAGTGTTCTTATTTTACTGGCGTGGGGTTATGCGGAGCTTGTCAAATTTGTTGATCGCCAGCATTTGAATCGCCGGCCGGGCATCGGCAATGCAGATCAGATGTTGCGCATTCAACGTAAGGATAACGGGTTAAAATTTGAATATCTGCTGGCCGAGGCCTATCAGCAAAAAGGTTATGCGGCGAAAGTTGTCAGCGGTGACGAGGGGTATGACGGTGCGGATATACGGCTGACCTGTGCGGACAAATTGGTTCTGGTGCAGAGCAAATATTGGCGAGCCGCAACTGTACGCCCATCGGCTGTGCACAAACTGTTGAGTGTGATGAAAAACTTAAACGCTGACGGCGGCATCCTGGTGACATCGGGTAGTTTTACGCATAAGGCAATGCTGCTTGCCAGGGACAATCATATTGAATTGACGGATGGCCGAGCGTTGACTGCGCTCATTGACGGCGTGCTTGGTGCAAGGCGCACATTGCAGCAGGCCCAGGCACATGGCGAGAGTGAAAAAACACAGGCAAATCCCATCAACCAACAGCAGGATACCGCGCCGATGTGTCCCGAATGCGGCTTGCCGATGGTGCTGTGCACTGCGAAAAAAAGCGTATTGCTCGGAAGGCGTTTTTGGGGTTGTCCGCGATATCCGGATTGCCGGGCAATTATTCCCTACAATCTGGCGCAACGCCTTGTGTCTGAAAAAAGCAATCAGCAATAAGCCGCTATCCGGCAACAAGGCGCGCGACGGAAGCGATGGCCGATTCCTGATTGTCGCGGGATTGGGTTGATTGCGTCAGGTAAACGCAGGCGATCAACGGTTTGCGCTGCGGCGGCCAGAGGATGCCGACATCATTGGCGGTGCCGTGATCACCGGTGCCGGTTTTATCGCCGATGCGCCAATCAGCCGGAAGGCCGGCGCGTAAACGTGCGTTGCCGGTTTTGTTGTTTACCAGCCACGAAGTGAGCAATTCGCGCGAAGAGGGCGAAAGCGCGTTGCCGAGAATCAGTTTTTGAATGTTGCGGGCCATGGCCAAAGGGGTTGTGGTGTCGCGCGGATCATCGGGGATTGCCTCGTTGAGATGCGGCTCAATGCGATCAAGGCGCGTTTGCGTATCACCAAGTGCGCGCGCGCAGGCCGTGATTCCGGGCGGGCCGCCAAGTCCGCGCAGAAGCAGATTGGCCGCCGTATTATCGCTGAGCGTTATGGCGGCATCGCAGAGTTCCGCGACGCTCATGCCCTGTGGGCCAAGATGATTTTTTGTCACCGGCGCGTAACTTAAAATATCCTGACGCACAATAGGAATGCGGCGATCAAGCTGTTCTTTGCCGGCATCAACACGCATCAGCGTGGCCGCGGCCGCGAGAAGCTTGAATGTACTGCACATGGCGAAGCGTTCATTCATGCTGTGGCCATAAACACTTTTATCCTGGGTATTGATCACGGCCACGCCAAGCCGGCCGGCGGATTGTTTTTCAATCGCGGCCATTTGTGTGCGCCAGCGATCCGGTGTGATTACTGATTGCGATGTGAGCGGTTTATTTTTGCCGCAACCGCCAAGCCAGCCAAAACAGGCCGCTGTCATCATTCCGGAAGCCATAACAAATTCGCGGCGCGTGAACATGCGTGCTGCTCCAGAAAACAAATGGCGACCTCAAAGGGCGTCAGGTAACAATACAAAATCAATCATAGTGCGCATGGTAAAAATGACAAAATTCAAATGGCAAAGCAAATGCGGTAAAAATCCCACACGATTCCCGGAAAAACCAAAGCAATAAAAAACCCGGAGGCAGATATGTTCTGCTCCGGGTTTTTGCGATCAAATAGGATAACGGCCGATTTTTTAGAACAGGCGGCCGGTCTTGGGCAACTGGCCTACCAGCGGCAGGGCGTACTTGGCGTACTCCGGCGCGATGTCGTTGCCGTTGACAATCCATTCCTTCGGGAACGGCTTGGTCTGGCGGGCGACATTGGTCAGTGCCGTCGGGAAGAACTCAATCTTGTAGTCGTCGCCGGCGACGCGACGCATCGCGACGGAACCTGAATTGAGGCCTTCCGGCGCGGCGATGGCAAACTTGACGGCGTTCATGCCGCACTGGCGCGCTTCGTAGGCGTCGGTTTCTGACACGATCGTCGGGAACGAACGCTGAAGGTAACCGAAGGTGTCGCCGCGAACGCGCAGCTTGGGCTTGGTGCCGGTGCGTTTTTCGATGATCGCGCCGAGGTTCTTTTTGATCAGGTTGCTGAGGTAATCGGCCAGAGCGCCTGAGCCGGAAAGCTGGGCGTTGCCGTGGGCGTCAACTTCGCCGCCGGACATGATCTTTTCGGCGAGAAGCGACTTCTTGTCGTCAGCCTTATAGCGGATGCCTTCGGAAACGGCGATCACGCAGCGGCCGAGTTTGCTGAACACGCGGTCAACATCCGCGATGAACTTTTCTTCGTTAAAGTCTGATTCCGGCAGGTAAATCAGGTGCGGGCCTTCGTCGCTGCTCTGGCGCGCCAGCGAAGTGGCGGCCGTGAGCCATCCGGCATCGCGACCCATCACCACGTTAACCTTAATGCCCGGCAATGAGCGGTTATCGGCATCATCACCCATGTGTGCCAGCGCCACAAAGCGCGCGGCCGAGCCGTAACCCGGGCAGTGATCGGTGGTGCGCAGATCGTTATCAATCGTTTTGCAGATGTGATAAACGTTCAGCGGGAAACCGGCCTTAACGGCCATTTCCGCAACGATGCGGGCGGTATCGGCCGAGTCATTGCCGCCGATGTAGAAGAAGTAGCTGACTTTGCGCTGTTCAAAAACCTTGAAGATTTTCTGGCAATACGCTTCGTCGGGCTTATCGCGCGTTGAGCCCAGCGCCGAGGACGGCGTTGCGGCCACGTTTTCGAGCAAGCCGCGGTCAAGGCCGCGGAGGTTCAGAAAGTCATTGTTCACGATGCCGCGCACGCCATGTTTGGCGCCGAGGATCTCGCCGATTTCGGCGTGATTGTGCAATTCAAGAATCGCACCAACAAGTGACTGGTTAATAACGGACGTCGGGCCACCGGACTGACCGATGACAGCATTGCCTTTGTGGGCCATGAGTTAAGCTCCTGCAATTCTGCGACAAGTAATAAATAGATTGAGGACCAAACAGTCCGGAGAGTATAGAGATTCAGCGCTAATAAGCAAAGCCCGGCGCATCCTTGAACGTAAACAAGAAATAATCGCAAATATGTAAAATTCTTCCTAAAACCCGCACTAGCAATCGCAGCCGCCAGAGGTTACAATCGCGTGATTACAAAATGGGAGATTTTCGTCCTTTGTGAAAGTTACGCTTCGGATAATTTTTTTGGATGGCGTGATTTAACAGGGGCTAAAATTCTCATGGTGTGCAAGGTTAATGCTCGGCCTGTGATGGTTGAGTGTTAAGTGATAGAACAATCAACATAAGTCGCGTCTGTTGCCGGGCTTTGCCCGCCGGAGTGGTCGTCAAGCGACGACAGCCTGATGGATCGGACGATGGTCGATCCCAGAGATGCTTTTTTCTCCGGCCCCAGAGTCATTGGTCAGAAGCGGCTTCCTGTGACGGTTCGTTATTTTTGCGGCAGCAATCATAACTGAATGACGCGCAGTTCCTTCGGAGGACGTGGTGAGTAGCTCAGCAACGCAGGTTCAGCCGCCGGCAACAGTCAATACGGTGCCGCTGGCAAAGGCCAATGCCAATATTCAGCTTTTGATCGCCAAGGGCAAGCAGCAGGGATACCTGACTTACGAAGAGCTCAACGAGCTTTTGCCTGATGACGCCATCGCGCCGGATCGGCTTGATGCGCTCATGCAGCAGTTTGACGAGCTTGGTATTGAATTGCTTGATGAGGCCGAGGGCGATAAGGCGCAGGCAGGCCCGGCTCCGGATGAGCCGGACGAAGCCATGATGCGCGAGGCCGAAGAGGAAATTGAGAACCTCAAGGAAGACGAAGTCGTTGAGGTCAGCTCAAAGCGCATTGATGATCCGGTGCGCATGTATCTCACGCAGATGGGCGAAATTCCGCTGTTAACGCGTGATGAAGAAATTCGCCTGGCCAAAAAAATTGAACTTACGCGCATGGCGTTTCGCCGCAAGGTGCTTGAGAGCGATTATTGCATTCAGGCCGCGGTTGATATTCTCGCGCAGGTTGAGTCTGGCGAATTGCCGTTTGATCGCACGATGCGCATCAGCACGGCCGAGGTTGATGCCAAAGGCACCATCAGCAAGCGCATTCCGGAAAATCTCTCAACAGTTCGCAAAATCCTTGAGCAGAACAAGCTTGACTGGGACAAATTTCATGACCCGGCCACGACTGCCAATCAAAAAGAAGAAACGCAGCGCCGCATGCGCAATCGCCGCCGCAAGGCCGTGACGCTGCTTGAAGAACTTTCGCTGCGCACCAGCAAAGTCATTCCGCTGATGAAGAAACTTCAGAGCATCAGCAACAAGCTCAACGATCTTTATGGCCGACTGACCGAGCGCGGCTCAAAGATGTCGGAAGATGATCGCCTGGCCATGACGGAAGAATTTGACGGCCTGACCGATCTGGTGCTTGAGGATCCCGAAGCGCTCACGCGCCGCTGCCAGAGCATTCAGCTAGTGTTCAATGAGTATGAGGACGCCAAGCGCAAACTCTCCGGCGGTAACCTGCGCCTTGTGGTCAGCATTGCCAAAAAGTACCGCAATCGCGGCCTGTCTTTCCTGGATATCATTCAGGAAGGCAACACGGGCCTGATGCGCGCGGTTGATAAGTACGAATACCGCCGCGGCTATAAGTTTTCTACTTATGCCACGTGGTGGATTCGCCAGGCCATCACGCGCGCCATTGCCGATCATGCCCGCACCATCCGCATTCCGGTGCACATGATTGAGACGATGAGCAAGCTGCGTAACATCAGCAAGAAGCTTCTTCAGGATCTCGGCCGCGAGCCGACGATTGAAGAAATCAGCCGCGAAGCCAAGATGCCGGTGGGCGAATGCCGCCGCGTGCTCAAGATTTCGCGCCATCCGATTTCGCTTGATCGCCCGGTGGGTGAGTCTGAAGATTCCTACTTTGGCGATTTTATTGAAGATGAATCAGCGGATAATCCCGTTGAGACGGCCACGCAGGAAATGCTGCGCGAGCGTATTGATCAGGTTCTCAAAACGCTGACGTATCGTGAGCGCGAGATTATCAAGCTGCGCTACGGCATCGGCGACGGATATACGTATACGCTTGAAGAAGTCGGCCGGATTTTCAAAGTCACGCGCGAACGTGTGCGTCAGGTTGAGGCAAAGGCCATTCGCAAGCTTCAGCATCCGGTGCGCGCACGCAAGCTTGAGGGCTTCCTTGACGGCAGCATCCTTGCGACTCTGGGTCTGCCGACACCCGGCAGCGCTGACGACGCCACCAGCGGCACGCTGATGGGCGCCGACGGTGACGAGATCACCGACGATCTGAGCGAAGGTTCTGATGGCCTTGATCTTGAATAAGTGATCATGGCCGGCAATTTGTGTCATACAACAAACATAAGCCCGCGAGCACAATGCCGCGGGCTTTTTTTATGGATTATCTGTTGTTATTGATCGCTGCGAGGCATTTCGTCCGGTTCAGGCGTGATGATTTCCTTGCGGTGGTCGGTGACCGCGATGACGGCCGCGTGTATACCGGCCGGGTGGTCTTGTTGCGGTAGTCGCCTGATGGCCGCGGTGGCCGCGCGAAGCGTTGCGCCGGTGGTGCACACATCGTCGATCAGCCACACATGTTTGCCGGCCAGATGGCCCGGCTCACACCAGAACACGTCCTCAACATTCAGCCTGCGCGCATTGCGGGAAAATTTGCTGGTCTGCGGATTATTCGCGCGAATGCGCCATAGCATTTTAGCCATCGGCCAGTGGCCAAGCTTTGCCGCAGCACGCGTGATTTCCTCCGCCTGATTAAATCCGCGTAACCACAATCGCCGCCAGTGCAGCGGAACAGGGATCAGCAGATCAATCGGCGGTTGCGTGCCGTCCCGCGTATGCATGGTCATGGCCTGATGCAGATATACACCGAGCAATTTCGCCACTTCAAAGCGGCGATTGAATTTAAGCGTGGTGACCAGCTTTGCCAGCGCGCCGTCATAGGTGCCCACGCGGATAATTGATTGCGTCAGCAGATCGCGATGATCGCATTCCGGACAGGGATGCTTGCGATTAAATTCCGCATAGTGGCCGGTGGTTGCGCCGCAGTTGCGGCAAAATGGCAGCAGCATGCCGCGGGTAATTTCTTCGCGTGCGGTGCCGGAAAGCGAAACTTCATGTTCGCGCAGCGGCCGGCCGGTGACCCAGCAACTCGGCGGCGCCAGCAATGAGCCGACGGCCGAAGAAATTTTTCGCGCAATGAGCATGCGGAAATTCCTGTAGTGCGCGGAGCATCAATTGTTAATCGTGCGAACAACACTGCTTTTTCATGCATCACGATACGCCAAGCTGCTCTTATACCGCAAGAGTATTCAGTTCCTGAATAAATCCGTCAATGATTTTCTGCGCTTGCTCATCATTCAGCGCCGTTGTGCGATATGTCACACACAGCGACAGGCGCTGATCAATTGTGGTGAGCGTAAAAACGAGCGGCAGCAGCGGGCCCGTCGGCGAGATTCGCAGGTAATCAAGCACCTGCGGGCCTTTCTCCGGCGCCGATGGCATGTCAACCCAGTGGCGCGTCATATTGACGTTGCTGATGCCGGCCACAACGGGCACATTTTTTTGGAATAACCGCGCCTTATCTTTGGCGTGCTTATAAAAATCCCACCAGAAAAGCGTAGTCTGCAAACCCAGGTAACTTTTCATCACGCCATGATTTTCTTTGAGCTTATGTGTTGAGCGCGTGATGCGCGCAAGCACCGTGTCACTGCTTTCCTTTTCCGGCGCTTTGAGCACCGTGCTGTAGGAACTCAAATAAAGGCCGAAGATATTCTCAAGCGGCGTGGCCGAAAGTTCGCGGATATCGGCAATTGTGCCGAGCGCCACGCGATTTCGCTGGCCGTGAAAAAGTTTGTTGCGGCGAATTTTTCTTGCCGCGGCCGTATATTGGCCCATGCCGCGGCCAAGCGCGGCCAAAAATGCGTCATTGACGCTGGCGCCGCGACTTTTAGCGTGCGCATGAATCTTTTTAATCAGCCCCGGCTCAAGCGCTAAAATACGCGTCTTTGATGTAAAATTCAGTGGTTCTGAAAGATTGATGCGAAACGCCCTGCGATGGCGGATATAGTTGATCACGCTTGCGCGCAGGCGCGCCAGCGGCGCGCGCAACTGTTGATGATGGCCAAAAAGCGCATCAAAATTCTGTTGCGGCAGCAGCAGCGGCTCAAGATCAGGCAGGCCGCAGTATGCGGCATAAATTCGCTGCATCAGGTTGCGGATCGCGCGCGAATCAGAAACCCAGTGATCATACGTGACGCCAAAATAAAATTTGCCGTGATCCGGCAATACATAAAAACGCACCGGCAAATCTTTTGGCCCAAATGGCCGGTTCATTTCCGCAGTCACGACAGCCTCAAGCGATCCCTGCGCGCTGGCCACTTCCGTCGGCGCGCCGCTGTCAAAATGTACGAACGCGTCACGATCTGAAAATACCGGCGTGCCGAGCCCCGTCTGCGACACCACCTTCTGCGCAACCGACGCAAGACGCACAAAATCCGGCGCGCCGCTGAGCGTCATGATCTGCCCGGCGTTATAGGGCGCAAGCTCGCGCCACCGGCGCATTAAGACCTGAAAAGCATTGAGCTGTATCGGCACGTTCGGAGTTTTTGAAAAATCACCCATGTAAAACGCACTTTCTGCGGAAGAGGGTATGTCTCTCACGACACACGATGGGCCGCTTTCGGCACAAATCGCCCGACTTTTTTCATGTATCCGCGGTATACGTCGCCATGCGTGGCGGTCATGTACGCTTCTTCGCGCCGCGCCTCAATTTGCAGCAAAAGAATATCCGTCAGGCACGTGATGATCATCACCCATGTCGGAATCGCGATCATCGCGCAGATCAGCATGCCGATGCGAATGGCGTAAATCGGGTGGCGCACATAGCGGTACGGCCCGCTTGAGACCAACTCCAGTTTTTCGCCCGGATCAATACCGATGCGCCACGACCGGCCCATTTTGCGCCAGCAGACAAACGTTATGACTGTGCCAAGCACAATCAATATCGTGGCGATGACCAGAATTGTCAGATTAACTTTGTCGGCCGGGGGCGCAATCGATTTAAGCCACGGCCCATGATTCGGCGCGATGCTATACCACCAGCCATGCACCAGCATGACGATAATGGCCGGGTACCAGATCACGCGCATCAATTGGCCGACACGTTCGCGCGGCATGGCGTTGGGGTCTTTGCCAATTTTGCGCGCCAGCTTGATGAGCTTAACAAACACCGCCGCCCAGTAAATCGTCAGGCACAGGGCGGTCGTAATGGCGGATATTTTCTCAATCATAGACCCGTTAGTTTACGCTGAAAGTATGCGAAATGAAACAAAAGGCTAAATGCTGAAGGTTAAAGGCTAAACAACGGGGGTCGTTTGTGTCTGCACTTAAGCCTTTAGCCTTTATCATTCATCCTTTTTTTAGGAATAACCGGATCATACCCTCCCTTAACAAACGGGTGGCAGCGGCAGATGCGGCAAATTCCCATCCACGCGCCGCGCCACGGGCCATATTCGTTGATGGCATCAATCGCATATTGACTGCATGTCGGCTCATAGCGGCACTGTCGGCCGATCAGCGGACTCAGCGTCATGCGATAAAGCCAAATCAGCAAGAAAAAAAGTTTTGCCGCCATGCGGGAGATCAACTCAAATTCCTTTTTGGCATAAAGAATCGACGAAAATGACAAAGCACAAATGGCAAATGAAAAAAAACACACTTCTGACATAAGGTGGCATTTGTCTTGTCATTGATTAATGAAAATTGGAATTTGTTTTGACATTTGCCATTTGTGCTTTGTCATTATTTATCTTATCCGCATTCTCTGCGGCCCAATTTTTTTCACCGCGTCGCCGCATCACCGTGTCCCCGCGTCTTTCTTCTCCCGCCCTCGCCCTCGTCTCGGCACGCTTTTGGGCGGCGTGATTTGATCAAGCGCAACGCCTTCTCTCAGCAGATTACGCAGTTTGTCCTGATATTGCGACATCTGCATGACAGCATGCGGCCGCACGATCAGCAGCCAATCCGTACCGATCGGCACGTCATTGTGCATGTGGCGATACGCTTCGCGGATGAGTCTTTTGATCTTATTGCGAACAACGGCCGTGCCGCACTTTCGGCCGATTGATATCCCAATTCGCGATGGCCCGTTATCCGCGCGCCGGCCAGCAAAAGACAGCAACGGATGCGAACTACGCTTTTTCCCGGCCGCATAAAGCAAATCAAAATTCGTGCGGCCGGTCAGGCGCATCAACTTGGGAAATTTATAACGGAACTGTTGTGGCATGAGGCTATTGTATAATAAATAATCAAAAAATGTTTGCCGCAAATATCAAAAGAATAGCTACAATAACAGGTATGGCAAAGGTTTATCTTGAGACCAGTTTCTTTTCCGCCTGCGTTACCACACGCACTACCCCCAAAAGCCTGGGCTGGCAGGCCTCAAGTCTGGAGTGGTGGGATATAGAGCGGATGCATCATGAACTTTTTGTTTCCACCGAAGTTGTTCGCGAACTTTCTGATCCGGTATACCCCAACGGACAGCGTGCCCTTGAGATGCTTCAGAATTTGAACTTATTGCGGCCTGATGAAGTTGTGGAAAATGTCGCCGCGTTGCTGATTGCTGAAAAGGTGATGCCTGGGCCGAGTGTTGCGGGTGATGCGTTGCATGTTGCCTTTGCGATAGTCAGCAAAATGGATTTTATTCTGACATGGAATATTAAGCATCTGGCAAATCCGAACAAGCGTGTTCACCTTGCCGCATTCTGCATGAGATTGGGAGTTCCTGTTCCTCAACTGGTTACCGCAGATCTTCTCAAAGGAGACGAGTCATGACGATTCCGGTGAGAAAATTTGAAGCTGAACTAACGCCTGTAGATGATGTCAGAGAAATCCGTAAACGGCTCAGCCATGAAGCTGGCGACGATGTACGTCAATTGGCGCGAAGATCAGCCCATGATTTTGATGCTCTTCGTGCAAAATTAAAACTGAAGTTGAAAGAACAAGATAATACGAAGTAATAAATACCGAAGGCTGAAAAACGGAAGGATTTTTGCCCCTGCCTCTTTTCAGCCTTCAGACTTCATCATTCAGAATTTGACTTACCGATCCACTTCGCCCATTACCAGGTCAACGCTGCCGACGATGGCCGGTACGTCAGCCAGCAGGCAGTCGCGGCAAATGGCGTTGGTGATAGAGAGATTGCAGAACGACGGGCCGCGTGCGCGCACGCGATACGGAATCGGGCCGCCCTGCGATTCAATGTAAAAACCAAGTTGGCCGCGCGCGCCTTCCGTCTCCATATACACTTCGCCGGCCGGTACTTTGAAAATTTTCGGTACGGCCACACGATGCGCGCCGGCAGGCATGCGGTCAAGCGCCTGGCGGATGATCCGCACAGATTGGCGCATCTCCTGCACACGCACATAATAACGATCCCAGCAATCGCCGACATGGCCCATTCGGCCGTCGCCGACAGGAATCTCAAAATCAAAATCTTCGTAACTGCTGTACGGCTTGGCTTTGCGCAGATCCCACTTAATGCCTGATCCGCGCAGCATCGGTCCGGTGATGCAGTAATCAAGTGCCGTCGGCTCATCAAGAATACCGATGTCGGCCGTGCGCTTGATGAAAATGTGATTGAATGACAACAGGTTGTCGTATTCGTCCACTTTGGGTTCAAAATAATCCAGAAATTCGCGCACGCGCATCATCCACTCGTCGGTGATGTCATGCGTCAGGCCGCCGATGGTCGCATATGAGTACGTCAAGCGCGCGCCGCAGACCGCCTCAAAGAGATCCAGAATGTACTCGCGTTCGCGGAACATGTAGAGAAACGGCGTAAACGCGCCAAGATCAAGGCCGTAGGAACCCAGGCCGATCAAGTGCGATGCAATACGGTTAAGCTCGCTGACGATCACGCGGATATATTGCGCGCGCTTGGGAATTTCCATTTTGGCAAGTTTTTCAACCGCAAGGCACCAGCCGGTGTTGTTATTCATCGCGGCCAGGTAATCCATGCGATCCGTATACGGCACATACTGAAAATACGCCAGATTTTCGCCGATTTTTTCGGCGCAGCGATGCAGATAACCAATATGCGGCACGGCCTCAAGCACCATTTCGCCGTCTGTCCGCAACACCAGGCGCAGCACGCCGTGGGTTGACGGATGCTGCGGGCCCATGTTGACCAGCATTTCCTCGGTCTGAACATCCGATTCAATGTCAATGTCCGGGGCAACCGCAAACGATTTATAAGCAAGACTCATTTGAGTATCCAAAATATTTTGTCAATCCGAACCCTGATTGTGTTACGTCCCCAATGACAAAGCTCAAATGGCAAATTTACAAATAAAAACTCATTGTTTTTTATTTTGTCATTTGCCATTTGGGTTTTGACATTTATTTGGGGTAATTGGGTTTTTGCGCCCAATCCATTTCTACCGTGCCGGGGATGCCTTCGTATTCCTTCGGGAACACGTAGTCTTTCCGCAGCGGGTGGCCGGCCCAGTCATCCGGCAGCAAAATGCGACGCGGATGCGTGACGCCGTCAGTCTCAACGGAATCCGGGTGGCCGGTAAAATTAATTCCTACAAGATCATACGTTTCGCGTTCATGCCAGTCGGCCGCGCGCCAAATCTCGGCGACAGACGGAATCTCCGGCTTTTCGCGCGGCACAAAAACCTTGACGCAGATCTCATGCTTAAACTTAAGCGAAATCAGATCATACGCCGCAGCCTGCTGCTTTTTATCCGGATAATCAAGACCCGTGATGCAGCGCAGACAACTCAGGCGAAGTTCACCATCATCCCGCAGGAACGTGGCGACCTTCGGCCAGTCCGTGGCCGACACCGCAAACCAGGGATGCAGACTATCAATCTGCGCCTGCTGAATCACACCCGCTCCGAGCGCGGTCAGCACCCGGTCATGAATTTGTTGAGCCGAAAGCATGGCTACTCCTGTAGGGATCAAGAGATGTAGTGTAACGTGATCAGGCAAAGGAGTCACGTCAACGGAGTAAATGATCGCAATTCTAAAAAGCGAATATTTAGTGGTGTAATTGCCAGAACAAACCACAGGTCAAAATTTATCTGAATCGCCGCCGCGCAGCGTGGCGGCATACCCTATGTGCATTATTTTGTAAAGTTTATCGCCACTGTTCAGGTCGGCGAAGGACAAAACCATCTGTCTTTTGCAATTCATCTGGTAACTGGCAATGTCGTAACATCTTCTCGGTTATGTTGACGGTTTTGGTCGCGGTTTGAAGCAGCCTATTAGTCACCCGTCTTGGAGGGAATGCAACAACAATCTGCTTATCCGGAAATAACTCACGTATCCTTTTCATTGGTGGCGAAAGATCGCTGTCACCTGATACGATAACGGCTTGATCAATCCGGTTCAGAAACACATCTGTCAGTAATTCCGTTGCGATATTAACATCGGTCATTTTCTCTTCATGTGTACGCCACGTCTGTTCACATTGAAAACATTTCATCCTACGAGGTTTATATAAACCTTCATATATGTGGAGATTAGGCAGGGTACATAATGCTTCAAGGTAATCAGATTGTCGTTTGCGTTTTTCTTCAGCTTCTTTAGCCACATCGGGAGCATCTTCCGCGTATGCGCCCGCAATTCGTGATGTGAAATATTTAGTCGCGATAAGTTGGCTGCCAGCTGCTAATTCCGAAGCAAGCATGCACACATTAAGCCAATAGCACTGCTTGAGTTTGGCTTGCCGCAGGCCAAAGAAAAGATTAAAGCCGTCTATGTATGCGATGGTACGAGGTATCAATTTTTCCGCTGAGCTGATCATGATGAGTATTTCTTGATTTATATTGCAAAAACTATACGACTAGTCGTATAATAACCAGTGTAAAAATTTGTAACAACCCCGAAGATAGCATCTTCGGAAAGACGCCCCGAAAGGGGCGTTCTCGTTTTTGCATTTTCTCTATCATAATCGAAGTATTCCTTAATTTGTGAATTTTTACCATCAGCTTTTTTCTTATAATGACCTCCGTTTGCCATCGCATGATTGAATGGTATCGTAGCATGGCACAAATCTTCATTTTTACGGAGCCGTCATGATTCCTGATCGCAGCCACATCGTTACGGAACAGATCAATCCCGCCAGCGCCAAGCTTGATGAGATGCCGATTGCCGATGCCGTGGCGCTGATCAACGCGGAAGATCGGGCCATGGTTGAGGCCGTGGGAAAACAGCAGAAGAATATCGCCGCGGCCGTTGAACTGGTCGCAAAGGCGTTTGCCGATGGCGGCCGGTTGATTTATGTCGGTGCGGGAACCAGTGGCCGGCTCGGCGTGCTTGATGCCAGCGAATGCCCGCCTACGTTTTGCAGTGATCCGGCGCGCGTACTGGGGATCATCGCCGGCGGCGATGCGGCCCTGCGCCGCAGCATTGAGAATGTTGAAGATGACCGCATGGCCGGCAAGGAAAAAATTCTTGAACTGCATGCGGGCCCTAAAGATGTCGTCATGGGCATCGCGGCCGGCGGAACCACGCCGTTTGTTCACGCCGCGCTTGAGGCGGCATCCGCTCACGGCGCAAAAACGATTTTTCTCATCTGCACAAAACCAGAACACATCGGCGCGCTGAAGGTTGACGTGCTTATTGCCGTTGAGTGCGGCCCGGAAATCCTCACCGGCTCAACGCGCCTCAAGGCCGGCAGCGCAACCAAGCTGGTGCTCAATACCATTACGACACTGGCGATGGTTCAGATCGGCAAAACCTATGGCAACCTGATGGTGGATGTTGATTCATCCAAAAACGCCAAGCTCATTGACCGCGGCGCGCGAATCATTGCGCAAATCACACACATGCCGCGCGAACAAAGCATGACATTGCTGCAAAAAGCCGGCGGTAAGGTTAAACGCGCCATCGTGATGCATGTGCGGCGGGTGAGTGATCACGAAGCGGACGAACTGCTGACCAAAGCCGGCGGCCGGCTTAAAAAAGTGATCGGGTAATTGGGTGGTCCTCGAAAATATGGCCAGGCGAGCCAAGGCGAACCCGTACTAAAATGGCCAGTCTCAGCCATTTAGGCTTTTCGCATGCGATATTTTTCCCAGAACTATAAATGAAAATGGGGCTTGCTTATCTTGAACTCATGTCATCAAACACGTGTTCATGCAGATCACGACGCCTGTGTGTTGCCGAGTTCTGAATCGGGTTGCTTGTTGATCTCGGCCGCTTCCTGCTCCATCTTTTTCCGCGAGTAGGAGCCGGTAATCACCCAGTACGCGCCGAGTACATTCCAGAATAGCGGCAGGAAGCGTATAGCCTGGGCCAGCGCCACAGCCTGTGATGCGCGGGCAAGGCCGCCGGCTTCGGAGAAAAAGTGCACGATGATGTAGTCCATAACGCCAAAGCCCTGCGGCGGGGAGATCGGCAAACTTGCCGCCAGCAGCGCCACGGGCACGTATGCCATGTAGTAACCCAGTGAGGATGTCATGCCTAAAGCCTGGCCGGCCAGCCATGCGGAAATCGGCATGCTGAGCTGCGAAAACAGGCTGATGATAAATGCCCACACCAGCAGCATGCGATGATTGCGATACGTATGCAAAACGCTGTCGGTGTGGCGGATAAATTCCGGTATGCGCGGATGGTCTAGCAATTTTTGCAGTCCGGTGATACGTCTGAGCCGGCGCGAAAAATACGTAATTGCTCCGCCTATAATGCAGATCAGGATGACGGAAATCAGGATTAGCACATTGCGCAGCATCGGGTCAACGGATTGTCCGTTGCGACTGTTGATATAAAGCTGAGTGCCTGCGGCCGCGCCGCCAATGACAATCAGTGCGAGCAGACCGATGACACGGTCAAGCATAATCGTGATGATTGATTTTGTTTTTGAGCCTGTCAGCCGTGAGGTATAAACAATCTTGACCAGATCGCCGCCGGTAATGCCCGGAAGCAAAATTGAATAGAACTGGCCGACGACGGTAAGCTCAAAACATTTTTTGAGCGACATGTTAATGCCCTGCGGCCTCATGAGGTTGCGCCAGCGTATGGCTGTGATGATAAATGGCGTAAAGAGCACCACCCACGCTCCGGCCATAAACCACCAGCGTGTGCGCGCCTGATACAGCAACGTCCGCACTCCCACCTGCACGCGTTCGCCTTTTTGAACTGTCAGGTAATTGAGCGGAATTTCAATTTCATTCGCTATAGAGAGTTTCTCAGAAGTCCCCGCAACAGGTGTGTTGTCATCCACAACATCGTGAATTTTGACTGGTCCGTGCGCCGTAGGCACCAGCATGTCCACTTTGGCCTTGCCAAAACGCACGCGGATATCGCCGTTTTTGGCCGGCGGTTCAGGTAATACCGTCACCAGTGTCTCATTCACAAATGTGACTTGGCGGATGACCGTTCCTGCCGCAATTTTCGCGGAATCATTCCAGGTAATAAGCTGAATCACCAGCCATAAACCCAGTACGGCAATGCCTACCTTGACGGTGGTGGTTAACGTTTTTTTGACGACATGTGACATAAGTCCCAAAGCTTACGGGAAGTAAGTGTGCTGAGCAAATTCTTATCGCAATCTGCGGCGCTTGTGAGCAATCGCCAACGATGATGATTTTGTGCACGCGTATAGGGGGATGCTTATCCCGGACACAGATTCGTGTCAGCTATAACCGTGCTGATAAAGTTTTGTTGCATTATTTCACAGGATGAGTTTCTTTGTTTTATGAGAAGTCAATTCCGGACAGATATTCCGCATTTGGGAATAATTTGACTTAAATGAGGCCGCTATTCCATAAATAGCATTATCAGTATGAATTTTGCAACTGTTATCGGGCTATTCTTAAAATAAAGATTATATTCTCTTTTTCTCTTGATGGAACTGATTTAGGGCTGTATCGTGTTGTCTTCGCCGTATTACATAAGGCCAGTGTGTCCTATGCCGCAGGGCCCGTTGAAATTTTCTTACACGGCCGAGGATTTTCCTCATTCGCCGATGTTGGTCTTTTACGAAGTCACGCGGGCTTGTGATCTGGTCTGTAAACATTGTCGCGCCTGTGCGCAGCCCGTTGCGAATCCTCGGGAGTTAACGCCTGAACAATCTCGGGTGCTGATCAGCCAGATGGCGCAATTCCCGCGCAAGCCGCTGCTGGTGTTTACCGGCGGCGATCCGATGAAGCGCAAGGATATTTTTGATCTTGTGAAGTTTGCCAGCCAGCAGGGATTGCAGACGGCCATGACGCCTTCGGCCACGCCGCTGGTGACAAACGCCGCCATCAGCAAGCTGAAGGAGGCCGGCCTGGGCCGCCTGGCAATGAGTCTTGATGGTGTCAATACGGATACGCATGATGCTTTCCGTGGCGAGCAGGGCACTTTTGAACACACCATGAAGATCATGCAGTTTGCCCGTTCAATCGGCGTTGAATTGCAGGTCAACACTACGGTACATCAGCAGAATTACCAGCAGATTGATGCGATGGCCGAGCTTTTTGGCCAATTGGGCATCGTGCTCTGGTCCGTATTTTTTCTGATTCCTGTCGGCCGGGGATTGTCGCAGTTGCGGCTCACCGGCGATCAGGCCGAGTGGGTTTTTGAGCGTCTCTGGGCGCAGGCCCAAAAACAGAAATTTGGCATTAAAACTACGGAAGCGCATCATTATCGCCGCTTTGTTTTGCAACACATGAATGCCGAAGCTCTGGCCGCCACAGAACGCAATCAACGCGCTCCGCTTGGCATTAACGACGGTAAAGGCGTGATGTTTGTCAGCCATACCGGCGTGGTTTATCCCAGCGGCTTTATGCCGATCACATGCGGGCAGTTCCCGGCGGATAACATCGTGGATGTGTATCAGAAAAATGAATTATTCAGATCGCTGCGCGATCCGAATCTACTCAAAGGTAAATGTGGCGTGTGCGAATATCGTACAATCTGCGGCGGCAGCCGCGCGCGCGCCTACGCTGTGACGCGCGATCCTCTGGGCGCTGAACCTGATTGCGTCTATAAGCCCAAAGGCTGGCAGGCTTCGGATTCTGAAAATAAAAATTTAACGTTTGCCTGAAACAAATAGTGCTCGGCAGCCGTTTATTCTGGAGAAAGAAGAGAGAAACCGGGGATGCTTTCGCTAAGTAATCTGATCTGCAACCACGAGGCCGGCAACGAAGCGTTGCGCTATGGCCACACCAGGCCGCTTGTTTCGCCGCATGCTTCCGCAAACGGCGCATCGCATGGTAATGCCCACGGCTCTGCCTTACTTGAGGCAACGCCAAAAGAAGATAAAACGCCCAGGCCGGTTGTTGTCTGGGCTGTCACGCGCGCGTGCAATCTTAAGTGTGTGCACTGTTACGCCGCGGCCACTGCCGGACCGGCCGAAAATGAACTGACTCATGAAGAAGGGCTCAACCTTCTTGATGACCTGAAAGAATTTAATGTTCCGGCCGTGCTGTTCTCTGGCGGCGAGCCGCTCTCGCGTCCGGATACGCCGATGCTCATCGGGTACGCCCAGTCAATCGGACTGACCTGTACCCTCTCGACCAACGGCGTTCTGATTGATGAACGCATGGCCGACAGACTCGCCCATCTGGGGCTTAAATATGTCGGAATTTCGCTGGATGGCACGCGTGCCACCCATGACAAGTTAAGAGGTGTTCCCGGCGCTTTTGATGCCACCACGCGCGCCATCAAGTTGCTCCGCAACAACGATGTGAAAGTCGGCGTGAGATACACCATTACCGCGCTGAATTATGATCAGCTTGACAGCATTTTTGATTACTGTCAGGAAAATAAAGTTCAGCGTTTATGCGTGTATCACCTGGCATACTCGGGCCGCGGCGAAAAAATGCAGCGCGTAGACCTTACGCAGCAGCAGACTCGCACGGCCGTTGACCGCATCATGACGCGCACCAAAGCCATGCATGCTCAAGGCTTTAAGCTTGAGGTGCTGACGGTTGGCAACCATGCCGATGCCGCTTATGCCCTCATGCAGCTTGAGCAGACTGATCCGGTACGCGCCAAACAGATTCGCGAAAGACTTGAAGGCACTGGCGGGAATCGTTCCGGATGCAATATTTCTTCAATAGACGCCACGGGCGGCGTCCATTATGATCAGTTTAGCTGGCATTATACGGCAGGGAATATTCGCGATAATAAATTTTCGGATATTTGGACCGAAGTATCCGATGAAAGATTGGCGATTTTAAGAAACCGCCGCCCCCATCTGCCTGCCCGGTGTCAGGCCTGTCGCTTCATCCGGATTTGCAACGGGAATCTCAGAACACGTGCAGAAGCTGCCACGGGTAATTGGCTGGGCATGGACCCCAGTTGTTATCTGACAGAGGCAGAAACCAAAATATAGCCGCAGGTCGGCGGAGGCCTGCGGCCGCAATCTCCTTCCTCTCCCCACGGGCTCGTGATGCACCCACACGTCACGGGCCCAACTTTTTTTCAGGCAGAGCAAGGTAGTCAATTGGCGAACGGTTGCGTAAAGTGACGTTGGCAAAATGATTGATGGGGAGAAATGATCATGCCAACAGAAGCACAGCTTCGCGAGATGCTCAAGAAAGAGCCACAAGATGCTTTTTTACGCTATGCCCTGGCGATGGAGCTTGCCCGGCAACATGAGACGGCCGCGGCGCTGGCGGAATTTGAGATCCTTCTCAAGCACAATCCGGATTATGTTGCGGGCTATTTTATGATGGGCCGCACCCAGGCGCAGTCTGGCGATACCGCAAGCGCGGCCGAGACCTATCAAAAAGGCATTGCCGCAGCCAAAAAGACCGGTGACTCCCACGCCGCGCGCGAAATCAGCGAAGCGCTGGCCGAACTTCGCGGCGAATGACGTCATGTGACAATGTGGAAATGTATAATGTGGTAATTGAAAAGACAGATGCTCTTTATTCAATTATCACATTATAAATTACTACATTACCACATCGCCCCGCATTACAAAGTTATTGCATGAACATACAATACTCCCATACGGAGTATTATTTCCGATACACCCATCATTTTGTTCCGAGGTTCGCATGGCGTCAGCGCAAGCACAAAAACTGGCAGAGAAAATCAAAAACCGTTCGGCCGTGGTCGGCGTCATGGGCCTGGGCTATGTGGGTTTGCCGCTGCTCAAGGCGTTTTTCCGGGGCGGTTTTCAGGTCGTCGGTTTTGACGTGGACTCGGCCAAGATTGATATGCTCAGCCGTGGCGAAAGTTACCTGAAGCACCTGGGCGAGGATTTTGTCCGCCAGATGGCCGGCGATCCCAAATTTGCCGTGACGGCCGACCTGGGGCGGCTTGGCGAGGCCGATGCGATCATCATCTGTGTGCCAACGCCGCTTGGCCGGCACATGGAGCCGGACTTGAGTTTTATTGAGCAGACCGTTGAGGCCATTGCGCGCAAGCTTCGGCCGGGCCAATTGATCGTGCTTGAATCCACAACATACCCCGGCACCACGCGCGAAGTTGTGCTGCCGATTCTTGAGCGGCACACCGGCATGGTGTGCGGACAGGATTATTTTGCGGCGTTCAGCCCGGAGCGCGAAGATCCGGGGCGCAAATCGCATAACACCACAACGATACCAAAACTTGTCGGCGGCATTGATCCGGTAAGCGGTGAGCTTGCGGCCGATCTTTATCGCTGCGCCGTGGAAAAAGTGGTGCCGGTCAGCAGTGCGGAAGTGGCCGAGGCCGCCAAACTTCTGGAGAACATTTACCGGTGCATCAATATCGCTCTGGTGAACGAAATGAAGATGGTGCTTCAGAAAATGGGCATTGATGTGTGGGAAGTGATTGAGGCCGCCAGCACCAAGCCGTTTGGTTTTCAGGCATTTTTCCCCGGGCCAGGACTCGGCGGGCACTGTATTCCGATTGATCCTTTTTACCTGACGTGGAAAGCAAAGGAAGTCGGCATCGCCACGCGGTTTATTGAACTTGCCGGCGAAGTTAACCATCACATGCCGGATTATGTTATTGAGCAACTTGCCCTGGCCATGAATGCGCGCGGCAAGGCTGTTAAGGATAGCCGTGTGCTGGTGCTGGGCATGGCTTATAAGCCGGACGTGGATGATACGCGCGAGAGCCCCAGCGTGGAGTTGATGGAGAATCTGCTGGCCCTGGGCGCGCAGGTTGACTATAACGATCCGCACGTGCCGGAAATGCGGCCGATGCGCCGAACTAAACTGCGCCTCAAGAGCGTGCCGGTTACGCCGGAGACGCTGGCCGGCTACGATTGCGTGCTGATTGCCACGCATCACAGCGCTTATGATTGGCAGCTTATCGGCAAGCATGCCAAATTGATCGTTGATACGCGCGGCGTTATGCGCCGCGTGCCGGAAGTAAGCTACAAAGTTGTGTACGCGTAAGCCGCCTCAATGACAAAACGATCATTGCGGAACTACCACTGAGCGACAACGAATTGTAATTAAATCATATTGATATGAACACGCGAATGTAATTTGCGGAATGTTCCCGGCGTAATACCGGCCACGCGGCGAAAAATCCTGCGGAAGTATGCCGGATCGGCAAATCCGCACTGACGTACAATTTGCTCAATACTCAGCGAGCTATCGCGTAATAATTTTTTTGCATGCCCGATACGGTACGCCTGAATGCATTGCGTAATCGTTTGCGAATAGGCTCGCAAAAATATACGGCCCAGGTAATCCGGATTGCAGTCAAGATGATCCGCTATCAACGCCGCGTGAATATCACGATAAAAATTGGCCGCGATAAACGCCTGAGCACGCGCGGCAAGCGCCGTTCCCGCGGTGGCTGACGCGGGCGCAATGCCGCCATGCGCCATTTCGCAGAGCATCAGCATTAATAACAGATCACGCGTGAGCGGATTGCCGCCGGGTTCTTCCTGCTCATGTAAAAATTGATGAAATAATTCCGCAAGGCGTTCAGGCCGCGCCGGTGTGGCGGCTTGTGATACGGCCAGCAGTGACGCCGCGTGGCGGGCTTTTTTAACCTGTGCATCATCAGGCACATCAAAATGCACCCAGTAAAACTCAAGTTCAATGGGGTAATCGGTTGTTCCGCCGTGTCGCTTTCCCGGCCAGAGCAACAGCGTTTGCCCTGCCTCAATCGTAAACGCCCGATCTTCCTCATGCATGGCCAATGATCCTCGCCGCACAAATATCAATTCGTATGAATCAATGACTCTTTCCGCATGCCGGCCATAACCGGGGCATATGAACATTCCGCCGTTATGCGCGTGAACTTCGCGCGAACGGATATTCAAAACCTGCCGGGAATTGATGTTGTTTTCTGCATTCATAGTCGGAATTGTCTCTATTTTATCACAAGAAGTCTTCTTGCTGAGAAAAAAATATGAGATACATTGTTAATGCACATCGTAATTGTACATAAGGAGCGGTCACGATGCCTGTTGCCAAAATGCAGATTAAGCCGGTACCGCATGTTGCGGTCAAAATTCAGGATGATTTCTGGTCGCCGCGGCTCAATAGTAACCGCAGCAAAACTTTGTATCACGAATACGAAATGCTCAAGAAGTTCGGCCACATTGATTCGTTGAAGCTTGCGTGGAAGAAGGGCGATCCGAATCCGCCGCATGTTTTCTGGGAATCGGATACCGCCAAATGGATTGAGGCCTGCGCCTATAGCCTGGCCACGCATCCTGATCAGAAACTTGAATCGCTGATGGATGAAGTGATCGCGCTCATGGCCGGTGCGCAGCAGAAAGACGGCTATCTCAACGTTCATTTTACTGTGGTTGAGCCGGAAAAGCGCTTTACCAATATGCGCGATCTGCATGAACTTTATTGTGCCGGCCACCTGATTGAGGCCGGCGTGGCTCATTTTCAGGCTACCGGCAAGCGCACGATGCTTGATGTGGTCTGCCGATACGCTGACTATATTGATTCTGTTTTTGGCCCAGGCAAACGCGTCGGCTACTGCGGCCATGAAGAAATTGAGCTTGCCTTGATCAAGCTTTACCGCGCCACCGGCGAAAAGCGCTACCTGAATCTCAGCCGGTATTTTGTTAATGAGCGCGGCCAATCTCCTAACTTTTTTGAGCAGGAAGCAAAAGCTCGCAACGAAAAAGAATTGCCCGGCCATTGCGACGACATGTCCTATTTTCAGGCTCATATCCCTGTCCGAAAACAGAAAGATGCCGTCGGTCACGCGGTGCGCGCCATGTATCTGTATTGCGGTATGGCGGATTTAGCCGCGGAATTGGGTGATAAATCGCTGGCCGCGGCGTGCAAAAAACTCTGGCAAAGCGTCACAGAACGCAAAATGTACGTCACTGGCGGTATCGGTTCGCGTCATCGTGGCGAAGCTTTCGGCGTTGATTTTGAACTTCCGAATTTAACCGCCTACGCGGAAACCTGCGCGGCCATCGGCCTGGTGCTCTTTGCCCACCGCATGCTGCATCTTGAACCGGATGGCCAGTATGCCGACGTGCTTGAGCGGGCGCTTTATAATGGCATCATTTCCGGTATCAGCCGTAATGGCCGGGAGTATTTTTATGTGAACCCGCTGGCCTCGGCTGGCGATCATCATCGCAAGGAATGGTATGGCTGCGCCTGCTGCCCGCCGAACCTGGCGCGGTTGATGGCTTCGCTTGGCGGTTATGTTTATTCTGTCAGTGAGCAGGATCTTTTTGTTCACCTGTATATGTCCGGCAGTGCGGATATCTCGCTTGGCGATCAAAAATTGACTCTTTGCCAGCAGACGCGCTATCCGTATGAGGGCGCAATTCGCCTGACGTTGCGTACTGCTGATCCGCTGCATTTTTCGCTGAATCTGCGCGTGCCGGGATGGTGCCGCGCCTATACACTCAAGGTCAACGGAAAGAAAGTCTCCGCGCATGTCGTCAGCGGATACCTGCATATCAATCAGCAGTGGCATGATGGCGATATCATTGATCTTAAACTTGACATGCCCGTTGAGCGTACTGTGGCCGATCCTCGCGTGGCGGACGATGTGGGTTGTGTTGCACTTCAGCGTGGGCCGTTGATCTTTTGCGTTGAGCAGTGCGATCATCGGGATGCGATTGCGTCGCTTTATCTGCCCGCAAATGCCCGTATTGTCGCCAAATATGAACCAAAAACTCTTGGCGGAACCGTGGTCTTGCGCAGCAAAGCGATATCACGTGCCGCAGATACTCTATATGACACACAGGAGACCAAAATCACCAGCAAATCCGCCACATTAACGGCGATTCCTTATTACCTATGGGATAACCGCAAGCCTGGCGCCATGCGTGTTTGGTTGCCGATCGCGGACTGATGCGTGGCGCAAAAGTCTCTATGAACCGGAACTTGGCTTCGGACGCGCACGTTCTTTTTGATAAACAAAAACGCCCGGGTGGCATAGTCACCCGGGCGTTTTGTTGCTTATGACGTATCTGCGGGTGCTCCGTAGAAACATACGCAAAAAATCATCAAAACTTGCGCAGAAAATTATTTTTTCAAAAAATAATTCCCGCGCCATGTTGATATCGTTTGCCAATGGGCAAAATCAGTCAACGTCCTTCATGATCTTCATATTTTCGTAGACGCCTGATTTCTTGGCGTCAAAACCAATATACACGGGAGTTCCCGGCGTAAGGCTGCTGGCGTCGCCGGCCTCAATTTTGGCGTTTTTAATCTCAATCATTTTGTCAGACACCTGGCCGCGCAGCACTTTTTCAATTTGAATGCGGCCGGCGATCTTGTTATTTGCCACGCTCACATCAAGCAGTTTGCCCATCGCCACATTTTGAGACGCGGCGGTAAATTCCTCAATGCCCATCGGCCCGACATTGGCGGGGCCTTTTTTCTTCTCGCCACAGGCACCCAGGCTCAGCGCCAGCATTGCCGCAACGATGCACATGCCGATTGTTTTCGTCCGCATTCGGTCAACTCCTTGCTATATGTAGTGCCGGCGTCAACGCCGGTGTTCTTTCAGATCATTATCGTCATTTATGGCATTTGTAGCCACTGCCAGTCTTCCTGAGTCATGATCAGCGGTTCGCGGCGCACTTTTGCCATATCAAAAGCAGACTGCGCTTCGGCCAAAGAACACATGGCCGGCTTTGGCGTACCGATGATCCGCCAGAGTGCCCAGCCGATGATTCTTTCCGGCTTTACGCCATGATGACGCAACTGCGCCACGCGCGACTCGCCATCTCTTTTGGCCAGCCGCCGGCCGGTAGGGCCCATGACCAGCGGAACATGACACCATAGCGGCGTCTGAAGTCCCAGTACCTGATACAAAATCATATGCTGCGGCGTACTGCCGCGCAGATCATCTCCGCGGACCACGCAATCAACGCCAAGATCCGCATCATCAATAACTGACGATAAATGGTAACCGATTTTGCCGTCGGCGTGTGTTAATGCAATATCACCGCAGGTCACCTGAACGTCCTGACGCATGGCTGGCGCCAGCAGATCCTCGGCCGCCACCTCGCCGGCCGGTACTTTCAGTCGCCAATAAGCGCCTGCCCCGGCCTGAGCCAGATCCTCGTATTTTCCGCGGCATGTTCCCGGGTATCGCCCAATTCCCTCACCCTCGTGCGGCGCGCTCATAAATACCTGCTGACGTGTGCACGTGCACGGGTATATCAGTTCCTTTGTTCGTAGCTTCTCAAGTGCCTGATGGTAAAGAGGTAACCTTTGGGACTGAAAAAATTCCTGTTCCGGCTTAATCCCAAGCCATGCCAGGTCTTCTCTCAATAGTTGAACAGATTCGCTCTTAACTCGTTGTGTATCAAGATCATCCCATCGCAAAATGACTTCTGCGCCGTGGCTATGGGCCAGCCACCAGGCGATCATAAATGTCTGTACATGCCCAAGATGCAGCATTCCTGTCGGACTTGGCGCCAGTCGTGTCCGCGTAAAGTTGAGTTGAGAAAAACTCATCTGTTTCACTTAACCAGGTTATTCAGCAGGCCGATATCATAATTGCCGAATGAGTTGCTAAGCTTACATGGTATGACAACATCTGTCTTTCGGTACGGAAAATAGTGGGCGTACTGTACCCGAAACAAAAACGGAGTGTGAGGTTGACCAGACCATGAGCTTACTCTCATTAGCAAAGCAGCACGAAGAGCTGCAACACGTGATTAATCAACTTGATGCGGAAAGTAAAACACCTACGAAAAATCGTCGCGGCCGTGCGCGCAAAACGATCAATATTCCTTTGAGTGTTTATTTGATCGGTCTGCCCGGTACGCCGATGGTTAAGGTGCATGGCCGCAATATTTCCGTGGGTGGCGTATCGTTTCTTTCAAAACGCAGCTTTCCGGTTAATTCGTACATAGCCGCTTCCTTTAATCTGGCTGAAAAAACAACCATTAAACTTCTGCTGACAAAAGTATTGTTCTGCCGGTATGTTCGGCAAGGGCATTTTCAGATAGGAGCAGAGTTTGTAGAAGGTTATGACGGCACAATTAACAATATTCCGCGGGCGTGGGTTGATCAGGCCGCGGAAGCCATGATCCTTGAGAATA
The DNA here is from genome assembly GCA_964610975.1 of uncultured Phycisphaeraceae bacterium. Classification (GTDB taxonomy): domain Bacteria; phylum Planctomycetota; class Phycisphaerae; order WQYP01; family WQYP01; genus CAZSYN01. Next base: position 77,249 of record CAZSYN010000015.1, read on the forward strand.
TGGTTAAAAGCTAACATAACTCATGTTTTGAGTATGAGTTACGTTGCTATCTGGTTTTGCATGATAATCAGAAATCAATTCTGCGCATCAGCCAACTGGGGTAATTTGTAATATTTTTCAGGATGTTCCGCATGCTCGTGGGCAAGCGCCACGTAATGGTTCATGTTGTTGCGGATGTATTCAAGTTCTTTATCTTTGACCGGGCGAACCACTTTGCCCGGGATACCCATAGCCACCATGCCATCCGGAACGACCGTGCCTGGGCTTAAGACCGCGCCGGCGGCGATCAGACAATTTTTTCCGATTTTACAATCATTAAGCACAATGGCGCCCATGCCAATGAGCGTGCCATCGCCAACTGTAGAGCAGTGGACGATTGCACCGTGGCCGACAGTAACCTCATCACCGATGATCAGCGGTACATTGTCGTCACAATGCAGGCAACATAACTCCTGAATATTCGTGCGGTTACCGATGGTGATAGGGGCCACATCGCCGCGGATGGTGGCGCCGAACCAGACGGACACGTCACGGCCGATTTTCACATCGCCGCAAATAGTAGCATTTGTGGCCTGAAAATGGTCGTTGACACGGATGAGTTGTGCGCTGGAAATATATGTCATATGAAGAATTATAGCTTAAATGAGGCGGGATGGGAGTCGGAAAATCAGCGAATATTGAAGTTTTTTCTTGCAATTTGACTCAAATCTTAAGAGTATATTATTTCGCTATGTGTTGCTAAGCTATGGCTTGGCGAGACTTACGTTAATGCGGAGGCCACGGGTAAATTCTGCACTTGTTGCGGTAGCCCGGCAGATCAAGTTCTGATGCCTGCGTGATTTTTCCTGCAAACAGGGTAAATAAGCGGGCGTTGATTTCTGGCGGAAGAGTCGGTCGGCAGAACGTTATAGTGTTTATATGAATCATACTGCCAATCAGTCACAAGTGGCTGATGACTACGATTATTCCCGCCGCTTCAGCTTTATGCTGTTACTCATAGCGTGACCAGTGTGAACTGTGAGTTGTCATGTGACCGTTTGCGAATTTTGCAGACGGCCGAGGGTTGTTCGTTATTTTTCGTCGTCCGCGGAAACATTTCTTCGCGGATGATCAAGATCAGTTTTCCTTATTGGCGAGGTAACCGAGGTCTCATGAGTGTTCATTCTAAAAAACCACGTAGCGCCGGATTGAGTGTTCTTGTTTATGATCGCGGCCTGCATCCTGAGCTTTTCGGCATAGACGCCCGCCGCACGCGTATTTTAGGCGGTAAAGAAGTCGTGATGTGGACTCTTACCGGCGGCGGCCACCTGGTGGCGGTAACCACCGGCGGCAAAACGGTCACGGAAGTGGCCTGTTTCCCGAGCAAATCGCTCTCGGATCGCGGCCTGATTGAACGCCTTCCCTGTAAAGGCGACAAGCAGTACGAAAAGCTCGTGAACAACGACTGTCAGTATTATCTGGCCCTGAACGAAGAACATGTCACTGACGCTTTGTTTGATAATTCAGTCACCGAGCTGCTCCGCCTGGCGGAGGAGCAGAACGGCTTGGTGACTCACAAGAAAAACGAGCTCGGCCAGACCGAATACCTCTCAATCGTGGTGACTCAGCTTCACCGCAAGTCAATTCACATTGAAGGTTTTCACCTCCTGGGTGATGCGCGCGTTCTGGTCCGCACCCAGTCGATCATTGAGCCGGCCGCAGTTCCGGCCGCCTGACGAATGCCTGTCTGGCGGACGCCCGAGTCCGAAAGATCGGGTGGCTCTACCATAAAAAGATAAACCCCGGAGCATGACGCTTCGGGGTTTATTCTTTGGTCAGGCGGCGATCAAGCTGAAGCGGCTGCTTCGGGTTGATTTTTATCTTGGCAAAATCGCGATGTGCCGGGTTGATGAGATAATTGTTTTCTCGCGGAACTATTACGCTTGGCACACACAAAACAACTGAACGATTTTCTGCGACCCATAAATCGCCAAGCTGTTTGAGCCTTGCCGTTGGCGGGTACTTTCTCCATGTACGGGGGAGATCCGTTATGCCGATGGTTGTGACAAATGACTCATCAAATTCTAGTTCAAACAAGACATAACTTTGCAGTAATTCCTGGTTTTGCAGATGTACCAGCATCTCCAGAATGACCAGCGATGTTGAGCCGGCCGTGTAAATCATGGCGATACCGGCGCTATTCCATCGGCCGCCGTAAGTTTTAGCGCCCGTGCCGGAGAATGCTTTCCCCGCGTGTTTGCTCTTGGTGATGCGCCAGGAATGAATCATGAGAACGTTCCGTGTTCAAGCCGGCCGATGAGATTTTCAACTTCGCGTGCGCCGATGGTTGTTGATGCGAAATCAAGCGGAGTCTCTCCGCCCAGGCCGGGTTGAGGCGTCTGAAGCCATTGTCGTGCGGCGTTGATATTGCCTTCAAAAAGTTCAACAGCCATCTCAAATATGGCCGATGCGCGAAAAATACGATCTGATTCATCCGGCTGAAGTATGCCCTGGCTTTGGCGGCGAGTGAGCGTGCGCTGGGGTATGGCCACAAAGCGGGATATAGCGGACCACGGAAGTTCGGTCACTTTCTGAAAATGCGCCAGTTGTTTATACGAAAAGCCAGAGCGGATCTGACTGACAATTTTTACCGTATCGTCCGTATTGATTCCGAGCGTGCTGACATTATGCCTACGCAGACCCGCGCGAGGTTTGTGCCTGAATGTGGTTTTTTGAATCATTGCCATGTCTGATTCCTTTTATGGCCATCTGGCTTTATTGTATGCGCCATATGGCCATGATACAAGAATTTAATTTCAGGCATAGTTTGGCTATTTAACCTTTCGCGCGCTGGCCGTAAAATATCAGCATGTCACAGGAAAGCACAACGTTATCGCGCTGGTATGCCAGGCTTGCGGAGAATATTCAGGAGCGCAGGGCCGCGAGTCTTTATCGCGATTTGCGCGAAGTCTCAAGCAGTTCCGGCCGAGTGCTGAGAGTTGGCGACAGCGACTATCTGCAATTCTGCACGAATAATTATCTGGGGCTGGCGGATCATCCGGAAGTGATTGAGGCTGCGCGCGAGGCGACGGCACGATACGGACTTGGCGCCGGGGCGTCGCGGCTGGTGGCCGGCTCTATGCTGGCGCACCACGAGCTTGAGGCCGCACTGGCTAAGTTCAAGCATGCGGAATCCGCGTTGATTTTCCCTTCCGGATTTATGGCCAACATGGCCATGCTTACGACGTTTGCCGGCAAGCATGATCTGATTGTTTCCGACAAACTCAATCACGCCAGTCTGCTTGACGCCGCTATGCGCGCAACGGTTGACGGCGCCAGTCATCGCACATTTCCGCATCGCCATTATGATCGCGCGGCCGCGTTGCTTGGCGGCGAAGGCCAGCAGAAATTTCTTGTCACGGATACCGTTTTTTCAATGGACGGCGATTTGGCGGATTTGCGAGAATGCTGCCGCGTGGCCGAGGAGCATGATGCGTTGGTGATGACTGATGAGGCTCACGGCGCGGGTGTTCTGGGCGAAAGCGGCGCGGGCGTGGCCGAAATGCAGAATGTTGAGGGGCGCATTGCCGTGAGTGTCGGCACGTTAAGCAAGGCTTTTGGTTCTGTCGGCGGGTTTATCACGGGCAAGCGTGAAGTCATTGAGATGCTCATCAACGCCGGAAGAACGTTTATTTTTACCACGGCATTGCCGCCGGGATGCAGCGCCGGAGCGCTGGCCGCGCTGAGGATTATTCAGCGCGAGCCGCAACGTCGCGCGCGCGTACTTGCGCTGGCGCAACGGCTGAAGAATCAATTAACGGCCAGCGGATGGGATTGCGGTGATTCGGTCACGCCGATTATTCCGGTGATGATCGGCGATAGCGCCAAAGCGCTGGCGATGAGTGAGCGTCTGCGAGAGCAGGGCCTCTGGGTGCCGGCCATTCGCCCGCCGACGGTTCCGCCAAACGGCGCACGCTTGCGCATCAGCCTGATGGCCACGCATACCGATGAGGATATTGAACGATTGGCCGCGGCGATTGGGAAGGCGGCGCAAAATAGTTGAGCAAGTAAGTGGGTTAAACGAGTTAAGCGGGAGATATGTTCTGCTCCTTGCTTAACTTCAGTCTTGATTGGCTTGTTTAACTTAACAGGTTTACGCCGCGACGATTTCCCATTCGCGTTTGGCGTTGCGAAGTTCGCCCTCAAAGCGGCATAGGACGGTGTGATGATCAAGGCGGCGCAGATCCACGCAGCGCACAACAATCGGCGTGCGGCGTGCGCCGTGCAGGGGCAACTGAACCTTCATCGTGGCCGGAACGGCTTGCCGCGCCAGCATTGTTTCTATGCGATGTGCGGTGTTGTCATCAACCCATGACACAATATATCCCTGAACCTGTCCCACATCTGGCGTATCACGATGATACTGCGCGGACCAGAAACGGTTATTGAGCGTCAGCTCATCGCTGAGACTCATCGTGCCATCAGTACCTTCAAGTCGACGTTCAACCATGGTGTGGCTCCGTACACAAATATAAAACGGACATAGTTTTTATTACGGACCGCCTCGCGAAGTGATCTGCGGATCAACAACAACTACCGATAAAGGTATCGGATATTCTGCCGCAGGTGATTATCTTTTTTGTCGTACCCCTTATAAGTGAGTATGAATTGAGTAGTATTGACAGCAAAAATTGCCTGTAATCAGACGTGACACGAGTTATTAACGAATGATGATGAAATAAAAGGCGGCAAAGAATCCAGTCAAAATCGTCACGAGCAATCCGGCTTTGAGGTATTCACCAAACGTGATGTGAATGTCATATTTCCGCGCCTGCTCGGCCACGATTAAATTGGCGATTGAGCCCAAAAGCGTCAGGTTGCCGGCCAGTGTTGATATGACGGCAAGCAGATCCCACGTGTGCACGGAATCCCTGGGAATACTGGGGATTATGAGCAATACGGCCGGCACATTTGAGACGATATTCGAGAGCACAACCGTCAGAAAAGACAGCGGCATCGGCGATTGAAAAACATCCGGCGACACATGCAGAGCCTCATATATCTTGTCAAAAAGCAAATGATCGCGCGCGTTGCCCACAATAATGAACAGGCCGATGAATAACAGCAAAAGATTCCAGTCAATCTGCTCGTAGAGGTCACGCGGAGAAAACCGGCGCGAGATCAGCAGCAGGCCCGCAGCGCCAAGCGCCACAATTTCTCGTGGTAGTCCGTATAAAAACGCCGCTACCAGTAGTGCCGTCAGGATCAGCGCCGGAATTGAATTGCGGATGCTCTTTTGCGGCGTCACCATAAATTCGTCTTCGGCCGGCTCTGGCATCGTGGCGGCGGAGAAAAGCTCTTTGCGGTACACAACCGCAATGACAAGTACGTTGATCACCAGGCAGACCACTACCAGTGGTAGTACGGTGAGCGAGTAACGCGCAAAACTCAGTGCGCCGGCCTGGCCGATGAGAATATTTTGAGGATTGCCGATGAGTGTTGCGGCCGAACCGATGTTGGCGCTGGTGGCCAGCGCGATGAGATACGGAATCGGGTTGCGCCGCGCGTGGCGGATGGCCACGCAAAGAATCGGCGTAAAGGCCAGGCAGATCACGTCATTTGTAAAAAGTGCCGAGAGCGTGGCGCTGGCGAGGATGATGGTGATTAAAAGCAACATCGGCTGATGCGAGCGGCGCACGAGCTTTTGAATAATCCACGTATAAAAGCCGGAAAGCTTCAGCCGGCCTGAAAGAATCATCAAAGAAAACAAAATCGCAAGCGTCGGCAGATCAAGATGATGCGCGGCCTGGCTGAAATTCAGGCGTCCGAGCGCCAGTACCGCAATGCCGCCGATGAGTGCGATGGTGGTGCGGTCAAGCTTGGTTCCCGGCACTCGGCCGATGGCAATAAAAATGTACGTGATGAGGAAAAGAGACGCATCAATCAATAATGGGTAGTTCATATAAGACGGATCGCTCGCATGACATCATTTTTTCTTTTTGAACATATCGCCGACGCCTTTAAGCGCATCGCCGATGGGTTGCGCGGCCTGCGTGGCGGCATTGCCGATGCCAGTCACGGCCTTCTGAAGATTTTCGCCGGCAAACTGTAGCGAGCCGTTAATGGCGTTCTTAAATTCTGGCGGCAGATTGATATCGTTGCCGGCCTGCGTCATGACGCCCACAAGGATCTGGCCGACAAGATCGGCCGCCTTGATCACCCGGCCATCGGGATTGGTGGCATCCTGAATGACCATTTCCGGAACGGTAACCGTGACGCCGTGTGACTTTTGGCCCGGCACGCCCAGAAGCATGTCAACGGACGTGTTTTTGAGCGTGATCTTTTTGACCTTGAGTTGTTTGCCCGCGCCGGAGGAAGATTTGTCTGAAGAACCTTCGCCCTGCATCTTTTTGATCTCGGCCAGAACCGTGTTGACGTTGCTGCTGACGCCGGATTGTTCTACTGTCAGATGCAGATCCTGAATCGTGATGTCGTCAACAACGATGGTATCGCTGGTGAGCGAGGATGTCTGAACGGCCACGCTGATCTGCTTCAGCGTGACAAACTGCGGCGCGGAAAATGTTTTAGGATTCGCAACGCTCAGGCTGTTAAGGCTCAGCGATCCGCCGAGGATTGAAAGATCGGCCGACTCAAGCGTTGTTGTTTGCCCGGTGACTTTAGTGCCCACCACCTGAACGCCGGTGCGGATGATGCTGTTGATCGTCAGCAGCAGAACAATCACGCCGACAATCACAAGCCCGACAAGCCCCAGCAGAATGCGGATGACCCACTTTTTTTTGTTCGTCATAACAACATATCCCTCAGAAGAATGTCCCCACTCACACCATGATTATAGTTTGGTGTTTTTGGCACGCGAAATCATTTTTTCAATTTCAGGTGTCGTATTTTCCACCACCAGCTTTACTTCTGGATGGGCATTGGCAAAAACGCGAAATATTTCATCGGCAAATGCCTGGCCAATAGATTTTACACCAGAAAAATCAAGATACACTTCTTCAAATTTATCAAAACGAGCCAAGACCCGTTTTGCCTGCGATCTTGAAATTAAGCTGTCTTCGCCAATGGATGCCAGTTTTAATGGAACATGTGTTTTATTGAATGCAAATGTTTCTGCATCAGCAAATTTATCGAAGATGTCTTGAGTAGTACGTGTTTCAAACACTGATAGAGTCATTAAAACTCTGGTTCCTTGTATATTTTCATCAGAATCAGTCAATAACCAATCATCATGTTTATAGCTATGTAAAAATTCTGATTTACCTGATGAGATGCTGAAAAAATCAAACATGCGAGAAGTAAAGAAAATCCCTTGTCCCGTATGATTTGATGGTTTTGTCGTGAGCTTCCCTTTAGTCAATTCCAGCAGTACCTGGCGATCATCTGCCAGTTTTAATGCCTCACGAATGTTCCTGAAAATACCTATCCCATCATCTTGTATGGCAAATATCAATGATGCTGCTGTTCGCGATAATATGACACTTAATGTTTTGCCTTGTGAATGCTCAATGGCATTGTTGAGTATCTCTGTTACACCATAGTAGCAAATATCTTTGATGTTTTTTGGAATTTGTATCAATAGCGGGTCAAAGTCATTGAACCATATGGTGTCCTCACTCAACATCTGTCGTAGAGAATAACTTTTTTTTGCAATGTTAATGTGAGATAACTGATAGCTACGATTGGTCGTAACACCTTTTGTTGTCAAAAAATTTTGTTCAACTAATTTACGGACATGGCGATGCGCAGCTTGCCTCGAAATCTCGAATCGTCCAGCTGTCAGCGCAACGATGTCTTGCGGGTGTTCTTCTACTGACTCGAGGATAAAGCGTTCTATTTCTGGGTTTGCTTTTCTTGCCATGTCAACATAATAGTGTACTATTGTAAACTTATCAAAAAAATAAGTTTACAATAGCTAATATTCTGTGGTGTAATGAATTACGTTACTTTTTCAGTGCATCTCTGATTGCCACGCATTGTTCAATGACGCTGGGGAGCACTTTAAGGTCCATGATGGTTGCGGAGTCGGAGAGTGATTTTTCGGGTGTCGGGTGTGCCTCAATGAACAGGCCGTTGCAGCCGGCTGCGACGGCTGCGCGCGCCAGGAGCGGGCTGAATTGGCGGTTGCCGGCCGTGGCTGTGCCCGCGCCGCCGGGAAGCTGCGTTGAGTGCGTGGCGTCCATGATGACAGGAATGTTGCCATCGCCCAGCGCCTGCATCTGCGGGATGCCGGTCATATCGTTGACGAGGCGATTGTAGCCGAAAAATGTTCCGCGCTCGGTGAGGATGACGTCAGGATTGCCGGACTTGACGATTTTGTCCACAACGTTGCTCATTTCCCACGGCGCCATGAACTGGCCTTTTTTAACGTTGACGGGTTTGCCCGTTGCGGCCGCGGCCAGCAGAAGATCGGTCTGCCGGCAGAGGAATGCCGGAATCTGCATGATATCCACAACTTTGCCGACCGGTTCGCATTGATATGATTCGTGAACATCCGTTGTGATCGGGACGTTGAGCTCTTTGCGGACTTCAGCGAGGATCGCCAGGCCGTCGTCCATTCCGTGGCCGCGGTATGATGAGGCGCTTGAACGATTGGCCTTGTCAAAGGAGCCCTTAAAGATGAAGGGAACGTTGAATTTGCGGGCCAGGTCGCGAATGGTGCCGGCGATATCCATGCAAAGCTGGCGCGACTCAATCACGCACGGTCCGGAGATGAGCAGAAGTTGCGAAGACGGATCCCAGTTCAGCGCGCCGATTTGCATTCAATATCCCTCTATAACGCGAAAATAAAAACGCGAAACGTGAGTGGGTAGTATACCCGCTTTTCGTTTCGCGTTTAATATTTATGAATCACGTTTTTACTTGGTTGATTCACCGATGATTTTGGTGGTGACTTTGGTGGCCGGTTCTGATGCGCGCGGATCAAGGGAGATGACCGTCGTGTTGACGCCGGCGTTGGCCGGGGCCGGGGCTTTGTTCTGGAAGATCATGCCCATTTTGAATGCCGCGACGATAATCCACGCAAAGAGAACCAGGTAAATGCCCAGCGCCAGGCGCGTGGGAATATAAACAATGACCAGGCCAAAGCTCACGAACATGCCCGCAAGTCCGTAAGCCACCATGACGGCTTTGCGAACAGTCAGGCCCTTGCGGATCAGGAAGTGGTGAAAATGATTGGAGTCTGGCGAGAAAACTGGTTTGCCGTTGAGTTTGCGGCGGATAATGGCAAGCAAAGTATCAAGCATCGGCAGGCCGAACATGATGATGGCGGCCAGGAACCAGCGGATGATGCCGTCATGGCCAAACATGAGCATCATGGTGCCGCAGATGTATCCGAGGAACATGCTGCCGGTATCGCCCATGAAGATGCTGGCGGGATTAAAGTTAAACGGTAGAAAGCCGAGTACCGCGCCGAGCAGCGCCAGGGAGATGACGATGCGCGCCGGATCAATGCCGCTGCCGGTGGCGTCAGGAAGTTTAAGGGATTGTGTGGCGAGGTAGACAGAGAGAACCAGATAGCCCATGCTCATCACGCCGGTGACGCCGCTGCAAAGGCCGTCAAGTCCGTCAAGGAGATTGGTGGCATTTGAGGTTGCCAGGATAATGAAGATGGCGACGGCTCCGGAGAAGAGCGCCGCGCCGATGCGCAGGTAAATCATACTTTCCTGGCTGAAGGTGCTGAGCTGCGGAATTACGCCTTCGCGCACGAGCGGATTAATGACCATCCACGCGGTGCCGCGGTTCATGCCCAGGAAGTGATCCGCGCCGATGCCGATGGCGCCGGGGAGAATCAGGAATACGGCCGCGAGCAATTGGCCGGTCAGTTTGACGCGCGGCGTGAGGGAATAAACGTCATCCATTAAGCCGAAGAGGACCATCACGGCCGCGCCGAGCAGAACGCCCGGCGGAATCTGTACCGACTGCATGGTGATGTTATGCGGGCGGAGCATGACGGCGATAGAGATGCCGGCCAGCCAGCCCAGGAATGTCGCCACGCCGCCGAGGTAAGCAATCGGCTGCGCGTGAACTTTACGTTTGTTATCCGGTTCATCCACCACGCCGTTGCGATGCGCCAGAAAGCGCATCATGGGCGTAAGGATCAGCGTCACCAGAAACGAAACATAAAAAACCGGCATATACGGAGTAAGTACCTCCGTAAAGTTGTAGGCGGGGAATACGTTGACATCGTTTGTTAGCATGTTCTGGCCCTGGCAGAATTTTTTGCTCAGTCGGACAATATGATGATTAACAGACCGATAACAAAAAAGGGATGTCAATATCTCGACTGAGCCACAGCCACTATAACGTTACGGTTGCCGTGAACCAAGCGATATTACATCTTGAATGCGAAAAAACAGACTCTTTACAAAGCCCGGCATGTTTTAATACATGCCCTGATAAAATTCCGCCCGGGATTACTCACCGGAATCCTCGTCTGTGAATTTCATGCGATTATAAACATTGATGGAGTTGCTGATACGTTGTGCCAGCAGGGCGGCCAGAGTCTCAAATAAGTGCTGAGTATTCTGCGGCAGCGGTTTATGCTGCGGATGAAAAGCAACCAGAACCGCCACGCAATCATTTTCCTTGATGGCCGGCGTGGCAAGCCACGTGCGCCCCAGGAGCAGGCGGGCATCGTCGCCAAATGCTTTGCTGAGCGCATCATCAGCCGGGAAGCTGACAGTGGCGTGACGTTCAGCCGCACGTGTCACAATCGTCTGGGCGACCATGCTGACAAAGATTGAATCAGGATTGGTGTCAAAATTCAGGTATGCCCCGAGGCTGTAGTTGCCTTCTGAGTCAGGCAGAAAAACCGCCGCGTTCATCGGGCCGAGTTTTTTGAGCACAAGCTCAAGCGTGCGCCGCAGCAGGCGCTCAATTTCAAGGTCATCGCCGAGCGCTTTTTCAAGCTCGCCGGCGGACTGCGCTTCGTTGAATTGCGAAGCGAGTTCCTGGTAGGCCTTGACCAGATCATTGCAAAGCAGGTCAACCTGCTGGCTGATCTCGTGACGGGCCTTGTTGAGTTGACGGCAGACCGTACGCAGGCGCTGATTGCGCCATACGAGGCGGTGGCGGGTATTTCGCTGTGTATCAGCGCGTGTAACGGCGCTGCGCAGTGATTCGGAATTGATCGGTTCAAAAACAACATCCGCCGCTCCGGCGCGAAATGCCTGAAGGCAAATGTCAACTTGTCTGCGGCGTGCGACGGCCAGCACCAGTGAGTGCGGCCAGCGGCGGTTAAATGACTCAATGAGTTCATAGCCGCCATGATCCTGCGTGTGAACATTGACCAGCACAAGACCGGCCGGGTCACGCTGCATCTCAAGAGTGGCTTGTTCAAGAGTTGCCGCGGTGCGAATACGCATGCCTCCGGCATGACGAACGGCATCAGCGGTACCTGCATCAACGTCCACCAGCAAGATGTTCTGCCAAGGTGCGATGGTGGCAATGATGGGTTGTGTCTTCATGAGCGCCCCCAGGGGACGGGCGGGCAAACGGAATCATGCGCGACGTCAGGCATGAAGGAAACTTCCGGGCCTCACCTGCCGGAAATCTGAGTCCGGCAGCAAAAGTATCGTCCTGACAGGGGTGCGGCTTTTGTTGCTAAACTAAAGAAAATGAAGGATTTATTCAGGTCGGTTCATAATGTCGCGCCGATTTTGCCGGTACTATTTTGGCGGGCAAAAAATCGCCTGAAAAAGGGCGGAAGTGATTGTGATAAACGGAAAAATTAATTCGGTTTTACGACGGGAAATTCATGGGTGTGTTCAGGGATGGGCAATGCATCATGGTTATCGGGCTGTGCTTCCCACACGCCGTGTTGCGGAAGAATGACTACAACGGTTGTGCCCATGCCAAGTGCCGAATCAAGGCGAATGGTTCCGCCATGTAGTTCAACCCAGCGCAGGGCTTTTGGCAGGCCCATGCCGCGCTGGCGGCCGGCGGCTTTGGCGGAATAAAACGGCGCAAATGCCTGCTTGGTGTTTTCTTCGCTCATGCCAGGTCCGCGGTCTGTGACTTGAACGACAAGCTGATCGTCAAGTGCGTCATAGCGTGCCTGAACAAGCACTTCGGGCGTATCCTGCTGAGGCGGCATCAGGCGCGTGGCCTGAATGGCGTTGAGAATGATTTCGGCAAGCGCTGAGCTGATCTGATGAGAATCAATCATCGCCGGAGGGATGTTGCCGGAAGCTTCAAGGCGAATGGCCACAAGCGGGCCGTCGCCGGCGCGCTCATTGGCGCGGCCGATGGCGTCTTCTACGACATTGACGATGTCCGTAGCGGCCGGTTTTGGCTGGCCGGGACGGGCAAACTCCATAAGGTCCGTGATGATCTGGCTCAGGCGCTGCCCCTGCTGGGCAATCTGAAGCGCATCCTGCTTAAGCGCCGGATCATGCATGCGGCTAGCCAGTAATTGTGCGCGTCCGCATACCACGGCCAGAGGATTGTTCATTTCGTGTGCGGCGCCCGCGGCCATTTCTCCCAGGTGCGCCAGTGATTTTGCGCGCACAAGCTGCTGCTGAAGAGAACCGAGTTCGCGATTGCTGGCGGCGAGTGTTTCCGTCAGCACGTTCTGCTGTTCGTGCACCTGCGCCATGCGCAGCGTCATGCCCCATGACTGGGCCACCATCAAAAGATCGGGCATGGTCTGAAAGCTCGCTCGCGTTTCGCTGTTGATCGGCCAAATGATGCCGCCGACCGGTTCTGCGCCGCAGAGCAGCGGCATGAACAGGCAGGGCTTGTTCTCCATGAACGCGCTGACGCGGGTAAAAAGCCACTCAAGCTGCGGCAGCGCGGGGCGGATAAAGTCATTCACGCCGGTGTTGCTGCGGCCGAGGCGTTGATCACCGCCGTGCAGAGGCATCGGCATCAGGAAGCTGTCCTGTATGCTTTGCGTGTTGTTGAATGTGAGCACTTCGCCGGTGCGCTGGTCAGGGTCCTGGCTGAAAAGAACCATGTGATCCGTCTGAAAGAACGGTGCGGCGACGCGGCCGATTTCGGTGAGCAACTGTGCGGGGCTCGCGGCCGGCGTGATGCGCTGGTAAAAACGCGTGAGAATATCAAAGCAGGAACTGCGTGCAGCGAGTTTGCGGTTCTGCGAGGCCAAAGTCTGGTTGGCCTGGCCAAGTTCCGCATTGGCGTTGGCAATTGACTGAAGATACAGCAGGCGCGACTCAACATCGTAAAGGCCGATGGCCTGCGCGCGGCGCTCAATTTCGTCGGCAAGGCGCTCTGTGACGGCGGTGATGTCCGCATCCGTCAACTCAAGAGCGCTCTGATAGGCTTTGCTCTCAAAGGCAAACAGATAGTTGCCTGAAAAACCGATATGCAATCGGCGCGCGATCATGTCGGCAAGGCCCACAAGCTGAATCATCTGCTGACTCACGACGCCCTTTGGCGTGCTCATCGGCGCGGCGTTATGCAGCCAAATGGTCTGCGTGATAAGCGTGGGCAAATTCCATGCTTCGGCCAGCCGTTTGCCGGCAACGGAATGATCAAGGCCGATCACGCGGCGCTCGGCATCAGCAATATCACCGCGGGTGAGCGTGGCAATTTCTATGACGCGCTCAAAACTTTTGGGCATGACGGTGTCAAAAGCGATTTTGCCTATGTCATGCAGCAGGCCGCAGACAAAAGCATCCTGAGGACAGGGCTTTAGGCGGCTGCGCGCGGCAAGCATTTCCGCGGCTGTGGCCACTGCGATGGAGTGTTTCCAGAAGTCAGCGCGATTGAATGTTGCGCCGTGCGCGGCGGCGCGGCGCTGGTCCTGCGCGTCGGCATTCTGAAAAACTTCAAAAACTTTGATTGAGAGCACCAGGTTGCGGATCGTCTCAAAGCCGAGCATGACCACGGCCTGGCGGACTTGCGTGATGGTTTGGCGGATGCCCGCGGCGCTTGACTGAACCAGCGAAAGGATTTTGCCCGTCAGCGCCGGATCGGCCTGAAGAACTTCAACAATTTCGGTGATTTTTGATTCATTATTGCCGGTCAGGTTGAGCAAACGTACTGCGACGGCCGGCAGGGTGGGTAGCCCATCAAGCTGCTGCAAGACAATCTCTACCTTGCGCGTGCGAAGCAAGTCGGGATTGGGAGATGGCTGGTTCATGGATTCTTGTTAACTCGTATACAGATGTATATTTTTATGCAAGTTGCAGCAATTCGGCCATACGTTCAACAAGTTTTTCAATGTTGAACGGTTTTTTCACAAAGTCGTCGGCGCCGGCCTGAAGAAGTTCGTTGATTTCTTCCTGGTTGACTACGCCGGAAACGATGATAATTTTCATGTGTTCAAATTTTTCGTTATTCCGGATGGTCTGGCATACGACGTTGCCGTTGATATCGGGCAACATATAATCAAGGATCATCAGGTCGGGCAGAAATTCCTGGGTCAGCACGCCGGCGTCATAACCGGTTGATGCGGTTTTGACCTCAAAGCGGCCGTCGCGGTTGAGAACGTCGACAAAAAGTTCTACGATTTCCGCATCATCATCCACGACAAGGATTTTGCGCTTGCCAGTCTCAAGGTTATCAAGAGGAATCTGGTTTTCCTTCATGAACTTGATGAGCGCATCACGGGTGATGCGGCGGAATTTTGAGCCCGGGACGCGAAAGCCGCCCAGTCGGCCAGCATCAAAACAACGGATGATGGTCTGCTGAGACACTTTGCAGATTTCGGCAGCTTCGCCGGTGGTGTAAACGTCTTTGACTGGTATTTGTTCGTTGGCCACGGGAATACTCCCTATTGCAGCTCGTCATACAGGATTATTTTACCTGTTCTGCCGAACTTACTCAATTTATCTATTTTTACATCGGCAGGTATTATAGGCAGCTTTAAGCGTAGGGCGCATCAATTCTGGATGCATAAGGGGCGAATTTATCGGGACACGAAGAAAAAACCCTGATGAGGTGAGTCAACAGTCCGATAAAAGCAGGGTGTAAAAAAGCAATTAAGTTGATATCCGGCAGCAACTTTGGCCGAATGTCAACGTGATATATAAATAGGACAGGGGTGAGGGACAGGGTGACCGGCAGGTGATTGCTCGGCAGAGGGTGGTCCGGAATCCCTGAGCCCAGACTCCGATGGGTGATCATGGCGTCAGTTAAGGTGGCACATCAGCAGTTTGAGGAGGCGGTGCAGGCCAACATGGCCCGGCTGATCGGTCTGGCACGTGCCATGCTGGGATCAGGATCGCGCGATGCCAAGAGCCCGGAAGATTTAGTTCAGGATGCGTTGCTAAGGTTGTTTCGCTATCGCGAAGAATATGACTGGTCTGATGGCGGATGGTCGCTGATGGCCAAAGCGGTGGCGAGAAACGTGATCAGTTGTCGGAGGCGCAAACTGGGCATGAGCCTTGACGCGGAAGATTCTGATGGTGCGGCAATGGTGGACATGCTGGGCGAAGAGCGTGATCCGGCCGAGGCCTATATGACGGCCGAAACCACGGCACGGCTTCGCCAGTGGATTGCGGAACTGCCCGAAAACTGGCGCATGGCGCTGGTGCTCAGAGAGCAGCAGGAAATGGCATATAAGGATATCGCCCAAACGTTACAGGCGACGGAAACGCAGGTAAAAACTTGGCTGCATCGCGCGCGTGCCAGGCTGGCATCGCAGATGCAGCAGGAACACAAAAGACCGGATACTTACGCAAGCCCGGCCGAGAGTCGGGAGGTGGACCATGACGATTGATCGCAGAATGATTGAAGAATACCTTGACGGAGAAATGTCTCCGCGGGATATGGCGCAGGTTGATCAGGCGCTGCAATCGGATGCGGGTGCGCAGCGGATGCTCAGGCGGTTGAGCGTTGAGCGCGCGGCGCGCCGGCAGGCGCTGGCGGGATATGAGCCGACACGCGACGAGACGCTCAGTTGCCTGGCGAGTTTTGAGGATAAGTGCGATCGGGATGTGGTCGCGGGACGCATTGGTCCGGTGGCGCTCTGGTCGCGGCGTATTGGCGCGGTGGCGGCCGTGGCCGCGCTGATGATCAGTGCGTATAGCATGGGGCGCGTGGGACAATCGGCAACGGCGGCAGGGAAATCAGGCAGCGAGACGTTAAAAGCGACACAGGTTGCGGCGGGTAATACCCTGGCCAGCGGATTTGTGGTGCAGGTTGTGGACGCCGACGGACAGGTGTCAACGCGTGAGTTTGCCACGATGCAGGAAGCCCGCAAGTATGCTGATGATCTCAGCAAGCGGTATCAGCAGGGGCTTGCCTCGGCCGATGCCAGCAGCGGAATGTTTTAAGAGCAGATTGTCGTGTCCGGTTTGGCCGGGGCGGCAGGCTTAAGATCATCATAAGGAAGCGTAAACGCAGACGATGAAGCTGAATCAAGTGATATTACTCGGTTGCCTGGGTGCGGCGGTGATGCGGACCGGTGATGTGCGAGCACAGAGCGTTGCGAGCACACAACCGGATGCCACGGCACCGATAAAAGTATATGCCGACGCGACCCGGTCGCTTTATAACCAGGTTCTGGCTTCTGTGGTACGCGTGAGAATTGATCAATCGCCGGAATTGCTGATACCGCCGGCCATGCGTAAGGAATATGCGAATTGGCGAGAGAATCTGATTAAACGCGGATCGTCAACCATGCCGGCCGATGGCGGGCCGGCGGTGATACGCATTGAGCCCAAGCGGGATGGTATGCCGGAGATGCGGCCGGGGGATATGCCGCCGATGCCGCCGCCAAACGAAGAAGAACCGGGCGGTAAAAATCACAGCGGCGCGCCTGGTGGCGATAATCGCGCAGCGGTTACGCGGAATCGCAACGAAATGACAACCGCCGCCATGATGGGCGACAGTTATGTGCTGGTGCGGCGTTTTCTTGAACAACGCATGCAGCGCGTGCAGGACCCGGAAACGGCCGCGAGAATCCGCCAGAGCCTGATGCGTGTTGAGTCGTTGCGTGGCGAGCAGTCATCGGATGTGGCCGGGGTGGTTATTGATTCGGAAGGCAGAATACTGCTGATGACGGCGCTGTTCCGCGAACGGGACGAAAAAACACCGCGCGAAGAAAAACCGCTGAAGGTTTTTGGCAGCGACGGAACGGAATACTCCGCGACATTTGCGGGTGCCGATTATGTGCGCGGTTTTTCAATACTCAAACTTAAAGACGTCAGCACGTTGGCCATGCCGCCGGCGCTTGAGGTGGCACGGACGCGTCCGCTTTCGGGCGAACTGCTGATGTGTCTTTCGGCCGGTAACGGCGCGGTATCGTGGGTGACGGTGCCGAGTCCGTCAATGGCGCCGCGCAAAGGTGATGAGCGCTTTGCGGTGGGCGCGGAGGAACGCAGCTCGTTTTTCCTCTTTAGTATTGACGGAAGGCTTGCGGCCGTGGGTAACGAACGATTGGCGTTGCCGATCTCGGCGATCAAGCAGGAAATTTCCGAGGTAACCACGAAAGGTTATGTGTCGCGGCGGCAGTTCGGTGTGCGCCATACGCCGGTGGGCATTGATTCTCCGTTGCGTAAAATCTCCGCGCTGGGGCATCGCCCGGCCGTGCGCGTTGACGAAGTGCTGAAAAATTCGCTGGCCGAAAAAGCGGGCCTGAAAAAAGGGGACATCATCCTGTCGATTGATAATCGGCCGATTGTTCAGTTGCCCCGCATTTTGCAGGATCTCTCAACCCGCAGCGGCGAGACAAAAATCGGCATTATCCGCGATGAAAAAGAAATTGAGTTAACGCTGACTCTTGACAATAAATAAGCGACGAATCTTGAGGGGGAAAAATACAGAAGGCGGCGAGAGATCGCCGCCTTCTGTATTTTGGCTCATGAACGAAGTGATGTGCCCGCCTTTGACTTGATATCCCGCCGCGCCGGCATGATGATGAACGCATGCCGACAATCCGCAGTCCGCACATGGTGGCAAGTTATCATGACCGCACGGGTCACTGGGAGATGCTGCGTCTGACGGACGGCGTCAATCTGCTGTGCGGAAATGGCCCGGCATTTGGCCTGAGCATCGGCGGGCGCCCTGCGTTGCCGCATACGCGACGGCTGGTGACTGCGGTTACCGATCCCGCCGGGCGCTGGTGCGAAATGCTTTATGTTCATGGTGATATGCGCGTGATGCATCGTGTTGAACTGCATGATCGTGCGGCCACAATGACGCAGATGCTGGTTGTTGAATTGCTGACAGGATTGTCGTTGCCGCGAACGCTGACCGATGTGTGGTGGCGTTGGCCGGGATTATCGCTTGATGACCGGCGCAATAATTTTCTTTACGCCGCGGATCATGAGCCGCGGCCGTTTGCGTCCGTCACCGAGCCGATGAATATTGATGTTGATCCGGAACATCAGCCTGCCCTGGCGGCAATGGAAAATCGCGCGATGCGGGAAGCGGAACACATCGTGGCGGTATGGCAGGCCGGCGAAAATCATGTGACAATAAACTTGGCGCCTGATACAGACGGTTTGAATGTTGAGATGCATTTGCCGATGCGGGCTGAACTCAGGGCGGGGCGATTGTTACAGTATGCGAAGTCTTATTTGGCCGTGGCCGGCGACGCAAAGGAATTACTTACGCCCCAGCGGCGCGTTATGAGAGAATTTTAAGGCGTGTGGCGTTGATCGTGTATCGTTGGTGGTTGGTGGTTTATCGTTTTTTCCTTCAGCGTTTATCGTTCATCGTTTTCTTAACTCATCATTTTTCTACGTGCGGCCAGGCGTGTGGTTTGCCATCCGAGATGGGCGTAAAAGTCCACGGCCGGGATGTTATCAAGATCTACCAGAAGCTGCATGCGCGTTGCGCCGCGGGATTTGGCCCAGCTTTCGGCGGCGGCCAGCATTTGCTTGCCAAGTCCATGATGGCGGTAGAGCGCGGCGACAAAAACATCCTCAACCCATGCGGAAGGCGCGCCCTGCGCCGTTGAGATCACCAGTTGCGCAGTGACCATGGCAACGGGGTGGCGCGAATGATCACGCGCGACAAGCACCGCCGCGTGCGGCGAGTGTATGAGCAGCGTCAGGCCGCGGGTTTGTTTGTCATGATCAGGATGAAAATCTGATTCAATGGAGAACAGCTCGCTGAGCATGCGAACCAGCGCCGGAATATCCTCAAGCGTGGCCGGCTCAATGAGAAAGGGTTCGTCGTCAGGCATGGCGGTCTCCGCAAAACGGCGTCAAATCGCCATGTCAGGATAGCGGCAGCATGAAAAAATAAAAAGGTATGCTGGGCAAATGCGAAATACGAAACGCAAAACGCGAAACGAAAGTGGTGTCCTTCCGTCTCGCGTTTTATTCATGTCGATTTGTTTTGGGCTTTATAGCACAAGTCGTTTGCGGCTGGCCTTTGTGATGAGTTTATAGCTCACAAAGCCCAGCAGCGGCAGATACAGCAGATCAAGGATGCTGAAGAAATGGATCTCAACCCAGGCCGCCTCGGCCGTGCGAAAAATAATATACGCTCCGGCAATGTAGGACCATGCGGCAACCGTATGCCAGATTCCCCATTCTGATTTTCTGCGGCGCATCGCGATGATGGTAAACCATGCCAGCGGCAAACCCAGAAAACCAAGCTCAACCTGATATACGCTGACGTTGGCAATCCATTTATAAAGTTCCGCAATGCCGTAGGCCAGCCAGGCGAACGCTATAGCCGTAATCAGCGCGGTGATGCCGCCGGCCAGCAATGAGGCAACCAGTTTATCCTTAAGCGGATTTTGAAATTCAGGAGAACTTGGCGAATATCCGCAGCAATTGCATTCAGGAGTTCCGGGAAGCATGATTGCGCGGCACTTGGGGCAATAATGTTGCTGGTCAATTTCGTCGGCCGAGGTTGTGGCGGTTTTGGTGCCTTGCTTGGCCTGACGTATTTCTGTGCTGAAGTCGCTTTGCAGCGTTTGCAGAATATTTTCTTTTTGAAGTTTGGGGTCGTCAAGGGTCATGCCGGTTGTGGCCGTGGCGGTTGCCGCCGGCGTATCAACGGCCGTTGACGCGCAGCTTTGCGCGGGCGGGGCGTGATTGGGCATGACAAACGAAGATCCGCATTTGCAGATGACCTTACGGCCGGCGATCTCTTTTTTCCACTGATATTTGCGCCCGCAATCCGCGCATGCAATGGCTAAAACCTGTTGTGCAATCATAAGTAGCGCTATGCCGTTTGGCGGCACAGTCCTGTTCAAGAAGCCATGATATGTTGTATGCTAAATGAGTCACGTCCCGGGTGCAAGAAAAAGTCCGATACATATTATGATGCACAAGTGGGCAAAAAGTTTCAGAAAAAGACGTTCTGGTTTACAATTTTGTGTCACAGGGTGAGGTTAATTGCTTATGACACAAACATTAAGTGCACAGGTTGCGGAAATGTTGCCAGAATGGCCATACGAATGGTGCGAATTTGCCGGCTCGCCTGTTTTTATAGAAAGTCCCTGGGATTTGCCGCATCGTCCGGAGGATGTGGCGCCGTTGCTGGCCGTTAAGGATGATGGCCGGGAAATTCGCTTTCGGTTTATTCGCAAGGACCCGCAGCGCAATCGCCGCGTGGTGATGTTGCTGCATGGCATGGGGATCACGGCAGCATCATTTGCGGGAATTGCGCCGCACCTTTTTGCCACGCATGATCTGTTGATTGTGGACTACAATTCGTTTGCCTCGGCCACGGGCTTTGGTCCCGGCGGCGTGACGCTGAATCTGCTTGCGCGCGGCGCGTGGCGCGTGGCCGATGTCCTGGCGCTTAATTATGTGACGATACTCGGCTCATCGCTTGGCGGGGCGCTGGCGCTGATCATGACCGGAATGCATCCGGAAAAAGTGGATCGCCTTGTGTTGATCAACGCGGCCTGCTATCCGCAGAAGCTGCCGCTAATGTACCGGATCATCCGCATGCCGATCCTGGGCGAGTTGTTTATGCTCACGACGCCGCCGCGGCGTTTTGTTGATGGCGTGGCGTGGCTGGGATATACCGATCCGAAAAATATGCCGCCGAGAATTTACCGCAGTTATCTTAAGAACATGCGCCGGCGGAAAAATCGTATGAAATTAATGGACGTCATGCGCGCACTGCCGGGCCATTCCGGAGAAATGCAGTCGCAGGTTGATGGTTTTAGCCGTATGACGCAGCCGGCTCTGATTATCTGGGGTGCACAGGAAAAGCTGCTGCCTGTTAATTCCGCGGCGCGACTGCATCGGCAAATGCCTCATTCGCAATTGGCGGAGTTTCCTGACCTGGCTCATCTTCCGCATGAGGAATCGCCACAACGCGTGGGCCCGGTGATTGCTGAATTTCTGTCACTCACATAAGCGCTGCTCATCATTGACGGAAATTGCTGAGGTTCCTGAATCCCGGATTGCTCAGGTGATCCGGATATTTTTCCTTTTGCGTGTGCTTCCTTTATATAAGGATGAGCCTGATTGTGACGCATAACGCTTAAAATTGGGAAACCAGGCCGATAATCTGCATCATTTCGCAGGGGTTTGTACAAAATGCTCCGGGTATGCATCATTTTTTAGCGTCAATTTTCTCTCAAAAACATGATCATTGGGCAACTTTTGAAGTGGGACAGGAGATCAGTTTCGTTTCTGCAATATTCAATAAGTATACATGTAAACAAATATTAATTCAAAAAACAATCAAAAATATGGGAAATATGACTATTTTTGAAAAATAATAAGCGAAAACGTCTTATTTTATTTAGTACATAATAAATACTATATATGCCTCATCGCTAAGCACGCTTTGGGCAAAAGCCTCACTGGTGTGCGGCTGAAAATTAAGCAACCCTCAAAATCGTGATAAAAAGAGCATTTTCTCTTCTGGCACGGATGTTGCGTATACCCCGGTGTGACCTTGAAAAACCTGCTGAATAAAAGCACAGCGGGTTGCGAAAGGAAAATGTCAGGGCATTCGCGCGCGGGAGTTCTGCGTCAAGCTTGAATGACTCTGTTGAAATTTGGCTTCTGAAAGAGCAGGCCGCTGGCTGGCTCGCCATGCTTCGCAAACGCAAGCCAGGCTTCGGAAGCGGGACATCCGTTTTGGAGTACTAAGATGAGAAAAGTCGCGATCTACGGTAAAGGTGGTATCGGTAAATCGACCACAACACAAAACACGGTTGCTGGTTTGGCTGAGATGGGCAAGAAGGTCATGGTGGTCGGTTGCGACCCGAAGGCTGATTCAACTCGTCTGTTGCTCGGCGGCCTGGCCCAGCGTTCAGTGCTTGATACGCTGCGCGAAGAAGGCGAAGACGTGGATCTAGCTGACGTTCGCTCTCAGGGTTACGGCAATACGTTGTGTGTAGAATCCGGCGGCCCGGAACCGGGCGTCGGCTGCGCCGGCCGCGGCATCATCACCAGCATTAACCTGCTTGAGCAGCTTGGCGCTTATGATGAAGACGAAGGTCTTGATTATGTGTTTTACGACGTGCTCGGTGACGTTGTGTGCGGTGGTTTCGCCATGCCGATCCGCGAAGGCAAAGCCCAGGAAATTTACATCGTCTGTTCAGGCGAAATGATGGCCATGTACGCCACCAACAACATCTG
>CAZSYN010000016.1:0-78526 GCA_964610975.1 uncultured Phycisphaeraceae bacterium
GGCAATATCAAGTTTGCCGTCTTTATTCAGATCCGTAATCACCAGGCCGTCATCACCCGCATAGCTTACAGTGGGAGAGCCACTGTCAAGAAGATCATACTTGACCGGATCCACGAATCTGCCGTTGCCTTTGTTGAGCATGACATCAACGATAAGCGACCCATCTTCCGAATCTTCAATGGCGATCAGATCAAGATTGCCGTCCGCATTGATATCACGAGCGAGAATAGAAGTGATATTCTGCTGATTGCCGGCAATGCTATAGTTGAATGATGCGGAATAGGTGCCGTTACCGGATTTGTCACCCAGGTAAACCGTATACCCAGTTGAATTGTACGAAACCAGATCAAGCTTGCCATCACCGTTGAGATCAGCGGCAAGTGTTGAATTATCCGAACTGTTTTTGGAGTAGCCATATCCCTGGCCGCCGTCGGCGGTCAATGAGAGCGTTGCCTCGTTATCCGCAATGGTGATCAAAGCGCTTGTGGCATCCTCATCAATGGAGTAGGACGGATTCGTTGAGCTAGCAGTCAACTTCAACGTAACGGTTTCGTCCGGCTCAATGATGCTGTCATTCACGGCCACAACATAAAGAACAACGCTGCCCACACCGGCGGCCATTGTGATGCTGTTGCCGGTGATCGTGTTGCCCTGTGCATCCTTGATGAGGTAATCCGAACCGCGCGTGGCCGTGCCGGAAAGTGTAAATGTCACGGTGAGCGCGTTAACCGTTGAATTGCGGAAGACCGTGAAGATCCCGCCGGTTGTGTCACTTTCGCTTGTTGACGAATCGGTAGCGGCCACGCTTAGCTCAGGCTCATTATCCGAGATGTACATGGTGAGACTTGAGTCACCCAGGTTATAAGCGTCGCTCTTATTGAGCGTGAAGATAACGGTCTCGGTCGTTTCTAAAAGGAGATCATCAATCGGCACCACCTTAAGCGTAATGGTATCCTGGCCGGCGGCAAAGGTGACCGTATTACCGGAAATCGTATTGCCGTTGCTATCCTTGAGCAGGTAATCCTTACCGCGAATGGCAGAACCAGAAAGCCCAAAATTGACGACAGCACTGCCGGTGGTCTTGTCACGCTCAATCGTGAAGGTCAGGCCATCAGTATCACCTTCATTCACAGTCAGCGTACCAACATGATCAACGTTAACAATTTGCTCATTATCCGCAATGGTTACCGTGGCCGTCTTGGCCGCGTTGTTGAGCGTATAAATCGTCGGTTTGGCGGTCAGGGTCACGATCACGCTCTCAGTTGATTCCGCCAAAGCGTCATCCACCGGCGCGATGAACAGCGACACCTTGTCTACGCCCGCGGCCATCTTGATTATGTTGCCCGTGATCGTATTGCCGTCTTTATCCTTGACGACATAATCCTTACTGATCGTGGCCGTGCCGGACACGCCAAAATAAACCGTTATTTCTTTTTCCGTATTGTCACGCGAGATGACAAACTCCGCCGGCGTGCTTGAGCCTTCCGTTGTGGTGGCCGTCTTGGCCGTGATGCCGATTGTCGGCTCGTTATCCGTGATTGACGTTGTGGCGCTGGTCGCCTGGCTGTCAATTCTGTAAGTATTGCTGTTATCCGCCAGCGTCAGGATGACCGCTTCGGTCGGTTCAACCAAGGCATCATCAGTCGGAAGGACTGTTAAAGTCACGCTGCTTACGCCGGCCGCCATTGTGATGGTGTTGCCGGTGATCGTGTTGCCCAGCGAATCCTTGACAACATAATCCGTGTTGCGTGTGGCTGAACCGGTCAGTTTGAAGTTTACCGTCACAGCGCTATCTGATTTATCGCGCGAGATCGTAAAGACCGCGCCGTCGCCGTCATTCTCCGCCATTGTCGCGGTGTCTACTTCAACTCCTACCGTCGGCTCATTATCCGTGATTGATGTTGAGGCATTGGCCGCCTGGCTGTCAATCTTGTATGCATTGCTACTTGAGAGCGCCAGGACGATAACTTCGGTCGGTTCAACCAAGGCATCATCAGTCGGAAGGACTGTTAAAGTCACGCTGCTTACGCCGGCCGCCATTGTGATACTGTTGCCGTTGATTGTGTTGCCCAGCGAATCCTTGACAACATAATCCTTGTTGCGTGTGGCGGAACCGGCCAGTGTGAAGTTCACCGTAATGGCAAGATCGGTATTATCGCGCGAAATCGTAAAGACCGCGCCATCACCGTCGCTTTCCGCCATGGTCGCGGTGTCTACTTCAACCCCTACCGTCGGCTCGTTATCAACAATTGTCACTGTCGCGGATTTCGCGGCATCATTAATTTTGTATGCCGAATTGCTGGAGATCGTCAGGATAGCAGTCTCATTCTGCTCCGCCAGCGCATCGTTCACGGGTACAACGGTAATCTGGACCTTGTTCACACCGGCAGCCATCACGACGCTGTTGCCGCTAATGGTGTTGCCGTTGGCATCTTTAAGAACATAATCACCGGAGCGTGATGCAGTGCCGCTGAGCTGGAAGGAAACAGTAATCGCATTGGTTGTGTCAGTGCGAGTTATTTCAAAGAGGCCATTGGTATTACCACCTTCAGTCGTCGACTGCACAGCAGCAGCGACGCTGATTGTCGGCTCATTATCCGTAATTGACGTTGTGGCGCTGGCCGTCTGGCTGTCAATTCTGTATGTATTGCTGTTATCCGCCAGCGTCAGGATGACCGCTTCGGTTGATTCGGCAAGTTTGTCCTCAAGCGGAAGAACCGTCAGGGTCACGCTGCTTACGCCGGCCGCCATTGTAATACTGGTGTTGCTGCTCAGCGTATTGCCATGCGAATCCTTGACAACATAATCCGTGTTGCGTGTGGCTGAACCGGTCAGTTTGAAGTTTACCGTGATGGCAAGATCGGTCTTATCGCGCGAGATTGTAAAGACCGCGCCGTCGCCGTCATTTTCCGCCATTGTCGCGGTGTCTACCACCACCCCTACCGTCGGCTCATTGTCTGTTATTGACGTTGTGGCACTGGCCGCCTGACCGTCAATCTTGTAAGCATTGCTACTTGCGAGCGTCAGGATGACCGCTTCGGTTGGTTCAACAGTTGCATCATCAGTCGGAAGAACTGTTAAAGTCACGCTGCTTACACCGGCCGCCATTGTGATACTGGTGTTGCGGCCCAGCGTATTGCCATGCGAATCCTTGACGACATAATCCGTATTGCGTGTGGCTGAACCAGACAGCGTGAAGTTCACCGTAATGGCAAGATCGGTATTGTCACGCGAGATCGTAAAGACCGCGCCGTCGCCGTCATTTTCCGCCATTGTCGCGGTGTCTACTTCAACCCCTACCGTCGGCTCATTGTCTAGTATGGTCACAGTGGCGGAACTCGCCCCGCTGTTCACTTGGTAGGAATTTGCCGAACTGTTTTCGAGTGTCAGCACCACGGTCTCAGACTGCTCAGCAATGGCGTCATTAATCGGCACCACTTTAATCGTAACGTTGTCAACGCCCGCGGCCATTGTGATGGTGTTGCCCACAATGGTGACGTTGTTGCCGTCCTTTAAGATATAATCCTGATTCGACGCGCGCCCAGCCGTGCTGCCATTGAGACTGAAGCTGATGGTAGTGGCGGCGTCCGTATAATTACGCGTGATCCGGAAAACGCCGGGCGTATCGGTTCCTTCAGCCGTGATAGCCGTGGTGGCGGCAATGCTGATGGTCGGTTCATTATCAAGGATCGTCACAGTACCGCTGGCGGCCTGCGAATCAATCTCGTAATTTGCGTTATTGCTTGAGGTAAGCGTTAAAATAGCGGTCTTGTCAGCGTTAACTTTTGTATTGTCTTTGGGAACAACGTAAAGCCACGTGTCATACTCGCCTGCGGCCAGCGTCAAAGATGTGCCGGTGACGACATTTCCTTCCGCATCCTTAAGAACATAATCCGTACCGCGCAGCGCTGTACCGGTAATCGCAAACTGAACTGTAGTTGCCACCGCATTATCAACGGTTTGGCTGTATACGTGAAAACCAACCGTCGTATTACTTGTGGCATTTTCGAGCACTTGGCCGCCGTTTACGTTAATCAACGCGGCACTTAACATCATGCGTGATTCAAGTTCTTCAATTTTAACCTGATTATGCGGCTGTATGTTAAAAGCCTTGACGAGACGAGCCAGTTGCTTGGTCAGTTTGCGCATATACGCCTCTTTAATAAAAAAGATATGTAATTGATGGCGGATTGTACTTGGCTTTATATTAAATGCAATTGATATTTATATGGTCCAACAATTATAAGGACACCTTCCGTACCATTCTCCTGCCACATATAAAGCTCAAATAGAATCCTTAACATGTTACTATAATTCAAATTATGATCGGCTCGCAGGAGACATTTTCTGTAGGCACTCATCTGTTTTCTTTTATAACTTCTGTGAGCACAAGCATTTTTAACAATTAAGATAGTCCATTGCCGCTGGGAATATTTGTGTCAACGATTATCGTTTTGTTAGTTTGTTATATTTTCAAATATCCACTCCAATGATCAGATGAACCTGAGACTGAAAATCACCATTTCAGGTCAGGCGTGGAAAAAGACCCAATCATGAGCCATGATTCCGATTTGGCAGAATGATCCTGTACTGATAAGCCCGTACAACACACTGAATACTTTTTAATATATAAATATTTAATATTAATTATTTGTTTACATATTGGGCGTAATGTGCGGTGTGATATGATGGTGCGCCATGACGCTTTGACAAATAACCGATGCAGTCATGCGCAAAGAGAGCGGCACATGGCCGCGATTACCGTAAGCGCCAAAAAAATTGGCTCATGGCTTGCCGCAGCGTTATCACGAGGTGTTCTTTTACTAAAAAGAACTGTCAGCCGTGATTTATTCCTGGCTTTTACCTTATGAACCTGAGTTTCGGATAAGGATCAAAAAAGGTGTGACCATAAAGCCCCGGGGTTTTAACTCCGGTGTATGTCCGTTAACGCCGGATTTTGGCGGCTTGGTACCCACCCCGGGGTTAAAACCACCGGGGCTTCCTTATCCGAAACTCAGGTTTATTACACATACATGAACATGGTTATCAGACAGGACACATGACGCAGGTATAATCGCATGTGTAAAAATGACCTATACCTGCAAAATAATCACCCTTTTTCTTGAATCAGCCTCATTCTGGCATCAGAATAAAACTGACGGCGGCGTATTGAGCGCGCTAAAAATAAATCGCACATATCATGCCGCCGCGTTGCGCGGTGCGGCCCTGATATGCGTGTGACGTCTGTTTTATTTTCAGCAATCACGCTTGGGGTACTATGGCTTCACAAGCCGCCAGTTAAGGTTGAGCCGAGCTTGATTATTTATATATGTTAATATTATATGTTTTAATATCATATAAACTCAGTTCGCCGGCATGTTATGATAAACCAAATATTACCCCGATTAAGTAGAGGCATGTTCTCATTCATGGTGCATACTGACTTAATCAGGCGTTTTTGAATTTTGCCAAAATACCTTAAACGTCATAACCGATAGAAACGTTGCAAGTAAACAGGCTCTGCACAAAGAGGGGCTTACGATGCACCGTGTACTGTTGATCGACGATACAGAATCGCTTCACCGACCGATCAAAAATGCTTTGGTTATGGACGGTATTGAAGTCTACGATGCCTATGACGGCACGACTGGCATTCACCAGGCCAAAGCCGTTTTGCCGGATTTAATCCTGCTTGACATCAAAATGCCGGGTATTGACGGCTACGAGGTCTGCCAGGAGCTCATTCGTGATCCGGAAACAGCCAAGATACCGATCATTTTTGTCAGCGGAATGGGCGAGGCCGAAGACCGCGTGCGCGGACTTGATCTTGGCGCGGCCGACTTTATCAGCAAACCATTTAATGTTGAGGAACTGCGCGCCCGCGTCAGGACGCATCTGCGAAACAAGGCCGCGCTTGACCAGGAAACATGGCGCGCCGTACACGACGGACTGACCGGAATCTGGAGCCGCAGTTATTTTGACGAGCGATTCATGTCAGAGATCGCCATGTCTCAGCGCCACGGCACGCCGCTGTCGCTGATTATGGTTGATGTGGATCATTTTAAGGAAATCAACGATACGCACGGACATGCCGTGGGCGATGCGGTATTGCGCGGCCTGGCTGAGCTGATTGACGCCAACCGCCGGCTTGAAGATGTGGCCTGCCGTTATGGCGGCGAGGAATTTGTGATTATTTGCCGCGGCGTGCGCTCGTGGCAGGCGCGCGTACTGGCCGAAAGGCTCCGCTCAAGAATAGCACTTCAGCTTTTTACCACGCCCAAAGGCGCGCTGCGCATCACGTGCAGTTTTGGTGTGGCCGGCGGCTGCGGTTCAGAGAGTATGCTCTCGGCCGCGGATGGCGCGTTATACCGCGCTAAAAGCGGCGGCCGGAACTGCGTTGTGGAAAACGTGGAAGAAGAAGTCAGCAACATTGATTAACTCAGCGCAGCAGAATGCCGCGGCCAAAAAAAAGCACGACAATATCATGATGGGCGCGCCTGCGCCCATTTTGGTTTTTGCCTGAGTATTTTTTTGTATACCGGGCATGAGGCATCATGCGAGCAGGGAAGATAACCGATGCTCATGAGAAATTCCGATACGATTTCACCGCCGGTGAATCGGAATGTTTTTTTGAATAATTTTGTCCACTCGGCAAGTGTTTTGGGGTGGTTGCTCTCAAGCCATTTCTCAAAAGAACCATATTGTTTTTGCAGTTCAAGAATCACGCCGGCGTTATGAATGGCCGCATCAATCTTGAGCCGGTTGCGGATGATTCCCGCATCAGCCAGCAGGCGATCTTTATCTTTTTGATTAAAACGCGCCACTTTTTTGACATCAAATTTCGCGTAAGCCTTGCGGAACGCCGCTTCTTTTTTCAGGATGGTTTCCCAGCTCAGCCCGGCCTGGTTGATTTCCATGATCAACCGGCCAAAGAGTTCATGATCATCATGCAGCGGGAACCCGTAGTGGTGATCATGATAGGCCTGATGCAGTGATTTTCGCGGCTCGCTCATACCGGCGATGGCATCGCAATACGACATACGCGCACCTTTCTCGTATCGACACATACATGCGCGGCCCTGAACAGCCGCAGACGTAGTGTACAAGTAAAATGCGAACCACGATACGGATTATCCCAGATTATGACGGAGACGAATCTTTATCCGCCAGGCAGGCCAGGGTGATATTACCCATCAGGTTAATGGTGGTGCGCACGCGATCAAGCAGCCAGTCAACAGGAATCAGCAGTGCGATATACTCATGAGACACGCCAGCAACCATTGGCCCCGCCCCGCCAAGCATGGCGGCAGGTCATGTATGATTTTTTAGGTACAGGCCAGACATACTCATCCGCTGGCCACCGCAAGTTATTTTGATGATGCCGGCAGAATCTCATAAAAGGTCCAGATGACTGGTTTGGGCGGCCGAGGCTCACCTTTGAGATTGCCCCGGCCATTGATATTCCACCCGCCGACAGGTCGCATCAGTGTGGACATTTTGGGTGACGTCCAGCAGGAACCGGCATTGCGAATGCGTTTGGCCGGCAGCGGCGGCAAAAGCTCACGGTTCTGGCCGGTCCGCAAAATGACAAAGACGCGTTGATTCTGTCGCAACAGTTTTTCCATCAAGGCGATCTGCTCCTGCTGCAACTGCTGATTCGTCTGGGGAACGTACTGGCCGGCTTCGTTTTGAGTGCCAACCAGTCCGAGTGAACGAGAAAGGCGAATGCGCTGGCGCGGATCAGGCTCGGCGTTCTTTTCCTTATCCTCTACGACGCGCTGCAAATTGGGGAATGTCGTATTGGTGAAAAGCTGCAAATCGTAAAGGCTATAACCGCCAATGGCGTCTAAATCATTTGAGAATCCGTCATCGCCAACGAATAATGCGCTGCCTGCGGAGATTTTGGCGTTGACATGGTCCAGTGTTTCGGCCAGCGCGATACGCCGGGCATAAACGGACTCCATATTCGGCATGATATTGAGAAGATTAATGGTAACGACAAGTGCCGCAACCAGCCCCAATCCCACAACATGAGGCCAATGCCGGCCCTGTACAATCAATCCACGCTGAAGCACCCACAGACCGCTCAGCAACAACGCCGGCATGATAGTCATAAAGAATCGCAGGTAACTCAATTGAGATTCGCCTTCAGGCGCCCAATAGTAGAACAGATACAAAAGACCTGACGGAACGATCCAGAGAAGCAGCGCGATGCCGACGCGCCACTGAGCAGCGATAAGGCTGACCAGGCCGAATAATCCGATGGGCCAGAAAATAAAAAGGCCGATCCAGTTGATTTGAATCAGAAAGCTTTCCCAGTGGCCGACTTTATTGGGAGTCAGCGGATCTCCGACGAAGTATTTCCAGGCAAAACCGGTGTCTTCCGAGCAATACCAATAGCCGGTTTTCCAGGGAGCGCCGAAGGAAACCCAGCAGAAAGCAGCCAGTGCGGCAACGGGAATCAACCAGCCGGCAAAAACAAGCAGGCCAGAGCGCATGGCACGCCAATTCCATTGCCAGCGAACACCGAGTGCAAAGAGAACCGGAAGCAGCAAAAGCGCCTCTGTGTAACGAATGGTGGCCGCGTAGCCGAGCGCCAGCGCGCCAAGGAAGCCGATCCACGCATGGCCGCCCTTGATCCATCTAAAAAGGCCCCAGAAACCAAGCGTCACACACAAGAACGTGGAGGCGTGGGAATTGGAGTCATTGGCGTAAAAAAGCACCAGCGGATTGAATGCCAAAACAAGGGTGCCGATGAGAGCGGCAAAGTCATTAAGCAATTCACGAAAAAGAAGGAATACGAAAATACAGGCCAGAATGGCGCAAAGCGGGTTCACCCAATACATGCCGCTTGCGCCGGCGAACAGGCGGCCGATAGCGGCCAACATTGGGAATCCCGGCGGATATTTGGCAAATATTCGGCCGTCATCAATGAGCACCATCATATTGCCGACGAATTGAAATGGACTGGCGGGCCTGAAGCTGAAGGTATGCTCTTGGGCCATGAGCCGCGAAGTAACAAGATAGCCGTTCTGATCCGTGCCGCCATTGGCCGGCACCCAGAAATATGCAATAGTCACAGTAAAAACAGCAATCACAAGTGCAAGCGCGATCAACACGGGCAAGCGCCGCGGCATGACTCTTCGGGAATCAGACCGCAAATTGCCGACTACGACTTGATCCTGTTCCTGAGAGGGTGATAGCAGTTCAGGAGCCAAACTCATATGCATTTCCTAAAAAGGTGCCGTTAATCATCATCCGGCGCATTGATGGCCACATCATTGGCGCGGCCGATGGTTCCGTCTTCCGCTTTGACGGCACGCGCAACATGCTCATAAAAGGGCAGCAATTTGACCGCTTCAGTGCTGGCAAGCAATTGTTCAAAAACAGCATGGGCGTCTTTGGGCTGATCCGCAAGAAGCAGCAGATTTCCTTTGGCAAGCTGGCTGCGGTCGTCATTACTGGTGATCAACCCGATACGCCACTTATAAACATCCGCATTGACGCGGATTTCCCTGATCACTGTACATTCAACCGGATTAGGGGTTTTCTCCGGTATCGTGACGGCACCCTGAATCTGTTCCTGATGCAGTTGCTTGTAAAGCTGCGGTTTGCCGGGCCTGCTTTGACGCAGACACTCATCCAGAAGTAGAAGCGCTTTGTTCGTATTGCGCAGTGATGAGACGTTGAACAGGCTCTTGGCGTTCATCAGCGCTTCATCATTTTGGCCGTCACGAAGGAGCGCACGAATACGCGTCTCAAGCAGATATTCAAGATCGCCGGTCTGAGAAGGCACCGCCAGGATAGCCTGAAATGTGACTTTGATGACAATATCTTCCATGTGGTTATCAAGCATCGGCTTGACCCAGAACCGGCGAAGGTACGAAACCGCACGCCCCGGATCGGACTCCAGCATGGTGGAGATTTGCTCGATCGC
Organism: uncultured Phycisphaeraceae bacterium; assembly: GCA_964610975.1. Classification (GTDB taxonomy): domain Bacteria; phylum Planctomycetota; class Phycisphaerae; order WQYP01; family WQYP01; genus CAZSYN01. Next base: position 9,938 of record CAZSYN010000016.1, read on the forward strand.
CTCATCAACACGCGATGAACGGCCGTGCGCAAGCATTTCGGCAATCTCACGCGCCTGGGCCTCACGCTGATCCGGCGCCGCATGCAGAGTATTGACCAGACTTATAATAATGAGACCTATGCAGGCGACTGTCTGTCTCATAACAATCCTTACATGTAGCAGGTTTTATGTTGTACGCATTACTTTTTTTCATCATTGCTGCTGATCATCGGCGGCCGCAGGGAAATGATCCACGCATTGGCGCGGCCTACGGTTCCGTCCTGGGCCTTCATACAGCGCGCGAGATTTTCCGTGGCGGCGGGAAGGTCTTTTTCATTGGCCATGCTGTATGCGCGCTCAAAAAAATCCCATGCATCCTGCGGTTTACCCGCCAGCAAAAGAAGATTGCCGCGGCCGATTAAACTGCGATAGTCTTCTCCTGTCATCTGGCTTGCAAGATTCTCATATTCCTGGCCGGAAACAATCACATTGGCCAGCATAAGCGTGTCGGGCGCCGGGCGTGTTGCGGCGTTGTCGGTTTTGGCTCCGGCGATTTGCTCGCGCCTGTAACGTTTGAGCACTTCCCGATCTTTGGGGTGAACGGCATTCAGGCACTGCGAAACCATTAACACGGAATTGGTGGTGCCGCGCATGGACGAGACATTGAACAATCGTTTGGCATCCGCCAGAGCTTCTTCATTTTTGCCTTGAATCAGCAAGGTCTGAATCCTCAGCCCCAGCGAAGTCTCAATAACACCAAGATCGTATGGCGATATGGCGATGATGCGTGAGCCAAAATCGAGCACTTCGGCATAATGCTTTGCATCAAAAAGAATTTTAAGCCATGAACCCCGCAATGGGCCGACAGCTTTGGCGGGCTGGGCATCAAGCATTTCCTTGATTTTGGCAATGGCCTCCTGCTGCTCGGAATCATCAGACGACTTAAGCTGAATCCCGATAAGCTTGACCGGATCAACAGGCGCGGTGGTTGCGGCAGCGGTAGTGGGCGTCGCGGGCGCGGGTTCAGCCGCCCGAAGCCCGGTTACGATTCCGGCCGTCAACGCCGCGGCGCATAAAGTGGCAATCCATTTGACAGACATAAACAATCCCCCAGTAAGAAGACCTGTTGCAAGATGATCTGTTTTTTACAAGTAACGGCATCAGCGACGCCACGGCAATTCAGCAAGATCAATTAAAATAGGTTCAAACGCCGGCGCACCCGCATTCTGCGCCTCATCACTCATCAGCCGATGCCACGGGATGTCCGCCATCGGCACCTGCGCCGGTACAGGACGCTCAAGTTCACGCAGCCAGGGCAAAATGGCCTCACGGGCGTTTACTTGCGGCGGATGATCCAGTTCCTGGCGCCAGGGAATCGTGGCCAATGTAATTTTCTTTTTTTTGGCAGGCGTTTTGGCGGATTCCGGCGATGCGGCCTGTAACGCGGTTGCCGTGGCCAAAAGGACAAGCAGGCATATTCCTTTTATCCGCATGATCTTTTTCTCCTTGATCGCAACGTTATCGCTGAACGGAACGCACAGCGCCCGCGCCTTGCGCGTAAGTTTCAACGCGCGATTTGATTTCGCGCACCTTGTCCATCATCCGCGAATTGGGATAACGGTATTCAACAAAACGCAAAAGCCGCAGAGCGTCCTGATATTCACCGGAAGCCAAAGCCTTCATGGCGCCGGCAAAATACATATCCGCTCCCAACGGATGATCAGGGAACTGGGATAAAAAAGTATTTTGCCATTGAGCGATATCGTTCTCATCAGCATGATTTTTTCTTGCGCTGACCCAGGCGATGTAATAAATCTGCGGCAGAAAACCGGCGCAACGGCTATCCGCCTGATAGCGCCTGGCTTCTTCAATAACCTGCGAATTTTGATTGCCCTGATACAGATATTTCAGACGCAACATCGCAGCTTTGCCATAAGTATGACTCAATGCGGAATCCGCCATGACGGCCTTAATCTCCTCAGCGGCGGCCTGCGCCGAATCCGTACCGCCGAGCACTTCGGCAATCTGAAATCGCAATGCCGCCGAAAGTTCAGCGTCTTGATTTACATTTGCAATCATCGCAGCCTGACGCAGATAAGTAATGGCAAGAGCATATTGGCGATCCCGCAGCATGCTGTTGGCGCCGGACTGAAGATAATTGGCATATTGAAGTTCAGCATTGGCGGCCGTATCCGATACCGCGGGCCTGCCTGAATTGGATATGGCCATGGCCGTCCGTGGACGCTGAATCCGCAAAGCCATAGCCTCAAGCGACCGCACATAATCAGGTTTTACCATCCACGCGGGAATGTTCTGCGCCTGAAGCGATGCCCATGAATCATCCGTGGTTGTCAGCAGAGGAAGCACAACGCCAAGACGCACGACTTCATGGGTGGCCTCGGTTGTAGCGGTGATGCAGGCCTGCGCGCGAGACTGCACCAGTTGAGTCAACGCTCTGACGCTGATCGCATAATAATCCTGCACCATATTCAAATCAGCCTGATTGAGCTTGCTGGCGCCTTTTCGGCGCGGCCAGGCGGCCGTTTTGATTTCAATCAGTTGAATAGAATCAATATTGGCACGGCGAGCATTTTTTTCTCCTGAATCCGATACCGTTGCCAAAGAACGGTTGAGAAATGCCGTTTTATAGATTCCGATCTGACGCAGCAGATCACGGCAGGTATCGTCCAGCAAAGCCAGTTGAGCCGTGATTTCCTGTATCGCGGGATCACGCGGATTGGCGCTGGCAATCGCATCGTACGAGGCTTGAATTTTTTCGCACGCGGCCTGACGCACGGCGAGAGGATCGGATTTCCCGCGACCGGCCGATACAGTCTGTCCACAACATATGGTGCACATCAGTAGTGCATAAATTGCAAATCCACTGAATATACGGCGAAATTGTAAAGATGTATGCAATATCATGTTTTAGCAAGCTCCTGTTGGCGCGGCGGCTAATAAAGCGCCCTCGGGCGCGGTCTTTCGGCGTGAGCCGGTAAATGCGGCAAAATATCCCAACACACAAACGCCTAAAAGCACACAGGACCGAACAAACGTCCAGATGCTCAGTTGCGCCGAATCAAGGCCGCAACCGCACTCAATAGAAAGTCCCCGTGACAAGGCCGAACAATTGACATAAATAAACAACGCACAAAGCAGAACCGCGATCAGCCACGCACCGATGAATTTTCGGAAAATAATCAGGCAAACCCCGAGCGTGATCTCCAGCCAGGGCAGTAAAATGGCAACCCAGCCGGCAATTTGCGGCGGAGCAATGCCATAATCCAGTACATGCGGGACAAAATTCTGCGGCGCCAGCATTTTTGGAATGCCAGTCCATAAAAACAGCATTCCCATCCCAAGCCGAAGGACCAGGCTAAACGCCGGCATGATATGTTTTAAATTCAATTCCATCTGATTATCCATTCACGCATAAGATGAAGTTTTTACGGTTCTTTAGGGCCAGTCCATTTGGCCCAGCCATCGGTATATAAAAGCACCCGGGAAAAACCTTCCTGCATAAGAGCCTGAGCCACATAATGACCTTTTTGGCAATTCTTTATGGCGCAATAAACTATATATTGCTGATCTTTGGGAAGACCCGCGGTATATATGCGCAACCGGCTTGTATCTGAAGCCGGCACACACAATGCTCCTTTGATGTGCCCTTTGTCAAAATCCCCCAGGTCGCGGGCATCAACAAAAAGGGCGCCCTGTTTAAGAAGAGCTTGCGCCTGCGGTTCTGTCAGTTCGGGAATTTGGGCTTCGCTGGTTGAGGGCGCGTTATTTTTTACTAAAAATTCAAGCGAGCCCGCGGCATCTGAATCGGCCGCGCTCTGTTGGTGTGCCGCGACGGCAGCCGTAACGGATTTGGCATCACCCAAATGCCAGGCAAGCATTGCTCCTGCCCCGGCAATGATCACAAGCAGACTTCCTTGAATGGCCGAACGCGCAATGCAGGATGACCATGCGGATTTGCCTGAATCAGACAGTCGCTTAATCAGCCAGCACACAAAAGCGATGGCCGGCAGCCCACTCAGTTTGAGGATGGCTGGCGTCTTGGCCCCACGGGCCAGCGTCGCATCCGGCTGATAGGCCGCGGCATCCTGTCGTGATAACACGATGGCGGTTCCCGTCCAGCGCGTGGCAAGCTGGCTGGCCGAGATATGTCGCACATCCTGTGGCGGCGCAATGATTTGAAAATCATCTCCCTGTGTCGGTACATACAGAACAAAAAAGTCCGGAGCACTGGAGTATCGCCCGCCAATAACTTGAAGAATAGCCGGATACGGCGAGGCTTTAAGCTGTTCAAGCGTAAGCTGGGTTAATGTTTGAGCACGGAGTTTTTGTGATTGCGCCAATACGGAAACAGCTTCTATTGACGGGATTTCGTCTGCGGGCCAATTGATGCGGCTCATGAGCGATATGGTGTTTACCGGTGCGTTCAGATGGCGCGCCGCTATTGCTATACATTCCGCAGCGCCGTACGTGGGTTGTTTTGCTGTCGATAAAGATCCGGGCATGGCCAGCGATGATGGTTGCGATGCATCAGCGCGATGTGAAATGACCAAGAACAACGCCATCGCCACGGCCGGCACTATCACAAACCATCGCTTATCACGCATTAACTTTGACAAGCTAAAATGATTATTCAGAATATCCACGTTTTGGCACTTCCGTATAATATTTAGTTATTCTATCAATAACAAACTAAACCATGCGGCCCTTGCCGCTCTTGATCAATGACACGGCAACGGTTGATCTTGATGGGAACGAATGGGCTTGAACAGTCTCCGTAAAATCAGCAACCTGGCGTCCTTCCTCAAGCCGAACAATATGATCCGCCACGCCAAAATAGCGATCATCATGCGTAATGGCGATGACAGCCTTGCCTTGATTCTTCAGTTCCGGCAGCAATCGTTCATAAAAATATCTTCGGAAGGCCGGATCCTGATCCGCGGCCCACTCGTCAAGCACCAATGCCGGCCGATCTTCAAGCAATGCCACAAGCAGCGCCAACCTTTTGCGCTGTCCGGTTGATAAATTTTCAGTGGTCGAAAGCCGGCCGTCATTTATTCTCACCACCCCCTGAAGCCGGAACGCCTGAAGATAGCATTCCGTGATTTTATCGCTGTTGACATTAATACCGTACAAATGATCAAACAGGTAAAAATCATTGAACACTGTTGAAAAAAACTGCCTGTAACTGCGCCTGTTATGCGGCGCTATGGCATGCCTGTCGATTGCAAGGATTCCGGAGTCGGGAACGTAAAGTCCCGTAATGAGCTTGGCAAGGGTTGTCTTGCCGCTGCCGTTGCCGCCGGCCAGGAAAGTAATACCCGGACGCTGTATATGCAGATCAATAGGGCCTAATACAAAAGACTGGCCGGAATCATCGTGCTGATAACTGTATGTCACACTGCTGAGCGTAAGGTGAGCCCATGTTTCCGGCACATTGAGAGGCGCATTCGGCACAACTGCAAATTCATCCGGCAAGGAAGAGCGGATTGATTCAAGCTGCCGCAATGCCACATCTGCCTGCGCCACATGCGGCAGGCTGTTCATGGTTGCTTCAAGCGGCGCCATCATATAGAGAATCACCACCATCAACGCAGCCAGCGAAACAGTGCTTAAACCCAGCAGCCGCGCTCCTGCAAACAGCAATATGCCAACGTATACAAAAAACAACAACCTGCCCCAGTTTGCCGCTGCGGAATACAGAGTAATGCCGCGTATGTGATGTTTTAGAATATCACGGGCGTTAGGAATCAGGGCCTGCGAAACAAAGCTCTGCCTGCGGTCATCATGTAATTTAAGTTCCTTGGCGCCGTCCACCAAAGCGCGAAAATGGCCAAAAAGATGATCCTGCTGTTTGCGGGCTTGCCGTAATAAGGTGTTGGCATGCATGACAGCGCCCAGGTAACTCAATGCTCCCACGGCCATGCATACGCTGATCCCCAGCAAAGTAGGCCACGAAAGCCAGCCCATATAAAGAAAGCATCCGGCCAAAATAACCAGATTCACGAAAAGATAGGGCAAGTTGATGACAATAGTTCCCACCTGCTGCATGTCTTCGGCCAGTGAAGTCATGAGCCGCGTGGCGCCCATCGCTTCAATCTGCGGCAATGGCGCCGCAAGAACCTGATGACATAAGGACATCCTCAGATCATAAATGGCATGCTGAGACAGACGAACCAGCAGGATGTGGGCGCCAACGCCCGTGATCAGACGGAGAATGCACAACAATACGAAAGTCCACAACAGATAGGCCGGCCAGTGCGGCGCGTAACGAAGCTCCGCATTTATCGTGGCAACCAGTGCCGTCGTACACAATCCACTGACGACACCGGCCGCGGCCGAACCGATAAGCTGCCAGCGCGATTGGCGAAAAAATAGAAGAAACAAATTCATACTGCGGTATTTTCTTTCTTTCAATCTGTTGCAGAATATCTTCACGATCTGATGTCAAAACGATCACGGAACCATGGCCGATTCCTGCGGGCGCAGTGACAATATCCACGCGTTGGCGCGACCGACGCAGCCATCTTCCGCCCGCATCGCGCGCGCAATGCTTTCGGCCGCGGGAGCAAGATTTTTATCCGATGCCAACGCAAATGCTTTTTCGAAAATCGCCCGTGCGTCTTTGGCGCGGTCAGACAGCAACAGCAGATTGCCTTTAGCCATCAGCGCGGCAAAGCCGTCGTCTTTCAGATCCGCAGTTTCCAGGCCGGATTCATAGTCTTTCGGATCCACTTTGATTTGGGAAATCACGTTTTTGGCATCAATCTCAGAAGGCTGTGTGGCCGCGGAAATAGACGCTCCGCGAAGCTGCTGCATTTTGAATTGCTTAATGGCCGCAACGGGATTGTTATCCTTATTGGCGTCATACAGGCACTCGCTGATCACATCAATGGCGTGTCCGGTATTGGGCATGGCGCAGACGTTGTAAAGCCCTTTGGCCAGCACAAGCGCTTCCTGCGGTTTGCCATCCACCAGTTTGGCGCGGATACGCAGTTCCTGGCATTTTTCCACAAAATTCGTTGATTCCGCCTGGGCGCAGATGGCCGCCAGGGCAAGTTCGTCAATTTCATCAATTCGACGCTGTGCCAGCAGAATCTTGAGCCAGTCCACAGCTTCATCCGCGGCCTTCTTGCTTGTTTTGATATCGCCCAGCAAGGATATGGCTGTTGTCACAGCCTGCTGAATCAAATAATTGTCATTGGAGCGTAATTGTGCGGTAATGTTTTTCGGGTCTGTTGCTTTGGCCGCATTTTGCGGACGCGCGGCAGGCTGCGCCTTCTGCGCCAGAGCCGGCCCCCCTATCAATGTGGCAGCCGCACAAAAACAAAGAATGTGTACCATATGCAATCTCATGACAATCCCTTTCACCTGTATGTTTTTAGGCGGGTCCAAAATTTTTAACGGTCTCTCTGCGAGTTTTAGCGTGATCCCACTGGCGCGGTTTTGGCGATTTCCGCCTGTAATTCACGAAACATCACATCTGTTGTCAGATCTCTGAAACGCTGATCCCATGCGCTCAAAAGTTCCTGCGCACATTGCCGATTCCCCGTCCGCGCCGCGGATCGGATAGACAATACATAAGCGGGCTGCGTTACATATGTGGGATTGGCGGCCTGAATGATGGGCAGCAATTCTTTAAGAGATTCGTCGTAACGCTCCAGCACAAACAGCGATTGGCCAAGCATCCATTGAATTTCCTGCCGTTCACGTTCGGGCGCGATGAATGCGGACGCCTCCTGCAACTTGACGATCAGCGCATCATTCGGCTTTTTATCCTGGCGAAGCAAAATAGCGGCATAATGATAAAGCGCCCGGCGCGATGAGAGAGAGCCCGGCTTTTCCGCATCGGCCAGCACGTTGAGGACTTGCTCAGCCAATACCGGATCTTTGGCCAGAAACAATGCCGTATTTGCCGCTATCTCTGCATTGCGAATGACGGCTGTCTGTCTCAGTATTTCCTGGCTGTTTTGTTGTGCTTGAAGTTTTTCCAGAGCAACGCGATAAAACGGCATCGCACCATCCGCGCCCGAAAGATACGTCGTAGTGCGGCCAAGTGCGAAAAGATCATCAAAGGACAGGCCGCTTTGCGAAAGTTCCTTTTGAAAATCTGAAATTTTTGCATCCGCACGCGCCGCGGAACCATGAGTATCCTGAGCATTTGCCGCGGCGATCCATTGGCGAACGGACTGCCGAACAGACGGAGCAATCTCTGATTTCCCAAGTATCTCCTCAACCCCGGCCAGTTCCGCTTCAGAGGTATCAGGAAAACCGCCGCTCAATCCCGGCAGGAGCAACGCATCAGGAACTTCAGACAAACGTGCCTGCGGCACAATAATACGCCGAGGTTGAGCATCCTTCCGCGCGGCCACAATGGCGTCTGCCGGCGGCATGGGCGGCAACATATCCCGCTGATTGGCGGGCATCCGGACTGATGCCTTATCAACCGTCGCGGGCATGGCCGCGACAAACAGATGCTTACCGGAACGCCGGATCTGCCCGGGTAAATCGTGACCGGCCAAACCGGCCATCAACATGGGCAAAACCTGAGAAGAAACAAGCCGCGGAGGCAAATACGACGTAGATGGAAATCGAGTGAAGCTTCCTGTACCAACCTCCGCGGCCATAATCGTAACGCGTGGCGGCCCGTCCGTTACATTGGATACCGGCGCCAACGCCCGGATCGGTTCATCATTCGCGTCATCTTCATTAATGATCGAAAACCCATCTTTTGATGAAATCATCGTCTTATACGTAGCAATCTCCGCCGGCACCGGCATCATGGCCTGTGTAAATTCACCGGCGGTAATTTTTGCCACGGAAATCTTAGATTGACTGGCCTTGATCCGGCTCACCGGTGTCGGCGCTTCAGGCGTGACCTCCATGGCTATGGCTTCCTGAAGATGTTCAACCGGCGCTGGTTTTTGCACGTAACGCCAGATCAAAGCGGCCTGAATGGCGGCCAGACCCAGCAATGTTGCCACGCCGGCCGTTATCTGGACTTTCGTCCACTTCCGGCGTTTGAGCTCCCGTGGTTTTGAAATTTGCGGCATGCACAGCGTCATGGCATTATCCTTCCATTACATCGGCAACAGGAGATTGATTAAAAACCGCACGAGCAACAGTAATGGATTCTTTACATTTATAATTGCATATACTATCAACATAACGCGACGCCAGTTCCGCAATAGTGCTGCGGTGATGAATCCGGGAAGCATACTTCCACGTCGTTGTCAGGCGGCCATCGCGCACATAAATTTCCAGGTTCAGCAGATACCGGCGCTTGTCGGCAGGCAACATGGCCCGCGGCAGCGGGATGTGCGCCTGTTTGAACAATGACGAATCCGCGCACAACGGTTGAAGTCCGTGATAATTAAATTTAATCTGTGCCTGCGGCAGCGACATCAATGCATCGCGCATAGCCGGGCTGGTTGAGCCATATCGCATCAACCCATACCACACTCCGCGCCCGGGAGCCTGTTTGAGCATCTTGTCCATATGGCGGATTGTTTCCGCATCCGGCTCAGCGCCATCGCACCGGATCATGACAGGATGAATCGTGCTGAAATATCCCACGCTGCGATGAAGCGGCGCGTCGTCACACAGGGATTCGCGGCCCGAACCGGTTATGTCGATTGGCAAATTTCGTTTATTGACCCACGGCCCCAGTGCGTGGCCGAGCGATGCAATCAGCAGGGACTCCAGTGATACCCGGTTGCGGCGCGCAAAGTCCAGCAGATTTTGCGTATCATCATGCGAAACAGCAAGACACACATCCTGTGCATGAGCATAGGTGTTATCGTCTGATTTGCCGTTCCGTGGAAGTTCACCGGCGTCATCCCAGGGCAACGCGCGGAAACGCTCAAATTCCTCACGTAATTGCGCGGACTCTATTGCTTGTTCAACAATTTCCGCCCACTGCGAAATGGACGTTGTGGCCGGCGGTAGAATAACTTCGCGCCGATCCGCCAAAGACACATACGCCGTTGAAAGATCATCCACGACAATGCGTGCGGAATAATCGTCAATGATCATGTGCGGAATGTGGATAAACACAAGAGATTGATCATCGCGAGCCGTAACCAGCGTTAAGGAAGGCAAAAGGCTGTTGAATAGTTCACACTGCCGCGACACGCGAAGCGCAATCTGCTCAAGTTGCTGGTCAATGGCGATTAAGTCCATGTGTCGCAGGTCAATTTGCTCAACGTGAACCCTGTTTTCGGCAGGAGCGATATGCTGGCGCAAATCTCCGTCATGGGTAAATCGGGTACGCAAAGCCTCATGATGATTCAGCACATGCCGCCACGCCTGGGTTAATGTATCGCAATTCAGCGGCGAATGGGCTTTAATCCACGCCATAAATCCATATGACGCGGGCCGGCCAAAAGATCTTTCCAGCAACCAGCGTTGATTCGGAATCAGTGGAATATTCGTGACTGCACATGAGGCTTTGGTGCCGGCATTTGCCTGGCAATGCCGGCCTGCAAGCGTCTTGACGTCCCATTGGCGCAGTTGGTTCATGGTCAAGTGAATATCCATCTGCTCAGCGGTGAAAATCACATCAAGAGCGCTGAGGGAATCTCCGCCCAATTCAATAAAATTATCATGGGCCCCTACGCGTTCAATTCGCAACACCCGCGTAAAAATAGAGGCCAGCGCCTGCTCGCGAGGCGTACTGGCGGGCACATATTCCCGCTGGCGCAACGGCTGGCAGCAGGTCTGCATGCGCTCAAGCGCGCGCCGGTCCAGTTTGCCGTTGGCCGTCATCGGCAGCACATCAAGTATGACAAACACGGTGGGAATCATGTAATCGGGGAGGGTACGTCTGAGGTGATTCTGGAGACTGTCATACTTGATGGCTGTTGCCGAACGGCCGACGACATAGCCGATAAGTTGGTTTTCGCCATGCTCCTGACGCCTGGCGATGACGATTGCTTCCTGCACATCAGGACAAGAGCGCAAGGCCTGCTCAATTTCTCCCAATTCAATGCGATAGCCGCGAACTTTAACCTGCTGATCCATGCGGCCCAGAATTTCCATCATGCCATCGGGCCACCACCTGGCCAGATCGCCCGTGCGATACATTCTTGAACCGGGATGGGATTCTGTATTGATATCAGGTACAAATCGTTCCGATGTCTGCTTGGGATCGGCCGCATAACCATCCGCAAGCACATCACCGGCGATATAAAGTTCACCCGTCACGCCCACACCACAACGCTTGCGATGTTCATTCAGCACATAATAACGGGCATTTTGGATCGGCCGGCCATACGGGATGCTCCGCCAGTTGGGACCAATCTGATCAATCTCATATACATTGGACCATACGGTCGCCTCAGTGGCGCCGCCGAGTGAAATAACTTTGGCATTCGGAAAGATCCTGCGTACCGCATCCGGCAAGTGAAGAGGTATCCAGTCGCCGCTCAAAAAAATCAGACACAACTGGCTTACGTCCGCATCGGCCGGCAACGGGTTGTGCTCCACCCATTTCATCACGCGATCAAGGGCCTGCGGAGCCGAATCCCAGAAAGTCACAGGTTCTTTTGTCAGGATGTCCAGCAATTTCCCAGGCGACGCCAGATCTTCTTCGCCGGCAATTCGTATGGCTCCGCCGCACGCCAGTATGCCGAAAATATCAAAAACGGAAAGATCAAAACCTGACGATGTCACCCATAGCGCGCGATCACAACCGTCAAAATTAAAATGACCTCTGGCCCAGTCAATTAAATTGCATACGGCACGGTGACTGACTTTAACGCCTTTTGGCTGGCCAGTTGAGCCAGAGGTAAAAATTACATACGCAGGATCATCAGGCGTTTTTGCGGAATTGACGGAAGTCGCGGGACTCAACGCTATATCCCGCGAACCATACCACGCCGTATTGTGATCCCATGCATCCGGGCGCTCTGCATCCCATTGAATGACTGTCGTGACGGAATGCGAACCGCGAAGCGCGGCCTGTACCCGGTCAATATGAGCACCATCGGTAATAACCGATCGAGTGCCAAGTTGTCGAAACAAGCCGGCGATGCGTTCCGATGGCCACGCGGGCTCAATCGGAACATAAGCATCGCCGGCCTTGAGTGCTCCCACCATAGATGCAATCATGCCAGGCGTTCTTTTCATGCAGATGGCTACGGTGCCGCCGGGCTGAATTTCATGATGCAGGAGCAGATTCGCGATCCGATTCGATTGCAAATCAAGTTGTCTGAAGTTCATATCTCCGTCGTTGCTGATTATGGCAGTGACATCGGGGGTGCGTTCAGCGTGTTCATGAATGAAGTCGTGGAGTAACGACGTGCGATAAGGAACATCCGGACCGCGTTCCCACTGGCGCAAAAGCGCCATGTGTTCTGTGGTAACAAAGTCTGAAGTGCTAACAGGTAGATTGTGCCGTAACGGGAGCAGTTCCAGAACTCGAAGAAGCTGGTTCAGCAGGCAGCCGGCGGCACGACGATCATAACTGCCCGGATTGTACCAGACTTGAATACGAAGCTGGTCCCCGCCAAAACCGCGCATGGCGATGGCATAAGGATTGCGCCCAAAGAGTGTGAATTTGCGTTGCCGCCATTCCGGATGCTTCCGGTGGATAAAATCATCCACATCGCATTCATCAAAGAAGATCAGGGATTGGCTGCTCGGATGGCCCAATTGCCGCCGCGTGGCCGTGCTTCCGTCCAGAAACATGCTGTGTTTTCTGCTGGCCGCTTCATGATCGCGGACCATGATGAGAAGTTCATCAGCCGAAATGTTGCGGACATTTTTCACGATAAACGGCAATACGCTAAAGCACATGGCCACGGCCGTCTGCGCATGTTCATAAGAAGGATCGCGCAACGAAAAAACCGCAGAAAAACGAACATCATCCTGCGCGGCATGCTCCGCTAAAACACGTGACCACGCCGCAAGCAAAACGGTATTCATCGTCGCATGATGTTTGTTAGCCCAAGCTTTAAGCCGATCCGTCGCTTCCTGCGACAATTGCCCTATCATATTGCCCAGACAATGGCTCAAATCCTGATCCACATGGCCAATTCCCAGTAGCGGCGGCGCCGTTGGCGCAGGCGCCTCATTAAGCAGATTTCCCCAGTAATGGCAAGCTTCAGTATCACGATGACTCGTCAGCCATGTCAGATACTCGCGAAAGGATATCGCCGGACGCATCTGTTTATCAGAGTGCCCCATCATGCGATCATAAAGCTCCAGAACATCCTGCATCAGCAGTTTGCCTGAATGCTCGTCAAGCTCTGTTTCCTGATAAGTCAAAATGAACTGGAATTGCTCATCGGCGTGGCGAACTAAACTTGCCGAGAGCCTCGGCGGCTGGGTGACAGTAAAAGGTTTGGCCCAGATATCATGCAAGTGATGATCAATCTGCGCCTGGCATTCCTGGGTGGCCTTATCCTGAACATCCAGCAGATGCAAAGGAATTTCAACATGATCCACAACATCCTGCTGACTGCCTGATTCATTCCAGTTCAATGTGGCGCGAAGCGATTCATGTCGCGCGGCCAGTTGCGCAAGCGCCTGGCCAAGAACGTCAACATTCACCGATTCTGACAGATCGCAGCGGATCTGCACCACATCCCGCTGCCATTTCTCCGGCGACAACTCTCCGGCCACCATCGCCTGCTGAAGCGCGGTCAGCGGCATTGATTCTGCCGGGCTTACCGTCACCGCGCACGCGCTGGCCGTGGCACGTTCAGAAGTTATTGAAGCAACCGTCATCATTTCATTCCACTGCAAACATCGGGTCTCACTGTTATCTACAAAAAAAGGGGCAACGATTTTACAGCTATTTTTTAAATTTGAATCTTCCGTAATTGATCAGCCTCAAAACTTGTATCTATTGATAGATGGTTCATGGCGGCATTGAAATGGCCATTGGCTATCACAAATACATGATTGCGATGCGCAAGGTTCATGCACATGGATTGATCATGTTTTTGATCCCGATTTCACTTAGCCCCAGGGTTGCGCTATGAGATCCAGACAATCACCATTGGCCAGCGTTATCCTGTTGATGCTGCCCGTTTTGGCATCATCCATCAACGCCGCGCCGCTGCCGCCGGAGCCTCAGCAGGCAACAGAACCGGTCATTGACATTCCCAAAGTGGATTCCATTCAAATAGATGGGAAACTGGACGACTGGGCCGATCGCGGCTTTGTTATTCCGGGCATGGGCATGGCGAAGGCTGTGCCGTGGCTGAGAAACGTCACTGCGCCTTCATGCAAAATAGGATGGAATCAGGATGGCATTATCGTTGGGATTCAGGTTACGACCTCAACGCTTCATGAACATGATTATGTCCGGCACCTGTTCAAAGGTGATTCTGTCGAATTTTTTGTTTCTCCGCAAAAAGGTTCGCGCGAGCGATACATGCTCGTGATGTCGCCGGGCCTTGACCCTCGTTTCCCGGCCATTCGTTCCTGCTTTTTCCCTGATCCCAGTGAGGAAGGCGAAAAGGACATGGACGGCTATTCTTTTCAAGCCGGGCGCCAGGCGACAAAAAATGGATACACCCTGGAAGTTCTGCTGCCCTGGAAAAATCTGGAGATCGCGCCGCGAATCGGACGCGAACTGGCGCTTCAGATTTATGTCATGGAGACCGACGAAACAGGCAAGTGCCATACAGCCATGTGGCATCCCGCAGGGGAAAGTCATTTGGATCCTTCCGCGGTTTTTCGTATCCGCCTTGCTCAAAAGCCCACGCCCTCATTTTCGGTAATCGCGACGATGCAGGATGATTCCATGCGCAATACGCGTCCGCTGAGAATATTGGGCAACGCGGCATTGGCCGATCAAAAAGTTGAGATCCGTCTGGATGCGGGCACCATTCTCGGTGCAATGGCGGCCAGGGGAGATCAATCCTACGCGATGTTTGATTTACCCCAGGGACAAACACCTTCCATTTTCATTGATCAAAAACCCGTACCCGTGATTCTGCTTCCACCGGAAAACGATGTGGAGACGGTTCTGTCCGAAAAATTAAAATGCACATTCAAAAGCCACCTGTTCACGGGCGAACAATTTCCCAATCCCATGCTGGAAGGAGCACGTGGTTACAAAATCAACCATACCACCTATTACAATGTGGACTTTCAGCCGGTCAGCAAGGCAATCACTCCCGGCCGCTACGGCGCGGTGATTGAAATTGCGGATCGCAAAGGAAAAACAACCAACCGGTTCAGAACGCTGGTCCGTGTTCCCAAAAACGCAGGTGCAGAATCGTCGGACGCTGATCAACTGCGGCTTATTACCCGTCAGCTTGCCATTGATCCTGAATACGCATCACTGCTGAATCCTCCCGGCCAGCCGGGCGTGGATACATTTACATGGCTTTTTGACGATCTTGCGGCAAATCGCGCGGATACCGCCATTCTTCTGGCATATTGCATGGAAAAATTTCCGCTTGATATCGGCAACGCGCTCACAAATGCGCAAAGCGCCGACAGGCAATGGTGGCTGCAATTCAAGCGTAAATGGTATGGGTGGGATAAAATATATACCCAGCCGTTTGTTTGTCCGCGTCCCATTGCAGGATCGCCCGCCGCCACGCTTCGCGAAGGAACCTGTAAAGAGGCGGGTATCAATCCCGGCGTGATTGCAGACATTGACGCTGTCTGCACGCAGACAGCGCAATTCAACAACGAACCTGTCGGAATACTTTTTGCTCGCCACGGAGTTATTTTTTTTCAAAAAGCATACGGTAACCTGCCTTCGGGAGAACCGATGACGCTCCAGACTCCCGGAGACATGCAGTCTTCCACCAAACCGTTGGGCGCCGCATTGATGATGATGCTTGCCGATCAGGGATTGGTCAACGTGAATGATCCGATTGATAAATATCTCCCGCCATTTCGAGGCATCACCGTTAAGCGCCCCATACTTCTATATCAACTTTATACGCACACCAGCGGCCTCAACGGCCATTGGGGTGATAGTTTCCATGATACCGAAGAAATCGTCAGCGGATATTATCACACGCTTCAAGTCGGCCATTATGGCTATAACTCTTTGGGATTTGCGCTTGGCGGTAAGATCATGGAGTCCATCACCGGCGAATCGTTGCCGCTCTACGCCAAAAAGCATCTGCTTGATCCGCTTGGCATGCGGCATTCAGAGGTGACATGCGCGGCCAAACTGGCCAAAAGCATTCCTTCAGAATACGCCCGATTTGCTCAAATGCTGCTCAACCGCGGCGCATACGGCAACCAGCGTTTCTTCAGCGAAAAAACTTTTGAAAAAATGATTTCCGCCACTCTTACAGGCAATCGGGGCATGGGAGTCATCTGGTACGGCGGCAATCAACTTGATAACGCGGTCATAGGCCACAATGCGGGAAATTCCAGCATGATCCGTATTGATTTTGCCAATGACATGCTGTTTGTCGCCTGTAGCGCAGGCACGCAAAAAGATTTCCGAAGCTGTTACGCGGCCATCATCAAAACCGTACAGGACGGGATTACGGATAAATGATCCATTTTGAATATCCATTCAACATAAGGAAAAGCAATCATGACAAATCTTGGCAAACTATCAAAACCGGCCACGCTGTTACTGCTGATGACGGCCAATTCCCTGCTGCTTGGCCAGGACGGTTCCGGCGGTTTCGGCAATACGCCGGCAAATCCGGACCCCTCTATTTACACTTATTACTTTGATATTAAATCATGGGATCATGGCGAACCCATCGTGGGTGATCCGCATCGCACGTCAATAAGCAGGAGCAAAACGCTTTCTTGCGAAATGTGCAATAACAATGAGCCGACATCGGCCAGAGACAGCTTCAATCCGGTCATAGTCAATACCTACTGGTCAATCACGATTCCGAATGTCGGATTTTTCAGCGGCGGCAATACCAGCACCAGCCTTGATCTTTCGGCCGCTTATGATTGCCCGACCTGCACCAATACGCAGGTTCCTTTTTATGAATACAATGCGACGGGAACCGTGGTTGTCCCCTACATTGAAAAATTAACCGCCAGATTTTGCAGTGCCGACTATACCCAGACCATAGACGTCCCGTATCCCTATGTCGTTCCTCATGAACAATCCACTACTTACAGCACAAAAGAAGCGGGATTGGGAACTGTGGATACCATCGGATGCGACGGACCTCAATGCGCCCCATGCAATTAATTTTAACGGAAGTGCTCTATGCGGCGCATGGTTTGTATTCGGCATACCTATGGAGATATTGACTGATGAATACTATTCTTAAAAATATAGTTTACGCAACCATTGTTCTTCTGCCTTTTACGGCCACGGCGTCAAAAGCGGCGCTGCGCGATACTTATGCGGAGTATATACGCCGCAATATCCCCGTGGCGGATAAACAGGCGGCGGGTGAATGGATTATCAAGTTTGAGAGCGAGCTATCCAAAACCGACCCCAGCGACAAAATATACTATCGCGCTAAAAATATAGTGTGCGATTTATACGAAACCGCCGGGGATCTTGCCACCAGCAACACGCAGCGTGAATTGCTGTTCAATAATACAAACGTGCCTGCGTCAACCAGGATTGACGCAGGCCTCAAACTGATTGAATCAAATGAGCGAATCCATGCAAATCCTCAGGATCTTCTGTTGTTGAGCCAGAAAATTCAGAATCTCTCGCGTGCGGAGCAACTGAATGCGGACTTAAACTATTCACCCAAACTTGCGATCATGCGCTGCAAGACGATCCGGTGGAAATGCTCGGCCGGCCAGCAGGCCGCGCTCGTTCTCAGGCAACAGGGGCAGGACGCCCTTGCGAATGACATGCTGACAGACACATATTCCGAAGCGCTGCAATTATGCGAAAATTATGCAAATGACTGGAAGCTTCTTCCTGACGCATGCCAACGCTACCTGTCCGCCTTAAATTATGCGCCCGATACCGCGTACTACATTCAGGGCGAAATAACCTCTACGCTGGGGAATCATTACGACGGCATGGCCAAACCCATTCTTGCCACGATGACCCGCAACAAGGGGCAGGCAAGCCTTGAAGTCATTCTGAATCAATATCCGCAAAGTCGTTATTCCCAGTCCGCGGCCATATCAATCTTCAAGCTCATGAAATCTGAAAAAGCAAGCGACATCCAGTTTGTCGCTTACGCTAAAAAAATCATTCCGCTGCTTCGGCCGGGGCATTCCGTCCTTAATTTTATCTCGGATACGGCAATGAACCTGTCAAGAAAGCATCATGGCGAATTGCTGGCCAATGAACTGTTCAACCTCGTTTTGCAGCAGGAAAAATCATGGTTCCCCCAGGAATACACCAGCCATATCAACTATCAAATCAGCCTCATCGAAAGCACCATGAACTGTATTCAACTTGGTTCGCTGGAAATCGCCGGGGATAATATTCGCGCGCTCAAGCAGATCGCCAATCTGGACCCCGTTCTTAAAACGCGGCTGCAATATGTGGAAAAGGCTTTTCAGCGGAAATTCGATCGTGATGCGTCCATTGTTCTGGCCAATATGAATTGGCAGGAACCCTCCGTCGCCAATGTCAAAACAGGCGATTCCGCTGTTGCGATCAAGGCCGCGGGCCAGCTCCCGCAGGCAACCCACGCTCCGCTTACGCGGGCAGACGCGCGCACGCCGGGCATGGGGATTATTCTGGGATCTGTAACATTGGCGGGCCTGTGCATCGGCGCATGGATCATCATGCGTCATTTGCACCAGAGTAAATAGAGGAATTGCTGCTTTGCTGAAAAGATTAGACAAGCCTCATCCTGAAGCCCCGGAGTTTTATAGTATTTCTGGAAAATAATGTCGGATGTGAAGAAACAAAACGGCCGAGACAGGCCGTTTTTTGCACGGACCCGTTTGGGCCCATCGGACAATATTTTCGAGAACTGCTCTAACTCCGGGGTATGTCCGTTAACGCCGGATTTTGGCGTCTTGGTACCCGCTGCGGGGATAAAACACCGGGGCTTGCTTATCCGAAACCAGGTCAAAAAATAAATCACGCGTCACAAGTGGATCGGAGCCGCCGCGCAAAGCATAACGGCATGTCACGCGTGATCTATTTTGGCACATACGCCATAACACCGCGCTTATGGTACGGCGGATTTGAGGTGTTTAAGAATCGGGAACCCCAGCGACAGATAAAAGTACACAAGGGAAAGGATTCCCATCGCGATAAACAGACGCGACCAGATCCTGGCCGCGCGATCATGTCGGCCATAATAAAACCAGACTAAAACGCCGGCTTCAAGTACGGCCAACATGAGAAAAACCACGACTCCCAGGCGCGCGTCAACAAGCGTTGACATATCAAAGGCCCACAATGTCGCAAGGGGAAATTGATGTCCCGATCCCTTAAACAGCGCGCGGAAAGGAGCCGCTCTTTCATGCAGAAGATACAGGGCCGCGCCCCAGATGAATAGATGCATGGCAAATGAGGCCAACATCCGCCACAGCCTTGTTTTATTAACAACGTGCGCGGCCGGATCAGGCCCGCGTTGCCCGCCGGAGACAGGCCTGATTTTCTCTCGGCCCAGCAGGCGCAGCGTATAAACGCCAAGCGGCATGCCGATGATGCTGGCCGGTAAAATGGCGCAACTCAGCAGGCATGCCGCTATGGTCTGACGCTTTATATTCAACGATTGTCGATCCGTCGTGAGGCAAAGAACATACACGCTTCCGATCAAATCAAGAAAAATCAGCAGCGTCGCAAAAGGGATGAATAAGGGTGAGAGGGTTTCCGGGATATTCACATTGCGCGTATACACAAACAAGGACAAAAGCATCGTAATCAGCACGATCACGGGCACAAGCACAAGATTAACCCGCGCAAGAGCCCGCAGCGCCGCTGTTGCAAATCGTATTTTTTCCGGCATCCGCCAATCAATCAGATTCGGTTGCGCCGGCAACGCATCACCGGCGGATTGCGCCATGAATTGCACCATGATCGGAGCATTGCATTCAAGAGTATCTGTTGACGCCGCAATGGCCTCAATGGCGTTTTTGACCTCTTGCGCATGTTGATACCGTTCATCTCGATCAGCCGTCAAAGTGCGTTGCAGGATCGTTTTCAAACGCGCGTCCTGTATGGCATTTTCAGAATCCCACATCTCCATGTCGGGCAATTTGCCCGTCAGCATTTCATACAAAACAACGCCCAATGCGTAGATATCGGTTCTTTGGTCTGCACTTTGGCCTTCCTTTTGTTCCGGCGCCATGTATGACGGCGTGCCGGCATCGTGAAATGATGTCGTCATGGACCTGGCAAAGGAGTCAAAACGTGATTCTTCAAGGCCCGCATGCGTATCTGCGGCGCACTCTGCGGTTTTCATCAGCGTGGCCAGACCAAAATCCGCTATTTTAACCTGACCCTGTTTGTCAATCAGTATGTTTTCCGGCTTTATATCGCGATGCACAATTCCGCGGCCATGTGCATACTCAAGCGCTGCGCACACTTGAGCCAGAATCGTAAACGTATCTCTCGGCATCAACCGGCTTGAATGGATCAATTGCCTCAAGCTCAATCCATCTACAAACTCCATGATAAAATAATACAAATCAGAGCGTTCACCATGGTTATACACCGTGACGATATGCCGATGGCTTAATTGAGCCAATGCCCGCGCTTCCATGGCAAACCGCCGGGCAAACCCTGACTCGTCGCTGATTTCAGGAGGAAGAATCTTGAGCGCAATAATCCGGTCCAGTTTTTTTTGGCGCGCCTGATATACCGCCCCCATACCGCCGCGCCCGAGCAGCGAGATGATCTCCAATTCCGGAAAGCTCGGGGATATTTCCTCAATCGCAGGCGGAATCCACAGGTATGCGCCGCAGGAATTTTGATTCACGCTATGCCGCGCGTCGATGGCAAACTTCAGCATGCAGCCACGGCACAATCCTTCCGGCGCATGGGGGTACAGAGGTGTTCCACAGCGTGGGCATCGAGACTGTTTTGTCATTGGCTGAAAACCCCGTGAGTTACCCGAAGTGCCTCCTCATCATATCTACAGATAAATGGATTAAATACTTACAAGCGAGAAAATAAATAACGAAGTTCATCGTCTATAAGTGATGGGTCTGCCACCGTTTGAGCTATCTCTTCGCATATCATGTCTCTGTAGCGCTGGCGCAACCGATGCATGGCAACCCCAATGGCGCCGACCGTAACCCCCAGATGATTGGCTATTATCGCATTGTTTTCCGAATCCGACGGCCCCTGTAATGATCCTTTGATTGCATCAAACAATGCCCCCTGGCCGCGCTTTTCATACTGCGCCCGCAGCCGCAGCATGACCTGGTCCAGCACGGTCCACGCCCAACGTTGCTCATAAACTCTTTCCGGAGAATGATCTGTAACGGGCTCTTGCTGATAGCGGTGCTCGGCATCCATTGCATCCAGATAAACCACGCGCCCGCCGCCGCGTTTAAGCGCCTGGGTCTTTTTATATTCGTTGATCACAAAATTTTTGAATGAAGTCAACAGAAACGAGCGGAACCGCCCCTTTTCCTGCCTGACGTCCCTGAGCGTGTTTTTTTCGATCAGGCGGGCAAAAAATGTTTGCGTAAGATCTTCCGCTTCGTCAGCGGTCTTGCCCTGCTGACGCGAATAGGCATACAACGGAAACCAATACATCTGGGCCAGTTCATCCAATGCCCGGCGCGCCTGGGTGCCAGCCTGCATATCTGACGCGGCCAAAACCAACGTCCAGCGTGTAGTTAAAAATTCTGGCGGACTCCGCCGTTGGGATGATTTAGGTATACGAGCCGTAAAAAAACACTCCTTATTGCCCCCTGGCAGCTAGGCAGACAATCCTTTACAACCAATCAGGACTTATTTCAACGTAGTTTATCACGAAGTGCAAGAACAATTCATATCGTCCCGGCCGCACCGGCATAAACGGACGCCAATATATCAAATCAGATCCTTATCACATGTGGAATAATAAGTTATAAACCTGAGTTTGGGTTAAAACAGGCTCAGTCTTCGAGCGCAAAAACACACAGTATCCCAAGTCAAATGAATAGACCTTCACACATTGAAATTTAGCGATCCTTGAGCGCGGTGCGTGCCACATGGGCTCCGGCCGGATCAGTCTTAACGCCCGGCCGCAAGGCAATATTGCTAAATTTAACAATTTGAAAAGGCCGAATCTGTAATTCAAAACGCTTAATCTCAATGAGCTTTATATCCGGAAAATAAGCTTTTAACTCAACAGATCGCCTGCTAACCATTGTCGACATTGAACCGGGATTGATCTCCTGATCGTTTTGTCCGACCGCAATAACTCTCACTTCACAATCAGGGTCAAAATACGTAACGCCCAATCTTACGCCATCCTGTGATTCTTTCGCCGCCTGAAATTCATCTCGAATGACCGACTCAGGCGAACGGTCCACCTGATGATTGCCCGTTGATTGCCCCGCTACAACCCAGGGCCCATCCGCCACGCCTAGTCGGATCGTTGCGTCATTCATTCCCGCGGGAAATCTCGTCACGGCCACCCAGGATACATTCGTTTTGCCATGTCTTGCAGGTTTTGGCACGCCGCATATATATGCGCGATTCAGTAAGGCAATTGTGACCGTCTCCGGCGAATAAGGCACAACACGAAACAGGAGTCCACGCATCACAAAAGCAGGATCGGCTGGCAATATCCCGGCCGAGTATTCATAGGGAGGATTAAACAAGAGCGCGCCATCAGGAGTCCACCATTGATTTCCCTCGTCAGGATGTTCAGATAATGCGACAAACTCAATGGTCCTGCCATCAGGCAGAGTTGCCAAAGGGCCCGTATGTATGATGGCTTCTGGCACCGGGATGTTATTCACCGGCGCTGTATCGACCTTCGCCTGGCGCTTGGCTGTAGTGCCAACGCTCGCTATCAAAATAATGAGCATGCATAAAATAGCCGCCAGAAACCACCATCTGGCGCGATCGGTCCCTGCCGGCTCATACACAGCCGAATCATGTGTTGTAGCTATAGGGTTCGTTCTTGCAAACGTTCCGGCGAGTCGATCAATTTCCGTTTTAATTTCACCGACATTGCGGAAATGAGGCTTAGTTCCACTCTCAAGTGCCTGCGATACGATGCCCTGAAGACGTATATCAATTTTGCCGTCTTGAAATGACAACCCCGCATGATCATGAACGTGCATACCCGTCAGCATTTCATAAAACACAGTTCCTACCGCGATGATATCCATCTGGGTTTTGACGTTTGTTTGATCATCCGCTTGCAGAATCGCTCCATCAGAATTACCCGATTCACGCGGCTGGCGATCTTCAGGCCGCTTTATTTCAGGCTTAGCGTGGCCGGCGGAGCGCCGTGCCCGGGTCATATTGGTCAATGTGCCAAAGTTGATAATTTTGACTTGCCCATGTTCGTCAACCAATACATTCAGCGGATTGAGATGGTTATGCGCCACACCGTGATGATGTGCATATTGCAAACCGTCGCAGATTTGCGACACAATGCCAAGCGCCTCAGAGACTTCAATATGGCCGGAAGCAATCAATTCGCTGAGATTCCGGCCCTCTACATATTCAGTCACTTGATAAAGAAACGCCCCGCGCTGCCCAAAATCATAAATCGACACGATATGCGGATGGCTCAACTTTGCTATTGACTGTGTTTCTGAAGTGAAGCGCTGAACCAATTCAGAATCAGCATGAATCGCCGGCGCAAGAATATGAAGCGCAACAACACGATTCAAGCTTTTTTGACTGGCCCTGTACACATAAGTGGTTGAACCAAGTTCAACCACCTCAATATTGTCCAATTCAGGAAAAGCGCGCGACACATCCGCGACCGCGATTCCTTCAATTTGATCATGTTCTCTGTTAATTCGGGACAATTGCATATACCCCTTCGGCCATAAACGTGTACCAGGCATTCCGCTGAGAATTATGCGGAGACTATGTTGAACAGAAAATCACGCCGGCGGCCCGGCCGACCGCGCCGCCGGCTTCGTCCTCGGGCAATCAAGCTATTGAACAAAATAATATCGCAGTTACATTGCCAAGAACACACATTATTCGCCGGCCGGCCACCAACAAAAAATCGCCAACGATCTATTGGGCATCTCTGCCATAGAATGCTTTTCTCGGGCGCTCCCTTAGCACACGCCGAGCGATTATGAATACTGACCGTCATGCTCAGGTATCGTGCTTCGGCAAGCTTCAGAATGGGTTTTGAACAGAGTATTTCTCGGCTTCGTCAATGCAAAATAGAGCGCCATAGGCCCCAAAATGGTCTATTTTTAGCCATAAAAAAAGACCCTCTTTTAAAGAGAATCTTTTGAACGTAACCATTCTATTTGCAATGAATTGGGCGATACAGGATTCGAACCTGTGACCTCATGCGTGTCATGCCCTTCGGGGAGTCTGCTGAAAAGCAAGAAACTACCTGTATTTACAGCATTTTACAACACAACTCGTCATTATCAAGCCTACTCAAAAAACCTCATTTCTGACTGAATAATGAGGGTAGCAGTGGTAGTCGGGTGTAGTGGTGGTAGTCGCATGGAGCACGGTATATAAAAAGAAAGGGCCGAGCCCGAAGGCCCGGCCCATGTGCATGCGTGCCGTACGCTTACGCCGCACTTTTCCGCTTGATGACGGCTACAGCCGTACCATCACGCAGCGCCACCGCGAAACGCGGCTGAAGCTCATACGTGCGCCCGGCTGATACCTCAACGACCAGAACGCGAACCGGCGTCTTCTGACCAACTGCCAGCGCCAGCGCGACGTTGGCCAGAATGATCACGTCATTCGTAACAGCCTCATCAACCAAGATCGACTCCGCCGACAGGCCGATGGCCGCGAGTCGCGGTCCGGCTTCAACGCCGAGCAAGTCAACAACCGCCTTTGCGGTCTGGCTGTTCATGATGTAGCGCAACCCGACGCGGTTACGCAGCGGAAGGCCGAAATACGCGCCAGCCAGATCAGAGATGGCCCACGTTGTGGCCGCGGTTTCTGTAGGCGTCGCAACGGCCGACATCAGCGCCGTGACAAGATCAGCACCAAACGCCGTGCCCGACTTCGCCAGGCCCGCGGAGCTGATTTCCGCGCCAAGATCAACCGTCGCATCGTCAAGCAATTCCTGGGTCACCAGAACGCTTTCGCTATCATAAAGCTTGAACGGCACGGGCACGATTTCAATCGTTGTCGTGCTGTCGTCGCGACCACTCGCACCTTCCGTTTTGACATAGCCCTTGGAAAGATCGGGCCTAATCCGCGTAAAGGTGAACGTCATGCCAGTGCTTCGGGTCTGCACGTTGGTATGCGCGGCAAAGATCGGACTGGCCGACTGGTACACACGCACCACGTCGGCAACCACTTCCTTGTTGCCGACGTCAACGGCACCCTTGGCCAGCGAGCGGTAATACTCGTTGCTCGGCAAGTCCTGGCGTAAGCCAGAGGCGGCAGCGGCGGCAGACCGCTTCTGCTCTTCAGCGTTAACCGCGGCCTGAGCGGCGGCGGTCCGTTCCGTCGCGCGCGCCGTCATGCCGGCAACAACGACGGCGTTGGCCTCGCGCTCGATGCGCTCAGCCTCAACGATCTCCGCCTTGAACTGGTCCGCCCGCTTGGTTTCGTCAACCGTAAGGCCGCGATTCTCAAGGTGGGCGGTCCGGAGCAACTTTTCGTATTCAGCTTTCAGATTTTCAAGAATAGTCATAGTCAAAAACCTTTCAAATTTCATTGGTCGAAAATTCAATCACACAATAAATACTGAAATGATCGTATTTCTTACCAGTTTTGGCCGCCGTTGCGGCCGTCGGGCTAGCGCATTATGCGATTTGTGAGCCAGGAGCATCGTTTTACCTCCTTCCTGGGGCATGCAGGCCCGTTGGCCTGGCGTTTAACCCCCGTATGGTCAATTTCCCTGTAAAAAAAAAGATGACTGCGAGACCGGTCCCGGCCGACCCACGCTTAACATTTTCATGGGCCTAGGGGTCCAAGTCCTGCCCAGCGTCGTCATCCAGCGCCACGGCGCGGGGCGTCCACAGGTAGCCGCTGGCGTACGCATCTGCCCTCCAAGCGAAACGGCACGGTGTCACCAACTCAGGCCGCCCAGCCTCATGTGCGAGAATCCACATGCCCAACCATGTGGCCATGCTGCATAACTCCTCACGCGTGCATGTGAGACGCAGTTCATAGTCGGCCAGTGGTGCGGTCTTAGCAATACACCATGCACGGCAACGGGTGGCACTCGGTCGCGGCAGGGTGTGCCGGTTCACGCGAAAACGCCAGAGTTCAGCAGAGTATGCCTGTGCATTCGTGCGGTACGGTTGCAGCAGCGCGTACCCATATGCGCCCTGCTCAGCCTTATAGAAGATCCCGGCCGCCGCGCGTGCCGGTTGCAGTGTAGTAATTTTGCAGGCTAATAAAGCGATGGCCTGTGATGGTGTGATTGTGTTTTTCATAATTAGGTTACTCGCTATCCGTGTCGCCGTGTCGGCGCGTGACGCCGGTTTTCCTATGACGCCCTTGTGAGATGACTTTACTGTTCATACGGAAAGTGCCGTCACGCGGCGTCACGCCGTCACGCTATGGTCTATTGAGGTTGCATACATAGCCTTCAACTCAATACCAGTCCAACCTCTTCCGATATGCTTGCGCTCAAACGTAAACCCAAGTCTTGTAAGAGCTTCAGCGAATATATTTCCATTTACAGGCTTGTCGCCAGACTCCGCACAATAAGCCTCATAAGCCGCGCGGAGATTGCGCGTAAATTCCCACAGTCCGCGCCCCGTGTCGCAGCATGTCTGCACAAACTCGCGTACCGGGTCGCTTTCTTCGCGATATTCTGACGTTGCGGCCATGACGCACGCCGGGTCTTGTAGACCGTTGGCAAGCCAGCCCTGGCACCCGGCAATCAACCAATTCAGTATGCCCGACGCCTCGGCCCATAACTTGTCGCTCAATGCCGGGTCGCGTGATTCTGGCGGTATCGTGACTGTAAACGGCACCACACGGATACGCCGCCAGACGGCCTCGCTATCCTCACGGATGATTGGGCGGTTATTCGTTTGCAGGATAATCTTGTGCGTACGGCGAAACTCGTAAAAATCCTGACGCATGCGGCGGGCTTTGATCGTTTCTTCGCCGGTCAGCACTTTGACACGCTGAATGTTCAGCCGCGCGGCAGTTTCTGTCTCGCTGGCAACTACGATCCGGCGGCCCTGCAAGTCGGCCAGTTGTGTAGCGTGCTCATCTTTACCCAGAGTCAGAAGGGAATCCGGCGCGGTCCCGGCGTAGTCACCCATCATCCGGCCGATTAGACCCAGCAACGTGCTTTTCCCGTTCGCACCCGATCCGCAGAAAAACCACAAGTGCTGTGCGGTGATATCACCCGTGAGGCACATGCCAAGCAACCGCTGCACGTATCCGATAAGTTCGGCATTTCCATCAAATATCTGGTCAAGAAAGGTTGAAAATTGTGGGCACCTGGCCGCCGGATCATATTCAACCGGGGCCAGCTTGGTGATTCGGTCGCGCCGGTCATGCGCACGCGCTATGCCAGTGCGTAAATCAATAGTGCAATTATTGCAATTAATATCATAAATGCCCCGATCCATTTCGCATATGGATACGGCCATCATTGGTTCTGCCAGTGAGACCGCGCCGCGAAGTCGCGGGGCCGATTCAGACTTCATGAAGAATTTAACCGCCTCGTCACGATCCGGCGCTTGTGACCGTACCGCATCAGTTAGCAAGCCGCGAACCATCCGCATAAGAGCCGTGAGGACAGAGCTTTTATCATCCAGAACATACCGCGTGCGTGCCCATACCATCCAGCCGATGCCCGGCACCCATAGAAAATCATCGCGGAATCTGGCGGTAAAGCGTTCCGCAAGCCCAACATCCGTGCGCGGCGGCTCTGATTGCGCGGAAGCCGGAAGCGGCGCGGGTGGTGACTCCCGCAACCGCCTTCCGACCTCGCCCGCCGCAATGACCATCGACCTTGCCGATTCCAGCTTGTGCCGCAATTCCGTCTCTGACCATTGCGGGCGGCATTTTTCCGCATTAAACCATGTCAGCATCTGCCATGCCGTCACGTTGTCCAGACCAAAGCGGAAGCACTCACACGCCGCTTGAAACGTTGCATTGTGTCCGCCTTGGCCGCTTATGGCATCGGGGCAAGCTTCCAGAAACTTGCGACAACGCACTTCACCGCCAAGCCTCCCCACTGGCCCACCTGCGCCCGTTAGTGTGCGTTGTGGCGCAATTGCCGGGGCCGTTACAAGATCCAGAATCCAGAGCGGCGCGTCGGCAACCTCGGCGGCAGGATCTTCCCAAAGATAGGCGTTTCCGTTCGGGTGAATGGACGGCGGGGCCACTACCTGGCCGCCATCGCCGCGCACGTCGATACCGGGCATGACTTTTGTGCGGTTGCTGATCGGTCGGCCATTGGGCATACGGAAATAAAGATGTTTCCCACCGCCGCCAGTAAGCACGGTAAGCGTCTGGACGTCCCCATGCTCCTCAACCAGTGCGGCCCACGATGTAAGGCCTGCGTTGCCGTCCAAATCCAAAACCCATATACCGCTGGCGGTTCCTGTAATGATGCCGACATT
Organism: uncultured Phycisphaeraceae bacterium; assembly: GCA_964610975.1. Lineage (GTDB taxonomy): Bacteria > Planctomycetota > Phycisphaerae > WQYP01 > WQYP01 > CAZSYN01. The sequence goes on from CAZSYN010000016.1 coordinate 38,480, forward strand.
TTCGGCACCGATCGGGAAGTACGTTGCGGCCGTCTCTGCGGTCAATCGAAGAGTGGGCCAGTTAGGAATACTGGGGATTTTTCCGCGAAGTGGCACAACCGCCCAACCGCGTGAAATATAGTCAAAAACATGCTGAAGCGTTCCATCGCTCATGTGTCACCAATTGATTGATAATTGCAAATACTATTAGATTCCGGCCTGTTCAAGCGCGGACATTGCGGCGCTGACTCGGGCCTGACGTTCAGCCGGATAGAGCGACACAAACGGGCGTTCCGGATGCTCAAGGCGTTTGAAGAAACGCTTCAACGCGTCTTCGGACGTGCAACGGATGCCACCGACCATGAGGGTTTCGAGCCGTACACCACGAATTCCATATGACGCCCAGCGGAAAATGGTGCTGATGCCGATTCGCTTGCCCGGCTGACGGCCCGGTAGCCAGTGCACAGTTTTCGGCACTTGGGTAAGCGGTATCGGGCATTCTCTTGAAGGATCAAACATTGCCAATCACTCCTATTCATGATTGAAGTGATAGCAATGTAAAGAGTGTTGTTCTTGATGAAAATATCCACAATATCCACTGGTGGAATATTGCTATTCTGATTCAAATTTTTTGAGGCGTTTTTTTACTTGGTCCGAAGTAATTTTTTTGGGTGGTGACCAACCCGCATTAGTTCCGCGACTACAGGAAAATCCGAGTGATTTAAGTATTTTTCCATACTTCCCGCTAAATGCTTTAGCTGACTTATTTCCGATGATTCTAGCCAACTGCTCATTGTTTGGATCGCCCGGGTTTTCGTAGATAAGATCTACAATTGTGCCCAAAGTTTTTCTTTTTGCTAAATGCGGACGGTTATCTTTGTCTTTTTCAGACATAAAGCCAGCCAGAGTTTCAGCTAAATCCGCCAGATTTAAAATGTCGTCTAATAAACCATTTTGAAGAGCGGGCCACATATTTTCATCATGAGAATTTGAGTCTGCCATACGTGCATCATCTCTTAGCTTGATACACCTACGTTCAATATAGTCCACATGCGAAGGATATAATGCCCAAACACTGAGCCTGATTTCATCGGGAAAATGAGCAAGTACTAACAGATTTGCACGTGCTGAATTTCTAAAATTTCCATCATATTTTGGTATTCTTGTGATTTTACGCAGTTCCGCTGCCCAAATTGCCAATATTTTATTTTCGTTCATATATCACCTGTAATAGTTCGGGAGGCCCCGGGCGCGGCAATCGACAGGTGAGACGATTACCAGAGCCCGGAGCTTTCCGTCGGGGATCAACCGGCGGCCCGATGAAGATTTTAACACAATTTTTCCACGACGAGGCGGAAGCCGCCATATCCACCGCGTCGTGATTCGATTGATTGCGCGCCAAATATGTCTCGCAGTTTTGCTACAACCCTATCAGAGCGCTCGGATTTAGTCCCAAACTCTGAAAGATTTATTCCTGTTACCCATGCCCCGGCCGCCGCATATAAACGACTGAAGATTCTGAATTGCGATTCCGTCAGCGCATATATTTTGCCAAAAATAACAATAGTATAGTTATCTTTATTCAATGTAACGTCAGGCAGACAATACGATTTCTCAGGGTGAGCCAGTAGTCTTGCGGCCACCTTTTCCACAATCTGGTCCGTCAGCCGTTGCATAAATTGCTCGGCCGACTCCGGATCATCAGAAAACAGTCGTGCCATACGTTCAGAAAAATCCTGTTTTATTGTCTTCATTGTGTAGCCTCGATATTTTGTTTATCCAATCCTTGCCATTGCCTCACACGCCTTATTACGATCCGCCTCTGCATAGATTTCCGTTACACCAATGCTGTGATGCCCAAGAATGACCCGCGCCGTTTCAATGCCAAACTCCCGCCGGATGTTCGTTGCAGCCGTATGGCGGAGCTGGTGCGGATGCCAACGATGAGCCTTGCGCCAAGCTTTACGCGCAGCATCATCTAGACCGGCCGGGAGAGGATAAGCCAAGGAGGTGGCGCGGTCGATGGCACGCCGGTAGCTGTCCACCGTGTACCGCTCACCCGCGTTACCTTCGGGCCGCTGACGACGGCGACGACGCTCTGCCGATGGCGTCATGGCCGTTTGCCGTGATTCTCGACGCCGTATATTGCGTATTTCCTCGGCCTCTTGCGGTGAAAAGATGTAGGCATCCAGTCGGCCAGTCTTGAGGAATGGGCGGACGATTTCCTGAGCCTTTGGCCCCAACATGATTTCGCGTGTCATGCCACGATATCCCGTTTTGTGGCAAGCTGGGCGGTATACCCACACTCCGCCGGTCATCGTGATATCTTGTGTGCGCATGATACACAGCTCGCCCGGCCGCGCGCCTGTGATACGCTGCAACTCAATCATGGCCCACACTTGGGCACTGACATGCGCCTTGATGGCGTCAACCAGTTCATCAGCCACCGGGCGCACTGGCGGCAGTTCCTTGGCGGCAGAGCGGCCGATTTTTAACCCCTGTACGGCTTCCAGCGCGTGGAGTGTATCGCCCGTGATCAATTCCCGCTGCACAGCCCATTTGAAAATGTGCTTAATGCGTCCTGTCTGCCGGTTGATGTTGCGACGCGACCATTTCCGTTGAATCATGGCCTGCTGGCACGCCTGCAATTTAAGCGGACCAAAAAACTTTGCGGGTTCGGTAGCATACATCTTGAGGATTTGCATTGCCTGGCGGTACGCCTCAACCTCGGGCGTCTGCCGGCCGTCTGCGGATCGGTAATAACCTTCCGCGTGCGTCAGAAACGCCGCCATAACCTCGGCAATGCTTATACCGTCCTGAGAGTCGGCATCCGGCCTATCAATCAACTGGCGGCCCTGGGCGAGCCATTCATTGACGACTTGGTCGTACCTATTCTTGGCTGTTTTTGATCCCCAAGGACCAAGATACTTGTTGACACCGTTGAGCTTCACGAAAGCCTGACCGGTGGCTTTATGGTGGCAACATTTTGGAATGTGAGGGACGTACCGAGACAGCATGGCAAGCTCCTTTGGGCTGTCAGTGGTAGTACTACCACTGATACAGGAGTCTTTTGCCGCGCTGCCATCACGCTGGCAGGTGCGCTATCTTACGCGCTCAGCAAGACTTATATTAATTGGGCGATACAGGATTCGAACCTGTGACCTCATGCGTGTCATGCATGCGCTCTAACCAACTGAGCTAATCGCCCGGCGCTTGAGAGAAGGAGTATAATACAAGACTCCCCGGCCGATGTCCACTCATAGACATGCAATACCTACGCGCCACGCTAAATCTTGATGCATCAGCAGGTTATCATTCACCATCAATCTTAACAGGCAACATGCCCGTCTGATTAACCCGCCGGCCTTTGACCATCCCGCCCGCAAGGCCTACACTCGTGCCATGAGTACTCCAAAATCGACTTACTGGCAGGCCATCGCCTGCGATCTTGACGGCACCCTGCTGGGGCGCGATCTGAAAATTCATCCTGATGATGCCGCGGCCGTGGCCCGTGCGCGCGCGGCCGGTCTGCATGTGGCCATCTGCACCGGACGCAACGCCATTGAATCTTTCAGCGTGGCCCATCCGCTTGATCTTCAGGGCCCGGGCGTTTACGCCAACGGCGCGACCATCTGCGATATGCACTCGGGCAAAATCATCGACTATTTTCCGCTGCCGGCCGACCTGGTGCACAATCTTGTTGAGTTTTTCGGCTCGCTTGGCCACGCCGTGCTCATCCTGGCTGTTGATCCTGATACCCACATGCCCGTGTACATCCGCACGCAGCACGGCGAGCCCCACCCGGCCACGGTGGAGTGGCTCATCGCCAACAAAATGCGCGCGGCCGAGATGGCAACGATTGAACCGCGATTCATGAGCCACATCGTGCGCGCAAGCATTGTGGTGGATGTTCCCGAGGCGGCCGAGATTGAAAAACGTCTGGCGCGGAATTTTGGCGCCGCAATTTATTCGTGCTCCATTTACTCGGCCGCGTATAATTGCCAGGTGATTGAGGCCTTTGCCCCCAACGTCAACAAGTGGACCGGCGTTGAGGCGATGGCCCGTCATGTCGGCATTGATCCGTCGCGCGTGGTGACCGTCGGCGACGACATCAATGATCTTCAGATGCTTGAGAACGCCTCGCTGAGCTTTGCGATGGGCAACGCCACGCCGCTGGTTCAGCAAAGCGCCAAGCGCACCACCGCCGCTCAACCGCAGGCCGGCGTGGCGCAGGTGATTGATGAAATATTGAAAGACATCAGCCGCAGATGAACGCAGACAAGGGAATAGAAACGGGTATTTTTAGAAAAATTTTACTCCGGACGAGACAAACGAGTTTCTCTACCCCCTGTCGAACAGAATAGTCCTCCTTGTACATCATCAGTTCCATGTCATTCCACGGGTTTCCTGCGACTCTCCCAACAGCCAAAACGTGCCACTCTTCTTTTTATGGTTGCAGTGATTGAACAAAATTAATTTTTGCTTCCACAGGTGTTGCTCCTATGCCATTATCTACAAAGCGGAATACAATCTCGCCAGATGCTCGTTGTTCTTGTTTCACATAACCACGCATCGCGTTAATGCGACCTAATTGTGCGACATTCCCGATATTTGCCACAGGAAGCATTTTAGTCGTTTTGCCATTCACCCACTCCGGCCACCAGCATGTACCATTGATAATTGTAGGGTAATTTCCGCTCTGTTGACCTACACGTTCCCACGATCCACCATACTCCCAATACACGCCCTGCGGCATGATGTATAGAAAATCAAAAGAATCTATCCATCCAATAACAGTTAAACCATTTTCAGCACTGATTGTCTGAGAATTCGCCTCAGTGATACTCAGGTTCATAACACCATGGCGCGCCGATGACTGAAGATCTACATCATTGATATGGAAGCTTAATGTATCCGTCACAGGCGCAACAAAACGCAACTTGTTGCCAACATAAAAAGTCCATTCATTGGTTCCAAATCTGCCGATGAGCGCGGATCTTGGATGCTTTTTGTAAAATGCGGACTCGAGAAGTTTTTCCTGTATTGGTGCCGGCGGCCCCATAGAACCATTGATTGAATCAGGGCAAAGGCCTGATGGGCCAACCTCACCACCGGAAGACCCTGCCCACTTCCCTTTAGCGGTAATTTCATAGATTCGTCCCTTGCGCACCATGTAGTTTATTTTAGTCCAATTGTTATCGGCGAAAATTTTGTATGACGAAAACGTATTTGGCAAAGTCACCGTTAATTCTTGAAGCGTAGACGTACCGTTGTGAGACCAAATGGTAAACGGCTCGTTAATGTTGGAAAAATCAGCCTGCGTGCGATAGCGTTCGGTTCCGTCAACATAAATAACCATCTCATCTGATTTGATAACCCATTCAATACCCACCCATTCGTTATTCGGGAGACGTCCAACATTGGGTTTATGCCGGCCGTCGGCGGGACCTCCGCCAATCCGAAACTCGTTCTGGTTCATTTCCCAATTAAAGATGATCTCGTCGGCGGCATGTGCCATGCGAATATCTTTTCCATCAGTCATGAGGATTGCTCGAAAAGTCACCGGAGGCTTAAATTTTTTGCAGGTAATATACTTCTGATTGGGAAAAAGTATCTTTATATCATTCTGCACATGATTTGGATCGCCTTGTAATAAAGGGACTATATCTTCAGTGATACCGTCAGTTTTCCAGTTTGCCACAATCGCTTTAAGTTTGACATCGTTCACAATGTTTTGTGCCTGCAAAGAGCAAACCCAAAAAAGAGCAATCATAAAAGGCAAAATGAATTTAACCCTATATTTTAGCATAACAGCACCTCAGCGACTAAGTATCGTGGTTCTTTAAGCAAGTCTATTCTCTCAACAGTTTTTACCGTAAATCGTGTAAGAAATACGTGTATCAGCGATTTTAGATTACCCAATAACTGTATACTCTGCTCAGTCCTTAACTCTCATATCATCAATTCTTAAACTTGAGCAAACTATCAGAGAACCTCTATGGATTGCTCTTTTCTTTGTTTCTTCTATTATCATCCAATTCAACACCATGCCATAGCAAAGAGTGGAATCAAATTGTCATAATGATGCGAGCTACTGCATATACGATAACCACAGCAACGCTAACAAAGAGCAGAATGATCGAAGCGCAACCACCACTTGGTTGTTTTCCCTCAGCATACGGACGGAGATGTCCGCCCTTTGGGTCTGTACCCAATACGAAATTCTTTCCGTGTTTATCGGTAAAACGATCTCCAGATTTATCAGGCATGAAATCTCCTTGAAAATGCCGCAAACAATATATCTTGCTTGTGCTAAGTTCCGCTACGCTAATATTAATATATCAAAATTAACGTATTAATATTAGTTTATTTTTATCAATGATCTTTTCGCCAAATAAAATTAAATATACACACCACCAACTCTGTTCGATCAGACACATTAAAATGTGCATAAACGTACCGCAAATGCATCCGTACTGTGGATGTGCTCAATCCCAATTCGGCGGCGATGTCTTTATCTTTTTTGGCTTGCAGCACCAGGCGTACAACATCGGCCTGCCGGCGCGTCAGGCGCAATACATGAATGATCCGGGGCCAAGCGTCGGTATTGAGAAATTCCGATGACAAGGCCGGGAAAGACAGCTGTTGATGAGTCTGGGCACGCCGGCTGATTTTGGCCATGATTTGAAGCCCCAATAAAAAGAGCGTCGAACCAGAGACGCCCGCGGGACTCCCGCCAAGGAGTGTAAAGGACGTACCCTGGCCGACGCCCTCTTACGAGGGCGCGGCTCAAGGCACTGTTCCTTTACTTGAAATTTGGCGGTTTCCCGTGGAACAGCATCTTGACGCACACGCGTCAATTCAAATTGTCATTCGTATCGGTCATGACACGAACTCGCCGATTATTATAACCGAAGCCGCGGATGAACGCAGTATCCGTATGGCCATGTTCAAAAGATCTTTTTTCAAGCCCCGTTTCCATATGGGCCAGATCGTGCCCCGTATCTTTTGAACTTGATCTGCTTGTGAAAATTGCCCATAAATTTCATTGCGGCGGCTCTTCAGTTGAGGGCTTTTACCTTATACTATAAGTACACAACATCCTCATAAGGAGTCTCTTTATGACCGGGTGGCACATTGAACATCATGCGCAAGCGGCATCCACCAATTCTCTGGCGATCAACATGATCTGCCGCCATTTTGAAAATGATGAGCCGGTGGCGCCGACGATCATTCTTGCCGACACGCAAACCGCCGGCCGCGGCCAGTATGATCGCCAATGGCATTCGCCGGCCGGCAACATGTACGCCACGTTTATCCTGCCGGATGTGGCGATTGCGTTTCGCCCCCTGCTGCCGATTTACGCCGGGCTTGCCGCATGGCGCGCCATCCGTGCGTTATCCGGCATGACGGCGCTTTTTAAGTGGCCCAATGATTTGCTGGTGGCGGATCTTAAGCTTGCCGGACTGCTGGTAGAGGCCGTTGCCGCAGGGCCGCACTGGGCCGCGGCCATCGGCATCGGCATCAATCTCAACACAAAAAAATTTCCTGCGGACATCGCCGCCACATCGCTGGCGCAATGCACCGGCCGAGACTGGGACCCGCGCACGCTGGCCATGTCCGTGGCGTATCACATGGACGTGCTTGAAGCGCCGGAGAGCATCCTGGGCACATACCGCCAGTATGACGCCCTGCTCGGCCGAGAACTGACCATCACCGCCGCCACCGAAAGCATCACCGGCACCGGCGCCGGCATCAACGACGACGGCCATCTGCGCGTCAGCACCGCCAGCGGCGAAAAACTCATCTCAACGGGAACAATCCGCTTTGCCGACACCCCCAAAACACCGCCGACAAAGAAACGGGGCAGAGCAAAACCCAGTTAATTCTTAATTCCTTGCCTGAAAGTCAGCGTTGTTATCAAAGGAGTTTCGTGTCATGAGCGGCGCAGCCAGGTTGATCAGCGTTTTCTTGTTATGCGTCGTTATATCGGCCGTGCTTGGCGCAGGCGTTATCGGATAGATAAGTCTTGATACCAATGGCATGAGCGCCCAAAAACAAGATCTGCAAAAAGAAGTTGACGCGCGGGCTTAATGAGCCTATCCTATTAAACCTATTGATCATGTAGGAAATGGAGATTAACACATGGCACGCATCTTTTCGGACATTACCAAGACGATGGGCAACACGCCTCTGGTAAAGCTTAACAAGATTGTTGTCCCCGGCGGCGCAACGGTTTTGGCCAAATGCGAATTTTTCAATCCACTTCATAGCGTCAAGGATCGCATCGGCGTGGCCATGATTGAGGCCGGCGAAAAGGCCGGCAAAATCAATAAGGAAACGCACATTTACGAAGCCACCAGCGGCAATACCGGCATCGCGCTGGCATTTGTCTGTGCATCAAAAGGCTATAAACTCACACTGACGATGCCCGAGACGATGTCTGTTGAACGTCGCCGGCTGCTGCGTATTCTGGGCGCCAATCTGGTGCTCACGCCCGGTTCGGAAGGTATGCCCGGCGCCATCCGCCGCTGCAATGAACTTCATGCGGCCAATCCCAATTCGGTCATTGCCAGCCAGTTTGAGAATCCGGCCAATCCGGATATTCACATCAAGACCACGGCCGAGGAAATCTGGCGCGATACTGATGGCCAGGTTGATGCGCTTGTCTCCGGCGTAGGCACCGGCGGCACGCTCAGCGGCATCTCAACGGTGCTCAAGCAGCGCAATCCGAACTTCAAGACTTTTGCTGTTGAGCCGGCCGCATCGCCGGTGATCACGCAGTTCAAGTCAGGCCAGCCGCTTAAGCCCGGCCCGCACCGCATTCAGGGCATCGGCGCTGGGTTTATTCCTAAAAATCTCAAGACGGATCTTGTTGACGAAGTGATTCAGGTCACCAACGAGGACGCCTTTGCCACCGCGCGCCGCCTTGCGGCCGAGGAAGGCATTCTTTCGGGCATCAGCTCAGGCGCCAACACATGGGGCGCGCTGCAAGTGGCCCAGCGGCCGGAGTTCAAAGGCAAAACGATCGTCGCGATCATCTGCGATACCGGCGAGCGTTATATCTCCACGCCGCTGTTTGAAGGACTTGAGCAGTAAAAAAGATAAGGGGCCAGGGGATAGGGGTCAGGGGCCGAGGAATACTCAGCCTCACTCCTATTTCCTGTCCCCTCACCCCTGTCCCCTTGTTTTAAAACTCCCATCCTGCGCCGAGGGTCATGCGGCCCAGGACATCGCCGCCCTCCTGCCCGCGAAATTCCTCCGTGGTATACTGCGTTGACCACGTGAATTGAATATATTTGAATATCTGCAAGCCAATACCGACTTCCATTTCGCCCACGGCCGGCAGAGCATCAAGGCCTGCCGAGTCGCGATAGTTATTACCTTCAATCGTCACGTCTGACTGCACCAGTCTTCCGCCAAGCCGGCCAAAGACGTATCCCGCCAGCGGAACTTTTTCCGGATGCAGGCGATAATACGGCGTGCCCGTGGCCGATCCGGGTAACTTGATGCTTCCGGGGCCAAAATCATCCGGCAGCAGGTAGCCAAAGCGTGTGGTGATATCCGCCTGAGCATTGCGATGAAAAGTACCGGCCGTAAATCCCGCATCCGGAATGGCCTGCAACGTCCACGTGTCATTGCTCCAGAGGTCATAGCGCCATTTGTGAACGTAAATCAGATCTGCGCCGGGCTCATCATGAAGTTGATGATCCCATCCTTTGAATTTATCAAAACCAAATGAGTCATGAATCATATCCTGCGCCTGGCGCGCCAGCGACGACGGGCCGACCATGCCGATATTAAGCTGAATGTGATCAAGATTATGCTCATTGGCGCGCTGATAATACACGCCCATGTAAAGTGCGCCCGCATAGGGGCGATCATCGGGGTCAGGCGTCACAAGATCATGATCCTTCGGCGTATAAATCTGCTGTACGCCGATCAGGCCCACCGCATATCCCACGCCTTTGTCGCCGGGCTTAAAATACTCGGCAAACGGCAGATAGCTGCCCACGTCGGCGGCCCATTTGGGTTGCCAGGCGATGCTCAGCGCTTCGCCGGATGTATAATGGCGATCCGTCCCGCCGGGATTGGCAAATCCGCCGTCATTTTCCCAATACATCGTCACAGTAACAGGTGTTTTTTCCGTTGCCGCCGGCGCTGTGGCCGCGCTGACATCCGCAAGACTCACCACCGGAATTTCGACAGCACCGGCCGTGGCCGACGCGCACGCCAAAGCCAGCAGACTCAAACAAGCTCTATGGCTATTTCGCATAGAATCTCCTTGCCCATAATTCACGGAGGCAACTATTGCGAGCGCCCATCATCGCCGCCGGATTCAGGCGTATAACGCCGCGTAGCTTAACACCGGTCAACAAATTCAGCAAAGTAAACATCGGAGGGGCATTCGGGAGCATTCGCGGCCGCGCCCATTGACCAAACCGCATACCCTTGCCTAAAGTGAACTATTACGACAAGATAACTTACGCTCAACAACGTTCTTCAGACTTTGGCCGCGGCCGGCATAAAACGAAAGTTAAGGTTTTTCAGATATGACCACTCATTCCCACTGCGAAAAAAATGATTCCTCCACCATCACCAGCGAAAATCTTCTGCGCCAGCTTCAGTGGCGCTATGCCACAAAAGTCTTTGATCCAGCAAAAAAAATTGACGCCAAAACATGGGCCGCTCTTGAGGATACGCTGGTCTTGAGCCCATCATCCTTCGGCCTTCAGCCGTGGAAATTTTTCGTCATTGATAACCCGGCCGTCCGCGCCAGGCTCCGCGAATTTTCCTGGGGCCAGTCACAGGTTACCGATGCCTCGCACCTGGTTGTTTTTACCGCGCGCACCACGCTTGCCGAGCAGGACGCCGTGCGCATGATCAATCGTACGGCCGAGCTTCGCGGCGTAGCCCCCGAATCGCTTGACGCTTATAAAAAGGTGATCATGGGATCAGTCAACGCGCGCACGCCGCAGCAGCTTGCGTCATGGAATGAGCGCCAGTTGTATATCGCACTGGGATTTTTAATGGATTCGGCCGCAATGCTCGGCATTGATACCTGCGCGCTTGAAGGACTTGACCCGGCCAAGTATGACGAGATTCTCAATCTTTCCGGCACAGGCTATCACGCACTCTGCGCTCTGGCGCTGGGATACCGCGACAGCGGCGATAAATACGCCGCACGTACCAAGATCCGCTACAGCAAGAGCGACGTCATTGCGCATATTTGATGCGCATAAATCGCATGCATTGCGTATTTTTTCCGCAACATGCCATTTTCAGCACAGATAACAGGCATCCGCATCAAGCGCCAGACTCAAAATCTGGCGCTTTTATTTGGGGCGTTTTTGCGGAATGGTAACTTTTTGTGAATATCGCAGCAACACATCAAGACATTTCTTATTTTATTTGTCATGATTATTTTTTATTTACATACAAACCTTTTAGCTGTATGAATATCTGCATCAACAAGCCATCAATACTTTGTGGAGACCACATGCGGTATTACTATCTTGACGCCAAAAACACTCCCGTCGGCCCGGTATCGCTTGAAGAAATCAACCAGCAAATTCAAAAAGGAGTCATCTCCGCCGATCCATTGATCGTGCCTGAAGGCGGCACGCAATGGCTGCCGTTATCAAAATGCGCTCCGCAAGCCGTAGCGCCCCGCGTGCCGCAGGCGCCATCACCTTACGGCAGCATTTTTGGCTATCAACTCGGCTTTAGCCCCACTATTATCGCGGACATATGCATTGAGCGCCCCTTTGAATGGGCAAGGTCTCGTTATAACGTCAGCAATTATGAACGTTCGCATCAATTTTGCGTGCTGGCTGGCCACCTGCTGGCTGACCTGGGCATGGCCATCGGATTGATTGCGGGCCTCGTATTCTGCATTCGCAGTAACGTCTTTATTCCCCTGATTACCAATCTGCTGCTGATCGCCATCGCCGCGATGGGCCAGTATATCGCCGGCCAGTGCATGAGCGCTTCCGACAAGCTGATTCAAAACACACCGCATCGCATCAGCTCGCACGGCATACTCAAATGCATCAGCGTTCAGTTGAATCTTTTGGCGGTAATCCTCATTGCCGTCGGTGTCATTACGATGATCATGATGTTCAATAGCGGCGTCGTTGTCGCCGCCATCGGCCTGTTCCTTATTGCGTTTCTGATGCCTGCGCTGGTGTGCAGCACCAGCGCATTGTTTGGCCAGCATCCTGAACTGCTTAATATTCAGATCACTCCTGTCGCGGCCGGTGAAGAAGCCGTCGGCATTCTCAGCTTCATATCAAAAGCTCTTCTGAAATGCATTTCCCGGATTTACCTGATTATCGCGCTGACCGGCGTCATTTTAACCGTTGCCGAAATTTTTCAAAAACCCAGCATGCCGCATCACGACGCGTGGGCATCACAATATGGCGGTTATGAATCAGGTTTTGATCAGGTCATGCGCTTTATCTTTCAGTCGGGATCTGCGGGCCTGATTATCGTCGTCATCGCATGTCTTGTTCCGGCAATCGCGTATTTCGGTTATCTGTTCTGGAATCTGGGGCTTGAGGTTGTCCGCTCCATTCTGATTCTGCCGGGTAAAGTTGAATCAATTCAAAAAGATAAACAGCACTCGTAATCCGGTAACCTTTGGAGCATCAACATGCCATACCATGTCATCAACACCTGGCAGGCGTCTGATCATCGTGACGTAAATGGAAATTACGTGCACATCAAAGGGCGATCAGGCGGTTTGTTATCATTTATTTTAACGTTATTCGGCCTGAGCCCCACAATTGAACTGACCGTCAACGATAGCATGATCATGTGCAAAAGCGGCGCGGCAAACGGCATGGAAGAGCGCCACACTCCCCTTGAGCATATCTGCTCCACAAATTACGGAGTCATGCTTCCCTGGTTACTTTCTGTTTTTTTGGGTATTGTTGCGGCAGGCGTAACAGCCCTTATATGTAAATCACAGAATGTTGATAGCACCGTCAGTTTTGTTTTTGCCGGACCCATTGTCGGCATTATCATATGGTTTATTGTTTACTTCTTATTTAGAACATACACCGTCGGATTCAGCGATGTGTCCGGGCATTCATTTCAGCTTTTCTTCAGTCCCGCATCACTTTTAGACGGCACCAGCGTCAATCAGGAACTCGCCAGAACCACATGCGCCGTGATTCAGCAATGCATCAGCATGCGGCATTCAGGACAATCCGCCGTTCTTCCCGCATCTTCGCCTGATGACGCAACCGGGGTTGCGCCGCAATCAATCTCGGGCATTCCTGCCATACCTCCTCCACCGCCGCCGATTATGCCGGCCGTCAAACTTTATTATTACGCATCTTCCGATCTTAAACCGCAGGGACCGCTTAGCTTTGCTGATTTGCTGTCTCTTGCCAAAACCGGCGCCATCGGACCGACAACAAAAGTTATCGCAGAAGGTGATGCACAGTGGCAAAGCTGGGAATCACTGCAAGTTCAGTCAGGAGTTGAATGATGGTTTGGTCACCGCCTCCGTTAACGGGTGATTCAGGTTCGCAGGGTTTACCCACACCGCCGCCACAAAAAGATCTGCCTCCGGTACCGCCACCGCCGCCTCTTCCGCCGATACCGGCCGCGCAGGCGGTTCCTCCGCCTCCTCCTCCGCCGCCGCCAGTGCCTGTTTTTGCCGGCCAGGAATTGCCATTGCCGCCTGTTCCCGTAGCACAGGAAATCCCCGCGCCGCCACCGCAGACGGATCTTCCTCCGGTTCCCCCGCCGCCACCGGCAAATATTCCCGGCCACGGCCGGCCGCGGCAACTTTCCCCCAAAATCGCACTCATCGCCATATGCGTGCTGGCCGGCGTACTTATCGGCGCATGGTATCTGACGCAACTCGGGCAATATCCCGGCCGCAGTGTGCTCACCAGCGCGTTATCAGAAAAACTGGTTTCTTCGCAGCAGATCACCGGAATTAAAATCATCTCAAAATCACTGGATAACTCCGGCGACGCGGTCATGGATCTCGCCGCCACCGTTGAAACAAAAGAGCCCTGCTATCTGCCTGTTGATCGGGCGCAGGCATTGAGCACGCTTAATCTTGACGCCACCGTTTTCGGCAAGATCAATGCCATTGTCAGCGGCAAGGATGGCCAGCGCATTCTCAAGCTTGCGGATCTGCCAAAACCGCCCGTTGATCTGGACCAGATTGTTTTTCTCAAAGAATCAGCCCCGGCCCATTACAGCTACACCATGACATGGCGCGTAACGCTTTCCCGTCGCGTCGGCGCATGGACGCCGCTTTTCAGCGACGCCACAGACGCCGGTAATCCCCCATCAGGCAAAATTAAATCAGAATATGGTCAAAATGCATACTGCATTACGGCCGCGGATGATATTGATCGCCTGCGTAAAATTATGGCCGACGCTCAGGCATCCTATGCGAAACTCAATGATGTCGCGCAAAAATATAATCAGAACAGGCAGGCGCTGGCTCAAAAAGCGCGTGAAGAAAATTTACGCCTGCTTTCCGAAGGCGCCATTTTTCAAGGTCAGGCCGTTCGCAATAACAACAATACCGTTCCGCTCTTTATCGAAATTACATCGGTCAATCCTGAGCGCCAGAGTATCACCGCTCTCGTGCGCAACGATGGCGGCTGGGGCGACGGCCGACGTTTTCAGGGCACGTTTTCCTATGATGACGACGACCAGGTTCTCAAACTTCAGATTGCTTCCAGAACAGAGCAGGCCCTTCGCAACTGCGGCCCATTTCTGCAATGGGAAGAGAACATGGCCTTTTCCCTCACTTTTAACGACAATGTTTTTGCAGGCAACATCGGCAGCTGGTCATGCCGCTTTTTCCGCGTGCCCGATCAGGAGCGCCGCAACTTTGTTGCGCGGCAAAGCGAAAACCAGGCGCGCCTTCTTGATGCCACAAAGCCCGGCAAGGTATATTCCGTCATCGCCACGCTTCCGGATCGCGGATGGACCGAAGAATACTGGTTTTTCTTCACTCGCCAGGACCCAGATAGTCTGAAGCTTGAAGGTTATCTGCAATCTCAGACCAATCCCGGCAAGCGCCGTTTCTACGGCAACCTCATCCTCAATACCTATTGGGCCGATGGCGCGGCCATTCGCCTCTTCAGTGATGATACCGACGCCGTCAAACGTATCCGCGAGCCAAGCCCGCTTGGTTACAGTTCAAAAATCACATGGCTCCCGGTTTTGGATGACGGCAGCATGCGTTGCGACAACCGCCACGCCGGCCCGCCCTGGCATCTTGAATTTAAGCCGCTCTCAGATGCCGAAACGCACCGTATTCAATCTCTCGGCAACAGCGCTCCCGGCGAGCCCGGCAGGATCGTTACCACCCCTGCCCCGGCCGATCCCGCTCCGGCCGCCAACACCGCATCCGCCGCAGCTCAAACACCGCCGCCACCGGCCCCCTGGTCGCCGCTGCCACAAGCGCCACCGGCCGGGCCTGTCTCGCAAACGCCCTCCGGCGTCGCCGTATCTCCCGGCATGCGCGTAACGCAGCCGGCCGGCGCAAATAACCTGTCACTACCGCAGGAATATCCTAAAAACCCCGGTGTATATATTCTCGCTAATCAAAATTGGGTTGTGATGCCACAAGGCCCTGCGGAACAGCCAACGCAAGTCAGCAACGAAGAATTAACCCTGAGCATGCGTACAAATCCAAAAGGTCCGTGGCTTAGTGTACATATTATGAATAACATGACAGGATTAAATATTCCGCTGGTCACCAATCCCGTCGTTATTGCAGCTCGCGGCATAATGTCGCCGTCTCCGGATGATTTTATTTGTAGGGAAAAAACATTCACCCTTTACAGCGTGAGTTATACCCCAAACAACAGGATCATCGCTGGCATTCTTTTTTATCCGTCGCAGAAGAAGTCAGGTATTGCCGGCGAAATTGATACACGTATTATCAAGAAAGATGATGATCTCCATTTGATTACCACAACACAAAGGCTTCTCCCCGGCTATTATTCACTGCGCGGCTTTATATTTCAGGTTGCGGAAAACTAGTACTGCATCACGCGACAATTGGTGGGTAAAGTCTACAAAGCTTGATACGGACGTCAGTTGCGGTGAACTGCCAATCATACTGTCTTTGGTAAACGTCCGGTACGTCTTCCATGTGGTAAACAAACTCCGCCGACTGCTCTGGCGGAATGTATCACATCTTTCTTAAATGAGGCTTAAGTTCGTTTTTTTAAGCGTGCGGCGAATGGTCTCATAGGAGATGGACTTGACTAACTTGAGTTCCGCCATCTGATCTGCCAAAAGCTTAAGCGTCCAGCGCGAGCGGCCTTCCGGCGGCTTGCTGCATGCCGTGGCAATGAGCTGCGCCTCCTGCCGGCCATTGAGCTTGCGGCCCCATCTTCGGCGGTCGGTGCGATAGGGACTTAGCGCACGCTCCAGACATTCCTCGACAAACTTACGGCGAATCCTTTCCACCGTGGCCGTGCCGATGTTCAAAGCCAGAGCGATCTGAACGTCATTCTGGCGTAAACCGGAAGATTCATCGGCCGCCAGAAGAATCTGGGCATGCTTGAGGCGACGCACATCCGTCCTGCCCCTGGCCAGCAGTTGCTCAAGTTCCTTGCGCTCCTGAGATTCCAGCGTCACACGATACTTTTTCATCACGGCCTCCCTGCCTGCTTGGATGATCCAGTATCTTATCGGATATTCGCCTCATTTTTACCCATCAATTGTCGCGTGATGCAGTACTAGCTGCACCATGTATTCACCAAATTCAATCAACCGCACGATATAAAATCAATTCACTGGCGATGGCGTTTTCCAGTCTGACGGAAACGCCTTCTTCGCAAAGGCGCTGGCCGTCTATTGTAATACTCTGGCCGCTGTTCTCAAATTCAACGCGATACCGCCGGGTGCGATCTACGCCGCGCGCACGGAAACGATATTCCGTCTGCTCGGGCGTTGTCGCGCCATGTATGCCAAAGATGCCCGCCATGCCCTGCGAATGATCCGCCGCGGCGTATTCAAGAATACACCAACGCTGTTTTTTCCACGGTTCAAGCGAAGGCGTGTGATGATAAACCAGGCATTGCTTGTGCATGGGACGAACAAAATCTTTGTAAAGCTTGATATAGTGCTGGGCCCGCTCAATGGCATAGGGATGTCCCGTATCCACAGTCGGAGCGATTCCGTTGACCATCATCTGGCCAAAAAGCGTCATGCGCAGGTGCGTGTTGAGGTCGCCGCGCTTGACGTTATCTGAACTGATAGAGCCGCTGTGAGTAAAACGATTGACCACTTCGGGCGGCAACGCCAGCGTCATACCGTTCAAAATCTGTATGGCGCGAGGCATCCGAGATTCATCTGATACCCATGTTTGATGAAAACGACTCATCATTCCCAGATCGCAGCGGCCCCCGCCGGCGCCGCAATTTTCCATGATCATCTTGGGATACCGTTTGGCCAATCGCTCATAGATGCCCCAGGCAGCTTCGTAATACCGCCAGGAGGTGTGTTCAATATAACCGTCGGTCAAGTTCTGGCCGCCGGCCCATACATTGCCGTTGTAATCAAGCCGGAGAAGATCGGGTTTGTAGTTCTCAACAAAACTATTGAGCTGCTGCTCCATCCATTGGGCAACTTCCGGTTTGGTCAGATTAAGCGCAAAGCCACCAACATCCTGGCCGTCGCGCTTGAGCACCCAATCTGGATGCTCTTTGTAGATTTTGCTCTCAGAACCGATACGTTCCGGCTCTATCCAGAGACCAAAGAGCATTCCTTTTTCATGGATGCGATCGCGGATAGCGCGCAGCCCCCCGCCGGGAGCCATCCATGCGCCTTCCTGCCAGTCGCCGACGATTTTGTCCCACACCTTGCGATCCTTACCGCCAAACCAGCCGGCATCGACAACAAAAACCTCAATACCCAGTTTAGCCGCAACATCTATTGAAGACATGATTATATCTGTGGTTGTGCCATTGAGATCAATGTAATCCACATGGTTCATTTGAACCAATGCCCCTCCGCGTGGCTGCGGCGGAATGACTGAGCGGCGCAGGTGCTCATGCCAGGACTGAATGGCCTCATCAAAATTCTCTGAAGTCGTACCAATATGCATTGACGGCGTTCGGATGGTTTCTCCGGGAGCGATGAGCCGCAAAGGCGCAGGGCCGATGGGGCCGGCTTCCAGAAAGACGCTGGTAAAATCCTTTGCTTCGCCAAGATACGGATTTTGCCACACGTTAAAACGCATCTGCCAGTTATCGCTCCAGGCCAGCGCGCCCATAAAAATACCGCCGCTGACTTCGTTGCGCAGAACAAAAAAAGGTTGCGAAAAACCAGAGCGGCCATGTTTTTCATCTATGGTGTATGTGCCGTCAGGCAGATCGGTCCAAAGAAAATTACCCTCATGAAAATTGAACCAATCAGGGTAATGGCCCAGGCGGAATGTCGCCGTATTGCCTTCAGGCATGAGATCTTCATGGCTGTTGATGCGCCAGAGCAATCCTGAAAAACTCATGCAATTGCCCAACGCCGCGGGACGCTCGGACGTGTTGGTAATCTCCAGCCATCGCTCAATAAAAGGCGTACCATCCAGTTTGGTATGAATCACAATGCGTACCGGCCGCACGGTATGATGCAAGTGAACCTGCACATGACTGCGGCCAGGCTCCGGTTCCTCGTGAGTGACAGAATCCAGAACCCAGTTCGAACGAAGATCCTGGCCGTCAATTTCAAGTGCGAATGCCTCAATGGGGTAACCGCTCATGACCAGCGGCGGCCAACCCGGCTCACCAAGATGCTGCTCAAGATAGGTTTTATCATCGCCGATACGTCCGCAGGACGACCATTGTGCGCCAACCCATCGGCCGGCGATCATGCGCTCCTGATACGTCATTGCTCCGGAATAATAGCGAACCGCCCCATCCGTCACAGAAACATGGGCAACGGGAGCCTGCTTTTTTACCATATCCGTAAACCTTTCGCCTGCGGAAGCGACATTATGTATGTTTAAGATGCAAAGGAAGACCAGAAACCAAACCGGCTTAAACACCGGAATCAGCATATGCTCAAACCGGCTCGCACGATACTTCTTTCTCATCGCTTTATCATGTGCCGTCCGACTTATCAATACAGTCATGCCATTCCTATCTGTTCAAATTCATCCAAGTTGATACATCATGTTGCGGTCTGTGCCTGCTCAAAAAGTCATCCGTTTTACTGGCCGGTATACTCCAAATAGAGCGGCGTTGGGCTAACATCTATTTTGAATACTCCGCCGGAATGCTTGATGATTTTGTTATTGCCGTACAGATCCGAGACAGTGATGTCGCCCGCGGGAAGCGAAAACGATAGGCTCACTGGAGATACAGAGGCAAATTGACTGGCGAGCAATTCATCGCGCCAGAGACAGTAAACAGAACGCTTGCCATCGGTAAAACGCACCGCGTAGGCCGGCTTAGGTTGCGCAATTTGCGTTACCTGCGTCAACCCAGAAACTTTATAACCGAATATCATCCACGCCAAATAAGGACTCGCGGCCGTTCCGTCAGCCGACATCGAAGACCACGAGCTGTCAATAGCGGCATAATCAAGGATCATGTCTGCTCCGCCGGCCATAGCCAATGCCGTCGCACGCACAATGTGAGCTGATTTCAGCGGCTCATTTGAGCTGAAATACCCCATCTCCGTGATAAAGTGCTTGAGCTTTCCGTGCTTGACCGCCACGCTCTCCATGTCGCGTACCAGTTTTAAACAATTTTCGTCGGTGCCCCAGTTATAAAGGTGGTAATTGATGGCCGATATTTTTCCGGCGCCCACCAGGGAGAGGGTATTGTCAAGCCAGGCCGCGTTAGGGCCGGCCATACCTGTCAACGTAAACTTGGCCGCCGGATCAACCGCGCGGATGCTGTCATACGCCGCGTTAAAATAAGTAATATAGGATTCCGAGCTAGCGTTCTCAACTTCGTTGAGCACCTCGTAATAGCTTGCCAGGCCGGAAACTTTCTGCGCCACCGTGCGGCAAAATTCACTGAATCTCCGCGTATATTGCGGATCAAAGTTGACGCCCTTGCGCGTGTATGCCGGCTCTCCGGACAGCAGGCAAATGATGGTACTGTCAATATTCTGCGCTTCGATCATTCCTTGAATCGCGCGCGTCGGATACAAATTAAAAACCGGGTGCGCAATATCCCACGAGAATGGTTTGCCCGGCGCAGATTCAAGTTCCGCCCAGTAAAAAGACTGGCGGAAATTTTTCCCATTCGAGGCCCAAGTCGCAAGCGGCGCGCCGATGATCCCCAGTCTTTCGTCCGGCCTAGTCCCCACCACTCCGGCCGGAACATAAGGATACCGGGCATACACTGACGAAAGCACATTGTTGCCGTCTGTGATCTCCAGACAGGCATTGACCATTCCGTATTTTTCAAGCTTGGGCAGCGCAATTTCAAAAACGCTCTTACGCCCGGCCGCCAGATGAATCGGCTGATTCATCTTTGCCACGGTCGCCGTATGATCATCATAAAACGTCATGGCCAGTTCTGCCTTGATATCACCGGCGGATTCTGGCGCTTCGCACGTCAGCAGCATACTCAGGGGCTTATCGGCCTGTGCCAGCATGGGGCCATAACCGGTTGTCAGATTTCGGCTGTTGGCAGGACGCGGAACACTCAACTGAATTTTCATATCCGCATTGACAACGGCCGCACGGCGCAATAATTCCGTCTCGGCGATGGCAACAACGCTATCGCCTAATCGCGGCGAAAATTCAAGCCGATACGCATCAACAGTCTGGCCAGGAAAACAAATCACCTGCCTGCCACTGCCTTGCTGTATGATCGTGTTGACGTAATGCCAGGTGTCTTCTCCCTCACCGGGATGATGCAGCAGCAGATTCATGGTGACCGGCACGCTGTTAACGCCAGAGGGATATGTGATGGCAAGACCGTCGGCCTGCGTGGGTTTGGCAAGCCGCACCGTCAGCCATCCGGGATGATCCTCTTTCCAGCAAGTATCCTCTTTCCCGTCAATCACATTGCCGGGAGGAAAATTGGCCACGCTTGCGCCGGAAGAAATCACAACATCACGTCCCGAATCCGCCGGAACCTGAAAAACCATCACTTCCTGAATATTGCACCATCTCCCGGAATCCGCCACTTTCAGCGCCGTCAGCTTGATGTATCTGGCCGCCAGAGTCTGCTCAAGATGAATATTCACTGAGCCATCCCCGGGCGTCCAGTTTTTTTCAGTCAGTTTGCGCCAGGGGCCATTGGGCTTATCCGCCGCTTCTACTTTATAACGCGGAAAGAGCCATTCTCCCGGCCGGACCTCGTAACGGACCCAGTTAAAAGACCGCGCCCGCCCCATATCAAGCAGCAGATAATCGCCTTCCACGCCAAATCCCGTTCCCGGCGCCCAGGAAGACTCAAAATCGCCGTCATTGGCAAACCCCGCCTCGGCGTTGCCGCTCTGCGCCGCCCCCCACTGGCTTGATACGCTCACCTTGGCGCCAAGTTCCTGGCTGGCCAGATTAACCCCCGCCAAAGACTCCGCGGCGCCTGCCCGCGTAAAAATCCCGAAAACAGAGGCCAGAAACACAATGGCCGAAAACCGGAAACAATACCGCATCAGAACACCACTCCGTAAACTGAAATTGAAAATACGCCTGTCGCCATCAAAAATTGTGGCGGCCACTCACTCAAGCCGCCACAAAACGCCACACCCCTATCATTTTCTTTAATTCCGGCCGGAAGATTTGCGGAACAACGCAAGGCCGCCCAGCACCACCAGCGCCAGACTCGCCGGCTCGGGAACCGGTGTGATGCCGGCCGTGTAAAGCTCTGAAATCTGAGTGGAACTGAGCGTCGTGCCAAAGTACGCCACCTGCGAAATCAGACCATACCAATTGTTGTAGCTGCCGCCCCCGCCAATGTTCACCTGGCTCAGCACTGTATTGGTGATCAAATTCCCGGTTTGCGCCGATCCTCCATCAACATAAATGCTCCAGAGCGGATTGCCGGAACCGTCCACTTGATTCGGATCAATAGTGACGGCCAGCATGTGCCATTGACCGTCCATCACCCATTGTGAGCTATTAACCCCTGAACCCCAGTTCGTGGCAGTCATGTCGCCGTATTGAAAGTCGCGGTTCAGGCCGAAAACCTGGTAAAAATTACCGCCGCTGCCATACGCAGCGATGGTGTTATACTGGCCTCGCGTATCACCGGTATTAACCCAGACAACCACGCTGCGGGCGGCGCTGCCTGAAGGCAGATTGGCATCGGAGGCCGTCATAAAACTGGCGCCATCAAATGCCGCTACATAAGCCGAGGCCCCACCGGCGCCGGGAATGCCGCCCAGCAGATGACCCACAGCCCCACTGTAAGTTCCGTCATAGGTATCGCCACCAGTCGCAGCATTCACGGCCGTGGTTCCGCCGGCTTCATCAAGCTGCCAGTACGAAAGCGGATTGTGGGCCAGCACCGCGTCACTGTAAGTGGAAGCGTGGGCCGCGCCACACAAGACCAAAGTGACACCAATACTCAAAGTCAGACCTAAATCATTCTTCATTTTTTCCCTTTCCTTTTTATCGACATGATTGTTCTCCACCTAAAAACTGTAATAGCTGCCGTCAGGCGCTTGTGTCCCGCAGCCAGTCAGTTATCGCCGCCCCAATCGCCATACCAAAAAGCCCCCACAGGCATCACGGTCGATGGTGTTTCTGACGTGACATGCCCATCAACCCAGGCGATATTGGCTTTGGTCTGGTACAAGTGATTGGGCTTGACATTATTGGCCCAGCTCACGGGTTGATTTCCCGCTATCAAAAAATCCGTTGAATCGCCAAGAACAATTTTACCGGAGGGATTTCCGATGGCGGTGATTTTGAGCGACGTACATGGCCAAAAACTATAATTGGGATCAAACATATTGGTGGCTTGCGCGTTATACCCATAAGAATAACCGTACGCAGAACGTGTCGGATCTTCTGAGATACAGCGCCAGAGCTTTACATCATTCCAGAAACCGTGATCATTGCCGGTATTGGTGCGACTTGGGTTGACCACCAACTCAAGCTGAAACATCCAGATCACGGACCATGTTGGCGGCCGGGATGACGCCTGGGGAAAGAAGCTATTGTTTTCCTGGGCATAAATCTGAACGCCCACAGCCAGGCTGCGAAGATTACTGGCGCAGGAAAGGCTCTTTGTTGATTCTCTGGCCCGGGCAAGAGCCGGCAAAAGAATCGCCAATAGAATCGTTATGATTGCCACAACAACCAATAGTTCAATTAAAGTAAATCCTCGTCTCTTGCTCATGAGAGATTCTCCTAAACCATCGCGGCCACCGCGCTTAATCCATTTTTACCGGCCATATCATACAATTCAGCAGACGTGCATTTCGTCAAGTTGAGGTAGAGGTGCGATGAGGCATGCAGAATCACACACACTCATCGCACCATTGTGTACATTCAGACAGGAACAGGCTTATCGCCGCCGCGTTCTGAGCATTATCATTCCGCCCAGAGTCAAAATTCCCAGGGTTGCCGCTTCCGGAACGGCCTGAATACCATAAATCATATTACTATTTGCGCCATCAGAAGCCAAAACGGAATACTGCGTATCAGACAGGTGCTCGATATACCAGCCATTTGAATAGTAAATTTTATCAAGCCCGTTGTCACCGGAAACATAAAACAAGCCGCTTGTCAGGTTGTCTGCCACAATGGCACTATAGACATTATCAGTCAGATGGTTCACTTGCCAAGTGCCGGAATAATACCACTGATCCACACCGCTGCTGCTGATACCATAAAACATGAGATTATACTGGCTATCGGCAACGATGGATGTGTACACATTGTCCGTCAGGTGATTGGTCTGCCATCCATTTGAATAATAGACCTGATCCACACCCGATGATCCGCCGACAAAGAGATTGCCCTCACTGGCGCCGGCCGACACGGTAGTATACGCGGTTGAGGAAAGCTGGGATGTTTGCCATTGGCCATAGCTGTAATAAATCTGCGTTAATCCGGAACCATTAACGGCGTAGAGCATTCCCTGCTGATAACCTTTATCCGCGCTGACGGCGGTATAAACGGTATTGTACAGGTGCCAGCTTTGCCAGCCTGATGAATACTGATACTGTTCTACACCTCCGGAACCATACGCAAACAAGGAACCCGCCACGGGGCCAGCGGCAACACCGCTATAAGAGGTGGTTGATATCTGATTGGTCATCCACTGATTTGCGTAATAAATCTGGGTAATTCCGCTGCTGTTGGCCGCATAAAAACTCCCGGCCGTACTGCGATCGGCAACAAGCGTGGTATAGCTTGTGTCCGTCAGATGGTTGACCTGCCAACCACTGCCGATATTGTAGATCTGATCAATTCCCGCCGCCCATGAAGCGGACGCGCACAAACAACTGGCCGCAACCGATGCGGCAATAACATAAGCCATTTTTCCGCGTGTTTTCGTTCCCATCCGTATTTCTCCTTGTTAAAGGCCGGTCTGCATGAACGGCCATATTGAATTTTTCAGTGACGAACAGAATAAAGAACCACAGGATTCCGGCTTCTTTATGCGTAAGAGGAAACAGCCTGCTCTGAATCACACAATAAAGGCAGCTTTGAATCTGAAGCCATGAGGCCAAATTCCGCTTTTTTCAAATTGACGGAGACCACACAGTCAGACTCGGCCACAGACTCACGATTCATCACTCCGTCAGCGTGAATCAACAAGATCTGCGAGCATAAAAAATTGACATTGATTTCCGCAGCAATAGGTTGATCATCCACAATAAAGAATTGATCCGCACTGTAACAAAACGCCCACTGCCCGTTGCTGAAGGCATATTGCCGATTGCATGTCAACTCAAGCCCGCCAAGCTTCATCACCTGTTCAATAAACAGTTTCCAGCATTCATAGTTTTCCGCATTAGCGGCAAAGTTTTCCCAGGTATTACCGTATCCCGAAAAAGCCAGAAAGCGCGCCATATCCGGGGCAAACAGATAAAGAGTTCCCTCACCAAGCCGCCGGCGGATGATCAGTGGTTGTTTTAGTTCATTAATTGCGACTACATTGGATTGATCATCAATTGCGGACTGGGCAAACACCCTGTTATTGTGGCGCCGTGTCGTCATCTCGCGGCAACCCTCAAATGTTCCGCAGAAATTGATGCTGCTGAATGCCGACGGTACGCACGGCAACATGCCGGCCGAAACATCTCCGCCGGAAGCATTCTTATCGCCGGCCGAAACAAGGCCCGCAATCTGCGGCCCGACATAAATGCCGCCACGCGCCAGAAACTCACGCAATACCGCAACATCTTCCGCGGGAACATAACGTCCGCTGGCCGCGGTGCATACGACCATCTGAACCTGCTGCATCAACGAGGCATCACATAAGTTTCCGGCCCAGAGATATTTGACATTATCTTTGGCAAACACCGTGGCCAGATTGGCATTGTGTATCGGATGGTGCGTAAAATCCCAGTTGCTGCGTTGTTCCCGGCCAATCAACTGATAAGAATCAGCATCAGGATGATAAACCAGAACTTTAACCGGGCTGACCGCATCTGATTCTAAAATCGTGCGGGTCAAAGCAAAGAGACCCGATACGCTCTGAAACATTTTTTCCGGATCATAAAACTGACAACGCTGCGTACCGTTAAAGAGCCCCTGTCCTTTGACGTTGTAATTCCACACGGCAATGCCGCGCAACAAACCGCCGGCATCTTTGGCTAATATGGCAAGATAGAGCAAATTGGCCATGGCATCGCCAATGGTTCCCTTGTCGCGGTTGTGCTGATACGAACCATGCCACGGCCCGAGCCCCCACGAGTTGGCATTTGACCAGAGCCAGAACGGCCGGCGATACTTGCCGGAGTAATACCCCAGCGTTCTGGTCAGCGTAAAGAGCGGGCCGATATCCGCATCACACAAGGGCATGCTGGTTTGGCCGCCATCACGGGCATAGGCGTCAAACGTGGGCTGAAACTGCGGCGGAGTCTCAAGGAACAAACTTTCAATATGCGGCATGTGGCCGTCATATCGGGCGCCGGCGCCGCAGAATGACATGGTGGTAGAGATCATAGGATTGATCTTGCGCCAAAGCTCGGCGCTGAATTTGGCATACTCAACAATGTATCGCGACTGAAAGCAGCCAAAACGAATCTGATTTTCAGGAGAATCCTGAATCTGATCAAAAGTCAGGCCTGTTTCTGCCGTAAACAGAGCATCGGCAAAGCGAGAATAATCTCCGCCATAAGGCTCATCCGCCAGGTTGAGCATCAGCAGAACGTCCTGATATGGGATGACAAAATGCTCATTAACCCAACGATAATAGCGTTCAATATCATCCTGATAACGTGGCGAAAGAAATGTCGCCGCGCCAGTGGCCGCATCCACAGGCTGCCCATCTCGCCGCATCCGCAGGGAGTCAGGATTTCGCACGCCCCAGGCGCGGCCCATTTCCGTTTGATATCCCACCGGAAAAACGGTCTGCAAGCCAAGCTTGCGACATAACCGCAACATACGATGCTGCGCATCGACAATCGCAACCGCATCATCATGCTCCGGGCTTTGAGCATCCATCAAAGCCTCATACACGGCATAGGAAAGCGCCGGCTCTGTGCTGTTCTTGTTGACGATGCCGGGATTGTTGTGGCCAATCCAAACAAGATTGGCTCCGGCGCGAACCTGATGACGCAGGTCTCTCTCCATCTGTTGATTAGAAGAATCAAAGTAAGCTTCCTGAGCCCAGCCTACATAATGCGTCGCCATCATGTTTACACATCCCAAATAGAACAGATAGACCAGAATTGACTTGATTACGTGAACAAATGCGGTACGTCCACGATTAATACTGTATTGTTATGCTTAGTACTACTTATTAACCCAAGTATAACCCGCACATGAACAGAGTCAAACGATTTATAAAATAAGCTGAATATTCAAGATTTATTGACTTTTTTCGCCATATACAAACTACTTAAAGATTATTTTGCGTATTCCTATTGTTGTAGTACAATTATAAACAAGGTTTACACGATGAAAGAAAAGAACGTTTTTAGCGGAACATATATTAATAAAACACGCTAAAATATTCGCAATCACATAAAAACAAGACAGTAAGCATTACAATACTGATAAAAGGCGATACAATGCCAAACATGACCGATTATCTCCCCAAATATATGCAGATTGCCGATCAGTTACGCCAGCAGATCATTGAGCGATACACAACCAATGAGCGCAGGCTGCCGCCCGTGCGGGATTTGTGTAAAGAATACGGTGTGAGCGTTGATACGATGCGCCAGGCGCTATCCGTACTTTCTTCAGAAGGCATTATTCGCGGCACCCGCGGCAAGGGAACGTTCATTCTTGAGCGGCCTACCGCTAACCGGGAAAAAAACGCATCGGCGACAGGCGAATCTCGTGGTGCGGATATCAAGCTTGATGAAATGTTCATCGGCCTGGCTTATGCGGACATCATGGCGGAATTTGGCTACCGCATGTTCCGCAGCCTTGATAAAACACTCTGCTCGCAGGGTTATCATTACGCATTCGGCAATAATGGCGGCGATCCGCATCGTGAACTGGCGTACCTGAGAACCCTTGAAAAACTCGGCACGGCAACCATCCTGGCCGCGCCAACCCAGAGCAATGCCGTCAACCCCACGTATCGCAAGGAAATCTGCCGGATCATCGACAGCGGGATCGTGGTCATATTCACAAATTTGTATCTGCCGGAAGTCCCCACGCCGGTCGTCGCAACAGACAATTATGCGTCAATGAAAATGGCCATGCGCCATATCACAGATTTGGGACATCGGCACATCGGATTTATCGGCGGTACGGTTATCACCGGAGATCGCGACCGCTGGCGCGGCGCTGTTGACGGCCTGCGCGAAGCCGGCATTGAACCTGATATGTCCCTGCTGATGACTATGCCCATCGGCCCCGACGGAAACTCGCAACCTTATTGGCCGGCCCGCAACCTGCTGGCTCGGACAGATCGCCCCACCGCCATCGTATGCAACAATGATGTGGTGGCGATGGAAGTTTTCAAAGCGGCCGGCGAAATGGGCATCCGCATTCCGGAAGATCTTTCGATCATTGGTTTTGACGATCTGGCCGAATGCAGTCATTTGAATCCGCCGCTCACCACCATCCGCCAGGATTTTGAAGGCATGGGAAAAATCGCCGCAGAGGAGATTATTCAGCTCTGGGCGGAAAAAGAGCGAAGCGGAGTAATGCCCAAGCTCACCAGCCATCGTTTTCGTCTGATTGAAGGCACACTGATCGTACGCCAGTCAACCGCGCCGCTCCGCCAGCAAACAAAACAGTAATGTTTCCCCGCCACTGTGAATCGGAATATGATAATCCAGCCGGTGAGAATAGCGATGCAGACTGCGTGAGCGGAGGTTCCCCCCGGTACGCGTGTTAAGCAATATATAATAAGAAAGGGCTGGCCTAGATAAGGTGCCGTTTTTTCCACCGTTTGAGGGTGACCAGTTGCTATTTAGAGCACTTACAATAGAGATATAGCGCAAATAACGAGGAAGTGATAAGCTCTCTGAGGTTCAAGGCCAAGAAGGGCTTTTTTCATGCGACCGATTCCCAATGCCGTGCGCCAGAGGATCATCAAGCTTTACGATCAGGGCAAAAGGACCGATCAGATCGCTGCGGCCCTGGGTTACTGCCAGTCGGCCGTTCGCCGCGTCCGCCAGAACTTTAAGGAGCGTGGAACTTCTGAACATCAGATGTTCCGCTGCGGTGCCCAGAGCGCTCTGACTCCCGAGCTTGAGGCCCGTTTGCGCGAACTGATTCAAAAAAATCCCGATGCCACGCTTATCGAAATCTGACGTACGCTGGGAGAGTACAAGGGCGGCCTTGAAGGCTAAGGCAGCGTAAAGGCGAAAGCCGAACCGCCAAATGCGAGCGCCGAAAACGTGCGGCGTGTGACGTGGTTCGTGTGACGCAGAAACCCAGGAACCCCGTGGTGATGAGCCACGGGGTTCTTCTTTTTTAATATATTTATACTATGTGCCATAAATAAATTACACATAGCATACTGCCACTCTATCACAGGGCGGCTTTGCAAGTTTGTCAGCCGCTATTTCTTTTTGGCAATTCCTGTAAAACAGACGGAGCTTCGGGGCCGAATACTCTTTTTTATCCTGATCCCAAATTCGGGTTGAAGGTGAACTGAATCAGGCATGTCATTTCGATTTGCGTGAGCGGATGACCCTGGCAGGCACACCCAGGGCAAGGCTGTAGGGCGGTATATCATGCGTGACGACGGAACCAGCGCCGATGACAGAGCCACGGCCGATGGTAACGCCGGCCATGATATTTACCCGGCCGGCAATCCATACGTCATCTTCAATGGTGATCGGTTTTGTATCAAGTCCCTGTTGAGAAATGGGTTTGTGGACATCGGTAAAAATATGATTTGCGGCAATCATCATGACATGCGGCGCGATGCGGACATAATTGCCGATGGTGATGCGGCCGGCGGAATTGTCACGGTCTCCGCAACCGACAAGAACTGAATATGTCTGCACGGAGCAGTGGTGTCCCATCGTGATGCTGCCCTGCAAAACAGCGCCGGGGCTGATGAGGCAATGTTCACCCATGATGATGCTGCCCTGGCGCGGAGAAATGCGCGCGTCAGGATGTATCAGGCAATTGCGGGGAATTGTGACATTGCGATGGCGTGCGGCCAGATAGTGGCCGCACCATAAAGTAATTTTCTGGCCAAGCGTTTCGCGCGTGGCCATTGATACGCCGCCGTCTAAAATTGACCACAAGCTCATAAGCGCATCGTCCTTTCCGGAACGTCGATTTCCGCGATCACGCCGAGTCGGTCCTGCATGGTATTCACCAACACATACCTGCCTGAAGGATGAAAAACAGGATGCAGGTCGAGAAAATAATGATTTCGGCCGGTGGGGGGAGTTGATGTTGAACTGCGCGGCAGAGAATGTTGCGCAAGAAGGGTATCCGTGCGCGCATCAATAAATTGCAAAACTCCGGGATATGCGTAATTATCCGTGACTATCAAGTGCGGATCTGCCGGTGAGATTGTGGGATGGCCGCCGGTGGAATTGCGGCTGAGCCTGCGATAATCAGTTCCGTCATATCGCACGGATGCCAGGCACATGGCGGTGGGATTATCCGGATCAGGCCCGTAACCAATTAAATGCAGATTATCCGGCTGCCATCCCCAGTGAACACCACAGCGGGAAAAACTTAAATCAACCGCAAGGTGAATGTCACTCAGGTTGCGGTCGCTGGTCATGACAAATGCGATGCGCGGCTCATTACGTTCCTTTGCCACGCAATGATTGCCGAAATAAAACAGAAAACGTGATCCGTCCGGGCACCATCGCAGACAGTAAAGCATCAAGGTCAAGCCATCCTGCGGTCCGAGTCGCCGGCGGATTTCCGCATCGGCTTTGTCAAGCAATTCTCTTTGCGGGTGGCGCGCAAGCATGTCGGCCACGGATAATCGCAGGCGTGTTGTCTGCGGAGAAAAGCAGTATTCAAAAATGCCGTGCTTGTGACGATCCTGAAATGCCACCGGGGCAAGTTCAGGATGATAATGAGAATCGGCATAACCGGCCGCGTATAGCATGCCCATAAGCCCTGAAAAAACAGGTTCGCCTGCAGGCTGTGCGCCCTCCATATCGCCGGGAATCAGAGATTCGGTATCTGTGGACAGGTCGTATCGCGCGATCATCGGATTCTGAAGTGTTCCGGCCTGATAATACACGCTGCCTGAATCCGGACTCCAGGTTTGCCAGAAACCGGTATGATAAAATCCGGTATTGACCTGGTGGCGGCCGAATGCTTTAAGTACGCGCCCTTCGGGCGAGAGGATCATGACTTCGCCAAGATTTGTGGCCGGATCAAAACCAGAGATCAGGATGCGGCCTGAGCCGTCCGGGGCATACGGATTAAGTGTGTAATAGCTGTGAATACACCAGCGATTGTGAATGGGATACATTCGCAACACACAAATCTCCTGTTATGAGCCTATTTTGCCCGCATTATTCCGCAATTGCCATGTATGATCGGCCGATTTTATGATCTGATAAGTTTTCTTTGAGTGTCTTTCATGCAGAGTCATCATTTGCGTTTCTTCGTTGATGCTCAGTTGCCACAGGCGGTCATGAGCGGGATTTTCAATATAAAATGCGCCGTTTTCTTTTTTCAGATGCCATCCGCTGATCATACCGTAATCATCAAGAGCGATTGCGTGAACGGATGATCGTTGCGATGCATATTTTGATTCCTCCCATTGCAGAAGGATGCCGGAGCCCTGGCGGCCTTCGCCATTTTGCGCCGGCAGCGGATGATAACAATCGTGAACAAATGCGTACTGTGGTCCCTGCAAGTTGCCGCCGGCAAAATGAAAAAGCTTCATGCCCGCATCACCGCGGCGTGCGACGATCCGGCCCCCCAAAAGCTTCAGATCAAGATTTCCGTCGCGATTATTCAGCAGCCAGTGCCAGGTTGTGCATACAGGTTCGCTGGCGTTGATAAAATCGACAATAAACAGAATGTGAGCGCCGATTGAGATCCAAAAGCGGGAAAATTGTTCAACGGGCGCGCCGTAACTTGTGGCCGCATCGGCCGCGATGACGGAAATATCATCAATCGCTTCACACAAAAGTTTTTTCCCAGGGCGAGGTACAGGTTCAAGCGGTTTTTGTTGATATATGGTGCGTGATCCGGGAATCATCTGCTCAAGCTGGCGTGATGAACCATCCGGAAGCTTGACGCGAAATGTGCATGTATTGTGCGTCTGCGTACCGATTTCTGTGGCGTGTATCAGGCCGCGATAGCAACTGTGGCCGGGATCAACAAGCATGCGTTCCTGATTATGAACAAGGATAAAACTATTGAGATCACGATGCTGATGCGCGGAGGCGCACTGTGCATCGCCGGATGTATGTACAGCAAGGATGGTGCGCCCATCCCAGGTATCACGGGTGAACATGTCGCCGCAGCTAAAAGCGCCGGTTCGCGGAAGATCGGCGTTTTGCGGTGATATGGCCGCGGCCGCCTGAGGCAACAATACCGGTGTCAGGAATCCGAATGTATTGTAAAAACCAAAGCTGGTCATATCACAGGGGGATTGTGATACATAAGGAATATAAAGCGTATCAAAAAGCCAGCGTGCGATGCCGGCCGTTTTAGGATCGCGCTCTTTGCTTCGCGCGCTGATATGCAAAAGCAAGTCTGCTGATGGCCGGAATGTGGCCGCGGAATCATTAAAATTGGCCGCGCGTGGACGCGGCATTGCGCCCCAGCCGGAAAGCGGTTTATTGTAAAAATGACTGTAGGCCGCCCACTTAACCAAAGGCGCATATGCATCAATGTTTAATTGATCGGCCCATGCAGAATCACGACGCACCAGCGCCTCGTAGGTGAACATCAAAGTCAATGCCGCATAATTGGCATACTGCAAGGATTCCGCATAACTGCCGTCCGGCTGAAAAGCCTGGCAGTTAATCTGGTAATCTCGGGCGGCTCTTTCAAGCAGAGTTTTGTCATTCAACACGGCCGCGGGTACGGCGTAACCGGCCGTCATCACGCAACGCCAGTTGTTCAGGTGCGTGCACTGGTCAACCCATCTCAGGCAGAACGGAATGGCGCGTTCACGTAGTACGGCGGTTATTTCCGCCTGCTCTATTTCTGTAAATATGCTTTCCGCCAGATCAAGAACAATCGCAGTGGCCCAACTAAGATGTGCTGTTTCCAGATGACCTACGGGAGGATTTTTGGCATGGTCGCGAAATGCCGGGCCGACCCAGTCGCTTTTAGGCCGCCTGATGATGCTGAGAGTAACATCGCGCAACCAGATGCCGGTCGCCGTTTCCGGCTTGATCACATAGACCATCGCGGCATCTGTCAGTAATTCAGATGCTACGTGCCACCACGTTTGCGAACTGTTTTGATCAAGCAATCCCGGATGCGCCACATTTTTTTGAACACGATTGAGTAATGCCCAATAAAACCTGACCAAAGGCTGGCTATTGCTGTATTTTTTGAAGAGCGACAGCTCATGTTCGGATATAAACAAACTTTGCATGAGGATTCTCCGCGGAGTACACGAACAATGCCGCTGTGATTACTTAAACATCTCAAAGGATTCAAAAATGATGTCATGAATAACAACGGACGATGGGCGCGTCATGACGAACTTCACGACGTCCGCAACATCCGTTGCCTGCATAAATTTTTCACGCGGTACTGCGCGATTGCCCCAGAATGCTGAATCAACCGCGCCGGGGCTTAATGTCGTCACGCGGATTTTTCTTTCCTTAAGCTGCATGGCCATGCCCTGCGCCAGCATGGTCATGGCGGCTTTGGCCGCACAATAGCCCGGCGCATTCGGATTGGCGCGTTTGCTGGCGATTGAACCAATGGCCACGATCAGCGCGTTCTCCGGCGATGCTGCCGCGATAAAATGTTTGCTTGCCAAAAACATGGCCGTGACATTGACGTTTAACATCAGGTTGAGATCGTCAACGTTCATCTCGGCGATGCGTCCGGGTATGCTCAGTCCCGGTATGTTGATCAGAAAATCAAGTATGCCAAATGCTTTTCTCGCGGATTCAAAAAACGCGGATACCTGCGATTCCTCTGTCATATCCGCAACGGAACAGATCACTTCCGGCGCACCCAGCGAAAGCAGTTCTTTCTTCAGCGCGTTGATTTTGTCATGATCTCGGCCGGAAATGGCGAGCCTGGCGCCTTCGCGCGCGGCCATCACCGAGATGGCTTTGCCAATGCCTCCGGTAGCTCCGGTGATCACGACGGATTTGTTTTTCAGTTGCATTGTATATTCCTGTTATTGCAGATCAATGAGAATTTTACCGCGGCATTCTCCGCGCATCATGGTACGTATTCCGTCTTCAAGCTTATTCAGCGGCCGCACGTCTGAAATCAGCGTCTCAAGATTAAAACGTTTTTCACTTACAATACGCGCGAGCATCGGCACCGTGCGCTGAAAATCATCAAAGGTGTATACGCGGCTTCCGATGATCGTTAATTCCTTAAAAATGACCTTCATCAGATCGGCCTCAGGACGTTTGGCAAAGAAGCCGACCTGTACCATTCGGCCGCGAATTTTACACGCCTCGGCCGCAAGCAGGGTACCCGGTTGCGATCCTGATACTTCAATCACGACGTCAAAACCTTCGCCTGATGTGATCTGATTGACATGCTGCATTGCGTCTTGAGAGCTGTCAAAGACCGAAAAGCCCATCGCGCGCGCCTGCTCAATGCGGGCCGCGTTGACTTCCGCAAATGTCACGCTTGCCCCGGAGATGGCCGCCACCATGCCGACAATCAGGCCGATCGGCCCGGCGCCCACCACCAGAACTGTTTCTCCGTTGTGCAGATCTGCGCGCCGGCACACGTGAAATCCTACCGCAAACGGCTCGGAGAGAGCCGCAATTTTGTGGTCAAGATGGTCCGGAACCTTGATGATCTTGGTTGACGGCACGCGAACATATTGCGCAAATGCGCCATCGGCATGTATGCCCAGAAGCCCCAGTTTTCGGCAGACGTGCCAGTGGCCCACGCGGCAGGCTTCGCACACGCCGCAGCTCAGCAGCGGCTCAACCACAACACGCTGGCCGATTTGAGCTTTGGGCGATAATCCCGGCCCGATTTTTTCAAGAATACCCACAAACTCATGCCCCTGAATGACGGGCGCTTTGGCGGTGGGGTGATGCCCCTGATAAATATGCACATCAGATCCGCAGATTCCCGCATAAAGCACACGCACAAGGCTTTCGTTGGGGCCGGGTTCAGGAACCGGACGTTCAAGAATTTCAATATGATTCCACGTGGTAGTGACCGCCGCTTTCATGGTATACCTTTATTTGAGTATATTGATAACCAAATTCATAATGAATTAAAAATATCCGCCACGGTTGACAAGTTCCTGTGCTGACATGCCGTCATCAATCCATTTTTTATAGACCTGTTCTTCTTTTTTAATGGATTCGGCCTTTAGCAGCACTTCGCTGGCGATGGCTCTGGGTATGACCAGAACACCGTCAATATCGCCAAAAAGAACGTCGCCAGGATGAATTTCCACATTGCCGATACGCACAACGGTCTGATAGGAAATCATGCGGAAACGTCCCAGCATGCCGTTGCTGGTGCGGTATCGGCAGAAGACCGGAAAATTCTGGCGTAATATCAGGTGCGTATCGCGCACGCCGCCATCGACAATCGCTCCGCGCGCCCCGGCGCGGATGGCCGCTTTGGTCATCACCTCGCCCCAGTGTGCGGATTCATCATCGCTCGTGGTATCCCACACGCAGATGCTATGCGGCGTAATGGCCTCAAGCATTTTGGCGCGCTGCTCCATTTCGCCTTCAATTGCCATATTTTTTGCACCCTTGACGGTAAATGCGATTCCCGCCACGCACATGGTGTCGCGAAGCGGCAAAATGGCCGTCGGCAGGGTCTGGTGCAGGAGTCCCCGCTCGCGCAGCACATCGTTGACGGCTCCCGTGTAAAGAGCCTCATACCGGCGGCAAAGATCCTCGACCGGTATTGATAACGGCGCCTGGCCTTCCGGCGCCGGTGATGGTGTGCTCATGATTTTTCTCCGTGCTACGGTATGTTGAATAAAATCTGTTCCACTTCATGCATACTAGCAATCCGGCATTGACGGCCCCATAGAGAATCAGCTTAATATTTGTATAAAACGACTGTTGTGGTATATTGAATTTCAATAGGAATGCGGCATATCAGATCCTCGTCCGCGGAGAGATAATGGATTTTTCAGAGATTCAGGTGGGCGCCATTTCTTTCGTATTGCATCGCGATGCGGACCCGTCCTGGTCCATTCGCGATCTGGTTAATGATCAATATGACATTATCGCATATGCATTATCCGGCTCTGCAAGATATGTTTACGGCAAAGAATCGCATATGGTTAAAAAAGGGCAGATGCTTTTTTTTCCGAAGGGATCTCCGCATACCGCAATGTCCGACCGGGCCGATCCCTGGTCATTTATTTCTGTCGCTTTTGACATCAAGGCGCAGAACGGCCGAACTCTTGAGATTCTCAATCAGATTCCTTTTCTGCATTCGCCGCCTTATCCTGCGCCGGTTGATTCTCTCATGCTTGAGCTTGACCGGCTCTGGGCTCGCCGGGAAGCAGGATACCTTTTACGCTGTCGCAGCATTCTCATGCATCTTTTGTATATTCTGATTCACGCCCAGTATCAGCCGGCGGCCGCCATTCCTCACGTGCGGCAGGTGGCGGCCATTGTCGATTTTCTTCAGCAGAACTACACAAAAAATTACTCAATTGATTTTCTATCAGAGATGGCCAATCTCAGCCCGTCGCGTTTTCGCAATGTATTTAAGGAATACACGGGGGTTGCGCCAAATCGTTACCAGAACTGGCTGAAAATTAACAAAGCCTGCGACATGCTCAAAACCGGCGAATTTACGGTAACGCGCGCCGCCCGCGCCGTGGGTATTGATGATATTTATTATTTTTCCCGTTTGTTTAAGAAAATGACCGGCCGCAATCCTTCTGATTATCGCGACATGCCATAAAAGCGGTGCAGTTGATTTGTGCAAATATGCGGCCTTCCGTCTATGGCGCGCGCATCGCACATTTGTCAGAATTTATCTTCAGCAGGATACAGTTCTGATCAACCCATCATGTGAGGTAAGTATGAATTTATCATCATTTGATTTAAGCGGGAAAACCGCAATGGTAACAGGCGTGAGCACCGGACTTGGCGCGGCCATCGCCGTCGGCCTTGCCGGCGCCGGCGCGGATATCATCGGAATCTACAACACCAGCGAGCCGGCCGGCGTAGCGGAAAAAATCACCGCAACCGGGCTCAAATTCATCGGCATTCGTGCCGATATGCGCAAAACAACCTCGGCAAACCAGATCGTCGCACAGGCGCTGATGCGTTCGGAACACATTGATATTCTCGTGAATAATGCCGGCATCATCCGCCGCAACTCGCTTCTTGAATTTAACGAGACGGACTGGGACGATGTGATGAACGTTAATCTCAAGAGCCTGTTTTTCCTCAGCCAGGCCGTGACGCGTCATCAGGTGGACAAACATATTCGCGGCAAAATTATCAATATTGCCTCCATGCTTTCTTTTCAGGGCGGCATTCGCGTGCCTTCGTATACGGCTAGCAAACATGGTGTTTTGGGGCTTACGCGATTGATGGCCAATGAGCTTGCGCCCTCGGGCATTAATGTCAATGCGATAGCGCCCGGATACATGGTGACGGAAAACACGCGCGCCCTGCGCGAAGATGCCAGGCGCAACGCGGATATCCTTGCGCGAATCCCGGCCGGGCGCTGGGGTGAGCCGGAAGACCTCCAGGGCGCGGCCATATTCCTGGCATCGCGCGCCTCCGATTATCTCTTTGGCGCCGTCATTCCCGTTGATGGCGGATGGCTTTGCCGATAACCGCGTGGCGGTGAGCCCTATGTGATTTATTCATGGCACATGCCGTAACAGTTCTTATCAATATTGAAAAATACTCACGATTGGAACACAAAGAGAAAACAAAGATAAAAAATTTAAGATTATAAAAAGAGGGTTTGTGTTCTCTTGTTATATGTCTTTTACCTCTGTGTCCTCTGTGATCTCTGCGGTATTTTTTTCTCCGTGCCTCTGAGTCCCCGTGGTGAATATTGTGCTGTAGAAACATTTAAGGGAGATTTATTGTGAATCCGATTGATCTTGCCGTCGGCTTATATAATCGTTATGAATCTCTTGAAGAAGTGCGGCACTATTACGGGATTCTGGCGATTTATGGCCTGTGCCGCATTGCGGAGTTCACTCACAATCAGGCCATTCTTGAACGTACTCAAAAAATACTCTCACGTTTTCCAGATCAGGTGAATCATCCGCACTATAACTTCCCAAGTTATCGTATCGGCGGCCTGGCAAGGGCCTTTGCGTACTGGCGCGGAATTGATCCTTCGGCCGGCGATACTGTACGCGCATATGCCGATGAATTGATGACGGCGCCGCGCGATCCTAAAGGAATCTTGAAATGGCCGAGCAATCCTGAATGCAATATGATCTGGATTGACGTGGCAATGGCCGCAACGCCTTATCTTTTGTTCGCGGGCCTGGCATTGAATGAGCAGCGCTATATTGATCAGGCCGCCGAGCAGGCTTTTTTAATGTATGACGAATTTTATGATCCTGATACCGGCTTGCTTCATCAGTCCAAAAATTTTAACGGGGCCGGCCGATATTCGGATGATCACTGGAGTCGCGGCAACGGCTGGGGCTATATCGCATTGACGGAACTGGTGCAGTACCTGCCGGCCGATTCCGCTTATCGTGCGCGTGCGGAAAAATATTTCAACAATCTTTCGGCCGCGATTCTTAGCTGTCAAAATTCGCGCGGACTCTGGCGCCAGGAAATGACGCTTGATACCGCATGGGAGGAATCTTCCGGGTCCGCATTGTTCCTGTATGGTTTTGGCGTCGGCCTGCGATCAGGATTGCTTGCGCCGGAGAAATACGCCTCCGCCTTTGAGCGCGGCATTCTGGGTCTCGGCCGTTATTGCATCGGCAAAGATCTGACAACCTATCACACATGCCAGGGATGCCTCTGCCCCGGCAACGGACCCGATAAAGGCACCATTCACGCCTATCTCACGGCCGTACAGGCCAAGCCCAACGATGAACATAGCTGGGGCCCCTTTATGCTGGCCCTGACAGAAGCGTCACTGCACGGCATACGCGATATTGAAGTGGGATGAGCCCGGAATTTCAGTAATGTGTATTCATGTCTTGTTTGGCTAGGCCTAGATTAAAATTATTGCATTCATTATGAATATTTATTTCGGTTTTGGATTGACTTTGTGAGGTGTGTCTACATAATGTAGACATGAGGGTGATTAAGCCGATAACGATT
Source organism: uncultured Phycisphaeraceae bacterium (assembly GCA_964610975.1). Classification (GTDB taxonomy): domain Bacteria; phylum Planctomycetota; class Phycisphaerae; order WQYP01; family WQYP01; genus CAZSYN01. The sequence goes on from CAZSYN010000016.1 coordinate 77,408, forward strand.
CAGGAGATGTGTGCCGAGCATCCCAAAGCTCGGCCAAGTCTGGAACGATGGCTGCGGATCACCAAAGCGGCGGAGTGGAAAAGATTTGCCGATGTGCGAAAAATTTTTCAGGATGCCGATGAAATCACCGTCGCCAGTGGCCGGAAAACGGTGATTTTTGACATCGGTGGGAACAATTTCCGGCTCATCACCGCGATTCACTACAACACCGGCCTAGTTTATGTAATGAAGTTTTTAACGCATGCAGAATACAGCAAAGAGACCTGGAAGGGTGACCTATGAAAAACAAAACCAGCCTCAAATTTGCCGACATGCCTTCCACGTATGATGAGCTCGTGGCGAACATTTACATTCCGCGTCCGATTCATGATGGCGTGGATTATGCCAACGTCATGGAAATCGTCCTGGCAATGGCGGGCCATGATTTGAATCAGGATCAGGAAGATTATCTCGACGCCATCAGCACCATGATTGAAAAATACGATGCTGAAAATCGTCGGGATGAAATTAAAAACGTGCCAGTAGTCAGACGCCTGCGTGATCTGCTGGAAACAGCCAACATGAACCCATCCGACCTCGGCCGCATTCTGGGCAACCGCACCCTCGGCTACAAAATAGTCAGCGGCGAACGCGAACTTTCAAAAGCCAACATCCTGACGCTTGCTAAACACTTCAAGCTGAGTCCGGAGTATTTCTTATAATATGATGGTACATTTTATCTTCACACCTTGACATTGACAAAAATAAAGCAGAGCACTCAATCTATTAACTTTTACTATACCATGCTAAGTGTATGCCAATTTTGAAATCGTGTGATTAAATAGTGGTCTTACTTTTTAGCGGCGGATTTCGCAGCATTGTCAAGATTTGGTAACCCATGTTTGCCAATTCTTAATTTAGCAATCCGTTGCACTAATTTTTGATCAAACCGGTCTAGGAATTTAGTTGATCGAAGAGCTTGCCGTATACTAGGGATTAGTTCAGGATCGTAAGTATCTGTTGTTATGTCGAGATAAAGATCTATAGCGTTTCTCAAAAGTTTTCCGCATTAAGTCTTGCGCAATGACGAAGGATGTGGTTCACTATGGGCATGGCACGCAGGCCCATAGAACCCAACGC
>CAZSYN010000017.1:0-73611 GCA_964610975.1 uncultured Phycisphaeraceae bacterium
CGATGCATCCGGCTCGCCCTTGACCAGTTCCTTGCCCGAAAACTCAAGAATCGCCTGGCCGTCGCCGGTCGGGCTGACAAAGCTGTCATGCTTTTCAGCCGTCAGGCCGGTCATCGGATAAAAGATGTGCGTGTAGTGCGTGGCGCCTTTTTCAATCGCCCATTCCTTCATGGTCGCGGCCACGGTATCGGCAATTGACGGATCAAGGGCGGTGCCCTTCTTGATGGTTTCCTGAAGCTTCTTGAAGACAGCCTTGGGCAACCGCTCACGCTGAACTTCTTCATTGAATACGTTGCTGGCGTAAATATCTTTGAGCGGGGTGCTCTTGAAGTTGATACGCGGGGCAACAGACTTGAACTGTGTAAGCGCGGCAATGGCTGCGCTGCGGGCGGTGGTTGAACCCATAAACTCTCAGCTCCTCAAAAAGTTACCGTTGTGACCCTCTGCCTTGGCCAGCACGCGGGTATTCATGCTGACACACATAAAATACAACCCCACCCAACAACTGTTGATGGGGATATACGACAACTTCGGAAATAAAATCCGTGCCAATGTTGATAGCAAGTTGCGTACCGAATATCCCAAGCTGCATTTTTCGCGTGCATTTTTCGTTCTGGCAACATCATAACGAGATTCAGAAACCTCGCCACAGTTTTACTTTAACTTCGTTATGAGAAATTCCGATAAGCTTACTAGAGTGTGATAAGAAGAAGCAGACCCACGCCTGCCACACCGTTCATACTGCACAAAAACAAGGCAGTAACGCTGTGATAGTCGGCGGGTTGCTTTATTTTTAGGCAGCCTATTCAGGAAGGCTTGATAGCGCTCTGCTCATCTGTAAGTATCTCATTTTATGGCTTAGCCTACCCATTGCCCGGCGCCAAATACGAATGAAAAATAAGCAAATGCCGCAGCCGACAACGCCAGTGCGGCCGGGGCGAACCACCGATATCGCACCAATACAGACCCGTATATCACATAGAGCGGGATCACCACCGCCATAAAGCGCCCCATTGACATCCACGTATCTTCGCCTGGCTCGCTGCCGGCCATGCTGTTGGTCACAAACGGCAATCCCCAGAGCACCCACGCCATGATCGTCAACTCAAGATTCAGGTATCGCCGGCCCAGCAGAAACACAACCGGCGGCGCAACCACAGCGCAAGCCTCATACAGACGCGGCAGCTCAATAGGCCAATCAAGCATCACATGAATCAGATGCGTGGCGGAATTAACCGGATTAAAAGCATAGGCAATTGTTGTTTTATTCATACCAACGCCCCAGTACTGCTGCGTTTTGACAAACGCCAGGGGATCGCCAAATGTCCGCCAGAGATAAGCCATATAACAGATAATTCCGATGCCGCTAACGGCGCCAAGAATCAGCGCAACGGGAATGCGTCGCGCGAGGCCGCGCACATCGGCGCGCAAGAGATAAATCAGAACGAGCACTGGAGCAAAAAGACATCCTTGAGATCGGCATGCCGATGCGATGGCCGCGATGCCTGCGGCGCACCACCACGCGCGCGACTGAAGCGAAAGCAGAAATGACGCCAGCAAAAGAACAAAAAGGCTTTCGGTATAATTGGCATACAGAAAAATGCTGCATGGCCCGTAAAGCAGCAGCGCAACGGCCCAAAGCGCGCCAAAATCAGCCGAAGATGAGTGGCTCATTGCGGGCGGATTATTTTCGGCCATCGGGATTTGCGACAAGGTACGCGTCCGCAGATGTCTGCGTACAAAGATGAACATCACCACGCTGGCCGCGGCAATGCAGAACCACGAAATGGCCGTCAGCGCGTGATGAACTTCAATTCCGCTGACCGAGGCCAGCATGCGCCCCATCATCGGATAAAGCGGATACCAGACCACATTTTTAAGGCGAGGTTCTGTTTTAATTTCCGGCGGCAGCGGATTGGCCGGCGTCACCGGATACATCCGCGGCGCGCCGAGCGGTTCTTCCCATGCGTGATGATGATACGGCACGGTGACGGTCGCATCGTCGCTTTTTTCATACACGTAACCTTCGCGCGCGATTTCTTCATAACGAAAACCATCCCATTGCGTAAACTGCCGCCCGGGCCGAAGGTAACTGATATATTCCGGATGCCGTGTTTCGTCATAACGTGCTTTTCGGCGCGCCATTTCGTCGGGCGCGGCATGATAAAGCTCGCCCCGGCGCAGAGAATCCTCGGCCGCAAAACGATCACGCACCATCTCAAGCTGAGTTTGTTCGCGCGTGCGCGCCTGCCCCTTATAGGCAAATACCGTGGCGATCAGCATGCCTGCCAAAGCCATGCCGACAAGCACCAGCAACCACTTTGCGCCCAGCGGCGCATGATATGAACAATCACCAGGACATGAACACGAAGACTTATCACCCATAGTCCCCTCACCTTATACGAAAACAGACCCTTCCGAAAGCCGTTCGTGAGTGACTCATAGAGCGTGTATTAAAACCTTCCGGACCATCTGCTGGTCTGCCGTCACGCCGGCGGCGTCCTCGGACACTCGCTGATATTGGTAAATATCACTCGGTCCTGCGTCCTTGCCGACGTACCGGCATCCTGCGCATCTGGCCCCGGCATGTTTGAATAAACGCTCTTACTTTCGCTGAACTTGCGGTACAATGTCCGGACTATGGTTACAGCAACTACTATCAGTCGTAAGGATGTTCTCGCACGGGTGCGTTCGGTCGTGGTCAAAATCGGGACCAACGCGCTCTCGGATTCCGCTGGTAATCTGGATGCAGCGCTAATTGCGGATTTTGCCCGCCAGGTCGCCACGCTCCGCAACCAGGGAATACAGGTCACGCTCGTAAGCTCAGGCGCCATCGGCGCGGGCATTAACGAACTTAAACTGACGGCGCGCCCCAAAGATTTGCCGATGCTTCAGGCCGCGGCATCCGTCGGCCAGCGCGTTTTGATGGATCTTTTTGCTGATGCCTTTAAGCCCCAGGGCCTTAACGTCGGCCAGGTACTCATCACCCGCTATGAATTTGACAAGCGCGGCCTTTATCTCAATCTGCGCAACTGCCTTAACGCGCTGCATCGCTCGGCGTGCGTTCCGATCATCAATGAGAACGATACTGTTGCCGTTGAGGAAATCCGTTTTGGTGATAATGATCTGATTGCCGCGCATGTCACCAATCTTCTGCGCGCGGATTTGCTGATCCTGCTGACGGTTGTTGACGGCCTGCTTGATGGCGAGGGCAAAACGATACCCATCGTTCAGGATATGGAGGACGCGGCGACAAACGTCACGGCCACCAAATCTTCGCGCGGCACGGGCGGCATGGGATCAAAATTGCTGGCAGCCGGCACAGTCAAAACGGCCGGCGAGCCGGTGCTCATCGCAAACGGCAAGCGACCGAACGTTATTCTTGATCTGCTGGCCGGCATTGAGACAGGCACGCTGGTTTTGCCGGCGAAAAAGAAACTCTCAAGCAGGTCGCGGTGGATTGCGCTTACGGCCAAGACCAAAGGCACCATCACCGTTGATGACGGCTGTGCAAAGGCGCTGCGTGATAACAAGAGCCTGCTTGCCAAAGGCGTTCTGTCGGCCAGCGGCGGTTTTGCGCCTGGCGATCCGGTGGCCATTGTGGATCAGGCAGGCGTCACCATCGGCCGAGGCCTGACCAATTACAGTCAGAGCGATCTTGAAAAAATCCGCGGCCACAAATCAGGCGAATTTGCCCAGTTGCTCAACACGGATACATATTACGACGAAGTGATTCACCGCGATGATCTGGTGGTAGAAAACTGATTGCCTACGAAACAATACCGGCCAATCAACATAGCGAGGATTTTTGATGCAGGAAAATCAATTTGATCTGCCTTCCTTGATGCTTCCGGCTCCTCTCAACGGCGGCTTTGCCATGAAGGATTACTGGGTCTGGTGCGGATCGGTGATCCGCGGCGAGGATGGCCGTTATCATATGTTCGCCTCGCGTTGGTCCAAAGAAGTCTCATTTCTCCACTGGGTGCTCAACTCCGAGGTTGTGCGGGCCACCAGCGACCGGCCCGAGGGGCCGTTTCGTTTTGAGCAGGTCGTTCTTGAACAGCGGCCGGGATATTTTGACGGGCGCGTGACGCACACTCCCTGCATTCAGCGCTGCGGAGATACCTACCTGCTGTTTTATACCGGAACCACCTACGACGGTCCTACGCCTACGCATAATGACCAGGCGGACCAGCCAAGCGCACGCTGGCAGCAGGCATGGCATAACAAGCGGATCGGCATGGCCACGGCCAAGTCAGTGCTGGGGCCGTGGGTTCGCACGGATCGGCCGCTGCTGGATGTCAGGCCCGGGCACTGGGATTCTGTGATCACATCAAATCCCGCCCCCTGCGTGCATGCCGACGGGCGGGTATTGCTCCTCTACAAGAGCACGCCGCATCGCCACGACGCTGACGGCATGTTCCGAGGCCGCTTTATGCTCGGCGCAGCCTGGGCTGATCATTACTCTCTGCCTTTTCGCCGCCTGAGTGATGAACCGATTTTGCAATTCAATCATCCTGATGCTCATGTGGAAGATCCGTTCTGCTGGTACGACGGCAGTAAATATCGTGCCATCATGAAAGATATGACCGGTGTCATCGGCGGAGAGCCGCAAGCCGGCATCGCCACAGAATCCGAAGACGGCGTCAACTGGCGTCTCTCCGATCCGGCCCAGGCTTACCGCCGACTGGTGCACTGGGAAGACGGTTCCGTAACCCGGCCAGCCAAACTTGAACGCCCGCAATTATTGATTGAGAACGGCCGCCCGACCCATTTTTACGCGGCCACCTGCGATAGCGAAATCAGCGTCCTAAAAGCCAATAGCACATGGTCCATGGTGATACCGTTGAGAACCGCATAGACTTGCCGGCGCATCACACCGTTTTGTACGAAGTGCCTGCGGGAATAAAATGCACCGGCAGGTCTGCGATCCTGGTTCGCAGCCACTCGGCGCAATACTCCATGCCATATTCTTCAGACGGGCAATGTCCCAGTACGATCAGGGCTTTGTTTTTGCCCATCGCCACGGCATCGCGGACATATTCGTAAGTTTCCCACTCGCGGCTCTCGCCGGTGATCAGCACATCCACATCGTCCCGCATCAGCAGTTGGTGATGCGCCGCCCATCCCGGCGCGCCCAGTAACACGGCAATGCGTTTGCAGATCACAGTATCGCGCCCCACCACGCGAATACCGTCAATGGATAATTTTGATTTGATTTCCGTACAAAGCTGGCCCAGCGTGTCGGGCTCATGACTGATGATGTACGGGCGGCTCGGCGGCAGAAGATGATCCCATCCCAGCCGGCGCAACACGCCCAGCGTAATGCCGTCGGGATTCATACGATGTATGTAATCGTGGAATCGCCAGACCACCAGACCACGCTGAAGAATCCCCTGCCGCTTGGCAATGCGGATAGGATCAAGACTTGAGTCATACGTTTCGCATTCCGCCTGAAAATAAAGCGGCTCATGCGAAATAATCAAATTGCATTTCAGTTCTGCCGCACGCTGAATAACTTCCCACGACGCGACAAACGTAGAGACCAGCCCCGTGCAGGTCTGATCCGGATTCCCCTCATTGAACAAATCAACAGTGTGAGCCGGATCATAACCTGGCAGAAAAGAAATAACCTTATCAATCACATGGCGTATGCTGGCTGGCATAAAATATCCCTGAAGTAGCATTAATCATACGTTTGATATCAATGTACATCCGGCCAGAACGAATGTAAATCATGCTTGTGATTTTATAGGGATTGCCAAAAACAAATCACGCATCACAAATTTATCGCGGCCGCCTTGCGAAGCGTGGCGGCATGCCATGTGTGATTTATTTTTGGCGCATACTATAAATTACGCATGAATCAGCAGCGGGATATCTTCCGGCAACTGATCGGCCACGGTCGTCAGCACGTCGCCCTGTAATGCGCGCAGCAGCGTAGCTTTGCGGCTCACGCCCATCAGCAGTGCGCGGGCATTGTAGGTTGCGGCGAAATCAAGAATTGAGTACGCCACATCCGCGCTGACCACGTATATCGGCATGACCGAAACGCCTTTGGCCGCGCCGACTTTTTTGGCATTCTCAAGAATACGCTGCGCTTCCGGATCATCCTCAAGCGCCATGCTCATGATGGGCGTACCGGCCACGCGAATCTGCCTGACAAACAGCACAAACAGATTGGCGTTGATGTCATGTGCATAACTGGCGGCAAAATCAAGCAGCTTGCTGCCGCCGCGTGTGGCGACCATCAGCGTCGGCTTGCTCATATCAAGCACAGGCGCGGCAATTGCGGCTGCTTCCGCCGTCGCCGTGGCGGCCGCGGCTTCCTGCTCGCCAACTTTGATGCCGCGATACACCGGTTTATTCTTGAGATCGCGCACGGTCTTGCGCATCTCCGGGAAGGCTTTGGCCAGGTGGCGCAAACCAAGACCCGCCACCAGAATGCTGCCGGCAAAGATCAGCGCATGCGGCTTCTGATAGCTCAGGGTTATTTCAATGGCGATCATGATCGCCGCCAGAATTCCCAGGCCGGCACGCTCCCAGATTTTGACCGGCAACTTGCGGTTAATCGTACAGCTTGTGAGGTTAATAGAGATCGCGCCGACTACGCCGATAGCGTAAAGATCCGCCAGTTGTTCAAGATCGTGAACAAAAAACAGGATGCCCGCCGGAATGATCACTGCCGGCAGCAAGGCTACCCAGGGCACGCCAAAACTGTTAAGTTTGGTAAACCATTTGGGTACTTCACCATCATGGCTCATCACGTATTGAATTGAGATCATGCCGCCCACGGCCGTATTAACAGCGCTCAGCAGCAGCAAGCCAAAGACAATACCCGCTATCGCGCCGAAAGCCTTGCCGACGTACTTTTCGCCCATAAAACGAAGGACTGCATTTTTAACATTTTCTTCGTCTTTTGTCGGCCGAGTGCCGCTTTTCTCAATGGCCTCTGCCGCCGCCGTATCGTGATGCTTGATGGCGCTTTCTTTGAGCGCGATACGCTGCTCATCTTTTTCATATGCCGGGCGATTGCCGATGTTGACTCCCGGAATACTCGGCAGTGCATTCATCGCAACCGCAAAGACCAGATTCAAAATAACCACTTCACACAGCACCGGCCATATCGTTTTTTTGCTCGTTTTACCGACCGGCTCCGTCATGATTCCGGTCATGTTGGCCACAGCCTCAACGCCTGATAGCGCCAGCACCACGTTGACAAGCATGCGCCACTGATGGCCAAGAGGTTCCGTCGGTTTATGAATTGCCGCCCACCCGGCGCTTAAATGCGGTATGCAAAACGCCAGCAGCACCAGCGTAAATATCAGCGTGCCCACGGCCACAATCAACGCAAACGTACCGGCGCTTCGCGGCCCGATGTAATTCATAATACCGACAAACACAATCACCGAAATAGCGAATATCGGTACCCATTGATCCGATATGCCAAAATAATGCATACCCTCAATGGCGCTGAGACTTGCGGTAATGATATAGTCCGCAAACAGCAGCAGCGCGCCGATGACCGCCAGCGTTTTGCTGGTTTGCCGCGCCGCCGAATATACGCCGCCGCCATCCGGGTAGCATCGGCAGATAATGGTATAGGCCCACCCTACCGCCGCCACCAGGCCGCAGACGCCCAGCACGTAATAAAAACTGGCGTGTAAACTGTAATAAAAAGCCAGACCCAAAACGTAAAATCGGCTGGTGCCCCAGTCTCCGTAAAGCATGGGGCCGGCATGATACCAGCGTAATTCTCTTGGGCGCTCCTGATGGGTAACTAGCATGAACTTCTTCAGGTCACATTTGAATGGCAGCATGCATCACGCCGCATAGGCGTGATGCACACAGGCAAAAAGTAACCCGCTCCGGCGTAACGCCTGCGAGGTTAGCTGACGGGCTCGGAAGCGCTGGTCTCCGTGTACCAAAGCGGCACATTTGCCCCTGTCCGGTTTTGCCGGACGTCCTCATATTGACTACAACATGAGGTGGTTCCCCCGCTGCCTGCCATTTGCCAGACATTCGGCGCAGTCAGCGAATCAATCTCAAATATGCTAAAAAAGTTCCGCACCTGCGTCAATCATGTTTTCTTAATCAGATGCCCAATAACCCGTAAACCATAAAAAAAGCCTGATCTTTCAAGATCAGGCTTTTTAGTCAGCACTTTTGCGGATCGTCATTACTTGCCCGCGCCATATTTGGCCATTGCTTCAGCCAAACCCGGCGTTTTGGGATCAAGACGATAAGCCTCGTTCAGCTCAGCCTTTGCCAATTCAGGATTGCCGGTGCGGCCATAAAACTCGCCGATATACATGCGAACTTTCGCGCCGTGAGGAGCCATCGCTTTGGCCTGCTCGTAATAAAGCTTGGCGTTATCAAAATCGCCCAATTTTTCGTATGTGCGTGCGATACGCAAACGATCACCCGTTTGGCCCAAGAACATCGCCTCGTCAATCTCATCCATATAACGGCGGTTGCTGAGCGATTTTTTCCACCGCGGATCTTTTACTTTTGCGGTCAACTGAGCATCGCGTTCAAGATACGCCAGCGCTTCGTCTTTTTTACCTTCGCGAAGAAGAACTTCCGTCAGCGCCTGCTTCAGATCCGCCATACCAGGATTGGCCTGCCATGCCAGCTTAAAATGATACTCGGCCTGCACCAGATGATTCTGCTCCAGATGAGACATGCCGGCGTAATAATTATCTACCGCCGAACTCTGATCATAGGTCAGCGCGGTGTTGAACTTATCAAGCGCGGCCGGGTAATTGTCCTGATTGTAAAGTGCGATGCCCGCCTTGCGGGCCTTGACCTGTTCGCTCTCGCAACCCGTGAGCAGGCTGATGCCCAGAGCCAACGCGGCGAGTAACATTCCGTTTTTCATCAACTTCCGGCCAAACTGGCAAAGCATGGGTATACCTCAAGCAAAATAGAATACCTGATTATCAGGCCTTCATGTTATCATCGGGGATGCAGGATAAAAATCTTCAATTCTTTGCTACTTTTCGTCGCACGGACGAAAAACTCGTGCTATGCTAACTGATGCAAGAGGACCAAGTTATACCATTTGGCAGTCTCATTTGGTAATCAGCGGCGGCGTAACGGACATTTTCAGGCATGGGCCATGACAGATCATACGGTTCAAAACGCCACGCAATGTCTTCGCTGGGTTCTCTTAAAGCACACAACGGCAGAGGGTTATCACTGGGACTTCATGCTTGAACCTTCCGCCGGAGCCAAGTTGCTGACCTGGCACATGTCTGTTTCGCCGGCTCAGTGGCTCAGTGGCGTTCAAGATCTGATCATTGAACGAATTTCAGATCATCGGCCGATTTATTTGACATATGAGGGTGATATTTCGGGCAACCGCGGTCATGTCGTTCAGGAATCCGCCGGAACATGGCGGCCCACACGCATGACCGAGACGTGCATAGAGGGTGTCCTGGACAATCGGTGCCGCATCGGCCTATCGTTACGCGATGGTTCGCGCTGGCGCCTCAACCTTGTGTCAGAAGGAGAAAGGAAGGCCACAGGCTCGGCATGACAGGCCGGGCAATGCTGCGATCACATCGTAACTACGTAAGGGATTTAACAATGATCTTGCGGAGGTGACGTATGACCAAACGTCGTAAAATTCAAAATGAAGTGGATGTTCTGATCCCGCAGTACAAAACACGTCGTCCTGACCCCGAGGAGGCCGTTCCCGGCGAAACCGATGCCGTTGAAGATTTCGGCGGCGCCGAATACCTCACCGAGGAGGAATGGGTCAACGATATCGACAAACAATCACAGGAACGACGCGACCGGTTCAAGGACTGATCGCTTCACTCCTGAATGATCATCCGATCAACCCCGCCACCCGCGACGCAGCACATTCATCGCCCGGGTGATGGGGTTGATTTTGTTTTGCCGGACATTTTCCCTGATTGCGCATTTTTCCCACAATACGCAATCAACGGCTTGTCTCTGCCGATAAACCTGATAGGATATTTGTCTCTTGAGCGCGGGCCGGCCAGATGCATCGCCGCAACGATGCCATCGCCACGAGCCATCCCGGCCGCACAAGAAAACGGGGACGTAGCTCAATTGGGAGAGCGCCAGCTTTGCAAGCTGGATGTTGCCGGTTCGATCCCGGTCGTCTCCAGTTTTGTTGATCGTTTGTCGTCTATCGTTGATCGTAAAAAAGAAGCCCCGGAGTCTTTTGAATAAAGAGTCCGGGGTTTTTGTTTTGCTGGTCTTAACGCGCAACTTTCACTTTAACTTCAATGCTTTTTTCTGCTCCGCATGCAGTTTTTTAATCGCGCCCTGGGCTAGCGCCAGCATGGCGTTGAGTTCTTTGGGCGAAAATGTCGCGTGCTCGCCCGTGCCCTGAACCTCAACAAAGGTTCCGTCGCCCAGCATGGCCACGTTCATATCCACGTGCGCGTCAACGTCCTCAATGTAATCAAGATCGGCCACCGGCGTTCCGTTGACAATGCCGACGCTCACGGCCGCGACCTGATCCTTGAGCACTTTGGCATCTTTGGCAATCAGGCCGGCCTTGCGCGCTTTTTCCACCGCATCATGCACGGCCACGTATGCGCCGGTGATGCTGGCCGTGCGCGTGCCGCCATCGGCCTGAAGCACGTCGCAATCAATCCACAACGTCACGCCCTCAAGCGCCTTGAGATCAATAATGGCCCGCAGCGCCCTGCCGATGAGCCGCTGAATCTCCACGCTCCGGCCATCGGGCTTGCCGCTGTCACGCTTTTTACGACTCGTCGTTGAACTCGGCAGCATGGCGTACTCGGCCGTGAGCCACCCGCCGGCGCCCGGCCCTTTGGCACGCAGCCAGGGCGGCAAATCCTTCTCAATCATGGCCGTGCAAAGCACGCGCGTATTGCCAAACGACATCAGCACGCTGCCGCCGGCATGCTTGGTAAAGTTACGCTTGATATCGATCTTGCGAAGTTGATCGGGACGGCGTTTATCGTGACGCATGAACACTCCAGTTTTATTAGTTAAAAGTTATTTGATGTAAATCGATTTATTTCCACTGATTACTATTCCAGTCATAAGTGTATTTTGGTATCTGGTGCAGCTTATCAGGAATAGCTATGCGGCTAAAACTATCAAGTCCTTGTTCTTTTTCATAATAAAAACCACCCATCGTAATAGCATAACCAAAAAGAATCATCCCCAATGGCGCGGCAGTCACCCATCGTGAATTTTCATCATTTGTGGGAAAAAACAAAGTGGACAGAGTTATAATGACACAAAATAAAAACCAACCAAGAATAAAAAACAGAGTAGCCATGTGAAGATGAAAAGTCAGCGTAATTTGGGAGCCGCCAGTAATCGGTTCAATTTGACCGTAAATCTCCGGACGAAAGCTGTTGCGATAATCCATAATCCGCCTGATGCAAAAATGATTGCCATTGATCTCACCTTCAAAAACATTATGTTCACGAGACCAACGTAACAGCCTGCGGGGCTCAGTTTGTGACTGCAAACGCGTGATTAATTCCGATGGCGAAAAAGGACTATTCAGCACAATACGACTATACGGCAGACCATACATGTTGAGTCTCCAGAGAGACCGTTTTTTGCCAATGCGTATTGCCACAACTTCATCAAAAAAAAATAACCATCATCACACACAAAATCACCGGGATGACATTGCCAACCTCACCGGTTATAGCGGACTCCTTTTCGTGTGTCGTTTATCGTTGATCGGTAGGAAAAAAGCAAATCGCAAGACGCTACGATGTTGCGCCAACGCACCCACCCCAGGGTTAAAACCCTGGGGCTTTAATGCAAAAACCCCGAAGCGTTACGCTTCGGGGTTTTTCATTTCAGCATTCATCATTCTGCATTCAGAATTGAGTTTATTGTCCGCCCATCAGCACGGCCAGCAGGCCTTTTTGGGCGTGCAGGCGATTATGCGCTTCGGGGAAGACGACTGATTGCGGGCCGTCAATCACTTCGTCGGTGATTTCCACGCCGCGATAGGCCGGCAGGCAGTGCATGACTACGGCCGTTTTGGGCGCGCTGGCCAGCAGTTCGGCATTGATCTGGTATGGCCGGAAAATTGGCAGGCGCTCGGCCTTTTCGGCCTCCTGGCCCATGCTCACCCACGTATCGGTATAAATGACGTCGGCATCGCGCACAGCCTGATGCGGATCGCGCGTGGTGACAAGATCAAAATTCGGCACTTGCTTCATGATGCGCTCGGCCGTATCGCTGGGCAGCTCATAACCGGCCGGCGAAGCCAGGCGGAAATTCATGCCAAAGCGCGCGCAGGCGATCATCAGCGAACGCGCGACGTTATTACCGTCGCCCACATACGCCATTGTCAGGCCCTTAAGCTTGCCAAAATGTTCCTGCGCGGTCATCAGGTCGGCCAGCGCCTGGCACGGGTGCGAGTAATCGGACAAACCATTGACCACCGGAATCGTGGCGTACTTGGCCAAATCAAGGAGTTTATCATGCTCAAACACGCGCGCCATGATGCCATCCACCATGCCGGAGAGCACGCGAGCGACATCGGCCGCGCTTTCGCGTTTGCCCAGGCCGATCTCGTTTGGCGAAATGTAAATTGCCTGGCCGCCCATATGAATCATCGCGGTCTGAAAACTCACGCGCGTACGCAGTGACGGTTTTTCAAAAATCATGGCCAGCACTTTGCCGGCGCAGATCGGATCATTGCGGCCCGTGGTCTGGTGCTGCTTTTTAAGACGGAAGGCCACGTCCATCACATGGTCAAGGACTTCCTGCGGAGTCTGAATCAGAGAAACGAAATCCATTTTTTTTGCCATACCGAAAACCTTCTTTCAGGCACTTCCTCAGATCAAAAAGCAAAGGTAGCGAGAAAACGATAAACGCTGAATGGAAAAACTTTCAGCGTTCATCGTTAAGCGTTCAGCGTTATCCCAATAGAATTTCCGTTCCCACGCCCTGATCGGAATAAATCTCAAGCAGCAGCGAATGCGAAAAGCGTCCGTCAATGATATGCGCTTTTTTCACGCCGCCTTCAACGGCAGTCAGACAGCTTTCTACCTTCGGCAACATGCCTTCGCCGATCTGCTTGTTCTGAATCAATTCCTGAATCTGCGTTTTAGTGACAGAACGCATGAGCGATGACGCGTCATCCTTTTTGCTGCGGATGCCGTGCGTATCAGAAACGAGAACCATTTTTTCAGCCTTGAGCGACGCGGCAACCTGGCCGGCCGCGGTATCGGCATTGACGTTGAGCTTGCCGCCGGCGGCGTCACGCGCGATGGGCGCAATCACCGGAATAAAATCAGCCTGGCAAAGCGCCTGAAGCAATGCCGAATTAACCCACGTCACCTGGCCGACGTGGCCAATATCAATGCGCCGGCCGTCTTCGCCGGTCAAGTACATGCGCTCGCCAAAAAGAACCGTTGACGTCAGCGATGTCAGCGGCATGGCTTTGCCGCCAAAGGCGTTGATCGTATTAACGATAAATCCGTTGATATCATTGCAGAGAACATGCTCGGCGATGGCCAATGTGCGTTCATCAGTATACCGGCGGCCCATGACAAACTGCGCCTGCAAGCCGGCTTTTTTCATGGCATCGGTAATGGCCTTGCCTCCGCCATGCACCACCACCGGGCGCATGCCAACGGCCTGCAAGAAGATGACATCCATGAGAACTTTGCGAAATTCCTCATCGCTATCCATGAAAGAGCCGCCGAGTTTAACGACGACAATCTTCTCATTAAATCGCTGAATGTAACCAAGAGCCTCAATCAGAGCATCAGCTTTGGCAATGACTGACGGTTCCATCGGAATGTCCACGGCGTGTCATACTCCAGCAAAATAGTAAAAAATGAAGAGAAGCCAATGAGAATAAGGTTGATACCCCCTGATTGCAAGCGAAGAATTGAAAAAGTTTTGTTGCTAACATGCTGAAAATAAAGGCACATGGCGCGTTTCTGGTGACATGGCCGGGAAACCGGCAAATCCGGACCCGCAAAAGGGTGGTTGATGCAAAAGTGTTCACCGCCCGCCGGGGATGCTACAATAAACTACCTGTTTTGTGCGGAAGGAAAAACATGGCCACATTAGGCTGCAATATTGATCACATCGCCACCGTTCGCCAAGCCCGTAAAGGTACGGAACCGGACCCCGTCTGGGGCGCGGTTGAGGCTGAACTCGGCGGCGCGGATATGATTACCGTTCACCTGCGCGAAGACCGCAGGCATATTAATGATCGCGACGTAGAGGTTCTGCGGAAGACTGTTCAGGTGCCGCTGAATCTTGAGATGGCCGCCACGGCCGAGATCGTGGCCATCGCGCTTAAAACCAAGCCGTATATGGTGACGCTGGTTCCGGAAAAACGGACGGAAGTCACCACGGAAGGCGGCCTTGATGTGGCCGGCAGCATGGCTCTGCTCAAGGATGTGGTCAGCAAGTTTACCGATGCGGGTATCCGCGCCAGCGCCTTTATTGATGCTGACGCGCGACAGATTGGGGCTGCGCACAAAGCGGGCTTCCCGATTTGCGAAATTCACACTGGGCCCTACAGTCTTGCCGCGCCGGGCAAAGATCAGTTGGCGGAGTTGCAAAAAGTGATTGACGCCGGCAAGGCGATCAATCAGGCCGGCATGCAATTCAATGCGGGCCACGGACTGAATTATCGCAACGTTCAAGCAATAGCCCAATTGCCGAACATCTGCGAATTGCACATCGGCCACAGCATCATGTCGCGGGCGCTGTTCATCGGCATCCGCGAAGCAGTACGCGAAATGAAGAAAGCGATCGGGTAACGCTGAACGCTAAACGATGAACGCTGAAAACGGAATATTCAGCGTTAAGCGTTCATCGTTCAACGTTATGCTGCAAGATAAACTGATTGCCGGTAAAGTAAGGCATTAAAATAGCAATCGTTAACTTCAATAGGAAACTGAATCATGTTTTGCGGATCGTGGACAGCACTCGTAACACCGTTCAAAAATGGCCAGTTTGATCAGCTTACGTTTGAGAAGCAGATTGAATTTCAGGCTAAAAACGGTACGGCCGGCATTGTTCCGGTGGGCACCACCGGCGAATCGCCGACGCTTTCGTATGAAGAACACGATCATGTGATTGAAGTTGCCATCAAGGCCGCGCGCGGAACCGGCATGAAGGTTCTGGCCGGCACCGGCTCAAACAGCACCGAAGAAACCATCAGCCTGAGCCAGCACGCCAAAAAGGCCGGCGCTGACGGCGTGCTGCTGGTTAATCCGTACTACAACAAACCATCCCAGGAAGGCATGTATCAGCACTTTAAGACGGTCGCGGGCAAGGTTGATCTGCCGATCGTGCTTTATAATATCCCCGGCCGCACCGGCATTAATATGTCAATCGCCACGATGACGCGGCTGGCCAAAGAATGCAAAAATATTGTCGGCATGAAGGACGCCGCCGGTGATCTGAACCTCACCAGCGAAATCGTCATGCACACCGGACTTGCCGTGCTTTCTGGTGATGATTCGCTTTGCCTGCCAATGATGTCCGTAGGCGCGGGCGGCGTTATCAGCGTGGCCACCAACATCATTCCGAAACAAGTCAGCACCATGGTGAATTTTGCCCTCAACAATAACTTTGCCGACGCGCTGAAAATTCACCAGAAATATCTTGAACTCTTTAAGGGGCTCTTTGTAGAAGGCAATCCGGTCGGCATCAAGATGGCCATGCATTTGCTGGGCCGCGACACCGGCGAACTTCGCCTGCCGCTTTATCACATGAGCGATGCCAACCGCGATGCGCTTAAGGGTGTTCTGACACGGGCAGAGTTGCTCGGATAATTTGTCACACGATCAATCACAGCGGGACGGGGATTGCCATGAAGCAATTTTTGATATTGTGTATTCTGGCCGCCGCTGTGTGCGGATGCGAGTCTGCGCCAAAAATGGCGGAGAATGCGGCATCGTCACAAAAACAGACAGTCACGCTGGCCGACGAAAATAAATCACATGTGATTGATCCTTCCGTGCGCGACATGCTGGCGGAACTTGAAAAAGGCCACAGTGACAAAATTCAGCTTGCGTGGTTTGCGTCATTGCCGTTCAAAAAGCTCACGCCGGATGTCAAGGAATTTGCCGCGCAGATGGGCAAGGATCACAAAGCACTGCGCGAGCGCCTGAATGCGTGGGCCAAAAAGAATGATGTTTCGCTGAAGTTCAGTTTTGGCAATGATCTGTTTGGCAAGGCCCGTAAAGATCTTGAAAAATCGCAAGGCAACGAAGTTGAGGTCGACGGCGGCGATGATTTTCAGCGCGATTTTCTCATCCTGATGTCAGTCGATTATCTCACGCAGCGCAGCTATATCCGCACACTTCTGAAACAAACAGTAGATCCTGAGCTTACCGCATACCTCAACGACAGCCTCGCGATTCATGAGCGCGATCGCGCCGCGATACGAACATTCCTTAAGCATTATAAGTATGAAGAAAACGCAAAATAAGAAAACGCTAAACGATGAACGGTAAACGCTGAAACATTTTCTCTTCAGCGTTCATCGTTTACCGTTCAGCGTTACCCCCTATACGCTCCCCACTTGCGTAATTGCTCAACAGTCACGCGAAAATCTTTGGCCATCTCGGCCGTGATCGTCATTTCCTTTTGCGTCAACGGATGAACAAACGTCAGCGCGTGAGCATGCAGAGTCAGTCGGGCAATCAGCGGACGCTCTTCCTGGTATTTGCCAGTTTTATACTTACGCTTGAACTCGGATAGCATCAGTTGCTCGCCGCCATAAAGCGGATCAACCACAAGCGGATATCCCATGGCCTTTAAGTGCACGCGAATTTGATGGCGCCGGCCGGTGACCGGATAAACCTTCAGCAAGGTAACGTTATTGAATCGCTCGCCCATAACCCATTTGGTGCGGGCCGGTTTTGGCTCAAGACCTTTTATCACCATACGCATTTTGTTATGCGGATCGCCGCCAATAGGCAGATCAACAGATCCGGATTCGTTCAGAGGCGTGCCGCGCACAAGCGCCAGATATTCCTTGCTCACCGTGCGCAGGCGGAATTGCTCAGCCATTGCGCGCTGAGCTTCCGGCGTTAGCGCGGCGACCAGCAAACCGCTGGTATCAGCATCAATGCGATGCACGGGATAAATTTTGCGGCCAAGTTCGGCCTCAAGCAACGCAAGGAGAGATTCCTTGCGGCCGCGGCCAGGCAATACGGCCAGCCCGGATTGTTTGCTAACCGCAATGATCGCGTCATCGCGATGAATAATCTCGTACATTTTTTTCATACAGATTCGCCGACGATAATTTTCAGCAGCCAGTAAGCCACCGGCGCGGCCAGCAGCGGAGAATCAAGCAGATCAAGCACGCCGCCAAAACCAGGCACGCGGCCTGAATCTTTAACGCCAGCATCGCGCTTGAGCAAGCTCTCAAGCAGATCGCCAAGCTGCCCCACCGCACCAAGCAGAATGCCGGCGATCAGGCCCTGAGCCCAGACAAAATGGTCAAAACAACCCGCCGCAGCGACGCCCACAAGCCCCGAGGCAACAAGCCCGCCGAAAAAACCTTCAATCGTTTTTCCCGGCGAGAGCCACAACGCCAGCTTGTGCCGGCCGAACAACCGGCCGGCGGTATATGCGCCGATGTCGGCCGATTTTACAATCGCAATAATCGCCAGCATCATCCAGCTTCGGTGCGATAGCACAATCGGTAGGTAAAAACCGGGCAGTACACCGAGATAAACAATCGCCAGCAGCGTAGCGCCGGCGCTGGCCATAGCGCCCTCAATTTTTTTATCACGCGTATGCATGATAAACGCGCCGACCGTCGCGGCCGAGAGAATCGTCGGCACAAGGTAATGCGGCTTAACCGTCTTGAATTTCAGGCCCACCCATTCCCACACCGGATACATATCATGATTATGCATGTTGATGATGGTGTGGCCGATCTGCTCAACCCAGGGCCAAAACGCGCAAAGCAGGCACGCCGGCACACACACGCGCATTGAAATTTCGACGGTGTTTCCGCGCGAAACAAGATTTTGCATCTCGCGCAGCGCCACCGGAATGACCAGTGCCAGTATCAATGCGATGACCGTACCGCGGGGCGCAACCCATGAACCGCCGGGCCAGTTTGCCGCAAGCTGGTCATCCAGATAAAACGCACCCACCAGAAGCGCCGCAAAGATCACGCCAAATATCAGACGGTATTTAAGCATGGGCGCTCCGGCGCCAAAAAGGCGAAAGACAAACCGCGAAATACGAAACGGAAACAGGATGCGTCATCGGCCACTGTTTCGCGTTTTGCATTTCGCGGTTCGCGTTTTTCTTACCTGAATGAGTCATTCGTGCTCTGTCATTCCCATTATGGGATTACTTTATTGAGCGCGTAGCTGATGATGCCCGTTGCGCCGGCGCGCTTGAGCTGCGGAATCAGCTCGCGTTCCTGACTTTCTTCAACAATCACTTCAACGGCAACCCAGGTTCCGTCGGCCAATGACGAAATCGTCGGGCTCTTTTCGGCCGGCAGAATCTTGACGATGCTCTCAAGCAGATCCTTCGGCGCATTGAGCTTCAGGCCGACTTTCTGACGCGCACTCATGGCGCCCTTAAGCAGCAGCGAAATATTCTCGATCTTTTCGCGCTTCTTGGCATCCTGCCAGGTCGCCTTGTTGGCAATCAACCGCGGCGTGCTGGTCAGCAACGTATCAATAATTTTCAGATTGTTGGCCTTAATGCTTGAGCCGGTCTCGGTGATATCCACGATACCGTCGAGCAAACGCGCCTTGACTTCCGTTGCGCCCCACGAAAATTCAACTTTAACCTTGACGCCCTTTGACTCAAAGTAACGCTTGGTAAAACCGACAAGTTCCGTTGCGATCACGCCGCCATCAAGATCTTCCGGCTTTTGCACGGCCGATTCATTGGGCACGCACAAAACCCAGCGCGCCGGTTTGCTGGTGGCTTTGCTGTAGACCAGTTCGGCAACTTCAACAACATCCGAACCGTTTTCCTGAATCCAGTCAGAACCGGTCAGGCCCAGGTCAACCACTCCGTCTTCCACAAAGCGTGACATTTCCTGCGGACGGAACATGACAACTTCAATGCTCGCATCATCAATTGTCGGATAATAGCTGCGTTCGCGGACGCTGATGTGATAGCCCGCCTTGGCAAACAGATCAATTGTGGAATTTTGCAGAGACCCATTGGGGATCCCAAGACGAAGGACATCGGGCTTTACTTTCAACATGAACGGACCTTTCTTTCAAATTAAACAGGCACAAACGGAAAGAAGAAAGAAATTTCTCTCCGCATGCAGACGCCATAAACGGAACTTCTGCAAATCGAAAAATTTCCGACTTCTGCCTACTGTCTTCGGGCGGCCTTTTAGTTTACTTCTTTTTTGGCGCTAATTTCGGATCTTCTTTAACAGCTTCCTTTTTGGGAGCTTCCGGTTTTTTAGGCGCCTCAGGCTGAGCCGGCTTGGCAGCGGCGGCCAATTTGGCGGCGGTGGCAAGGTCCGCATTAAAATTGGCCGGCAAAACCGGCGTACCGGGTTTGGGCACCTGCGGCCAGCTCTTGGGCGACCAATCCTCAAGTTCCTTGCGGGATCCGAGATAAAAATCCTCGCACTCGGTAGCCTTGATATGCTTTTCAATCAGATGCTGCGCGGTTTTGATATCCGTGCCTTCCGGCAGCGCATCTTTGCTGATGAGCCACAACAGAAGTTTGGTATCAACCGGCGCGGCGGCCACGCCAAAACACATGACGGCCAGCACCGCTTCTACATACGGCGTAATACCGCTGAGGCTCTGCAAATAGGGCCGAATTTCCGGCTTTTTCATTTCTTTGAGACGATCAAGGCGCATTTGATGTTCGCGATCAAAGATCGCCTGCATCGTGCGATGAATGGATGAGCAGCGCGATTCAGCAAACGGATAGCGCACGCCCAGCAAGGCCGAAAGTTCAATGGCCGGCGTGACGCGCAGCTCATTAAAATCGACCATGGCCGTGAGAATTTTCTTCTCCGCAACATCAGCGCGCGCCGCGTCGCAGTCATACTCAAGAAACGCGCGGACCAGCAATCCCACCGGATCGCGTGATTCAGGTTTCTTTGCCGGCGCAGCCTTGATCAGCCGAGCAAGCATTTTTTTCAGTACGTCAACCTTAACGTTGGCTTTGTTCATCCCGGATAGTCCCTATCATGACCTCGGGCCCGCGGATCACCGCCGGCTCACGAATTTTTATTTTCCGATTCGCGCACTTCGCGCTCTTTCGTCACTTCCGCAATGGTCTTGAGAATCGCCTGTTCTTTCTTGATCGTTTCGTCAACCACAAACATCAGGTGCGGGGCCATACGCATCGGCAGCGCCTTTGCCACATCCGCCTGAATATTGCGCGTAGCCGATTTGAGCCCGTGCATGACGGCGCTTTCGCTGCCGCCGGCCGGATGAAAAATGCTCACGTACACTTTGGCATCGCGCAGATCAGGCGTGATCTCAACGCGCGTGACGGTAATCATGCCCGTAACGCGCGGATCGGCAAAATCACCGCGGCTCAATATGGTAGCCACGAGCTTTTTGATCGTTGCCGCAACCTTTTCCTGCCGTACACCCATTCTGGATTACTCATTTCCGTATATCAGATCTTCAAGACCGTGCCCGCAGCAATTTATCTGCCGGAGACAACCTCAATCTGAAAATCCTGCAATTCCACATAACGCTCATTTTTCAGATGATCCACGATTTTGCTCAGGCTGCTTTCAAGCTGCCTGGCATCCGTGCCCACCATCACCACCGCCACAAGCGTCTTGCCCGGGTCATCCTGGTATTCAACTTCAGCAGCGCTGACGTTGTGATGGTGATGCCACCTGTCTTTGAGCGAGCGAAGCACTTTTCGTTTTTCGCCCACAGTCGTTGCGTCACCTATGACCAACTCTACCTGCAACACGCCGATGAGCATTGTCAACCTGCCGGACGACATGATCCGGAGCCGCTTCGCCAGTTTTACCGGCTGGTGGCCACGGAAGCACACTGGTCGCCAGCCGCTATCGGCGGCCCGCACACGGGCCGCCGGCATTACGCCGCGTTACAGTGACCGCGCCACATCAACAGTCTTGTACGCCTCAAGCCGGTCGCCGACTTTGATATCGTCATAACCGGCCAGCTTAAGACCGCACTCAAGACCGCCGCGGACATCTTTGACGTCTTCCTTCTGGCGCTTGAGCGAATCAAGCTCAAGGTTCTCAACCACAACCGCGCCGTCGCGGATGAGGCGGTACTTGTTGGCACGCTGAATAACGCCGTCGGTAACAAGACAACCGGCAATGTTGCCGATCTTGCTGACCTTGAAGATCTGGCGGATCTCCACGTGGCCAAGCACCTGGTCCTGTTTCTGCGGCGAAAGCATGCCCGTCAGAGCCTTGCGGATGTCGTCAGTGATTTCGTAGATGATCCGGTATGTGCGGATTTCCACGCCGCGATCTTCGGCAAGTTTGCGCGCCGCTTCGTCAGGCACCACGCTAAAGCCGACAATGATCGCGCCGGAGGCTTCCGCCAACAGCACGTCGCTTTCAGAGATACCGCCGACGGCCGCGTGCAGCAGCTTGACCTTAACCTCTTTTGAGAGTTCTTCAGTCATCATCTGCTTGAGCACGTCAACGGAGCCCTGCACGTCCGCTTTAAGGATCATGCAGAGTTCCTTCACATCGCCGGCCTGAATAGTGTCATAAAGATTCTCAAGCGTGACTTTAGCGCGCTTGGCGATTTCGCCCATGCGATGGGATTGCTTTTCTTCATCAGAGATTGCCTTGGCCTGCGAAAGATCCTCAACGGCGACGAACACATCGCCCGCATCCGGAACTTCATCAAGACCAATCACCTCAACCGGCGAAGAAGGACCGGCCGTCGTGGTCATGACGCCCTTGTCATCCATGATCGACCGGACGCGGCCATACGCCGTGCCGCAAACCAGCACGTCGCCGACTTTGAGCGTACCGTTCTGCACGAGCACGCGTGCGATAACGCCGCGGTTGGGGTCCATGAACGATTCAACAACAGCGCCGCGCGGCGGCAACTGCGGAGACGCCTTGAGTTCACGCAGCGCTGCCACGTAATCAAGATATTCAATGAGTTCTTTGACGCCCTGGCCCGTAACGGCTGAAGTCTTGACGACTTCAACATCGCCGCCCCATTCGGCCGGGTTAAGGCCCTGCTCGGCAAGCTGGCCGAGGACTTTATTGGGATTGGCTTCCGGCTTGTCTATTTTGTTCATCGCCACGACGATCGGCACGTTGGCGGCCTTCGCATGGTTGATGGACTCAATGGTCTGCGGCATCACGCCGTCATCGGCGGCCACAACCAGAACCACCACGTCCGTCATATTGGCGCCGCGCGCACGCATGGCCGTAAAGGCCTGGTGACCCGGCGTATCAAGGAACGTCACACGTTTGCGTTTGCCGTCAGAACCTTCAACTTCAACAATATACGCGCCGACATGCTGTGTAATGCCGCCGGCTTCGCCCGCGGCCACGTTTGCTGAACGGATCTTGTCAAGCAGGCTTGTTTTGCCGTGGTCAACGTGACCCAGAATCGTCACAACCGGCTGACGCGGCGATTTTTCCGCCTCAGCTTCCTTGAGTGCATAATTCTGCTGGGCAAGCTGCATGGCGCTCACGCGCTGCTTGATGGCGACTTCAATGCCAAACTCAAGGCCAAGCATCTGCGCGGCATCAAGATCAAGCGACTGGTTGACCGTCGCCATGACGCCCTGCGCCATGAGCTTCTTGAGCAGTTCACTGCTCTTGATGCCCATGTGCTCTGAGAGTTCACGCACCGTAACCGGCGGCGTAATTTCAACTTTAGTGGGACGCTGAGCCTGAACCGACGGACGATGCTGCTGCGTTTTGTGCATCTCACGCTTGCGTTCCTTCAGCAGGCCTTCGGCCTGCTGAAGACGTTCCGCGCGATCCGCAAGGTCGGCTTCGCGCCATTCCTTGATCAGATCAACACCGGCATCGGCACTGCGTCCGCCGCCGCGACGCGACGTGCGGCCCTTGAGCATTCTCTTCTTTTCCGCTTCTTCTTCATCAATGATCGGCGCGCCGCCCTTGCTGCGCGAACGTCCTGATGCGCCGCCGCTTGGCATGGCCGGCATCGGAATGCCGGGCCCGCCGCTGCTGCTGCGGTTCATACCGCCGCCAGGACCACGGTTACCGCCGCCGGAAGATGAACGCGGACGCGGAGCCGGCAGATTATCCGGCTGCTCAACACGAACCACGCGCGGCCCCTGCAACTGAGCCGGCGCCGGACGGACCATCGGGCCTACCGGCGCAACGCTTGTCGGACGCGTGGGCACATTCGGAATGCCGCGCGGCGTGACATGCGGATGCGGACGCACGGGTTTCTGCGGAACTTCTGTCGGACGCACTGGCTTGACCGGAGCAACCGGCGCGGCACTCTTGGGCGCCTCTTTAACCGGAACTGCCGGAGCCACCGCGCTTGGTGCTTGCGCCGGCGCGGATGCCGCGACTTTCGGCGCCACTGGCGCTTCAGGCTTAGCCACAACTGGCGCCGGCGCGGCCGGTTCAGCAGGCTTTTCGGCTGCGGGAGCAACCGGCGCCACTGGCGCCTGCGGCTGAGCCGCCGCCTGCGCGGGTACCGGCGTGGCCTTGACTTCGGCCGGAGCTTCCGGCTGCTCGGCCACGACCGGAATTTCTTCTTCCGGCTCGGCTGGCGCAGCCTCATCTTCAGCGTGAGTTTCCTCGTCGCTTTGCTCAAGAATCTCGGTTGTCGTCACCGGCTCTTCCGCGGGTGCATCAACATTCACAGCCTCCTCTGCAGGAGGCTCTTCTACAACTGCGGTAGCCGTATTGCCTTCTTCCTCTGCTGCTCCTGTGGTCTTTTTGACAGCAGGCTTCTTCTTGTGACTCTTGGCCGGGTGATGCTTTGATTCTTCCTTAAGACGATCAAGCTTGCCTTCCTGTGCCCATTCGCGAATGGTAGCCTCAAGACCAGCAGATACAGCACTGTTATGGTCTTTGATATTCGGAATGCCCTCTTCGTTCACGAGATATTCAACAAGCAATTTGCTCGTGATTGAGAGCTCTTTAGCGATCTGATGTACCTTCAAACTCAAGTAGATCTCCCGGCTGATAAGCCGTTTTGGTACGGATTACGAAGAATTTATCCGCTTTTCAGCGTTTTGTCGCGTTCAACAACAATTAATTTCAATCTGTCTTGGTCAATTTTTCGTTAAGCCTGTGATTTTGGCGCCTCCGAAACAGGCGATACCGGCGTGCTGAGAGCCTGGGATTCAGGCTTGCTTTCCGCCAGCGATGCGGCCGCTTCGGCAATCGGGGTCAACGGAGTGACCGGACGATTGGCTTCCGCGATCTTCTTCGCCTTTTCTTCATCTGCCTTGCGGATGGCATCCTCAGCGGCAATACGTTTGGCTTCTTCAGCCGCCACGCTGGTGATCTTATCCGCAAGTTCCTGGCTGACCTCAAGTTCCTTCACCAGCGGTTCAGCCGTCATTTCTTCAAAGTCAAGCAGGTTGATGACGCCCAGCGCAACCATGCGGTCAAGCAGAGTCTCATCAACACCGTCAATTCCCTTAAGCACTTTCTCAAGATCATCAAGACCCTTCTGATATTCAGGCGGAGTCAGGATGTCAATGTCCCACCCGGTAAGCCGCGCGGCAAGGCGCACGTTCTGGCCGCGCTTGCCGATAGCCAGCGAAAGCTGGTCATCATTGACCACAACCGTAGCGCGGTTGAGTTCAAAATTCAGCGAAATCTCAACGATTTCGGCCGGCTTAAGGGCATTGGTAATAAGGATCTGCGAAGATTCATTCCACCGCACAATATCAATTTTTTCGCCGCCGAGTTCATCGACGATATTTTTGATGCGGCTGCCGCGCACGCCGACGCATGCGCCTACGGCGTCAACTTTGGTATCAATTGAGGTGACCGCGATTTTGGTGCGGTAACCGGCTTCGCGCGCCAGGGCCTTGATCTCAATGACTTTTTCCTGAACTTCCGGAACTTCAAGCTCAAAGAGCCGGCGGATAAAATCAGGATGGCTGCGGGAAAGAATAATTTTGACTTGGTTGCCCACATCGCGCACATCAAGAACCAGAGCGCGGATGCGGTCGCCGGCGTTTTGTGTTTCGCCCGGGATCTGCTCGCTGCGGGGCAGAAAACCTTCAGAGCGGCCGAGGTTGACGATCAGCGCGCCGCCCTCAAAACGAGCCACCGCGCCGGTAATGATTTGCCCTTTGCGGCCTGCGTATTCATCGTAAATGCTGCCGCGCTCATCTTCGCGGATTTTCTGGATAAGCACCTGCTTGGCTGTTTGCGCGGCAATGCGGCCGAACTCGCGGTAGTCAATGAGTGTGCCGTCTTTACGAACTTCAATATCACCCGAAACGCGGTCAATTGTGCACAGGACGTCCTCCGCCTCGCCGTAAAATTTACGCGCGGCCGAGAGCAATGACGCCTCAATGTCGGCGAAGATTGACTCTTTCTCAATATTCTTGTCGCGGGCAATAGAGTCCACGATTCTGAGAAGATCCTGATTCACAATGTACCTTTCGCTATTAACTTGTCGCAGCAGAACAAACTACCGCGTACGCCCGACCGCCCGGCGCTCGGCTGATGGCCCGCTCGTCCGATGAGCAAGCCAGTGTGCAAAAATGATAACGGTGGAGATTTTACTCTCCACCGTCCCTGTTTTTGCTGAGTGCATTCATATAAAAACGCACCCACGGCGCCTCATTTTTGGCTTTTTTCAGTTGAGAATCCCTCCCAACAAAAGCCGCGAAGCGTCTTTAAGTGCCGGCAGGACGGCCACCAGCACCACGAAGTTTTGCCGGGAGTTATGCCGCAGCATAACCCGACTCACGTGCCAGCGTGACATTCATACCATTGTCTCCTGGCTCGAAAACATGAACCCTACCCAGGTCCACGTAAAGCTTGATTATATCGCCCACCTTGACTTTGCCAAACTGAAAAGCGTCAGTTCTGCAAACAAGTGCCCGATCCATCAATTTATCATGACCATCGCCGAGATTTACGTAAATGTCAACTTTGTCGCCCAAAGGCTCGGTGACGATCACTTTCCCGGTGATAAAATTATCCTCCCCGGCGTATTTGCCTTCCGGAGAGGGGCACATGGCCTCGGCGCGCACGCCCAGAGACATGTCGCGATCATTATATGTGCTCAGCGCATTGGTCATGCGGGCCGGCAGGCGGATTTTCTGGCCGCCAAAGGTAAAGTAATTACCCGCAGCCACTTTGCCGTTGATAAAGTTCATCGGCGGCATGCCAATAAAGCCGGCCACAAAACGATTGACCGGCCGCTCATACATCTCAAGCGGCGGCGAAGCCTGATGTATGTGGCCGTCTTTCATAATCACAATACGATCACCAAGCGTCATGGCTTCTTCCTGATCGTGTGTGACGTAAATCGTTGTGGTTTGCAGACGTAAGTGCAGACTCTTGATCATGGCGCGCGTTTCTACGCGTAATTTGGCGTCAAGATTTGAGAGCGGCTCATCAAACAAAAAAGCTTTAGGGTTGCGGACAATGGCTCGGCCTACCGCCACGCGCTGGCGCTGGCCACCGGAAAGTGCTTTGGGTTTACGTTCAAGATATTGCGTAATGCCCAAAGATGCGGCCGCCTCACGAACGCGGCGGTCAATTTCTTCTTTGGTCAGGCCCAGCTCGCGACGGCGAAGCTGTAGGCCAAATGCCAGGTTTTTATAGACCGTCATGTGCGGATACAGAGCATAATTCTGAAAAACCATCGCGATGTCGCGATCCTTCGGCGGGACGTTGTTGACTACACGATCACCGATGCTGATTGTGCCTTCTGAAATTTCCTCAAGGCCGGCGATCATGCGAAGCGTGGTTGATTTGCCGCAGCCGGAAGGACCAACGAGCACAATAAACTCACGATCGCGAATATTCAGATCGATTGAGTCAACGGCCCGCACGCCGCCCTGGTAAATTTTAGAAACTTTTTCAAGAACCACATGTGCCATACGCCACTGATCCTTCCGAAAGAACGTGTACCAAGTAAGTTCACGACCAGCCATACGCAATCTTATTTAACCATAACGCGCCAACGGCTTGTGTATTACGAGGCAATATCATTCAGCACACGATTATGGCCGCAGCACCAGCCACAGGCCGGCCATGATCATGTCATGGTCTTGTAGTTGCCGGCCGGGACGTTTGCGTCTCCGCGGGCAGAGCATCAAGCTGCTGCGCCATCAACAACGCCCAGTCATGAGATAGCGAATCCTTATCTTTTTCCGCCAGGGCATTGAGTTTTTTGATGGCGGCGGGTTTATCTGTTGAGCCCAGCGTCGCGGCCAGGTGATCATACCACATCATGCGTGCGATTGAATCGGAATTATCCGCCTGAGTGTCCAGCAGCGACACCAGATCGGCCGGAAGATCCCGCGGCGCATTACGCACCAGCCACGCCTGCATCAGCGGAGTGCCGATCTTGTATTGTTTTTTAAGCATATTAATGATCGCCACTTTAAGTTCAGCCGGCGTCACATCCGGTTTTGTCGTGGCGTTTTTGATTTCGTCAGGATTTTGATCCGGCAGCGAAGGTACAATGGATTGCAGAAGCGCGGCAACCTGAAGTCGCGTGGCGGCCGAATAGCTGTCAAAATCGCGGGCCATTTTGTTGACCTGATCAAGGCCGCTGATGTTAAAGCCGACGCGATCAAAATCACCGGCAAAAATCGTTTGTCCGCCGAGGCCCGGCACGCTGCCGTCGGCCGTCATGACCGGATTTGTCGTCACGGAAATGCTCACGGAAGCAAGGCCGGAGGGATTGGCCTCAAGCCATTGGCGAAGCGAACCTTGATCCGCCCGCAGCGATACGGCCAGCGATTCACCAGGCTCAAGACGATATGTGCGAGGCGAATTTTCAATGGCATAACCATTAAATGAACGAACCTGCGTACCGCGTATGGCGGCATCGGCCATGAGGCTCACCGGCACAGCGCCGTTGGCGCCGAGAGCCAGGGCGTGATCGGTGGTATTGGTCATGGTAAGTTTTATCGTGACCGGCTCCCCGGCCATGAACGTGTTTTTCTGCATGCTCGGCGTGATAAGAACAAGATCACGCGGCTGGCGATGTGCAAATACCGAATTTTTCGGATATTTAGCCGCTTCGCTACGCGTGGCAAAAGTCAGCGAGCTGTCCGTCAGTTTTACTTTGTATTTTTCGGCATCCTGCGCCGCCATCACAGCCAGCAGGCCAAGCGGATGCTGGCGCCAGATTTCCTGAATTTGCGTGGTGGCGGCATCATGATCGCCCATTGCCTCGGCCGCACGCGCCAGGCCAAGCCGCGCATACTCATCAGTATCCGCCAGAGGCTCAAGCACTTTTCTTGCTTCGGCCGGCTTATCAAGACGCAGCAACCGCCAGCCAAAAAGCCGGCGATAGGTGGGATTATCCGCATTAGTCAGTGTACGCAGCGCCTCAAGGCGCGCCTCAACCTGATCCGAAAGCGACGACGCATACGCCAACTCAACCCACAGCGCATCGGTGAGCGCGGCAATGCGCTCCTGCGCCGGAGCGGTATCTTTCGGCAGAGCGTCCGTCAGGCGCTGGCGAACTTTATCAAGCAATGCCGGATCAGGATCGCGGCGGATCGCCAGCGAAAGCAGAGAAACCGTCAGCGGCGCATCATCAATCTTCAGCAGTTCGGTAATCAGCGGCTCAGCATCAAGTCGGCGCCCGGCAATACACAGATACATTGCCAGGTCAAGGTATACTTCCGCGGCGATGGTTTGTCCGGAAAGCCGCAATTGCTCAACGGCCGCCATTTGCCAATCCGCGGCGGAATCAAAAACGCTTGTGCGCGCCATGAGCGTTGCGCCGGTTAACAAGGCGTCGGGCTGATAAGGATTGCCGCCAAGCATACTGATAAGCAACTTCAGACGTTGCGGCGCAAGCTCGCCGGGTTCCGGCTCAAGCCGGCAAAGCGCCTGCCACGCGCCGATATTGACGCGATTAAGATCAATGGCCTGAAGGAAAAGCCGCCGCGCTTCGGAGACTTCTCCGCGTTGAAGATTCAATTTGCCCGCGCGCAGAGCCGCTTCGCTGCGTACCTGAACATGCAGTGATTTGCTTGCCAGCGCACTGACATACACCTTCAGTTGCTGCTCAACGGGTTTATCATCGGCCAGCGTCTCAAGAAAACGCACCTGTGCGACATAATTCTGCGGATCAAGCTTCAGCATCTGCTTATAGGCTTCGCGCGCCTGATCATTATGATCATTAGCCTCATACGCTTCCGCCAGCAAACTCCACGCAACAAGATTCTGCGGATCAACCTGTACCGCGGCGCGCAAAAGCAGTTCCGCTTCCGATGCGGCAAGCGCAGCGGGAATTTTATCGCTGCGGCCACGGATGCGCGCATCGTTGACCAAAGCATCGGCAACAAGTCTTTCGGCAGTTTGTTCCGTTACGGCTTGCGCGCCGGCAACACCGGCAAACAGGCCCAGCGCCAGCAGAGAAGTCCCCAGCTTGAGTAATGCCATGAATCGCTCCCTCACCTGTCACTTTGCGATGCATATCAATCGCCACGAAAACATGCTTATAGCTTGAGTTGAGATGAATCGCAACTTAGAGCGTGTATTAAAAGTAACCGGGACCATCTGCTGGTCTGCCAGCCGATCAACTTCGTCCTCGGACGCTCGCTGATATTCGCCAATATCACTCGGTCCTGCGTCCTCGTTGATCAGCCGGCAGCCTGCTCATCTGGCTTCCCGCTACTTTTAATACACGCTCTGAGATGCGCCGTGGCAAAGTTTGCCAAACTATGGCACACTGTGGCCATGAAAAGAAAAATCCGTCATATTCCGGTACTTCTTGAGTCCGTTTTGCATGTACTTCATCCGCAGCCCGGGCAGGTTTTTGTGGACTGTACGCTCGGCCTCGGCGGACATTCTTCATTCATTCTTAAAAAAATCACCCCCGGCGGTCGGTTAATCGCCATTGATTTTGACCAGGGCAATATTGATCTGGCGCGCCGGCGCCTTGAGGCAATCCCGGGCGGCCAATTTGATCTTTATCACAACAACTTTGCCGCCCTGGCGCAGGTACTGGCGCAAGCCGGAGTCTCGCAAATTGACGGCCTGCTGGCAGACGTGGGCGTGGCCAGCCCGCAAATTGATGATCCTGAACGCGGCTTTTCCTACAAAAAGCCGGGCCCTCTTGATATGCGAATGGATATCAGCCGCGGACAACCCGCCTCGGCGCTCATTAATCGCATGGGTCAGGAAGAAATGGCGCACGCTTTCCTTGAATATGGCGACGAAACCGACGCCCCGCAGATTGCCGAGGCCATCGTGGCGCGCCGCAAAATAAAGCCCATTGAGACAACGCAGGAACTCATGGCGATTGTCTGCCAGGCGCGCGATTTTACACTTCAGCGCGCCGCCGGAGCCAAACTTCACCCGGCCGCACGCACATTTCAGGCGCTGCGCATCATGGTCAATCGCGAACTGAGCAATCTCGAGAACCTTCTGCGCATCATGCCAGGCTACTTAAAGCCCGGCGCTACGGCCGCCATCATTAGTTTTCACAGCGGCGAAGATCGCCGCGTCAAGCACAGCTTAAAGGATGGCCTTAAAAACGGTACCTATTCGGCCATCAGCGAGGAACCGATCATCGCCTGTGAGGATGAAAAATTGACGAATCCGCGCTCGCGCTCCGCCAAATTGAGATGGGCTCGCAAAAACGCGTCATAATCAGCGGCTCTGCTCTGCACAACTTTTTTACCATTCTTCCTTTTGCCCTCCTACAATAATTTTTACGCGGCAAACGGAAAGGATCTTTTTATGCATATGATAGGCAATACGATTCTCATTACCGGCGGCGGGTCCGGCATTGGCCGGGGACTCGCCGAAAAGCTTCATGTGCTGGGTAATCATGTCATCATCGCCGGACGCAGGCAATCCGCGCTTGACGAAGTAACATCCGCAAATCCCGGTATCAAGTCGGCCACGCTTGATATTGAGAATGCCGGCGCCATTCAGGAATTTGCCGGCAAACTGCTCAGCGATTTTCCGGCGCTTAATGTTGTGATCCATAATGCGGGCATCATGCGCAACGAAAATCTGCTCAGCGAAAACTTCAGCCTTGCCGATGCCGAGGCCACCATCACCACCAATCTGCTCGGGCCTATTCGCCTCACGGCCGCGCTGCTGCCTCACCTGGTCAGGCAGAAAAACGCAGCCATCATGACCGTTACCTCCGGCCTGGCTTTTACGCCGCTGGCCATGACGCCCACTTACTGCGCCACCAAAGCGGCTATTCATTCCTATACGGAATCCCTGCGTTATCAACTGCGCGATACGGGCGTAAGCGTGCTTGAGCTTGCGCCGCCCTACGTTCAGACGACGCTCATGGGTCATCGCCAGCAAGATGACCCGGCCGCCATGCCGCTGAGTGATTTCCTCAACGAAGTCGTGCACATTTTGAGCACATGTCCCGATGCCACGGAAATTCTCGTTGAGCGTGTTAAGCCTCTGCGCTACGCCGCCAGCAGCGGCAATTACGACGTGTTCTTCAAGCAATTTAATGATCACATGCTCGCGGCGCGCCATGCGGAATTTTAAGCTCTGACTTGTGTGTAAAAAACAAGCCCCACCCTTTTGGCAGGGTGGGGCTTAATCGTCACGCCACATCAAATCGGCAGGCCATTGATGCACCATTATTCCAGATTCAGACCGCTGACATAATCATCAAGCTCACCTTGCGCCTTGTCAGCCTGCGTCTGCAAATCCTGCTGTTTCTGAATCGTTGCGCGCAGATCATTATCTTTTTCCGTCAGGTGGGTAATCTGGTCCTGCTGGCTCTTTGAGCCGCCCGGCAATACGCGGATGTTATCGCGGATCTGCCCGAGTTCCTCCATTTGCCGCTTGCGCAGGTCGGCCGCAAACTGCTGCTGGCGCTGAATCTCAATAAGGGCATATTTTTTCTCGGCAACTTTCTTCAGCGCGTCACGCACCTTGCCCGGGATTTCTCCCTGTTTGCTATATGCCACAACCGAGTCGACATCCATTGGTAATACCGAAAAGCCCTGCCACTCAACATGTTCCTGCTTGACGCTCAATTTGGCCTGCTTGCCGGCCGGCGAAGCAATCACCAGTCGATAAACCTTGTCCGTTTTGGTGTCATATTTTTCCGGCAATTTCAGGTCATAGCCGCCCATGATCGGCTCTTCAATAACCACGTTTTTATCGCGATCTGATTTGTTATCCACAACATAATCGCGCGTCACTACGGTTTTGCGCTGAACATTCAACACGCCTTTGACAACGGTTGCCGTCATGATGCTGCCATCGTTATCAGCCTTGACATCAAAAAGCAGATCCTGATCCATTCCGAATGACAAAAGCCTGCTCTGGCCGTTTGGCATATCCTCAATTTTGGCGTCACCGGCGTAAATCTGCCCGGCCGGCGTGCTATCAAAAACCGTCACCGGGCCGCCCAGCAGATATTTGCCGGTGATGTTTCGCACGCGCGCGCCAAGCAGTCCGCGCCGCGGCGTAACGCTTTGATTAAAAATCGTATATCGCTGAACCTCAACGCCGTCAGAGACAATCGGCAACATGGCCGAACGCTGGCGCGCCAGCGTCACATTTTTAACTGAATACTGAAACATTTCGCCAAGCTGCGCCCCATCCGCTACGGCATTAACACCGTATGCGGGAATTGCCTCAGCAGCACCATCAACAAACCCTACGTTGCCATTACCCGCCGGCGCCGCAGCCACCATAGGAAGTTTATCATCATAAAGTTTTTGGAGTTCTGTCACTGATCCGAGTTTTCTTGCCAACAATTCACGGCTTTTATTAAGCGAGTTTGCCTGCATTTCAGAATTTTGTCTCAGCAACATATCCCCGCCG
This sequence comes from uncultured Phycisphaeraceae bacterium, assembly GCA_964610975.1. Taxonomy (GTDB): domain Bacteria; phylum Planctomycetota; class Phycisphaerae; order WQYP01; family WQYP01; genus CAZSYN01. Next base: position 32,903 of record CAZSYN010000017.1, read on the forward strand.
TACACCTGCGGCGCAATGTTATACGCCAGCGTTGGCCGGCTTACCGGCCGCGGCACGTAATACGGATTATAAAGATCTTCTACAAACGACAGAGGCCGGCCGCCGACCAGATCAACACTCACGTTCTGCCAGTCGTTATCCGTCTGATTTTCAACAATGGCCCATCCCTGAATGGCGCCTTTGGTGTCGCTCTTTCCGTCGGCCTTGCGCTCCGGCAAGGTCAGGCGATAACTTGTTTTCCAGATTGGTGTCTCAACGACATATCCCACATTGACTTCGCGCGGACCTTTGCCGGCAAAATCAATCACCACCGGTTTTTTGTCCTTATCCCGCCCCGCGGTAATGGCCGCAAGCGCCTGGTTCAGCTCCCGGCGCAGAACTTCATCCTCAATCTCAAAAGAGCGGATCTCGTCAACCGATACCGACCGAATACCGCCTGACGTGCGAAGATTCACATATGTCACATTGATCGGTTTTGCGTTATCCCCGCCCCCCATCGGCCTCTGGCGAAGCTCGGTCCCCAACACATTGCCGTTGAGGACATCATCGCCAACGCGCACCGTCACGGCCGCGCCGCGGATTTGCTCAAAAATACCCGCAACGGAAGGATTCTGAGATAAATCGATCTGAAAACTGCGGAGCGTTTTGGTCAACGGATCAAGCGACGGATACCCGACAACTTTGGCCGACCCTGCCGGATCGGCAATCACCAGGCTCTTGAGAATGTCATTAATTTGTTCCGTTTTGAACCGTAAAGTCATGCTGGCATTGCCGTCAACACTGCCGCGATGCTCAAAAAAGCCCACTCCGCTGGCAAATAATACCACCCTTTTGAGTGGTATTTCCGCCAAAACCGCCGGGTTTTCAGCTACCGCAGCCGGCATCGGTTTTGGCGTAACAACAACCTGTGCGTGTACCGCGGAAGTGACGCAAGCCATTAACAATGCAGCAATAACAGGTGACAGGCGTGGCATGATTATCTCCTGAAAAAGGTGTTGTTCCCATTATCCTCTTTGATGCACAACGGGCCAGCAGGTTCCGCTATTTTAACGATTGCCCAAAAAACAGGCGTCACGCCACCGCCGCACCGGCAGAGTAATCATAAAGATCATTATCATTTTTGCTTGTAATCCGCGATTATGGCCGATTATAATAGCGAATGCCTGTGGGTAGCGCGCCCTTAATAGTCGAGTATGGCTGAAGCCATTCCCGCACCGCCCATCGAGAACCATTCCCTCTCTGAATCAATCCCTGGAGAAAAGTATGTCGTATCAGGACAAAACCATTGTATGCGTCGATTGCGGCGCCGAGTTTACCTTTACTGCTGATGAACAGCAGCGTTTCGCTGAACGTGGCTTTACCAACGAACCCAAGCGCTGCAAAACCTGCCGCGATGCCCGCAAGGCTCAGGGCGGCATGGGCGGCAATCGCTCAGGCGGCTTCGGCGGCGGCAGCCGTGGTGGCTTCGGTGGCGGTCGTGGCGGTTTCGGCGGCGGCCGTGGCCCCAGCGCCGGCCCGCGCCAGATGTTCCCGGCTACCTGCGCTTCCTGCGGCCAGCAGACCGAAGTTCCGTTCAAGCCGTCAGGCAACCGTCCGGTTTACTGCCGTGACTGCTTTCAGTCTCAGCGCCAGAGCCACTAAGCTCAGTTCGTAACAAGCTGTTCAAAAACGGGCCAGGATAGCCCGCTCTGATTCCGGAACGACGCACCGGCCAGATCAGAGATCGCAAAGACCAGAACTGAATATTCCCCGGGATCAGGCCGCATCAGCGGCCTGTCTCCCGAAAAAGCAGACTGTTTCAGCGACGAAAATCCTGCGTTGAGCCAGACCGTCATTCATAACGATTAAACGGGTCTTCTTGACCCCCGATGAGCGCTCTGACATTTCGTCAGGCACGCATGAACAAGAACTCACAGGCAACCGGGCCGATCCTTAACGGATCGGCCCGGAGAGTTTTTGCACCATACCGCTCTTGGTCTGCCTGCCCCACCAAAATATCTTTCTCAAAACACCAGAAATATTCACAAACGCAAATTTATCAAGAAAAACCTTCATGATCGCTTGATAATCGCGATTTTATCGCCAGAATAAGTGCTCAGTTGATCGATAATGATCGTAAAGTGGCTTTTACGGAGAGACTCATGGAAGAATACGAACAGCTTAAGAAGCTTGTTGCGGAAGTGGCAGAGGACGTTGCCAAAGCGGAAGGCGGCAACAAAGCCGCCGGCACGCGTGTCCGTAAAATCATGCAGGACATCAAGCAGGCCGCGCAGGCCGTGCGCGTCAAAGTTCTCGAAGGCCGCTCAACGACGCCGTGAGCCTGTCCATTTTACGTGCCGGTGGAAATTTTCTGCCGGCATTGTTGATGAACGCAAGTCAATACCAGGTCAGCAAGCGGATCAATCTGCGGCGTTTTTTGATCGCGGATGAAAAAAATATCTCGCCTCAGGCCAACATTTGTCAAATTGGCTTGTCTTCTGAAGCATAATCGTGGATATTCCGTTATTCGCGATGGCGCCTGCTATTGGGGCAGGTTACGGATGCCGTGATATATCAATCGGCGTTCAGAAATCCGTTACAATCTGGGTATTGGGAGAGCTATGCCGCCTACGCTTTTGTATGACCTGTCTACCGTTGATATGAACAAAGTGGTTGTGGACATGGAGGGCATCCGCTCTGTCATCCCGCAGCGTCACGAAATGGAATTGCTCTCGGGCATTATTCATATTGATGATCCGAATGACTGCATCATTGGCTATAAGGACATCACAGTCAATGATTTCTGGGTGCGCGGGCATATCCCCGGCCGGCCGTTGATGCCGGGCGTTATGATGATTGAGTGCGCCGCGCAGCTTTGCGCTTACTGGACCATGAAAAAGCAGCCGGAAATGGGCTTTGTCGGTTTTGCCAAATGCGATAATGTGCGTTTTCGCGGCACACTGGTTCCGCCGGCGCGGTTGATCATGATTGCCAAGCTGACAGAAATCAATCGCCGCCGCGCCGTGGCTGATTGCCAGGGACTCTATAATGGCACCATGGTTTTTGAGGCAACAATCACAGGAATGTCCGTGTAAAAAACCAGGAAAGTAAAAAGTAAAACGCGAAACGAGGGCAAATACTTCTGTTTCGCGTTTTGCGTTTCCTGATTCGCGTTTATCATCTGCCTATGCATCAGCTTTTGCCAGACACTGTTGCCATTGACATCAACGCCGCGGACCCGGCCGCGCGGGTTGAGTGGCAAAAAGTTCCGGCCAAAATGGCGGTTTACCTGCTGACCGCGCCTGAAGATGGCACGCAAAAACCAGTGTTGCTGGCGACGGTGGGCAATCTGCGCGCGGCGCTTCAGCGCAGGCTTACGGATCTTCCGCCGGAACAGAAAACCAAACGAATCGCATACGGGCAAATCTGCACGCAAGTTCATTTTTGCATTATGCATTCGCCCCTGCTGGCGCAATACACCTACCGCCAGGTTGCGCGCGAATTATTTCCGGAACGCTATCGCCAAATGCTAGGCTGGCGCCCGGCGTGGTGGGTCAGCATCAATCTTAACGAAGAATATCCGCGCCTGCGCCGCACGCAGGAACTGGCGCTTGATGATGCGTTTTATTGCGGACCGATTCCGGAACGTACCGCTGCCGGAAGACTCATTGAGATGACCGAAGATCTTTTTGAGCTCTGCCGTTACCATGAAATTCTGCGCCAGGCGCCAAACGGCAAGGCATGTGCATATAAAGAAATGGGAAAATGTCCCGCGCCATGTGATGGCAGCATCCCGATGAGTCAGTATCACCGGCAGCTTGCCGATGCGGCAGCATTTTTATCGCCGCAAGGCCGGGCCGCATGGCATTCCGCCATGCAGAACGATATGAGGAATGCAGCCGCTCAGCTTCAGTTTGAAAAAGCAGGTCAAATTAAAAACCGCATGGCGCGCGCCGACATCATCACGCAGGAGCCCTACCGCCTGATGCAGGAACTGCGCGAATTTAAATATTTTTCACTTCAGCCGGGCAAAGGCAGGCCGTGGGTTGCGCCGCTGCTGATATGCGGATCAGAGATTCGTGTGCTTGAGCCGATTCAGCGTAAACAACTATCCGCAGTCGCGCCGCAACTGTTTGAGGAATGCCAAAAGGCCTGCGCCCGCGCAATCACTCAGGCCGATGCGGAAGTCATCGGCCTTATCACAAGACATTTGTGTCGCGGCGAAGAAGATGCCGGCGTCTACCTGCGGCTTAACGAAGTTCAGAGCGCAGAGGACATTCTGCGCGCGGCCGAAATGCTGGCGGCCAAAAAGAATGTGCGTCCGCTGGCCGATCGCGCCAGTGATGACGCCGCGCCGGAGGAACCCCAGCAATAATATACACAACGCCGGCCAGTTACGGCGTAAGCGCTTCTTCCGCATGCGGATGCAGCAGGCGGTCCATTACCGCAAGCAGCATGCCGGCTTTATCAAGACTGTAGTCATCCTGGTACAAAATAGGCGTGAGCGGCTCAAGTTCATTCTGTTCGTTATAGTGATAAACCCACGGCGACATGAAAAAACAGCCCGCATGCGCGAGTGTCTCAAAAAACTCCATGTCATCAATGGCACAATGCGTATGCCCGCTGGCAATGGCCTCAAGTTCACGACGGCTCAGCCCACGGCGAGTCGCTGTATTCATAACAACATCCCCTTTTTTGATGCGTGTCAGAAATGTCAACGTCTCACGGATACTTATGCGACACCGGCCCGGAATGCGCCGGTAAAAGAAATGTCAGCCCCCTGTGATAAAACGACATCACAATACCAACATAAACAGGAAGTGTATGAATATGCCAGAAAATTTTATGATATTCACAAAGAGATTAAGGACGACAATAAGACGATTTGTTTTTTTGCCGGATAAAAAACATCGGCCTATGATGAGTGGAGTTATTTTTTTATTTTCGTGAGGGATTTCGTATGGCAACAGTAGGTGAATTATTTGCAGGTCATCTCAAGCGCAGCGCGGGCATGCTGCTGGCTGTGATTGATGCGTTTGGTGATGATGAAATTTTTGTGCGGCCCGTGCCGGGCGCGAATCATGCGGCGTGGCAGATCGGGCATGTGATCTGTTCGCAGCATCGCATGCTGACGCGTCTTGGCGCCAAAACGCCGGAATTGCCGGCCGGTTTTGAGGCCAAATTTACCAAGACCACGGCGGCATCCGATCAGCCGGGAGATTTTGCGGATCGCAAAACACTTCGCGATCTGGTGGCCAAAACAACGGATGCGGCCATTGCCTTTGCGGCCACGGTAAAGGAAGAAGATCTCAGCAAACCATCAGGCATTGAATTTGCGCCGACGGTTTTTGATCTGCTGGTTCTGCAAAGCGCTCACGCGGCCATGCATATCGGGCAGATGCAGGTGATTCGCCGCAAACTCGGCAAACCGATCATGTTCTGACAAACATAGGGATCAGGGGCGAGAGGGGTCAGGGGCGAAAATTCAGGGGCCAATTGAAGTTGGCTCATGGCCGCTGGCCCCTGTTCTTTTTCTCTTCATTTCCGGATTGCCAAGCTGGCCGCAGGCTGACATTAAATCACGGCCATGCGTAATGCGCCGCTTGGTAAAAATGCCGCGCTCTTTGAGATAAAATAAAAACGCGCCGATAGTCTGTTCATCAGGCGTGGCAAAGACCGCATCGCGCTGCGGGTTATAAGGAATCAAGTTGACCGTGCACGGCAGCGATTTGCAGAAGTCCACTACGGCCTGCGCATCGGCCAGCGAATCATTAACGCCGCGAATCAGCACGTACTCAATAAGAAAGCGGCCTTTCTTCGGCAGCGGATACTCAAGCAGCGCTTTTTGCAGTTCGGCCAGCGGCATGCCTTTGTTGACCGGCATGAGTTCATTGCGAAGCTTATCCGTCGCGGCATTAAGAGAAATCGCCAGGCGCAGATTCGGCCAATTCAGCGCGGCCAGCTTGCGAATGCCATCAATGCGCCCCACCGTTGACACGGTGATCTGCGCATGGGGCATATCAAGTCCGTTTGGTTCATTCATGACGCGTATAGCCTGAATCACCTGATCAAGATTATCAAGCGGTTCGCCCATGCCCATAAAGACAATGTTCTGAATGCTGTCGCGAAAGTATTTGTGATCCGGCCGAAGGCGATCCGGATGATCCTGCGGCATGCGTGCGAGCATGATGCGCCGCGCCTCAAGACGCTGCGCGACGATCTGCGCGGCCGAAAGATTCTGAAGCAGGCCCATGCGCGCCGTTTCGCAGAATGTGCACCCCATGCGGCAACCCACCTGCGAACTGAGGCAGAGCGTATACCATAATTTGCCGGCATAATTGCGCATCGGGATGATGACGGATTCAGTCTCAAGCGTTTTGCCTTCGCGCGTGCCCACCGGCAGGCAGAACTTGATCACGCCGTCATCTTCCTGGCTGCGCGTGATCAGCGGGCGCTCAACGCCCTGTGTTTCGCGCATGACCAGGCGATAACGCTCTTTGGCGGCCTGCGGATGAGTGCCAAGCGCGGCGGCAAATTCGGCCAGCGTATGGCCGAGGAACGAAAGCGGAAGAATCTCGCCGTTTGGCGTCATGATATTTTGCCCACTTTAATGGTTCTCACAGAGAACACAGAGAAAAACAAAAAAACACAACAAAACAAGCAGTTTTTTTATCCTGTTTTTCTTTTCTTTGGCTTCTTTGGCTTCTCTGTGTTCTCTGTGAGAACTCTGTTACTGTTTAAACGGTTGCTGCGGCGCGGCCGGCGTATTGCCCGGGCGCTGCTGCATCAGCGATTGCAGCGGATGTCCGATCGCCAGCATCATACCGGCGCGGAAACGTTCTGCGGTGATGAGCAGGACCAGCAGCGTAACCAGCGGCCAAATAATAAAGCGCGCAAAGACCAATAGCGTCTGCCAGCGTACCGGCGCGCCGCCGGGCACAACGATCGGGGCAATATACGTAAGCATTTCGTTATAGCCGTAAAGCACGCCGGGAATCGGAAATCCGCGGGCGAAATACTGCCAGGGCATGACCATAAACAAAAGCAACACGGACCAGATCAACGAGCGCGTGGTATTGGCCACACCCGGCGCGCCTGAGATCAAAATCAGCAGCAGCGTAATAAAAATCACGATCACCTGAGACCAGACGGCGATAAGGCCGAGGATCTGCGTCAGCGGGACGACAACGGTATACGTAAAATCCCACTGTTTGCGGATATTAAGCTGCTGAGAGGTCGGCGAGCTGGTGTAAAATTCTTCCTCAACAATCTGCGCGGGAATTGTGGCCGGCTGAGTGCTGTCGCTGAGTATACGCTGACGCGCAACATCAAAAGCAATGGGCACTTTGGCCTGCGGACGCATCCCCTCGTAAGGCTGTTGACTGTAATACATGAGGCCAAAACCGATAAGCTGCGTCAGCATGGCCGCAAAGAGCAGAAATGCCAGCCAACTGCGCGCGCCGCGCAAAGTACGAAGGGCGATACCATAATCTGAGTAAGGATGTACCGGGGCTGGCATGCAATGATTCCTGATTGAGACTCGTTTTACTAAAATGCGGAAAAACCCGCCAGGCAAGCGGAAAATTTGGCCGGCATTATTTTTCAGATCTTAAATATCGTCCTGGTGGCCTGTGCGGGACGTTTTTGCGGATCAAAAGCGCTGCGAAAATCAAAAACATCATCAAAATCGCGGATATTGTCCTCATCTGTCTTCTGCATGAGCTTATTATCAACCATCGCAAAGACAATGCGGCCAAAATCCTGCGTGCGGTAAATATGCCAGTGATTCAGCACCGCATGCGTCATGACGCCGTAACGCGCCAGGGCAAAATCACGCAGGCCGCGGCACAACTGCTGGCCGCTGACATGATGACTCTCGTCGGCTTTCGTTGAGTCGCCATGCACGCGCTGAACCGTATGATTCAGGCCCATACGCACAAACTCAAAAGCCTCAATCGGATACCGGCCGCACTCACTGACGACCTGCTCAAGTGTTTTACGCTCTGTCTGGTTCATACGTAATTAACTCTGCTGAAGCATTCCGAACAACATTGCCGCCCGCCATGTTGATGAGCGGCCGTATTCTTTCTTCGGCTACGGTCCTGCACCGCCATGATTATAATCAACATGACAAAGAGACTAAAGAACCTGACAATGTGATTCACAAATAAAAATGTACCAGTGACTTATCAACAAAAAAGCCCTGCGGCATTGCGCCGCGGGGCTTTGTCGCATGTCGGCCCAAAAAACGCTTTTTATTTGCCGGCCGGCGCAATGAGCTCATCAAGCATAAATGCGCGCGTTACCGGGCGACCTTCAACATAAGCGCCCAGTTTTAATCCCAAAGCATAACAAGCCGTGGCAAAGGTATCTTCCGTATTGACCTGCAAATCCGCATAACGGGCAAGGTCAAAATTTTTGCGGATGCCCGGGCCCACGCAAATCCACGGGATATGGCGCGAACGGCTGTCGTCCGGACCGTGATTCAGGCCCGCACCGCCATGATCGGCCGAAAGAATGATCAATGTTGAGCGTAAAAGTCCCTGCGTTTTATAGCAATCAAGCACGGAAGCCACGGCTTTGTCCGCTTCCTTCACGGCCGCAAGCTGTTCATCCGTACCCCACCCGATGGCGTGACCGACGTTGTCAACGCCGGGAAAATGCACAAACATCACGTGCGGTTTTAGCGACTGAATCAGCAGCACGGCATTTTCGGCCACATCCGCATCCGTACTTTTGGTGTCCGTCGTAATATATTCGCCGGTCAGCGTACCGGGCTTGGCGAGCGTATCAAATTTCGACTTTCCCGCCGCCATCGCGGTGACATAACCAGCCTTGCTGGCAATCTCAAAAAGGGTCGGCACTTTCGGATATACCGGTTTGCTCAGCGGCAGATCCGCATTCCACTCAATGCCGTGAATGCGCGGCGATACGCCGGTCAACATAGAGGTATGCGAAGGCAGCGTAATTGAATTGGGCGTCGTGCGCGCCCAAAAGGTAAACGTGCCCTGTTTGTAGAGAGACTGAATCGTCGGCGCATCCGCGCGGAAAAAAACATCCGGGCGCAAACCGTCAATCGATATAATCAGCACGCGCTCAATGGCCGGGAAAGGACGCGGCGGCAACTCGCGCGGCGCGGCGGCGGGGGCTGGCGCGGGTGCGGTTGCGGTTGTTGCCTGCTGTGCAAAAGCGCCGGCGGCAAGAATCAAGGTAACGGCAAAAGTACAAATCCGAGCCAGTGACATAAAGCCTCCTGAAAAATGCGAAGCTGCGGATTGTAAGAACAGGTTATTAAGATTGTATGACTTTTTGGCAAGGATGCATACAAGAGCCACGCGCAAATCGCAGAACTCAAATCACAAAAGCGCACCCAGCCCAAAACAAAAAAGCACGAAACGGATGACGATCTGCGTTTCGTGCTTCGTATTTTTTATTTCGTATTTCTCGCTTTATGCGCCTTTGTTAAGGCCGCCGAATTTGCGGTTGCGCTGCGCGTAATTTTCAAGAGCCTTATGAAATTCCGGTATGCCAAAATCAGGCCACAGCGTATCGGTGACATACAGTTCCGCATACGAAATTTGCCAAAGCAGATAATTGCTCAGACGCATTTCCCCGGCCGTGCGAATCAGCAAATCCGGATCAGGCATGCCGGCGGTATACAAATGATTGCTGATGACTTTTTCGTCCACTTCGTCCGGCTGAAGTTTGCCGTCTTTGACATCCTGTGCAATCTGGCGCACGGCATCGGCGATTTCCGCACGCGAGCCGTAATTCACAGCAAGGCAAAATGTCGTGCCGGTGCAATGTTTGGTGGCATCAATGGCCGCCTGCATTTCGTCAATCACCTGCTGCGACATACCTTGTGTACGGCCGATCTGGGCAAAGCGGATATTCTTTGCCGCCAGGCGTGTACGCTCCTGACGCATGTAATCCACGTACAGGTTCATGAGCATTGAGACTTCTTCCTGGGGTCTATTCCAGTTTTCTGTGGAAAATGCATACAGCGTAAGCTGGCGAATGCCCAGGCGATCGCATTCCGTGAGAATAGCCTCAATGCGTTCTGAACCGGCGCGGTGGCCGGCAAAACGCGGCAAACCGCGATTGCGCGCCCAGCGGCCGTTGCCATCCATGATGATGGCCACATGCGCCGGCAGGCGGCTCAAATTCGCATCGGACGTAGATGTTTCTGTTCGGCTCTGCGTCATAAGTTCGGCATTGTAGCGTGACCGGAGTTTTCTGAAAACCCGATCCTGCGAATGTTATTGTGCGTACATCAGTTCTTAATCAAAGTCTGGTGGCGCGCCGGGCCAACCGAGACAATCCGCACCGGCACGCCAACATATTTGGCTATGGCATCCAGATAACGCTTGGCATTTTCCGGAAGCTGCTCATAGTTTGTCACATGATCAAGCGTATCCTGCCAGCCCGGCAGCGTGACGTAATTCGGAGTGGCATTGGCCAGCTCAAGAGCATCTGACGGAAACCAGGTTGTCTCTTTGCCGTTAACCGTATAACTGGTGCAGATTTTCAGTTCATCAAATGTGGACAGCACATCCAGAAGCATCACGCAGATGCCTGTTGTGCCGGTAATCGCGGCCGTATAGCTCAGCGCAACGGCATCAAGCCAACCGCAACGGCGCGGCCGGCCTGTGGTTGTGCCGTATTCGTGGCCGCGTTCGCGAATGCGGTCGCCCAGCGGATTATTCTGTTCCGTCGGGAACGGTCCTTCGCCCACGCGTGTTGAGTACGCCTTAACGATGCCCAGCGTGGTATTAACGGCTTTGCCCGGCAAGCCGCTGCCGACGGATAAACCCGTGCCGCAGTTGCTGCTGGTGACATACGGAAATGTGCCGTGATCAAGATCAAGCAAAACGGCGTTTGCGCCCTCAAACAAAATGCGCTTGCCCGCACGATAAGCGCCATGCAGAAGCTGAACGGTATCTGTCACATAGGGGCGAAGTTGTTCGCCGCAGGCGCGATACTGCTCAAACATCGGCTGCCACTCCATCGGCGGCTGTTTATAAAGCGCGGCAAAAATCTCATTCTTTTCCGCCACGATCCGCTCAAGCTTGGCTTTAAGTCGTTCGTCATCAAGCAGATCGGCCATGCGGATCGCCGTTGAGCGATTGGCCTTGTCCGCATAACACGGACCGATGCCCCGGCCGGTCGTGCCGATTTTTCCCTTCGCCGCGCGCGTCTCAGAAAGCTGATCCTGCACGCGGTGATACGGCATGACAATATTGGCGTTTGTGGAAATTTTCAGGTTATTTTCAATGCGAACGCCCTGCGAGATCAGCTTATCCATTTCCTCAAGCAATTTGAGAGGATCAATCACCACGCCGTTGGCGATGACGCTCATGCAATTCGGACGCAAAATGGCCGACGGAATCAGATGAAAAGCATACTTGGTATCGCCAACTTTTACCGTGTGGCCGGCGTTTGAGCCGCCATTCCAGCGAACTGCGTAATCAAATTGCTCCGTGAGCAGATCAACAATTTTACCTTTGCCTTCGTCGCCCCACTGTAGGCCGACAACAGACGTATTACCCAGTTCACGCAGAGACGTCAGATCCATTCGCAATTTCCTTCAAGATGGCGCGGCGGAAAAAGACCAGCAATTGTGCCTTTCCGCCGGATGCCGCATATCGACCAAGAGCCCAAACATGTGAGAATAAAGTCACATGCGCCCGGATGCAACCATCGTGCGGATAAATATGAACAGCAAGCAAAAAATAGGCCTTTCCCATCTACTGTTCAGAGGGTAAAATACGCCCGAATTGTAGCAGACTGGCCCGGGACAATTTCAGGCGGAATAAATTCATGACCCAACACAAACGGATAACGCTCATCGCCGCAATCGTGGCTCTGCCGGTCTTTGCGGGCGTTCAGGGATGCACTCAACGCAACTTGTTTACGGATAATAAGTCGCCCAGCAGCCTGAAATACTTTGAAGATGACTCGGCGGTGCAAACCCGCGAGACTCGTAATGCCAACAAATCGGCCTTCGGCGGCTTTGGTTATCCGACAGGGCCAAGCTCACAATAATTTCGCATTTAAGAACGAATCAATTCGGTATTTGCCCGTGCGGTTTGTCATGCATACCATGAACAGATGAATTCGAGTACGATTAAAAACTTCTTTTTCGATTCATGGTGAGGTTTTATGGATGCTGGCCCTAAATCCACCGTGGATGCTCAGGATCTGCTGGCGCATATGACGCCGGCACTTGCCGAAGGCGATATCACACGCGCTCTTGAGCTCTTGCAGGGACAGTGGAGCACGGCCGAGCTCACCGATCTGCTACAGGATAAACGCGCGGACATCAGAAAAATTGCCGCATTCGGATTAGGACTCATCGGCGAAAGAACCGCCATCGGCACGCTAGCCTTTGCTCTGCATGACAGCGATGAGATGGTCAATCACATGGCTGAGCATGCGCTGTGGAATATTTGGTTCCGGCTCGGCAAACCGCGGGCGGTACGGCTGCTCAAGCTCGGTTCGCATCATCTGAATCACGGCAATTACTGCTGCGCAACGGAATATTTTTCGCAGGCCATTGACGAAGACCCCGGGTTTGCCGAGGCATACAATCAACGCGCCATTGCGCATTATCTTGCGGAGCGTTATGACGCAAGCATTGTGGACTGCCGGCAGACGCTGAGCATCATGCCGCAGCATTTTGGCGCAATGGCAGGCATGGGGCACAGTTACGCCAATCAGCGCCAGTGGGAACAGGCACGCCACTGCTACCGCCTGGCGCTGGCTATTCACCCGCGTCTTGAGGGCATTCAGAATACGCTCAAGCAAGTTGAGCAAATTCTTAACCGGGTGGCCTGAAAATATTGTCGCACACCGGCAACATTCCTGTATGACAATCTGAATCAACTTTTTACCGCACGATTATGCCGCATATAGGGTATAATGCGTGCGTATTATCTTTGAGGTGTTATGCGTCATAATCCGCTGCATACTATGCATGAACAGGCCGAAGCGGCCTTTTTGAATTACGGCTCCGATTTGCAGATCGTAGAGAGTTACGGAGAAATTGAGGCCGAATACGCCGCCATCCGCAAAGGCGTGGGCATGATGGATTCTCCGCATCGCGTGGTCATCGTGATCACGGGAAAAGACCGGCTGAGTTTCCTCAATAACATGGTCACCAACGACACGAGCAAACTTGCCGCCGGCCAGGGGCAATATGCGTATCTGCTCAACAATCGCGGACGCATCGTTGCGGATCTGAATATTCTGCATGCCGAAGACGCCACGCTTCTTGAGCTTGATGCCAGGCTCGGCGGCGAAATCGCCGGCATGCTTGAGAAGTATCATTTTACGGAAGACGTCACCATCATTGACGCCACCGAGCAACTCGGCAGATTTACGCTCATCGGCCGCGATGCAGCTACGCTGCTCAATAAAATTGTCGATGGCAACGTCAATCAGCTTCAGGCTCCGCTACAGCATTTCCGGCGCACCATCGCCAAAGCCATGGTCACGATTTTTCGCAATGACCAATGCGGCGAAACGCAATATGAACTGATTGTGCCGGCCGATCAGCTTGCGCAGATCTGGCAGGTTCTGCATGAGGCCGGCGGTGAACATGTTGACGAATCCGGTGTGCATCTGCGGGCCATCGGGTGGGCAGCCTATAACACGGCGCGCATTGAGCATGGCACGCCGCTCTACGGCATTGACATCACAGACAATCATCTGCCGATGGAGACAGGACACTGGTATCCCAAAGCGGTATCCGTTACCAAAGGATGCTACCTGGGACAGGAAATCGTCGCGCGCATGCACGCGCACAAAGCGGTATCGCGCATGCTTGTGGCGCTGCGCTGCGAAGGTAAACGTCTGCCGATGGCCGCGACGGATATCCGCGACCCGGGAAATATTCTGCAAATCGGCATGATCACCAGCAGTTGTATTTCGCCCATGCTTGGCGAAACGCCGATTGCTCTTGGGTACGTCAAGGCTCATTTGGCCGAGGTAGGCAAGGAGCTTGAGGTATTGGCGGAAGGAGTTCCGGTATCCGCCAAAGTTTGCGCGGTACCGTTCTGGTCGCGCAGTAACAGTTAACAGAGCGCGCATTTTAACAAGGCGCAAATTCAATGAATCAAGTATTAAGCGTGGGTAATTGCGGGTATGACGATTCGCGCATAGGGCGCATGCTGGCGACGGCCGGCGCATCGGCTGATCGTGCGCATAATGCGGAAGATGCGCGCGCTAAAATCAGCGCCGGCCACTATAAACTGATTCTGATCAATCGCGTGCTTGATGCCGATGGCAGCAACGGAATTGATCTGCTCGGCGCGCTGAAAAAAGAATATCCCGCGATCAACTTTATGCTGATCAGCGATTATCCGGAAGCGCAGCAAAGCGCCATCAACAACGGCGCCCTGCCGGGATTCGGCAAATCACAACTCAGTGATCCGGACACGCAGGAAAAAGTGAGGAATGCGCTGGCTGAATAAACGCGAAACAGAGTACTGAGCTATACGCTCAATGATCACAAATTTTGCTGGGGTCCGTGGCAAGCTGGCCGTTACGCTCAACAACTTTGCCGTGCGAAAGCAGAAAATGAACAAGTTCGCCAAGCGTCATCCCGGCGACTGAACACGTATGATAACGCGCGTCGGCGCCCCACCGGCGCTGAGCCTCAGCCTCAAAAGCGCTGCGCGTCAGCGGCGGATTGGCCGCGGCAATCAAGTCAAGAACTTCGTGGCCATGAACGGATGATGTTTCTGTGCTCATGGCCATACCATACAATAAGCACTAATTAAATACAATATACTCGTTTATTCTTTTTGATTTCTTCTTTAGGTCATCGCAATACGTCCTTACTTTTTATTTTTGTGTATGATACGGATATGAAAAAAACGTCGTGTATCAGCAGCATACGCCTGTTTGTTTTGGCTCTGACAGTTGTGGCCGTGCTTATGAACTGGGTTACGGCTTATGCACAGGAAGCCGGCAAGCCTCTTTTTGAGCCGCAGGAAAAAGCCGCCCTGCTTAAAATGGACGGGCAAGTGGATGATGTGATGGTCCGCAGTCTCAAGCGCCGGGTTTTTGAGGCGCAAAAAGCAGGCTGCTCCCTGATCATACTTGATGTTGATACCTACGGCGGGCAGGTGACATCCGCACTTGAAATTTCAAAGTATATCAAGAGCCTTAAGATTCCCACGGCCGCGTGGGTGCATGACAAGGCGTACTCGGCCGGGACGGTTATTTCGCTGGCGTGCGACAAGGTGGTGATGTCAGAACAGGCCACAATGGGCGATGTTGCGCCGATCAGCCAGTCCGGCACGGAACTTTCGCCGGATATCAAGGCCAAAGTGAGCAGTCCGCTTTTGCAGGATCTTGAGGACTCGGCCAAAAAGCATGGCATCAGCCCAATGCTCACACGCGCAATGGTCGCGCGCGAAGTAGAAATTTATGAATTGCGGAACATTAATACCGGCGAGAAAAAATTTGTAGACGGCGAACATAAAAATGATGCGCTCAAAGAAATGATAAAAACTCCGGATGGCCAGGAAGTCCGCCCCTGGCGCGTGACAGAACCGCCGATTGACACGGAAAAAGAAGTGCTTACCGTCGGCCCGGAGCGCGCTGTTGAGATGAATTTCGCATCGCGAATCGTCAGCAGCGAGCAACAGTTGATTGCCGCAATGAACATACGCGGAGAACTCATGCCGCTCGGTTTTTCGTGGTCTGAGCAACTCACGCGATGGCTTGTTCAGTGGCCGGTGCGCATGGGATTGTTCATCCTGATGCTGGTGCTGGCGTATGTTGAGCTGACGCATCCGGGAATATCCGTGGCGGGTATCGGCGCGGTGATCTGCCTTGTGCTTCTGGTCGGCGCGCCGTGGCTCTCAGGCGTGGCGCAGGTGTGGGAAATCATCCTGATAGTCGCCGGGCTAATTATCATTATTCTTGACCTGGTGCATGGCGGACTTGGCCTGCTGGCGATACCCGGCTTTGTACTGCTGGCCATCGGCATGGTGGCAAGCTTTATTCCCAGTTCAGGCGGCGGCGGATGGGTGCCGCAAATGTGGTCCGGCTTGCTCCGCGGTTTGTCCGTGCTGGTTTTCGGATCGGCCACATCATTGATACTGGTATTTCTGCTGGCGCATTATCTTGAGATGACGCCGGGACTCAAACATATACGCCTGGCGCCCGCGGATGATAAAATCACGCTGCCGCTTGAAGATGCCGCCGAACAACTTGCCGAAGAAGCAGTATTTGTCGGCGCAATCGGCAAAGCGGTCACGGATCTTCGGCCGGCGGGTAAAGCCAAATTCGGCCAGCATTTAATGGACGTGGTTTCGGACGGCGCGTTTCTGCCGCAGGGTACGCAACTGAAAGTTACGGAAGTCAGCGCGCTGCGTGTGGTGGTGGTGGCGGATACTCAGGGAGAGCTGCATACATGACAGTTTTGGGATTGAGCATACTGGCGATCTGCCTTGTCCTGGTGGCCATGGGCTTGCTGATTGCTGAACTCTTTTTGCCCACACACGGGCTGCTGGCTGCCGGCGCGGGACTTTGCGCCCTCGGCGCGGTGGCGGTGCTGCTGTCAATCAGCGTCACGGCCGGGCTTATCGGGGCCATTATTCTGCTTGTGGTTTCTCCTTTTGCGATTTATTACGGCATTAAAACATATCCGCAAACCCCTGTCGGCAGGCGGGTATTGCTGGCGCAGCCGGAAATTGCGCCGCAGGATTCTGATATCCGGCAATTGCTGGGACAAACAGGAAAAGCACTCACACGGTTGCGGCCGGCAGGCGTTGTGGACATTAACTCGCATCGCGTGGATTGCCTGACGGAAGGCGACATCATTGAGGCCGGCAGCAGCGTCACGGTTGTCTCCGTCAGCAACGGGCGCGTGGTTGTGCGCGAAACACAAACAACTGCATAATGCACACTGATATGCACAAATTTACGCAGTTCATCAGTTCATCTCATCTACGACAAATTGCTCACGACTATGACAAAATAACGTACACACCTCATTCAGGCCCGTTCTGAATTTGTCCCCGATTTGAGCCCAAATAGGGCAACGGGTGATAATATTGCCGCCAAAGCACACATTATCAACACTCATCAGGAATCCGGTCATTTCGGCACGCATTTCGCTAACTCCCATATTCAGGGTGGTTCGTGATGTGACTTATGATAAAAAAGCCAAATGGTCGCATCAGCCAGAAGGCGCAGCATGGCAATAATCATGGCAAAAAATTCAAAAACCGGGCAGTATTCCGTAATGATTGTTGAAGATGATCCGCGCGCCAGGCGTGCTGTTCATGCTTTGCTTAAGAGTCACGGTCACATTGTGCACTCATTTGAGAATGCCGAAGATGCGGCCGAAGCACTGGCAACATTTTCGCCGGACATCGCAGTGCTTGATGTGCGGTTACCGGGCATGTTTGGCAATGATCTGGCATGTCTCGTAAAGGAAAGATCGCCCAATACGCGGATCATTTTTTTAACTGCGGAGCGCGAATTTCATTGCCAGTTAGCGGATTATACCGTGTTGCCAAAACCACTTGATCCGCCGAGATTGCTGCATCATTTTAACAACAAAAGACGCGAGGATTTAAATTAGGTTATTGCTGCGGATTGCTGGCGGCAAATGGCGTATCGCCAAGTTCAGTACGGCCTATGAGGCACTGACTGATGGTATGACCATCAAGCGGAGTGTGGCCGACGGCTCGCGATTCCTGAATGCCGGCGGCAAGGCCCACATACGCGGCCTGATGAACACTGGCGCCTGCGCCAAGCATACCGCCGGTAATGGCAAGGAGGGCTTCGTCAGTGCCGAGTTTGTCAATGACGCCATTGGTGGGATTGGCGAGATATTCTGAACGTAATTTGCCTTCCCATGCTTCGCCCGGCGCGGAAATTTTGGCCTGATCAAAACAGAGCAGACCTTTTTTGCCCGAAGGCACCAGCAGCGCGCCAGTATGCAGAACCGTCATAAAGCGGTACGCCACGGAAGAAAGTCCCTGCTCGTAATCATGCATTGTAAAACGCAGCGGCCGCTCTGAAGCAATCATGAGATCAGCACCAGGCAATCGGGAAAGTTTGCCGCGACCGGCCACGCCACCGATTATTTTGCCAAAGGATGAGCGGTATTGTTCAAGAATCTGCGCGGCAAGTGTGTCGGTCAGCAGGCCCAGGCCCGCATCATAAAACATAAGCGTTGCGTCGTTACCACTGAGGCGTGTTAGCTGTTCAAGCAGCCATTTTTCGTGCGTTGAGTCCGTAGGCGTTGCGGGAGACTCATCAAGCAAAAACAATTTTTGCGACTCAACAACAAAACGCGTTTTAGTGGCAATTTTGCGGCGATTACGCATGGCAAGCACATCAACGCCCGCGGATTTAAGCGCATCAAGGGCGCGTTCTGAATGTTCATCACTGCCCAGAGAAGTCAGCAGCGTGACGTCGGCGCCCATGCCGGCAAGGTGCTGAGCAATGATGGCCGCGCCGCCGAAAAAATCGCGATGCTCAAGCGGCGTCAATGACATCATGGCCGCATCAGGCGCAAGGTCGGCCGCGTCGCAATACTGATAGCGATCAAGCACAATATCGCCAATGACCACATAGGGCCGATCTACAATTTGTTCAAGATGATCGTTGAGTATATCGCGGTTAATGTCGTAGCGTTTGCAGTATAGAGCCAGCTTTTCCTGCTCAAGATCAATCTGTGACGCATAATTTTCAATGATATGCGATGAGGAAAATACGACATCGCCTGACGAGAAGATCACCCGGCCGCCATGTTTTTCTACTGTTTGTTTTTCTTTCAGGAATCCCGGGTGATTATTGTGTTCATACTCGCGGCCCTTGATGTAGATATCAGGTTCAAGCGCCTCAAGCAGATTAACAGCCGTCGGTTCAGGGTTAATGTATACGTAATCCACAAACTCAAGGGCGGCGAGATTTTCAGCGCGAAGTTCCTGCGGAACATACGGCCGGCCCTCGCCTTTGCCCACATGCGGATCGCCGGTCAGTGACACGATCAGCATATCGCCTTGCTGACGGGCAAATTGCAGATATCGGACGTGGCCAGGGTGAACAATGTCAAAACAACCGTGGCAATGCACTACCGTTTTGTTCGCCCGACGGGCCTGCTGGCGGCGAATCAATAATCCGTCAAGCGACAAAATTTTGCGATCAAACGAATGTCTTGCAGTACGCATGCCCATGTTATCGGTCGCAAGGCAGGTTTTGCTGCAATAACTCAATTTGCTTAATTCATTTTTGCGATTTCTTCTTCAAGTAATTAAGGAAAGCGACATAACGGTCGACATTTACCATGATTGCGCATCGGCTGGGCTATTGCGTAAAGATAGCACGGTGCGCTCAGGGCGGGATATTCATGCGTTTTAAGTTTACGCTGCAAATCAAATTCATCCTGGCCGTATCGGCAGTCCTGGCCATTATGCTGGGGCTCGGTTACTGGTGGTTTTACACCAAACGCATCAGTGCGTCAGTTGAGCTTATCATCTTTGTATCATTGATGACGCTTGGCGTACTGCTGGCGGTATGGCGTTGCGTACAGTTGTTTGTCTGCGATCCGGTGGCCAACATGGCCAACAAAATGGACCAGATAGCAGGCGAGAAAAATTATACTATGCGTCTTAAAGAAGCCTATCGCCATGATGAGCTGGGCACCGCCGCTCGCGCGTTTAACGCCATGTTGACTGTGGTTGAGCAAAGTATGGCCGATCAGGCGGCTACCAATATTGATCTTGAAAAACGCGTGGCGGAAAGAACCGCCGAATTACAGGCTCAGGAGCTTGAGCTTAAAAAAGCCAAAGAAACCGCCGAACACGCCAATCATGCCAAGTCGGCATTCCTTGCGAATATGAGCCACGAAATTCGCACGCCGCTCAACGGCGTGATGGGCATGAGTGAATTGCTTCAGCATACGCAGCTTGATGATCAGCAGAAACGTTATGTGCAGCTTGTGCGCGCGTCGGCCGATGCGCTGCTGGCCATTCTCAACAATGTGCTTGATCTCTCAAAGATTGAGGCGGGCCGAATGGAGCTTGAGGATGCGGAGTTCTCGCTGCGCCAGTTGATTGAGGATACGGTAGAAATGTTCGGCCCGCGCGCGGGCGCTAAAAAACTCGAAATCGGCGCGATGATTTCCGAAGACACTCCCGGCCACGTTTTTGGCGATCCGACACGCCTGCGCCAGATTCTCATGAATCTGCTCAATAATGCCGTCAAATTTACGGATCACGGTAAAATTGTAGTCCGCGTGAACCAGGAAAATGCGACCAGCAGCCACATCATGATGCGCATCGCGGTAAGTGACACGGGCCCGGGCATTCCGCCAGAACGCCTCAGCAGGCTCTTTAAGGTTTTTTCGCAGGCTGATGCATCAACATCACGCAAGCACGGCGGCACCGGTCTTGGTTTGGCGCTCTGCAAACAATTTGCGGAATTGATGGGCGGTACGGCCGGTGTTGAATCGCAACTGGGTCACGGCAGCACATTCTGGTTTACGGTCAAATTACGCCGCTCAGAAAATACTCAGCCGCAGCGGCCTGAAAATAAATTTACGCATGTGCGCGTACTAGCTGTTGATGATAATCCGCTTCAGCGGGAAATTCTGCGCGAACAGCTTGAGAGCTGGGGCCTTGAGGCGGAAGTTGTTGACTCCGGCATTCAGGCTCTGGGCGTTCTGCGCGGCGCGGCCAGCGAACGCAGACCCTTTAGCATCGTCATGATTGACCGTACCATGGTTCCGATGGACGGCCTTGAACTTGGCCGGCGCATCAAGCAGGACCCGCAACTTGCCGGCATACGCATGTTCCTGATCACCGGCCACGATGACGCGCCGGAAAAAGAAGTCTGGCAGGAAGCCGGCTTTGCAAATGCGCTGGCAAAACCGCTGCGCCAGTCTCAGGTGTTCAATCTTCTGCATGAAGATCTCACACGCAACCAGCCCACGACTGAGCAAGTCAGCACGGCGCAACTAAAGGCCGCAAGGCCCGGCGCGCTGATATTGCTGGCCGAGGATAATGCGGTTAATCAACTGGTGGCTTCTGAAATACTGGTGCGCGCGGGATTTAAAGTGGAAATTGCCGAGGACGGCACCGTAGCCGTGCAGAAATACGAAAAATGCAATTACGATCTGATTCTGATGGATTGCCAGATGCCGCAAATGGACGGCTTTGAGGCCACCGCGCACATCCGCAAGCACGAAATGGTTCATAACCGCAAAGCCACGCCGATTGTTGCGCTGACCGCAAATGCCATCAAGGGCGACCGCGAAAAATGCCTCAGCTCCGGAATGGATGCGTACCTGACCAAGCCGCTCAATCCACGCGATATGATCGGCACAATCAATAAACTGGTCACCGGCGAGGCGATCAACACCGTGCCGCATCCGGCAAGTCCCGGCGTGCGTCCGCGCAAATCCGTTGATCTTGAAAAATTTCTTGAGCGCTGCATGGGCGACATGACGCTGCTTGAAAAAAGTCTCGAGGCCATGGAGCGCGAAACCTGCAAGCAGATTAACGCGCTCAAAGACGCCATCAGCCGGGAAGACCCCACCGCCGTCAGCAAGGCCGCGCACTCTATCAAGGGAATGGCGGCCACGGTTTGCGCCGAAACGCTGACACTCCTGAGCGCGGAGATCGAAAAGATCGGCCGCAGCGGCGACATGGCGCGATGCAAAGAAAAAGTCGCCATGCTCTATATTGAAGTTGAGCGCTGCCTTCAGGAAACCAAAGGACATCAAGGAAAAACGCAGTAACGCGGCGACACTGGGATGCGGAAAACACACTCCGCCATGCGCCTTCGCCTTGCCGTATATCTGTGTTTTAGCATCTTCTTTTTCCCCCCTTCTTCCCAAACCTATTTAGTGCTATAATCATCCGTCTGTATTTCACGATTACGGAGAGTCAGGACGATGATTCAGCGCCGCAAAACGCGTCAGGTTAAGGTTGGCAATGTATTGATTGGTGGCGATGCGCCGGTTTCGGTGCAGAGCATGACCTCCGGATATACATTTGATATTGATAAGTGCGTGGCGGAAATCAACAAGCTCGCCGCCGGCGGCGCGGATATCGTGCGCGTGGCCGTGCCTGAGCGCAAAGATACCGATGCGCTCAAGGAAATCATCAAGCAGGTTCAGGTTCCGATCGTCGCAGACGTTCATTTTCATTTTCAGCGTGCGCTTGAGGCCATTGAGGCCGGCGTGAGCAAGATCCGCCTGAACCCCGGCAATATCAATGATCGCGCGCAGGTTGAAAAAGTCATTGACGCATGCAAAGAACGCGGCCTGCCGATCCGCGTGGGTGTGAACGAAGGTTCAATCGTTGAGCGCAAGGATAAGCAAAAGCGCCTCAAGGAACTTGGCGGCGTATTCAGCAATAAAAAGCATGGCTATATGCTGGCCATCATGATCACCAAGCTTGAAGAATATCTTGATATTTTTTACGCGCGTAATTTTTACGATATCGTCATCTCGGCCAAATCCATTGATCCCCTGCTGGTCATTGATGCGTATACGGAAATCAGCAAGCGCTTTGATCATCCGCTGCATCTGGGCGTCACGCACGCAGGCCCGAAGGAAACCGGCACTATTCGCAGCGTCGTTCCGCTGGGCCACCTGCTGGCAAGCGGTATTGGCGATACCATCCGCATCAGCTACGCCAACGACCCGATTTATGAAGTTCAGGACGGCCTTGAGCTTTGCTATGTGCTGGGCCTGCGCGAACGCAAAGGCGCCGAACTGATTGCCTGCCCCACCTGCGGCCGCATTCAGGTTGATCTTTTTACGCTCACGCAAAACGTCAACAAGGCGCTGAAGAAAGAAATTCAGCTACCGATCAAGGTGGCCGTGATGGGCTGCGTGGTTAACGGCCCGGGCGAATGCGAAGGCGCCGATGTGGCGATCTTTGCCGGCGACCGGCGCGGCATTATTTATGTTCAGGGCGAAAAAGTCGCCAATGTGCCGGAAGAAGAGATTCTTGAAAAACTGCTTGAAGAAACCAAGAAATTTCAGGACAAAGTTCTGCGCGGCGAAGCCAAACTGGGCGAAAAAGTGGTTGATGTCGTCCCGCCGGACCCCATCGGCGAACTCGGCAGCGGCCACAAGCTGATCGAAGAACGCAAAGCCGGCGGCGTTGTGCAGCTTAATATCAGCAAATAACCGCCTGACATCACATAAAAGAGAAAAAAAACGTTGTGATGAACTCACAACGTTTTTTTGTCTTGTCAGATTTGCTCACGCTGATACGTAAAGAGCAAAGCCAACAACTCACCGCGCGATGATACGTTGAGTTTGCGATGCATGATTTTGGTGTATTCGCGAACAGTTGCATCGGAGAGTGACAACTCTCGTGCGATCTGCTTGGCAGACAAACCTCGCATGTAACAACGAGCGATGGCACGCTGACGCGGCGTAAGCGAAACGACCGCCCCATCTTTCTGCCAACGGTCAAGTTCAAGCATCGGCGCAATGGTCGTTGCAAAGATACGCAGCAATTCACGTTCACGCTCACACATCAGGCCGTCATGCACGTCACGAATAAATGAAATACCATATACGCGTCCGGATCTGGTAACAATCTTGCCGTAAACACCGTCATTGAGCATCCAATGGCGTCGGTAATCCTGATAATGCGCTGAACAATACCATTCTCGATTCGACATTGCCTCAGCGCGAAGCATTACATAGCCTGATGTTTTCGCGTCCATATGCAAAGCCATAGGGTCGAGAGGTAATTTACCCGTGAAATACGCTTTCAATGTCGTAGACGGTATCCGCAAGCTGTCTTCGACATGATATTCCATCAGGCGGTATGCACCGGAATCCCAACCAGTGCGGCACAATACGCCACAACTTGCGCCGAGCATTTGGCCCATACGTGTCAGAAATAGTTGTCGCCGTTCAACACCATCGGCAATTTCACCAGCCTCACCAGCAAGACGCAAAAGACTCTGGTAGTCATGATCAGTCACACGTTTGGATCTTCCCATACATCCCCACTTCAACGATTTATAAGCATGAATAATGTCAATCTTGCATCCAGATATCAACTATATGAATACACATCAATATTATTACAAGATATCCCAATTTGTGGATATTGTTAAAGCATCATAATTATACCATATTCATACGCATCAAGGCACCAAAAATTTGCTGGCTCATGTGGGAATCGGCATTGGCGGCCCTATTCAAAGGAAGTAGAGGAATTCATGCGTTATCACATTTCCGCGGCAGTAGGATTACTGGCGACATTGCCTGCATTTGCGCTGGCGGGCACAACAATTCTTGTGAATGAAGATTTCGGTTCATCAAGCGGATTGTCCTTTTATTCGTACTCTCCGGACGGTGCACTCAATAGCTCTGCCGGCCACCTTACCATCACAAGCGCCGCAGCAAATCAACGTTATGCAACATCCACATTCACGCGTACCACACTTGGTATTGGGGACTCCATCACGCTCGGTTTCAAGCTGACCGGAAGTCGTAATGGCCCAAACTGGATCACCGATTTCAATATCGGGCTGTATGATTCACAAGGTACGTACGCAACGGACAATTCTGCGGCGTCACAAGCAGCATCACGCGACGATCAAGGGTACTTACTCGGTTTGCGAGATGATTGGGCCAGCCATTACTCGGGTACCTTTGGCCGCGACTACGCCCCCAGTCTTGTTTACGACAGTGGACAATACATGGATAACCAGACGTTTACTGACGGTGTATTTCATCAGTTTGAAATGACGTTCACTCGAAGTGATACCAATAAACTGCTGGTATCAGTAAGTGAAGATGGAATCGTTTTCTACACGACATCTATATCAGCATTCAACAATGTGTTCACTTTCGATAATATTCAGTTCACCAATGGATCGCGAGCATCAACTATTCTGCTGGATGATATTACCGTCGCTTATACGACCACGGTTCCAGAACCAGCATCGTTGGCGGTATTGGCTCTCAGTTCCGCCACAATTCTGATGCGCCGACTCAAACGCTAAAGGAATTGCGAAAATATCACTTTTGATAGAAGTCGAAGAGCCGAATGGGCAACTTGTCACTGATGATTCGCTCTGGTCTTTATGATAATGCGCTGTAGCACAAAGCGATGCCTGTCAAAATTTCCAGAATGTTTTTTCGCTAATCATATGAGACAGGGCACCGGTGGCGTAATATACGCAACTGGTGTCCTGTTTAGTTTTGGTTGCTAAAGTCTGCCCATCATCTGTAAAGTAGTGCTTTCGCGCCGGCGCTTTTGCCGGCGCATTTTCGGAGGCACTCGTGAAAAAAGTACGCAAAGCCGTCATTCCCGCCGCTGGCATGGGCACCCGTTTTCTTCCGGCAACCAAATCAATGCCCAAAGAAATGCTGCCCATTGTGGATAAGCCGGTTTTGCAGTACGTCATTGAAGAAGCCGTTGAGTCCGGCATTGACGATATTCTGATCGTCACCGGCCGCAGCAAACAAGCCATCGAAAATCATTTTGACTACAATCCTGATCTGGAAACATTTCTGGAGTCGGCCGGCAAAACGCAACTGATTGAGCTGGTGCGCTCAATCGGCAAAGGCGCCAACATTCATTACATTCGCCAGAAGGAACAGCTTGGTCTTGGTGACGCAATTCGCCTGGGCCGCCAGCACTGCGGGCAGGAGCCGTTTGCGGTTCTGCTGGGCGATACGATCATTGATTCGCCCGATCCCCGGCCAGGTCTGCGCCAATTGCTTGACGTTTTTGAGGATCGCCAGTCATCGGTGGTTTCGGTACATCACGTACCACGCGAATGGGTGACGCGCTACGGCATTGTCGATGGCGTTCAGGATGACAAGCAAAGCAATCTGGTGCGCCTGAATAAGCTGATTGAAAAACCACCGGTTGATAAGGCGCCTTCCGATCTTGCCATCGCCGGCCGATACGTCTTTACGGCCGACATTTTTGAATGCATTGACCAGACGACAAAGGGCGTCGGCGGCGAGATTCAGCTTACCGACGCCATGAATCTGCTGGCCAGCCGCAAACCCATGTACGCTCTTGCGTGGAACGCCAAACGATACGACATCGGCAACCGCACGGAATACGCCAAGTGCTTTATTGATTTCGCCCTGCGCCGGCCCGATACGGCCGAGGCGATCAAGGCGCATATCAAGAAATTAATGGGTATCTGAAAGCCTGTTTGAGAAAAAGAAAAATAGAAATGAAGAAAGCCGACGGCGGGAGTCGAACCCGCAACCTACGGTTTACAAAACCGGTAGGGAAAATTCGTAACCCTTTGCAACCTCAACAAGTTACAAATCCTGCCGATTCTGTGGGGACGCCGTGGGGACAAACAACCCACAATCCCGCCCATTCTATCGCAATTGCGGACAAAAATTTGCAGGCCGTCATTGATGCTTGGCCGACCCTGCCGGAAGCAATCCGGGCCGGGATAGCGGCAATGGTGGCGGCGGCCAAAGTGCGAGCGTGACCGGGATATCGAGCACGTTTTCAGGAGTGGCTCAAGTTGGGAAGGCCGCCGAAATGGATAGCTGAAGTGTACGCGGCGTGCGGACTGCCGGTATTGCCCCCGCTGCGCCAGTATTGGCGGGAAATTAACCGCCAGGAGCGGGAAGCCAAGGCCCAAGCGCGGGCGGTCCACAAGGTGCGTGACCAGCGCCGGCCCTGCTGCAAGTGCGGAGCCTACCCGTGGCCCCATCGCCCCGGCGGCGGGCTGTGCCGCTATCCCGATCCGCCCATTGAACGTTACCAGCGCAAACCAGAGAAGCGGCCCTACCAAAGCCGATATGCAGGTCTGCGCCGGCAGATCGCCCGTGCAAACGGGTTACTGCCTATCCGCGACCGCGCCGCAATAGATGCCCTTATGCCCCGAACACGGGCTTTGGCCAAACAGCTTAAACGCCAGTACCCACGGATCAAATATCGCAATATGTTCATTACGGATAGCGGCCTGCGGGGTGAGTGGCAAACATCCGGCCCGGCCATGTAGCCATCTATGAGCAAACCGTTGTCAAGCCTCAAAATCGGCGTTTTTTCTCCGCCGATGCGTATCCTCAGCGCCTGATCTTTGCCCGTCAGTTTCTGCGGCATCAAGTTTTTCTGCCTCTGGGGCATCCTGCCGTCGTCATGCAATTGCGTGTCGTGCAATTACTCCCCGCAACACCGTATTAATATGAATCTCCCTGCTGTTGGTCAGAAGTGTACGGGGGGCATGATCTTGTCCCTTTGTGTCTATTTACCGGGGGGCAGTTCCTGCATACGGGGTATATTCCAAGGCGGGACGACATGGCCTCCCATCGGAACATTCGCTGGCAAATCCAGAATGACCCCAGGTTGAGGTGATACGCCAGGCTCAAATTGGGACGGTTCCGCAGGATAATGCAGGGTTAATCCGGAAGGAAGTCGTATTTTCCCCGCTAACACGCCGTATTCATCTCCATCTCCAGTGAAATCCTGTGGAAAGTCGATGGCGAAACCCGGTGGAGTATCTAACTTCCAGAATGGGCCAACTAGCTTTACTGGTGCAACTCTCAGAAAGCGACATTCGGAAATTACCACTCCATGTTCAGCGTCTTGTACACGTCGTTGTAGATCCTCTGCCATTTTATTGAATTGAATATCTGCATCATGCTGAACGTCATCGGACCAAGGCTCTGCAAATCCTTGTGCAATGAATTCCTTACGGACACTTTCCCAAAGAACCGAAACCTTGATGGCTGGGTAACGTTTCTGCATTTCGCCCCAGCGTATAGACCATGCCTTTGTCATATCCGCCGAGGAAAGGACCCACCCTTGCCCCGGAAACAAGAATTCAACTCGACCCGAAAAACGGTCAGTTCTAGCGAGAAGTCGCGTTCCAGATAAGGCTTGTTGCTCGTAGTAGAAGTATCGCGTCGGCCAGACGAACCATGCAACTGCCAGCATTATCACAAATGCGCCAATCCCTATTGTACTTCGTTGATGCCGCGTCATGCCCGATTCTCCACATGTTATGTTTCGCTCATTCTATCCTTGTGCTGTTAGGCGTAACAGATAGATCTACAACATTTTGGATGGGCCGGCAGACTGCGTGTTGATTTGCGTAGTTGCTGATTGGGCTTTTTTGGCTTTCCATTCAGTCATCGAATCCGCATTGTATACTAACTAAAAATCGTAACCCTCTATTACGGCAATGCTTATAGAACAGAAAGATTACAAAAATATTGGTTTTATGTGACTACCTTTGATTATCTGGTTGTACAATCTGGTTTCACATAGACTTTGACACGCCAAGATAAGTAAAGCATACCGTAGTTTAAAAAGAAAACAATCAGCCGTCAGGAAGCAGAGGCTACTATCGAAGTGTTAAATGCGAGGCTTGGTCATCCATCAAAGGCCAAAGTAAAAGAGGAAGAAGTTGGGTTATAAAGGAAAAACTTGCTAAAATGAATAGGGCCGCAGCGTAATTAACTGCGGAAAACTCTGGGCGCTGACCATAGTTCACCTACTCTGTGGCCGCGCCCAGGGCCTCCCGATTCTTTGGTAGGTGCCAAATGCCCACAGCAAATCATAGTAGTGTTATCAGAGAAAAACTCATCAAAGCTGGGCCGCTTCTTTTGCCGGATGAACTTATGGCACACTGGGACGAATCCTTTGATTTGTATGCTGCTATAGAGGATGTTGCAAGACAGTTTGACGTTGCATCGCAAGTGACAGGTCAAACAAACAGGGAACACTTCCGCACGTTATGCAGTTTGGAACGACAGACGATTAACATACTGGCGCGTGCATGGGGGCCAAACTTGCCTATTGATGTTTGTGCTGAATTTGCCCAGATACAGCGATTGCTTGGCAGTAATGACGTTGGCAATTTCTTATTGGTATGGCACCGTGTTGTGCAGCAAATAGCCAAGGAGCGCCCACAATTAGTCCGTGCCGATTGGCAAAATATACTTGATGCCAAACCCGCATATGAAAAAGATTCTGCATGGTTGACCATTTACGGCAGGATGTGCGGGCAGATTTGCCGAGCCTTTGCCCAATTATGCCGAGAAAGAGGGGTGGTTGGCGGCATCGACACAAAATCACTTGCACTAAATGCAAAGATGAATCATGAACCATTTTACCCACCGGATACACTAGAAAAACTGACACGCTTTCTAAACTCGCTGGCTTTTTGGATGTTTGATGAAAAAACAGGATGGCGCCCCAAAGATGCAGAACGGTTCAACACTGAGGCCCGCGAATTTGCATTGAAGATCAAGCAGAATATCCCAGCATCACCACCTATACCCGTCAGAACGGGCAATGCGGTAACAGACCTTGGGAATATACGGGAATGGGCTGTGAACGCTATGTCGGCAACTTTAGTGATGAATGAACAATCGACACAGAATCAACAAATGAACCACACTAGCGAATCTCTTAATGCGGCACTATCTCCACGCGATTTGGCTAAAAAATTCGATCTTTCTCTTGAATCTGTAAAACACGCACTTAGTAGATGGCGCACCAATAATGCTGGCGGTGATGGCTATATTGAAAATCCCGACGCAAGGCAAAATGATCCCAAATTTCTCTATAAATTGGGTTATGTGACCTCTGTTTTGAATGGACTTGTTGCCCGAAAAGTAAAGCGAGAAGGCAGGACGAAAACGTCACGCGAACGTCCCGCAGGAAAATAATCCCTCATCAAAAAGCCAATAAATCCATAGTTTTGAAGCACTAAAAACATTCCGTCAACGTCCCGGTTGCCGCAAAATATAGGTTTCCCTTCCTAATATGTGCGGCATGAAACTTAACCGCATTCCTATACATGTGCTTCGGAGCATCCTTTCGGATACGGAGCGAGTCTGTGGCACTGATTCTCAGGCTGCGGCGATCATCCGCCGAGAATTGTCTCGGCGAAATCGTCCAAGGCGGAAAGGCGGTGCTGCATGACCGCGCCACTTCTCCTCACGAAATCCGAAGCCGCTGAGGCGCTGCGCATATCAGCGCGCAAGCTGGATCGGCTTATCGCGTCCCGTCAGCTTCGGGCCGTCAAGCTTGGCCGCCACGTGCGTATCACGCCTGCGGAGCTTTTGCGATTCATTAACTCGCTGACCGGGGGTGCTACATGAAAAAGAAACCGACCCGCAAACATACTTTAATTCTTATGGCCGCACGGTGGCAAATGGCAAAGCTGGCCCTTGAAAACCATACAGTTTTTTTTGATCAGGTCCGCCAGCGGATGAATGTCCCTGCCGATTTTCCGCCGCCGGCGTGGGGAGCTATTGCCGCCGATCTTCACCGCTGGGGTTTAGTTCAGCCTATCGGGGCCAAGCAATCCGTATTCGCTTCACGACATGGCGGAATACAGACTTATTGGCGACTGGCCGACCGTGGCGCTGCGCTGAGGTTTCTTGCCCGGCATGATGAATCAGAATTTCGTGACGTGTTGGCCAAACCGGACCCTACGCTATTCGACGATCTACCGCCTATTTCTGGCGACTAAGGTAGTAAATAAAATTATGAATGTGCAAATAGCAAATTTGTCAGCGCCCGAATTGTTACCGCACGCACTGGCGTACTCGGCCGACGGGATATCAGTTATTCCCATCGGCAATGAGAAGAAACCGGCCATACGAGGCTGGAAGGAATACCAGGCCCGCCGCGCCGATGAACGGCAGATACGCCAATGGTTTGCTACCGGTAAAGGCATTCAGGGCATCGGTATTGTGTGCGGTAGCGTATCGGGCAATCTGGCTGTGCGGGATTATGACGAATCTTCAGCTTATGACGGCTGGCGCGCTTCTCATCCAGAGCTTGCGGCGGCATTGCCAACGGTACGCACAAGCCGGGGCTATCATGTTTATTTTCGCTTGGCACAAGTTGAGAAAACCCAAACATTTGATGATGGCGAATTACGGGGCGAGGGCGCTTATGTTCTCGCTCCGCCGAGCCGTCACCCATCAGGATGCGTTTATCAATGGCTTAACCCGCTGGGCGGCGAAATACCTGTTGTCATGGATTTAAATCAACTGGGATTGTTGCAGAATCCGAATAAAAACAGTGAACTTAAGCAATCTCTTCTATCTTCATCTGTTCACTCTGTTCTCTCCGTACCCTCCGTCCTCTCTGTAACATGCTCGGATAATGATTTAATTGAAAACGCGATTATTCAAACGCAGCCTACTGCGCCCGGCCAGCGCCACCGGCAAGTATTCAAATTGGCGCGGGCACTCAAAGGAATTACGGCCACGGCAAATCAACCGCCGGGAATACTAAAGCCTATCGTCAAGCGCTGGCATGAGCGGGCGCTGCCATTCATCAACACAAAAGGTTTTGATGAAACTTGGTCTGATTTTGTCAATGCGTGGCCGAATGTGAAATATGCGTTGGGAGATTCGCCTATGGATTCATTGATTGAAAGATTGCAAATGCTACCGCCGCCACCAGAGGCCGGACAGTATGACACAACTGGCGTGAGATTGCTTGTAGCGCTTTGCGTGGAATTGCAACGGCAAGCCGGCAAGGGGCCATTCTTTTTGGACGCCCGCACGGCCGGGCGCTTGCTGGAAGTAGAGCCGATGACCGCATGGCGTTGGCTTCAAATGCTCAAAACGGATGACCTGCTGGCGGAAGTGGTAAAAGGCAGACCCCGCCACGCCACACGCTGGCGGTGGATCGGCCCATCGGCGGAACCGGCGGCCTCAGAGCTGAGAGGTTGAAAGATGGCAGAACAAGCTAAAACAGATCGGCGAGCGGGTATAATGCGAATAATCTATGTTTTCGCGCTGACTTGTCACAAGGTCAGGTTTTTTTGTTGCCCGAATTCGGCTGTTCTATTGCTTTCAATTCTCATGTGGTTAGGCCGCCCCGGTCTATTTTGAAAAGATTTTACTTGCGCAATAACAAGTAGAGAGGTAGGTTTAATACCATGAAAAGCGAAACATTGATAACGGAAACGATTCGTAGCGCGATCAGCCATGCGGGGATGAGCCGTTATCGGTTATGTCAAATTGCCAAGGTTGACCAGGGGCAATTATCGCGATTCGTCCGCCGGCAGGGATGGCTTGGCCCGGATACATTGGACCGGCTTTGCAGCGCGTTAGGATTGCAACTTGTCGTTTTGCCGAAGGGAAAGGGAGAATAATGGCTACTGTTTTCCGCCGGAAAGAATGGATCAACAGACAGACCGGCCAACGCTGCGGTAAATCTGATCCGGACGCCGTGCAAAGGGTATTGCCCGGCTGGTTCGGCAGTTTCATCGGGGATGACGGGTTGCGCCACAAGCGCGATTTTGGCACAGATAAGACCGAGGCGCTGCGGCTGGCGAATTTCTTTGAGAATCAAGCCAAGTTGCGGCTGTCGGGCTTGGTTGATCCCCGCGCCGATGCCTACAAACAGGCGGAACAGACCGCGATAGCCGCCCACATTGACGCTTACGAATCGAGTATGAAAGCCGAGGGCGTAACGCCGGCCTATGCAGCGCTGACCGCCAAGCGCATGCGCGACATTGCAGAGCGCGCAGGCCTTGAACATATTTCCGCGTTGAAGCCGGCGGCGGTGAGCGAAGCGATTGCCAAGATGAAAGCTGACGGGCTGGCCGCCCGGACGTGTTCGCACTTTCTGCGCGCTGCAAAGCAGTTCTCCCGCTGGCTCCTGAAGGATGGCCGCACCCGCGATGATGCCCTTGTCGGCCTTAAGGTTCGGGTAGCCATTTCCCGCGATGAACGGGCGTATGTCCGCCGGGCACTGACCCGCGAAGAGTTTGATTTCCTGATGGCTCATACCGAAACGGCCGGGGAATCTTACAAAATGAGCGGCACAGATCGGGCATGGTTTTACCGGCTGGCTGGCATGACCGGCTTTCGCTCTGGCGAAGTGCGGAGCCTGACACCGGCGGCGTTCTTTCTTAATGATGAGGAACCGACTGTGACCGTTAAGGCGGGGTATAGCAAGCGCGGCAAGCGTTCCGGCCGGGATGACGTGCAACCGCTGCCTGCGGGTGCCGTTGACGCGCTACGTAAATGGCTGGTCGGCAAGCCGAAAGACGCGCCGCTGTTCATCATAAGCAAGTGGGACGTGGCCGGCATGCTGCGGCGTGATATGCGCCGGGCGCGGGCGCGCTGGATTCGTGAGGCAACCGACCACCAGGATCGCCGCAAACGCCGGGAAACGGCCTTTCTTGCTTCGCCGACGACATCGGGTGAGGTTGTGGACTATCACAGTTTCCGGGCGTCCTATTGCACGTGGCTGGCTATGTCGGGTGCGCCGCTGAAAGTTGTACAGAGCTTGGCGCGGCATTCAACGCCGGTTCTGACCTTGAATACCTACGTTGCCAAGCCAACGCTTGGCGATGAAAGCCGGGCGCTGGACGCCTTACCCGTGCCAACGAGTGATAAGCCCATTAAATCGAAAGAGATACAAGAAATTTCCCTCAAGGCGACCGGGACCGACGATCATATTCAAATCAATCCATTCTTGGGGACGCCTTGGGGACAAACTTCTGGCAAATTAGGACTTTGTATGGCGCCTTATGGCGAAGACAAAACGGTTCGGTACAGCGCTGAAAATTCGCAAAATGCCGAGGAAAACGTGGGATTTGCTAGGGAAATGAAGAAAGCCGACGGCGGGAGTCGAACCCGCAACCTACGGTTTACAAAACCGTTGCTCTGCCATTGAGCTACATCGGCACACAAACCCTTATAAATTAACGACTTATAACTTTCGCTTTTGTATAGTTTGCAGCATTCTTTGCAATTCTTTGCAGTATTTTTTATAATGATGAAAATTTGCAAGTTCATCATCAACATAAGAGGCAAAAGAATGGCTAAAAAGCGAGGTCGTCATAAGGCGATATACCGTACCAGTTGGGGAGAAGAACTTCAAGGACTCAGCAGATATAAAAACCGATGGCGTATATCAGAAACGGATGAATGGTTTACAGAAGAAAATGAAGTCCGAGCCATTCAACATTTCAAAGATGTAATGAATCGTATTGCTCCCGCTATGGTAACGATTGAAAGGGAATTACCGCCCGTAGATTTCAATAAAATAGCCGAGAAATACAAAGCCAAAGGGGATGCCGAGCGAGCGGCAGAAATGGCAGAATTTGCCGACCTAAATCGTCAAATGCAATCAAAGGGGGTTATGAGTTGGGATATCCCTGATGATGTTTATTATGCAAGAGTAAGAGACGACCTTATAAACCGCCCTGAATTGCTTGCAGAAAAGACCGGCATCCCAGAATTAAAGGGATTGCGTTATCTCCCTCTTCCTAAAAACCCATTGAAACTTGAATACTTGCTTCAGTTATATCTTGACAAAAATCCTTGCAGCAAAGGTACAAAATCCCATATACGCCACGCTTATTCTAAGTTAATCAGCATAACTCAAGCTAAAACCATTGACGATTTAACGACGGAAAAACTGAAGCATTTCAAAGATAAAATTATGGCAAGCGGAATTGCTGTAAGCGGCGCGTCGGCAATGTTTAATAAGGTTAAAGCAATATTCGCCTTTGCCTTAAAAGAAGGCGAAGACTCAACGCAACTATCGGCAGTCTTAGGAAGATTAAAAGTTTTGTATATAGTTAATGCAACGCCGCCCGCAAAACCAAAGCCTATCAGTAAAGACAATTTTCATAAATTGCTCAATAATGTTGATGATGAATGGCGAGCAATGTTATTGCTCGCGTTAAATTGTTCTTTTTATATAGATGACTTATGCAACATACGATGGGACGATATTGATATTGAAAAGGGAACGTATGCTGCGTACCGCAAAAAATCATCAATAGCAAGAGCGGCTGTACTATGGTCGGAAACAATCGCAGTATTGAAACGACTCCCAAAAAAAGGACCCTATATATTTACGAGCAATAGAGGAACGAAATTCAATACCGCAGGTCGGTACAATACATATAAAAAAGTCAGAGAAAAAGCGAATGTTAATATTGAATTTTCTTCTATAAGAGATGCCACATATACGACCGCCGTTCAAAATTGCGAGGAAAAATTCGCAAGAGTTTTAAGCGGACACGTCTCGGTAGGTCTACAAGACCGATATGTTCTGCGTAATCCGCAGTTCGTTAAACCCGCCTGCGATGCCGTCTATACTGCATACGGACCATTTCCAGAACGAAGTTAAAAACTACATTAATGGGCGGAACGGATGAAAACATTTTCCCAAAAACCCCGTTCCGCCCTAATGCAATTAATTCTTAAGAATTTCCTGCATATTTTTCAATATAAATGTAGGCAGTTTTATATTATTTTTATCCGCCCATTGAATAAGGTTGACTTGCTGCATTTTAAGTTGATGCAATTCATACTCAACCATATCTGTATACCATTCACCACGGTCACCAGCATTGATTATTGTTCTTTTTTTATACAATTCGTATTGTTCTTTTGTAATCATATTTATTATCCTTTATATTAAAAATCCTACTGTTTTGGGTTCATTAGGTATATACCCGTCAGTACCATTACTTATTCGTAATGAACCATCTTTCTGCATATACCAGTTTCCATCGCCGATAAAGGCTGATTCAGAATGAACGCCGAGTTCATTCTCAAGTTTATCTTTCGGAAATGGGCAATGAAAACAGCGAGCAAAATTATCCTTAGCCCAAAAAGTCATTGACCCTGTCTCATTTATGTATTGGCTAACCCTGTAGACCTCGCAAATATTAAAACGGCTAAATGTATTTATATTACTAATATCTGCCTGAACAGTAATATCTCTAAATCCTATGTTTAGGACTTCATTATCTTCTTTCCATTTAATAAAATTTCCCTTTAGTTCTTCCCAGTATTGATTGATTTTTTCATTTAAGGCTTGGTCCTGAGACATAGAAATATTACCGCACGATAATATAATTTTACTCTTAACTATTTCTATATTTTGTTTACCCCATTTTTCGCCATCACCAAAGATTATTTTCTTGACGCCGCTGAATATTCCTTTGACTCGGTTTTCAAGATCTTTACGGTTCTGTATCGCTTCCTCATAGATAGGAATAGCCTTTTCAGCAGCAAGAATAGAATTTAATTTCTGTTGGTCGTCGCGAGTTTGATGTTTCAAACTCGCTATGGCATTCTGAATGTAATTATCCGTTCCATTAGTAGGATCTGTCATCGTTTCAGTAGAAATAGTATTCCTGTTAGAAGGGCGAAACTGCCACTTTTGTATTTGTTTTTTGACATCACTGAATTGCTTCTGAATATCCGTCAAAAAGACTAAATCTTCATTTTGATACTTAACCGACGACTCATACTGTTCCTTGTTTTTTACATTTATTTGTGCACCAGACAACAATGCCTCTAATTTTGGAAGCGAGTATGTTTTTACTTCATTAGCCATTTTTCACCCCGTATTTCTTAACGATGTAATCACTGCATATTTTACGGATAATATCTGCTACGGATATCATTTCCTTAGCGGTCATACTAACCGCGAAACTGTCGTTTTTTAACGCTTGGATTATCTCTTCATTCATTCTGATGCATACTGCTTTCATAGGTTTTTTAGACATATAATTACTCCTTATGTATATAATGTCTATATATGTATACTATATATCTCGTCATTTTCCTTTCTTAATGACCAGTTGATAATCATATAAAAATGGACCACCGCCATTTTTATATGATGACGAATAATCAGAACCTCATTATTACGCTGAAAATGGGCTTTTTTGGAATTTTTAGCCGCCAAAAAACGGAGAGGAGGCGGTCGGTAGCGGACTGTAGCCTACACATCATTTTTAAGGGTATGCCGTCATTTTGAGGCGGCTACATACCTCTCCAATAAATGAGCAAGAAGTAGAGGTAGTAGGGATTATATTATTACAGTTAAATGTTTATTTTTATCAACATAAACATAATAATAACCTAAAAATGGTGGGTTATATGATAAAATAACCTTCCAAAGTTTCCATAGGGGACTTTATGAGATTACCCACCATTACCCACCATACCCACCATTGCTCTTCGTTCTTCTTGCTCAAAGATGGGAATATAAACAAAGCGGCTGCCCACCGCTTTGTTTATATTAATTGTTATCATCATTGTTATCATATCAGAACGGTCTATCTTCTTCTCTTTCATATTCTTTCATATCTTCATAACCATTTTTAATACGATAACCTTGTATATCCCATACAGCAGATTTTGCGGTTTTTTTACTGATAAAGCCTCTTTCCTTCAGTTTTTTGGCAAATGACACATTTGCTACATAACCGATGCCATTCTCTTCTGACCACGTTTTGTACTTTTGATAAAAGTTTCCGCCAGTCTCCTCATTCGCCAGAGTATGAATAACATCGTTTATAAACTGACCGAACACATCGGACTCGGATCTGTAACTCTGCGTTGCCTCGTTTACTTCCTTGACTTCGCCGAGCCACCCATCTTTCTGCCACATCTTTAGTCCTTCCACCGCCCAAGCGAGGATGCCATCGGCTTCGGCAATGAGTTTATCTTTAAGATGTATATCCTTTTCGTCACCGGTAATCGTTTCGGTAAACGGTATAAGATTCAGTCTACGCCATATCCCTTCATCAGTACCTTTTATAATGGGTTTATGGTTCGTCGCCATCCAGATTTTATGGGTAGGGTTAAACTCGAATGAGTTCTCGTATAACCGTCTCGCTGATATTCTATCCCCACCCGTTAAAGCCTTGACCTTTTCCTCGGCGAATTGTCCGCCTTCCTTAGTCTCAACAGTTGTCGCGAACCTGATTCCGAATAGTCTTGCCACATCTTCCTTGTTGCCGCCGCCGCCATTGTTTCGGCCAGACAACAATACCGATGGTTGCATCGTAGAGCCGTAAACACCAAAAACATAATTCAATGCTTCAATGAATGTTGATTTACCATTTGAACCTGCACCATAAAGAATGAACATCTTATGTTCATTTGTTGAACCAGTAAGCGAATAACCTACGGCTTTCTGAATGAACTTAATAAGTTCTGCCGATTGCGAGCGGAAAATTCTTTCCAAGAAAGCGCCCCAAATCGGAGTTTTCGCCGCAGCATCATAAGAACACGGAGAACATTTTGTAATGAAGTCATTGCGGTTATGAGAATGAAGTTCACCAGTTCGGCAATCAATGGTCCCATTTTGACAGTTGAACACCATATTATCTATGTTAAGTTCATTAACAGTAATCACCAGCAATGCCGTTGCTTCTTTAATCATACTGTCGATGCCGTATGTTCCACGGCATCGATGAACGAAACGTATCCAGTCTTGCTTTGCATCACCTTTATCTTCGATATTCTTATATAACCCCATCATTACCTCATCTACCACATAATGGGCTTTTCTTCTCACCGCTTCTTTATTGATTGTTTCCCAATATTTCCCATTCCATTCGATCCATTTTCCCCACTCGGAAACATACCTTAAATCGTTCTCATATGTATCTGAGAATATTTTTCCAGCACCGATATCATCCATTGAATAGGTTTTCTTGCCGTCATTTTGTTTGCTTTTAACTTCTGTATCGAATTGCAACATTAAACCCGCGATGTCGTCGGCTTGCCTCGATAGATATCGTAAGCCGACCCTATCGAGAATGGCGATATTGCTTACAATTTCCTGCGGACTCATATTCGGATGTTTCGCACTAAGAAATGACTTCAAATTCACTCTCGTTAACTCGCATCCTTCCTTGCCTGCCCACTCGATTGCCTCCAGAATGCTATGGTAATTTTCAGCGAAGTCGGATTTGCGAACAATGACTTTTTCCCTACATTCCTGAAACTTTACCGCAAGATAAATCAAGGCTTCCTGCGCCGATTCGCTCGGCTTGCGTTCGTAAAATTTCGACATAATGAACTCCTTAAAAAAAAAGGCGTCAAGGGTACGATTCCCTGACGCCCGTCGTTATGAAGTCCGATTATAGTCGGAATATAATTATATTATTATTTACATTACTGAAAACCTTCATCAAAAGGTAAAAAGTAATAAACCTTCATAACACTACGGCATATATCGTACTGCCTATATATATCCTTCGTCATCAGAATGACTTATCCTTTAATTGGTCACAAATATTTTTATGATTATAAATAAATCCGCGACGAGCGGATTTATTTATTCAACATAGGGGTTGAACCAACCTGTAGAGGTCAAGATTTCATTTTATTGTATCGACATAAACATCTTTATATTTATTTCCAACTTTTCCTACAGAATAATTTCCGACTTTCTGTATCAACCTGCACCAAATCAGCAAAACCAAACAATCAGAACCTTTTTTCCTATGCCATCCTATTCCGCACATCTTGAAGCATTGCCCTAAACGGTCCAGACTCAATCCTTTTTCCCCTACCTTCTGAACCGCGTAATAACTACAAGTCAAATCAAATAGGGTTATTTTCCGCCATACACCCTTTTGCTTCTGATATCTCATTAGATCGTCATCTAAAAATCGTTCTGCTCGCTCTTTCACGATGAAATACAAATCAACTGCCGCCCGCCAAAATTCTTCATAAGTTCCTAAATCGTCGCGCCATAATTCATCTTTGCTTTTATAGGTTTTTTCTCGGTCTTGTTTGAATTTTTGGCGTTTTAATTTTCTTCGTTGAGCACCAGATAGCGGTCTTTTCTTGTTAAATTTTCTCGGCCTTCCTCTTCTTCCCATTTTCGATGCCCTTTATGTTAACATCAGTTCCCCCTCATCCTAAAGGGAACTCATATCAACAATCCAAATATAAACCGCCGTATAGAATATTCGGCGGTATCAGACTATTTACCAGTTAATATTCGCTCTCAGATTTGCCCACGGCTGCATCCGTAGAAAGAAAATGACTTCCGATATGGTCGAGGCAAAGGAACGCCCCAGAAGCCGCCAGAATGCGTTTAATGAGAAATACCTAAAATAACCCTAATTTACATACTATATTTATATTAGCGAATATTACAAAATAATACTAATATAATATTAACATCGCAAATAAGAATAATGCCAATATAATATAAACAAATACCTAATACGATAATGCGAATATAATGAATTATGATATCATTATATGATAATTAATGAAAATGCGAATATATGCCTTAAAAATACCTAACACCAAACATAGTATTAAAAGAATTGTTTGCAGAATTGTTTGCAAAAATGCGTTTCTGATATGCTATAAATACTTTTAGACATTCTGCCATTGAGCTACATCTGCACACAAGTGCTTTATTCACAAACACTTACGTTTTTTGAGTTTTGTACCCACATTTATACCATTCTGTTTTCAATGGCATAAATCTCTTTCGCAAAGGTTATTTTGGGCACCAAAATCACAACGGAAACACTATAGCGTTTCTCAAAAGTTTACAGCGGAATGGCGGCGGTAGTTTGATTGGTGTGAGTTCTGGCCATGAGCCAGTTAAGTGCCTGATCCAGCCGCGCGATCAGTGCGTCCTTATCTCTGGCCACAAAGTCGCAGAACCACTCGGCTTTCATCAGCAGCCACAAACGCTCGATCGGGTTAAAATCCGGTGAATATGCCGGCAGATACACCGGCTCAAAGTTCCCGAACTTCAGCGACTTGCTCTTGTGCCAGCTGGCATTGTCCATGATGAGTAAATTCCGCTTGCGGCTCAGCTTGATATCCTCATTGGCGTGTTCTAAAAACGCCTGGTATATCTCCGTGTCGTTGTGGCTGAACTCCAGGCCGTAAAACTCCCCGGTCCGCGGACTGACCTTCCCCACAAAAAGTGGACGGGCCGGGAGTGATTAATTGAGGCTGGATT
>CAZSYN010000018.1:0-70272 GCA_964610975.1 uncultured Phycisphaeraceae bacterium
GTGGCGTGTGGCGTGTGGCGTGTGGCGTGTGGCGTGTGGCGTGTGGCGTGTGGCGGAATAACACGCATCTCAATGTTTTATTGCATCTTTTTGTTCGTTTATCGTTGGTCGTTGGTGGTTGATCGTTGGTGGTTGATCGTTTTCTTGCTTTAGCGTTTACCATTTAACGTTCATCGTTTTCTTCATTCATCCTTCAGCCTTTACTCTTCTGCCTTTCTTATTGTTTTCTTTCTTCAGCGTTTTCTTAATCTTCGTTTAATTTTTTCAGCAAGTTCTCTGCATTGGTCCGGTACATTTTGGTCAGTACTTCGGCAGGGAGATTCAGGCCGGCCAGTTGCGGAATGCCGTCGGCTTTGCTGGCGTCAAATTGGCCTGTGGCGGGGATAAAGCCCTGGCCGCCGTCGGGATCTTCAATCGGAGATGGGCCGCGAAAGTCCGTCTCCCATAGCATCTGGTGCACCCAATAACGCGAGGCGTAATGATCCCAATTGTAGTTTGCGCCCACGACCAGATCAGAGCCAAACAGAATGCGGTCCTGATAGCGAATGATAAAATCACGCAGGCGCTGAGGATTTTGCTCGGACACGGCACGAACAATCCACTTTGTGGCCGATGAATCAATGACATAATGCGGAAAACGATCAAGTCGCGCGGCAAGCTGACCAGGATCCTCAAGGCAACCGCCCATGTGCGCGCCAAGATGCATGCGATCCGGAAATTCGGCCAGCAGCGCATCAAGTCCGACAAATTGCTGATTAAAATCACCCAGTTTGTGATCGGCATATCGGCCGGCGCCAAAAAACCACGCTTTGGGGTCGCCCACGTGTGTCATAAAGTGATAACCCAGTTCATACGCGTGGCGGATGATTCGCCGCAGCATCGGGTGATCAAAATCATGGCCCCAGCGCGCTTTTGTTCCCGGCGCCATGTGCAGCTTAAAAATTCGCGAACCTTTTTTAT
Source organism: uncultured Phycisphaeraceae bacterium (assembly GCA_964610975.1). Taxonomy (GTDB): domain Bacteria; phylum Planctomycetota; class Phycisphaerae; order WQYP01; family WQYP01; genus CAZSYN01. The sequence goes on from CAZSYN010000018.1 coordinate 961, forward strand.
AAAATTCATCAAGGCGCCGCCGCCAGTCTGAGATAAAGGTCTCAGTCATCTCGCCTTTTTGCCAATCCGGTTGAGCAATAAACGTAAACATTCCGGGAAATGCGGCCTTAAGCTCATCAACGTGCTCAAGCGGCGACATCGTCATGATCTGCGTGACGCCATACGCTTTGGCCACGTCAACAAAAACACGCGTGAGCTGCGGCTCGCGCGTGTGGGTGTGAATGTCAATCATCCCTCCGGGGACAGCGATTTTGCGTGCGGGAATGTTGCGGTAATCAATGCCGGTCAGGTTATAAGGTAACTGGGCGCCTGCCATGACGAACTCCATGCAATATTGATGCATATCATTATAGGCAGACGCGCGGAAAATGTATAAAACGCGAACGGTGAAAATTAAAAAAAGGCAATAACAACGCGAACAAGAGTATTAAAGATGCACTATAAAATTTCCTTATTCTGCATTCTCGACGATTTATGTTCACCTGCGTATTCGCATTTTTTTATTCTTCCTCAATAACCTTGAGCGCCATCAGATCCTGAACGTCAATCAGGCCAACGGGTTTGTCGTTTTCGTCAACAAGAGGGATTTCGTCAATTCGGTGTTCGCGCACGAGCTGAACCGCATCGCGCACGTAGCCGCTGGCCGGCAGACGTCGAGGTGTGGGCGTCATGACATCTTTAATGAATTTGTTAAGCGCGCTTGTTCCGGAGCGCACGAGAAGTTTGGCGAGGTCGGCGTCAGTAAAAATGCCTGAGAGTTTGCCTGCCGCGTTGACCAGCAATACCGCACCGGCGCGCCGGCCTCCGGTGGCTGTTTGCCTGAGTACTTCTTCAACGGTTAATGATTCGGAAATCAACGGCAGATTATCACCCGCACGCAGGCGCAAAATCTCCATCAGCGGCAGCATTTGCTTGCCCAGCGCGCCGCCGGGGTGCGATTTTTTAAAATCCTCGGCCGTAAAGTGCTTGGCCGTGCTGACAGTTACCGCCAGCGCATCGCCCAATGCCAGAATGGCCGTGGTGCTTGTCGTGGGCGCAAGGTTATTCTGGCATGCTTCTGTCACGTCTCCGACAGACAGGTGAATGTCAGAAAGTTTTGCCAGATGAGAGTCCGGCTTGCCGGTCATCGCAATGATCGGCACATGATCCTGCTTCACCAGCGCGGCCAGCGAAAGCACTTCTTCTGAATTACCGCTGTAAGAGAGAATAAAAAGAATATCATTGCGGCGGATGCGGCCCAGATCGCCATGCATGGCTTCGGTGGCGTGCAAAAAATGGGATGGCGTGCCGGTGCTTGAGAATGTGGCCGAAAGCTTTGTGCCGATCAGTCCTGATTTGCCCACGCCGCTGACAACCAGCGATCCTTTGCAGTTCTTGATGAGTTCAACAGCCTTGTCAAAATTATCATCAAGCTGATTCACAACATTCTGTACGGCCTGCGCTTCTGCTGTCAGAACACGCTGGGCCATTGCGCGATAAGTAGACGTTTGCGACATTGAAAGATCTCTTCCTTAAGAAACCGATCCCTGAATCCGCCAAAACCGAAGGAGCTATTTTATACCAAATAGGAGGAAATGTCCGGAAAGTCTGTCAGGTTTGTGATGTTATTTCGCAATTAAGGAAAATAATATAATCGTAATTACGAAATACGGATAGGGGTTGCCATGAAAAAACTGGGATGTCAGGGGCGCCAGCATGTGCGGTGGTTACGCAGAGCAACTGCGCCGAGAGTCAGCAGAATGATGATGCTTCCGATAATAAGTGTCGGGGAGATACTGGTAAATGGGGCTGCGGCAGCTACGGCATCTGTTGCATTGGGTCCGGCAGGGGAAGCCTGTGCCGGCGCAGGGGCCTGCGCCAGACGTGCTGGGGCAATCACCAGCACGGCGAGCAGGATCAACCAGAAGATGCGACGCAACCAGCGTAATGACATGCTTTTTTTATCGGCACTGCACGGATGTCATCTTGAACAGGTGTGATAAAAAAAGTGGGGCGGCTCTGTGATGGCAGGAGAGACCGCCCCGTGGCGTGGTGGCACGTGAATATATACATCAACCTGAATGCCGCACAGGTGTTCGCAGCAAATAGCTGACAGCCTTGTGCAGGCACGTTTCGTCAGACTCATCTTGTCAAAAGTCCCACGCTTCTGATATGAGTGAAGCACAGGAAAACCTGATATGACTTTCACACTGTACAGTTGTCGGCAAGGAAAGGCAACTAAAATTTGTTTTTCTCTTCGCAATTCACAAAAAATTAATGATGCTCCGCGGCGATGCATGATTTTTGGTGATTAACGCTGACGGATTGGCTTGCTGCTGCTAAACTATATGCATGGGTAAGCGCTTTGCACAGCTTGATTTGTCTCGCATGGGCGATGATAAGGCTTTGGCACTGGCCAGTTATGGCGAGTCCGTGGCCACATATCGGTATATCATTTTATCTGAAAAGGCGCGTGACGCCCGGCTGCGCCAGGCTTTTGAACAATTATCTCGGGAAGAAAAAGAACATCGCGATCGTATACAGAGTCTGTTGCGACAGATATCGCCATCAGGCGGATTTTACCTGGGGCCTGACGATAAACTGGCGGTTTGTGTGGGGCCGCGGCTGGTTGACGCCCGTGATGATGCGCGACTTGATGAGGCGTTGAAGTTAATCATCGCCAGCGAAAAACGCACGGCAAGCTTTTATGGTCGGTATTCGCAAGTTGCACAGGAACCACGAGTTAAAGCGCTGTTTACAGAGCTTGCCCACGAAGGCCTCGGCCATGTGCGCCGGCTTCGGGAGCTTTTTCAAAGTGCCGGCCGCGACATCACTGAACCATGCCCGGTTACGCAGCTAAAAATGGCGTAATGACAAATATTTAATTTCCATATAAAAGACCTGTTAAACTGCTGAGCCTTTTAGTCCGACCTAAAAAGGTGATGGGCTGACGTTCGGATCGTTATTCATCCTGCTGGGGCAGCAATTAATTCAAACAGGCCCGTTTTGCATGTACTCCCAATTTTGGGAGGCCGCCCGGATTGTGCGCATAAACTGCTGATATGTGCCAGGCCGGGTATGTCTGATTGATCGGGGTATGACCTATGCAGATGAGTATCCGCACAAAAATCCTGGCCGCGGCGGCTGTTTCTGTTGTATTTACAATTATTGTAGTATTAATCAATATTTATCATGTATCTCGTGCAAACCGGATCAACGAAATCCGCGAGCAGATGAGCGCCACACTTCAGCAGGCCGAGACGATGCGCGGCAATATGGATTACTATTACGAGCACAATGCTTTTAATATCAGTGATCTTCTGGCGGAAGCCAAAAAGCAGGCCAACGGCCGGCCTCTGAAAGACACGTATTCCACAACCGCTTTGTATAAGACTGTGCCGGTGGTTGCCGCATGGGAATCAATTGCGGATGCCGCCAAGCGCAAAGGATATACATTTTTCCGCCCGTCCCGGCCGGGCATTCCCGCGCGCAATTCGGCAAACGGCAATGGTGAGGAATTTAAGGATGCTTTTGCCGCTTTTGATCGCGGAGAAAATGAATATTTCGGCCGCGATACCACGGGTACAAAGCTGGTGCTGGTCCGCCCGGTGCGCATGGTAGAAAGCTGCACGGCATGTCATGGTGACCCGGCCATGAGCCCGACTCATGACGGACTTGATGCAGTCGGTTTTAAGATGGAAAATCTCAAGGCTGGCGATCTTAAAGGCGCATTTGTACTTGAGGCATCGTTTACGAATGATCCGGTGGTTGCGTCCACCATGCGGCGGATCGCCATTGCCGGCGCGATTACTCTGGCGCTGGTGCTGGTAGGTTTTTACTTCCTCAACCGCCGCATGATCATGGGTCCGCTTGAGCGGGTGATTCTCAGCGTGCATCGCGGCAGCGAGAATACGTCATCGGCGTCGGAGCAGATTGCCTCGGCCAGTGACGCGTTGGCGCAGGGCGCTTCGCGCCAGGCGGAAAATCTTGAAAAAACCACCAACGCGCTCAAGCAAATGTCGGAAATGACACAGCGCAGCGCCGAAACGGCCCAGCAGGCGTCGGCTCTTTCAAGCAATGCGCGCAATGCGGCAGAAGAGGGCAACAGCGCCATGTCGCGCATGAATGAGGCCATTACTGATATTCAAAAATCAGCCGGCGAAACCGCACGCATCATTCGCGTGATTGACGAAATTGCTTTTCAGACCAATCTGCTGGCGCTCAATGCCGCCGTTGAGGCCGCGCGCGCCGGCGATGCCGGTAAAGGATTTGCTGTTGTGGCCGGTGAGGTTCGCATGCTGGCCCAGCGCAGTGCGGATGCCGCGCGCAATACCGCGCAGTTGATTGATGATTCAGTCAAAGACGCTAAAAAAGGCGCTAAAATCGTCGACGAAGTCGGCTCAATCCTCGGCGCGATCACGCAGGGAACAACCAAAGTCAACGAGCTTGTTGCGGAAATCACATCCGCCACGCGCGAGCAGGCCGACGGCATCATGCAGGTGACAGATGCCATTACGCAAATGGATCAAGTCACGCAAGCCAATGCGGCCGCGGCCGAGCAATCCGCGTCCGCCGCCGCGGAATTACGCACGCAGGCCGGCGATCTTGAAAAAACTGTTGATTCGCTGGCCACGCTTGTCGGCGGCGAAATTAAGAGAAGCTGATCACCACCCGAGAACGTCTTGCGCGTGTGTGGCGAGCTTAACGGGCTGGCCTTCCGCCAATTCGCAATCGGCCGTGAGAAGTGCGCGCAGATCAACACCCGTCGCGCGAATAACTGCCGTGGTGGTGGCGCCGAGCTTCTCCATTGTGAGTATGACGCCATCGGCGGAAGTACCGTCAGCCACGGGCGTCAGGGAGATATGCTCTGGCCGCAGGCCGAGCGTTTTGGCTTCCGGGTGGGGATTCTGCAATTTCAGCGCCGCAAACTGCTGCGGCGAAAGCAGGTTGATCGGCGGGCTGCCGAGCATGCGCGCCACGCGCGGCGAAATCGGATTGCGATACACATCATCCGGCGCGCCGGTCTGAAGAATACGCCCCTCATCAAGCACAATCATGCGATCCGCCAGCGACATGGCCTCAACCTGATCATGCGTGACATAGAGCATCGTCACATTAAGCCGGCGCTGAAGGCGATGAATCTCAACGGCCATGCTGATCCGCAATTTGGCATCAAGGCTGGCCAGCGGCTCATCAAAAAGGAACAAACGCGGTTCGCGCACGATGGCTCGGCCGATGGCCACGCGTTGTTGCTGCCCGCCGGAAAGTTCGCCGGGTTTATTCTGCAATTTGCTGCTGATGCCAAGAATATCCGCGGCCCAATTGACGCGGCGATCAATTTCCGTTTCCGGAATTTTGCGCCACGCCGGGCGCAGCGGAAATGCCAGGTTGTCATATACGCTCATGCCGGGATACAGCGAAAAATTCTGAAAAACCATCGCCATATCGCGCTCGGCCGGCGAAAGCGTGGTGATATCGTGTTGCGCGTTATTGTCCACTTCGGCAATGGTGCCGGAGTCCGGTTTTTCAAGGCCGGAGATGGTGCGCAGCAGCGTTGTTTTACCCGCGCCGGTAGGCCCGAGGATGACAATAAATTCCCCGGCCGACGCCGCAAAGGAAACATCACTCAGCGCACGCACCTGTGCGAAAGATTTTGTGAGATTGTGAATATGATAAGCAGGCATAAAGTCTATTTGTCTTTCTTTTTTACCACAGAGGCACGGAGGCACAGAGTAACACGGAGAAAACAATACAAAATAAACGACTAAAATCAGATAATCATTCTTTTAATACCATCTTTGAGTACTGGTACATTAAAGTTCAGTAGTAACCCCTTTTTTATACCGCTTAATTTCATATAGGTGAGTAACTGTGCTTCGTGAACAGGTAAAATATTTTCAACAGCTTTGAGTTCAATAATCAGTTGCTGTTCAACGACAATATCAAGCACATAAGCCTGCTCCAGTATGATCGTTTTGTACTTCAATTTTAATGGAATTTGGCGCACGCAGTGCAGTTTTCTTTCCCGTAATTCATAAAACAAACATTCTTCGTATGCACTTTCGAGCAATCCTGGGCCAAGTGTTTTATGAATATCAATGGCCGCGCCAATAACAATTTGCGTTAGGGGATCTTGCTGAGTAGTCACACTTGCCGCCATCGTCATTCCTTTTTGATAGTATGTGTCAAACACACACACTTAATATGCCGCCACGCTTCGTAAGGCGACACCGATAAATTTGTGACGTGTGATTTGTTTTTGGCAATCACTCTATATGGTATTCTCCGTGTTTCTCTGTGTCTCCGTACCTCTGTGGTAAAAAAAAAGTGTCAAAATAAAATCTCGCGTTCGGCTTTCCCGCTTTCCGTATTGAACCATCGCAGTTTGTCTGTTGCGAAGCTGATTTTAACCGGCTGATTTTCCGCCAGATTGTCTCGTGCGGAGATTCGCGCTTTGAGTGTCAGTTCGTGGCCGGCGTTTTGGCCTGGCAGCTTGAGCGTGACGAGATTGTAGGAGCCGAGTCGCTGCGTATGTTCGGCTATTGCCGGCGCGCCGGTGTTGCTGATGGTCACAAATTCAGGCCGAATGCCGAGCGTTAACTTTTGACCGCTGAGCGTTCGCGGAATGACAAGATCACTTTCGCCGATGCGGTATCCGTCGGATGTGGCCGCGGCCGGCAGAAGATTCATGGCTGGTGAGCCAATAAAATCGGCCACAAAAACATCGGCGGGATTGTGATAAATTTCTTCCGGCGAGGCATATTGCAGCAATTTGCCGTTGTTCATGACGGCGATGCGGTCGGCCAGGCTCATAGCCTCAAGCTGATCGTGCGTGACAAAAACTGTGGTTGCGCCGAGTTCGCGATGAATCGCACGCAGTTCAGTGCGCGTATGCTCGCGTTGATCCGCATCAAGTGTGCCGAGCGGTTCGTCCATCAAAAACGCTTTGGGTTCGCGAACCATCGCACGCGCAAGGCTGATGCGTTGCTGATCGCCGCCGGCCAGTTGCGCCGGCTTTTGATGACGGATTGCCTCAAGGCCCAGGCGCGCGATGACGCGGTCGCGCCGCGCACGGATCTCAGAATCCGGCAAACCGGAAGCCCTGAGCGGAAACGCAATATTTTCCTCGGCCGTCATGTGGGGATACAGCGCAAACATCTGAAAAACAAACGCAATATCGCGATCACCGGGGCGCAGGGCTGTCACGTCGCGGCCATCAATCAACACTTGCCCGGAAGTCGGAGACTCAAGGCCGGCAATCATGCGAAGCGTGGTCGTTTTGCCGCAGCCTGACGGGCCAACAAGAACCACAAACTCGCCGGGATTGATGGCGAGATCAAGCATTTCCACGGCGGTAAAAACACTTCCCTTCGCGGCGAATGTTTTTTCAACGGACTGAAGCTGTATGCGCGGCTGAGTCATAAAACCTTATGTTTGCTCAAAATAACAATATTTTTTCACCACGGAGACACAGAGGCACGGAGAAAAATAATGACAAAGCACAAATGGCCAATGTCAAAACAAATTTTGTTGGGTCATTGAGTCTTGTGAATTTGAATTTGTTTTGTCATTTGCCATTTGAATTTTGTCATTCCTCTTCGTGCCTCCTTGTCTCAGTGATGAATTTTTTCCATTACTCCGGCTTTATGGAATTTTTGTGCACGCCCAGGTCGCTCATGTGGCTTGCTACGGTAAATAACACAATTCCCGCCAGCGTCACCAGAAATCCCCAGCGAAATAACGCATGTAGCCAGGGTTGCCAGACCATCAGAATGCCAATCGACATGAGCGCAAGGGCCGCGCGCTCCGTAATTGTTTTTTTACCTGGCGATGTGGTGTTCATGATTATCCTTTTACCGCGCCAAAGGTTACGCCGCGCAGCAGATGTTTACGCATGATGATGCTGAAAATCACGATTGGCAGCATGAACAGTAACGCGCCGGCGGCCAGCCTGCCATAGGGAATTTCGCCCGGATCAGCGGCAACGGCTGCCAGATGCACCGGCAATGTTTTGGCGGATAGCGGCGCAAGCGTGACCGCAAATGCGTATTCGTTCCAGGAAGCAATCATGGCGAAGACGGCCGTGGCCAAAAGGCCGGTGGTGGCCTGAGGCATGACCACGCACAACATGACCTCAAAGCGCGTATAGCCGTCAAGCAATGCGGCTTCTTCGCTGGCTGTGGGAATCTCATCAAAAAAAGCCTTCATCATCCACGTACTGAAGCTGAGGTTAAAGCAGGTATATAAAATGATCAGGCCCAGGTGCGTATCAAAAAGGCCAAGTTTGCGATACATAAAGGCAATCGGCACGCTGACGGCCAGTGCCGGCAGCATGCGCGTTGAGAGAATAAAAAATTGCCAGTCTTTTGAGCCGGCGATCTTAAAACGCGAAAAACCATAGCCGGCCAGCGCGCCAAGAACAACGGCGGCAACAGTCGTGTTGAGCGTGACAATAAAGGAGTTGAGCAATGGCCGCATAAAGCTGTTATTGCCCGTGCCGCGGAATTGATCGGTAAAATTATCGCCCGTGATGCGGAAGTAATAGGGGGCCGGCTTGTCTGTCTGAAAAGTCGGGATGATACCGGGAGTGACCGTTACGGTATCGGCCGGCGTTTTGACGCTCGTGACAATCATCCACGCAATCGGCGCCAGCATGACGATGGCATAAACCAGAATCAGAATGACGGCAAGAGGATGTGCTTTTTTGGTCATGCTCATTCCTCCTGCGGCTTGTTGCGAATTTTTTCAAGATAGCGCACAGCCATATTGCCAAACGCCACGGCCACAATCAAAAGCAGATACGCCAGCGCCGTTGATTCGCCAAGCGGCACGGAACCTTTCTTAAACGGGCTGATGTTATAAAGCAGCACGCTGACAATCGTGGTGGGATATCCGGTCTCGCTGCCGTTAAGCACGTGCACGGTATCAAAAAGGCGGAACGTATCCATCACGCGGAAAATAATGCCCAGAGTCACCAGCGGCAACGCCAGCGGCAGCGTAATATGACGAAACCGAAACCATGCGCTGGCGCGATCAACCTCGGCCGCCTCGTAAAGACTTGGCGGAATGGCGTTAAGGCCGGCGAGGCTCAGGAGCATCATGAACGGCGTCCACATCCAGATTTCTACGATGGCTACGGCCCAGAATGACAGCGGACTGACATTACGCCATACGTAAGGGTATCCCAGCGCCCAATTGATGATGCCCGAATCGGTATCAAACATATATTTCCAGAATGCGGACATGACGGCCGGCGAGAGCATCATGGGAATCAGCAGCAGGGCGGTGATCACGCCGCGGCCGGGGAATTTGCGATGCAGCAAAAAGGCTGCGCCAAAACCGAGGATCGTTTGCGCGCTGACAGTCACCAGAACCAGCGCGGCCGTGCGCTGAAAACTGTGCCATGCTTCCTGATCCGGCGGATCATTGATGACTGTGCTGTAATTCTGCATGCCGATCCATTGCGGAGCCTGATCAGGCAAAGCCGGATTATATTTGGTAAAGCTGTAGAAAAGTGACGCCAGCAACGGAAAAACGTTAAAAGCAATAAGCAGAACCAGCACCGGAAAAATGCACCAGTTGCGGACGGCGCGATCTGAGAATCCTTTTTTGATTGCTGGCATCGGGGTCACTCAGCGATTACTTCTTAAATACTTTTTCCTGTTGTGACTGCATTTTGGCAACGGCCGCGGCCGGATCGCCATTGGTTTGCAGTACGCCGGTGATTTCCTTCTGCGCGATATCCAGCAACTGGTCATATTCCGGAATATTCCAGAAATCCTGAACCATGCCGAATGCTTCTTCCGCCAGCGGATTATATGGCGCGGCATTCTTAAACTCTTCCGACTTCATCACGCCCATGTGTGCGCTAAAGCCGCCCATCGCCGCCCATTTTTTCTGCACGCCCTCGGCCGCGAACCACTTGATAAAATCAATGGCCTGCTTCTGGCGTTCCGGCGAAATGTGAGCATTGACATTAATGCCCTGGCCGCCGAGCGACGTATATCGTCCTTTTGGCCCGGCCGGCAGATTAAAGTAGCCTGTTTTGTCCTTGATATCGGGCGAATTGGCAATGGCCGGCATAAAGGCAAAGTATGTGATGGCCATAGCGGATCGGCCGTCAATAAAGGTTTTGTTGATGTCGCCGTAATCCATATCTTTGCCGCCGGGCGTTGATTGTGCGACAAGATCTTTGAGCAATTGCAGAGCGGCCACGGCTTCCGGCGATTGAATCATGACCGTGCCGGTACCGTAATCTCCCCAGGTGCCGCCAAAGGACCAGAGAATTGTCTCATACATCATCGTTGCCTGGTCATACGCGCGCGTGGTGGGCATGACGATGCCGACGAGATTTGGCTCGCCGGAAGCGTCCTTAAAGTATTGCGCGATCATGAGAAGATGCTGCCAGTCGGCGGGGATAGTCAACTGTTTCTGAGATTCTTTGGCTTGCGGATATTTTTCCGCAACGAATTTGGCGTAGCCTTGTTTATGCTTGTCGTTCTCAAAAAGATCTTTGCGATATACGCCGGCAACTGCATCGGCCATGCACGGTACGCCATAATATTTGGCGGAACCGGCCGGGTATTCGCCGTAATACTTCATGGCTTTGGGCGCATAACCGCTGAAGAGATCAGGATTTTGCTTGACCAGATCCGTCAGGTCGGCAAAGTGGCCACCGGTTACGCCCTGGCCAAGCCATTGCGAATCGCTGATGATGATGTCATATGTTGTGCCTTTGTTGTTAAATTCCTGTTGCTTGGTGTCGGCAAACGCGCCGGACCATGATTTTTGATCTACGCGAATCTCAACGCCGGTAGAGGCTTTATATTCATCGCCGAGTTTTTGAAGAACATCGGCCGGAGCCCATTTGGCCCAGAGAATCTGAACAACCTTGTCCGATTTGGGCGCTCCGGCGGTTCCCTGCGAACCAGAATCCCCGCAGGCGCTCAGCAGAACGGTGGCGGCCAGCAACAAAGCGACACTCATGAGTTTTTTCATGACATGATCTCCGTGGTTGATTTCCGCAAATGTATCCGAGAGAGGGGTTTCCGCCAAGTCGCATGGGCGGAAAATGGTAATTACTGCGCGTAAGACTGCGCCAGCAGCTCAACAACGTGCACAACCGGCAACCCGGTATGCCGCGCAAGCTGAAGCTGGCAGCCAACATTGGCTGTGACAACGATTTGAGCGCCGGTGTCAGCGATGCGGGAGGCCTTGCGCTTGCCGAGCGCTGCCGCCATGTCAGGTTGTGCCAGATTATAAGTACCGGCCGCGCCGCAGCAGATATCCGGCTCACTGATGGGGATCAGCTTGAGGCCGGGGATCATGCTGAGAATTTTTCGCGGTGCCGAAATAATTTTCTGCGCGTGCTGCAAATGACACGGATCATGATAAGTGACAATCTGATTGATGGCGCGTGTTGGCGTTGCCAGATCAATGCTGATCAGAAGTTCATTGATGTCACGCATGCGTGTGACGACTTTTTTTGCACGATCATGATACGAAATATCGCCATGCAGAACTTCGTCAAGAGATTTTAGTTGCGCGCCGCAGCCGGCGATCGGCGTGACGAAAAGATCAACTTTATTTTCCCAAATTGAGAGTTGATCAACCAGTTGCCGCGCGTGATGAGCGGCATCTTCCGGCAAATTGGCGTGAGCAGCCATCGCGCCGCAGCAATTCTCATCGTGGCCCAGGGTGTGCACGTCATAGCCGTTGTGCGTCAGCACCGTGACGCAGGCCATGTTGAGCTTGCGCGATACCAGCGTGCCGACGCAACCTTGAAGAAGCAAAACCGCACCTTTGCGCGTGCCGCGCGCGGGAGAAAAATTGGGTACGCGCGGCTCAAAAAGACTTTCCGGCGGCAGCATTTCCTGCATGGCCGGCAGAGGCGCGGGCAACCATTTGCCGATTGATTTTACGAGGCCGCCAAGTCCCAGTTTATGCGCGATGCGCAATCCGACAAGACTGGCCGCAAGCCGGTGCGGATACGGCAAAAGGTAGCGAACAAGCGCGGTGAGCAGCCATGATTCTGCGGGCCGGCCACGGGCAATTTGTGACACGCGCGGACGCACCGCCTCTATAAGCGAATTATAATCAACGCCTGATGGGCAAGCTGTTTCGCATGAACGGCAGATCAGGCACGCATCAAGATGCGATAGCACGCGGGTTGTCGGCTCAATGCGGCCATCGGCAACCGCACGCATCAGCAAAATTCGGCCGCGCGGAGAATCATTTTCGTTTTGCGTTTCTGCGTAGGTAGGGCATGCGGGCAGGCAAAATCCGCAATGCACGCAGGCATTGAATTTGTCATACGTTTCCGGCGCAAGCTGCAAAATTGGCAAAATGTTCTGGGTTGTGCTCATACTGCGGCGCCCTCCGTGGTGCCGACGGAAAATTGCGGGTAAAGCGACGCCGGATCAAGCGCGGACTTCATGCGCGCATAAAGCGCCGGCATGGTCTGCGGCTGATTGACCCACTGAATCACGCCTTGATGCGCGGCCGCGATGTGATTAATTGCGGCTATCGTCTGGTGCTGAATATCATCAGATAAATCGCACAATACGCCGCGGATCTGGCCGCTGCCGGCTTCCGCTACGGCAAAAACATGCTGCTCTGCTGCGGACTCAATTTCCGCGAGTACTTGCGTGACCTGTGATGACGTCACATACATGCGGAATGGGCACGCGCCGGCCGGTTCGCGCGTCATCCACAAACGCAGCCGCGCGCTGGGCGATGCGGACTGCGCAATATGATTGAGTGTGCTGATCGTATTGAGCTCACGCAGGCGGTTCACTTGCGCGGCGCAAATGGCGGGCTGACCGAGAAAACCGATATGCAGGACGATTGCGGCCGAGGGCAAGTCAACCGGATTGCCGATAAATGTTTGATTCCCGATGGCTTGAATATACGCTGGCAAAATGTCCGAGTTTTGCACGATTGCCAAAATGTCTTCGGCCTGTGATGGCGATGAGCAGAAAATCAGCAGTGATTGCTCATCGACGGGGCGGGCGTATGTTCGCAGAGTGACTTCCGCAATAGCGCCAAGCGTGCCCTGTGAGCCGATCAATAGCCGATGCATGGCGTAACCGGCCACATTTTTGACTGTTTTACCTCCGGCGCGGATCAGCGTGCCGCCGCCGTCAATGAACTTCATACCGAGGGTCATCATGCGCCAATCGCATTCGTCCCCGGCCGCAAAGCGCAACGGGCCAAGCGAATTGGTGGCAATGAGCCCGCCAATGGTGCGGTGCATAGGGTCTCGGCCGCCGATGGCCGGCGGATCAATCGGCAACCACTGATTTTGCCAGCCCAAATGCTGCTGTAGTTGCGAAAGCGTCATCCCGGCCTGAACGGTGATGGTCATATCCGGAATGCTTTGCTCAACCACTTTGTTATAGCGCTGAGTGCTGATGCGGCAGAGCGGCCGCGAATCTGATTGCGACGATGCGGCAAAAGGTTGCGAAGACGATCCGTTAATGATCACGCGTTGCTGATTTTGGGCCGCATCACGCACGAACGCAGCCAGTTCATCCGTTGTCGTCGGCTTACGAATCGGCGCATTTGTTGTCATATTCGGGTCAGTGGTCATATCTTCTTTCCGACAGAAATATCCTTATTGCGGTACTTTGCGGCCAGGTGACAGCAGATCAATCTCAACGCCGTCACGCGGCAAATGCTTGAGCGGATTCAGCATATCATGCGTCACTAGCGCATTGCGTAGGCGATGCATCATCTCAAGCGATTCGCGAGGAAACATATCCCGCATATATGGCAGTTTCTCAAGGCCCACGCCGTGCTCGCCGGTCACCGCGCCGCCAAGCGAAATGCAGTAACGCAGGATTTCTCCCGATGCGGCAATCGCTTTGCGCACCTGCTGGTGATCAGCCTCATTAAAGCAGAGTACCGGATGAACATTGCCATCGCCGGCGTGAAAACAATTTGTGATAAGCAGTTCGTACTTAGCGGCCACTTCGTAAATTTTGGCCAGAACATCCGGCAATTTTGAGCGCGGCACGCAGGCGTCCTGCGTACAGTAGGAGATGTTAAATCTCCCCAGCGCGCCGAAGGCACGTTTGCGTGCGGCCCAGATATCCGCGCGGCGCTGCGGATCGCTGCCAGATTCAAAAGAACGCGCGCTGTTGTTTTTCGCAATACGCTCAATCTCAGCCATCTGCTCATCAAGACCAAGATCAATTCCGTCAACTTCAATGAACAAAATGGCCTGCGCATCAAGCGGAAAGCCCATCTTAAAGGCTTCTTCGACGATGCGGATAAATTGTTTATCAATCATCTCAAGGGCGGCCGGGATAATGCCCGCCGCGATGATCTGCGCGACCGTATTACATGCGTCTGCGCTGGTGTTAAAGACCGCCACGGCCGTCCGGAATGCTTTGGGTTTTGGCGTTAATCTGCACCAAACACGGGTGATAAACGCCAGTGTGCCTTCTCCGCCGCAGAGCAGGCCCACGATATCAGGGCCGATGGCCTGGCCACTGCCGCGCGGCCCGCCGATCACGTGCACACTGCCATCAGAAAGCACAACTTCAACGCCGAGAATATGGTTGGTGGTGACGCCATGTTTGAGTGTGTGCACGCCGCCGGCGTTTGTGGCCACATTACCGCCGATGGTGGCTGCGCGCTGACTTGACGGGTCCGGCGCAAAATGCAGATGCGATTGCGCGCATGCGCCGCTGAGCGCCAGGTTTGGCACGCCGGCATCAACAAGCGCCCATCGGTCACGAAGATTGATTTCGTGAATTTTATTCATGCGGGCCGTGCTGACCATGACAGACGGCATGACGGGGGTAACGCCGCCGGCAAGGCCGGTCGCGCCGCCGCGCGGAATAACCGGCACATGGTGGCGCGCGCAGCATGTCATGATGGCCGAAACCTGCTGAGTATTTTCGGGAAACACAACCGCGATCGGTTTATTGCGCGAGATGGTAAAGCCGTCGCATTCGTACACCAGCAGTTCATCAGGATGCGAAATAACGGCCTTTTCGCCGAGCAGATGGGTCAACTCGGAAATAATGCCGTGCTCTGTTTCTGTTGTCATCATGCGAATTGTCCGCAGAATAATTTGAACGAATAAGCATGTTACGCGAGTTGAGTCAGAAACCGCAACCTTAACCGAGAAAGATTCCGTTCCGTTTCTATAGGATAAACACTCCTGGTGAGCTGTAGCGGATGTGATTCGCCGATGCAAAAGCATCACAGATCACGCAAAATAAAATGACAAAACCCAAATGGCAAATGACAAATAAGGCTTTAATCATTTACTATTTGAGTTTCGTTTTTTTTACCTGTTGCTTGTTGGTTATTTCTTTGCAGCTTTAATGGCCGCGCTGAACCATCCTTCGTTTGATGCTTGTGCCGGTTTGCGCGTATTGCCAAAGCCGCCGCCGAGGCCGCCTTTGGCCGGTGATTTACTTTGCGGGCGGGATGCGCCTTGCGCATGGGCGCCCGCTTCCGGACGCGCGCCGGCGGCCTGTGCGTCTTTCATCGTCAGGCTGATGCGCTTGCGCGGAACATCAATTTCAAGCACGGTCACCTGTACGCGCTGGTGAACTTTAACGATTTCGTTGGGATCTTTAACAAAGCGATTGGCAAGCTGCGAGACATGAATCAGGCCGTCCTGATGCACGCCGATATCGCAGAATGCGCCAAAAGCAGTAACGTTTGTGATGATGCCCGGCAATTTCATGCCCGGCGAGAGATCCTCTATTTTGGTTACGCCGGCGGCAAATTCAAAAACTTCAAATTCGCGACGCGGATCGCGGCCCGGTTTGGCAAGTTCGTTGACGATATCCGTGAGCGTAGGTAGGCCGATTTTGTCGGTGACATATTTTTCTTTTTTGATTTTGCCACGCAATGCCGCATCGCGCATCAAGTCGGCCACGGAGCAATTCAGATCCTGCGCCATCTGCTCAACAACGCTATAGGCTTCCGGGTGAACCGCGGAATGATCAAGCGGATTTTCCGCATCGCGGATACGCAGAAAGCCGGCTGCCTGCTCAAAAGTTTTAGGCCCGAGGCGCGGAACTTCAAGCAGATCCTTGCGACGCTTAAACGCGCCATTTGCGTTGCGATACGTGACGATTGCTTCTGCGATATTGCTGTTAAGGCCGGCCACATACGTCAACAACTGCTTGCTGGCCGTGTTGACTTCAACGCCCACCGCATTGACGCAACTGACAACCGTATCATCAAGTGATTTTTTAAGCTGATCCTGATCAACATCATGCTGATACTGGCCAACGCCGATTGATTTGGGGTCAATTTTGACCAGTTCTGCCAGCGGGTCCATCAAGCGCCGGCCGATGCTTACCGCGCCGCGCACGGTGATGTCATGATCCGGAAATTCCTCGCGCGCCACTTCGGATGCGGAATAAATGCTCGCGCCGGATTCGTTGACCATCACAATCGGCACTGCTTTTCCGTCTGCCGATTTAAGTTCAAGTTTGCGGATAAAGCTTTCAGTCTCGCGGCTGGCCGTGCCGTTGCCGATGGCCACCGCCTCAATGGCGAATTTCTGCGTTAAATCGCGCACGGTGTGCTCGGCCTCGGCCGTTTTGTGCGCACCCTGATCCGGATAAATCACATCGTTATGCAGAAGCTTGCCCTGCGCATCAAGAACCACGGTCTTGCATCCGGTGCGGAATCCCGGGTCAATCGCCAGTACGCGCTTTTGTCCCAGCGGCGAAGCCAGCATCAGCTCACGCAGATTCTGGGCAAATACGCGAATGGCTTCTTCGTCAGCACGCTTTTTAGAGGCAATACGCGCTTCCGTCTCCATGCTCAGCGACAACATACGTTTATAGGCATCTTTGGCTGCCTGCTTGACTTGCTCCCCGGCCGGCGAACTGTTGAGCACATGCATGCGCTCAATAACGCCAAGAGCTTCTTCCTCCGGCGGGGCGATGCGGAAATACAAAATGCCTTCTTCCGCGCCGCGGCGCACGGCCAAAATGCGATGCGAAGGCGCGCTGGCAAGCGGCTCAGACCACTCAAAATAATCTTTGAATTTGACGCCTTCCTCTTCCTTGCCCGCGATGACTTTGGCGGTCATCAGTCCCTGGTTCATGAACAATTCGCGCAGCGCAGCACGCGTATCGGCATGATCATTGATGCGCTCGGCAATAATGTCGCGCGCGCCCTGTAGCGCGGCGGCAACGTCGGCCACGTTTTTCTCAGCGGAGATAAAACGGGTTGCTTCTTCTTCGGGAACGGTTGTGGCTTCCTGCTTGATGATGATATCCGCAAGCGGCTCAAGACCCGCTTCTTTGGCGATGGTTGCTTTGGTGCGTTTTTTGGGCCGGTAGGGCAGGTAAATATCCTCAAGGGCGGCCAGCGTTTCCGCGCCGGCGATTGATTCCTTGAGCGTATCAGTCATCAGGTTACGTTCGTCAAGAGATTTGGTGATCGCTTCGCGGCGCGCGTCAAGTTCCGCCAGTTGCGCCAGACGGTCGCGAATGCTGCTGATGGCAACTTCATCAAGTGTGCCGGTGGCTTCTTTGCGATAACGCGCGATAAACGGCACAGTGCCGCCGGCCTCAAGCAATTCGGCCGTGGCGCGAACCTGCTCCGCGCGAACATTGATTTCTGACGCAATCTTGACGAAATATGACGAGTTCACTCGTGGCCTCCTGCCGCAACATTAAAATGATGCAGAACCTTTCTGATACGCAAACGCAGACCCGCTTGAGCGTTTATCGTTCATCACTCCGCATCAGGTTGTGCCTCCGCACAACTGAACGACATCATTCAGTTTTGGGTCGCGCATTTTACCCGACATGTAAAAAAATTAAACTGCTTCGCGTTCGCCCGGTTTTTCCCACTCAATTCGCTCAAGCAGCGGATCACGATGGCGCTCAAATTGCTGCATGAACATTCCGGCGTAAACTCCTTGCGCCGCAAGGAGTTCCTCGTGCGTGCCTCCCTCAACAATTTGGCCGTCAACCAGCACAACAATGCGGTCGGCATGCATGATGGTTGAGAGTCGGTGCGCGATAACCAGGGTGGTGCGGCTCTGCATCAGATCCTTCAGCGAATCCTGAATCAGCCGTTCTGATTTTGAGTCAAGAGAACTTGTCGCTTCGTCAAGAACCAGCACGCGCGGATCGGCCAGTATCGCGCGCGCAATGCTGATGCGCTGCTTCTGGCCGCCGGAGAGTTTGCTGCCGCGCTCGCCGATAAGCGTGTCATAACCGTTCTCAAGTTCGCAGATAAATTCATGCGCATTGGCTTTTTGCGCCGCGGCCATGATTTCTTCATCCGTAGCCTGGCGCTTGCCGTAGGCGATATTTTCTCGCACGGTGCCGTCAAATAAATAGACGTCCTGCAAAACCATCGCAAAGAGCGAACGATACGACTGCAACTGATAATCACGAATATCCCGGCCATCAAGCAGAATTGGCCCGGAGCCAGCCGATATGTCATAAAATCGCGCAATCAGGTTGACTAATGTTGTTTTGCCGGAGCCTGACGGGCCAACGATCGCCACCATATTGCCTGACGGAATCTTCAGGCTCACATCCTGAATCACCAGTTTGTCCGCGTTATAGCCAAACTTGATGTTGCGAAGTTCAATTTCTCCCGTGGCATGCGCTGCCGAGATCGCATCAGGCTTATCCGGCATATCCGGTTTTTGATCAAGGACATCAATCACGCGATCAAGCGCGCCGAGGTTTTGCTGGAGATTCTGAAAAGAATCAATCATCTGCGTGATCGGCCCGATGATCATCAGAATATAGGTCTGAAACATGACCAGGTCGCCAATGGTTAACTGGCCTGAGAGCACGCGCATGCCGCCGTACCACACGATCATCACACCGATGGCCGGCACAAACACGCCCCAGCCGGTTGATAAAAATCTTCCCAGGATGGCCGTATACTGCTGCTTGCGGATCATCGTATCCTGCGATGCCGCAAATTCCTTATATTCAGAGCGCTCCCGCCTGAATGACCGCACAACGCGGATTCCCGAATACATATCCGTCAGTCGCGCGGAAAGTATTGATCTGTCATCCTGAATATTGCGCCACAGCGGCCGGAGCCTGCGGAACATGAAAAAATGAATCAATACTATCGGCGGGATCATCAGCGCGGCCGCCAGGGACAGGCGCCAATCCGTCCACACCAAAAGCATCAGCACCGCGGAAATACGCAAAATCGCGTTAAAAGGATTAAGCAGCGCGTTTTGTATGCCGCCGACAACCTGATCGGTATCGCCCATGATGCGCGAGACAATGCCGCCTGTTTTATAGTCCGCAAGCTGCGCCAGCGGCAGGCGCGAAAGATGCTCATGCAGTCGTTGTCGCAAGGTTCCGGCAAGCCGGAAGTTGAGCCGTTGATAGGCCAGCAGGCGCACCCAGTCAAGACCCACCGAAATCAGCGCAACAGACAATAGTAGTATTGACAAAGACGCCAGTGACTGTTCCGGCGTGGCCGGCAATGCGTTGATGAGCCATTGCCAGTTGATCTGCGCATGCATCAGCGCGGATTGCAGCGAAATTCTCTGGCCGATGTAATCAATCAGCAATTTAAGCGAAAACGGCGTGACCATTGCCGTCACAACATTGACCATCGTTAATATCAGCAGCACGGCAACCGGGCCGTAATATCCGCGTAACATCTGGCGATATTCAGAGAACAGTTTGTTCTTGCTGTTTTTGATAACGTAATTGCTCGGGCCGCCGCCTGTGCTGCCCATGCCCGGGAATCCTCTCCCAGGCGCGCCGCCGGGAGGGCCCCCGGCCGCTTTTCCCGGAGAATGATGGCCGCCGATGTTGATTTTGTCTGTGCGCGAGGCGCTTTCGGGGCGATCCTTGATCAATAGCCCTTTTTTGACTTTTTCCTTAAATTCCGCAAATCTTTGTCGGCTTGACTTCATTCCCACGCTACCTAAAGTGGCGACTTTCTTGTTCTCTTTCCTATCACTATTGTAGGAAACATTGTGCCAAAAAGCGAAGTATTGTTCGCACCTTTACCAAAACAACATCGGCCGCATTAATCAGTGCGAATTTACCGGAAATATCAAAAAAAAGTGGACAAGGTCCATATTGGGATCTATACTTCGTTAGTTAACGAAATGAGAAAGTGATTATGAAGCAATTCCTGGCCATGACCAAAGCTCTCTCGGATGAGGCGCGTGTGCGCGCGCTGTTGGCGTTGCGTGATGGCGAGCTTTGTCTTTGCCAGATCATTGAACTTCTGGCGCTTTCTCCCTCAACTGTCTCAAAACATATGGACATTTTGTATCAGGCGGGCCTGGTTGAGCGTCGCAAGCAGGGCCGCTGGCATTATTTTACGCTTGCCGGCCGCGGATCAACGCCGCTGGCGCGCAGTGCGGTTCGCTGGGCGCTTGAGTCTCTGCGTGATGAGCCGCAACTGCATGCCGATACTCAAAAACTCTGTTGTGTGCGTAAAAAAGATCTCAGCAAGGTAACGTCCTGTTATCGCGCAGAGTCGTGATATTGCCAAAAGCAAAATACGCGTCGCAAATTGATCAGGGTGCGTTATGTGTGATTTATCATCGGCACGTACTATCAATATCCTCTTTTTGTGCACGGGCAATTCATGCCGCAGCCAGATGGCTGAAGGCTGGGCGCGTGCGCTCAAAAGTGAGCGGATTAACGCCTTTTCGGCCGGTATTACCACGCACGGATTAAATCCCAATGCGGTGCGGGTGATGGCCGAGGCGGGTGTTGATATCAGCAATCAGCAATCAAAAAATACCGATGCCGTGCGTGATATTCATTTTGATTACGTCATCACGGTCTGTGGCCACGCCAACGAAACCTGCCCGGCCTGGCTGCGTGATGACACGCGCGTGGTGCATGTCGGTTTTGATGATCCGCCGCAACTGGCAAAAAACGCCGGCACTGAGGAAGAGGCACTGAATCTTTATCGCCGCGTGCGGGACGAAATTGCCGCATATATCAAAACATTACCGGATTCTCTTCCGGAATAAGCCAATCACAAGGAGTTTTATTATGGGTTGCTGCGACGGAAATCAGAAGGTACAGGAAAAAAGCTGCTGCTGTGACGATACGCCAAAGAAAGATCTGCGCGAGACCGTGCGCGAAGGATATTCAAAAATCGCTGAGACAGGCGTACTAAGTTCCGTAACTTCCGGCGGATGTTGCGGCGCAACCATTACGGCCGACGCGCTGGCGGAAAAAATCGGCTATTCGGCCGAGGAAATCAAGGCTCTGCCAGAAGGCGCCAACATGGGCCTTTCGTGCGGCAATCCCACGGCCATCGCCAAGCTTAAGCCTGGCCAGGTCGTGCTTGATCTCGGTTCCGGCGGCGGTTTTGACGTCTTCCTTGCCGGCCCTAAAGTCGGCGCAACCGGCCGCGTCATCGGCGTTGATATGACTCCCGCCATGCTGACCAAAGCGCGGCACAATATTGTGTCCTATCGCGAATCAACCGGCTTTGACAACGTTGAGTTTCGCCTGGGAGAAATTGAGCATCTTCCCGTGGCCGACGCCAGTGTTGACGTGGTCATCTCAAATTGCGTCATCAATCTTTCGCCTGATAAACCGCAGGTATGGCGCGAAATTGCCCGCGCATTGCGGCCCGGCGGACATGTGGCTGTTTCAGATATGATTCTGCTGCGTCCGCTTCCGGATCAGGTGCGTGACCTTATGGCCGCGATTGTCGGTTGCGTGGCCGGCGCTATTCTTCTGGATGATTATCGCGCCGTCATCACCGCCTGCGGCCTTACCAATATCACCCTTCGGCCAAAGCCTGAATATATCGCCACGCTGGCGCAATTTAAGGACCCGCTTTACCAGCAGATCGCCGCGGCTCTCCCGGCCGGTACCTCACTGGCCGATTATGTGACCAGCGCGGACATTTTGGCTGTTAAAAAGTAATCAATATATCTTTGCTACATAACGGAGTTATTGCATGTCCGGCATCGCCAGGCAGCTTTCTTTTCTTGACCGTTACCTGACATTGTGGATTTTTCTGGCGATGGCCGCCGGAATTTCGCTCGGCTATTTTGCGCCCGGCACTCAGGATTTTGTGCACCAATACGAGTGGGGCGCCACCAATATCCCCATTGCTCTTGGCTTGATTCTCATGATGTTTCCGCCGCTGGCAAAGGTGCGTTATGAGGAACTTGGCGACGTTTTTAAGAACGTCCGTGTGCTGTTGCTTTCGCTTGTTCAGAACTGGTTCATCGGCCCGGTATTGATGTTTGCCCTGGCCGCGCTGTTTCTGCATCATTATCCTGAATACATGATCGGGCTGATCATGATCGGCCTGGCGCGCTGCATCGCCATGGTGATTGTCTGGAATGAACTTGCCAAAGGCGATACGCAATACGCGGCCGGCCTTGTCGCGTTTAACAGCGTTTTTCAGGTTCTGTTTTACAGTCTCTTTGCCTGGCTGTTTATCAAGGTGATTCCGTCGGCCATCGGCTTATCGCTTGGCAATGTTGATATTTCGCGGATCACCATGTCGCGTATCGCGCAGAGCGTCTTTATTTACCTGGGCATTCCGTTTCTCGCCGGTATCATCACACGCTTTGTCCTCATCCGTTTGCGCGGCCGGCCGTGGTATGAACAAAAATTCATTCCCAAAATCAGCCCGCTGACGCTTGTTGCGCTGCTTTTTACCATCGTGGTCATGTTCATGATTCAGGGCGACAAAATTGTCCGCCAGCCGATGCAGGTTCTGCTGATTGCCATTCCGCTGCTGATCTATTTTGTGGTGATGTTTCTTGTCAGTTTCTGGATGGGCCGCAAAATCGGCGCGGATTACTCGCAGACCGCCACCATTTCCTTTACCGCCGCCAGCAACAATTTTGAACTGGCAATCGCCGTGGCCGTAGCCGTTTTCGGCATTAATCATGGCGCGGCTTTCGCCGCCGTTATCGGCCCGCTGGTAGAAGTTCCCGTCCTCATCGGCCTGGTGAACGTGGCCCTGTTTTTTCAAAAGAAATACTTCGGCGCCGCATCGCCCGCTACCATTACGCGGCCAGACGCCTCATGCCCCAGCACGATCCGGCATTAATTCACACCTTAATTTATATGGCCAAATAATGGCGCGTTATTTCTTGTCCGTATCAGTCCATCTTCCGCCGACTATGCCTCTGCGCGGATCAAGTTTGTCCGGCAGCGTCGCATTGACCGGTTCGCTGGTGCCGTCGGCCTTGATGCTGATGCCGCCAAGCGCCGGCACCCATTGCCAGTTCTGTTCAATTTGCTGATAGGGCCCGCGCCAGCGCGCCATGACTTTTTCCGTGTTACGATCTTTGGCCCATCCGCCAAAGAGATTCTCAAAATACCACAGCTCAATGCGGTAAACGACATCGCCCTTGTCGTGATAAAAATCCCTCAACCGCGAAAGCTCCACCAGCAGTGTGGCGTGGCCATGATCGGCCGCCATCCATAAAATCCGGCACTTGTCATAAAACTGCGGCGTTTGCGTGATAAACTCGTTAAGCCAAGCCTTATCCTCCGGCGTCAGCGGTTTATCAGGCCGAATCGCGCGATGATATCCCATATTGACGCCGTCCCATCGCGTTGTGGTTCCGTCGGCCGACTGCGACCAGACAATCAGATCGTAACTATGTCCCGGCAAAAGCCCGGCGATCAAAAACTTGCCTGTTTTGGGCTTGATCGTCCCCTCGTAAACATATTCATCTTTCTGATTTTTGGTCACTTTCTGGATATCAGCCCACGCCCGATCAACGGCCACAATCCGCGTTAACGCGGCGTTCTGAATTGTGATCGTTCCGTTAATATCGCCCTGATCAGCATTTACAGCGCTTGCGAAACTCAAAATCAACATGATTACTAAGAAAATGTATGTCCGGAAGTTCATACTTTCGTGCACCGCCTTAATCTGGTAGAATATTGGGCTTGGATTTTACAGCTTTACGAAATCCTTATTTTAGCGTTTGTTGTCATTGTAATCGTTCGCTGGTCGTAAAAAAGAGTTTTGTATGCCTAATCAGAAGAGACGTGACGAATTAAGAAATATTGCAATCATTGCCCACGTTGACCACGGCAAAACCACATTGGTTGATGCCATGTTGCGTCAGTCGGGCATGTTTCGCGCCAATCAGCTCGGCAGCGACCTGATTCTGGATAACAATGCTCTTGAACGTGAGCGCGGCATCACGATTCTTGCCAAGAACGTCGCCATGACGTACACCGACAGCAAGAATGTCACCCGCAAAATCAACATCATTGACACTCCCGGCCACGCTGACTTCGGCGGCGAAGTTGAACGCGTGCTCAAAATGGCTGACGGCGTGCTGTTGCTTGTTGACGCTTTTGAGGGCCCGATGCCCCAGACCCGTTTCGTGCTCAAGAAGGCATTTCACTATCACCTTAAGCCGATCGTGGTCATCAACAAAATTGATAAACCCGATGCGCGTCCGAATGACGTGCTCAATGAGGTTTTTGACCTCTTTGTTGAGCTTGATGCCGACGAAGACGCCCTTGATTTCCCGGTGGTGTACGCTTCGGGCCGCGACGGCTTTGCCCGTCTTGATCCCAAAGACACCAACACGGATATGCGCCCGCTTCTTGAGTTGATCGTCGGCAAGATCAAGGGCCCGGTGGCCGATCTTGAAAAACCGCTTCAGCTGCAGATCACCAATATTGACTATAGCGAGTACGTAGGCCGTATCGGTATCGGCCGCGTATTTAACGGCACTGTTAACGTTGGCGAGCAGGTTGCGCTTCTTAAGCGCAACGGTAAGCAGGAACAGCACAAGATTGTGGACCTTTACCTGTATGACGGTCTTGGCCGCACCAAAGCGCCCAAAGCCGAAGCAGGCGATATCTGCGCCGTGGTCGGCATTGAGGATGTGGACATCGGCGACACCATCGCTGACGCTCAGCGTCCGGAAGCCATGCCGCAAATTGACGTCGACGAACCGACTCTCAGCATGATCTTCAGCGTCAACGATTCGCCTTTTGCCGGCCAGGAAGGCAAGTTTGTCACCAGCCGCAACCTGCGCGAACGTCTGTATCGTGAACTGCAAAGCAACGTGGCCCTGCGTGTAGAAGATACCGCGCAGGCCGATTCGCTGCGCGTCTCAGGCCGCGGCTTGCTGCACCTGGGCGTGCTGATGGAAAACATGCGCCGCGAAGGTTACGAATTTCAGGTCTCAAAGCCAAAAGTCATCTTCAAGGAAATCAACGGCAAAAAGGCCGAGCCGATTGAGAATCTCGTTGTTGACGTTCCGAAACAGTTTGAGGGCGCGGTGATGCAGGGCATCTCAAGCCGCCGCGGCGAACTGGTTAAAATGGACCAGAAGGGTAACTTTACTCACATGGAGTTCAGCATGCCGGCGCGCGGCCTCATCGGCTTGCGCACGCGTTTGCTTAACGCCACGCAGGGCGAAGCAGTGATGCACCATACCTTTAAGGATTATGAACTGATCCGCGGCACTTTGCCCGGCCGCCAGAACGGCGTGATGGTCAGCATGGAAAACGGCACCGCCAATCCTTACGCAATGGATAAGCTGGCCGATCGCGGCATCATGTTCGTTAAGCCCGGCGACGAAGTATACGAAGGCATGATCGTTGGCGAATGCAATAAGGATCAGGACATTCCGGTCAACGTCTGCAAAGAAAAGAAACTCAGCAACATGCGCACCACCAGCAGCGATGAGAATATCATTCTTAAGCCGCCGCGCGACATGTCGCTCGAAATCGCCCTTGAGTACATTGAGGACGATGAGCTTGTTGAGATTACGCCCAAGACGATTCGTCTTCGCAAGCGTTATCTCAAGGAATCAGAGCGCAAGCGTTACGAGCGCAGCATGGCCGCGCTTGAGGCCGACGCTTAATAAGCAAATCGCTTATCATCATTGAACAATAACGCCCCGGGGCCGCAAACCCCGGGGCGTTTGTGTATCATACGATCAATCAGTAAAACGAACTTTGCTGCCTGGCGCATAATCGGCGTATTCTGCACAAAAGGTTTATTGCCACCCCTCATAATAAATCCCCGCCAGGGCCAGCGCCGCGGCCGCGGGAGCATTATCCGGATGGCTGGCGTGATGCCACTCAATATTGACCCGGTTGGCCAGCTCACGCAGCAGTAATTTGCGTATCGCCGTGGTCAGTATTTCCTTAAACATCAGATGCCCGGCATACGGACTGATGATCACCAATCGGTGCGGGCGCGCAAAATGCACGGCATTGGCAAGTCCGCTGGCCAGCAGATCCATCATGCGA
The DNA here is from genome assembly GCA_964610975.1 of uncultured Phycisphaeraceae bacterium. Classification (GTDB taxonomy): domain Bacteria; phylum Planctomycetota; class Phycisphaerae; order WQYP01; family WQYP01; genus CAZSYN01. The sequence continues at coordinate 27,153 of CAZSYN010000018.1, forward strand.
GCCACCGCCTGATTCTGCGTATCAAGTTGCTCAATGGCCGCCGGCAAGCGCAGCTTGCTTCCGTTATCATGCAGAAAAGCTGTCTCAAAAATGCGCTCAAGGCATCCGCTCTGCCCGCAGTAACATTTTCGCGTGGGGACGGCCATACGCATATGGCCGATCTCATTGGCGCCCGTAATGCATCCCGGATTGGGCCTTCCCTGAACCAGAAAACACGCCCCGATTTGCCCCTCCTCCAGATAAACCGTCAGGATATCTTCCTGTGCTGACGGGCGCGCCTTAAGCATCCACGATGCGGCCGCGGCCGTGGCGATATTCCCGATGACAACCGACGTATTGCCCGCAGCTTCGTATAGCGAATTAAGCTCAACCGAATTGCCGCCGCCAAAAAGGGAACTGAACAGCAGTGTTTTATTCTGCGCATCAATAAACCCCGGCAGCGCCACGCCGATCGCCGCGACTTCCGGCTTAAGCCGCCGGCGCAGCATCCACGCGGCATCGGAAATCACACGAACGCAGGGGTCTGTTTTATCAAGAATTTTGGCATCCTGGCCCAGCAGGTTCGTCCTGGCCATCTCAACTTGATTGGGTAGCAATGTCAGTCCCAGGACGTAGCGCTGCGCCGGATCAATCTCAATATGAATGTGAGGCCGGCCGCGGGGAGGATTTTTCGTCCCTGACTCGCGTATGATTCCCTGGCTGATCAATTCGTCAACATCCGTGCCCACCGTATTCTTGCGAATACCCAGTTGTTCATGAAGTTGCGAGCGGCTGAGCGCTCCTTCACGGAGCAACAACTGTAGCAGCAAGCGATTGCGGATGTTAAGGATCATGTGCACCTGGCCTGTTCTCAATGATTCACTGGTTCTTATTATTCACCAAAATCCGTATCCGCGTCAATTCCCAGTGTGGGGATCTTTGGGTGATGATTTTTTTATCTTGATTTAATATCGGTAGCGATATTATATTGGTAAAATAAAATCACATCCTCTATTTAAGGAACCAAAAATGCAGGTTGCCCTGGCCCTGGTGGCGCATCCGGATGATGCGGAAATTCTCTGCGGCGGAGTACTTATTCGCCTGGCCCAGTCCGGGTGGCGTGTTCATATCGCAACCATGACTCCTGGTGATTGCGGAACAATGGATCACAACCGCTGGCAGATCAGCGCGATACGCACTGACGAAGCCAAAAAGGCCGCCGCCATGATCGGCGCAACCTATCATTGCCTTGATGAGCGCGACGGACTGGTGACCTATAATCCGGCGACGATTCAAAAGGCCATTGACCTTTGCCGGAGGGTAACGCCGAGCCTGATATTCACCCACGCGCCCAAAGACTACATGATGGACCACGAGCAGACGAGCATGGTGGCAAGGGCGGCCAGTTTTGTGCACGGCGCGCCGAATATCTCGGCGTTTCCGCTGCTGGCGGGAACCGGAATACCCCATCTTTATTACTGTGATCCGCTGGGTTTGGCCGATCCGCTGGGCAATCCGGTGACGCCGACGACCGTTATTGATGTGACGGAAGTCATGGAGAAAAAACTGGAAATGCTGGCGTGTCATGCCAGTCAGCGGGCATGGCTACAGGCGCACCACGGAATGGACGAATACCTTGATGCGGTGCGCAGAAATTGTGCCGCTCGCGGCAAAATAATCAAGACCGAATACGCGGAAGGCTTTATACAGCATCGCGGCCATGCGTATCCGGGAAATGATATTCTTGAGAAACTGTTTTCGCGGAAAGGTAAATGATGACTACGAAAAAGACGACAGGACACGCCGGCATTGAACTGAATATGAGAAGCACGATTAAAGGTTCACTGCTTGAGCATTTTTATCCCCGCGGCTGGGATATTGAGAAGCTTGATGCCTGTTGCGGACTGGGGCTTGAGAAGGTGGTTAAGCCGGCGGCGTTCTGGCATCGCGATTTTGTATCGGTACCGTTATTAAATGTGGAAGAAATGGACTCCGCAATGGGTAACGCGATTGCGGATCAAATTGAGCTGACTCGCAAAGAAGGCCGCAAACTGGCGATTATTCTGCCAGTAGGCCCGATGGGTATGTATAAAACGGTGGTGTCGCGGCTCAAGGCCGGCGGAACACGCTGCGACCATGTGACGACGTTCAACATGGACGAATGGGCGGATCGTGACGGCAATACGATGCCGAGTGATCAGCCGGCAAGTTTTGAATATGCGATGAATGATGCGTTCTTTGGGCCGCTTGGTGAGTTGACTGTGCCTAAAGAGCAGCGGAATTTTGCCAGCAAAGCGAATTTGCCCACGTATGCGGAAAAAATCGCCGCGATCAAGTCGGGCGGCGGCAAACTGGTGACGGTATACGGCATCGGCCGGGTTTTTCACATCGCATTCTGGGAGCCGCACCTTGCCGCGGATTATCCCACGGAAAATGAATGGAAAAAACAGACACATAAAATCGGCGTTCCGCTGCATCCGCTGACGGTTGAGCAGAATGCTTTTCACAGCTTCAGCAGCCGGTTTACGCTGGTGCCGTGCTTTGCCAACAGCATCGGGCCGGGATTGTTTCTGCAAAGTGATTTCTGCATCGGCGGTGCGGATGGCGCGTATCCGGAACGCGGCGCGATGTGGCAGGGAATGAGCGTGTGCGTGACATTGCAGCATGGGCCGTCAATATGGGTGCCGTCAAGCTGGATGCCGACGATGGCGGGGCGGTTGTTCTTTATCAAGGAACTCGGCGGGCCGCTGCTGCCGGATACGCACTAAATTGTGAGAGTTTGGTTGAGGAGTATCCGGGCACAATGAATGTGCGAGCGGAAAGCATCAATTGAGTGTTTGTTTTGTGTGAGGGATTCGTTCTTAAGATGAGCAATTGGCTATGAGGATTGGTTTGTGCCCCATCCTGTAAAAGGATGGGGCTTGTTTTGAATTGTTGTCCTGGTTGACCATGTTTTGACATGTGCATGCCGCCGCGCTTTGCTTTTTAGCAGGTTCAGAGTAAAGCGGGCGGCTTTTTTTTATGCGGTATAGGCCAAATTAAGGGGCTGTTTATTCCTTGATGGCCTTTATTTTCTATAAAAAATCACAGTGATTGGCGGGATATGGCAGTGGCCGCAGATAACGCGCGGAGAGTTGCGGAAGAATTGTTTTTGGGTAGCGATATTTTTTTCAAAATTCTGAGGGCGATTTGCGGATCTTAAGCGAATAGTCAAAGAGCAGGCAGAGCCTAGTTACGGAATGCAATTCGCGGAGAGATGATCATGAGCCAAAGATTCGCGGTGTGGCGGTTTATTGTTGTCATTCTGTTTGCGGTCAATACCGTATGTCTGGGGCAAAGCGCCTTGCCGGCAAATTTGCCTCCGGGGCTTGTGGGCAAGATTCCGCAGATACCGGAAGTTCTGATTTATTCGCTCAAGTGCCTGTCCGGCGCGCCCGCTCCGTGGGCGCTTGAGGCGAATATGACGCCGGTGCAGTCGGCCGGCGGCAAATCGGACATTGTGCCGGCCAGCATCAAAATTGAGAGGCCGACGAATGACAGTTACCGCATCAGCATGAACGCAATGGGACGCGAGGCGATTCTTGAACGCACGGTACAGCAAACATTGCTGATTGTTCCCAATAAGAAAACGGTTTTTGCGGGCAAGGGCGGTAATGATTCGCTGCTGCTGATGCGGCCGGCGGGATTGCTTAATCGCATGATCAGCCCTGATTCGCTGATGATACTTGGCGCGCAGGTTGCGCGGCAAAATGATCCGATGCTGGCGGGTATGATGCTGATGAACCTGGGGCAACTCAAACTCTCGCCAGATGGCAGCATGGTCAGCAAAGCATCAGGAATGTCACTGAAGGCTGAAGGGCAAACCCTGGTCGTGAATCATAAGGACTACAGCGTTACGCTTCGTCAAGTTGAGCCGCGGAGCGTCACGGCCGAAATGCCGGCCGGTTATTCGGTTGTGAATGTTGATCGCAAGGAACTTGAACAGGTGATTTGCCGGGCGGCGTACCGCGCATCAGAAATTCTGCTGCCGGGTCCGCGTTTGAGCGCGCCATTGCCGGTTGAGCGTTCCGTACCCGGCGGCAAGCTGATGTGGGTCGGCAGTCAGCGCGTGGCGCTGCTGTCAGGCTCACCGGAGGCCATCGGCAAAGCGCATGGCGAATTGCTGAACGCCGAAGTACGGCGGAGTATTGATTCAACATTTAACCTGGTAGGGTTCTTTAAAAGCGTAGAGAGCGGCAAGTGGATGGCCGACGAATTGCGCGCGGCGTGGCAGCGTCTTTCGCCGCATGTTCCTGAAAGCTATAAGCAGGAAATGAATGCGCTTGCCGCCGCGGCGGGAATTGATCAGGAAACATTCCGTGCGCTTAATGTATTTCCGGAACTTTTTCATTGCTCAGGATTTGCTGTTTTTGGCTCGGCCACGGCCAATGGCAAGCTTTATCATGGGCGCGTTCTTGATTACATGCGCGGAATCGGCTTGCAGCATTCGGCAGTGGTGTTTGTGGTTAAGCCGGAAACGGGCCATGCGTATGTCAATGTGGGATATGCGGGGCTTGTGGGATCTGTGACCGGCATGAATGATGCGCAGATTTGCCTGGGAGAAATGGGCGGCCGGGGCGAAGGCAAATGGGATGGCGTGCCGATGGCGATCCTGATGAGAAGAGCGCTTGAGGAATGTGACTCAATTGATCAGGTCAAATCGCTGTGGCAAAATTCGCCGCGCACCTGTGCGTATTATTATGTGTGGAGTGATGGCAAAACACATCAGGCACTGGGCGTGAGCACTACGCCGGAATCTATTGAATTTGTGATGCCGGGAGAAAAACATCCGCTGCTGGGCGATGGCATTGCCGATGCGGTGGTGCTGAGCGAAGGCAAACGGCTGGCCACGCTGCGCGAACGGATTACGCAACAGCATGGGAAGATTGATGATCAGGCGGCGCTGCGATTAATGGATGCGCCGGTGGCGATGAGCAGCAATCTGCATGATGTGCTTTTTGTGCCTGAAGATGGCGTAGTGTATGTGGCGCATGCGGATGAGCAAAAGCCGGCGTGGTCGCGGCCCTATATCAAACTGAATGTGGCGGATCTATTTAAACAAGTGCAGGAACTGCCATGATAATCATGATGCGGCGTATGTGTGTCGGAATGGTGTTGGCGCTTTCGGCAACGATTGCGGTGCGGGCTGATGTTGCCGCGCAGGGGACTTATAGTGCCACTGACACGCTTAAAGCGATACTCAAAGAACCGGAACACAAAGCGGTGCTATCGCCGATTATGTGGGAGCCGGGCAAATTTGAAGTAAAGGTGGAAAAACCAGACAGTGCGGCGCCCGGTGAAAATGCGATGGTAAGCTTTCCTTCGCCACTCCCCATGTGGGAGCAGGCGGAGGCAGATCGAGTTGCGCTTGAATGGTTTGCGGCGCAGGATGAGAGTGGCCGGCCCGTGGCGGGACCAGCGGTGGTGATTATTCCGGAAACAGACTCACGACGCATTGCCGCGCGCACATTGGCGATGGGATTGCGCGCGCTGAAGGTTCATGCGTTTGTGCTACAGCCTCCGGGATATGGGCGCAGGAGCGCGCCGAAGTTGCGGACGAACCCGCATCAATTTCTGCCGCGCAGCCGGCAGACCGTGGCCGATGCACGCCGGGCGCGCGATGCCATTGCGGCATTGCCAGGAATGGCAGGAGCGCAGGTGCACCTGGCGGGCATCAGCCTGGGGGGATTTTTGGCAACGGTAACCGCGACACTTGATGATGGTTATGACCAAACGTTTATCATGCTGGCGGGGGGAGACTTGGCCGGGGTGATCAGCAATGGCCAGCGCGATGCGGCGACGTTCAGGGAGCGGTTTATCCGCGCGGGCTTTACGCAGGAGCAAATTAACGATCAGCTTCGCATGGTTGAGCCGTTACGCGTGGCGGACAGGCTCAGGCCGGAGAGTACATGGCTCTTTACGGGCATGTACGATACGGTTGTGCCGACGAAAAATTCGGATGAACTGGCGGCCGCGGCGCATCTGCCGGCGGATCACCGGATTGTGTATCCCACCGATCATTATACGGCCGCGCTGATGCTGCCTGACGCGGCGCGCAGTATCGTAGAGAAAATAACCAAGTCGGCCCGCGAGTAACAGCAGCGCGGCAATCAGATCAAAAAAGCCAAATTTGTATAGACATTTATAGTGTGCGCTAAAAAAGAACTCACACCTGACATGCCGCCTCGCTTCGTGGGGCGGCATGTCAGGTGTGATGTGTTTTTAGCATTTCCTCATCACGTCGGCATGCCATGAGTGATATCGCTGATGCATAAACAAAGCTTGACAATCAATGTTTTGGTATTATGTTACATGTAGCGGAACATTTTGTTTTCGCGTTGCGATTTTCACTTTCGTTCGTCATGTGCTGTTGCAGGATATGTGATTTATGCGAACTCATTTTGAGCCTGGGCAGGTCTGGCATGATACGCAGATGCGGCCTATTCAGGCCCACGGCGGCGGTCTTTTGCGTGTCGGTGAAACTTACTATTGGTATGGCGAAGACAAGGGGGCGCCGAACAGCGTTCATCCGGAATATCCGGATGCTTTGCGCGTGGATGTGATTGGCATTCACTGTTATTCATCACGCGACCTGCTGAACTGGAAAGACGAAGGGCTTGTGCTGCAATCAGTTAAGGATTGCCCGAATCATGATTTGCATCCCAGCGGAGTGGTTGAGCGGCCAAAGGTAGTGCGGAATGCCCGCACCGGGCAATATGTCATGTGGATGCATATTGATAAGAATCGGTATCAATTTGCACGTGCGGGCGTGGCTGTGGCGGATTCGCCGACGGGGCCGTTTTGTTATCTTGGCAGCGTGCGGCCGGAGGGAATGGACAGCCGCGATATGACCGTATTTCAGGATGATGATGGGTCCGCATACCTGGTTTTCGGAACTGGTTATCACACCGCGATTTGTATTACGCAATTGACGGATGATTACCGGCGGCCCAGCGGCCGGTTTTCGTTGCATTTTAAGACTGCCGGTCCGCCGCTGGGGCGCGAAGCGCCGGCGTTATTCAAGCATCAGGGGCGGTATTTTATGATCACCTCTGGGACGACGTCTTGGGATTCAAATGCCGCCGAGTATGCCGTTGCGGAACATATGCATGGGCCGTGGCGGGTGATGGGCAATCCGTGCGTGGGCCATCATGCGAATGTAACATTTAATTCGCAAAGTACTTATGTGTTGCCGGTTGAAGGGCGTCCGGGATGTTTTATATTTTTAGCGGATCGGTGGAATCCGACATCGCTTTGCGACTCGCGTTATGTGTGGCTGCCGTTGGTGGCGGAGGATGATCATGTGCGGATTGAATGGCATAACAACTGGAATTTGCAGCTATTTGAAGCTATATCAGAGGATAAGGATTTGCCTATGCGTCGGGTCTGTTATCGGCCAGCCGTGTAGTAAATTCAAAAATTGAAGAATAGAATTTGACGCACATTAATCACGTGGTATAGTGTTACATGTAACGTAAAATAAGGCAGGCGGAATGCCGAATAACAAAACCAATTCAGCACACATGATTTCCAAGTCGCGGGTAACCGTCAAGGATGTAGCGGCGGAAGCGGGTTGTTCAGTCATGACGGTATCGAATGTGGTGAACAAAGTGATGTCCGTTCGGCCGGAGATTCGCGAGCGGGTCACGGAAGTGATTGAGCGGCTGGGATATAAACCCAACAGTTGGGCGCGGCAGTTAGGGCGTTCGCGGGCGCGGTCGTATCCGGCTCCGGCGACGCGGCAATTCGGATGTCTGCTCAGCACGCCACTGGGTAAATATGGCGATCCTTATTTTGGTGAAATGATTGAAGCGCTTGAGGATGAACTCCGGTCGCGTAATTTTGAACTGAGCTTCGTGGAAACCTGGGACGAGAGCGTTTCGGAGGAGAAACTCAGAGATCTTGTCGCGCCGCAGAATATTGACGTGCTGGTGCTGCTGAATTGTGAGCAGGCGCTATCGCAGGTGCGGTCTGTGGCCAAATCCATCATCGTGGTGGGCTCTTTCTGGACGGATCGCACTCTTGATTATGTGTGCAGCGACATGATGGACGGCGGATGGAAGGCCACGAATCATCTGCTGTCGCTGGGGCATCGCAAGATTGCTTATATCGGCCCGCGCGCCGCGATGGAATGCGGCGCCACGAGCCGCGAGCGCGAGGCGGGTTATATCCTTGCGATGCAGGCGCATGCGGATCGGCCGCCGATTCGGCTGTTTCCGACGGAATCGGCATCGCTGAGCGAAGGTTTTGACGCCGGAATGGAGCTGTTGCAGAGCCAGGACCGGCCGACGGCGATCTTTGCGCATAGCGATTTTATGGCGGCCGGTGTGCTCAAGGCCGCGGCGCAGTTGAATATTTCGGTTCCGCAGGAATTGTCGGTTGTTGGATTCAATGATGATCAGCTTGCGGTGATGACGCATCCGGAATTGACGACCATCCGCGTGGACAAGCGCGGCATCGGCATACTGGCGGCGCAGACGGGTGTTGATCGCATATCCAATCCAAAACTTCCCGGCCGTATGATTCTTTTACCGGTGGAACTGGTGGTTCGCGGCAGCGCCGCACGTCTGTAATCCGTTGATGACGCAGCAGGGTAATCATAATTGAGCGATATCAGCAGGCGTGAACTTCGCATTGGCTGGCAAGAGTAATCTTCAGCCATAGCGGGACGTTCCCTGCACATTTCCTGTCCGGTCTGTTCATGTATTTGCGGTCATGCGTTAATATGAAACGCAATTATTATATTAAAAAATATGAAGGAGGACGGTCATGCGTGCAAAAACGATTCTGGCGGCCATAGCGGGATTGACCGCATCAGCGGCGCTGGCGGCGCCGGGGAATATTCTCAGTTCATTTGCCACTTCGGAGGCGTCCATATGGGGCGTTGAGGTCAGGCAGACAAGCACGGCCACGGAAATTTATGTGGTATCGGGAACTTCCTCCGTGTACCGCTTTGATATCAATGGCACAAGCAAGATGAACATGATATCCAGCAGTTCGTCTGTATCCGGCGGGGGACTGTACGGACTGGCGATCTGCCATACGTGGGAAGGATCATATGCGACTGAATTTATCGGCATTGCGGCGAATGGCACGTCCTATCGGAGCCGCTGGGGTGTTGACGGAACGGGCGACAAGAGCCCGGGCAACCTGACTTGGGGACTGACCAACGGCGGAGCGATCAACTCCACCGGCGATATCGCCGCGGTCAGCAGAACGGCCGATCATGCCGGAATCTGGACGGTGAAGGGAACGACTCTTTACAAATACGGATATCCCACGTGGGGGGTTACCTCATCCACATCGTATGATGTTGCGAGTTTTCTTGCCGCCGGGAGCTCATTGACCGGTGTGGCGCTGGGCGAAAACAATGACGTGTGGCTGCTGGCGTCTGACGGCAGGATTCTGGATGTGACGGTGACTGATAACGGCGGCGGCGTATGGTCATATAATGTCGCGAAAACATTTAATATTGACGCATCAATTACCAAGCCCTGGGGCATTGGCTATGATACGGAACATGATACGCTCTGGATTTCAAATCAGGCTGACAACAGCGTCTATCAGATTCAGACAGTGAATGTGCCGGAGCCGGGTGCGGCGGGACTGGTGATAACCGGCGGAGTTCTGGCCTTGTGCCGCCGGTCCAGGTTTTGACATGATGATCGGGGCGGCCGTCCATTTTGTCCGAGGGAGTTTTGAAGATGCAGCGTAAACATGGATTTACCCTGATTGAACTGCTTGTTGTGGTGGCGATCATAGTCGTTTTAATCGCGATTCTGCTGCCGTCATTAAGCAAAGCGCGCATTCAGGCAAAGGATGTATTATGCGCCAGCAACATGGCCCAGGTTAATCTGGCAATTAATATGTATATGGATGAATACGGAAAGACTCCCTACATGACGGCGGGCGACGGCGGCCTGCATTGGAGTCCGGGCTGCGGCGGATTGATCAACGCTCCGGCGGCCGTAAGCTGGCGGCCGACGCTGATCCCCTCATTTTGCAGCAGCCAGAAAGTGTTCTTCTGCCCATTTATGACGGAACAGTATCCGTCCACAAGCAATCCGAACTCCATGGCGGAAAGCAACCTTGCCGCATATGTTCTGAGCCTGGTATCCGTACCGCGCTCGCGTATTGAAAGTATTGACGCGCGTTATATTCTGCCGACATGGGCATTGGGCGGCAGCCATGACCGGTACCTGACCAAGCAGAATGTTCCGATTGTTCTGGAATGGTCGTCCGTTCATAAGAATAAAATGGGAAAAGCCGGGTTTATCCGCTGTCTGTTTGCGGATGGCAGCGTGCGCATTGTTGAAAATATACTTAAAGGCTATGCGCCATGTGACTGGGAAACCGCGCCGGGCACTTATTCCGCCGTGTATTTCCGTGAATGATAACGACTGATTCACTTCAAGGATGATAGAAAGGCTGTTTGATGAACTGGCGGTCCATTGGTTTATATATGATCGGCGGGGTGGCATTGATGTCGTCAATGGCGGCCGGCCAGGCGGCAAAGCCAGAAGCACTGGTTCCTTTCGCAATGAATAAAGTACAGGTTGACGGTGTTCTGTCGCCTGAAGAATGGTCTGACGCGGCGGTGCTTCGGAGATTTGGGCCGAATCTTTCCACGCCTGCGGACCCGCCGGTGACGTTGTACATTAAACATGACGGAGATGCGATCCTGGCGGCGTTTCGCTGCCAGGAGCGCGATCCGAATTATCCACGCGCCGCGGCGCGCGCAGCGACCGGGACGCTGAATCTTGATGATGCGGTGCAGATTGTCCTGGGGCTTGCCGACAGCAACGTGGTTCAGCGCGACGTGCTGAACATGGGCGGCTATGAAGGAGCCATGGGTACGCAGGCGGTATCCGCGGATCATTATTATCAGTTTACCGTCAATGCCGTCGGTGCGGTGGCACGGACGTACAATGAAGTTCCGCTTGAAAATCCGCGATTTACGGCCGCGGTCGGTAAAGATCATGGCGGATGGACGGCCGAGATGCGGATTCCGCTGGCGAGCATCGGCGTTTCTGCTTCCGATGGGCAGGCTCTTTTTTTTAACGCATTTCGGTTTCGCCCGCCGCAGATGGCGGCGTGGTACATGCCGGGTTTTGGCGGATATTATCCGATGCCATTTGGCAAAATGACATTGCTGCCGGCCAATCATGGTAAAGATCGCACGGTTGAATCACCCATGATAGCGTTGAAATCGCCGTTGCGGGCCGTTGCTCCGCTGGGCGGTGCAATCGGCTATTATCCGCTTTCCGGCTGTATTCTGGGTTCCGTCACGCAGCCGGAACCGGCGCAGGCTGACCGGGCCGTGCTGCGTGTCAGCGGTTTGCCGGACAAAGAGATTCCGCTCAATTCTGATCTGCGCCAGCAGGTTCGCGTGGATATTCCGAAAGGGGCCCAGCCCGCCAGGACGGCTGAACTGCTGATTTACAATAAACAAAAACTATTGACGCAGGTGAAGCGCGATTTGCCGGCGGTTGCCGAGCAAGAGTGGATCGGCACGCATGCGGGCGCGGACTATATCAAGGAAAAAATACCGGCGCCGTGGCGCCGCCCGGAGATAGAGAAAAACGTTGTGACGCTGATTGATAAAAAACTGCGCTTCGGCGCCTTTGGCCTGCCGGAATCCATTGCCGGAGCATCGGAAATTCTGGCCGGGCCTATTGAGATCGTCGCTGCGCGCAATGAGCGTGCGCTGAAAATGCAGCAGACGCAGGCAACCCGCATGCGGCAGGATGGGAACCAGGTTTTTGCGGAAGCGGCCGCGGCGGATGGGCCGGTGCATATTCAGGTGCGAACTCGACTGGACTATGACGGATTCATGGTTGTTAAAATGAAGCTCAGCGGTATCAGCGGAGCGCAGTTGTCCCGATTTGCGGTGCGCATTCCGCTGAAAAAAGAGGCGGCGAAATTTTATCATCGCACATTGGTGCAGGACGCCGGCGCGCTTGATGGCTATGGTTTTGATGCGCCGGCAGGCTCTTTGTGGTGCGGCGCTGAGGAACAGGGGCTGGCCTTCAGTTACGACACCAATCCGTTTGTTTCGGCCGATAAGCGGCATCAAATGCGACTGATTGAACAGGCTGACCGGGTGTGGATGGAGTTGAATTTTGTTGATGCGCCTGGGCAATATAAAGAATCAGAACGCATCTTCCGTTTCTTTTTACAACCGACGCCGACCAAGCCGATGGATTTGACGAAAATACATCCGAGCGTGGAATGGCAGTGGGAAAACTGGAGCGATTATCAGGGATATCCGGATCTGGCAAAGATTCCGGCGCTGCGCCAGTGGACGGATAAACTGCACCCAAAAAATCATCTGGGGCTTTTGTATACCTGCCAGGGATTGGCGGAAAATTCTCCGGGATTCAAGGAATTTTCTGATGATCTTCTGATGATTCCCAAATGGATATTTTATCGCCGGGCGTTTAATCCGGGCAGAAACATTGCGTGTTATGCCACATGCAAACGCGGGCCGGAAGGCGATCTGCAATTGTGGGCTTTTGAAAAGCTGGTTAAAGAAGCTCATATTGATGGTACCGTCAGCGACGGCTTGAGCCTGGCGTGGGGATGTGATAATCCCGGCCACCAGCATGACGAAACCGTGAGCTGGGATGACGACGTGGATTCGCGCATTGTTGCACAGCGCACATTCTTAAAACGTCTGCGAGGCATTTTTAATGAATCCGGCCGGCCGTTTTACATGGCGGCGCATACCGGCGGCGGACTTGATATCAATACACTTTCGTTTTTTGACGGATACATGGAAGGCGAACAACTGGCGCGCTATCCGCGTGATTACCAGATCCCGCTGGCTCAGTATATCGTTGGCTACAGTGGGCGGCCGTGGGGATTGCGAACCGCATTCTGGGAAAAAACATGGCGCCGCAATAAGGGATTCTACTGGAGTCTTACGTATGCGCTGCTGCATGATAATGAACTTGAAGATAGCCCCATTGTGCGCGATGTGCTGAGCGGTTTTGACGATCAACCGGGAACTGAGTATTTTCCGTACTGGCGTAAAGGCCCGCATGTGGCGGCAAGCAGTGCTCGCAATGTTGTAAAAGTTTCCTATTACAGGCGCGATGATTCCGCACTGGTGGTGGCGGGCAATCCCAGCGTGACGGATGATCGGGTGGAATTGGACTTGAACGGCCTGTATCAAAACAGGACGCTCTCCGCGGTGGAGATGATCAGCGGAGAAGCATTGACGTTGCGGAATAATCGCTGGGTTTGTGAATTACCGGCCGGCCGATGCGTGGCCATACGGATTCAACCGAGAACTGAAACGTCGGCCAGCCAGATGCAGGCAATCCGCCTGGCAAGGGAATCATGGAAACTTAACGGCCGGCAAAATGGCGTATCACTTGCATCCGTACAGGATGCCGGTGGCCAGCCGATAGTGCGCCTGAGCAGCACTCAATGGGCCGATGAGGCGCGGGCCGAAATGACGGCGCTTGCGCTGACGCCGGAGGGATCGTTGTCGCTTATGGTGCGTCACGCGGGACGAATGAGATTCAGCGTGGGCAAATCAATTGTGCAGTGGGATAGCGGCTGGCAGGCTGATGGGTTTACGCAGGAACTTGGCGCGATTTATCAACCGACGGTAACGCATGATCGGTATGTGCCGGTGGAAATCACAGTTCGCGGCCAACGCATGGATATGACGTATGACGGTAAACCGCTGGCGCGCGGATTGGTGTTGCCGTCAACAGAGTCGTGCAATCTGGTCCTGTCGACTTGGGCGGGGAATGCGATTGATATTGCTGGCGGTACGGCTGCGGCGGCGTCAAAAGATCTGTATGTGCCGGGGCTGGGAGTCGGGCGCGTGAAAATGGTCGACGGTTCGCCTGATCCGTTCATCAAGCCGAATTTAACGGACCGCAATTCGTGGGACGTGAATCAGGGAGCAGCGGGCGTCAAATTTTCCGCGGCCATCCTGAATGGCAAAGAATCATGGAAAATGGAGTCTACGCCGTATCAGGCGGCGCCGCGCGCAATGCTTAGGGATGTTTTATTGCAACGCGATGGCACACTCGTTATCGCATTCAAAGCGAATAATCGTTTTCGTGTGAATTTTGGAAATATTGGTATTAATCATGACGGTAAATGGTCTGTGATAGGGCCGCTGAACGGATGGAGTGAAGGCCAGTTGTATCAGGTTCCGCTTGATCCGAAGAATACATATACCCTGGCGCTCACGGTTCATGACGGTCTGGTGAATATCGCGCTTGATGATAAAATGATTGTAAAAGATATGCTTTTTGATCTTGCTGATGATAAAAATCGCGTATCCGTCGAAACATGGGGCGGTGATTCAGTTGAATTTTATGGCATTGATATTTTGAACAGCGGCCGGAAAATTTCTTCACGGCAAAACAAACATCCCATATGGTAGGAGCAGGTACTTGCCAACTTTATGTCATAAAACATGGGTCATCGTTTTCGTCATACTCGCTTTATATAGTTCAGTGCAAATTGACGCTCAGGTGATTCATTCATCACACACTGAAAATACTTCGTTAAGTTTTATGGTGTCCGATGATCCTCAAAAGCCGGTATCATTTCCTGATTCGTTGGTGATGCAAAATAAATATTTGCGGGTTGCGGTATCGCCAAAAGCGGGAAGGATCGTGGATTTCGGCGAAATCAATGGGCCCAATTTGCTATGGATCAATAATTCAAGAATTTTAAATAATGCAACTAAAAGCCCACTTGATACTATTGTTTACAATGTCGGTGGTGACAGAGTATTGCCTACGATGCAATACTTTCAGCGCGCCGCTTTTGGACGCATGGGTAACTACCCGCCAGACGGAGTTATTGACGGCCAACCGTGGCGGTTGATTGAAAAATCGTCGCGGCACATCGTTATGGAAAGCCCCATCAGTCCTCATCTTGGGGTTCAGTTGCGCCGGACTATTGTGCTGAACGATGATGATAAGCAAGTCAAAATAATCAATAAAATGACGCGTGTAGTGCAGAATCCATTTCCGGTTCATCTGTGGTCGGTTACCCAGGTTACGATGGCACAAGCGGGTCTGACGGAATTGGCAGACGTTCGGCCGCCGGTACCTAAAACGTGGATTGCACTTAGTGATGATCCGATTCATACTGAATCGATACGCGTACTGAATGATCAATCCGCGGCAGTTTTAATGCCAACGCACACGATTCCGCTTAAAATAGGAACATTCGGGCGATGGGTCGCAGGATGGTATCAAAACTATATATTCATGCAATGCACGGAATATCAACCGGATGCGGCGTATGCGGATGGCTCATCAGCGCAGGTGTTTTCGGATATCGGCCAGAATTACATGGAATTGGAGCTGGTCGGGCCGTTTGTTTATTTGCGCGTGGGCGAATCCATTGAAAATCGGATTTTCTGGAAGATACTCAAATCGGAAACGAATCTTTCCGTCGATCAAGCGGCACATCAGGTTCGCGAGCAGGCCGATCTTCTGCTGGCCAAATAACCACTGTTCAGGATGAGTAAGTGTTGACTGTTTTTGCCCTGCGCCATCAAGGCGGCGGGGCTGTTATTTATGATTTTTTAACAGCGCATACCTGCATGAAAATGTGATGCGGCCTCGCTTGTTTTCAGATGGCGATTGTAAATACGCAACATATGGATGCGGCCGCGCAATGATGATGCAATGCGCAATGTTTTGTCGCCGCGAATTGAGCTTAGCGCCGGGTTAAAGCGACCCCAGCCAAATTCACGATCTTTGCCGCCATCACACAATACACCGTCCATGATGAATGTGATGATTTTGGGCCCGCCGTCCACCACAATCGCGATATGATGTTGTGCGCCCTCCCGCAGTATCTGAGAATCCGATTCCCATGCGGACTCACTTTGCCCATCGCAGAGCGATATGCGGAGCGAGCCTTGCTTGGTTGTGGCGACATAAAACCCGTGGCCGCCGGCGGTGCGGTTATCAAGTAAAATCTGATCTGGCGCCAAAGAATCCAGAGTCAGCCAGAAATCCAGCGAAAAACCGCTGCGTTGATCCTTGCCGGCCGCGTCAAGGCGGCTGTGATCACGCCGAGTAAAATCATGCAAATCAGGCATTGACACAACAGGCGGCACGCTATCGGGACCGTTCAGTTCAAGGACAAGCCCGTGGCGCGATACCGTGCGATTGCGCCATTGTGAAAAAAGTCCGCTGAGCAGATCGGACGGAATCTCATGCACGCGCGCGATGTTTTTCTGCGTTTCCGTGAAGTAATAACGGCCGGCATCTTCAACCAGATCCGGATAGCTCATGCGGATATACGGATCATCATCATAAAGCAGAATTTCGGGCTGCGACCATTCAATCATGATTCCGCCGGGCGTGATTCGCTCAATACCGGCGGCGAGCCAAACCGGATTGCGGCCGTTATAAGGATCCCATCCGCCGGGAGTGTGGCGTATCGCTTCGCCGCCGTGGTTGTGATACCAATACAGATACATGCCATTGGCGCATCGCCATGCGAAATTGGCGGCGCGCGGATGTTTAATTCGGCGGCCGCCGGGTGTGTATGTTTTGTATTGCGGCGCAGACCAGGTGTGGCCGCCGTCGCGGCTGTAAGTATCCACCGGCCAGCCATCAACAGATCGGTAAACGCAATATAAAGAGCCGTCGCTCAGTTCACAGATGCACTGTTCTTCGGCAACGCGTCCGCCGCCGGGCGGTGTGCGCAGGCCGATGTCGCCATCGGGAAGCGTGGTAAAGCGGAGATTGCGGGGGTTTTGTTCCGTCAGGATATTATCAGAAGCGATAAAGGCGCCTTCCGATTGCGCGAAAAAACCTTCTCCCATCGCGCCGATTTTATGAATCGGCAAGATCATCTGGCCGTTGGCGCGAATGAGCGGGCGGCCGACATTCCAGAAAAATCTGAGTTTTCCGCCGTACACATTATTGCGGTCACAGGCAAACTCGCGAATCGGTATGTCATACCGTTGAGCGGACCATGATTTGCCGCCATCGTCAGAGAACTTAAAAACATAATGGCCAAGCGAATCCACCCGGTGAAAAATCTCGCCGGTCTCGGCCTTTATTTCCCTGATGTTGTCGGTATTGTGATTGTAGAAACAATAAATGCGTCCGCAGGGCGTCTTGAGCAGCACTGCGTATGATGCTTCCGGGCCGTCAGCCGGCTCAACATCCGCGCGGTCAATCCACGTTTTTCCCTGATCCACTGAACGCATGCTGACAACATGCTGGCCGGCGTTGCCTTCGTGCGATCCGCTGGTGGTCATCACGCACAGCCACGCGCCATCATCCGCGCGAACAATATAAGGCTGATCGGCGTAACCTTCAGAAGGAATGATGGCGCCGTTTACGATATGTCTGGGATCCAATGTATTCATAAATTTCTTATAATACAAAGTGAATCAAATACCAGACTCTATTTTATGCGAAGACTGATGCCGGCGCACCGTTTGACGGCAGGAATTTCGCGTTATTTCTGGCCAGGATTACGGTTCCTTTATATTGCCGCGACGATCTCATTGAAGTTTGATCGTTATGATTTTAAATGGTTCATATGAGATACTGATCTTGTCATGATTGACCGGTAATGATTCCTTTTCCTGTTCAAGCGCGCCGCAGCGGGTTGCGGATTTAAATGGCATGGCGCATGTCAGTGTTGCCGTACCACGCGAACCATGGCATTCGTAAAGTCGCAGTATGATGCCGTTTCCGGATTCGGCTCTCTTAATCGTATCCAGAACAAGATTGCCGTCATTGACTGATGCAAAGCTCATGGGCTCGCAGACGCCGGGAAGCCAGCGCACGGGCATGTTAAACCGATGCGCTTCGGCCACGACATCGGCCTGAGCCCAGGTTCCGGCGTGAGGCATGATGGCGTAAGCAAATTCCTGCCGGCCCATGTCCGCGGCCGTATCCGGATATTTGGTTGAACGCAGCAGGCTCAGGCGCATAGTATTGCCAAATGTACTGTAGCCGTATTTGCTTTCTGAGAGCAATGCGACGCCAAAATCAGATTCGGAAAGATCACTCCATTTGTGGCCGGGGACTTCGTAACGCGCCAGATCGTAACTGGTGTTAAAGTGCGTCGGCCGCTCTGTGCTGCCAAATTGCATGTCGTAGGTGGCGTTCATGGCGCGCACGTTGACCGGAAATGCCACTTTGAGCATGCGGTGACTTTCCTGCCAATCCACAACGGTATGAAAATCAAGGCGAGGAGAGTTGGCCGACAGGCTTACGATTTGTCTGGCGTGGCTCTTATCACCAATTTTACGTTCAAAAGTAATCTCCACACGCAGCGGGTCCTTGCGCGAAACCGTGCAGCTTTCGGCCGGCGGGCACTTGCTTTCCTGCTCAAGATGGAAAGGATCCACATCCCACGCATCCTCAATAATGGGCGTATCAACATACAACAGCAATTGATTACCCGGCGCAGATAGTGCCTCCCGTTTTGTCGCTTTGTTTATCAGGCTGATGACCTCGCCACCTGTGCTGAGAACCGCACGCAGATGTCGATTTTCAAGAATGATCGTATCTCCGGAATGCTCAACGGCCACTTTATCATCTGCCGTGGTGGCACGGCCGATGCCGTAACTTGGCGCCTCAATGTAAACAAATCGGCCCTGCGAATCTTCGGCAACTTCGGCGCGCGCGAAACCCGTGGTGTTAATAGGAGACAATCCCTTGTTTTGATTCCCAAGCGCCTTGAGCGCCGTATCGCATAATTGTGTTCCACCAGAGGCGATGATCGCATGATCACGTGCCGAATCCTGATAAACCTCAGTAATGGATGAGCCGGGCAAAATGTCATGGAATTGATTCAGCAATAGCAGTTGCCAGAGCTTGTCAATTTCCGCCGCGGGATATTCAGCACCGGCCGTGACCGTCAGCATCGTGGCAAGAAATTCAAGATCGTGCAGAAGAATTTCATTCTTTCGGTTGCCGCGCTTAACGGCCGCCTCGGATGTGTATGTGCCGCGGTGGCGTTCAAAATAAAGTTCGCCGATGCGCTTGAGCGGATCTTGAATATCCTGCTCAAGCTGGGAGAAAAATTCATTGCTGTTGCGAATCTCTGTGCGCGGGACACCCTGAAGATTACCGACGCGCCGGAGCGTTTCGAGCATGGGTTTGGTGGGGCCGCCGCCGCCATCGCCATAACCAAAAAGCAGATAACTGCGATGCGAGCGATCATGATCAAGATAATTTTCCGCACTGCTGCGAAGCTGCTCAATGCTGACGGTGGCATTATATGTGGCCGATGGCGGGAAATGCGTGAGCACCTGGCTGCCGTCAATGCCTTCCCAGATAAAACTGTGCATCGTGGGCGGGTTGAATCGATTCCAGAAAAGTTTTTGCGTCAAGAATCGTTTAATGCCCACTTCCCGCATGATCTGCGGAAGCTGCCCGTTATAGCCAAACACATCCGGATTCCAAAATTCATGGCAGGTCACACCAAATTCCTGCTGAAAGAATTTCTGGCCGTATAAAAATTGACGGATCAGCGATTCGCCTGAAGGAATGTTGCAGTCCGGCTCAATCCATGTTCCTCCGACAGGGACAAATTGCCCCGTTTTTACTTTGGCTTTGATGCGCTGGTAAAGATCGGGATTGCGCTCTTTGATCCACGCATATTGCTGGGCTTGCGAGCAGGCAAATTTGTATTCCGGATATTCATCCATGTACGAAACGGCCGTGCTGAACGTGCGCACGCACTTGCGATACGTCTCCGCCAGCGGCCAGAGCCATGCGGTGTCAATATGCGCATGGCCGATGGCGGAAATTTCGTGGCCGTAGGTACCGTTCTTGTTTTCGTAAAGCTTCTTGAGAATCGCGCCGGCAGGGGCCCATGTGGCGCGGTCATCAGGATTATACGTATTTGCAAATTCATTTAATCTGCTCAGCAGCAACCCGTTGAGCGGCTTATCGGTCTGCTGTAGCGTGCTGGCCAGCAGTTGCTGCAAAACCATATAATCAAAATAAAGATCCCACGCCTGGCCATCAAACAATACCAGTTCGCATTGCTCAAGAACGTATGGCTTGATGAGCGTGTAATTCGGGATGTGATCATCCACCATGCCGAAAATTTTGTTGCACGCCATTTCTATTTGAAAAGAAAAGGCCTGATTGCCCGTGGCCTGCTTAGTAATGATTGCGCTATCGCGGCGATGGCTGTGCCATCCAGTTGAATCTTCGTTAAATCCCTGCATGCTTTTGCCGTTAATCCACAACGTCGCTTCGCTGTGAGAATTCCAGATCAGATCGACGCGCTGGCCATCCCACGACTGCGGAATACGCGCCCGGCCACGGAACCAGAATGTGGCCCACAATGGGCCGAACATCTGTCCGAATTGCGCGGGAACAAAACCCGTTAATTGCTGAGCCTCATCGTAACTGATGCGATCCGTTTTTGGACTTACCAACAGCTCGTCCATCGGAGAACGCTGGGAATATACTTTGCTTTCGAGCGTTTTGGCCAGCAAATTCAGACGTTCGCGCGTGTATTCCGGATAACGTTGCATCGTTCACTTCCTGATTATTGAATAATGACTAAAAAATATAAAAATGGTTACTGTAATTGCAGGTGATCGAGATCAACCTGCGCATAAGCCTCATCGCCGCTGGCGGAAATCAGTTTGATTCCTTTTTCCTTCGCGACAATGTCTGTGACATGGGTAAAACGTTTTGATATCGGCGCAACGCCCATGACAAAATTGACTACATACGGCTTGCGCGTCGAAAGTTTACATACGGTCGGGATTCCCTGATCGCTTAGCGTATTTTTTCGGGCTGATTCGGCGATTCCCGCATGAAAATAGCCGGTGATTTCCTCCATGCCCATGACGTTGACGTGCCGTCCATCCCAGGGCGCATAATGCCGGCCGCCGTTTGAGATCCAAAAGAGCGTGGACGCGAGTACGCGGGGATTTTTGAGCGTGAAAAAGACGTATCCCTGTTTCGGAAATGCGGCCGCGGTCCATGCAAATGGCAGTGTGCGATCGCTGGCCAGCAGGACGATATCCTCATATCCGCGGCGCGCGGGATAACGGCTCAGGTCGGCCGATGTGCCGAAAATTGTCGGAACTTCAGCGAGTGACGAAAATGTTGCGCCCGGTTTAAGCGCCGAATACCCGCGCTGTTCCGGCGATTCAACAGGTTGCGGATATACCTGGCCCAAAACAAAACGGCTTGTAGAAATAAATCCCGCGCCCGGTTCATCCGGAAACTGAATCACAGGATGATGTCCCAACGGCATCGGGCCGCTGACTCCGGAAATGGTATGCCGCTGGTATACGGCCGAATCGCCGGAGCGCAGTTCAATTTGTTTTTCAACCTGGCCGCCGCGCCGTAATTTCATTTGCAGAGTCAGCGCGCTGGCGGCATCTGTTTGATCCGCTTTTTTAAACGACCATGAATCGCCGGCCGTTTGGCCGTGGGGCGCATACTTTTTACCGCGATAGGCCCGCGTGTTACCGCCGAATGGCATGCAGAAAAAATCACCGCGCATTGGTTTTAGCACGGCATCCGTGCCGGCCGGAAGTTTTTCGCGCGCCCAGGGAGCGATCTCAAATGGCTGAATCTTTTTTTTACCGAGATCAAAATAAACCGGCGCAAGATGCCCGCCCAGTTGAGTGACAAATGCCTCAATGCCGCGTGCTTTGATCCGCCAAGAACGTTGACCTGCGCAATTGATCATGATTACCTCATCAGATAGTGAGTGATGTAGTCACGCACGCCATCTTCAAGTTCTGTAAATGGCGCCGTATACCCGGCATTGCGTAGTTTATCCGTTTGCGCCTGTGTAAAATACTGATATTTACCGCGCAGCATCGGCGGCAGGTCAATAAATCGTATATCCGCCGGCTTGCCCATTGCCGCAAAAACCGCTTTGGCAAGATCCTCCCAGGTGCGGGCTTTGCCGGTGCCGCAATTCAGCAGACCGCTCTTTTCCCTGTGCTCCGCAAAATGCAGTGTGATGTTCACCACGTCACGAACATAAATAAAATCGCGCATCTGCCGGCCGTCGGCGTAATCGGGATGGTCGCTCTTGAATAATTCAATATACCCTCTGTCGCGGATCTGCCCGTAAGCCTTATGCACCACTGAACGCATGTCGGCCTTGTGCGCTTCGTAGGGTCCGTACACATTAAAATATTTAAGGCCAACGATGCGATCAAACAAATGATGCTTGAGCGCCCAGAGATCAAACATATGCTTTGAGTAGCCATACATATTGAGCGGCTTGAGCGTTGGCGTGGCCAAATCACTGTCATTATATCCCTGCTGGCCGTCGCCATAGGTTGCCGCGCTTGATGCGTACACAAAACGCGTATCATGCTTTAAGCACCACTGGCAAAGTTCGCGCGTATAGCGATAATTATTCTCCAGAAGATAATCCGCATTGCGCTCCGTTGTCGCGCTGCATGCGCCGAGATGAATGATCGATTCAATATCGGAAAGCTCGCCGTTGAGCGTTTTTTTCAGGAACTGATCCGGCTGAAGCAGATCCTCATAACTCAGGCCGACAAGATTTTTCCATTTATCGTCAGTACCCAGCAGATCGACAAGAATCAATTCCTGACGGCCGCGACGATTGAGTTCCTCAACCATATTCCTGCCGATAAACCCGGCCGCGCCAGTAACTACAATGCTTTTTTTCATGATTTACTCTTTATTGCCGTATACCTGTAAAACGCGTTCAATGGTTCCGGTTGTGGACTTGCCGGCAACCATGTCCGCCAGCACAACTTTGCCGCCGTTGGCCTCAACGACTTCGCGGCCGCTGACATAATGCGCCCAGTCTTTTCCCTTAACCAGCACATGCGGCAGAATTTTGGCGATCAGTTCTTTAGGTTCCTTGTCGTTAAAAATCACCACATAATCAACCGCGCGCAATGAGCCCAGAACATACGCACGATCATCTTCAGGGCAGATTGGCCGCAGATCGCCCTTGTTTGTTTTGACGGATGCGTCACTGTTAAGGCCAACAACCAGCGCGTCACCCTGATTGCGGGCAAATGTCAGATATGTCACATGTCCGCGATGCAGAATGTCAAAACAGCCGTTGGTAAAGACCAGCTTTTTGCCTTGTGCATCAAGGCGATCACGCTCCGCGCGGCATTGTTCCGGCGTGAGAATTTTAGGTTCAGAGATCATGTTTTTTTCCTTACTTTTTTATCGTATGGTTGTTTAAGCTTTTTTGATCTTCAAAATGTTCAGCAGTTGATCAAGCTGCCCAAAATCCGGCACAATCAGATCCGCGCCGGCGCCTATTAACCGGCTGCGTTTTGAAAGATTCAGACCAAAACGCCTTGCCTCATCGCTGGCTATACCCACGGCAATGCCGTCATGCCGGCGGGTTTCTCTCATCTCCACCGGGCCATCGCCAAAGGTGACAAGCTGACTTCCGGAAAGTTGGTTTTCCTTCATGATGCGCTCAAGCACCAGTTTTTTTGCTTCAACGGTGATATCGCCGACCGCGCCGAAAATACGATTGCCGAAAAGATCCGCGTATCCCAGCGCTTTGGCCTCGGCGATCACATCCTGAACGTCTGTTCCGCTGGCCAGGTAAAGCGTTACGCCGGCGTCATGCAATTTCTGAAGCAGAAGGCGGGCGTTTCTGATCTGAAACTCAACCGGGGAAAGCTCGCCGCGCTCAAGACGCGCCACGCGCTGATGAACCATCTTCAGCAGTTGATCATTGTAAATGCGCTTATATCCGTGCTCATCAAGAATATCGTTTTCCGGCACATGGCCAAAAGAACGCACCAGCTCAATAAGTCCCCTCATCTGCACAAGCGTCTGTATGCCGGTGGTGCGGTCAATAAATGCGCGCGCGGCATGGGTGACTTCGTTGATCTGCTCAAGGCTTGCAGTTGCATAATGATGGCCCATGATTGCCTTGACCATCATCGGCTCCATGATCTGCTCCCATCCTTCGCGCAGCGTGGAAATGGTGCCGTCATGGTCAAAAATGGCGTGCCGGATGGCCATTTTTTCAGGTAATGTACGCACAATTTCAATATCCGTTCCCGGCGCATAGGCGGCCTGTCTGGGATCTGCGGCCAGTTCCGGTTCGTAAACGTAATCCATGTTACGCGCGGCGTTTTCTATTTCGGCCGGAGTGGCCGTACCTGTGACATGCAGTTTTTTTAGCACAACGGATGCCGCGAGATTCGCCAGCCATCCGGCATTGAGCATGCCCTGCGGCGAGGTATCGCTTCCGAGTGCAGCGGCAATTGCGGATAATGCCGTATCGCCTGCGCCTACCGGATCAATCGGCGGCGATATCAACGTGCCCGGAATTTCGTGGACTTCGTTACCATTGCCTACGAGTACGCCACGGTCGCCGCGAGTGACAAATACCGGTTTACCTGATTTACGTGACAGCGTCGTGACGATTTCGCGCGCATCGTCTCGTGATGATGGCTCAACGCGGCCAGTCAGTCGTGCGGCTTCCTGCATGTTCATTTTGTAAATGACCCGCCCGAAACTCGCAGCAAAATGTCGGGAGTCCACAAGGATGATCAGCCTGGGATATTGCTCCGCCAGCCGATTGATTGTCTGAATGATTTCTTCCTGATACAGGCCTTCTTTTATCTGTTGATTGACGATCAGGACATCATGTTCTCCGGCCGCTTTTTCAAGCAGGGCGGCCATTTCTTTGATTGTATTTTTTTCTGGTCGGTTAAATCCGCCAAAATCAATGCGATTGAGTTCTTTGTTTTTCAGAATGGGTTTAGCATAGACATACGTCTGCCAATTTTGCCGCTGAGTCAGCACGCCGCCGACATCCGCGCCGAGTCCGGCGAGTATTTTTTTAAGTTCCTGGCCAAAAAGGTCATCGCCGACAATGCCGAAAGCGGAGATTCTGCCGATCCCCAATGCATGCAGATTCGCCATGACATTTCCCGCGCCGCCCAGAGAATAATGTTGTGCCGCAACACGCCGCACCGGCAATCCTGTCTCAATAGAGAGTTCTTCCTGATCGGCCAGTTGCCAGTATGAGTCAAGGCAAAGATCACCCAGGACGGCTATTTTGATTTTAGAAAACGAATTTGTAATCTCGGCGGTTGATTGGTAAAGTTGTATAGTTAGCTTTGAGGTCATTTGTCATCCTATTATTTGACGTGTCTCGTTTTGTGTTGTAATTTTCTATAAAATAATGACATTGAGGTTGCCATGCGTCAAACGGAAAAACAAAAGTTGAATAAAAAGTTGATTAGTCAGGAAGTTGCGGCGCGTACAAGCGGCTCATCAGATGCTCAGGCTGATATGCCGCTGTTCATGATGATTGAGCAATACCTGATGCGCGGGATACAGGAAGGCAAGTTCAGTCCGGAGCGCCGGTTGCCCAGCGAAGCGGAATTGACTCGCAAATTCAATATCTCTCGCATGACGGTCGTTCGCGCCATGCATGAACTCCGCAGTCGCGGGCTTATTGAGCGTCGCGCGGGATCGGGCACCTATATTCGTAAAAATCCTCCGGCCGCAAAAGCCGGCTCATTTAAAATCGGCCTTGTTGTGTCGGGGCTTGGCAATACGGAAATTCTTGATCCGATTTGTACGGAAATATCACGCTGCGCCCAGTCTCGCGGGCATGAGTTGCTTTTGGGGCACACAGCCGGTGCGGATGCGGAGGATTATTCGCCTGAGCAGGCATTGCTGCTGGCGCAGCGGTATATCGCGGATAAAGTGAGCGGTGTGATCTTTGCGCCGCTTGAATTGCCGGAGCAACGCGCTGAATTGAATCAGCGCATTGCCCTGATGTTGCGCGAGGCCGGTATTGCCGTGATTTTGCTTGATCGCGATATTGCGGATTTCCCCGGCCGCAGCGATTTTGATCTTGTGGGCATTGACAATTTTGCCGCAGGTTATGTCATCGGTTCGCACTTGGTTGAGAAAAAAGCGCGCCGGATTTGCTTTCTTGCGCGACCGCGATTTCCGGGAACAACAGATCTGCGCGTGGCCGGCGCTCGGGAATCCTTTGTGCGTGCGGGATATTCTGACAGATATTTTCAGTTTATGACAGGCGATCCCGCCAACGCTGATGTCGTTCGGCAGATGCTTGCGCTGCATAAGCCGGATGCGGTGATCTGCGCCAATGACCGAACCGCGGCCATGCTGATGCAGACTCTTTCGACTCTCAATTTGCGCGTGCCGCAGGATCTGGCCGTGGCGGCTTTTGACGATGTGCGTTACGCCACGCTACTCTCAACGCCGCTGACTACCATGCGGCAGCCATGTCGTGATATTGCGCTGGCAACGATGCAGATGATGATTGACCGTATTGAACAACCCGCACTGCCGGCCAGGCAGATGCTGCTGACTTCAGAACTGATGATTCGCAGGTCAACTGAATGGGAGCGTTGACGCATGTTATGGCTGCTGCCTGAATTAACACTTGCGAATGGCGTAAATTTTTTCTGATGCTTACTGGAGGTTTGCGTCATCCGCCGACGTCCGTTTTAGGATCAGGCCGCAATATAGACAAAGATTATTTTGACATTCAATAAATGTAAGGTATATTCATGGTACCAAAAGTGGATCAACCCATTTTTGGTACCATGTCTTTTTTAGACATAATTGGGTGCCCGAGCGTTATGGAAACAAAATTTGAAGAAGTTATTCGCGTTATTGAGAATCGCCTGACTGCCGGTGATTTTCGGCTTAAGCGCATGCCCAGCAGCCGTAAATTGGCTGAGGAAGTCGGCGTGAGCCGTAATACTGCGCGCAGGGCTATTTCAGAGCTGATGGCCAAAGGAGTTTTGGTACGTAAATCATCAGGGCGTATTGATTTACGCACAGAAAAAGAAGATCGTAAAGTAACACGAATAGCCTTTCTTGCGCCGGCGTTTTATGCGCCCACGATTATTCAGATGCAGCAAGCGGTTTCGCTGGCTGCGGAAGGATTGCCGGTCACGGTTCGCCCTGTCACGTATGTTCACTGGGATGACCCGGCTATTGTGGATACTCTTCGTGGGTTTGACGGTGTTTTTCTGTATGCGTGTTCAGATCCTGGGCCGCTGCCATCGCACATTGCAGAACGCCTTGCCAACAGGGATCGGCCGGTGGCGACGTTGTTTACGTCTGATATGAGTGAACTTGGTATCCCGACACTGACCAACGGCAGCCTGACTGTACCGATATTGGAGTATGCCGAAAGTATCGGTCATCGTTCTTTTGTTTTTCTGAATACAGAACCGCACATTCAGGGAACTTATAGCCGAATTAATGTCTGGCGCGAATGGATGCAAAGCCGGGGATATAAAGGGCAGTTGATTGATCAACCGGTCGCATCGTATGCGCATGGTTTGCCGCATACGTATCAGATCATGTCAAAATTACTGGATGACAAAAAAATAACCGAAACATGCATCGTGACGACATCAACAGCCGCGGCCGAAGGCGCCATGAGGGCCATGTGCGAGCGCGGTATCCGGCTCGGGCGAAAAACATCATTGTGCATTGCGGACATTGGTGAATTTGCTGAATACCGCTGGCCGTCGATTACCTGCATGAAAATGCCGGATTATGTCCCTGATGTCAGGCGGTTGCTTAAATGGATGATATCCGGAACTTTGCTGCCGGAAGGGCCTGTTCTGGTTAAATATCGTCCGGAAATATTTAAGGGCGAAACAACGGAAAACCCGTGAACGAACGGCATTTTTGAAGACTTTTACTGAAAAGGCATGGTATGAACAGACGTTATGCCGCATTTACATTGATTGAGCTGCTGGTTGTGGTAGCAATCATCGCCATTCTCATGGCGGTTTTGCTTCCGTCACTTTCAAATGCAAGGAACCAGGCAAAGGCCGTGACGTGCCAGACCAATATTCGGTCGCTGGTCATTGCGGACATGATATACGCTGACGAAAATCAAAACTGGACGACGCCTGTTTCAATCACCATGAACGGTACGCTTTATCATTGGTGGGATTTTTTGAAGCCAAACTGGTCAAACAGGCAATATAGGACGCCTGCCGGGACAACAGCTCCCGCGCCATTTTGCGCCGCGCTTTTTGATCGCAATAATGCTCATCAGGTGACATCCGTGGGTAAAAATGATGTGACGGGATATCACTTTAACAACATGCTCTACGGGGGAATGGCGCATCTTGGCGGCGGTCGCAGAACCGGTTTTGCGGCCAATCCCTCGCGTATTGCCCGCGTATGGGATGATACGCAGGTTTATCGCACCTGGCAGCCTAACGCGGATGGCGGTTTTCCTGATCAAATTACGGTGCCCACCGCGCCGCCGACCAATGGCAACGGCGCCGGATGGTATCAATTGGATTTTCGCCATCCCGGTAACGGTATGAATGTGGGAATGATGGACGGCCACGTTGAAGTGCTGAAATACAACACGAGAGGACCAAAAGGCGAAGTTGTTGTTTACCCGGTGGCCTATTGCTATCCGCAGTATGCCTGGGACTGGTACGCCATCTATCGCTGATCGGCAATTGCTTTTTGGCATGATTATGGATGTGTGCACAACAGAGAGGTCATTTTCAGATGAAACAAAAACAGCAAGCTTTTACATTGATTGAATTGCTGGTTGTTGTTGCAATTATAGTTATTCTTATTGCAATTCTGCTGCCATCGCTGAAAGATGCACGTAATCAGGCCAAGTCCACGGTGTGCTCAAGCAGTCTGCGGCAACTCGGCGCATTAACGATGATGTACGCTTTTGAAAATAACAATACTCTTCCGTCGCAGAATGGTCCGATTGTTAATAATTATTACTTTTATTTTACGCCTATGAGATTACTGCTTTTGCAAAACAGGCCGCCATTGAAGATTATGACATGTCCGACAGATCTATCAACATCCCGATTGTTTAAGGCCGGCCATGATAATGAAAGCACAACCGGCCAATATCTGGGCATCGGCGATACCTACGCTATTACCAATAGAACGGTCGCTAACGTCCGAGTCAGTTACGGCTACAATTATTACATGGCGCAAGGACCTTCCGGCGGAATCTATATGACTCGACTGACAGGTTGGCGTGCGCCGACAACGACTGTGTTATATGCTGATTCAACCTATTATACGTTTGCCATGTATGATAGTTCTCCATATCAATATAATCGAATTGCGTTATCCAATGATAACGGGCTATATGCCAGCAGTTACGGAGGAACTTTTGTGGATATTCCAGCTCTGGCGCGTCATGTCGGGAAAAACAGCATTGTTTTTCTGGATGGCCATGCGGAACTGGTATCGCAACGGCAAACTTTTAATTTGACATACGCCAATAATAGATTGGGAAGTCATCTTGAATAAGACGATCTGTATAGCAAAATATTATTACAATTAGTTATTCATTAAGTGTAATTACATTCACAATTATTAATTTAGGAGGAAATATGAACAGCAAATTTTTCCACATTGCAGGCATAGCCCTAATGACTCTTGGCGGTGTAGTCCGTGCGGATGTCCTTCTTGATTTTAATACGGACGGCCAGTATGCCGCGAACTTCCGTAAATGGACTGGAAGCGGTGGATATACGTCAACGTATCAAACTCCTGGTTCCGGTTATGTTTCGGTTGATAATTCATCAAGCTTAGGGTCTGCCGTCGGGATGTTATTTGACACAACTCCGTCCACAACAAATAATTTTGATACCTTTGCGGTGAGTGCCAGTGCGCCGATTAAACTTTCAATCAATTATGCAACAGAACCGCCGGCAACATCAGGCTCTTCAGTCGGCTTTTATTTAATTGATCCGACGAATACCAGCAAGACGCTGCTTGTCCTGTTTAACTCCAATCTCTCGGGTACTACCGATGCCATCCGTTTTTTCATAGATGCTCAACTTGATAGTTCTTCTGTTGGCACACAGTTAACAGACGCAAGCCAGACAAGCAGTCAGGCCAATATAGCTCCTCTTGCTGGTAAGGCATTAACCGTTATTTTTGACGGAACGACTCTGACTGCCACCATCGGAACATTAAGCTTTACGTATCAGGTGGATGCCGCGCATCAGTTCTCCAGCGTGGGTGTGGCATTGCGTCTTGCGGACCAGGATTATTCTACAGGAAACGGTCATATGGAAAACTATGATAATTTCACCATCACGACGGTTCCCGAAGCGGCATCCTTAAGCTTGCTGGGTCTCGGCAGCGTTGTGCTGATGAGCCGCAAGCGTTAATTCAACGCATATGATATTAACTATTTACAGGTATGTACCGGCATTTTGGCATGCCGGGATGATGGTAAAAAAGATGTAGAACAGGACCTGTATCAGGAGTATATTCAACAGCCGGAATACCTTGATACAGGTCTTTTTATTTTGTGCATGAAGAATGTCCGCCGTTTTGGCCGTGTTGATGGAGTTTGTGAATCATGAATCAGTTTGCCGCTTTGCGCCGGTTTGCCGTGATTTCTGTTGTGGGTTTGTTGTGTTGTTCGGCGGGAGCTTATGCGGACCAGACTGTGGTGAATTGGGGAGAGACAGATCCCGCGGCCGGGCTTCGGTTTGCGGATAAGGGGCAAAGCGTCAAACAGGATTCGTTTGAGGATAAGCCGGCGCTTCGTGTTGAGTGGGATGGCCAAAGCGCGCCATTTCTTGAATCCGCATTCAAAAAAGCCGCGAAGTTGCCCGAATTTTCATCGGCCCAGATCACGCTGCATGCGTATGTGCCGCAGGGCGCACCGCTTTCTCAATTAAACATCCGCCTGTGTGACAAGGATGGCGAGATTTTTCAATTCACCGGTAAAGTTCCCGCATCCGCCAATGGCTGGGTGACGCTTACTTATGAGGTTGATGCGGAAAAACCAAGCGCGGGAATCTGGGGTGGGAAAAATCCGAATAAAAAAATCGATTTCCCGGCCACGATCAACGGAATCGGCATTGATTTTCGGAATAAAGCATCCGGTTATGTCGGCTTGGGACTGGTGGAATTAAAAAACCTTACGCCGGCCGCATCACAACAAACAACCACGACAGAAATATCCAGGAATCCTGCGGAAAATGCACCATTTGCCAAGCTGACGGATCTTGGCGAAAGCAATCCCGGCGCGGGTTTGCGCTATGCTGACAAAGGGCAAAGCCAGAAACAGGAAAACCTTGAAGGCAAAGCGGCATTGCGTTTTGATTGGGATGGCACACAGGCGCCGTATCTTGAATCGGGTTTCTCAAAAGGTGTCAGGCTGCCGGTTTTTCACACGGCCAAAATTCGTCTGCATGCTTATGTTCCGGAAGAAGTCCCGCTTTCGATGTTGAATATCCGCCTGATGGACAAGGATGGCGAGATTTTTCAATTTGCCGGCAAGGTATCGGCCACGGATCATGGCTGGGTGACTCTGACATATACCATTGATGCGGAAAAACCCCAGGCCGGCGTATGGGGTGGAAAGAGTCAAAATAAGAAGCTTGATTTTCCGGTTTCGCTGGCCGGCATTGGTATTGATTTTCGCAACAAGGCATCCGGTTACGTCGGCCTGGGATTGGTGGAAATTCAAGTGATATCCGCGCCGGTCAGCGGATCATTGCAGACGGGGACAGGTTCTCCCGTCAATGTTCTCAAGCAGGGTGAAGAAAAAGAACTGGCCCTTGTGCTACATAATCCGGCCAACACGCTTGTCACGCGTGAATTGCACTACAGCGTGGCCAGCCTGATATCCGGTGAGCAGATTATCAAAAAAAAAGAGACCGTTAACATTCCCGCATCCGGCCAGTTGCGGGTTGCGCTGACGCCGCCGGAACGCTTTGGCGTATATCGTATTGATTATGAATTACGCGACGGCGATAAGATTGATTCCGCATTATCCACGCGCTTTGCCTATATGATTCCGGCCGGGCCGACAAAAGAGCCCGCCAGCGGTTTTCTGTTTGGTGTATGCGGCCATCCGCAGCGATATCCGATTGCGGATCAGGAACGCGAGGCTCTGGCGGCGGCGCTTTGCGGCGCTAAAGTTTTGCGCGAAGATGTGCTGTGGGAATACATGGAGCGAAATCCCGGCCAGTGGTCTTTTGACCGTTTTGACCGCGTGGTGGATATTTTCGGCAAGCAGGGAATTGAAATTGCCCCGATTTATTCGTATTCGCCCAAGTGGGCATCGGCAACGGATATTACTCCGCCGGAAGAGTTAACCCAGTATTTGCAGGAAAAAAAACGCACCGGCAAACCACTTCCTGATTTTAAGCATTGGGAAAATTTTATCCGCACATTTGCCAATCGTTACGGCAATCGTATCAGATATTATGAAGTCTGGAATGAACCGGATCTGCCGACATTTGCGTACTTCAGCGAAGAAAGTTATGCGGAATTACTGAAAATAGCCTATCGTGAAACAAAAAAAGCCAGGCCGGACGCGGTGGTTCTCTCTGGCGGTCTTGCGGGATTGATGAGAAATGGAAAGTATATCGAAAAATTGATACCTCTTATCAACGGTTACTTTGACGTTTTCGCTTTTCATGGGCACGGCACTTATGACGGTTATGTTCCCACAATCATCAGACTTGCTGAAATCCGCGGCCGCCTGGGCGATCATGCTCCGTGGTATTCCAACGAAACCGCGATTTCGTCCATGAGCGTCGGCGAAATGAAGCAGGCGGAAACATTATTCAAAAAATTAATCTTTGCATGGACGATGGGCTCTGTCGGTTATAACTGGTATGACCTGCGCAATGATGGCTTTAATCCCAAAGATAATGAACATCACTTCGGTATGATCACACAGGATTTTCAGCCCAAACTGGTCTATGCGGCATATGCCAATCTGGCGAATCATCTTCAAAACGCAAAATACATGCGCCCATTGATTCAAAAGGATACGTCGGAAGCGTATCTATTTGCCGCGGCCAATGGCGATTATGTGATCCCAAACTGGTCGTCATCTCCCACTCTCGGTGCTTTATCCGGTATTACCGGCCAGGCACAAAGCGTTGATATGTGGGGCAATGTTGCTCCTCTGGCGGTTGAAGGAGGCATACTTGCCACATCGTTATCCACGCAACCCACGATGATTCTCATCAAGAAACAAACAGGCGAACCGCGCTGGGAAAACGAAATAATCAAAACGCCCGGCGATATGGTTCTGAAAATCGGCAGAGAGACTCAATTTCCGATTCAGTTCAATAATCCCGGCAATCAACCGCTGCAAATTCAATGGTCTCTCAAAACGCCGGAGGGTATCGACGTAAAACCGCAACGCGGTGCGATCACGCTGCAAGCCAAAAAAAGCCAGAATATAGAAACCGCTTTTTTGACTGCCGCTGGTTATCGCATGGCCGGCAATGAGGCCAAGATGAGCATGCAATTA
The DNA here is from genome assembly GCA_964610975.1 of uncultured Phycisphaeraceae bacterium. Lineage (GTDB taxonomy): Bacteria > Planctomycetota > Phycisphaerae > WQYP01 > WQYP01 > CAZSYN01. Next base: position 60,435 of record CAZSYN010000018.1, read on the forward strand.
ACCCTGGGCGCCATGTGGCAGGGAACGCTTGACTATAAAATAAAAACGGCATGCATCATTCAAAAGGACTATCACGATGCGCCTGACTTTGTACTGGATCATGCGTCGCAAAATACATCACTGGTGGTGAATGCACCGGAAAATAAGGCGTTATTCTGGACTGGCGCGGATGATTTATCTTCAAAAATATGGCTGGCCAGCGATGCCAGATCGCTTCAGATCAAGGTCGTGGTCAAAGATGACATTCATCATCAGACTTTTACCGGCGACAATGTATGGAATGGCGATAATGTGCAATTTGCCATCAAATTGCCAGAGCAAAATTCACTTTGGGAGATGGGCCTGGCGCTGAATAACGACGGCCATACTGAAACTTTTGTGTGGATTGCGCCGCAAGGTTTTAATCGTCAGAATGTCGCCGCGGCCATTCGACTGACGGCATCCCGCGATGAGAAGAGCAAACTGACAACCTATGAGGCATCGGTACCGTTTTCGGCCATCGGCATGACCGAATCAGAAGCCAGGAGCGGATTCCGATTCAATCTGCTTGTGAATGACAACGACGGGCCGATCCGTGAAGGATTTATGGCCATTGCCCCAGGCATGGGCACCAGCCAGGAAAGCAAGGATTATCCGATTCTGGTATTGGACTAACCCATTCGGTGCAGGATTTCTCATTCATCGGATGACAAAAGGTAGTGAGGCCTATGGCTGATCCGAATGCAATCTGCGTATCGCCTAAGCGCATTTCCAATAAAGCTGTAGCGCGTCGTTGCCAGGCAACCCTAAGCGGACGGGCAGACAAGCCACCATCCTGCGTCATTCTTCCTCAGAAACCCTATGGGGTCGGCTCGTCGTCACTCCTGGGCTGATGGTTTGTCTGCCTCGTCGTAGCGCCGCATTTTTATTGGGAGTGCTCAAAACATACTTTTGAAGCGTATATTAAAAAGGTAATGAAAAAAACAGTTAGTGAGCAATCAATCAAAAGCTTGAAATGAATGTCTTACTTGAGACATAACATGTATCCAGTTTTTGTTGATTGCTCACTGATTTCCGCTCCCATGAGGCGGTTTTGTATTCTTAAAAAGATCGCCGGCGCCGGTACAAAGATGCCAGAACACCCGCGCCGCACACTACAAGAGAGCCTGCTTCCGGCACTGCGCTGACTTCAAAGTAAGTTGCCACCGGCGCTCCGTAATCTGTCGGGGTATTGATAAAGAAGCCTGCTGACCCGATGCTCTGGGCCAAGCTCACGGCGATGGGGCCTACGGTGGGATTATTATTTGCGTACAGATATCCCGCTGCGCTGACTCCGTTGATCAACAACTCCGCAGTCTGGCCGACAGAATCGTAAGCGAGTGATAGCGTATTTTCATCCGAGCCGACAAAACCCGAGGCCGTTCCGTAGCTTATCTGGCTGCCGTTGACCCACACACTCCATGCGCCGGTCGGATCTATAATGGCAAAAAACAAGCCGTAAAAAGACGATGAGGCGGTATTCTGAAAACCGACTCCCACCCAGGCCGCGGTGGTATTGGTAAATGTCAAACTGACCGTTTCCGTGGCCGTCGGCGCACTGATGGCGATCTGTGCGCCATCGCTTGCCAAACCGTAATGATTAATGCCGACGGTGCCATCTGAGGTAAAGGCCATAACGCCGTTGACGGTCGTCCAGTTGCCTGTTCCCTGCTGAACCGCTACCTGTGAGAGTGTATCGCCCACCGCTACGCCGCGTCCCTGTGTTGAAAAATCATCCGCAACCACAATGCTGGCTTGCGCCGCAACCGGCATGCTGATGGCGCCAGCGAGTGCCAGACAACCCAGAATCCGTTTTTTCGTGTCAACCATTGCTTCCCCCTTCGTAAAAGAAGTGCCTGATTCAATAAACATTTATGACAATAGTTACCGTTGAGTGTCGGGTGAACCGGCATCCGGCACCGTGACCTCAAAGTTTGTTACCGTTTGCGATGAATCCGCCGCACTGTGCTTAGGCTCGGCATTGATAGAAAAACCTGCCGACCCGATATTGTGGATTAAGCTCACTTTGATTGGCCCTGTGGCGCTGACGCCATTGACCAGAAATTCCGCAGTTTGGCTGGCCGGATCATACGTGAGTGATATCGTATTCGCTTTTGAACCGTCAAAATCTTTTATCGTGCCATCCGCTTTTTTCCCGTTCAGGTTCTGCGCGCCGCCCTGGCCGTCCATGCCGTTGACATACAAACACCACGCGCCGGCCGGATTGATTGTGGCGAACAAATTGGACTTAAAAAACGATAATGCGGCGTATTTTTGAAAACCGATTCCCACCCAGCCCGCCGTGGTGTTGGTAAACGTGATGCTGACTGTTTCTTTGGCGGTCGGTGTGGGAATGTTTACCTGCGCGCCGCCGTTTTCCGCGGACCAGCCGCTATAATCACGCACGCCAACGGTGCCGTCGGATGTAAAAGCCATCAGGCCGCCGTCACCCGACATCCATTTTTTTTCGCCCGTGCCTTGCTGATGTTGAATCTGTACGCCGTACAATGAATCTCCCGCAGCCACGCCGCGCCCTTGTGTTGAAAAATCATCTGATACAACAATGGCGCCTTGCGCCGCGATCGGCAGGCTGATGACGCCTGCCAGCATAAGCCAGCCAACAACATGTTTCTTTGCGTTTACCATTGACTCTTCCTTCATCAAATAATCAAAAATTTTTGCATAAAGTTCCAGACAAAATTGATCGCGCCGTGTCGCTGATCAATTGGCGTACCAGTTATAGTCCGGCCCGCTGGCGGGATTGCCGCCGGCGTAATTGAGAATATTCGGCATGGATACATGGCCGTCATAAAACACAATGTTGCTGCGAAAATCACCGCGCGAATGCCAGGTGAACCGGGCGGCATAGCCGGTCCAGGCTGCGTTGCCGGAAATATACATTGTCGTATCGCCGGCCATCATCGCCGTTGCCGGCCAGGCCACATCCGTCATGGCGACAATCGGGCGGGAATTTGTCGCCCAATACGTGGTAAATGGATTGATCACCGCGACATTAAAGGCGTAACTTGAACCGGTAAATTCATAAAGATTCGGCGATATTCCTCCTATGGCCGGCGGCTCTTCATCGGATGGGCACATTGAGATTTTTTTTGACATGTCGATGTACCCATACAAAAGCCGGTTTTCCGGATTGACACTCCACATCCCTTTGTTGTGAGCGCCCAGCAATCCCCACCAGTTATTCAGCGGAGCTTGCTCAGATATGCTCGGACGGATGCGATTGTTATTTTCCGCTGCATAGAGCATGACGCCGATACCGATCTGCCGCAGATTGGAGGCGCATGTGACGGTCTTGGCCTGCCGTCTGGCATTGTCAAGAGACGGCAGCAGAATCGCGATAAGGATTGCAATAATGGCCACAACGACCAGCAATTCAATCAGCGTAAAGGCGTTTTGATGTTCAATCGGGCGCTGGCGACGGATCATATGGTTTTCTCCTTGCGTTACCGTTTGGGCCATACGACAAAACAATCACTGACTTCAAGGCTGTCGACCAGTTCGCTTCCGCTGAACCCGATTGACAGGCGGCGGACCTGATTCAAATCAAGCTGGCCGTTGGGATCTGAATCCTGAAACGGACTCGCCCAGAATCGGTTAAACGGAATGTAAACCGTGCGCCATTGCGGGCCAATTAAAATTCCGCTGGTCAAATAGGCAACATTATTCGGTTCCCACGCAAAGAAGCGAACGGAAGTTCCTTTTTCGCGGCGGATGCGTAACAACAGGCCGGACGCGCCGTTCATATTGATTTCGTCAGGCAGCGTGAACCAGGGATACGCCCATCGGCCGGCATTTTGCGGAAATGTTATCTCGTAACGCCAGATTTCAGTTTCCGGTGAAATGAATTGCGCTTTTGAGCCCTCTGTTGCGTTGGCGCTCCAGCGATTCAATTGAGTCAGCGGCAGGCGCTGCATGCGGCCGGAGGATGAGCGCCACTCATCAAGTGTTTTCTCTGTGGCCACGGGCAGCAGCAATGGCTGCATGGCTCCTTTTTCTTCCGCATCAATCTTGATCAGCGCGTGATCCGTTCCTTTGAACGCCGGCCGCAGATCGGCCGTCCATTCCGCGCGCCCGACGCTGCGTGGCGGAAGAGTGATCGTCACCGGCGCGGCCAGCGGCCGGCCGCCGGCGGACGGAGCAACTTTCAGCGTGATAGTCTTGGTCGCATCCAGATTGGTCAGGCGCACATTGAATGGGAAATTGGCCCGTGTTTCAGGTGGAATCGTGATCATGTAGCATTCCGGGCTGATCTGTGCGGCCGTATTGTCTTTGGCCACAAATTGCGGAATCACCGCCGGCACATGCTGTCGTGCGGGCGCCGGTTGCTGCGCCAGCCGGTAAAGCTTCATTGCGGACGTATTGGTCTTCAGCAGGGGGCCAAGTGATGCGCGATCCGTGATCAGATATGTCAGACCGTCCGGAACCGGAACTTTGCCGGCATCGGGGCGGGCCAGCCTTCTGCCATCAATGCCAAGCACTTCCTTTGCCGGTATATTGCAGGTGATGGTTGCGTCAGATGCCACTTTTGTTGTGTAGAGCGCCACGACAACGCGATCCTGGCCGCCAAATACGCGTGCGCGCCGCACCGCCTGATCGCTCAGGATCACATCGCCCAGATACGGCTGATGGGCCAACAGGCGAATCGCCGTGACATAGCCGGACAGTGAGCGCAGCGGTGTGCCGTCTTTGCCGATCATGGCGAAATTATTGGCATTTTCTTCATAATAGGGGGCCACGAACGGAAAATATCGTGTCGCGCCGCATGCGCGAAATTCAATGGCTTTGGCATTGATTTCCTGAGCGCTCTCGGCGTCCTGTTGCATTTCGGGGCGTTCTGTGCCGCGCCGCCAGGGCCAGCCGGATTCCGTGAGCCATACCGGCTTGCTCGTCTGCCCGTAAGTGGTCATCCAGTTGCGAACATGCGTCATGAGATTTTCAGATTCCGTGGCCCGGGTATAGGTGTGAAAAGTGAAAAAATCACTATTTTGCAGCATGCCGTTTTCCGCCGAGTTGACCATGTAATCCTCATTCAGCATGGCAAATACTCCGCTGCCGAGCTGAATCGGAAAGCGATTTTCCTGACAGACATACGCCAGCGTGTGAAGCAGCGGAATCATGTGCTCCGTCGGCAGATTACCATCAAGGCTGATATCCGGTTCGTTCCATGCCTCCAGCGCGGCCCACTGACTTTGGCTGTGCTTGAGAATGGTTGTCCACGCGTCGGCGGTTTTTACAAGATCAAGAGGATATTTGCCGACATACTCCGGCATACTTTGATAGATTTGAAGTATGGGTACGCCGGCCTGTTTATATTGGCCATCCAGTTCGTCATAGCGCGAACGCGCATTGAATTTCCATTCATCCTGAGCGGGATTGACTTCGCTCCACTCCAGGCGTTCACGTGACATCGCGATGCCGTTGCGTTTGTATCCCGCGATGATTCCGACGCGAAGATCGGTTGACGGCACCAGTCCCGACAATGCGCTGTCCATGCTGAAGTACGGATCGGGCGTCCCTTCAAATGCCGGTATGGCCACGATACCAAAGGTTTCTTTGCTGTCTGTCAGCGTGATATCGTAATATCCCGCCGGCAGCGTGACGTTCAATGCCAGTTTGCCGTCGGATGCCGTCGCAACGGAGCTAAGAATATTTTTGCCCCATGTATCGGTAACGGTGTAACGGACCGGCCCGCTGGCCTGGGTCTTCCATGTCAGCGGCGATGGTTGATCGGGCGTGATGAAAAACGAATGAACTTGCTGCGGCAATGTTGCTGCCTGGGTGATGCTTGAAGATAGAATCGCCAGCGTCGCAAATGCCCGGAAATGTGAACGGATCACCATGAAGTACAGACTCCTTGCTAAATGGCGGAGCGTGACACTCCGCCGGCCTTCCGTAAAGAGGTGGGGCTTTACAAATTCAGGTTGAAATGAAATTCAGGCTCTATCAAAAAAATCAGCTTTGGGCCGATTTACTTTTGCCACTCAGCACGGTTATGACATGGTGTTACACTTTGGCGCTCAACGAGTAGGGGCGAAACCCATTTTACCCAATCTCCTGGCGACATCTCTTTGCCGCTGACGATTTTGTCAATCGTCTGCATCGCCAGTTGAACCTGGCGGGTGACATCTTCATCCACGCACATGACAGGAGGCGAAGAAAAATCAAATAGTGAGCTATCCTGTAACGTGACGATGGAGACTTGTTCTGGCACCAGCAGACCGGCTTCGCGGAAAGCGGATATCGCGCCGAACGCCATTTCCGCAACAGAGCAGATCAGCGCCGTGGGAACATGGCCGGACGCCAGATATTTTTTTACGGCCTGATAAGCATAGCGTGCCGGGCATTCTTCCACCGGCGTGCCCACGCATATCAGATGGTTCTTAAGCGCCGCGGCCTGAGCTTCCGTCGGAAAGCATTCCCGCCACGCTTGCACGCGAACCTTGTCCACCGGCCATTCCAAATTTTCCAGCGCAAAGGCGATGCGACGGTGTCCGCGCTTACGCAGATAGTCCACGGCCATGTGCACGGCTTTGCCGGCCTGCGAGCGTATGCCCGGTACCTGAGGGGCATCCAGAATGCCGCCGACAAGCGCCGCTCGGCCCTTTGCCCGCGTCATCGCCTCAGGAATGGGGCCTTCCATATACGCCATATCCGCCAGAACAAGCGATAATCCGTCGCCCAGAATGGCCTTGATCGCTAAATAGTCATCACCGCGCGGAAACCGCAGAATATTGGCGCGCCAGCCGCGTAAACGGGCCTGATTTCCGCCTTCTTTAATAAAAACACGAGACGATGGTGAATCATAAGTGACGCATATAAGATTTAATGTCGTGGCCAGCCGCTCGCGTGCGCCGGCACGGACGAACGTTCCGCTGCTTGGCTGCCGCTCAAGTATATTTTCTTCAACCATTTTGGTGACGGCTCGCCGGGCCGTCATGTAACTGACCCCGCAATGGGCCGCCAATTCACGTTCTGATGGAGTCTGGTCACCCACATCAAGATCCTGATTGCGGATTTTGTCCGACAAATAAGCGACGACGCTTGAGAATTTCAGATCAGATGCATTAGTCATGCAAACTCAGCATTATTGCGAAAGGATATATCGAATTATGACCGCTATATAGCGGATGTCAAATTGTATTTTCTATATTTTCCAATCACCAGATTATCCAGCAGGTGAAGCAGGGGAGTCATAAGAATCGATCCGTTGGCGGGTGACATGTCTGAGGGTTCAAACCGAGGAATGAAATAAAGAAGTATCCTATTGAACGCTATTTTGAACTTTATGATGATGCGGTCATGGAGATGGTGAGTGTCTTTGGTTTTGAAGGGATAACCCGTGAGCGACCGGCCATTTAGGTAATCCATAAAAATTTATCGATTTTGAAATTTTGATATTATTACGGTGTATTTATTTTGACATACGCCATTTTTGGTGTATTCTTGTTTTAGCTTTACACAAGTCACCGGCTTTTTAGCAGGCGCTTATGGCCAGTTACGCTCAAATTGCAGACACCATACGCAATCGGATATCGCATGGGGATTACCGCATGCAGGAATTTCCGTCTGGCAAGGGGTTGGCGCAGGAACTGGGAGTAAATCCGCGCACGGTAGAGCGCGCCATGAGTCATCTATCGGAGCATGGGATTCTCAAGCGGTCTGGCAAGGGCCGCTACGAAGTGAATCCTGGTCATAAATCCAGTGATACCTATATTGCGTTGCTTGTGCCGGCCTTCCCTTCCTTATTTACGATGAAAGTTCACCAGGCGATTGATCGGCTGGCATCAGCGCGCGGATGGAGGCTTCGCCAAGCCAGTTACGTTCATCTGCATGATCCGACTGTGGCGGCAAGTTTGCGTGGCTTTGACGCCGTATTTTTCCTGCCCAACGGACGCGCCATTGATGAACGCAACGATGAAGTTCTTCCGAATTACATTGTTCGGCAGATCAAAGAATCCGGCAAACCGACTGTTGTGATCAACTCGGATACATCGTCATACGGCATCCCCTGTTTTCAAAATAGTTCTCCTTTTGGTATCCGCAATCTGCTGGATGTATTGCTTCGGCACGGCCATAAAAAGGTGGCGTGTCTCAATGCCCAGCCAATGGATCCGGCGATTCGCGAACGCATCGATCAATGGCAATTGTGGATGCAGTTGCACGGCATTCAGGGGCAGTTGATTGACGATCAGGTGGAAGTGTTTGATTTTGTCATGAACAAAGTGCGTAAGTTGCTGACAAAACTCATCAAGAGCGGCGAACTGGATGCCACTGCGATATTCTGTACCACCGGAGCGGCGGCACTTGGCGCCATGAGAGCGCTTGCGGATCTGGGCATAGAGCCGGGCCGCGATATCGCAATCTGTTCCGCTGACGATCATGCCGGCGAGGCCATGTTGCTCCGGCCGTCGCTGACGTGTCTGACTGATCCTGATATTATGCCTTATCTTGAAATCTGTATAAGCTGGATGGCCCGCGGCGGCAGCGACTGGATTGGGCCGCTGTGTCTTCAGCCATCCGAGATGCCTATATTTGTTGGTGAATCCACGTCGTTTTATCGTCCGAAAAACTAAAAAATCAACCTTCCGGGATGTTTCCGGCAAGAGTCATTCGCTTCAATGTGAATCTCTGGTTTGGAGTACAGGTTAATGGCCCGGCGTCCGGTCTGATTTTTACCATGTGAATACGTTGCGGATGTATTTAATTGTAGAGCATGTTTTTGTTCTATTAATTGTATAATTATTGAGTGTAATTTTCCGGCGTCAATGGAAAAATGTTCCATTTATTTCAATTGTCAGTCAGGCCTATACAAAGAAGGAGGATCATGATGATACGGGGAAAGGTGTTGTTATCAGCGGGCGTTTTGGGTGCGATCAGTGCGGCCGGCGTACAGGCGGCAACCATCACGTGGAATAGCGGCATCAGCTTGAGCGGTATTTCATCAACGGATGCCCTGCAAGGCCTTCAGGGGGTCGGCAGTGGCGCGACAACGGCCAGCGCGGCCGGTCTTGCTGTGCTGACGGATGGCAGCGCAAGCTCCGTTATTGTGGGGCCTGACAGCAATATGACAGTTGTCGCAAAATCAAATATAACCTGGGATCTGGGCGCCGCCGGCGCAGCTTCGCGTGAACTCGACAGCGTGACAATCTGGATTTATGGCGGTGATGCGTTCCGCAGCGGTTATTCAGGTTATCTGGCCGTATCAAATGACGGTGTCAACTTTACGACGCTGACGACTTCGACGGTAAACTACGCATCCGATAATACATGGGCGTACCAGGGCGGCAATTCCTCTCTTGGCACCTCCATCACCGTTACCTTTAGTGCCAACGAAGTGGTAGGGTTCCGGTATCTGCAACTTGTCTCGACAGGCATGTACCGCTGGCCGACGGATCTGGTACAGTCGCGCTTTGCGGAAGTGGATGCTGCGGTGAGTGCTGTTCCGGAAATATCATCGCTGGGTATTCTCGGTTTGCTTTCGTCGGGCGGCATGATGATGCGCCGCCGCCGTGCATAACGCCTATTTGTCATAGAGTTTTTTTAACCGGAGTTCGGGATAAGGGGCGTTGATTTCAAGCCTCGCTCCTTCATGGGGCGGGGCACAATGGACGGGTGAGCGATTGCCATCTATAGAGCACTCCATTATGCGCGAACGGTTTGCTGCGATCATGAGCAATCGCCAATGATGATGGGTTTGTGCCCCATCCCGTAACGTGATGGGGCTTGCTTATCCCGAACTCAGGTTTGAAGCAATTTTAGATGGATTGTCTATAACGAATCACACGTCACAACTTGATCG
>CAZSYN010000019.1:0-64070 GCA_964610975.1 uncultured Phycisphaeraceae bacterium
AATCCAGCCTCAATTAATCACTCCCGGCCCGTCCACTTTTTGTGGGGAAGGTCAGGCTGATATCCGTCAACTTCCCGACACGGTTGGCCAACTCACTGATGTATGGTGTGCTGCGCATGCCGGCTGGCAGTTTCTGTAAAGAATCATTTTCAAGTGGCCGGCCGCGGAAAAAACTGTAATTGGTGATATGCTCCAACGCGGGCAGCGCTGCGGTAGGGATAATGCCGGGTACCAGCGCGCCACCACTGGTTTCAGCAAAGTGATCCAGTGCGTGCGGATCTTTGGCATATGACCAATCCAGAACACGCTCTGGTAAAGAGCCAAAAATGATGCCCGCCTCAAAAGGTTTGGGAATGCGCAGCGCCGGCCGATCTGCGCCCATATCAATGGTCCAGAACAAATTACGTGTTGTCCGGGGAATATTCAGATAACGTTGTCGCGATTCTTCATCACGGTTATTCCACAACCATACGCCCAGTGTAGGCGCTGTGATGCCCAAGCCGATCCGCAGTAATGTAATGTTACGTGTTTTAGGATCGGAAAGCCGCCGCGCCAAGATGTCCACGCCCTGAACATTGGCATTCCAAAATGCGGTAATTTGATTGACAGAGCGGCCGACACTGCCGGCACGCTGAAAGTCAATGGTGGCCTCACGGCTGTTGCGGGCGGCTTCTACTGCGTTGACACCAGTTTCACGGGCGCGCCGATATACACCCAGTCGCGTCCCGACCTCTGTAAATTCCGACAAAGCACGCAGCGCATCAAGCGGATTACGCGCCCAGCGAACATACCACTTGGGACCCTGTCCCAGCAGCGATTGTGCGGTGACATGGGTGGCTTCACGATCAAGACTGGTGAAAAAAGCCTGTGCGCCGCCGGAGGCTTTCCATTCATGGTACAGATCGGACTTGCCCATAAAATCAAACAGTCCGCGGACTGTATCATAAACGGGCACAAAACCATGCTCCGCATTGATCAGCGCAGAGAACTGATCGCGCACGGGATTGCGGGCAATAAAATCAACGGATAACGTCGCGCCGGCGCGCAGCACTTTGGCCGGAATACTCAGCAGTTTTATCGCAAGATTCATTTCCTGTGGCGTGGTGTACCCAAGCGCATTTTTGATCTCACGGGGCACAGTCCAGTGCTGCTCTTTGCCGTTCTCCCAGGTGCTGATGGTTGCAGCGCCAGGCGCTTTGGCTTCCTGAATATATTGGTCCATGCCCGGATGATTGCGGAGTTGGGTCAGTAGCGTGTTCACTTTCTGCTGCTCAACAAACCTTACCACACGTTCAGTGGCGGCAATGGTTGATTCAACCGTGGGTTGTACCCGCAGCTCAGATCCCTGAATGTGCTTGGGGCCCACGCTGCCGGTTCCCGCCTTGATGGCATCATCTGGAAGTTGCTCAATTTCACGGGCAAATGAGGCATAACTATCGGCCTCCGGAGCATGAACGATTTTGTTGTAGGTCTCATCAGAAAGACGGCCGGCCTTGTGCAGTGCGTCAAGGAGATGCCGATCATATTGCCGATGCTCAGCGCTGACCGCTTCAAACGTCTTCATCTGATCGGGCGTGTATTTGGCCCGTAATCGCCCCAGTTCAGCCTCGGCAGAGACAGGATCGCTCAGAACATCCTGCCGGTTGAGCCCAAGCGCAACATGACGTTGCGCGATGCGATACGCTTCATAATCCTCATACAGCTCACGGTTTTGATGCAGCGGAGAAAGAATCTGCTCAAGGCTTTTAGACCCGGAGATAATCTTTTCCGGATGATCCACGCTGGTGATATCTCGGAAACCTTTGCCAGTCAGCAGTTCTTCAGTGATTCCCTGGTGGCCACGGATGCGGGCAATCTGATTGATGGCATCTGCTTTTTTGCGAGGGTCTGTGTCTGCAATGAGTGATATCAGCGGATGTGCCTGATCCACGAATTGCGAGTACGCCTTGTGCATCAGTCCGGATAAATTCCAGTGTGATTCTGGCGGATCAAAAGCAATATGTGTTTGCTGAAAATCAGAGCGGTGGCTGGATAATGTGGTTGGGTTATCCGAAGCCATAGGTAAAGAGGTATCAGGTTGATGTTTGAAGTTTTCTTCAAACAGCACCTTTTCAGCAACAGGCCGCGGCGCACGCTCTTTCAACGAAACCGCGTTTGCCCCAGCATCTGATTCACCCATCTTGAGCCATTCCTGCGCCCACTTGCGAAACTCCGGCGAGGCATCAGTCATACCGACACCGGTTTCTTTGGGTGTTCCGGCATTGCGCACGATGCTCACCAGCATATCCTTGACGGCATCAAAGAAACGCCTAATGCGCGGCGTGGGCGCCTGATCAGTCTTCAAGTAATTCATAAAGCGATCAACAAACGCCTCTTCATGCCCTTTTTCCCATACGCCGCTTTTAACGCCCAGGTCCCGTTCAAATCCGGAAACAATCTCCCGCATCTTCGGGCTGCGCTTGGCAATTTCCCCGGCCAGCAGACGATAAGCGTGCAGGTATTCATGCACGGCGGTGGCCGGGTCAGATCCCTGCATCGCCTTGATGCCGATGCGCATTACATCGCCCATACGCACTGCGACAGTTGACCCAAGAACTTGTGAACCTTCCTGTGTTGACAGGCTTTTGGCTTCGGCGGCGGTGCCACGGCGAGACCCGATTCGGTCCACCATATCATCAGGACTGACCCCCTCAGCCCGCGCCAGCGCCCGGATCACGGGGCCATGCAGGGATTGAAACTGCGCCTCGGCCTGTGCGTCATCCATGCCACCGAAACGCTTGAGACCTTTAATAACGAGACTCTTTTTCTCCGGCGACATGTCACGGGAAAGAGGTTGGTCAACAGTCAAGTTTTCCTTGACGGTTGGCGGATTTATCAACATGTCGTTGGCTTGTTTGCTTTCGTGCTGGCTGCCTATCCGACCGCTTTCGGCGGGTGGTGTCGCGCTACGTTCAGGTTGACTGTCAGTAACCCCTGTTCTCACCGATTCGAGCATGCGCGCTGCATCATCGGGCACTTTCTCAGCCGTTTTGACCTCTGGCGCTGGTATATCAGGTTGACCACCGAGGGTCTGCTTATCTGACAGAACTGGCCGCGGTTCTATTTCGTGCCCTGCCTGTGAATCCAACATTTTGCGATCGGCAGCCGCATTAAATTCCTTTTTTTGCGGAACTTGATCCGCAGCCGCGGCCACGCCACCCATGACAACGCCGGCGCCAAAGCCTTGCGTACCAGATGCCAGATAACGCTCTTTCCAGTTTTCATAGGCCCTGGGATCGCTTTCCGAAACGTACCGTACCGTGTCCTCGGCCGCTGATTGAGCTGCACTGACCAGCGCATTGCTGATACCCTCTGCCGTGGCCTTAGTTCCGATCTGGGCAGCCTTGTTGAGTACTGCATTTTGAAAAAACTGTTTGGTGGCTGAATTATTCATCAATGGCGCAATGTTGATTTTCTGCATGGCGGCCGAGATGGCGCCATTCAACAAACCCTCACCCATTGCCACTTCCTGTGGTGCGCCTCGGTCAATGGCATCCTTGTATGAATTGCCCCATGTTGTCACTGCTGATGGTCCGGCAAAGGCAGCAAATTGAGTGAGTGCGCTACCGCCGGCAGTTGCATATAACAGGCCCAATTGGCCGATCAGCATTGGCACTGATTCCGGCGCGTTTTCAGTCCACCATCGCCAATTGCCCGGTTTGAACCCGCCTTCTTCAATCGCCGTTGACTGAGGATTGTCCCGGACGATTTTTTCACCCAAATGCGTTATCTTTGCATAAACGGAATCATTTTGGGTTTCGCCAACGCTCGCCTTTTTCAGATCATCAATGTACTTCTGATCCTGTGGAGACATAAACGGCCTAGCCACTGTCATGGGAAGGTTTGTTACCGTATCCGCAATGGACGCAGCCGCCTGGCCAGCGCCGCGAATGGCACTTCCGTAACCGCGCCCCAGGGCAGACCACATGCCGCCAAGCGTGTTGTTTTCAACAATCGGCTTGATCTGCCTGGTGGCCGGATCAACTGCGTAAGCATTGCCGCTTTCATCCTCAATTTTAGTTGCGGCTGCTGGCAAAGGCATACCAATTCCGACCCGTGGAGTCTGTATAGCAGATGTGATAGCGGGCTGAGCTTGAGGTTGTATCTGTGTATAGGGTTGCGCAGAGCGCATGGCTACCGCAGATTCCGGCAGCGCCTGCGGGTCAACTTGATCAACCGCCGATCTGGTCACATTGTAAATGGCAGTATTGGCCGCGGTAATTGCGGTCGGATCATTCTTCGCCAGCGCGTCAGCACGTATGAGACTCAGGCGTTTTTGCTCACTGAGTGGAACAAACGTCCGAAACATCTGCGGGAAGGTGAGCTTCGTCTGACGATCAGCAGCGCCCTGCAATACACCTTTACGCGAACTAACTGTGTATTGTGTGGCATGGTCTGCAATACGCCCTGATATCTCTTCAGGAGTAAGGGCATTAAGCTCCGCAAGCGATGGCATGACAGGTTCAGCCACATCATCAGAAGTGTTGAGCTCTGCCAAAGTGGGCATCTGCAATGAATCAGAATCATCAGGAGCGTTTAATTCATCCAGAGTGGGTACACGGCTCATTGCGTTACCTCTTTTCTGGTAATAGCATCAAACCATCGGCCCGATTGAGACTGGTTGTATGTCCGGCCATTGAAGATCCGTGTACTTTTAATAGGTTGGCCGTCAGGTGCATTTTGCTGTTGTGTGGATGTTGCAGCAGTTGCGCCAGAACCCTGATTGATTTCATTCACAAGTGAATCGCCGCCCGCAGATCTGGCGAGCCGTTCCATCAAAATGCGGTTTTGACGTTGGAGATCGGTGATTTGTTTGTCCCGTTTTCCCAATTCAACATCATGATCCTTTCGGGAAACCTGGTTGCGATTATTGTTGATTGCATCGATTTCAGCCTGGTTACGCGGCCCGATATAAGGTGTACCGGTCTGCATCTGCTTGAGCTTTTCCTGCTCAGTGGCAAGATCAGTGGACAACATGGCCTGATCGCGGTTCGTGGACTGCTGGATCTGACCCGTTTTGGCGCCCATCAACCCAGTTTCGGCATCCATGCGCTGCGCCATCCTCGGGTAAAGATATTGAGTTGTTGCATCCATTTGATCAGTTTTGGCGCGCTGCTGACTGTACGGCGCCAAGTGCATTCCCTGAGCGGCCGCCATCTGTGCATCAGTGGCCACCTGCTGGGCTTGCCTTACCCGCGGTGCCAGTGCTACAACCTCATTGATTTGCGGCGAAGCAATGGTACGTAAGTATCCTTCATCATTGGCCACACTGGAATGATCACCAG
This sequence comes from uncultured Phycisphaeraceae bacterium, assembly GCA_964610975.1. Taxonomy (GTDB): domain Bacteria; phylum Planctomycetota; class Phycisphaerae; order WQYP01; family WQYP01; genus CAZSYN01. The sequence continues at coordinate 5,325 of CAZSYN010000019.1, forward strand.
CCTGCAAAGCCGTAAGTTCTTTTCTCCATGTCGCCAACTGATCCGGCGTTTCCATCGCCTGCCCATTTATATTGGATTTCCCATAACCGGCAATTTGGCGCTGAAGATCGCGGATATGTTGTGTGGCCGCGGTCTGAACCAATTGCTTCATTTGGGTGGGATCATTTTTGATGCCATTCCACGTGTTGTTGTTTTCTGTTGTTGCGGCCCATCGTGAATTTTGATTCGCTATCGCGGCGGTATTGGCGCGCTGAATAGGAGCTTGCGGACCAGGTGAATAGGTTGACTGTTGCTGCTGACTACGTGGCAACGGGGCCTGTATGTCCAAAAACTCATCACCATAAGACATAAATCACCTCTCTTTGAAAAAAGTTACGAGTCGTCTACTTATTATTCGTTTCTCAGCTTGTACCCACGTTCTCCGGTGATTCTCGATAGATCTCAGGATTGATTAATTCTTTGATTCTTTGATTCTTTCAAAGGGTTACAGAGGATGTCTGTAATGGGCTGCGGATTGATATTCATCAACACGTAACTGCTTTGTCACGGGATGATTGAGGGATATTGCGTTGCCGACGTTGAAGCCGGTAACCCGTCATCTGTTCAAAGCGCTTTATGAACTGTTTCAGACGCTGGTGTGTGGGTAATGATCCATCGTATCCCAATGCATCACGCAAGCTGCGACTTGTCCGGATGAGATGCAGCACGCCACGTGTTGATTCTTCCCGGGCCTGCATAACCAGCGATGTTGCCAGCAATTGCCACTGCGTAAACTTGTGTGGTCCTGTTTTGGGATATTTCGGGAACAATTGATGCGCGGCCGCCATAGCACGGTGACCTATATCCTCTAAACCGCAATCACCATCTACGTTGAAATAATTGCCAATCTCATCAGAATTGTTGCCAGAATCTCGGAATATTTTTTGACGGCCAATTTCATAGCTTCGCCTGGCGTCCGCCTCCTTGCTTCGCCAGAGATCAATGAGCCTGCGATAAAAGCAGTTGTTCAGGTAAGTTTTAAGACTTGCTCCGCGGGACGGATCGTACTTCGGCAGCAATTCATCAAGAGCCAGGGTAATCAGATGCTGAACAAGATCTTTCCTGCTCAGGTCGGCCAAACCGCCAAAGAGGGCAACTTGGCGTGCAGCTTGAGTCCCGGCCGCCTCTTGAATGATGTTCAGAACTTCAGGGGTTATTGCGGCGTGCATCCGTGCCCCCTTGTCCTGATGAGTTGTCATGACTTGTTGATTGCTGCGCACGGAAAGAGGCGGCACGTTGTTCATTTAACAAGTGGCGCACAGCCTCGGCTTTTTCTTCATCAGTCAAAGGAAGGTTCATGATGGCAGAAATGGCGGCAGCAAACATGCCATCACTTGTTTTTACTGCGTCTTTTACTGTGCCGGGGGTATGAAATGTAGAGTTTTGTTGGCATTTTGAGGCATCATTCCGGGCCCTCATCGCCCAGTCAACCAAACACCGCAACGTGCTTATAACTCATACGTGGCGACGTTGGCGTTATGCCGGCCGCTGGCCGTCATGCGATGGCTGATCCACATTAAACTGCATGTAGTGCTTCACGTCAGAGCGTATTGATCGTATGACGTTGTGGCCGTAGTACTTTTGTTATCCGTTTTTCATTTTTTGATACGAAACGCTCCTGTGGCCAGCGGAGGAAGTTTGAGCGATAGTTTACCGTTTTTAACAGCGCCGGCCGGACCGTTGAACAGAGGTTCAAGCGTTGCGCCATCCAATTCAGGCAATAAGAGCGTTGTGTCGGCCTGTTCATATTCACTGTTGACATACACCAGGAAACGTCCGGTGGCCTGGCTGCCACAGAGAATCGCATGAACGCGGCCATCCGGAGACTTAAGCGTCCGGTTGTCGGGCTCAAGCAGGGCCGGGGCAAAATTTTTGATTTCCGCGATAACGTCAGTCAGCACTTTAACCGTCTCGGGATGATATCCGGCGCCCTCTTCGCCGGTGTTGTCGCCGGTTTCCTTCCAGCAATACCAGAATACGCCGTGAACACCGTGCGCCAATGCGATATATGACATGCAGCGAACTTCCTCAGGCTTTTCGCCGTGACGCTTGTTATTGCCGAATGCCTGAAGAACCGCGATAACTGGCTTGCGATACTGAACGCCGGCCCGGGCAGAATCCATAAGATCGCCGACTCTGCGGAGCGGATTATGCCGGCCGTAGTAAACCGGGTAAACGTCCACGCCAAAAACGTCGGCGCCAGCTTCAAGCCTGGGGTCTCCGGTGCTGACGATATAAGTGGGATGATTTTCATCAAGCGAATACCAGAAATCACGAATACGCTGAACGTGCGGCAACATGCCAAAGCCAGGTTCATCGGCCGTGTACCACATGGCCAATGTGCGCGTGGGATCATCACGGACGCTTTCGGCCAGCGCACGCACTTTCGGATTTGATTCAAAATGATATTGTTCACGGATGCCGCCGCCGGGCAGGCCGCGAGGATGATTACCGCCGCGCGTGGCCACGATTTCACCCCAACTTTGCTCTTCGTAAATGATGCGGATGCCGTATTGTTTGAGTTTTGCCAGGTTTTCCGGCTTGGCATCCCACTTCCACAACTGAATCATATTGACGCCGGTTTGCGCGGCAGCCTCAATTTCTTTTCCGGCAACGTGATAAAGGCCAAGCGGGAAAAACGGCTTGCCTTCGCTGAGTATCACGCCGTCCTGATCCACAAAGAATTGTCCCGGGCGAACCGGCACAATTTTGAATGCGGCTTTTGCGGTTTCGGCAAATATGCCGTTGCGCATCGTGCTGGCGTTAAGCGTATAAGTACCCGGCGGCAGATCCGCAGGAAGCGCCAGAGAAACCGGGATGCGGCCTTCGCCGGTGGCCACAACCTGGCCCCCGGCGATTGTTTTACCATCAGCGCCGGAAACGGAAATCTGAATTTTCGCGCCGTTGACGTTCTCCGTCACAGGATTGAGCGTGACTGCGAAATGCACGAGAGAATCGCGGCGCGCAGTGGAGATCATGCCGCGGTATGTCGGCGGATCAATCTCAAGAAATTCCGGCAGCTTATCAGCAAACGCAAGCAAAGTGGCGCGCTCACCATTTTGAGTATTGGTAACGACAAGAGTTGATTTTACCGGCCCGCGCAGATCCATCACCAGCGGCAGATCCACATTGAATCGATCATTTTTATCGCGTGAGGCATCCGCAAGAAAAGTTCTGCTCTGGTCTTTGCCCGCAACCGTCATGGCGACCTGCAAAGCGAGCTTGCCGCCGGATGTATTCTGAAGCGTCAGTGTCGTTTTTCCTTTGCCCAGCGACAGCAACTCAAGATCGCCGAAAGGCCGCCGGTTATCAAACTGGTGACGGATTCTGACGTATGCCATTCCCATACGCTGAAGTTCCAGAAGTTTGGCCGCATTTTGCATAAACCCGGCATCCTGAAAACGAAATGTTGATACGATCAGGACGCCTTTTTCAAAACGTTTGACAAGGACGCATGGCATGCTTTCCACGCCGCTGCGGCCGGCAAGTTCCCATTCAGAAATATTTTTGCCATCAAAAGCAAATCCGTACTGAAGAGGCCCCATGATGGCAACAGGCTCAGGATAATTGAGCAAGGACGTATTGTCGCCCGGCTTGACGGAGGACTCCTTTTTTTTAGGCGATTTAAGCAGCAAAGCGCATTTGGGATTGATTTTCTTAAGCCAGTCAACGGATTCCGGTGAATCGACGCCGTTGGCGATCACCGCGCCGCCGTTTTCCATAAAGCGCAGGAGATTATGGGCAACTGATTCCGCCGCTGCGTTTTTCATTTCCGGGCCGGCAAGCACGATGTCATAATCGCCAAGTTTTTTGCCGAGCCGCTCCCAATCCTGAGCGCTATCTTCATAATGTTCAGTTTTGATGCCGGCCTGTTTGAGCGCGGCAGAAAAATCGCCGGCTGCTTCTTTTGACGCCACAATCGCCGCGCGCGAAACGCCTTTGGCGCCATCAATCGACTGGCCGAAACATTGCGCGGCACAAGAACCGGCGAACATGACGGCCGCCGTCACGGCAACAGCAAATCTCCGGCCGTGAAGGATACATCTGAACATGCGACACATCTCCTGAGGAAAAATGGATGTTGAAATTTGTTCCGAAAGGCATTGACGCGCGACATGGCGTCACACTCAATGATTTCGGCGGTACATTATGCTGGTTGCGGCATCAACGTTTTTCGCCGCATCATCGGCCGGACGCTTACCACCAGGTATCCGTGTTGCCGAAATTTGTGCGATACTTCATTTTGCCGCCGGGCGTCCAGTCAACACTGCCATCAATATGAGCCATGTGTGAACCGCCGGGCACGTCCGTGTTTTTGCCGTACACATGATTGGCGCCGGTACGCGGACTTGAGCCTACCCAATCAATGCTGGCGCCCTTTTTACCGGGAAACATGCGATTCAAATCGCCCCAGACAAAATCGTAATATGTTTTTTGGCCCAAACGCCGGGTAAACAGCGGACGCTCACTTTCCGGCGGGCGGGACGCGACGGGCATTCCGTAATACAGATCATCACCATTGCCGACCGACGAACAGAAATAAACCCGCTCGGTCACGCAGTGATCTCCAAATTGCGCCTGACTATACGACCAGAGGCCGTTTTGATTCCACGTGCCGTTTGTGGGCGAATACCACATTGGCCGGGTTACGCCATATTGCGTAACGAACATGTCGCGCCAATAACGGTACTGATAATACAGCAGCGAATCGACAGGAATGTAATTATCCGTGGGCCGGGCGACGATATCAGGCAAATACCCCTGATTTTCCGTCGCATAGGCAAGCGTGGCGTGCACCATGGACCGCAAACCCGCCGCGCACTTGGTTTCTTTGGCGGATCGCCGGACCTTATTCAACGACGGCAGCATCAACGCAATGAGAATCACGATGATGCCCACAACCACAAGCAGTTCAATGAGAGAAAAACCCCGGCGGCGCATCAATGTTTTTTGTAACATGATACCTGCACGGCCGTTTTTATCCTGACGGCTTTGTCCTGAAAAAAATTGAGTTAATTGCAAGAACAATAATCACATCACAAGTTTAAATAACAGAATGATATCAATCAACGCATACCATCATATCAGCCATATCCGCGGCGTTCATGAACAGACAAATCATTTCGTCAAAACAATATTTCCGGACGTTATCGGTTTACCACCAGATATCCACATTTTCAGGGATATTCGTGCGGAAACGCATCTTGCTTCCCGGCGACCACTCAACACTTCCGTCAATATGCGCCAGATGTGTACCGGCGGGCATATCCGTTTTCTTATCATACATATGATTGGCGCCGGCCCGCGTTGAGGTTCCCAGCCAATCGACCTTGCCGCCAAAATTGCCCGGATACTGGCGATTCATATCCGCCCAAACCAGGGTATAGTAAGTTTTTTGTCCCAGTCTGCGGGTAAATAGCGGGCGTTCACCGATCGGCGGGCGCATGGCCGCGGGCATGTTGTTATAAAAAGTATCTCCGTTACCCACCGACGAACAGAAATAAAAACGCTCCGTCACGCAATGATTCAAAAGATTCGGAGAACTATAATAAGACCACATGGCATCCTGATTCCACGTGCCATTTGAGGGCGAATACCACATCGGCCTGGCCACGCCGTATTGCGTTACAAACATGTCACGCCAGTAGCGATACTGATGATACAGCGTCGTGCCGAAAGGCACATATGCCGGCGTTTCCGGTAATGTGGCCGTATCGGGCAGATATCCCTGATTTTCAGTGGCATACGCAATTGTGGCCTGTACCAGAGAACGCAGTCCGGCGGCGCACTTGGCCTCTTTGGCGGAACGCCGGACTTTATTCAGCGACGGCAGCATCAACGCTATCAGAATGGCGATAATACTGACAACAACCAGCAACTCAATAAGGGTAAATCCGCGCCGCCGCATATAGGTCCTCAATATACACAAAACCGTCGCTTTTACTGACGCCGCGGTTTGTGCCCCAGCAATAGCGAACCCGCGCCAACAGTCAGCAGCGCCACGCCGGCCGGTTCCGGAACTGCGGAAATCACATCATGATACGTGGTGCCGATAGTCAGGTTATCAAAATAAAATCCGTCGCCGGGGTCAATATTTGCAATGCGCATCACAAAGCTGCCAAGATCATCGGCGGTATTGAATGTCTGAGTCAGACTGGCCGACGATGCAAAAGCTGTCGCCTCATCGGTCGAACTCGGGTTGACGATAACGTCAACACTGTTAAAACTGCTTCCGCCAGAGGGGTTAATCCTGACCACAATCAGGTATGTAGTCCCGGCCACGGCCGTCGTGCTTGTCGGCGTACGAGACGCGGAATTATTGGACGAAATATAGACTTCAGAGTTAATTTTTCCGGAATTGGTGCCAATGTTAAAGCCGGCGCTGTTATTGGCTGAGTTGGCGTTGCTGTCCTGCAAACCAACCGAAAGAACGTCTCCGCTCAGGTCGCCAAAAGTTTGAATCAGCATGCTCATATAAACCGTACCACTTGTCTGCGTGGTAAAGGAACGTTTAACCAGCGGCTTGATATCCGTGACGGCATTGGGATAAACGGCCTGAGCAGCCTTGCTGCCGCCTGAAATATTAATGCTACCGTTGCTGTAGCTCAAGGACTTATCAATGATCGTCACATAAGTATTCGCCGTCCACGCGCCGGACCATCCGTTGCCGGCAGCGCCTTGACCATTGAGCGCGCCTGTTGTGTAATTTTCAAAACCATCGCTCGCAACCACCGCCGCATGTGCGGAAGCGCCAAGCGCCATTGTGACGGCCGATGCCAGAACCAGTGCTTTGCTGCCAAAATTCATGGTTTCCCTTCCTTTTTGATTTCCGTTTACATCAACGAACAACTCTACGTTTTTGTCCGCGCCCCATATGCAGGCGCGGCGCCGCAAGACTGATCCTGCTCTTTTTCAACATCAGGCAGATCGCCATGATTGAGACCCGGATTCTTCGTGGCTTATAAGGCCGCTTCTCAGGGTAAAAAGACCGGGGTAATCGCCCCCAAATCAGTCATCAATAAAAGGAAATTACACCATTTTTAAACCAAGTCAATTAAAATCTCTAAAATTTGACATTATGTCATAACTTTTTCTCCCATTCCGATAATCAATACAGGCGATTTTGATATAGTAGATATCATCGTCTAAAGAAAAATAAACGTAATATTCTTGCAATAAATGGGCGTAAATTCGTGAAATTCGTATTGCCCCATGTTACACTGTCAATAAGACAGGTTCAGCACCTATCGTCTGGAGATGATGTGGCGGTTCTTACAAAATCATTGCAGGTAGAACGCAAGCTAAGACGTGGCATTATGTCAGGAAAGTGGAATGTCGGCGACAGGCTGCCGGCAGACCAGGAACTTTGCACGCAATTTGGCGTCAGCAGCCGAACCATTCGCGAAGCTCTCCTGCACCTTGAGCGCGACGGCATCATTGAGCGCCGCCAGGGCTCGGGTACATACGTGGCACGCACCACGGAACTTGGTTACGTCGGTATTCTGGCGCATATAGAAAATCTTTCTTCGCCCTGGGGCTTCTGGTATCAGCAACTGGTCAAGGGTTCGCGCGGCATTATTGATCCGGCACGGTACACCTGTTACTTTTCGGTCGGTTACGGCGAAACAACAGAGGAACTTGCCGCATCCGTACATCTTTTTGACCAGGTTCAGATTCAAAAAACCCGCGGCATCATCAGCACTCTGAATCTTGGCCCACTCTATGACAAACTGGTGACGGCGGGAATCCCGTGTGTATCGGTGATCGCAAAGGCGCCCGTGGGCCCGTACTGCGTTGCCCTTGACTACGAATCGCTTTTTCAACAGGCCGCCGAAACACTGGTCGCCCAGGGATATCCTGAATTTGCCATTATAGACAGCTACAGCGGCGAGGATCACTTTAATCAGCCCGTGGTTGACCGTTATGACGCGGTGCTGCGCGACCTTGCCAAGCCCGCCGGCCGGCGGCTCATCCGTATCGCGCGCCAAAGCCCCTTTAGCAACATGGACGTATACGAGGCATTCAAGCAGATTATGCAAAGCGCGGATCGTCCGCGCGCCATATTTATTACGGATGATTTTTTCTGTGATGCGGTATTGCGCGCCGTGCGTGAGCTGAACATCAGGGTGCCGGAAGATCTGGCGATTCTCACGCACGCAAATGCGCTGCGTCCCTTTGAATCAAAAGTACCGCTGAGTACTGTTGAATTTGACCCCGCCGAAGCCGTCGCCCAGGCGTGGAAAATGCTTGAACCGCTGATGGATGGACGGGAACTTCCCAGCAACGTCACGTATCTCAAGCCGCGTGTTGTGCTGCGGGCTTCTTTGTAATTTTTTTCGTTATGTTATGACGGGGATTTTTTGGCTTTTCCCGTGGATTGCCGCATGATCAGTTCAACGGGCAGCACGCGATGCGCCGCAGGCGAATGGTCCGCTGCCTGGCGTGACGTCTGTTTTATCAGCAGTTCAAGCGCGGCGTGGCCCATCTGTTCAAAAGGCTGGCGAATGGTGGTCAGCGCGGGCGTGACCATGTGGGCCAGCGGAGAATCATCATAACCGATCACGCTTAAATCATCAGGCACAGCAATCCCCAGCGCGCCGGCCGCTTTGACAGCCGCATACGCAACGGCATCGCAACTGCACACAATGGCCGACGGACGTTCCGGCCGGGATAGCAATTCGCGAATCGCAGATTCGCTGAACTCAATCCACTTGTCCACGTCTGCCTTATCCTGCGAAACATCAATTACCAGTGAGCGGATAAACGGTAACTCCGCATCGGCAATGGCATCGCGCATGCCGGAAAGGCGGTCCTCAACGGTAGTGGCGTTAAGATCGCCGGCAAATGCAATGCGGGTATGGCCAAGAGAAATCAGATGTTGCGCTGCCTGGTAACCGCCGTTGTAGTTATCCGCGGTGACGGAAGGGATATTCAGATCGCGCATGCGTTGATCCGCAAGCACAAACGGAAACCCCGTGGCCGCAAGCCGGCAGACAGCATCGTTAAATGCCGGACTATGCAGTGACATGATCACCGCGCCGCGCGCATTACCCTGCGGCAACTGGCGTAGCATCTCAAGATCAAGATCCGTATTGCCGTGCGCATCATAAAATTGCACAAGGATTCGCATTTTGCCGGCCATTGCCTGTATGCCGCGCGAAACCTGCAAAGAAGGTTCCCACGCCAGGCTGCCTGCGATCACCTGTATCTGGCTGATGTGCGCCGCATCATCCTTGCTGCATACAAATAATCCCTTGCCGGGACGCCGCTCAACGAGTCCTTCGTTGATCAGGATCTCACTTGCGCGGCGCATGGTCATCCGGCTGACGCCCTGCTCGCGCGCGAGTCCTTTCTCAGACCCAATGAGATTCCCGGGCTGATATCCTCCGTCACGAATCACCTGGCGCAGCTTTTCCGCAACCGTTGCGTAAACGGATGTTCCCTGCCTGGCTGAGTCTTGTCGGAGATTATTTATACCTGTATACGACATGACCTCATTATCGGATCATAAACAATGATGTCAAGGTTCGCAATTTGGCATTCTGCGATGAATCATACATCATGCTGACCTGCCGCCACTTCCGTTTTGGCCTGTGCGGTAAAGCTGGCCTCCGCTGCGGCATGTTCTTCAAGCATGGGCGGAACGTAGTGTTCGCCGCCAAGTTTTTTCCATTCACGATAAAATTTCAGGAACATAAAAAATGATGGCAGCGTAAAGCAGATCGACCAAAGCGGACCAAATGCGTATGCACGGTCTTTACCCACAATCGGCGTGATCATATCAAAATATAGCCCTGCCAGGAATCCGCCCAACAGGCCGCCGGCAATGCGGTATAACGCATTTGTTGAACAGAATTGCCCGTACCGCAACCGCGGAAAAGTGCGCATGAGCATCGGCGGATCCCACATGCTTGACAGCGCGCCGACCGGCGCGGCGATTCCCAGCGTGATGCACAACATCGCAAGAAACACCTGCTTGATCTCAAAAGAAGCAAACGACGTCATCAGCGGCACATGATTCAGGAACGGCAGATGAATAGTCCACGTGGCATCAGGCCCGGGCTGCCAGAAAATCCAGAGAAACGACGCCGGTACAACAGTCAGCAAGCTCAAAATCTGCGCAATCAGCACCACACGAATTGGGCCAAAGCGGTCGCCGAGCCATCCGGAAGCCAGAATCAGCACGGCCAGTTCTATTTGCATGGCGGTGTTGATTTTGCCGATCTGAAGCAGGTCAAGTCCGATTGACTGGCGGAAATACAGGGAGAATGATCCCACGCCCGCGCCGATATACGCGATAAAGGTGCATATCCACAAATACCTGTAAATCTTGTGAGAATGACACTCTTTTGCGTATGTGGTGATCGCGGCAAGCGGCCCTTTTTTGCCGTCGGCATGCTCTGACGGAGGAGGATATTTACCTTCGCGCACATTCAGGCACATAAGGCCAAAACCGATGAGGTAAAGAACCGCCGCACCGAGAAAAATCTCCGTTGCGTGTGATTCCGAATACGGAAATACAAATAAATTGTACGCCGCGGTTGATATCGCGCTGATGAACCGGAACCAGCTCATGAATCTCGCGAGCATATTTTCCGGCACGACATCATTAAACAGATACCAGAACACAGTTGTTGTGAACACATTAAAAAACGCAAATACGATCAGCATAAATCCCATCGTCAGCATGACCGTGGTATTTTCGGAAAGCGATGCGATATTGAGCGTATCGTGAAGCCAATGCCCCAGGCGATCAGCAAACGCCAGGCCCGTGAGCCCGACGGCCAGTGCGGGAACGGAAAAGAGCAGAAACGGAATGCGCCGGCCCAGGCGGCTGCGAAAGCGATCACTTTTAATGCTGATCACCGGACCGAAAAAAGAATAAAGACACATGGGGATTGTGGATGTCAGCAGCACCATCTGCCAGTTCATCGCGCCCATCTTTTTGAACCGGAGCTGCATGATAGGATCGGCCACATGCTCCATGATGGTGTACACAATGTCGCCCCAGAGCAGCCAGGCAAAAAGAATGACTAATGCTGGTTTTGTATACGTAAGAGTACCGCAGCGGTACACTTTTTCGCCTGTTTTTGAGATTTGTTCTCCCGACGTTCCGTGCCCTTGATCATCCTGTGGCGTATTGCTGTTCATCACCATCTCCCGAACCGGCCTGGCCTGCTTTTGAATAGGCCTTGTGTTTATGGATGTATACCTGTATTCTACATGGCCTCATCATGACAGTATTGCTGTGCACTGTCAACCCCTAAAATGTAGAAAGCGAGTGTAAAACATTGCCCATAACGAATCACGCGTCACTGGTTTGTCTGTGTCGCCTCGCAAAGCGTGGCGGCATGCCACGCGTGATTTCTTATTCACCATACGATGGAAGTCATATACAAATGATGATTAACTATTAAAATAGATTCTCCACGTGATGAGAAAATTCAGGTGATCGCGGGTATAGCGAGCGAATACACGTCTTATATCAGTTCATTATTTTGCTGGAAGGAAATGCCTCGTGTCAGAAGCTTCTGCCAAAAAATCGTCGTCTGCACGCCGGAGTCATTATGTACTCAGCACGCATTGGGATCGCGAGTGGTATCAGCCGCTACAGGATTACCGCTACCGGCTGGTGCAGTTGCTTGATCGCGTGATAGAGGGCCTGCGCACGGGTGTTCTTCGCGGTCCATTTCAGACGGATGGCCAGGCCATTATTCTTGATGATTATCTTGAAGTTCGCCCAGAGCGGCGTGAGCTTGTCATGTCACTGGCCAAAGAGGGCAAATTCAAAATCGGCCCGTGGTATGTTTTGCCCGATGAATTTCTTGTCTCCGGCGAATCAATTATCCGCAACGTTCGCATGGGCCGGGCTATTGCGCGCTCATACGGCGGCATTCCCTCAAATGCCGCATTTGTTTGCGATCTTTTCGGCCACAACAGCCAGATTCCGCAGATCTTTGCGGGTTTCGGCATTCGCGGCGGATTTATCTGGCGCGGCGATAACCATATCACGCATCGCAACGTCCTTTGGCGCGGCGCCGACGGAACCGAAATGCCCTGCTATCGCTTCGGCATTCGTGGATATACCACATACGCCTTTGCCGTGCGCAAAGCCACTGAGCCTCTGCTTGCCTTTGATGCGGCTAAAGCAGATGCTGATCTCGCGGCGCATATCAAAGAAGAATCCCAGATCACGGATGTTGATCCGATTCTGCTTTTTGACGGCGGCGACCATCTTGAATGGGATCCTCATTCCTACAGTGTATTGGCACACCACATAGAGTCGGGAAATTCGCTGAATATTGTTCACAGTACGCTTGATGATTACCTGGCCGAGATGCTGCCGCAGGCGGATCGCATCAAGACTGTTGTCACCGGCGAACTTCGCGAGCCGGGTAAATATCCCGTGCATCAAGATGAGCAGTGGCTTATTCCCGGCGTGCTCTCAAGCCGCGTGACGATCAAACAAGCCAACGCGCAGTGCCAAAATCTGCTCTGTCAGTGGGCTGAGCCTTCGTCGCTGCTGGCCACGCTTTTACTTAAGCGCGAATACCCGCAGGGTTTTCTGGATGTCGCCTGGAAATGGCTCTTGCAGAATCATCCGCATGATTCAATCTGCGGATGCAGTGTTGATCAGATTCATCAGGACATGGTTTACCGCTTTAGCCAGTGCCGGCAGATTGCTGAGCGCCTGACGACGGAATCATCGCTCGCGATCGGTAAAGCCGTGGCCGGTGACGTCGGCGATGGCCAACTGCGCGTGGTGGTTCAGAATCCGCTGCCGTATGAGCTTTCTGATGTTGTTGAGATTAATCTTGAGATTCCTGAAAACTGGCCGCAATTCAATGAGTTTTTTGGATTTGAGCCAAAGCTGGCCTTCCGCATTTATGACGCGGCCGGTAATGAACTGCACTATCAGCGCCTTGCTCAGGCGATGAGTCGCCAGAAGTTCCGCACGTGGCCGCGGCATTTCCCCACGGCGTACAAAACGCATGATGTGCGCGTGGCCGTAGCGCTGAAGATTCCTGCCGGCGGATATACCACGCTAACCGTTAAGGCTGGCGAGAAGAATGTCGCCACGCGTTACGGTACATCGCAGGGATTGGCCACCAGCGAACGCTCAATGGCCAATGAATTTCTGGATGTTACCATTGAGCCAAACGGCAGCGTGACGCTGAAAGATAAAACCACCGGCCAGTCGTACTCGCGCCTGCTGACTTTTGAGGATATCGCGGATATCGGCGACGGCTGGTATCACGGCCAGGCGGTCAATGATGAGATGTATACATCAACGGCCAGTGCCGCTACGGTTGCGTGCGTCCATAATGGCCCGCTGATGACTTCATTCCGCATTCGTACCGTCATGAACGTACCGGCGGAATTTGAATTTGACGGCATGAGGCGCTCAGGCAATCTTGTGCCTCTGGCGATTGAATCAACGATCACATTGCGCCGCGGCGCGCGCCGCGTTGAAGTGCGCACGTCCGTTGACAATGTGGCAAAGGATCATCGCCTGCGTGTGCTGTTCCCGACCGGCGCCAACGCCACGACATATCTGGCCGACAGCGTTTTTGACGTTGTTGAACGGCCGATTGCCCTGCGCACGGATAATGACGTGTATCGCGAACTTGAAGTTGAGACAAAACCGCAGCAAATGTGGACAAGCGTTTTTGATTCAACACGCGGGCTTGCCGTCATCAGCACGGGCCTGATGGAGTCGGCCGTGCGCGACCTGCCGGAGCGGCCGATCGCACTCACGCTTTTCCGCGGCACGCGCCGCACCGTCTTTACCAGCGGCCAGCCGGATGGCCAGCTTAATGAGCACCTTGAGTTCAATTACTGGATTACGCCCGCCGGCCAGCCGGATATCGCCATGTTCTTCTCGCTTGGCCAGCAGCTTTCCGGCACTGTGCGCACTTCGCAGATTTGTCCGGAGGATATGCAAAATGAGCGCCCGGCGATCAGGCTCGCGCCTGAGGCCGCCTCATTCGGCGTCTCTCCGTCACTGGTCGTGACCAGTTTGCGCGATGTCGGCGGCGCAGTAGAAATTCGTCTATTTAACCCGGCAACAACCCCGGCGCAGGGCGTCATCACCCTGCCGCAGATCCCCGGCGTGAAGTTTACTTCGTATCAGCCGGTTGATTTTGAGAGCAATCCCCGCGGCCCGGCAACGCCCTGTGGCGGAACATCAATCTCGATCAACCTTAAGCCAAAGGAAATCGCGACTTTTTCGCTGAGTTATACCGCGTAATCGCATGATATTGCGGATCAAAAACAAGAAAACAGGCCGGAACGGGCAACCGAACCGGCCTGTTTTCTTGGGTTTATCAGTATATGTTGGGAAAATTGATTTTCAGAATCGCTACCGTCAGCTTCCCTGCCAAAGAATAGACGGCATATTCTGATATATCGAAATCTCTTTCAATTTTTTCAATTCAACATGTCCATCAAGGAACAATACGTTGGTGCAGCCCAAGTGCGGCAGTACGCCGTAATTGTAGTCGTAAACGGGCGCAGTCCAGTTATAAGCCTGCGTACTAAGTGAGGAATATTCCACCAGCACAATCGTGGCCGGCACGTGGTCAACCAGCGAAATTGAGCCGTTAAATCCACGCGGCGTAGTGTTGACGCCGTAACTCCAGTTTGATGCGCTCCAGCCATTGGGAACTACCGTCGGCGTATCGCGCTGAAGAAGATTGGTGACGGGGCAACGAAAAATATTCGTGCGCTTCAAGCTGTTTTGAACCCACATATCGGGGTATGCCAGGCTCTCAATTGAATAACCGACCGAGGTCCATAAACTGGCATGAAAACTTCGGCTTGCGGTATTCGGATCACCCCAGGGCGCAAGACTGGCAGGCGGCAATTTCCCCTGATTCTCCGTGGCATAGTTGTACATGCCGACGCCGATCTGCTTGAGTTGAGCGCCGCATTGAACGCCTTTGGCCTGTTCACGCGCGCGGCCCAGGCTCGGGAGCAATATGGCAATAAGAACCACAATGATTGCCACAACAACCAGCAATTCAATCAAGGTAAAAGCGTGCTGGCTTCCGGTTGAAACTCGGGCAAGAACCGACGCCTTTTTCATGAAAACACTCCAGATAGGAACGATATGCGGGCAGAGGCGGGCAGCATTCACAATGTTATAGTGCGCGCCAAAAATAAATCAGACAGGATATGCCGCCACGCTATCGCAAGGCTGATTTATCAGCCTGCCAGCCGTTATTTTTTGTTGGCACTTGCTTGCTTTGTTGAAGAGATGATCAACCAAGCCCCGTTGCCTTGATGGTGCGGGGCACAAACTGTTAATGAGCACGAGCAAAACCCAAAGGATGCAATCGTTTCTGGAGCATTGTTTGTGCCCCATCCTCTAAAAGGAATGGGGCTTGTTATTCTTTTCAACAAAGCAGCATTTACTCTAATTTACCCCGGAATCTGATTTTGTCAATATTTTTTCTTAATTAACCAAAACACAATAAATTCAGCCCGAAAAGACCATCAAGAGCGGCCGTAATCAATCATCGGTTCATCGGGCGCCGGCGGTGGTTTTGCCGCGTTTGGCGCCGCCGGATCGGAGCAACATTCGCCTTGAGGCAAGCAATTGGTCAATGGACGATATGGCCGCGCCAACCGCATACTGTTGATCGCCCAGGCTTACCGGGCGGACACGCGTTTTAAGTAAAATCTGGCTGTCCGCATGGCTTAATTCGGCCAGAAGCTGATGGATGATTTGCGATCCGTCCTCAATGGTCTTGGGTGACCATCCGTCAAGCACAATCACATCAAACGAAAACATCAGGGTGAGATTCCGCAGCACCAGGCCCAGATCGACAAATGATTTCCGGACCTTCGCCATGATATCCGGATCCCCTTTTTCATATAAGCTGTAAATTTGACGGAAATCATCCTCCGAAATCGGCGGAAACGACGCCGGCCGCGATGCCGGCGGAAAACCGGACCGCTGATCAATGATGGAATTGATGGAGGTGCTGAAGAGTGAACCTGGCAGAAACTGTGCCGCCGCCGGGCCATTGACATCAACTTGAACCGAGCCCAGCCAGTGCGTGGATGCTTTGGCGCCGCGCCAGGATCGGCCGTCGAGAATCATCGTAAACCCAAGACGATCATTCACATAAAACAGACTGGGACGATTGGGCAAATCGGGTGCGCTCCAGCGTTCGGCAAGCAACGCGGCGTCAACATCGCGTTCAAGCCAGATCGGCGCGCCGAGATGCTTCTTGAGTTTTTCGATAAAATCCTCCGCCTGCTCAACGGAAAGAAAATCATTCGCTGTCAGAATTTTCCGTTTGGGATCTTCACACAGGCTGCCTGAGTAGGCCAACGCCCCGCCGTTGATCGCACGGACGCCGGCCTCGCTCATCATCTGCGAAACGGTTTGCAGGACTTTGGCGGCCGCGGCGGATGAGTCCTGAGATTTCTGCCGGAATACATTATCCATTTTCTTAAATGCGACAGGCTTGTGAAACCAATTGAGAATAACCATCTCAATACTGAAGCGATTCACCGCGATGCCGAGGCTGAAGATCCGATTGCCGGCGATCTGGAATATTTCAGACGGGCGGCCGCGCCGGGTGGCCGCGCTCATGCCGACAGGCTCAAGAATGCCCGCTCTCATGAGGGTATCAACCGCAGTGCCGATGGCCATGCGTGTAAAACCCAATTCACGAGCCAGATCCGTGCGTGAAATCTGGCCGCGACTACGCAGCAATTGAAGGATTTCCCGGCTTGTGCGATTCATTCTCTGACCTCAAGACTTATGTCAAGCAAATTACAAATAAGGCCTTCGCAGTTTTTGTCAATATATTTTACTAACTTATCAAAGAAAAAGAAGTTAAGTGCGGAATTACACGCGCATTCTTTTTTTGTAAAGTTTATTGACAAATACAGCCCCGCTATTTTACAATGATTTCATGCACATATAGAGGGATTGCGGCTCTGTTGAAAAGATGATCAACCAAGCCCTGTCGCCTTTATGGCGCGGGGCACAAACTGTTAAAGGACACGAATAATACCTAAAGGATGCAATCGTTTCTGGATCATTGTTCGTGCCCCATCCTCTAAAAGGAATGGGGCTTGCTCAATCTTTTCAACAAAGTAAGGGATTGCCAAAAACAAATCACACGTCACACGTTTATCAGGGCCGCCCCGCCATGCGCGGCGGTATGTCATATGTGACTCATTTTGGCTCGTACGATAACACTTCGGGGATGTAATGAACTTAAAATTGAACTTATTGCCGCGGCCGAAACATATCAGCATCATCGGTGATTCCTTGATCCGCATACCATCCGGGCCTCTGAATGTGGCCATACAAAACATGGGCGAGGCGGATGTGAATGCCTGCATTCATGCTCTTGACGCAACAGGTTTTCGTAAAATCCGCATGACTGATGATTCACAAAAAGCGTGGCTGGTGCTGGCCGGCGGATTTCCCCGTTTGTGCGACAAGCCTGTTCGCCAGGATGCACGGAATCAGGCTTATGATCTGCATGTTGAATCGCAACAGGTTCGCATCACGGCCCCGGGGGTTCCGGGTATTGTCTATGGCCTGCAAACGTTGCGGCAGATCATGATTGATCACCCCATGATTCCGGAATTGAGCATATCAGACTGGCCGGACCTGCCTCTGCGAGGAATCCACCTGACGCTGGGCAGCGGCCATATGCCGCGATTTGATAAGCTTCTTGAATTGATTGATCTGTTTGCAGCGCACAAACTCAACACGCTTTTTCTTGAGTATGATGATCGGTTTCCGTTTGATCGCCATCCGCAGCTGGTTCATCCTGACGCGCTGAGCAAGGACCAGATTTGCCAACTCATCGCCTGCGCCGGCAAACGGATGATAAACATCATCCCTGTGCTTGATTCGCTGGGTCACGCCGAGTATTACCTGAAGCATTCAACTTACAAGCATCTTGCGGAACTGCCGGACCAACAGGCGGAAATGTGCCCGAGCAATCCCAAAACGCTGCAATTTGTGCAGGAACTCTGGCGCGAAATACTGGATCTTCACTCCGGATGCCAGATTGCCCACGTGACCGGCGACGAGGTTTTCCGGCTCGGCGGCCACTGCCCGGAATGCTCGCGCCGCGCACGTCAAAATGGAGAAGGCGTTCTTTATTATGATTATTACAGGCAGCTTTGCACGTGGATTCTTGAGCAGGGGCGCCGGCCGATGATGTGGTCTGACATGGCGCTGGCGCATCCCGTCGGACTTGATTCACTGCCGCGTGAAGTGATTTTCGCCGATTGGAATTACGGCGGCACGGATGCTCCTCGCTGGCACGAGACCAACGTCTGGGGCCACGGCGGAATGCTTGCCGGCGAAACCGGCGAACTTGCGCCGGAGTACCGGCAATTGCTCAGCGGATACCTGTGCAGTCCGGAAGATCCGCAAAGCCTGCAACCATTTCCTTACGTGCGCACGCTTCAGGACCGTGGTTTTGGCGTCGTGGGCGCATCGGCATTCTCAGGCAGAAATATTTTGCCGGCCGCCACGTTTCGCCACCCAATCGAAAATACAAGAGGGTTCAGCAACGCCTTGCGCTGCGCCGGAGCCATGGGGCTGATGTCCTGTTTCTGGAGCGATAACGCGCCGGTCAACAGTTCACTTCACGGCATGCTTGCGGCGGCGGCGTATTCATGGGGCGATACGGCCGAATCGACTGATGATTTTCTGGATCGCATCACGCAAGTGCTGCCTGATCTGCGGGAGACTCCGCTGAAAAAGATTGCCGCGGAAATGGATTTCGCAGGCGTCATGCCGCGTGGCGCACATGGCGCCGGCATCCGCAGGCAACAAGGTGCCGATCGCCCGCATCTGCCGGCCGCGCACGCGTCCGCGGCCGGACCGGCCGGGGATTACCTGGCAATTCTTGATGTAAATGATGAACTGGCGCACATTCTCACGGACCTGAGAAATCTGCTGGCTGATTACCAGATGGCGCATATCGCCGGCGGCGGCGGTGAACCCATTTCTATCAGCGATCACATGAACACCTCCGATCGAAAATTCGCCAGCCACCATCTTCTGCACCTGCGCGATCTTGGGCCAGGACGCGTCCGTTTATGGGATGTGCCATTTGATATCGCCAGTCCGGTTGTAAACGGCGGTAATATGCTAGTCGCGGTTGCCGGACGATATGCCCAGTCATTCCCCAACTCGGTAAGCATCCCGATGCACGGCCAATGGACTCGCCTGTTTTTCCTGAATACCTCCGCATGGAGCGAAACTGGCAGAGTCGCGGCGCATTACCGCG
Source organism: uncultured Phycisphaeraceae bacterium (assembly GCA_964610975.1). Taxonomy (GTDB): domain Bacteria; phylum Planctomycetota; class Phycisphaerae; order WQYP01; family WQYP01; genus CAZSYN01. The sequence goes on from CAZSYN010000019.1 coordinate 24,644, forward strand.
TGCATTTTGCCGACGGCTCCTGCGATAACATTGACATGATCCCCGGCCATAACACCGGCGACTGGTACAGTGGGACATTTTTGCTTGATCGCGGGTTAATCGCATGGGATGCGTGGCTGAACCTGGTTGAGCCCATACGACGCACTGTTTATCTGGCATGGTGGGATCATCCCAAAGCAGGCCTGCCGATCAGCAGAATTGACATCATCAGCGGCGGCGGCGCAGCTCATCATGGATTGCTTGCAATCACGGGAAGAAAAGAAGAGCCGGCATATGCTGTCACCGCGAATCAGTGGCGCGGCTGGCTCAGGCAGGGGGAAAGCATTCTGGCAAGGCTCAGCAGCATTGAGGAACGTTATCAACCGGTATATGCATCACTGTTTGGCAAAGACGATTGCCGCATAGCCATGAACAAACTTCGCGAAAAATGCGAAAAATTCCGCATAACGCTTTACGCGGTACTCTCAACCTGTCGTTCAAGGCTGAATGCCGGCGCTTCCCCAACGATCCGCACATGTATTGATTCTGATTTCCGCGTGCCAAAACCGGCCGGCGCATAATCTGCCCCGGCATAAAGGCCGCTGATTTCGTAGCCAAACGTACCACGACCACCAACTCAAAACTTGCGAAGGAGGGCCTTATGGCGAAAAAACACCGGGTGAACATGAGCGGCGCCTTTGCCCTGATGGTTGCCACCCGCGCACTTGCCGGCGGCGGCGGCGAAAACATGATGCTGGTGGTGAATGCCAGCGATGAAGCTGCGGTACGCATCGCAGGCGCATATCAGAAAATCCGCAATATCCCCGACGGCAATATTCTTTTCATAACCCCGACGGATATCAATTACGGCATGCAGCGCCTGAGAACCACAAACGATACGGACCTGATGAACACGTATCTGAACCCGATTGCCAGCGCCATTCGTGATCGCGGCCTGAGCAGCCAGATTGACTATATCGGCACGCTGGGCCTGCCCACGTACACCACGACTACGAAATATGGTGGTAATCGAGATAATATATCTGTTAATTACCGTATGATGCGGCTTGATCAGGAACTTGCCGGCGGCACGCTGAGCACATCGACCGGGCAATCGCAAAGCAGCCTGACGCTCAACAGCAACACAGCTATGCATCACAGCAAGATATATACAAATTATGGCAATGCGCAGTATTACATGTCCGGCGCTATAGGTTATACGGGGCAATTTGGCAATACGCCTTCGCAGGTGATCGCCAATCTTCAATACACGGCCACCGGAGACGGCGCCAAACCGCGCGGCACGATCTATTTTGAGGAAAACGACGATGTGCGCAGCAACACACGCGAATACCAGTGGCCCGGAGTGCAGGCAGCACTGACGGCGCGCGGCATTTCCTGGGTACAGGAACGAAATGTTCCCGGTAATACGCCTCAAAATCGCGCAAACGTTCTCGGCGCGGTCATTGGCGCGGCGGAATACACCACTCCCAACGGCTCACGCTATCTTCCCGGATCCTGGGCAGACAGCCTCACCAGCGGCGGCGGTGATTTTTCCGGCTATAACCAGACCAAAGCAACATCGCTCATCGCCGCGGGCGCGGCGGCAAGCTGCGGCACCGTCACGGAACCTTACGCCATTGCAAACAAATTCACCAACGCGTCGGTTCACGTATTCATGGCTGACGGGTCCACCATCGGAGAGGCTTTCTACAAGTCCGTCGTATCGCCCTATCAGCAGATTCTCATCGGTGATATGCTCGCACAGCCAAACGCGGATTTGCCTGTCATCAGCATGGCCGAAGCGCCGGCGGCCGGCCAGCAGGTGCGCGGAACAATGAATATTTCCGCCAGCGCGGCGCTCAATAACTCAACTCTGGCCACAGGCATCAAAGAAATGCGCCTGCTGGTTGACGGTAAAACCGTCCTGAAAAATACCGGAGCCAGCGCGAATTTTGACCTCAACACACTCAATCTCAGCGATGGCCGGCACGAATTGCGAATTGTGGCCGTCAATAACGCCGCCGCGGAATCACAAAGCGAAAAAATCTGGAGCATCAACGTTAACAATAAGGGACAAACAGTCTCGGCCGGCGACGGCAATCTTGTGGCCCAGGATGCCCAGGTGCTCAACGTCAACGTATCGGCCAGCGCCGGAAGCGGCGCGGCGGTCAGTCGCGTTGAACTTCGCAATATGGGCCGCGTCATGGGAAAAATCACCTCTGCAAACGGAAGCATCAACCTTGACGCGTCCAAACTTGCCTATGGCGACAATACCATCATCCCCGTAGCCGTCATGGCGGATGGCAGTGAAGTTGCAGGCCAGGCCATCAACGTGACGCGAACACCCATTTATATAAAGGGAACGACATACACCGGCCCAAAAACCGCCGGCATCAAGGTTGAGTATTTTGCCGGCAAAGGCTCCACAAGCATCGCCAAAAGCGATTTTTCAGGCGCGCCGAGCCTGACAATGCAGATTGATCGTTCTCTCTTAAAATATTCCGGCGGAACGCTTCAGAACAACTGGCTTGAATGGACCGCACTGATTGATACGCATCCGTCCACACTCAGCATCGACAAGCTTGCACTGCGAATGGCCGCATCCTTTGATATTAACGCAAGCCAGGCCGGGGAATGGGCCTTTGAGCTCAATAGAACCAATGACTCCGTCAGGCTGATGATTGATGGCAAAATAATACTGGCCTATGACAACCAGACATGGGATCCGCCCAGTTTAACGGATCAGGCTCTTGCACGAATCTTCCTCGCCACAGGTGTGCACACTTTTGAACTGCTGGCAGCCAATACCACCGCCAATGACGCATCGTGGAATCCGACAACATTTGACGTGGGATTGCTCTATCAGGCGCCTGACGGTATCTGGCAGGTTTTTGATTCCACCACGGCCTTTGTCGCCGTTCCTGAACCGGCCGGCCTGTCGTTGCTTGCCGGCGGCTGCATGATGATGAGTCTTCGCAAGCGAAGAAAATAAAGGGATCGTAAAAAATATATCACACGCCGCATCTTGATCAGGGCCGCCCCGCGAAACGGGGCGGCCTGTCATGCATGTGTGATTTATTCTTGGCGCTTTATATTGGTTTATCCGGATCGGGACCGCAAAGGGGTGCTGCGTGAATGGCTTGCTTAGTTTGTATCGTTATTTTCATCCCATACAAACAATCGTGAATGCCGGGGAGGAAGCTGAACGCTGAGTGTGTCATCCTCCGCGCGGATAATTTCGTCAGACCATACATCCCGCAGTTCGCCTGATTGCGGCAGCGGGATTCCCTGGCCGTTCTTTGCCGTTACAACGCGTTCACTGTTGTAAGACCAGTTAAACAACCCCAGGAGATAACGTGAGCCATCGCAACGCAGCAGAACTTGCGGCACGGGTGATGACAGATCCATCGGCCGCGCGGCATTACCGCCGGCGTATGCCATCACCGTCCGAATCACCGCCAGCCCCTGCTCATTGAGATTCATGACAGGGTCCGAAAGATTCACCAGACCGCCGGAGAGTATCACCAGGCTTGCCCAGGTACGTACCTCCTGCAAGCCATTGATATGGCCGCCTTTCCATACGTCCACCACATAAGGTTCCGCGCACTCAGAGGGAATATCAAGAGTGCCGGCCTTCCACGTATCGCATCCTTTTATCAGCATAAAATCGGGATCCGCCAGAAAATAGCGGCCATGCATATGAAAGTGATGAATCACGGAGCGAGCCTGATGAGGAACTCGGGTCCAGTATGGACCGATATCGCCGCCGATGCGCGAACCATCCATCAACATTGCGCCGGATGCGACATCCGTTCCGCAGCCAAGCCAGAAGGAATCTTCACCCATGCCTGCGCGAATGGCATGCATGGCCGTGCGCATACCGCCGGCAATCCCCAGTTCAGGATTATGCAGACGAACGTTCGGCCGATATTCCGGCCTGCCGGGAGTCACGTACATGGCCGCGTCGCGGAGAAAATCAGTTTTGTAATATCGATAACCCCAGTGATAAAGCCGCTGATAAAGCTCCAGCAGATGGCCATGCACGCCAGGATGAGTGGGATCAAGAATATAGCGGCCCGATTCGCTGATCGGTTCATCGCCGTCGCGCAGCATCCATTCCGGATGCCGGCTGGCCAATTCACATTGCGTTGCCGCGAAAAACGGAGCGGTCCAGATACCGGGCAAAAAACCGGCCGCGCGAATACGCCGGGCCAGGTCATCCATGCCCGAAGCAAAACGTTCATTGGGCTGCCAGTCGCCATAGGCGCGCTGCCAGCCGTCATCAACGGTGATATAACGAATGCGTTCGCGCAGCCAGTCAAGATCACAAATCGCCGCCACATTTGCCAGCACAGCTTGAGGGGTCACGCGCCCCTGATACGCTTCCCATGAGTTCCACCCGAAATGGTCCCTGGCGTCCTGTGGCCGCCTGCGAGCTTGGTGCCGCTGATGCATGACATCCGTGGCGGCGGCCAACGGCAATCCCGCAACAATGGACGCGGTGTCGCTGCGCCACTGCCGGCCCGCCTCAAGCGTCACGCCGGCAATATTTTTTAAGATAAGACTGCCTTCGCATTCATTGATCGCCGCCTGCCATCGGCAAGGCTGCTGATAGAGCGCCACCAGCGAATTTTGGCCATCATCCGCGTACACTCCACCGGCAAGATAGGCCGTTTTTTCACTGATACTCGACGCCTGAACGTCATTGCCCATCGGGCGCGAACCCACTTCATACCAGATATCATGCCAGTTGCGCCAGAAACGCAAACGCGCTGTGTTATAAGCGCCAAGCGGCGTACCGCTGATGGGAATTGCGGCAAGCACGGCAAATTCTATCACCGCCGGCCCGGCATTCTTTTGTGCATCAACGGTAAGCGCAATCTCAAGCCGGCTATCCGATACATCCCACCGAATGCAGGTTCTGATCAGCAAACCGCGAAACATGCGAATCAGCGTAAGCGAATTTTCCGTACGATCCGCCACTTCCGCGCCGCTGACGGCATCAATCGCTTCGCAATCCTTGAGTTTAAGCGTGGTGCGGATACCCGCAAGTTGATGCGCACCGTCAAAATTACAGGTCCATGCGCCGTCCGCGCACAAAAACACCGGCGGGCTTACGGTACAGGTTGTCATGATGGCCGTTTTCCTTACTTCTCAGAAAGCTCAACAAAAGGCGAGACGCCATCGGCCCACGCGCCAGTATCAACTTCAAGACGAATTGCACCTTGAAGATTCTTCGTGGCCAGCATATCCCGGCGACTGCCATCCATCGCCAGCACCCACGCCTTAAGCTGCGGCGCGGACGAATCGCGCGTAATGTCAATGGTAAAGCGCCCCGTGCGCATGAGCACCGGAAGTTCGCCGCGCTTGGTAAGCGTGGCGCCCTCTGAATCACTGTACGTATCGCCGGTGTTGTGGGCATCCGTGGCGATCACAAGCAACAATCTGCCGGATGCGCCAAGCGGCTTCTCATCGCGTGATATCAATGATACAGATGATGAAGCTGATGCCGACTGTACGGTCAATCCGCCCGCGCTGACCGGGCCTTCATACCTGGTGGCGCACAGGCCGGCCACAGTCGGCGTATTGACAACCAAACGCTGGCTGCCGGCGTCCAGCAAGATCTGGCCCGTCTCAGTTTCATATATTTTTTTCGCCGGATCAGTGCGATTGCCGGGCGGAAGAATACCCGCCGAACGCAGGCTGGCCACCGCCGCGCCGAATGTACCGCCTTGCGTATCGACAACACTGGAATAGAAAGCAGCGTCAATGGTTTTGGCGCCGTCGGTCAACGGAAGTTGCAGCGTTGCGGGAACAGAGGAAGATTTTCCCTCTACCGCGGTCGCAAAACCGGTCAGCAGAGCGATACGGGATTGATCGCCGCTGATCGCCCGCTCGCCGTGCTCAATTGCAAGATCGCGACTCAGCGGAATATCCACGCGATGCGGCGCTACGGCCACCGCCCGCTGCATGTATAGCGCACCGGTGACCACCTGGCTGGCGCGCGCCACCGGGTCTGTGCCCACATTAAATGCGCCCAACGGTTCTTGTTTGAGCGCCACTGGCCACGAATGCGCCGTCAGCATGCAGACATCCTGAAAACTGCCGTACGCGCCGACCGCCAATCCTTCTTCATAACGATGACGGTTAAAATAAACCTGGCCATATTCCATCATTGCCAACGGCTGGCCTGATATGCGCTGCGCCAGCATGCTGCGCCACCAGTTCAGTCCGTCGGCCAGCGAACTGATGTGAGCCATCCGCAGCGTATTGCCGATAAATTGCGGGTGATCGCAATAGCCATGCATGGAGACGACTCCCGCCTGCGCCCGCGGCAGGTACAAACGCAGATTGTAAAGCCAGTCGTAATGGCTGTATAAACCCTGATAGCCAAAACTGCGCAGTTCATTTTTCATCCACGCGGCGGTCTCTTCCTCCAGTTCGCTGACAAAAAGCGTAACCGTTTTGGACCGCGCGCTGTGCCACACGTCATTCGGCGCGAAAAATGGTATCTGATCAAAACGAACCGCCGGTGTGCCGGGATTCCACGACTGATTATACGCAGCCACGGTACCGAACTTTTTAGCCAGATAGGCCCGCCATAGCGGCAGCAGGCGCCGTTCGCTCCCGGCTACGTTAATAAAAAGTGTCGGCTCGTTGACGCCCAGAACCACCGCCACCTGCGGATCAGTGGCCAGGCTGGTGCCGGTGTACGGATTAATACGCGTCATGATATGTTTAACGGTATTATGCCAGTGCTGCCGGGCAACCGGATCGTGGTAAAGGCGGGCCTTCATGTTCTCAACACCATTGCCGGAATACCAGCAGTTTGCCGGATAGCAGCCGGCCCACGAACTCATGGCGTCAAAATACAGGTATACGCCGCGCTTTTTGAGCGCCGCCACAAACCGATCCATCATGTCCGTACTGGCCGGATCGAGAAACGGCTTGCCTGCGGCCACATCTCGGTCAAAATCCTGCTGCCCCTGCACTGAAAGTGTTTTGCCCCACCACTTGCGCTGATTGGCGACAAATTGATCATAAAAATGCAGCCGCACCATGTTATATCCCTGGCGGGCGATGGTATCGGCCCAGGCGTCAATGTTCTCCGGATTGCTGGTCGGAAATCCCGATGCCACAAAAAAACGCACCGGCTTATCCGGCTGATCCGCAAAACAGAGCGTGCCGTCCGGCCTGGCGATCACCCTGCCGCGGATTCCCGCCGGAGCGTGATCCACAAAAGATGAAAAATCAAGCGCAGTGCCGGGCCGGACTGCAAAATCCGATTGAACCAGCGGACGCCAATCGGCATCGGCTGTTATGGACATGCCCTTTGCCGCCGCAAGCGGAATATCGCGATCCGTCAGCGTGGCGGCAACAACAATCCACAGCGATTTGCCCATCGTTTCAAATGTCACGGACTGCACATCCGTCGTTGCGCCAAGATCAAAGCGAGAAAGATACACGCCCACCTGAGCGCTTTGATTTGGCTTGGCCACCGCGACCACGCCGTTTGGCAACCGGCCGGGATTCCACCAATCCGCAACATCCCGCCGAGATTGCACCGCCAATGTGATGCTCTCCCCTTGACGCGGCGCAACCTTGATGATGCCAACGTTCTGCCCCTGTGACTGGCCAGACCAGCAGACTGTATGCAGCAGGTAAAGATAGCGCCCGCGTGAATCTTTGGGCATGTCGATTTTGACAGAACTTAGACCGCTAGTCAGATACTGCTCATGACGAAACGCCATCACCGCCCGGCCGTTATTGGCCGCGGGATCAATAATTCTGAACGGGACGCCGCCAAACTGCGTCGCCTTGACATCAAATTCACGAAAATCATTATTCGGCCCCTGATCAGACCAGCCGCCCTTGCCGTCACCAGCGGTTTCGTCGGCAAACCCATGATTGGCCGCCTGCGCAATATCAAGATAATGCGTAGCCGGTGAGTCCTCAGCCCTCAACATGCGATTGTGGGTCAAACTCACGATCACAAGTAACGCGATATTCACTGTGCGCGACGTAAGCATTTTGATCAACATGAACCGTTTATCTCCAGTTACGAAGTACAACTGGCGGACAGGCTCCGGCCGCCTCCGTTTGCATCAAAACCTGAGTTCGGGATAAGCAAGCCCCATTCTCCTTTACGGGATGAGGCACAAACCGATGATCACTGGCGATTGCTCATGATCGCAGCAAATCGTTCGCACATCATCAAGTGCTCTACAGATGACAATCGCTCGTACACTCATTGTGCCCGCCCCATGAAGGAGCGGGCTTGAAATCAACAACATTCATCCCGAAATCAGATTCAAAAAAATAATTAAGAGCCAAGACCTGTCGTGATTTTTTTCAAGCCGTTCCTGTTATATGGATTGCCGGGAAAAAATCACACATCACAAGTTTATCGGGGCCGCCCCGCACAGCATGGCGGTATGTCATGTGTGATTTACCTTATCACTTACTATAATCCCGGCGGTAAATTTTTCTGGCGCCCTGCGCCACAAGCACCGCGCCGCTTAAAAGGCCTACAGACGAAGCTTCCGGCACCGCCAATTGGCTGATGCGAAGATCATTGACCTGTGTGCCAGTAAGTGTGCTGCCATAAAAACTCACCTCATCCATCATGCCATTCAGGGGCCGATCCGATGTGGGATGATTGCCGACCGTGAGCGCTGTCGAGTTGGTATAGGGAAGGATCGTGTTGTCAAATGTGGTGCTTGCGGTATTCAGCGTACTGCCGGTATTGGCGTCGCCGACATAAAAATCAACTGTTTTAGCCGTTGAATTATACGCCACGGCGATAAATGACCAGCCCAAACCTTTAGGAACCGTTACTGAATTGACAAATTTCAGCGTACCGTTGACGGCCAGCCGCAATACGGAACGATTATCGCCGCTGCCGCCATACAGGGAGACTTCAATCGCATTGCCGCTGCCGCCGGACAACACAAAAACACGCTGTACAATATCATTGGGCGTAACGTTGTTTACCCACGCGGTAAAGGTAAATGACGACGGCAGACCGGTGGTCAAATTGGCGTCAAGACCAACCGCCCCGGTCGCCCGAGATGAACTGTTGGCGGCATAATTATATGCCAGATCGCCGGGCTTGCCCGAAAGGCCGGTCACCTGCGCGGCGTTACTGAGCGCCAGGGCAAGCGTATCTGTTCCCGTGCTCACCAGCGATGTCCCGGAATCATTAAATCCATAATGCAACAGCGGTTGAGGCAGCGTCGCGGCCCATGTCATGCCGGCCTGTAGCACGAGTCCCATACCAAGCAATTGTTTTACCTTCATATAGTCCTTCTCCCTAAATGGAATTTGATGATATGAATAATACAACAATGTTGTATTCAACTTATTTTCAAGTGCGGCCAGACATCATCGCGTCGCCAGGCCCAGCCCGAGCTCACGCGACAACAGGAGCGACAAAACAGGCCCAGACACCAAGCATGATGATCAATCACCGGGGCATCGCGGTATTTTGCAGACCCGCCGGCCCCTATCGCATGCAAACAACATCCTCTGTCGCCAGGATACGATTCACCCTTCCGTATCATAATTTACACCACGGGGTTATTTTGTCAAGTTTACTTATTAATTATCAACACACAGCCCAACACGATCAAATCGCAGGCCATATCACTCTGAACATGACGCGCTTTCTATTACACGACATGCTGCGGCAATAATGTGTGAGGCTGCCGACAAACCATTCATGCGAACCGGCCTTGACGACAAGCCAAGTACCGCATGACCTGGCAATTCACTCAACTGCTGATATGCACTATTCTTTTCGTATATAGAACACTTCAAAGAAAGAAATCTTATAGGTGAAAAAGCAAGACGTTCGAGATGAGCCACTGCTTGTACAAACTCACCGCCCCCATCAACACCATTTCAAGAATCGCCCCAATATTCACTAATGCGTATCTATAAGATTTTTTACAAAAATTTGCTCTCAACCAAAACTGTGTTATCATAGTTATCATGGAGCTGGAAATAACATTAAAGACAGCAGATGGTAAGCCATTCGTGGCGCAGATTTATGAGCAACTGCGGAAAAAAATTCAGCAAAATGAATTACGCGATGGTGATAAAGTTCCCAGTATGCGTGAAGTTGCCGCCCAATGCGGCGTAAGTCTGGGTATTGTTAAACAGGCCTTTAATACTTTAACGACAGAGGGTTATCTGCGTTCTCATCCGGGGCGCGGGCTCTATGTAGTTGGTCCGCAGGCGCGCCGGGCAAGTATCGCGCTGGTGCTGCCATCTCTTGATTTTGAGCAGATGCCAAAGATTATTCGCGGCGTGAAGCTGGGACTCGGAAAGGGCTCGGCGCGGATGATCGTTCAGGCCGCGGACTGTGACTATGATCATGAAGCGGATTTATTTGAGAATTTAAATTCGTCATTTGTATCCGGCGCGATTGTGTATCCGCCGCCGCTGAATAGTTTTGTTGAGCCGCTTCGGGCGTTGCGTCGTCGCGGAGTGCCGTTTGTGCTGGTTGATACGTTGCTGGATTCGCTGGATGTGGATTCTGTGACGACGGATCGTCTGGCGGTCGGGCGGATGGCGTTTGGCTATCTGCTGGAGCGCGGGCACCGGAAGATTGGCGTGGTGGATCACACAGGCGATGCGACTTCTCATGTGGAAATTCGCGAAGGGGCTGACGAGGAGTTGCGGAAGTACGGTCTGAGTTTTGCGGGGTTGCCGCGTGTGTCGATCAGCGCCAATGAGATGAATGCGGACGAGCCGTGGGCCAACGGAATGGCCGGCGCGAAAAAATTGCTGGCGATGGCGCCTGATGTAACGGCGGTGGTCGGCATGAACGATAATATTTCGATGGGCGTTCTGCTTGGCGCCAAGGCAATGGGCCGCAAAATTCCGGAAGATCTGTCGGTGCTGGCCATCGGTGACCTGCGGTATTTTGCGATGTCAGAACCCGGGGTAACCACAGTGGATCAGCCTCATCAGGACATGGGCATGTCGGCGGCGGTTCGGCTGATGGACGTGATGAACGGATCGGTCAAAGGGATTGAACATATCAGGCTTGCGCCGGAGATTGTTGAACGGGCAAGTGTAAAAGTACTCAATGCGGCGCAGTAAGCACTTTACCGGACCATATCGTTGCACCGGGCTGTGAATTTTAAGCGGCGTGCAGCGTGAAGGTGATATCATCAAAATGATGTTGCCAATGATGGTAGAGGCGGAAACAAGTCCGATAAAAAGAAAGGATGAGGTTGGCAATGAAACGCGGATTCACACTTATTGAATTATTGGTTGTAGTGGCGATCATTGTGGCCCTTATTGCGATTTTGGTGCCCTCGTTATCCAAAGCGCGAGAGCAGGCTAAGTCTGTATACTGCCTGACAAATCTGCGATCCTATGCGCTGGCTAATGAAATGTACGCTGATGAATGCAATAGCTGGTATGTGCCGTTAATGGTCAACGCCGATACCAATTACAAGCAATGGTTTAAGCGGCCGTTATACCGTCAAATCGCCAATATCCCATCGGATAATAGCAATCCCACCTATTTTACACGCAATCTGCTTTGTCCTGATGCGGTTTACTCTCTTGATCATCCGGTCGGCGGCAATCGTTATGACATATCTGCCAGTTACGGAATGAACGCCACCGGCATAGCCGATGCGTCGGCCAATCCGTTGGTTAATTCGGGGTACTATGGCATTAAACGGAACGCCGTATACAATCCCGCGCAGCGTTACATGATTGCGGATTCCAACGATTGGTGGGTGCACGTTATCAATTCCAGTCTGTATGTTGCTGAACGTGCACCTCAGTCGCCGAGTTATACGATGGCGGTTGCGTACCGGCATATGGGCCGAATCAATATTAGCTTTTATGATGGGCATGCTGAGACATTGCAGCGCAAGCAGGTGGATCGCATTTATCTGTGGACCAATCTGAGTTGGATGAGCATGTGGTATCCACTCAAAGAACAATATTGATATAATCTAATATTGATATTTTAATTATTATGTTATTAGAACCCGAATAGCCGCCCGGGACGCAGGATTTGGTTCCATGTTTCCCTGTAGGTTCCCTGCATATTGAAGGAATAGCGGATGTTTAATTTCAAGTATATTTTGTTGGCGATGGTGTTTGGTCTTGCTTTATTGGGGCGGGGGTCATGCTTTGGGCAGGCTGGTGAGAGTGTTTCGTCCTCCAGGTCCGTGGCATTTAAGATGGATATGGATTCGGCGGAAACACGGAACCTGGCATTGCCGAATGGCGCATCATGGGTTAAGGAAGGCCCGAATGGTGAGACTGTTTTAAAGGTTGTCGTGGCACCGGAAAATGCATCAAGCATGAACGCTGTGACGTTGCCGATTGATATCGAATCTTACCGTGGCAAGCGGTTGGCGTTGTTGTGCCAAGCCAGAGCGGAGAATGTCAGCAAGCCGCAGCAGTCCTATTTTGGCGTGAAGTGCATGCTGCGTTATAAAACGGGCAATGGCAATCAGTGGCTCAATCAGAACAATGTGAATGGGACGTTTGGATGGAAATCACTGGCGGTCAGCGTTCCGGTGCCGATGGACGCAACGGACGGGCAGTTGATATTGGGAATGCAGGGTAGTTCTGGAACGGTATGGATCGGTGATGTGAAAATGGTGATCATGAGGTCGCAGCCGGTTCGTCCTCCATTACCCGCGGAGAATGCGGTTCTGCCGCCTGCGTACAAAGGGCACAATTTGCCGCGGTTGCGCGGCGTAATGTCATCGGGTGTGTTTCGGGAAAAAGATTTTGCCGATCTGGCCGGATGGAATGTGAATCTGGTTCGTTGGCAGATCTGTCGGAACTGGGGCAAAATTCGTCAGGATCGGGATCTTGCCGAATACGATCAATGGATGGACGGACAGTTGGATCAACTGGCCAGGGCTCTGGATGCAGCGCAACAATACAAAATAAAGATCGTAATAGATCTGCATACTCCGCCGGGCGGTAGAGAAGCGGACCAGACGATGGGGATGTTTCTGGAGAAGAAATATCAGGATCATTTTGTGGCGGTGTGGAAGAAGATCGTCACGCGTTTTAAGGGGCATCCCGCATTATGGGCATACGATCTGGTGAATGAACCGGTGCAAAACCAGCCGTCGCCGGACGGCGTTGGGGACTGGTTTGAGGCGCAGGTGCTGGCTGCCAGGGCCATTCGCGAAATTGATCCGGCCACGACGATTGTTTTTGAGGTGGATAATTGGGATGCGCCGACGAGTTTTGTGTGGATTGAAGCGGTCAAAATTCCCAACGTCATTTATCAGGTTCACATGTATGCTCCGGGTGAATTTACGCATCAGGGAGTGCATAACGAATGGGGTGAAAAAGGAACGCCCAAACTGGTGAGTTATCCTTCGCGGATGAACGGAGGCGTGGAATGGAACAAAGACACTGTGCGCCGGTTCTTACAGCCGGTGCGTGATTTTCAACGCGCATACAACGTGCACATATACGTGGGTGAGTTTAGCGCGATTCGTTGGGCTCCTGGTGCCGATAAATACATATCTGATTGTATTGATATTTTTGAAGAATATGGTTGGGATTGGAGCTATCACGCGTTTCGCGAGTGGGGCGGGTGGAGCGTTGAAGCGGCCGATCTTCCAGTGGATATGCGTCATCATCCGTTGGCCAAAGAGGAGACCGCGCGGGCGAAGGTGATCAAGTCATGGTTTGCGAAAAACAGCCGGGGCACAGATGAATGATGGCTGCCGGCAAGGGTAGAGATGATTTCCAAATTAACAGGGAGCAGGTATGAAAACGAGTTACGGTTTGAATAAAAGTTTTTATGTAATGGCTGTCGTGGCGGCATCCTGTCTGGGAATACAGGGAGCATGGGGTGTTCCGACATCCAGTTGGGATGGAGGCGGCGCGGACAACAAATGGTCCACTCCGGAGAATTGGGGGAATAATACTCTTCCGGCTAATAACGGTACTGTGGTTATTAGTTTAGGCGATGCCGCCGTGACGGATATCAATGTGGACAGTGAACAGTCGGTATTGCACTTATTGTTCAGTACAACGAAATCATACACTCTTTCCGGCAGCACCATTACGATATACGGATATACGGCTTCCGGACCCGCGAGCGCGGATAACACGGTGGGGATCAATGCGTATTCCGGTGTTATGACGATCAACAACCAAATCAAACTGCAAAATGCGCAGACGATAAAGACGTCCACAGGCTCTACTCTCATATTGAATGGCAGCATTAACGCCAACGGGCAAAGCATGCGTATTTTGACCAACGCCGCCAACAGCGTGATGCAGATCAACGGCGGAATTACCGGGACTGTGGTCGGTCAGTTGGGATTCAATGGCAGTGGAACAACGTACATCAATTCCGCCAGTACTTATGTTGGCGCCACATCTATTTTCAGCGGTACGGTGGTTATGAACACCGATGTGGGCCAGAACAGCGGTGGTTTCGGTTCCGCCGGGAGCGCAGATTCGACGATCAAGATGGGCGTGAATGGTTCGGGGCTAAGCCCGACGCTTCTGATCGCCGGCTCGCATACGTTTGCCCGGGATGTGCAGCTTATCACCAACAATGGAGGGAGCAGCACGTTCAAAATCGGCGGATCTACAGCCGATATTTCCACATTCAGCGGTAATGTCATCATGGGTAATAACAATTACAACGCGCAGGCGCTGACGTTGACCGCCAGTAGTGGTGGCCGCCTGATTGTAACCGGGAATCTGGTGCGTGCATCCGGTGCCACCGGTTCATCTGATGGCGTGACAAAATCTGGTGCGGGAACGGTGGTCTTGGCCGGCAGTGGGAACAATTATTCAGGGACCACCAGCGTCAGTGCCGGAACGTTGCTTGTCAATGGCGTCCTGTCGAGTGGTGGCGGAACAGTTAGCGTGGCGGCGAATGCCACTCTGGGCGGAACTGGCACCATCAATCGCGCTGTTTCTCTTGCGGATAACGCAACTCTTGCGTCTGGTGACGGCGGCATAGGCAAGCTGACGCTGGCATCGCTTTCGTTATCGAATGGCTCTCTGCTAAACATGGAAGTCAGTGGCGGAAACTCCGATCAGATCATTGTCGGCGGTGATCTGGTTTTGGATGGTGTATTGAATATTACGGGAGCCGTGGCTCCTGGAACCTATACCCTGATGACCTATACCGGTCAGTTGACGGATCATGGGTTGACGCTGGGAACCGTGCCGGAAGGCGTGACTTTGACGATTGATACATCTACGGCCGGAAAGATCAATCTCGTGGCGGTTCCGGAACCTGCAACCGGCGGTTTTGTGTTAAGCGGAAGCGCATGCGCCGTCGCTCTTTTGAAGAGAAAACGATAACTTCGGATTGAGTATGTTTCCAGGAAGCGCAATCGGTCTTTTGCACGATTGCGCTCTTTTTTACGATAAAGGCGGAGTGTTGGTCATGCGATGCAACTGTCTGTTTTCTATCAATGCAGATGTGAAGGGTTTTGTGTCGCGAGCGATGGTGTTTGTCGCAGGGATAATTTTTTTGACGGTTCAGACGGTAGCGCGCGCCGATGAGATGCGGTCCGAGCTTCCGTCTGATACAGCAACCCCTACTACTCAAGCGGTGAATGAATATCGTATCCTTTTTATTGGCAACAGCATCACGCGGCACGGAACCAATGAGGGAATCAGAGAGCGCCTGAAATGGGATCATGTGGCGGGGATGGCGGCAACTTCTGAAGATAAGGATTTTGCTCATATCCTGACGGCCAGGATTCAGGCGGTGATGCCTGATCGCAAGGTGGTACCGCAGTTTTCGGGAATCGCACCGGGCGGTAAAGGCGCGCCTGAAGAGCGTGCCGGCGGACTGGCCGCCAAACTTAAAGATGTTCAGGCTGATCTGGTGATTTTTCAGCATGGCGAACATGAACAGGCCAATATCGGCCAGGAACAAATGGAAAAAACCTATCGGCTTGTACTGGATGTTCTTGCCGCAATACCATCCCATCCTCATATGATCTGCGTGGGCAATTGGGCCCCGCAGGCCGGGCCGGATTATTCAGGATGGGGCAAAATACTCAATGATACGATGAGCCAGGTGTGCGCAGAGAAAAAAATTCCATTTGTTTCAGTGCAGGCGATAGCCGTAGATCCCGCATGTCGCGGCTGGGGAGAACATCCCGGCGTCAAGTGGCATCCGAATGATGAGGGCCAGAGACGGTATGCGGAAGAAATCTTTAAGGTGTGGAAAAAAACACTGAACATTAAAGAACCATCAACAACTCAACCGTCATCCATGTGACGCGTGATTTGTTTTTGGCAATCACTCTAAAATGTTTTAGCGCGTGATCTGCCGCCACGCTATCGCGGAGCTGCTTTGTAAATCTGCCGTCCGTTCATTCTTTTTGGCACTTGCTCTATTAGCGTTTATTTAAGCAAAATCAAATCACCGACGGCATCGACCTGTTTGGCGTCACAATCACCGAACCAGCCCATGAAGGATTCCCGGCCACCGCCGTCATCTTCATTCATGATCATGGCCAGCCCCAGGTTGGCGCCGGGTGATGGGTTAAATGGCGCAAGACGATGCCACGGTATGGCAACCACGTAGGTCATGTCGCCGCGTGTTGAATCAGTACGCATGGCCGAGAAAGGAATGTCTTTAATCTCACCCACGGGTGATCCTGAATCGGCAGACAGATAGCCCCAAACCTGCGGCCCTTTGCGAGTCAGCGCCAGAGCGATATCGTACTTTCCGGGTTTGTCGTTTATTTCACGGCAAGGATCAATCAAAAATTGCAACCCGTCACCGCCCCACAGCTCGCCATCCACCTTGCTGTTGGCAAAAACGTTATCCCGAACCTTCACGCCGACATACAGATACTGATCATCCCACAAAAATTGCACCGTTCCGGAAAGATCATCCATTCCGCCCCAAGTTGCTTTGGCGGTTTTATATGCCATGTACTGGCGCGGTTGAGAAATAGGCTGAACCGATGCGCGCTGCCAGTCCGGTTCTTTCATTTTGCCGTTCACATGAATGGGGCCCGTTGCGCGAACCACTCCGACAAATCCGCCGATCATCCGATTTTGCGTCATCACCCGGCCAGAGGAGTCGGTCACGCTGGCGCGAAGCCCGTATGGGATCAACGGGTCAACATTTGCCAGCGGAACAATGACTTCAGAACTGGCGTGCCCCAAAATCGACATCGTACCTTCAGACGCTTTGGCAAAATAAGACGTGGCAGGAATCTCGTGTTTAAAACGCCCGTCAATGATAGGCTTTTCGCCCGTTAAGGACATTTTCCAGGAAACATTCTGCGGAGAATCGCCGAGATTGGCCACGATCAATTTAACGGAAGCGCTCTGGCCTTCAGACGCGGGAACCGGCACTGAACGCAGTGTAATAGAGCCCGTCACGGTGAGGCCGACGCGCAGCAGGCCGGAAATGGTGCCATCTCCATTTCTGATCCGCACCACGCATCGGCCCTCACGCGCAGAAGAATCCGAAGGAATCTGTATGTGATATTCATGTTGTTGCCCGGCATTGGCACGTGTCACGCGCCAGTCATCGGGCGCGAGCAATTCGGTATCACCAAAATGATCGGGATTTTTTTCCACGAGGATCGTTGCGCTTTTCCCCTTTACCGTCTGCGCGGGAACGGACGCGATACGTGCGGAAGGATTTTTCAGTGCGTCAGGAAGTGTTTTAGAATCACTCTCATAGAGAAGCATGCAGGGATCTTCGCTGGCGGTCAGCGTGATTCCCGTTCCGCCGGCGTTGAGTTCATTGCGGCGTCCGTCAATATCAATCACCATGACTTTGCCGGCGCATGGCAAAGGAAGATTGAGATCCCGCCGCCCTTTTTCCTTCCAGATAATCTGCATGCAGCGGCCGGAGGAATCCCTGAACAGATACGCATGAATATCCTGTTCGTATATTTTTTCATCCGCTATTTTTTTGATGCACAATCCATTGACCATATTGTAATACGCGATCGCATCAAGCTTGGGCGCGTATTGAACATAGCGGCAGTCAAACATATTGTGGGCAGAAGATGAATCATCGTGCAGTTTGGCGTCCGGGTCCGGATAAAGCAGGCCGAACCAGGACACATTAGCGCCGCCGGCGGCAAAGAAATTAGTGATTTTACGAACAACTTCTACGGCCACAGCCTGGCGCGCCATTCCCTGACTGTTGAGACCGATTTCCGTGGACCAGATCGGTTTGCGTCCGCCATATTTTTTGAATAACTCATCATAGCGCCGCATCGTGTTGCGCACGTGGCGATAGTCCTCATACACATGAAAATCATACGCGTCGCAATAATTCTGGAATCCATTTTGAAAATAGATTTCCTCCGGCCCCATCGAGCTGGCCACGACGGTAATTGAAGGATCAAACTTTTTGATTTCCTCATACAGCGCTTTATACGCCGCAATATTGGGTAAAACGCGATCGGCGTTCTGCGGCGGTTCATTGCCAAGATTGACGACAAGCGGCCGGATATGGCCATAGGTTTTAAGCCAGTTTCGCATTCCCTGACGAAGCGCATCTTCGTTGAGCTTCCGCCAGTCAAGGCCGTGATGCTCAATGGTTTGGGCGGGCGTTCCGGTTAATACGCCCATTCCTAGTTTTTCGCAATGTTCAATGCCGGGAGCTTTCGGCGTATAAGGCGGATCTTTTTCCCATCCGCCCCACACGCCGCAAACGCGCACGCCGAGACGATCCGTCAGGTAAAAATAATCCCGAATGGTGTTATCCCACGTGCGGCTGGTAAAGGGAATTTCTTCAGGCTTGAAATTTTTGGCTTCGGCACGAGGCAAAATCGCAAGCGATGTGTAATTGTGATAAGGTTCGCCGGCGCTTTGTTTGATAGTACCGTGAATTTCATAATACCGGCCGATTTCCAGGCCATTTTGGCTGATATCCATCTGCCCGGTATAAGCATAACGGCCGTGGGTTTGCCCGGAAGATTGAAGAGCAACGCGGCCGGCTTTGCCGCAGTTAGCTCCCCAGTAATCGCGAATCTCCCAATTTAGTTCGCATGTATCGCCGGGCAATCGGCGAAGAGTCTCAACAGAAACAGAAACGGTGCGCGGATCTTCCGGATAAAGAAGATTGCCAAGCTGGCATGTTTTAAAAACCATGCGATCGATGTTTTGATCCATCGGCCGGCCTGCGATCATCAAGATATTGATCTCATCAAGCCAAAAAAGTCCTGTGGCCTTTTGAAGCTGGGCACGCAAACGTGCCGCGACAGCCTGCGGCGGCGGCAAAACTTTGCGAGAAACAGGACGCCAATTGTTGTATCCAAATAAATCGACAATGGTGGCGGAATCCAGAACTTTGCCATCTTGATCAAGATAATCAAGCATCACCACGGCGTTAAACGAAGCGTCAGGAGATTTCAGATCTGTTCGGACTCCCATCTGAACATCCATCATGCCGGGACGGATGCCGAAGGAAGGGCCGATCAATCGGCAAGGTTGATCCAATTGCTCAAGGGTGCGAGAGAGCAAAATGGAATGTTTACCTTGAAAAGCCGCGTTTTCGTCAATTTTGATTGCTCCATCCGATTTCCATCCATTCGGAAGAGCCCGCAAGGATTCGCAATCCATTTGAAAAATGAGATTGGAGTCTGGCATTTCGCCGGCTTTGGCTAGTTGCTCCATCATTCCCAACCATCCTTGACTGATCAGACAGCCGATCAACAGGATAGTTTTGAACAATGAAAAACTAAGAAGCGGCGGCCGTAGCGTCGCCCACAGGGGCCGCAGTACAAAAGATTGGATAAAGAAAAAACTCAGCGGCATTACTCCTGACTCCAATACCATTTGCAATCCGGCGGAACATTAGACACCGTTGAACCCAGGCGCGGCTTGCGATAAAGCTCCGCGGGCAATGCGCTTGGCGCCGTCACGGATGCGGCATGGCCATCCATGAACAAGACATTGCAGTTTCCTCCCGTTCCGGCGGCATGACGCGGAATAGCCAAACCGTTACCCGTATCCGGCCACGGATACGTTCTAAACCAACCGCGCGCGGAGGCATTGCTCTCATTGATACCGGCATCCAGCATCAAAATAACGTCGGCGGGATTGGTAATATGAATAATACGCGCCTGAGACATGATCTGCGGTGCTGCATTTTGCGCGGCTGAAAGCGAACCCCATATTGTATTTGCAATACCCGGATGCGCATTTAATCCGCAGCAGGCCATAACGTTGTAACCATAGCTGATATTGCCGTAAACGATATGATCGGCAAGCGTACCAAAATTATTTTTGTAATCACCGGGACAAAAAAGAAGTTTCCATTTTCCGTCCAGATCAGACTTCATGCCGGTGGCGTTGACGTAATTTCCGGCAAGAGATGGGTCTTGCAAAACGGACCTGTACCATTGCGGTCCAATCGTACCATTGCCGATATTTCCGCATAGCGGAAATACGCCGTTATTTTCAGAAAGATACGTATTAAAGGCAATCCCAAGCGACCGCAGATTGGCGAGACATTTGACGGATGCCGCCTGTGCGCGCGCCTTGCCAATTGACGGCAACAGAATAGATATCAAAAGAGTGATGATCGCCACAACGACCAGCAATTCAATGAGCGTAAAACCTCTGGCGCAACGCCTGAGATTCTGCATCACAGTTCTCCTTATATAACTACTATATAAAAAGCCTTGCAGTCAAATAAAGTAGTTGATGCATTCCTTGTAATGATTGCTCCAGATTGAGCAGTATGCATTAAAAAAACAACAGTTTGAGGATTTACTTGCTGACCCGAAGCTCTTTGATCAAAAATTCATTCGGAGAACTGAGCGCATCCAGACGGAAATTCCATCCCCACTGGCCGACAAAATTGGCATCCGTGATCGTCCATGTATGTTCCTGCCATTGGTCTGATTCAGGAATGCCCCACCAGCTTCCGGGCAAGGCGCGATAGCCAGTAGCGGATTCATAGGACAGAACCATTCCGGCATTTTTATCCGGCGAGACACGTTTGGCAAAAACGGTGATCGTCAGGTTTTTTGTGCCATACGGCACAAACTGAGGATCTACGCGAAAGTACACAAAATGTCCTTCGCCGCGCAGAGACTTGTTGGCAAAATCAGTGCGCCGCCATGAATCCGTTAAGCCATTTTCAACAACGGTGGTAATCGGTTTGATCTGTTTGAGTCCGTCTTCCTTGTTGACGGCACCCAATGTGCATTTGATGGTTTTGGCCTGCGCATAATCACCGCCCCACGGATACGGTTTGCCAAGATTGGCTTTGGCCTGCGCGACCAGATCCGGCGAAATCTGACTGACAAATACCGGCGCGCTTGATAAAACCAGTTCATTGCCGGCCGCAAGCGGCGAAGTGCCGCCCGTCAGACTGGTCACCTGAACCATGTTCTTGAATGTCGTTTTGTAAGTTTCATTCTGACGCGACCAGGCGGCAAGCACCGGCCCGGATTGACTCTGAAACACAAAACCAAATCCGCCCGGTCCGACATTCAGCCATCCAAGATAAACCGGCGCATCACCCAGTTGCGCCGTCATGGCGCCCATAGCCGTATACGATGGGCGGATGCTCCAATCTGAACGAATAATGCCATGATCCAGATTTTTGCCGTAAGATGGGCCGCGCGCTTCAAACCAGAAAATCTTTTTAAATCCCTGCGCTATCGACAGGATATACGATTTAACCAGCATTTCCGCCTGTTTGGCGTCTCCGGCCTGATCCGCTTTGGTCGGAACCAGATAGCCGATTTCCGTAATCCACAACGGAGTATCCGCGTTTTGCTTATTGGCTTTGAGCATGTCACGCAGATTACCGACAAGGCTCAGATAGCCAACTTCGCCGCCTTCGGCCACAGCGCCAAGATTTTCATAAGGATGCACACAGATAAAATCAAAATGATTGGCCGCGCCAGCCTTGATGGCCGCATCCAGAAAACCGACATCAAAATTTGCAACACTCATGCCGACCTGAAGATTCGGATCAACCTTTTTGATGGCATCGTATGCGGCCACGGTGAGATCGGCATAATCCTTGACCTTGTTATCACTGCTGTAAAAACTGCCGTTAAATTCATTCCACACTTCCCAGTAGCGGATATCGCTCTTGTAGCGCGTCGCGGAAGCTGTGACGTAATCTTTCCAATAATTCATATCCTTGATGGGGCCTTTGCGCGTGCCGCCGTCAGCGGATGCAAATCTGGCAAAGAACCATAATCCGCCCGTCAGATGAATGCCGTTTGATTTGGCGTCGGCCACCATGCGATCGGCCGGCTCCCAGTTAAATTCACCGGGTTTGGTTTGAATGGTCTGCCATTCCGGAAATAACCGCAACCAGCGAACGCCGGCCTTGCTGAGCATGGGATTGAACCGGGGATAATCTTTGGCCCATTCAGCGCCGGAGGCAATTCCCCACGGGCTGTTCATATCGGGGCTTTCGGTTTGCTGCCCGGCCGCAGGATGAGTCGCCATTCCCATCACACCCGCAACAAAACAGCCGGCCATACAGATTTTTTTATACAAATTACGCATCCGATCATCCTTGTACATAAAACGAAAGCCCATCAACGTCTTGTAGATATGCACAGTCAAAAACAATCGCCCCCGGACCCTATTTTGATCCGGGGGCTATGAACTCGACACCGGTTTACTCAGCGGATGTCACCCAAATCTGAGGCTGGATGTTAAAGAACGTAGTTGCGGCATCACCCCATGATGGATCGCCCGCGGTCCAGAGTTTGAACCATGCGCCGTCGGCACGTGTTGCCGTTGGATCAGATTTGGAGCGTGAATAAAACCGAATGTAGAGATCCGTTGTATTCAGACCCGTGATCTTGTTTTCAGTCGGTTTGACGAAAGGCTGAACGTTGCCGCCCTTATTTTCCACCTGCTTGTAAACAGTCCATGTTTTGCCGTCGGTGCTGTACTCAACACCGGCCACGGCGTTTTTGAGCCCTAGTTCCGCCATGCTGCATCCCATGCGGAAACCCGTGATGGGCTTGTCAAATTTCAATTTATATCCCCAACTCACGGGCGTATAACCGTCAACGCCGTTATACATCATCGCGACCTTGCCCGGTTCAGGATCGACATTTTTGATGCCCACAGTTTCAAAATAAACACCCTTTGAACCATAAGGCAGCCAGATGTGCGTTTCTTTGGCACTTGCATCAAAATCCTGCTTGGGACCGTATGCATAATCGGCGGATTTCAGATCGTCGATCGTCCGCTTGACGCTCGTGCCGATCTTAATATCAATCGTGTTCTCATCCGCCCAGGCCGATCCGGCCATCATGGCTGCGAGCAATACGGTAAGAACGCGAAGCGATCTGATAGTATGAGCTTTTTTTACAGACTTCATATCAACCTTCCTTAAGTAAGATAGAGTGTAAAACGGATTCAACTATTTACCGGAAACTTTGTCAGAAAGACCGGCCCAATCATCGGTGCGAAACGGTGCGGCGGGCAGGCCGGCGGAGTTATACAAATTGCATCCTTCCGGGTTATCCGCCCAGGCATAACGGACGGCCACCGGCTCTGCAATATCAGGACGCGATACGATGATGCTCTGGCCGTCAATTGTTGCCGTGGCCCATGCAAATTTTTTATCCTTGCCGGCGATGGCAAACTGTTTAAGCGTACCGCCTTTGGCCGTCAGGCCTTCGGCATGATCCAACATGATCCTGATCCGCGAACCTTCAACATGCATGGATTTAAACATCGGCCCGGAATATTCCACCTTTTTCCCATAGGTTCCCGCCAGCGCGCACAGCGCCAGGCGATTGCCAACGTCCTGCTTATTTTTGGGATGAATGCTATCGCCCTCGCCGATATCAATCGCCACGGCCATCGCGGTTTGAGGCAATGACAACGCGGAAGCCTGCGCTTCTCGAAGCTGCGCCCAGTAAGAATTTACGGGTTGCGGCGTAGCGGCCTGAAAATTGGCAAGCTGAACAAAGTAAAAAGGAATTTCTTCTCCCCACGATTGACGCCACTGTTTGATCAGCGCCGGGAAAAGCACCTTATACTGATTTGGACGTGATGAGTTAGTCTCGCCCTGATACCAAATGACGCCGCGGATCGTCAGCGAAGTCAGCGGCGCGATCATGCCGTTATATAATCCGGTCGGCAGTTGCGCATCCCATCCTTTGGCGCTCTTGGGCATGGTGTCAAAGCGATCCGCAATGGCGCTGGTGGCCGGGCTGGCGCGCAGGGTTTCGTAACTGACCCAGTTTTCGGCCGGAGTTCCGCCCCATGAAGAATGAATCAGGCCGACGGGTACTTGAAGTTCATTGTGGATTTTGCGGCCGAAGAAATAAGCCACGGCCGAGAAACTTTTGATCGTTTCCGGCGAACACACAACCCACGATCCGGTGACATCTTCAGCAGGTTTTGCCGGCGCGTGAAATTTAGGCGTAAAAAGACGGATCTTGGTATCCGTGGCCGCAGCGATTTCAGCGGCGCTGTTGTTCACCTGCGTCATGGCAACGTTCATGTTGGATTGTCCGGAGCCAAGCCATACTTCTCCGATGAGAATATTTTTAACCGTAAGCGTCGCGCCGCCGCTTTCCACGGTCATCTCCACAGGCCCGCCCGATGATTTGAGCGTATCAAGTGTGACCGACCATTTGCCGGCGTTGTCCGCAGTGGCCGATTTCTGCTGGCCGCTGATCCGGACGACGACCGGCTTGCCGGCTTGCGCCCAGCCCCAGATATGCGCCGGCTTATCCTGCTGAAGCACCATGTTGTCGCTGAGAATGGCCGGAAGCCTGAACGCGGAATCAGCCGCATGCAATGCCCCGCTCATGACCGATAAGGCCAGTATACCGGCCGCAAAACATAATTTTATATTCACTTTCATACTCATACCTATACGTCTTACATAATACATCATGGGGAAAAACATCTCAGTGCAGTCGTCTGCGGCGGCCGATCAGTAAGCCTGCTCCGGCTGCAAGCATGCCCAGTGAAGCAACTTCAGGAACGGTTTTGACATTGCCGCTAAGCACAACATCATCCAGTCGGGTCACAATGGTATCACTGGTAGTGGTCACGTTGTCCCAAATATAAAGACGGATCTCCACCGTTCCGGTCAGATTGGAAGTCGCCGCGCCAGAAATGGCATTGGAGAAACTGTAGTAGATTGAACCGATGCCTGCATTATTGGCAGATGTGATTTCAGCGGGAGATGCAAACAGATCCGCTGTTGTGCTGCCGGTAACCAGACGAGGAAGTACGTCACTGGTGAAATTAGCATTTCCCTGAGAAAGTTTAAGACTCAGCGAAGTCAGGTCCACCGCATAACCTGGTGCAATGGTCAAGGTAAAAGAGACGTAGGTATTGTTGGTAACGGCATCATTCTGGGTTGACGGTGTATACCTGGCCCGGATCATGTAGCTTTGATTATTGGATGCCATCAGCGCACCGGCTGTCGTCAACGTAGAACTTGGGGTGATGGCGCTGGCCGTCGTATTCACATCTGAATCTGTGCTGTTCGTATTACCGGTAAACGAATAATTGGCAATGACCCCGGCCGAAGCCTGCGCCGCAATCGCGGTCGATATTCCCATTGCCATCATTGCATGTCGTATCATACTCGCCCTTCCTTTTGGTTATAGTTCGATTAAATTCCGTATTTTCCATTTGCTCTTCGACATTCAATTGGCCTGCTGCATTAATGCAATGGCAGACCATTATTGTCCCACCACCGGCTCAAGCCCCTGTTATTCGGGGCCCAAGTGGTGTCATTGTTGTAGTTCGCCACGTTACGAAGCTGGTTGCGATTGCACGTTTCTGCGTGGAAATCGGAGAAAAGCACGTTCGCACAATCACCCGGATGCGCCAGCCAGGTTGATGCCGACTGGCCGCCACCTGTCGGATGACCGGTCCCCTGCGGGCTGATGCTGTACGCGCCCACCGGATCTGGGTTCTTCAGCGGAAGGAATGTTCCGTCCTGCACGGCGCTGTCAATCAAAATGATATAGTTAGCCGGGCTTACCACACGTATCAGGCTTAGTCCATAGAACATGCCTGTGGTTTCGCCGGCGGTGTCGGTTTTCCATTCGCGTGTGATGGTGCCAAAAGAATCCGGAGCAGTATTGATCTGCGTAAGCGCCGCATACGAACCTTCCTTGATTCTTGGCGCGCCCCACCAGGCCCCAGTGCCCTTCCGTCCATTTTTAGGACAATGCTGAGCTGATGTGGTTGGGGTCATATAATTACCTGCGCCGATAAGGCCATTGTAGTCAATGCCGGTCACGTAATTCATCCAGGGAATGCCGGCATACCTGTTGCCCAACGTTGATGGCGGATAGGCCAACAAAGCGACGACACTCTGATAATCGCCGGCATACATCTGAAGCGACATGCCGCATTGACGTTGATTACTGAGACATACCGACGTTCTGGCGGACTCTCGCGCACGACCAAGCGCCGGAAGCAGGAGTGCCATCAATACGACGATGATTGCCACGCAGACAAGCAATTCAATCAGTGTGAACCCAATGCGCATTCTCATGGTTGTCTGCTCCATCTTTTCTGCGCCGCCCCTTTACAAACATGCCAATCCGCCCGTCCTGATTATGCTCTGCGCCCACGGCGCAGTAACGCCATGCCACCACTGACTGCCAGCAGAGCAAACGCCGAGACTTCCGGCACGGCATAGCTGACGGTCAATGTGTTAGTCGCCAAATCCAAATTGTACGACCAATGGTTGGTATCAACCGTGGACGCAAATGAGATATTATTGATTGAGGTCGGATCAGTTCTGCTCCAGGTTAACACGGTCCACGTGCCTGCGCCGGGCGTTGCGCCATCTGAAAATCCGACATCCAGCAACGTACCACTGGCGATACTGCAATCCAGCGCGGATATTTTTCGCATTGCCGTGGGATCTGCAATCGCGGCGTCATCCATCAGAAAGCGGAGAACCGCGCCACTTGTGGTTGATAAAACACCTGTCACGCCAACGTCAGTGCCGCCTGCGGTTTTGGCGCCGTCAATAACAAGCGTTCCGTGACTACTGATCGTCAGCGACCGTTGGCTGGCCTGACCGCCAATAATGATATCGGCCGAACCGCTGATCACAAATTTGCCCGTCCCTGTGGTGGAAGTTGGCCCGACTCTGATGCCCCCAGCAGTAATGATTTTACCGCCTGTGATCGTATAAAGTCCGTTACCTGTGGCGCCATCGCCAATACGTATGACATTCGCACCGTTATTGGTGATATTCAGCGTGCCGCCGGTTTGCAAGATCTCACCGTTGCCGTTTTGACCAGCCCAGACAACGGCGCCTCCAGTAAGCGTGCCGCCTGACAAAGTGTACTTACCGTTTGAACCAGCGTTATAGCCCACATGCACGCCGCCGGTAACAGCAACATCACCGCCCGACTGAGAGACAACGCCGGAGCTTCCGCTACCGTAACCCACATACAGACCATTGCTTTCGCTTGATTTTGTAACGCTTAGCGAACCGCCGCTGGTGATATCAAGATAGCCGGCCGAGGTTCGTCCGACATAACCCATATTAATACTGGTGGCGCTATTGAGGATCGCGCTGTTGGCTTGTGTATTGCCGTCAATCTGCGCGTCATCAGAGCTGGCGGGAAGAACGTTACCGCTCCAGTTCTCCGGCGTTGACCAATAACGGTCCGCACCGCCGCCGTCCCATGTAACTGTGCCCGCGTGCAATGCGCTGGCCGCCAACAATAGTGATGCGCCGCCGGCCAAAACCATGACATGGCGCTGAATCATCTTATTTCCTGATCGGCGTAACATAAGTCTCCTCCTCTTGTTTAGAGTACGATGCTTGTTCAAGTACGTTAATATCATTTACTACTATCATGCGTCCGAAAAAAGCTTATCGCCGCTGGGCCAATCACCCTTTGCGCCGAATCAGACGACTCATACTCTTGTTATGACCGCACATACCGACACCAATCAAACAGACGTGACGCAAGTTTTCGTCAACATGGATCATGAACAACGTACAGCTTTATCCGACTATGAATAGAAATGAACCTAAGCAATCGCAGCGCGCTCAGCATCGGGTTTCGGGCTGCGCGCCACCGAAGTTGATTCGCCAATGAACAATTCACCATCACGACGATGCACCAGCAAAGGCCCCAGCCACGGCGTATCGCGGCCGGCAAACCAATCAAGACACATCTCAAAATACGGATCTTCCGGCGCATCAAGCGCCGTCGTCAGCGACGGTATCAGACACTCCGCCAAACGCCCGAAGGTGTCATTCGCACAGATCGCCAGATCGTGCCCCGGCCTAAGCCCCAGGTCCGCCATCGCGCGCATCACCCCAATGGCCGAAGACGTCGTAGTCACAAGAACAGCGCTAAGCCCTTGTAGGTCACCACTTTTTAACCAGCGCGTCATCACTTGGCGCGCATGTATCATTGCCGACTCCGGCGGCGCGACCGGCTCATTGATTAACGGCCCTGTCACCCGATGAATCGCCATCCACTGCCGCCAATGCTCAATGCGATCATGAATCGCCGGGCCAATCGGCTGCGTATTAAAACAAGCAATAGACCGATGCCCCTGCGCATATAGATGATCCAGCAGAAGATCCACCATACCCGGATTCTCTAATGGCAGGCTCGGAATGCCGTGCGCCGTCAGATCACCCAGCAGCGAGACAACACGAGCATGATCCCTCAACCTTGCGATCACCGCATCCGGAAAATCGACCGGCACCACAAACAATCCGTCGGCCGCATCAATCGTCTCATTAATAACCGGATCATAGGGATGTGCATAACCCACCAGGCGCGCCGTCCATCCGCGCCGGTCCGCCAGCCGCTGAATAGCGTCAAATCGATCATCAATGGTTGGCGTGCGGTAGGCCTGCGCCAACATGTATATTCTCAGTTTACGATTCTGCGCAAACGTGGCCGGCGCAATGCGCCCAGTCCGGCTTTTAATCAGCAAGCCATCCTCTACCAACGCCTGCATCGCCTTGCTTGCGGTGCGGGGATTCACGTCCAGTTCCGCCGCCAGTTTGTAAACAGACGGAAAGGGACGCGTCGCATAATCTCCCTGCCGAATCCGACTCGCCAGCACGGCTTTGATATTTTGATGCTTAATCATGCAAAACATACCATCATAACTGTAACACTTAAGAAAATACACCATAAACAAAGCGAGTCAAGCCAAAAATACATCATTTACTACGTATTTTTTATATCGTATTTTCGTAATAGCGTAAAAATCTGATAAAAAGCGGTGTATTTTGAAAAGAAACAAAGTACGGAGTGCCTCACCGTCATCACATCTGGCCAGCAAGAACCAGTTGATGACGTAAAAACCAAACCAATCATTGAGTGGCCGCGTGGCAAGGGTATTGAGAAACAACTATGCGCGGATCATTCATTATTAGAGCATCTGCAATAAAGATGCGGCGCGGCGGCGCGCTTCCTGAGCGTTCAGACGATAACAAACGCGGATCTTGCATGCCCGCTATCATAACCATGCAAATATATAGTGATCAGATTATTACTTCTTATTCACCACCAGCGGATCATTCAGTTGTGCCGCGCGAAACGCTCTCACGCGTCGGCTGCATGCCGGGCAGCTCATGCACGGGCGCTCATGCGGCATCTGGCACGACCACGAGGCCTGAAAAGGCACATTGCATTGATAGCCAAGTTCAAGCATTTGCTGATCTTCAAGGCCCATCAGCGGCATTTTAATGGTGATCACCGGGTCTCCGGCGTAAATCTCCATGGCCTGGTTGAGAACCTGGTTCAGTTCAATTTGCCGTGCGATGGCATCTGAATTTTTCTGGTCAATCTGGCAACCCCAGTACACGGCCGCGGCTTTGATAGAACGCGCAAAACCGCAGGCAATCGCCAGCATCTGAATCTCGCGCATCGGGATCAGCGGGCCCTGCGAATCAGAACTCGTTGAATGCACCAGCCCGGCCGCCTCTACCGACACGCTCATCTGCCGCAGATAGCCGACATCCACAATCCACGTTTTGATCGGCTTAAAAAACTGCACCTGCTGTTCATACGCTTCCGTATTTTTTTTCTGCGTGACGCGGTCATCCTTCAGATGCAACAGAGCGATGCGCTGTTCGCGCGCGGCCACTCCGGCGACAACCAGTGATCGCAAACCGCCTGATGTCAAGACTACGGCAGGAGCCTTTGCCATGTGTCATCTCCGCAAAGTGCCTTGCGAATCACACTGGCCGGCAGAATATCCGCGCGCCGGATCAGTGTGTCTCACTTGGAGATTATCGGTCAAAACTGAGGACAACTTTCATCACATCCGGCGGCAGCGTGGGATTGGCAAATAACGCCTCGGCCGCCTCAAGCTTGATTCTGCGGGAAATCAACGACGTCACATCCACTTTCTTCTGCGCCAACAGCGCAATAGCCTCGCGAAATGGCCCGCATCGCGACCCTAAAACGGTGATCTCGTCAATCACCACCGGCGCAAGATTCAGCGGTTTGCCGGCCGCTACCGTCGTTTTGAGCACCAGCGTCCCGCGCGGCCGAAGAAACGCCAGCGCGCGCTCAAAACCTTCAGCCCGGCCCGTGCATTCAATCACCACATCCTGATCGCGCCTGGGCTGAGCCTGCTTGTCCATCATCGTGCGAATGCCCACGCGTTCGGCCAATGCCAGCTTATTTTCATGCCGGCCGATGAGCGTCAACTCACACTTGGTCTGCTTGATCACCTGTGCGCACAATTGGCCCAGTCGCCCGTCACCCAGAACCGTCACCTTGTCACGCGGGCTGATCTGCATTTGCCGCAGAATCTGGCAAGCCGCGGCCAGCGGCTCAATAAACACCGCTTCTTCATCCGCAATATTGGCCGGCACTTCAATTAAATTGCGGATCGGCATCGCGATAAAATCCGCAAACGCGCCATCGTGGCGATCAATGCCGATGACCGTGCGATTGCGGCAATGATTGGACAGGCCGCTTTGGCACATATCGCATTTGCCGCAGACGCAATTGATTTCTCCGCAGACGCGCTTGCCCACCATACGCGAATCATGGCATTGCGTGACCGTGCCGACAAACTCGTGGCCCAGCACGCCGGTAAAATTCATATACCCGCGGGCAATTTCAAGATCCGTCTGGCAGACGCCGGCCTTTTGAACCTGCACAATGGCCTCAGCCGCATCCGCCTTGGGGTCCTGATAATACGGCTTGAATTTGACCGACTGGCCATCATAAAAAAGTGCGCGCATGACTTTTCCTGTTCATTGCTGATATTACGCCGGGAAATCAGAAATCATCATGCTCTATTCAGAATAGAAAGGCAAACTGACGGACGCGGCCTTATCTATTACGCGCGGATTTCCCTTTAAGCTGAGTTCGGGATTAGCAAGCCCCGTGGGTTTTAACGCCTGATCATTCCCCACATCTTTTGAACTCGGCAGACCATCCGGTCCGGAGGACCGGCGCACTGTAGTCACGGGTGAGCGCAGCGAACCCGTGGAAAACGAATGTATTCAAATTATTTTTCGCCCCGAGAGAGGCGAAGGAATTGTGCTTAAGACAGTTTCTGCCACAGAGTCATCATTCCGTTGCCCCTCCGCTGCTATTAACACAAGCGAATTTCACATTGGCTGGCGGATCATCACTGCTACCTAATTGTGAGAAATGATCAGGGGAAAAAACCGCAGGGCTTCCTCATGCCAGAACTCAAATTTCAAATCGTATGAGCGGAATATGGCTGATCAAATATGGATGACGTGGTATATTTTAGAGCGGATGCCAAGAAATAACGGCTGACAGACTTTTTTAATTAAAAAAGCCGCCCCGCGATAGCGTGGCGGCAGATCATGCGCTAGAGCATTGACAATAAAGATGTAGCGCGGCGACGCGGCTGGCTGGCGGCCAGCCAAGAAGTGACGACGATGCAACCCCACAGGGTTTCTGAGGAGGAGCGACGCAGGATGGCCGCCTGCCAGCCCGTCCGCTTGCGGTTCCCACAGGAACGACGCGCTACATATTTATTGGAACTGCTCTAAAACATTTTGACACATATTATCATCATGTACTGACGCCCTAACGGAGATGCTCTGCATGAGTAACGCTGAGAGTCAACCAACAGTTTTGCGAGTCGTCAAAATTCTTCATTGGGTTTTTCTGGGGTTGCTGTTTATTCCGTTTGCAGTTAACGCCGTGATTGCCGGCGTTTTATGGTATCGCACGCATACCTTTTTGAGCAAAGCAGTAACGGTTGGCGGCCAGGTTATTCAGTATGAACCTGAATTTGGCACGCGTCTTTCTATTTTTGCATATACGGATAAAAGCGGCGATGTTCACAAATCTCAGACGACATGGGCAAGCCAGCCGCCGGCCTTTAATATCGGTGACGATATTAAAGTGGCATATGACCCCGCCAAACCGGACGATGGCCGTGTGATGGCTTTTTGGGATATGTGGGGGCTGACGCTGATATTTGGTTTCTTTGCCGCCGTAATATTACTGGGCATGTTGCTGGCGCAGATTCTGTATTGGGTCATTATTTACTTCATAAAGCGACAGAACCGGCCAGCCATCACATCAGCATAAAGAGAGTGTATCTTCCCAGCCAATATGACGACAAAGCGAAAATGACGCCCACCTCACACCACCTGCAAGTAACTTATTGAGCCATCACTATTTGCACTACGCTTTTACCAAAAAGATGTCCCTATTAACGCGGAAAAGAGCATCTCAATAGCTTGACACTTAGGCCATCTGGCTCTAAATTGGCTGATCTTCCGACTGTTCAACAGTCGGCCACGGGCAGATAGCTCAGCTGGTAGAGCAAAGGACTGAAAATCCTTGTGTCGCCGGTTCGATTCCGGCTCTGCCCATTACGAAAAAAGCCCTTAAAACTGCGTAAATGCGCGAGTTTTAAGGGCTTTTTTGTTGGATTTGTACTTCAAATCAGATTGCCCGAAAATCCCTAACTTTGGCCGAAGACCGGCCCCGATTCATTGTAGGATTAGGCACAGCCGGCAATTCGCGGGTCTATGCGAGGCTATAGCATTTGCAATAAAGATACGGCGCGGCGACGAGGCAGGCAAGCCATCAGCCAAGGAGTGACGACGAGGCAACCCCGTAGGGTTTCTGAGGAGGAACGACGCAGGATGATGGCTTGCCTGCCCGTCCGCATCGCGGTTGCCTGGCAACGACGCGCTACAGCTTTATTGCGAGTGCTCTAACAGAATGATTCCAGCTACACCCATACTTGTTATCGCTATCGCGCGCCAGATGCCACACTGCACGGGCGATTCAGGTAAACGCGCGGCTGCCAAGTACAAGATCGTCAGCAATGCTGCGCCAGCAGCGCGTCAAGTTCCGGCATCATGTTTGTTTCCGGCCGTATTATTTGCTGATTACATCACTTGTCATAATGCAGCATCTGACGGGCATAGCTTTCATTGATTCGTCGCCAGAGTGGATGCGGACCTTCCACATTTTGCTCAATTTCAACCAGTGCTGTCATGTTGGCATGCACGTTTTCGTATTTTTTTGCGGAGTATCGCACATAGTCACATCCACCGGGGCTTAAAACCGCAATGGCGATTTCTTTGCCCTTTTTACCATCCGTAAATCCCGCGAACCCAGTCCAGCATTCTTCCGGATACTGCCCTTTCTTGTCGTGATGTCGCATGTATGATTTAAATATTTCCACGATTCTGTCATCCAGGCCCGCATCAAAAATGCGGATCTTTTCCTGAAGCTCATTGAAAGAATCCACAATGCGAAAACGATAATGATCTTTCTGTGCCATTCGCAAAAACATATCATGTTGTTCATCGTTCTCATGCGTGGAACCGTCAAATACCAAGTGGACCATGCAGCATGTTTTCATATCGTGGTATAAAAGCGGATAACACAGCCGCCGGCGGGTTCCGCAAAATGAGCAGGTAAACATGGTCAGTTCGCCGGTTAACAGCTCTTTTTTTACTTCTGGATCGAGCTGTTCATTCACTGACGGCCATGCCGTACATACTGATTCTTTTCCGCATTCAGGGCAGGTGACATTCAAAGATTGCTTCATACTCATGGTGCTGTCTCATGTGTGTTTCAATTTGCCTTGGGCCATTCATACGCCGCCGCTTTGATCTTGCGGTAGTTTTCGTCCAGCCTGGGTTGCAGAAGTATAATCGCCGCGATGCGCCGGGCCATGTTCATCACTTCGCGCGCTTCTTCGGGCTTCAGCGCGCGGCCCAGGATGTCATGCTCGCGGTAACTGAGCCATTTTTTCATCACCTGGTACCCGCCGATGTAATACTCCCAGACGCCTTTGGGGATGTTGCGCCAGTAGACGCTGCCGTTCAGGTAAACATCCTCGGTTTGATCTCCCAGCAGGCGCTGAACCTCTTTGACCGCCAGCCCGCGCGCCACGGCGTCGGTTTCCAGCGCCTTGGCTTCATCGGGGTTGTAAGGGCGCTCTTCCAGCTTGCCCTTGGCCGGCATCACCACGCCCTCTTTGCCAAAGTGGCCCCAACTGGCCGAGATTTCCAGGTCTTGACCGGATGGATCAATCGCGCCGCCACCAACTTTGGTGATCAGGCCAATGGTTTTGAAGATCGGCGCAATCTTGCCGCCGGTCACGCCTGATACTTCAGCTTCGGTATCCAGCAGCGCGGCGATCTGCTCGCCCAGCGCGGCGGAGGCTTCCAGCGCCTTGCGATCCGCCGGCAGCGGTATGCGCGGCCAATCGCGACGGATGCCGTCGGCGTTTTCCGTCAGATAGGCCGGACTGTAACCAATCGCCAGCGCGTGCATCCAAATCAGTCCGGCCGTCTCGGCGTCAGCATCAGGATTTTTGATGCCCAGACTGGCAAGATATTCGCGTGCGGGCTTGGAGAGATTGGCTTGCGGCTGGGCTTGACCGAATAATTGGCCAGCTCCTTTCTTTTCCGATTCCTTAATCAGGAATGGCATATGCCGTGCATGACCTGAAATACTATCATAGTCACATACTACAGACGCGCAGTAAAACGGAGGGCCTTCATGATTCTTGTCCGCGGTATCTCTCGTAATGATAAAGCGGTTACCCTTTCACCTGCTTGCTCTCAGGCAATCTCTGTGACTTCGGGCTTGGTACCTTTGACTTCAATGGCGCCACGGGAAGGAAGCTGGCCTTCCTTGGGATCATGATCCGATTGACGTTGAAATTGATCGGTGGTGAACAGGCCGCCATCCGGTATGCC
Source organism: uncultured Phycisphaeraceae bacterium (assembly GCA_964610975.1). Classification (GTDB taxonomy): domain Bacteria; phylum Planctomycetota; class Phycisphaerae; order WQYP01; family WQYP01; genus CAZSYN01. The sequence continues at coordinate 59,781 of CAZSYN010000019.1, forward strand.
CGTACCGCGATTGCGCAGATTGATGATGCAGCGTACCCGCGGCTTTAAAGTCTTGCCGACGGCATCAAACAAGTTGCACAGCGCGGAATAATAGGACGTTTCAGGAACGCCCGCCCCCGTGGTCCGGACGGCCTTTACCGCACTCAAATATTCAGACAGAATATGCTGAGATAATGTGCCCGTCTGATTTTCGCTGCCTTCGGCAGCGTCGATAGTTTGCGCTTTCGCCATGGGGTCGCCTTTATCTTGGGTGTATCTCTGGATAATACCCCAATTAAGGCGGAGCATCCATCTGGCAGATCGTTACGGCTCTACCGACATAAACTCGCTGACATCCAGCCCTTGCAGAACTTCATCCATCCATTTATTCAGCGCCTCTTGGGTCAGCGGCGGCCGGCGATCGGCGATGGCCAGAGCGCAGTGCGCCGCTTCGGGGTCCAGCAGTACTGTGCAACCTGAGTTCGGGATAAGCAAGCCCCATCCTTTTATAGGATGGGGCACAAACCAATGATCGTTGGCGATTGCACATGATCGGAACAAACCGTTCACGCATCATAGAGTGCTATACAGATGACAATCGTTCGCACATCCATTGTGCCCCGCCTCATGAAGGAGCGGGGCTTGAAATCAACGCCCCTTATCCCGAACTCAGGTATGCAGGCTTTGTTTACTTCGCGACTTTCATCACAACCGAAATCTGATTGTCCTTGCTATCTATGCGTAAACAAAAAGCCTCCCGGAACAGGTTCCGGGAGGCTTGTGGGTGCGTCAATACTAAAGGCTGTGACAAACTCTTACACGACCGGCGCAATTGTTAGCGTCCCGGCTTCGTAGTAACCCGTCGAGGTATCGTAAGTCCAGTAGTTGGCCGTTGTGGCGCTTGTGTATTCCATCAACATGTGGGTAGAACCAATATTGACAAAACCGTAGTTGGGGCCGTCAAGCGTATAAGTATACGATTCAGAATTCGCGCCTTCGCCTTCGTCAACAATCACGTCTTCGGCTGCAAACGTCAGCTCAGTAGGAGTATCATTGATGACGTTGCCGCCATCCTTAGTGTATGTGGCAGTGGCGGTGAGGATATAACCGTTAAGGCTCTCAAGACCGTAGCTGCCGGTTGTGGTGTTATAACCCATCACGCCGGAACCCTGAGCGATCAGATTCGAATCGGAATCGAAACGGCTCATGAGGTAAGCGCCGGCGCCGGAAGCGCTGTAAACGATGGAAATGCGGTCAAAAGAGTGGTCTGGCCATGCGATAACGACATTTACCTGGTTCTGGCCGACACGCTCTGACGTGTATTCGGCGTATAAAATCGGGCCCTGTGAAGGCACCTGAACGAGTTGCTCATTACTGTTGACCTGCATCACATCCGCATTGCTGAAGTAGAAGGTGGGGTTATACATGGTGGTAAACCCACCCGGGACAGCGGAGGATGAGCCCTGCAAGTACAGCTCTGTACCATCAAGCGACTCAGGAGCGTTGGTGACGGACGTCATGGTCATTGTGCCTGAATCGTAAAAACCATTGTCGGCATTATGGTAGTAGAAGCTGCCGGTCGTGGCCGTTGTAAAGAGCAGCAGAGATGTGGCATTGCCAGTTTGCATGAAGCCAAAGTTCGGTGCGTACTTCACATAGGAATAGGATTTGGCAACGGTGCCATCACCATCAATGGAGACCTGCGTATCCTGGCCAAAAGTGATGGTCGATTGGCTATCGATTTCATCAGGATCAACGGAGTTGGTTACCGTTGTAACAACCTGCGCCCCGACGATGGATTCAGGCGCGAAACCGGTGGCGGCCAACTCAAGGGTGCAGTTGCCGGTGGCGGTTGATTCAACGACAGGCTCCTCGCCTGAGAGATCATAGCTGGTGGCGGTAAAGGTGGCGGTTGTGGCACTGGTGAAAGTCAACAGGATGATGTCACGATCATTGGACCAATCCAGCGTCAGCTTAACCGTGTTATTGCCTGTTTTTTCAAACAGGTAAGTGCAGGTATCAACTTCGCCCGTGGATTTAACCTGAACGCACTTGTCCTCACCATAATACAGAGTGAAGGTGCTGTTCGTGACTGTCTGCGTTTGAGTATCTGTGCTTGCATTGCTGACTGTGGCAACGGCGCCGACAAAAGCGTCAGGCGCGATGTCGTTATCGGCAAGGGTCACAGAGCCGCTCTGGTTGGCGGTGGTGTTGGTGATCTTGTATGAGCCATCTTCGCTGGCGAGGAGAGTCACAATGACCGTCTCCTGGCTGCTTTCCGTGATCAGGTCATCAATCGGAGTAATGGCGATAGTAGCGGTTGACACGCCGGCGGCAAAGGTCACTTTGCCACTGAGCTCGGAATAGTCATCGCCATTTGTGGCGGTTCCGGAGATGGCGTAATCAACCGTCAAAGATTGACTTAAATCGCCGCCGGTGCGTGTGAGAGTAAACAGACCGCCGGAGTTGGCGGACGAAGTTTCGCTGGCAACCGCATCGGTGGTTGACATGGAGATGATCGGCACGGCGAGATTAGCTATGGTGACCGTGGCCGAGTTGCCAAGTATGGAGGTGTTGTACAGAGAGTTGCTTGAGGCGATTGTCAACGTGACGGTTTCTGAACTTTCCATCAGGTCGTCGGCAATCGGAACGACGGTGATCAGAATTTCATCATCGCCGCCTTCAGTAAAGGTGACTGAATTGCCCGACAGGATGTCATTGCCGATCTTCAGGACGTAATCCGTACCCCGAATGGCAGATCCGCCGACGGTGAAGTTGACGGTTGCGGCAACGGAGCTGAGGCTACGTGTGATAACGAAGGAACCATTGTTTATCTGTGCGCCAGGAGCCGTTTCCGCAGCGCTGTCATCACTTGCCTCAATGGAAATCGTGGGAGCCGCATCGGCAACGGCCACGTAAAGGCCCTTGGCGGAAGGATCAAGCAAGTAGTTGGCGCCAGCGGTAAGCACAAGCCTGACAGTTTCGGTATTTTCGGCCAGAGCATCAGTCTTGGGCGTCAACTTGAGTGAAACTGATTGCTTGCCGGCATCCAGGATAATGGTGCGGCCAACGGTCTGGCCTACCAGGCTGCCGTCAAGGTAAGTCAGCGTGTAGTCGGCACTGGATGCGGTTATGGCCGGAGTAAGCGCGTAAGTCACCGCCAAAGCATTACTGGAATCACCGCTGGTGCGCGTGATGGTAAAGGTGACCGCGCCGGCCTGACTGCCGTTAATTTCGCTGGCGTTAACCTGCGTGGCAAAGGTTCCGTCGCCGTTGTTGATCATGGTCACAAGCGATTCGCTGTTGTAACCATTAATAACGATATCCTTTTTACCGTCAGAATTGAGATCGACGACGGTAATTTCGTCTACACTGGCGCCGAGATTATCATTTGAGTAATAGACGCTGTCGGCAAAGGTACCATTGCCATTATTGATCAAAACGTCAATGGCCGCCTGATTCTGCTGGCTGAAGCTCTTACCGCCAGCGATGATGTCAAGACGGTTGTCACCATTGACATCCGCGAGGGTAATTTCATAGGCATTGGAGGTCAGGGCGTAATAAGAAGGCGCCAAGAACGCGCCACTGCCGTTATTCAGCGCGACCATCACAAATGGGGCATCATCCAGAACGGATATAGCGACCAGATCAAGAGCGCCATCGTTGTTGACATCCGCAACCCGAAGCTCTGAAGCAACACTCTGGCTGTCGGTATCCTCTGCAATGGTAATAGTTGAGGCATCATTGAATGTGCCATCAGCTTTACCGGTTAACAGAGAAAGTTCTATGTTGTATGTATCCACATTATCAACTGACGTGCTGTAAATGGAATACATGCCAAGATCTGTTTTGCCATCCTTGTTGATATCCGCGACCAGGTAATCATATCCCCACATGTCGCGTTCAGCGCCGGAATTGGAGTAGAGGGTGTATATTGTCGGGCTTGCCTGGTAGCCGCCGGTGTTCTTGGAGAGAAGTACGCCAAACTTGGCGGACCAATCAGATTCATCCTGCTGATCCCAAGTTTCGTATCCGATGATGAGATCCGGCCGGCCATCGCCGTTGATATCTGTAGCATTGAAATTGTAGATCTGCGTGCCATTGGCGTCCGCATCGCCGATATCTTCAATCACATACGAAGTGGGCTCAGCAAAGAGGCCATCACTCGTACCGAGCATGGTAAACAGAGTGTTGACATAATGCGTGATGGGGTTCTGCGGGTCCGTATCGTCCACCACGGCAACTGTGGCGGCGACGGCAATATCAAGTTTGCCGTCTTTATTCAGATCCGTAATCACCAGGCCGTCATCA
>CAZSYN010000020.1:0-49926 GCA_964610975.1 uncultured Phycisphaeraceae bacterium
GCGTTGGGTTCTATGGGCCTGCGTGCCATGCCCATAGTGAACCACATCCTTCGTCGTTGCGCAAGACTTAATGCGGAAAACTTTTGAGAAACGCTATAGTATCTGTTCATTCAATGGAACTCAGCCGATAAAATCCCTCCCGACATTGTGTAGATAAATGCAAATAATGTTATGCGTTATCTTGATATTTTCTGCTTGAATAGATGCCGGCATATCACCCCACCGCGGCGGCGGTCATTTTAACAAATGTTCTGCGTGCAATGGAATTGCAAAAATTTTTACCTGTTGCCCTATTACTGATTACCTATGCGCAGCATGTCACGATGATTTTGACGCGAACTTGTATTTGCGCTGTGCCGTCCATTCACCAATAACAACTCATCTGGTGATGAACGATTCATCAATAATTGCAGCACGCCCTGATACCAGCGCAGCCAATGATCGCGCCTTGCGCGATCACCCGAAAATGTTGCGATCATCTGTTCAACAAGCGGCAATGCGCAAACAACCCGCCCTTGCCCCAGATCATGGCGCAACAGCGCGGGCCGGCCGCACGACTCGGCAATCACGTGTGCAGTCGTGGCGCGTACTTCAATACCACGGGCAGAAGGGAATCGGTCAAACATCCACACATGGCCAAAAACATCAACTTGCAGAGGATTTGGCGCTCGGTAATCAATCGGAACCGCGCCAAGCAATTCAATACAATCCTTGCCAAAGTTATGAGGATCAACACCATGCCACAACAAGCGACCGCCTTGCTTAACCCATTTTGTTAACCGCTGAGTCTCGGATGAGGTCAACACGCATCCGGGCATAATCAATATTCGGCATGATTCCGGAATGGCGGCATCACCACGAATCACCTGAGTTTCGTAACCGAGTTTGCGCATGAAATAATTGGCCAGCAAAAGGCCGCTGGCAGTATCCGCGGGACGATTGGGCCCGTCGCCGTTTGCCTGACGATGATAATAATACTCCGGCCAGTACAGGCCGATTCTTTCACTCATCACTGACATACGCGAAGTATGGCGTAGATCTTTTTGCAAATCTCGGGCAAACTCAACAAAATACTCAAGACCTGACTTTACCCTGCCCTCGGCATCCACAAGCCCCAGCGTGCCTTCAAAAGCGTGATCCAGATACGGCGGAATCTGCGCCGTTACGTCACGCAGACACCACCAGAGAAAACCGTTTGCGCCGGCATCATGGCAGGCCGGTAAAATATGGCGCAGATAATCATTTTGCCGCGCAGAATCAAAAGTTAAAATGGTACCAAATTCCTGAACCATCACCGGGCCAAAAGCACGTGCGCATTGAACATAAAACGGCAAAAGTGATTGCGTCAGCGGATCGGCCATACCATCAATGCTGATCGGATGCCAACCGGGCACGGGATACGCATGCATGGAATACAGGTCGCATCCCGGTTGCTGGCCAAAGCGCCAGCCGGAATCACAGGTCACCTGGCTTTGCTCATTGCCCGATATCATCAATACATCAGGCCACACGCTGCGAATTGCCGCGTTAACTTCCCGGCACCAATTGATCACGGATTCCGGAGGCGCCTGATGGGAATCCGGCAAACAGCAAAGTTCATTGCCCTGATCAATCGCCAGCGTGATATCACGATATTCAATAAGTTCTTGCGCACAGGCACGCGCGAATAAGAATGCGTGTTCGCGCATTTGCGCATCAGTAAAAACGTTTCGGCCTTTACGCCATCGCGGCCAGAAAATCCCGCCGCTCATCCACCCGACAAACAGCGACGGATGCGCCAGTAACCTGCGCTGGCGCAGCCAGTCCATCAGCTTTGCCAATCGCTCAAACATCACCGGATCATATTCTCCGGCAACGGGCTCAAAATCCTGCCAACGCAGAAAGAATCGCACAGTGTTCAAGCCAAGATCTGCAACAATATCCAGATCACGCTGAATTTCGTCAGCAGGCCAGCAGAGCCACATATCAACGCCACATGACGCCGGCCAGTAATTCACGCCGACCGGAAAAATACGACGCCCGTCCTGTTGAAAATATCCGGCGGAATCAAGCGAAAATATAGCAGTCACGAGAACCTCAACGACCAAACAATACCTACCTGGCCATCAATTGCAGCCACGCCGCCCTTGCGGCGTGGCTGCAATTGTTCTTTAACGTCACATGTTTATTTGCGCCTGTATGCCAACAAACCAAAGCCGGCAAGGCTTAACATCAACAGACTTGCAGGTTCCGGCACTGCCGTTGTAACGGCCATAGTCCACTGATATCCCAGAAATCCCGATTCGCCCCAATTATTAGCGCCAATATTACGAATTTGCCAGAACTTTTTACCGCCATACGTATCCGCCGGATTGGTCTGATTTGTTACACTGACGGCGATATAAAGATCCTGCGTGTTAAGTCCGCTGATGGTGGTACTGATTAATGCGTTGTTTGATGAGACATTCTGCGTAGTTGAGTAAAAAGAATTCCAAGTCGTACCGTCGATGCTATAAAGACACTGGCCAACAATGGTGTCCGTTCCGTCCGGAGAAATCTGGAAAAAGCCGGGGCCGGAGGCAAAATCAAAAGCACTGATGGCTTTATCAAAATGAAATTTCATGGAAAAAAGCGAATCCGTCGCCAGGCCGGTTGTTGTAGAGTTGCTGCTGACCATGCCGTAACCTGTACCGGTCTGGTTCTGTACATACACATTTTGCATTGCATAGTACACGCCCTGAATATTCCCATATGGCAGCCAGATTTTTGTCTTGTTGGCGGCCGCATCATAACTTTGCTTGGCGCCGTATGCGTAATTTGCCGCCTGAATATCGCTCCATGTGCGGGTGATATCCACTCCCGTCGTGATATTAATTGTGTTACTCGTCATGGCCGCGGATGCGATTCCGCATGTCCCTATGAGCAATGCATTAATACCGATACCTATAAAATGTTTTCTGGAAAGCATTTGTTTACTCCCCCTGAATCAGTCTGGCTGTGGCCGCCGGAACATCCGACCGCTAAAACCATTCAATTTATTTTATTTCCGGATAAAACATGGTCGTAAACCGTCCTCGGACGGACTCAAGCTGAACACCAAACACAAAAATCGGTTCACCCGTCAGATCAATCCGCACCATGCCGTTTTGGTCCGGCGCAAGATTTCTTCTGCGGCCAAGACAATCCACCGCGTAAACATCACCGCCGCCGGCCTTGAGCATCAGCGGCGTACTCTGCGACCACTGATTCACCCACGGCTCACGATGGTGGCCGCGCGGCGCAAACGGCAGGTCGTTGGCATACCCTTCCTGCCTGCTCCATAAAAGGGCAAATGGGCCGGATTTACCTTTGAATAAAAGACCATTGAGCGCCGGAACTGGAAGTTTGACATCACCGACATATGCCGCACCGTCAAAAATCCACGCGCAATTTTCATACGCCCATAATGACGCTTTGGGCGTCCAGTCGCGGCGCACCAGGCCAAAATAATTTTCACGTAAAACGGGTTCCGGCAAAGCACCCTGCCGGGCGATTTCAGGCTGCCGGTCAAAATCGTCAAAACAGTAATACATCATGCAGCGAACATCAGCGGCTATGGCCAGCGCGCACATCAATGTCAGATTTTCCGCGGCCGAGCGTTCCGTATAACTCGTCATATAATTCGGCGCGGCCGGCGCATAAAATTCCGTCATCCACAATTCTTTTACGCCGAATTGCCGAATCGCCATGCGGATATTTTTCAGCGTTTCGAGATAACTCCAGTACATGCCGTCAAGATCTGAGGATTTAGGCACACCTGAGCTGTGAAAAGCCAGTACGTCAAAATCATCCCACGCGCCGCAGTCATGCATTTTTTTTAGAAACGGCAGGTCCGCATTAGCCACCACACCGCCGGCCAGCCGCAGATTTGGCGCCATTTCGTCACGAACTTTTTTCAGCAGCGGCAGCCAGTCTTTGGCATATTTTTCGGCGCGGTACGCCTTGTTGTCACCGCGATCCAGATTCCACTCGTTTGTAAATTCAAGCGTAACGGCCTGATTGGCCAGGGCTGTTTTGATATTGCTGGCAATAAAAGCTTCTCGCTTTGCCGGATCGCTGAGCCAATTTTCCTTACCCTGAAAATAATCCGCCACGGCCTGCGAATAAGGCAGGTTGTTGTGATACCAGAGACCAAACCCCATGCTCCGGGCAAGATCCGGTTTTCCCGTGGCGCGCAGCCAGCGCACGCCGATTCTTTTCATCATTCCCAGCAATTGCTCTTCGGTGCGTAATTCCGTATGCGGGCCCACATTGCCACGGTATGCCGAGATACCGAATCGTGAGTGATCCGCATCGGCAAATTCACGTTCCGGCATGACGCCCAAGCAGATTCGCTGGTAATCAGATCCTTCAGAGTGATCCGCCGTGACGTCAAGATAAACTGGCCCGCGCTCTTTTGGTAATAACTCAATAGCTGTCGTATACCGGCCCAATGGCTCAACCACGCCTGACGTTTTGCCTTCCGCCAGTTTTTGGCCGTCATAATCATAAGCGACATACGAAACATCCACGCGCTGGCGCTTATCGCTGATGTTGCGAACGGATACCGGCAACCGAATAGGCCGAGTCTCATCATAAAGATAAAATGGCTGATCACATTGAACATTCAGAGCAATACGGTCATCCGCCGCCAGCGCCACGGCGTCATTCATGGCCGCCGCGGCCTGCCCGCCAAACGTCAATGACATGGCCGCACGCAACGTGCTTTTCTGCCAGGGCAAATCCGTCTTGCGGAAATAGACATGCACCGCATCGCCGTCAATCAGTGACTTAAACCCCTTATCATTTGCCACTGAAAATGAATTGCCGGCACCCTGAAAATATGCCGCCATACCGCGTGTTACCTGGGATGGCACACCGTTATGAATATCACGAATCCACCTTGCCGGTTTTATTTCTCCCGATTGCGCAACACCCGGCGCAAGCGTCAAAATCACATCGCCATTTTTTTCCGGATTCTGCTCTTCCTGCGGCAAAGGCGTGCTATATTGAATTTTGATTGCGCCGGGCATCAGTGTCCACGTGGCTATGACAAAATTTTCTTTTGATTCAGGCACTATCTCCACGACCGGCCAGGAAGTCTGCTCACCGGCAATCGTGGTGGCGATTCCTTCAAAATCAACGCGATCTTCGGCGCCGGCCGTGGCTTTACCTTTTTTTAATTTGATCAGCACATCCTTTCCCACGGTTGATGCGTCACCCTGAATCTTCACACCGCCGACACTGCCGAGAAATTGTTTTTCTCCCTTATCCCGGCCATACAGATCAACGACGCCGTCCGACTGAAAAACCGCCAGATACGTGTCGCCCTGATAAACATAGGCTCCCTGCGTCTGGCGGATGGCCGGCTTGCCATCCAGTTTTGATACCTGTAAATCGTCAATATTCAGCGTACCCATAAAGTCCCAGCCGTTAACGCCGATGAATTTCACAAACGAAAGGGGATCGGGACTTGCGCTTTTTAACCGCAGCAGAGACGAACGCTTTTTTTCTCCCTGCGCAATGGCGTGAGTCTGGCTTTTACCGTAGGAAGTACATTCAATTTCTGAATCAACAACATCATCACTGTATTGATATGTTAATATAATTTTATACCAATCCCCCGGAGCGATGGCTATTTTGCCCGGACCAAATGCGTCTTTCATATCGCCGGTAAATGTAAAATCTCCGATTGCCGCGCCATCTTTGTTCAGCGCCTGCATCAATGCGGTCACCGGCCCTTTATTTGCCGCTTTGGGAATCGGATTCCACTGAAAACGAAACGTAATTTTCCAGAATCTGCACTGGCCGAACTCCGGAGTAGTTGCCGCGGCGCCTGGTGGATTGCCGCCCCACCGAAAATCCTGGAGGCTCAGAAAGGAATCCGCCGGCAATATCCTCGCCAGCGCATAACCCTGCGCTTTGTCATACGTGCCTTCGGCCGACCATCCCTGGTAATGGCCTGATTCTGTTTTTCCGTTTGATACAAACGCATCCTTATTCTCAAAATTTTCTGAATAAACGGGCGATTCTGTCATTTGCGCATGGAGTACGCCGCAGAATAATCCCAGCGCCAGCATGCTTCCCCAAAAACATTTTTGCATTTCAACATCCCAGTCATTCACAGATAACAACGTAACGTTTCCCTCGCGCATCCGTCACTTCTGCGGCGGCGCCGGGCTCATTTGCAGAAATTCGCAATGGCCGTCCACATAAAGCCAGTTGCGGCCGTTGCCATGCGTGTATGTATTGGCATCGCCGCTCATGTAGTACATCTGCGGCGCAGATACCATAATGTCCTTTTTCCAGTAACGCGTGAGATTGTCATTCCAGATATAGTCGTAACCGACCAGCGTGCTTTTAATTTCAGGGCATTGCCAGATGATCGTTTTTTTGGGTTGGTTGGCAATCGTGCTCATCGGCCAGGATGCATTGACCGACTCGGTATAACGCGGCACTTTCCCTACATAGGGCCAGTAAAAAACAAATGCCTGTACGTGTGTTTTCCACGCATAAAAATAAAGATACCGCGTATTATCGCTGTAAGGATATCCGCCGCCCCAGTTGCTCGGATACGCATAACCATTTGAACTCACATCAAGCACGGTGGGATATTCGTAATTGCCCTGATAATCCTGACAATAAAACCGCGATGCATATCCGATCTGGCGAAGATTATTCAAACAAGCGATACGTTTGGCCGCGGTGCGTGCCTTGGCCAGGGCCGGCATCAGCACGGCCATCAGGATCGTGATGATCGCCACAACAACCAGCAATTCAATAAGAGTGAATGCGCCATACTTACCGGACGCTCTTCGACCGGCCATGTCTCTCCGGGGCATTGTGCATGATGCTGGCGAAAATATCCCAATATCCGGGCGTCTGCTAAAAAGAATATGACGCATGATTAACCCTTATGACATGACACTGTATGAATGACACGGATTTGGTTCATTAACGTTATGTACTATACATTCAGACACGGCGGAGGGCATTTGCGAAGATACGAAATAATTTTATAATTTTACGCAATATCTTATTAAAGGGAAAAAACATGGCTTCCCGCCCGCATATCGCACTGCTGATTGAGACTTCCACCACGACCGGATGCGATACCATCCGCGGCATTTCCGAGTATGCCCGCATCAATGGCCCGTGGATTTTTTATCTCCGTTCCGGCGGCCTGATTCAAAAACTTCCGACACTCAGCGAGTGGCAGTGTGATGGGGTCATCGCGCGCATTGAGACGCAATCATTAGCCGATGATTTGCTCAAACGGAAAATCCCAGTCGTTTACATCGCAGGAAAAGAGCAACCGCAATGGCCTTTTATCGGAACATGTCCGGAGTCAATCAGCCAGCGTATCGCCGAATATTTTCTTGACCGCGGCTTCAGGCGCTTTGCGTATTATGGCTTTAAGAAAGAATATTGGTCGCTCAAACGCGAGAGCAGCTTTGTGGATATCATCAATTCGCGGCGCTATCCCTGCGAAGTTTTTCATGATTCACTCACGCTGCCGATGCCGCGTAAAGAAGAAAAGCTTGGCCAGTGGCTTGAGTCTCTCGTCAAGCCTGTGGCCATCATGACGTGTGATGACCCGCATGGCCGCGAAATTATTGATGTCTGTCGCATCCGAGGAATTGAAGTGCCTGAAGAAGTATCAGTCTGTGGCGTTGATAATGACGAAATGGTCTGCACCATGTCAACACCGCCACTTTCCAGCTTGCCGATCAATACGCACCGCATCGGCTACGAAGCCGCCGCCATGCTTCATACCATGCTTCAGGGAAAACCAGGCCACGACATCCGTGACATTGCTCCGCTGCCGGTCAAAACGCGACAATCCACGGATCTTTTGGCTATTGAAGATCCCATCGTTGCCGAGGCAGTGAGCATCATTCGCCAGGAAGCGCAGTCTGGTATGTCTGTTAAAGATATTCTCCGGCGCATTCCCACTTCACGCAGGACTCTTGAAAATCACTTTCTTGTTGCGCTCGGCAGAACGCCTCATGAGGAAATACGCCGGGTCCAGTTGGCTCGCGCCATTGATTTGCTTTTACACACGGATCTTAAAACTTCAGAAGTGGCCCGACTCAGCGGTTTTGTCAACGCTCAATATCTCAACAATGTCTTTCAACAGCATTTTTCGCAAACCCCGGCCGCCTATCGACGAAACAATCGGGCGGAATAAGGCACAGTCAAAACAGGATCATCATTCCACTGCCCCCTTCGGGACAGTGCCCGTTTTTCAATCCGGAATCAGCCCCAGAATACGCTGAATATCTCCGATGTTGACCTTGCGAGGCAAAACATCTGCTTTCGCAGCCAATGCACCCGCAACGCCGGCGGCAGCACCAACACCCATCGCAATTTTCTGCACACGATAAGAGGCATGAGCATCGTGACTGCCACTGATGCATCGCCCGGCCAGCAGCAAACCATCAATCTTTCGCGGAACCAAACATCCATAAGGAATATCGTAAGGTGGCACCTGAACGGCAATACCTTCGGCCTGTCCACCGCCATCCGGATTATGAATATCAATGCAGAAGCCTGCATTTTTAACCACGGCAGTTGGCCACTTGCGCCCGTTGATCAGATCATTGCGCGTGAGATATTCTTCACCCAGAAAGCGTCGCGTTTCACGCACGCCAATGGCCTGAGGCATATGCGAAATATAGGCCTTTTCGTAACCAGGCGCGTGTTTGCGAAGAAACGATAGAACCGATCTCGCCTGTCGTCGTCCGCTTAGTTCAGCCTGCGTCAGATCCGCAACTTTGGTGCCATCAACGCGATTAATCTGCGTGGCATTGACGAATCGTTCACTCGGACGCGGTGATTCATACAAACGCACGATGGTTACATTGCTCGGCAATTCTCCAGAGGCCGCGGCCGCGTGTGTGACTTCATGCCATGATCCGCCAGGCACATTCTTTTTGTAAGCTTCCTGTTCGCTTCCACATGTTAAAGCGCATGATTTATCAACTCCGCCTAGTTGAAACATAATCGTCATTGGCTGAAGAAGCCCGTCACCTTCGCGGCCTTTTTCAAATTCCGCACCTGCGGCCAGAGCCACATCGCCGTCGGCGGTCGCATCGATGGTCACTTTCGCCCGTATGGAAAGTATCCCCTCTTTGGTCAGCAGACGAATACCATGAACAGTATGATGATCGCACAATGCATCAAAGACCCATGAATGCAGCAGGATTTCCGCGCCGGCTTCTTCGAGCATATCGGCGTAAATCAAATCCAGCATTTCCCAGTCTTCATGATGCACTTTTTCAAAGCGGTCGACAATCTCCGTGACCAAAGGAGAGTTGATCCTGCCCAGTAAAGGATGAACCTGATTGACCACGCCGGCGCCGCCAAGCCGGCCGTATCGTTCAACAATGAGCGTTCGCGCACCGGCACGGGCCGCCGCCACCGCAGCAGAAACTCCCGCCGGGCCGCCGCCGCAAACCAATACATCCACATCCCGATAATATGACGTCATTTTGTACTCCTCGCTATGACGTCATGATAGTACAGTGAAAAATAAAGGCCGGCTTGCGCAAATACGACCAGAGTTGTGCGTCCAGACGACCTCAGATACATTGTCGTCGATATTCAAGCGGCGAAAGTCCGGCCACGCGCTTAAAGACGCGCGCGAACTGCCCCTGATTGGGAAAGCCAAGCTGATAGGCAATCTCTCCAACACTTAAAGACCCGCCAGCCAAAAGTCGCTTGGCTCGATCAATCCGCAAACGTAAAACGTAATCGCCAAATGTACAGTGAAGGTGCTTCTTAAATGCGCGGCTTAAATAATCGGCGCTGCAACCAATTTCCGCGGCCGCATCCGAAAGCTTTAATTGACGATGCAACTGTCGCATGGCCACCTGCCGGGCGGCTTCCACGACAGGTGAAATATGGCGGGACTCCAGCATTAACCACTCCGCTTTGGCGGTACGATATCGCCGCACCTCAATACCCGCGGATTCCGCTATCCGTAATGACAAATCAATGATCAGCTTCAGCCGTTGTGCATAATCAGATAAGGTTTTTGTTGACACAATAGGAACTTGATGCAGAGCCGACAATGCAGGTTGTGGATCAATGTCATGGCGGGAACTGAATCGTTTTATTCTGCACTCAGCATTTGCCTGCTGGCCATCGACCAGCACGGAACCATAATAAAAAAGTCCCAGTACCAGTCCGTGATACATCAAGGGTTCAACATGATCCGTCAATCCGAGGTGGCATGAACCGCACACGCCATGCTGGTTCCGCACGACACAACGATTCGCAGCCCGCTTATTCAGGCGGCAATAATAAAATCCAACTGGAGACATTTTGGCTAATACGCAAAATGGATCAGTATGCCAGTGAAAACGATCGTCAAGCCTGAAGTCGGGAACATCATGCGTAATACCGCTTAAATCTTCAAAACTGATACGCAACAGACCAAAGTGCTCCGCATCCTGCAGCAAGCGCTGAAAAAGAGAAGGTGAATATTGATCTTGATGTGACATGGAATATTCGCTAATCCAAATGCTCTCCGGTCACCCAATCCGTGCTATTGTACCATTCCGATGCCTACGTTAAACCTACAAAAGATCCCCCATAATAACCCGCTCCTGCCAAAACACCCATCGTATTTGAACCCGTTTCATAACTGATGCGATCCGATACCGCACTGCTGGCCCTCCCTAAATTCGCCAGTGATCCGGTCACATCTATCACCCCTCCAACTGTCTTGGCTACGCCACCTCCAAATTTGAGAGCCGCACCAGTATATGTATATCCACTGCTCGCTGCCTTATCTCCCCATGAATCTGTCCAGTCCCCATTCATAATGATTAGTAAAGCTGGTCGGCGTAATCTCGGCGCGAGTTGACCATTTGCGAACATCCGCCATCTGCTTCCGGTTCAGCGGATGATCCAGCGCCAGAAATTCATAATATTGATATTCGCTCATTGGAGTCCCGATTATTGAAAACTTCCTGAATGGGTATCATACCCCGTGCTATCGTGACGCTGGTATACTATATCCTTTCATATGGAATTACAGGGAAGTTCCGTTTCAGGATCTACTGGATATGCCTGATCCAATCACATTACGCTTTCATCAGGGCGTGTTGCAAATCGCCGGCATGAGCGAGCAGGCTCGCAATCTGCCACCGGACTGGCCGGCGCAGTGGGATGAGCGGATCGGCCAGTGGCAGTGTGAAGCGATCCATTATCCGCTGATGGTCAAGTTGTTGAGTGGCCTTTTCGGCGATACCTGGAAAAACGAAATTCACGCGCCGCTGCCAGTTCCCTTTTCCGACGCCAAAGTTCCCGAGCTCCGTCCGGAGCAGCAGGAAGCAGTTGCCGCGTGGGATCTCCTCGGTCGGCGCGGCCAGATCATTATGCCCACCGGCACCGGCAAAACTGTTGTCGCGTTGGCGGCGATGGAGCGGGCCAAAACCTCTACGCTGATCGTTGCACCCGTGCGCGATCTGATGTACCAGTGGCACCGGCGTATCCTGCATGATCTGGCGTATGATGCTGGCATCATTGGCGACAACCGCTACGTGCTCAAGCCGATCTCGGTCACAACGTATGACAGCGCCTACATTCACATGCCCAACATCGGCGCCAGGTTCGGCCTGATCATCTTTGATGAAGAGCATCACCTGCCCGGCCCGTGCCGGCGCGAAGCAGCTTTGCTGTGCGCCGCCCCCATGCGTTTGGGGCTTACGGCCACGCCGCAGCGATCCGATGGCCGGCATGAGGATCTTGATCACCTGATTGGCCCGGTGGTGTATGAACTGCCCTTCAGCCGCGCCAGCAAAGAGCGCCTGGCGGAATACGAAGTCGTGCGCATCCCTGTTGCACTGCGCGATGAAGAACAGAAAGAATATGATAGCTGCGCTGCAACCATTCAGCAGTACATGTACACGCGCCGGCAGGAAAAAACAGATTACCAGTGGGATGACGTCTGCAAGGATGCGGCCAGTGATCCGCAGGCGCGTCATGCCATGAATGCGTTTTATCGCAAAAAGGCGATTGAGGATCGCGCGGAAGAAAAACTTCGGGTGATTGAAGATCTCTTCCGCCTGCACGCGTCGCAGAAGACAATCATCTTTGCCGGCTCCAACAAAATGGCGCTGGAGGTCTCCCGGCGGTTCCTGCTGCCAACGATTTTGTCCCATTCTCCTAAAGGCGAACGTCTGGCCATCCTAGAGGGCTTTGCCGGCGATGTATTCCCGGCGATTGTGGCCAACCAGGTTCTGGATGAAGGCGTGGATGTGCCGGAAGCCAAGGTGGCCATCGTCATCGGCGGCCAGGCCTCCACGCGGCAGGCCAAGCAGCGTCTTGGTAGAATATTACGAAAGTCGGGCGAATCGCGGGCGATTTTGTATGAAGTCGTCTGTGAGACGGCCGGGGAAATCAAACGGTCTCGCGCGCGAAGACGGAGCGATGCTTACCAGCGAACAGGCCATCGTCGAGTATAAGCAGAATCAGGCGATCCCGGATCGGCTGACCCAGCAGCGCCACGCCCATTACACACAATATGCCGAGCGGATGCTGGAGATCTACCGCGCCGGTATCGGCATGCACCGGGGCGATCTTCATCAGCGCGTGAAGGAACTCTTCTACAAGGAGCCGGATTGCCCACCGAAGCGGATCGCGGCGTTCTGCAAATTGCTGGATGACGAATCAACCTTCGTTAACGCACCGGACGCCTGGCAGCTTCGCATGGCGGTGTTTACGCAGGCGGCCAAGTCGCATCCGCTGGTGGAAAACCCCGACCGCCTTTTTGAGCATGATCCTAAAAGTGTCAAGCAAACCATTGCCGACACGCTGCATCGGACGTGGGATGATATTGAAGATAACCTGTACGCAGATGTTCTGGATCAGCAGAAACTGGAAAGTTTTGAGGGCTATCCATCGCCGGCCGCACTCTTGAGCCGCTACAACGTGGCGCAGTTGCAGGCGTGTCTATACAAAGCGATGCAGATGACCGTGCGCGTCAGCACGGACTTCAAAACGGTTCTCAGGTACATCAAACTCTGCCGGCTGCTGCATGAGATCACGCGTGTGAACAGCAACGAATACCAGATTCGTTTGGCCGGCCCGGCATCCGCCACGCTCGCCACGCGGCGGTACGGCGTGAACATGGCGCGCTTTCTGCCGGCGCTGCTGGCCTGCAAAGGCTGGCGCCTGAGCGCGGAACTGCAAACGCCCTGGCAGCGGCGCGCCTGGCTGAATGTGTCGGATCAGGACGGGTTTCGGAGTCATCTGCCGCCGCCGGAGGAATTTGATTCCAGTGTGGAGCAGAACTTTGCCGAGAAATTCGGCCCAGTACGTGACGGCTGGTCGCTCATCCGCGAGGGCGCCATTCTGCACCATCGGCAGAAAACCTTTGTGCCGGACTTTTTGTTCCGCCACGAGGACGGTACGGAAGTGCTGATGGAAATCGTTGGTTTCTGGACGCCGGAATACCTGAGTGATAAACGCGCCACGCTGCGGGAATTTTCCGATCATCATATTCTGCTGGCCGTGCAGGAAGGATCGCTAAAGACCAGCAATATTCCAGAAAACGTCATCCCATACAAGACAGTCCTGCGTCCGGCCGCTGTGCTGGAGGCGCTGGAACGGTTTCGACAGAACAATTCATAGCAGAGTTTTCAGGCTTTTCTGTCATCTGCTTTGACGATCTGATCTACAAGTGGTTTGGCAACATCGGGAGCAAAGGTGATCTGTCCTGCCTCCCTAAACTGACGCCGCTGGATGGTGTAGACTTCCGTGAAGTAAAAGGCGGGAGCATACCCCCGGCTACTTTATTTCAGGCTTACAGCCTGAAGATACAAGAACATAATCCGAGGGTCGGGACAGAGCTGCTGCGTCTCCGTTTTTATCGCTTTTCGTCACAAGTTTAATAAGTGTTGTCACCCTGAGTGCGCTTTAGGAACGAAATGCAGCAGCATGCCATGTGATTTATTTTGGCACATTCTATAATAGGCGCATCGGTCTGGCAGGATATAGGATGACAATGTTAACGGTGAAATCGGCCCCGTATTGTGTCACGATCACAGAATCATGCGGCCTATCGCATGATCCACAGATAATTGAAATAGATATCCCGGCTGATTCACCGGCGCTCTTGAATCTACAGGATGCCGCATCAGGACAACAATTTACCGTGCAGCATTCGCAACAAAATACATCGCGCGGTTTTTTGTTCGTGAATCTTCAGCCCTGGCAAACGTTGCGGCTGACACCATCATCACCATCGGCGGAAAAAATCACACCAGCGGACCAAGTACGGATTGATCAACGTGCCGATGCCGCCATACTGAGCAACCGCCATTTTTCCATTGAAGTTCCCCTGGGATCGGCGGAAGTTCTGCCTGATCATTCCGCCGCAGTCAGCGGCCCGGTGCGTCAAGTTCGCATCGGTGCAGGCCCGTGGCGCGGACGCACTTTTTTTGATACCCGCGCGGCCGTGCGCTGCTGGCAGGGAGATCTTCTGGAGTGCGGACCCAATCGCGTCAGCTATCGTTATGATGTCACATTGACGAATGGCGGGCATTACCAGGCAATCATTCTTGTGGATGCTGGGCAGCCGTTTGCCGCAATTACTGAAAAATTCAATGCCGGCGTTGGTGATCAAATCGTATGGGATTTATCTGGTGAAGATCTGCCCGAACAATTTTACCGGCTCAACTCATCGGCCGGTTACGAAGCGCGCCGGCTGAAGTATCGCATGGATCAACGCATGGCGCGGTTGGCATTCTGGACGCAAAACACTCAGCTTCTGGATCTTTCAGATGGTTACGCGCTGCGCATGGCGCGCAGTACCGATGTGATCGGATTTGTTACTTTGCAGGGCGGATCATGGCGCGGCAACCGGCTTAATCAACTGGAAATCTGGATGCGCCGATGGATCGGCGACGATCGCGAAAGCCGCCGTAATGTGCCCGCCGAGACAAAGGCCGACGGCGTGGATAGTCCGGAGCGGATTCCCGCGCGCGGCCAGAGTCGATGCGTTCCTCATTTGAATATTGAAGGATGGATCGGACAGGGCTGCCGCAGTTTTGCTCTGGTGTTGGCAACGGAGGAACAGATTCGGCCGGCGGAACTTCATCCCACGGACAGTCTTGGGCATTTTGAAGAAGCTTCGTCGCGTGATCGTTACAAACGCCAGCAAAGCCTGCTACGAAAAATTCACATTCAGCATGGCGTCATGCCGCTTTCGCAGATGATCGGGATGACTTTTGAGTGGCCGGCCGAAGACACATCGCAATTACGAAAAGCAAAGTGCGTTTTTCGCTATCCGAATGATATTCTGAATCATCATTTTGCCGGTCAAGAAGCAGCGATTAAGCCGTCCGCCGAAGAGATCATTCAAGAAATGACGGACTATCTTCAGGCCCGCGTTTACGGCTTCTGGGAAGGTTCCGGCATGGCGTACAGCAATCCGGTCATATCGCGCCGCATTGCTCCCAACATGCTACGCTTTGAATATCTGGTTCAGCAGGGAGATCTTTCGCCGCAGCAAATTTGTCAGTGCCGCGCGCTATTTGCGTTTCTTGCTCATCTTTTTGCATCAGATAATTACTATCCCGGCCCGGCAACGATGGAGTCTCTGGAGTCGCCGGAATCCGTTGAGCCAACACTTGAAGGAATGGCCAACCAGAATTTTTATACGGATGTCATCAATATTTTCGGCACGGCTGCGCAGATTTTTACCGGCCACCCCGAAGCGGCCCATTGGCGTGACAAATTCATCAGGATGTGGCATCGCCAGCTTGAATACCATATGTATCCGGAAAGCGGCGTATGGGAAGAAAGCCACACGTATTATCATCATGTTCTGCACACAGTGCTGCCGACCTTTTTACGTCGGCGTGATGATGGCCTGAGAGATGAATTTGCCACGCCCCAGATGCAGCGCCTGGTCGGTTATGCTTTGCATCAGGTTACGCCGCGCGATGCCTGCTTTGGCGGCCAAAGGCATTTGGTGGCTTTTGGCGATCATGGTGTTGATAATGACGCGTATCGCTATTTATATAAATACTATGCGATTGCCTTTATGCCGCATCATCCTTTATTGGCCAGGCATCTTGCCTGGCTCTATCAGGAAATGGGCGGCGAGCCACTGCCTGAGCTTTCCGGTGAGGCGTTGCCTTGCCAAAGCCAATACGTGCTGGGACTTGGTTTTATGTTCCGCGGCACGGATGAATCTGGCCGCGATTCACTTTTGGCGCTACGCTGCGGCCAATCATGGGGACATCATCATCAAGATGAAGGAAGCATTCAGTTCTTTGCTCGCGGACGTTCATTGATTGTTGATTCCGCCTTTAGTTATCCACAGCAGATAGGCGAAAAGAAATTGATAGCCGCCGGCCACAGCCGCTGGTCACCGCGTAATTTTGATCCTCAAAATTATCTTTGGCGATTCAACCGCGGATGGATTGAGCGTCACAGCGTTGAGGATCCTTTTACTTTTGCCGTGGCCTATACGCCTGTATGCATGATCGCGTGTCTGCCTCAAAAACCCATGCTGCTGCCATCGCCCATCGAACACACGCGTACAATTGTGCAGATTACGGCCACCTGTTACCTGATTGTGGATGAATCGCAAACCAATGTGCCGCAGGTGGTTCGTTTTCATGTACCTGGCACTCAGGTCACATGGTGCGGAGATTCGGCCGTTGTTCCTTATGACGCCATTTGCCAGCTTCGCATCATGCCATTGATTCCCACAGCATTGCCGCATCAAACATCCGTTGATCAACCCACGACCGCGGGCGAATGTTTTACGACAACGAAACTCCAGTTTGATATTGGCACGGCAACGCGTTCCGTCTTTGTGCTTGCGGCCGATGATCCTGGCAACCCCACGAAGGTTTTTACAACATCAGGCCATGTTGAACTCAAAACAGCAGGACGCCACGTCGCCATTGATTTTTCAGAATCGGAAGGCATCTCCGTGATCGATTTAAAAACGCAAAAATCAATTCGTATCTTAACGGCCGAAACATCGCATAAAGAACGTTTGCAGAATTAAATCGTGTCCGTATTGGCATTGTTGGTTTGAATTTTGGCCGACATATCTTAAAAGAGATCACCGAAGGCCCCGGCCATCATCATATTGAGCTTGCCGCAGTATGCGATCTGGATGAAAAACGTGCTCGCACCCTGGGGCAGCAATACCACGTGCCATTTTATACCAAACTGGAAGAGTTGCTGGGCAATTCCCCTATTCACGCTATCGGGCTTTATACCGGGCCCGCGCATCTCTCCATCTCCGGCGCTTTCGCAGGATCTGAAACAAATTGATATATGGCGCAGAGAATATTCAATCGGGCGCCCAATTGCGGCTTGAGCGGAAGTTTGGGCACGTTACCAGGAATCGCCCGATGGCACTTGGTACGATGATCCGCATCGTTATCCCGTTGCGCCGGTGTTTCGTCTGTGAATTTATTTGATTAATGATCTTGTGCGCCTGCCGGGTAAGCCAAAGCAGGTAAGCGTAACGCAATCGCGCGTATTTACGGGCCGGCCGACGGCGGACAACGCGCAACTTTCAATTCTGTTTGAGAATGGTTCTATTGGCAACGTCTTTGCGTCATTCTGCATTGCCGACGGCCAGCAATATCGCAATGGCTTAACAGTTATAATATGTGCCAAAATGTTTTAGCGCATGACCTGCCGCCACGCTATCGCGGGGCGGCTTTGTAAGTCTGTCAGCCGTCATTTCTTTTTGGCATCCGCACTAACGCGAGATATATTTTTATTTGGCCGGCGGCTCAGCGGAAACGGCCGGCGTTGGGGCTCCCAGCAGATTAACCGCGTTACGAATGATTATTTCAAGTCCTTTGGTCTGTTCAGGATGCGGGCTTGAGCAGATCACACGGCCCTTGCCATAAGTGGACATTGCCATAGCGGTTTTGCCAATCATCACGCCGGGAGGCGCGCCGTTCTCGGCGATCTCTGTCTCAAATTTTGCCAGTTCCGTATATGCCGGCAGATCCGGCTTGTTATCCGGCGCCAGCAGCGGACCTTGAGCGTAGCGGATATCCACATGCTCGCCACTAAAACCGAGCAGATTTTGGCCGACTTCATCCACCTGAATCAGCACCTGCCCCTTGCCGCGCGCCCAATGTTTGCGATCCATCACTTTGGCGTTCAGAATGCCCAGCGACCAGGGATATGAGGATGTCGCCAGATAAGCGCCCGCACACACACCAAGATAGCCGCCGCCTTTATTCACGAACGATTTAATTTGTTCCCGGCCGTCAACACCAAGAGTCTGTGCACACTTTGAGCCTGATCCGCCGCCCTGAATCAGCACATCGCAGTCTTTCAGTGCTCCGTTGCGGATATCCTCAGCGGAAACTAATTTGGTAACGTAACGATGAGGATCGGTTTTCAGGATTTTCTCAAATTTTTCGTAAGCCTTCTCACTTCCGGTATCGCTGTAAAGCGCCACGCGAATCGGCCGGGACATAGCAGCCGCGGAAACCGGCTGCGTGCTCTGCGCACGGGTTGCGCCGGTCAAGCAGGCAACGCACAACATAGCAATCAAAGTCAATTTCATTTTCATTGAATCATCCCCACATCAAAAATCATTATGACGAACAACATTTTTTTAGAAACATCAGATCGCATTTTTACACCGCGGGATCAAGCGCCTCCGACTCATCAGGCACATCATCCTCAACCGGAGGAGGCGCATGTTTGCCATGTGTGCGATGATGCACCACGGCCCGCGCCAGCCGCGTACCGGGTGTTTTGCCATCCAGTAAACAAGCCACATTGGTATCGCCCATCACATTGATGGCGGTGCGGCAACGATCCAGGAACCAGTCAATCGGCAATAGCAGCGCCACATAACCGATCGGCAAACCCACCGCGCCGAATACCAGCGCCATTGTCACCAGGCCGGCCTCAGGAATACCCGCCGCACCCATAGCGGCAATCACCGAAGTAATCAGCACCATAATCTGATGGCTGATGGATAACTCCATGCCAATGGCCTGGGCGATAAATAGCGCCGACATCGCCTCGTAAAGCGCGGTGCCGTCATTATTAAAATTTGATCCGACCAGCGCGCCCAGCGAAGCGGTTTCTGTGCGCAGGCCCACTTTTTTGTTCAGAGCCTCATACGTCACCGGCATGGTGGCCGTAGAGCTTGCGGTTGAGAAAGACATCACCAGAGCATCACGGACACCTTTGAGCAGATGCAGAGGCGGCACCCAGGAATAAATCCGCACACGCACAAGGTAGTAACAGGCCTGAAGCACCAGCGCCGCGATCACCGCGACAATAAACCATCCCAGCGCGCCAAACGGTTTAAAGCCCTGCGTGGCAACGATAAACGCAACCTTACAGGCCACCGCCAGCGGCACCAACTCCAGAACCCAATGGAGAATAATGATCACCATATCAAAAAGCATGGTAATAATATCAATCGCTTTGACACGCATTTCAGCAGGCAATTTGCGGCCCGCAAAGCCAAACGCCATTGCGATAATAATGATGCCGATGACATTATTGCTCACAAAAGGCGCCATCAGGCTCTCAGGAATTGAATCAAGAAAGTCATGCAGAGGAGAGGAGTCCTTGATGGTCATGGTCTCGTGACCCAGGCGGGCATGTGCGCCCGGCTGAAGTACATTGGCAACAAGCAGGCCGATGCAGATGGCCACCACCGTATTGAGCAGCAGCAGCCAGATCATCTTGCCGGCCAGCTTGCCTTTGATATCCGTTGTCATCAACGCCTTAAGAACCGCCAGCATCACCAGCGGCGGAGCAATAGCGCCAAGCAGCCGCAATAAAATGCGGGAAACTTCCGCTAAACCGCGCGTAGTCCCCAACACCCAGGAAGCAGAAGCCTCTGGCCCCTGATACACACTTCCCAGCGCCAGGCCGCCAACTAAACCTATCGCAAGACCAATGACAATCCGCACGTAAAGCGGAAGCCGAAACCAGATAAACCGGGGCGGCGTAACATGATTCTGCTGCGAGCTACTCATAAAGAAATCCCCTTGTTCCCCTCGTTACCATCCCGCCGCTTTACCCGGCACTCTCGGTTCGCTGGCGCCCACAAACATGCCGTCCGGAAGACGGATGATGGCCTGCGTAGCGCCAGTCGGAGGCGCAACGTTAAGCTTGTGGCCCAGTTTTGCCAGCCCCAATTGCAATTCAGCGGGAACACTTTTCTCAACCCACAATTCTTCAGGAGACCATTGATGATGAAATCGCGGCCGGGCCATAGCCGTCGCAAGATCATCATGCAGATCAATGACGTTACTGATCAGCAATACCACCTGAGTGATAATCTTTGGCCCCCCGGCCGCGCCGACAGTCAGGATCGGCTGGCCATCTTTCAGAACGATAGTCGGGCTCATGCTTGAGAGCGGCCGCTTGCCCGGTTCAGGCGCGTTTGCTTTTGAGCCTATCAGATGAAATGCGTTCGCGGCCCCCGGCGTGGAAAAGTCATCCATTTGATTATTCAGCAATATGCCCGTGCCCGGCACTACCACTTTTGAACCAAACGCCGTATTGACCGTGGCCGTCAACGCAACCCAGTTGCCGGTATCATCGGCCACGGCAATGTGCGTGGTGTGCTTGCCAAAATATTCTTCATCCGGATGATAAGGCTGGCCCGGTTTTACATCGGCCGATGCGCGGTCAAGATTGATCAGCGCCGAGCGATTCGCAAGATACTGCGAATCAAGCAGGCCCGTCGGCACGTGCACAAAATCAGGATCTCCCAGCCATGTTGCGCGATCCGCAAAGGCAAGCTTCATGGCCTCGGCCATCACATGCACGCGCAGCACCGGGTCGCTCTGCTGTATCTGGCAGATATCAAAACGCTCAAGTATGCTCAGAATCTGCGCCACATGAACGCCGCCAGAACTCGGTGGCGGAAATCCCACAATCGTATATCCGCGATAATTGCTGACCAGCGGATTGCGCACCTGCATCATATATCCGGTAAAATCAGAGTTGATCAAAATGCCTTGATTCGCCTTCATCCATTTTTCGACAGCGCGAGAAAAATCTCCGCCATAAAACCAATCAATACCCTGCGTGGCGATGATGCGGTAACTCTTTGCCAGATCCGTCTGTTTGAGAATTTCTCCCTGCGCATAGGGAGAGCCGTCAGCTTTCAGGAAAATTTTCCGCGTGGCCGGGAACAAGGCCAGTTCTTTTTGCGTATGCTTGAGCTTGCCGGCGTATTTGCTGTCAATCGCAAATCCGTTTTCCGCCAGATCGGCCGCGGGCAAAATCGCATCCTTCAGCTTCTTTTTGCCATAATGCTCAAGGGCGTATGCGTATACCGCCAGCGAGCCGGGCACGCCCGACGCCAGCGCGCCGGTCTGCGAAAGATTCATATCCGGTTTGCCATTGCGAATGAACATATCCGGCGTGGCATTGCCCGGAGCCATCTCGCGGCCGTCAAGCGCGATGATTCGGCCATCCGCCAGGCGAATAAGCATAAAGCATCCGCCGCCGATGCCGGAATTGTGACCGTCAACAACCCCCAACGTCAGCGCGGTGGCAACCGCGGCATCAATGGCATTACCGCCAGCCTTCAGCGCGGCCACACCGGCATCCGTGGCCAGCGGATGTACGCTTGCCACCATCCCGTGCTGAGCCGTGGCCGTTTGCGCGCATAGCTGCCCGGCCACCAACAAAATCCCGGCGATCAATAAACATACCTTGTTCCGCATGATTCTCACTTCAGTAAATTCATCTGCACGGCAATCACCAGTGCGTTGGTAAAATCAATCAAAAACGCCCCCACCGTAGTCACCGCCAGCAAACCATTGGCCGAAGGCCCAAACTTTTGAGTCAGCACATCAACCGTAGCCACAGCGTTAGGGGTAATACCCAGGCCAAAACCCACATGCCCCGCCGCCATGATGGCCGCATCATAATTGCGGCCCATGATGATGAACGTCACCACCAGCGCAAAGATCAGCGTCAGCGGCACCTGCAAAGCCAAGATCGTCAACATCGGCCCGGCCAGCGTGCGCAATTCCATCAGATTCAGACCGGCCGTGGCCATCGCCAAAAACAACCCCAGCGAAAAACCGCCCAGCGACTGCACCACGTGCGTATGTATAAAAGGGCGCGGAGTCAGATCCGAAATATTGCGGATTAAAATCCCCAGCAGCATCGCCCCCATATACACCGGAAACGTCAGGCCCAGTGACTTTAATCCGTAACTCAACCACGCGCCGAATTTCATGCACGCAAGCAGAATCAGAAGATGCAGCAAAACGGTGCGGCCAGAGCCTGCCAGCACGCGGCAATGCCCAAACCAGCAAAGGCTCCGCGCACGCGAAGCCGTGATCTTCGGACTATCTTCCGGCGCCGGGCGCAGCCGCATTCCGCGCACAAGCTGGCCGCCAAAAAAACCGGCCAGCAGCGAAGCGCACACAATCCCGAACATCGCCGATGCCGCGCCGATCGTCCCGGCGGCGGGCAGGCCGGCATGTTCAAAATCACCCGCAAATCCCAGCGCGGTACTCGGCCCGCCGGTTAACGTCACGCTTCCGCAAAGCACCCCCAGCAGCGGCGACTGGCCAAGCCAGCGACACACCGCGATACCCAGGAAATTTTGAAAAATTCCCAGCACCGTCGCCGCCGCCAGCAGCAGCAGGATCTGCCGTCCGCTTTTGCGGGCCACCCGCCAACTGGCATTCAGACCCACGCAGCAGAAAAATGCCGTACTGAATGGTAAAAACACCGGCAGCGAAGGAGACTTCAACCACTCCGGCTCCGGCGTGATCAGCCACGACCAGATTCTTTCCGGCACGCGCGTATGAATAGTAAGCTGGCCGCCGGAGAGCAAATTGATCACCAATACGGCAATGGCCACGATAACGCCGCCGATGATCGGCGCCGGCAGATCAAGTCGCGAGAGCACCTTGATGCGCCGCACCAGCCACTCACCAGAAAGCAGCATCGGTACGGAAGCCAGCAGCAGCCACCATCCGGAGACGGCCGCGGGAATCACCGCTATTTCATTTGCATCTGCCATGTACGTTATTGCCCATCTGCATCCGCGGTACGCCGAAGATCAGCCACTGCCGTAATTCCCTCAGGCCGGATCAGGGCCGCGTTCACGGAACCAAAATAAAAGTCGCGCACATCGCGCCGATTCACATCCCATCCGCGCGCTTTGAGCGCGGCATCCAGAAACGCCGGGCTCTGTGATTCAAGATCAATCTTGTTGGCGCCGTCAGGTCTGGAGATGCCGGAGCGGATATGAAATCGCGCCGCGCGTACCGCATCGGCCAGCGGACGATGAAAATCAAGCACATCAAGCGCCACCTGAAGCACCGCCGTCGGAATGCGCTGCCCTGCCGGCGAGCCGATGGCCAGCACAGGCGCGCCATCTTTCAGAAATAATGTCGGGCTCATGGTGCTGCGCGGCCATTTGCCCGGCGCAATGTAATTGAGCGAGGTCTGTGATTTAAGGCTGAAGTTATTGATGTCCGCATTCAGCAGAACGCCCGTGCCCGGCGCCATCACCGCGGCGCCAAAATGCAGACCAAGCGATTGCGTGCAGCACACAACGTTGCCGAAACGATCGACGATTATCAGGTGCGTGGTGCTGGCATATTCCGGCTCATCATCTGTAAGCGCGGGAGAAAGCATGGCCGCTTTTTGCAGTTTGGCGTAAGGATTTCTCGGATCGGCCGTCAGCGCGCGCTCTACCATGCCGGCGATATTGCGGACTGAGAGCACCCGCTGAACATTCATAAAGGAATCCGGCACATCCGCGGCCGACCGCGCGACCTCCGGATATACCTGCTGAAACACACGGCTGATCGCATCAATGTATGCGACATTGCGCGGCTGAGCCCCCTGCCAGCGCTCTTTTTCAAGACATTTCAGCGCCGTCAGCAGCGTGGTTCCGCCGCTTAGCGGCGGCGGACTGCTAAATACGCGATAGCCTTTATATTCCGCACTGACCGGCGTAAGCACGCGCGCTCGGTAATTTTTCAGATCCTCAAGCGACAGAAAACCGCCCCCGGCCCGCGCGCCTGCGACAAGCCGTGAGGCAATTTCTCCCGAATAAAACGCGGCAGCGCCGTCACGCGCGATGATCCGCAA
Source organism: uncultured Phycisphaeraceae bacterium (assembly GCA_964610975.1). Taxonomy (GTDB): domain Bacteria; phylum Planctomycetota; class Phycisphaerae; order WQYP01; family WQYP01; genus CAZSYN01. Next base: position 24,106 of record CAZSYN010000020.1, read on the forward strand.
TACATAAGCCAAATCCGGATTACGCATCACTTCGCCGGCGCGCAGCGTATGACCAGCCGGCGCATACACATGCCCGGCAACAGCATCAACACCCACCGGAAATTCCGCCAGCATGTCGGCCGCCAACGGGCTAAGCGTCACGCCTTTTTCCGCAAGGTCCGCAGCAGGCGCAACCAGATCCGCCCAGGGCCGCGTACCCCACCTGCGATGAAATTCTCCCAGTCCCGCGGCAAGCCCCGGCGTGCATACGTTAACCCATCCGCGCTGCTGCCGGGCGCCTTCCGCTGTGACCATTTTCTGAATATCGCCCCTCAATGGCGCGGCGTCCATTGCGACAACGCAGGAGACTGAGCGTGACTTGGCGTCATAGTAAAGCGCCACCATTTTCCCGCCCAATCCGGAGTTACCCGGCTCCGCGACGCCCAGCGACAGCGAGACTGTCACAAAAGCGTCCGCTGCCGTGCCGCCCTTCTGCAGAACCTCCATTCCCAGGCGCGTGGCCTCGGAATGACCGGAGATGATCACTTCCTTCTGGCCCTGAACCACCTCATCGGCGTGAGCCATTCCGGACAGCCATTGCGCGGCGGCAAGCAAAGCGATTGCGATGATTCGTTGTTTCATCATCAGCTTCATCAGTTATTATCGCCTTCCCATGTTTCCAGTGTTGGCCAGTTCTTATACGTCACATATTCCGCGTGACCATCAAAGTATGCGTAATTGCGGCCGGTGGTTGTGGTGCTGAATTCACCAGAACTGTGCCCCGGCTGGTATGGGCGCTGGCCATAGGGCATATCCTTAGGCGTCACCATACCAAATGTGCCGGTGGCTGCGATATCAAAATTCAGGCCGTCAATGTCGGAAACCATCCAGATCGCCGCCGGATTAGAGTTTCCTTTGCCGGCTTTCAGAGAGGTGGTGTTGACGCCATTCTGCAAGCTCACCAGCTTTTTGGGCTGTTTTTTCTCCTCTGAATCACTGGTGCTCCATGAACCAAACATATACGTAGGATAGGTATCGAGCGAGTTATTGAGCTTGTAACAAAAACCGACAACCGTATTGGCAAAGCTGCCGGTGGCCGGCTTGGCTGTCTCACGGATGACGGAACTGCTGGGACAAAGCCAGACTTTGCGGCTCGTGATAATCTCGCTCAGGTAACTCTCATTGCGAGTCTGAGACGCTTTATACCATGTCGTATTGGTCGCCTTCAGTTCCCCATTGACATACTGAGGATCCAGAATGCAGGGAAGCGACGGCCCGGGTAATGTTCCCCATGACTGTTCATAGATAAAAGCGGAGGAACTAATCTGTTTTAAGTTCGTCAGGCAGACTGATCGCCGCGCCTGTTCGCGTGCGCCTTTGAGAGAGGGCAGAAGGATACCCATCAAGACAGTGATGATTGCCACAACAACAAGCAGCTCGATCAGGGTAAATCCCGCGCCGCGACGAAAACCTGCGGATAAATCTCTTGCTCCCACACGGTACTCTTTCATAAACTTCCCCATGTACAAAAGTCCCATTGATCCCACGACGCAGAATGGCATATGCAAAACGAATGCCAGAACGCAAGCCGGAGCAATATTCATGACCACGCCGATACAACAAAGAATCATGGTTCTTGACGACATTCCCTCTTTTGTCGAAAACATGGATCAATTACTCACACAGGCCGGTTTTCATGTCACCACCAGCCTCAGTCCGCTTGCCGCCATTAAGGACATTAAAAAACGACACTACGATCTTTTGATTACCACGCTGGTGATGAGAGAACTCGGCGGCCTTGATGTCATCCGTGGCGTGCGCAACCTGGGCAGCACCATTCCGATCATGATGATCACCGGCCGCGGCAGTGAGCAGGCCGCCATTGAGGCTACCCGCCTGGGCGTGGCGGATTATATGAACAAACCCGTTGAGCCAAGCGAACTTATCGCCCGTGTACATCGCATTTTAAAGCCAAAAGCAAGTGTGCTGGCCGCAGCGCAGCCCACACAAGTCAGCGAATTAATCGCGGTTGACCCGGCCATGCAAAGCGTGCTTGAGCTGGTTAAAACCGTGGCGGAAACCAACAGCCGCGTGCTGATTATCGGAGAAACCGGCACCGGCAAGCAGCTTATCGCACGCGCGATACACAACAGTTCATCACGGCGGGATAAACCATTTGTAGACGTAAATTGCGCCGCAATCCCTGATACTTTGCTGGAAAGCGAACTTTTCGGACATGAGCGCGGCGCGTTTACCGGCGCAGACCGCCGACGCATCGGCCGCTTTGAAGAAGCCGGCAAGGGCACGCTGTTTCTGGATGAAATTGGCGAGATCAGTTACGCGGTTCAGGCAAAGCTGCTAAAAGTTTTGCAGGATGGCGTTTACAGTCGCGTCGGAGGTGAGCAAACGCTGCAATCTCACGCCCGCGTGCTGGCGGCCACCAATCGCAATCTTGAGCAGGAATCAACAGAGGGGCGTTTTCGCACGGATCTCTATTATCGTCTGCAAGTGCTGACGATACAGGTTCCGCCGCTGCGCAAACGGCAAAGTGATATTCCGCTATTAGCGGAGCATTTTCTCCACCGTTTCAGCAAGAACGAAATATCGGCGACTTTTTCTTCCGAGGCGCTACAGGCCATGGCGCGCTATTCCTGGCCGGGCAACGTGCGCGAACTTGAAAATTGCGTTGAGCGAATCGCCGTTTTAAATCGCGGGCCGGTGATCGGCATAGAGGCATTGCCGGAACGAATTACGCAGCAGGGAGCCGGACGGCACAGCGCCAGCAGCGTATATATGGGCAAATTTGCCGACGCCAGAGAGCGATTTGAGCGAGATTATGTGACGCACATCCTGACGCGCCACGCCGGGAACATGGCCGCGGCGGCGCGGGCAGCGGGTATGGATCGCTCACAATTTTTCCGCATGGTGCGGCGACTGAAACTTGACCCGCGCTCTTTTGATCCCAGAATCTGGTCCGCCAAAACCTCCGGCAAGAGAGAAAACAGTGTTGATAAATAATCAACAATAAATAAATAATGTTGTCATATAGTCAACAGTTTGAACAATATTTATTATTTGTAAAATTTTGGCGATGCCTATTTAAATTCTCACCATCAGCCATCAAAAAATGCCTACTTTTTAGAATGCAGTAAAGCCTTTGCTTAATATAGCAGCATTTTAATCTCTTTTGAATGCACTAATACCTAATTTATTACGAACGTATTGTTGATAAATAATCAACACAGAAAGCTCATATCCGCAACAATACCCGCGTAGGGCCAGCGCCAGGGCCGATTTGATGTGGCATACGCATTGCATATGCATAAGCCATGGGGAAGAGAAGATTATCCGTTTTATTCGCCGCATGCTTTCTGGCTGCGGCAAGCACATGCCGAGCGGCTGTCACCATTTCCGAGGTGCGTTTGCTGGATTATAAGATCCCGCGAACCCAGGCATTCGTCACCTCAAAGGGAAGCAGCAACAGTTGCTATGGCATTTTTATCCTGATAACCGGCAAATCCGATGACGGCCGGGAGTTTACGGCACTGGGAGATATTCTGCCTCGTGGTTTGGTGACCAACGAAACAACCAAAGATGCCTGGGCCGGCGCCCGAAAGATGGCAGAGGCGCTGGCCGGCAAACAGTTAAGCGGCACAAACCGCCAGGCGGATATCAAGCAAGTGCGCGCGTGGCTGGCGGATCTTGACCACATTGCCAATCAGCAAAAACTGACGACTGCCAAGCCGCCGGCCACGGACAAACAACTGCGCGCAACACTCTGCGGCTATGACATCGCGCTGCTTGACCTGACGAGCCAACTCTACGGCGTGCCAGTCTACGAAATCCTCGGCGGCGAAAAACGCAAAGAGGTTTCGGTTTCGGCGGCCACCTTTGGCGCGGATACTTCAGTAGATGACATGGAAGAACGCGCCGGCGAAACCGGCGATTCCTATGGCGGCATCCGTCTTAAAATCGGCACGGATGATGAGAAGGATATCGAAAAACTCCGCGCCGTCGCCACGGGCGTTAAAGGTAAGCACGACGTGCTGATCTGGGTTGATGTCAATCAGGCCTGGGGCACGGCGGAAAAATCAATCGCCATGCTGGGGCGCATTCGCGATACGCTGGCCGCCGCGGATTTTAAAGCCACGTTCATCTGCGAACAGCCGGCGAAGGAAAATAACCTGCCCGCGCTGGCGGCGGTGACGGCGGAAGTTCACAAATGGGCGCAGCAGATGCCCTTTAAACTGGTGATCATGGCGGACGAAGCCATGTGGACATTGGCCGACGCCAAACAAATCGCCGCCACGCACGCGGCGGACATGGTGAACATCAAAATACAAAAAGCCGGCGGCCTGCTGGCCAGCAAAGATATCGGGGATTATCTGGCAGCCAACGCCCCGGACATCGGCGTATATGTGGGAAGCCTGGTGGCGACGGACATCACATCGTGGGCCAATTTACAGCTTTGTTACGCATTGCCGCGGCTTGATTACGCCACCGGATGCATACCGCGCCGGGCCTACAAAGTAAACGTGGCGGCAACGCCGGTCGAATATTCAGAGAAAAAAATTCTCAGGCATCCGGCTTCCCCCGGGTTGGGGACGAAGCTGAGTCTTGACAAGCTTAAAGGATACATACGCAATGACATTACAATTACCGCCGAATAAATTGCAGACGCAGGAACTTCTGGAAAAAGTTCAGAACAAAGGCCAGCGCATCCGTATAGCGCAGTTCGGGCTGGGAATGATAGGCATTGAATCAATCCGCCTGGCGGCCACCAAACCCTGGGCGCAAGTCGTCGCCGGTGTTGATATTGATCCTCAAAAATGCGGCCTGCCGCTTAGCGCGCATACGGGCGTCAAAACACTGGAGGATGCGGCGGTATACAGTTCTTTTGAGCAGATGATGGAGCAAGTTCAGCCGGATGTGATTCTGCATACGGCCGGTTCAAAAGCGGGCCAAACCTTTGATCAGATTGAGCCGATGATCCGCGCCGGCATCAATGTGATATCAAGCTGCGAAGAATTACTTTACCCATACCTTCGCGAACCCGTGCGCTCAGCGGAAATTGACAGCCTTTGCCGGCAGTACGGCTCGGCAGTGCTGGGCACGGGCGTCAACCCCGGATTTGTGATGGATACGCTGCCGGTCTGCCTGACAGGCGTAAGCCGTCGCGTTGATAGCATTTATGTTGAGCGCGTGGTCAACGCATCCACGCGGCGCATGGCACTGCAAAAGAAAATCGGCAGCAGCATGAATCCGGACGATTTCCGCGCGCTATTTAAGGCCGGCAAGGCCGGACACGCGGGATTTAAAGAATCGGCCGCGCTGATTTGTCACGCGATGGGCTGGCGCGCTGAACGCATCACCGAAACCTGCGAACCGATGATTGCCGATCACGACATTCAAACAGATTACTTTGCGGTAAAAAAAGGCCTGACCTGCGGCCTGCATCAAGTGGTTGAGGCGCATGTGGGCAGCCGTGTTCCGCTGCTGATGGATCTGAAGATGTATCTTGACGCCGCCAATCCGCATGACGCCATTAAAGTCGCCGGCGAGCCTATGCTTGACATGGTGCTTCAGGGAGGCGTGGCGGGCGATCACGCAACAGTAGCCGCGGTGATCAACGCGATTCCGCGCCTGAACGCCGCCGGGCCTGGCCTGCATCTGATGACGGACCTGGCCGTGCCGTCGTGGTGCTGATGAAAAAATGTTTCCTGAAATAAAAAACACGTTGAAGGAAGAGACTTTTTTTAACAAAACAAAGTGGGAGAAAAATAATGACCGCTCATATTCTGTCACCTGATCACAAAAAGCATCTGATTCGTTTAACATCATGTGCGAGCATTGCCATTCTCGCATCAATCAGCCAGGCCGCCACCGTATACTGGAATGGCGGTAGTAACGGCGCCAGCCAGGCGCTGACTACCGCGGCCAGTTGGTCTACTGTGGATGACGTATATACGGGAAGTAACACCGGCCGTCCGGCATCCGGCGACGCGGTGGTTTTTGACTCCAAAAACGCGTCATCACCTGGCCCTATCGGCTCAGGCAGCCACCGCTTTGGCGTCGGAAGCTCAACAATCGGCACGGCTTCTCAAAACTGGGTCTTTTCCAGTATGACTTTTAAAGGCGCCGATTTGCCCGATCTGACTTTTGATAACAGCATCGCATCGTCATCCTCCGGCACCTACACCACCATCAACTCCATCAGCCTCATCGGAGATGGCAACGCCGGCCATAACCTGATCACGCTTGATAACACCTACACCGGTACGGTTTACTTTCGCGGGTCGATGAGCGCGCAATCCGGCAATACGGCAATTGCGTTGGGGTTTTCGCTTGACGGCGTAGGCAATCTCAACGTGGCCAACGCCGCGGCAACCCTGCGCATCAGCCCCGTCATCAGCGGCAGTTACGGCCTGACCAAAACCGGCGATGGCACACTGTATCTCAGCGGTACCAACACCTACACCGGCAATACTTACATCAAGGGCGGCACCGTGCTGATCACCAGCGCTTACGCCCTGGGCGATAAGACCAATATCACCACCATTGATAACGCCAAACTGCAAATCAACGTCAGCGGCCTTGACTGGGCATCATCCCGCGGCGTCATCCTGACCAGCGCCGGCAGCACCATCGGCGTCGGTTCATCCGGCGGCGGAACGCCCTACAACGCCACCATCAACGGCGTAATCAGCGGCGCGGGCGCACTGAATAAAACGGATGCCGGCATGCTGCTGCTGACCAACATCAACACGTATACCGGCGGCACGAACATTCTGGCAGGCGGCATCTCGCTGACGGAAGACGGCTCACTTGCCACCGCCAACATCAACATCGCCTCTGGCGCAACACTGACTGGTGACGGCACCGGCATCATTCACTTTAACATCGGCGAGAGTTCATCTGACTTGATCACCGTGGCCGCCGGCGGCCTGCTTGATATCGCCAACCTGAATCTTGATCTGATTTTGACCGGCAGCAGCTTTGCGGAAAGTTACGTACTCGTCAGCGGCGGCGACTACACGGGCCTCTCCTTTGCCGGCGTCACCGGCCTCAGCGGCTATGACATTTCTTATAACACCGACGGCATTACGCTGGTTGCGGCCGTGCCGGAAGTCGCATCACTTGGCCTGCTGGCAGCAGGAGCGGGAACCTTAATCCTGCGGCGCAGAAAATAATCCCACAACAATGGCTGCCGCCGCAGGATACCAAGCGATGTATCCTGCGGCTGGCGGCCAGTCAATACTGCTGACGATGCACAAGAGCAAGATCAGAGGCCGCAAGTGCCGCGCCAAGCGCGGAAGGATCAATGCTGACCTGCGTCGGAACAATCGTCAGGCGACGATTGACGATCTGCACAAGCTGCCCCTCCACGATCTTCTGGACTTCGGCAATGAATCTTTCATTGCTGATACGAACAGTGCCGGCCAGGATAACAAGCGGCACATCGATAAAGTTGACCAGCGCGGCGATTGTGATGCCGATGCGCTGAGCCAATGCAATGAGAACATGAGTCAGCTGCACATCCGGCGTGGCAAGGATAGTCAGTTCGCTAAGGCTGATCTCCGCCAAAGGAGGCTCTAAGACGCGGTCAATTTCGCCGGCGCTGTAATGATAACCACGATAAACATCATCATGAAGATAAAGCGCCGAACCATAGGAATTCATACTGACGGTATTGCCGGACAATGCATGATTCACAAGAAAATAAAGAAAATTACTGATGCCTTGCGCGGCGCCCTGCACCGCCTCTGCACCAGCGCCAAAGCTGGCGTTGTGATCAATGACAACCGGCGCGCGAAACTTGGCGGACATGATTTCTTGCAGCGGAATATTGGCCGCGTTAAATGGCGCAGAGCGAAGAACAATGCCATGATCCGGATCTACAACACCGGGAATACTCAGGCCGGCGCCCAGAAAAAGACCGGGTGGTTTTTGGCTTGAGGCAATCCAGTCGGCCAGGCCGGATTTGAGATCGGCCGGGATTTTTTCCAGATTTGATCCTACTTTAAAACTTGTTTTGTCGATAACCGTTCCGGCCGAATTGAGCAGGACCAGATGGGCCGACCCCGGACGCACAGAAAAACCGGCAACCCAGCCAAAATCAGGGTTAAGCTCCAGCAATGTCTGCTTTTTGCCGACGCTTTTGGATTCTTTTTTCTTGCTGGTAATGCGGACAATCTTGCTTTCAAGCAGGTCGCGGACGATGTAGGTCAGCGTTGAGCCGCGCAGGCCGGTCATATCGGCCAGTTGCTTGCGCGAAAGCATGTGATAATTCCGCAAAAGGCGCACAGTCAGGCCGCGATTCCAGAGCGCGGTCTTCTTGTGATTAGCGCCGGCAAGATCGGTTGTGAGAGTCACCTGATTCATCCTCTCCGTATCATTCAGCGGCCGACAGTCACGCCTCGCGACGCCGGGGATTGCTTCGGATTGGACGCGGCGGCCAAGATAACAGCCGCTCGCGCGTTCGGATGTATCATAACCGATCATGCTTCCCCCTGAAATGTTTGACGAACACTCATGGTTTTTACACAGCAATGCGTTGAGCCGCGCGTGAGATCATGGCAATATTGGCCGCAAAAAGCGGGATCAGGTGATCGTCCTGAAAATGCGCGATAGAGGCGTTTTTTTTACGCGGATCGTCAGAGTGGCGTTCCTGATCCCATATTGCCTCAAGCCGCGCAAGTAAACGCCGGCCACTGATGATGTATCGGTCTATGTTGCCATCATCCTGCTGAAGCGAAACGGCAACAGCGTAGACGTGAGCGACAAGTTCAGCCATCAGCATAAACGTCTCATACTGTTTGCCATGCATGCGCACGGCATGCCTGCTCGATTGCAGAGCAATGACGATCGTGTGCCACTGCTGGGCTGACGCGATCAGTTCTGCGCTGGTCACGCCGGCAGCCGCGCCAAACTTGCACAGGTCAATCCATTCTTTGCGCAGGGGCATTTGCGTATAGATTTCCGCACAGGCCTTTATCCAATCGAGATCGGGATTAAATCCGTAATAATCGCAGCAAAAAGTTTGAATTTGCTTGGCGGTATTGATTGGCTTGCTTTCGCGCATAATGGTTGCGGCCAGATCAATGCCGATCCAGAGAGAATCCGCCATAAAACGCACGGGTGTCCAGATCGTATTCATGCTGCCAAGCACGTGACCGCGGCCAGTCAGGAGTTCCTGCCGCTTGAGATTACGGATATTGGGCAAAGCAAAACGTTCACCGGGAAAGAGCGTTTGATCATGACTGATCAATGCGGAGCAGAGGACAACATCAAAACATTCATCCAGAAAATATTGCGTATGCCCCTCAGGTGCGTCTGGAGCGTACTGCCAATTGCACATGACGATGTCATGCGGAATCTGGCCGGCGATGCTTGAATCATTCAGCAGGCTGTCTCCCCACATCCACATGCGCCGGCCCAATGCGCTGACAATTCCATGAAGATAACAGATATGATCCGCAAAAACGCCGCCGCGGCCACGAGCCGCCATCGCGGCGCGCGTCAGCGGATGCCGGCCGATGTTGGCCTCATCCAAACCGACATGAATGTTGGCACTGTCAAAAATTTCACATGTTTCTTCAATAAGCTGTTTGAGAATCTGCCGTGATTGAGGAGCCACGGGACATATCCCGCTGAAAATGGCGTTTCCCTCATTAAGATCGGCATATTCGGGCAACTGTGTGATATACATGCAGTGGCCCAGGGAGGCGACTTCAGGAATCAGATCAATACCAAGACTGCGCGCATGCGCGATCAATTTCTGCATGTTCGCTTTGCTCAGTGCGTGCGGAAAGGCCGTATCAGGCAGGCACTCAAACCGCAGTGAACATCCCTGATCATCCGTAAAATGCCACAGAATAGTATCAATGCCGCGCCTGGCGGCAAACTCGAAAAAGCGGTAATAATAATCCGGTTTTTCAAGGCACCGGGCGCTATCAAGCATGAATCCGCGTATCATACAAATCATTTCCTCTGCCACTGATGCTTGGTCGATCAACCTATAAAGGCAGAACATACCACGTGCGTGTTACGGCGTATTATCAAATTTGACCTGGCTGGCCTTGATCTCCAGAGTAGGATCAACCCGGAGCGATTCTGCGTGGCCATCCATGTATGACGCATTGCCAAAGCCGCGATGACGTGACGGGTCTGGCGTACGGGTTGTGTACGTGCTGCGATCAAAAACCCACCCGAGGGTTGATGACGCAACCAATGGCTGGTTGCTGTCCCAGAATGTTATATACTGGCCGGGATTCGTAACCTGCATAATTCGCTTGCCATATGGCAATCCGCTAATGCTGGGGCCATTCCCATAACCATTAAGATCATTATTAAAACCATAGCTGCCGCCAAGTTCCCACTTAAGAACCGTACTGTTGGTCGGCGTGGATTTATCCGCCGGGCAAACCACCAGCGTCACGCGCTTGGTGATCAAAAGCCCCTCATTCATCAACGCCTTCGGCCAGCGATTAGAGGTGCTGCTGTAGTTGATCCAGCAATTATCATTCTGCTGAGCGTAAAGCAGGCAAAGCATGTTCACCTGCTTGACATTACTCATACACGAAAGCGAAACCGCTTTGCTGCGTGCCGACGCAAGAGACGGCATCAAAATGGCCATCAATATGGCGATGATCGCCACGACGACAAGAAGTTCAATTAACGTAAATGCGGAGGCGCTTCGCCGGCTGAAAGAACTGTCACCCATAAGGTAATCTCCTCAAGAGTTTAGCATCACACAAGAGCATTCAGCAGGCTCAACCGTCGTCTTCGTCAAACTGGTGATCAGTCCATATGACACTATACAAAACAAGGGCCCACTCTTCAGCTCACACGCCTCATTTCCTTCATCCTCTGGTTCATAGTATAGCCGACTGAAATAAACCATGCAAATTATTTCTTCATTTAATGAACTTTTTAATGGCGTACACTCTAAAGTGATGCTATTTTGTATGAGCAGATTGAGAAAATCACTACGAAATGGCCGTTTTTTCAACAAGATAAAAATTTGTAGCAGGAGTTGTGCGAACTGCATGCCGATATCACAGAAACAAAAACCCGAATCAATTGAGAAAAATTCGATTGCTCCCGCCGGCACGCTGCGTGTTGGCACGCTGAGCTACACACGCATGGGATTGGCCAACGTATTTATCTGGATGCTCTGGGGCGATTTATGCCTGAACATCATGGAGTCAATCGTTCCGCGTGTGGCGCCGATGCAGTTGAGTCATCTTGGCGCATCCAATGCACTGATCGGCATCCTGACAGGAAGTCTGTTTTCGCTGATGAACTGGCTGATGAATCCTATCATCAGTACATGGAGTGATCGTTTTCGCTCCCGCATGGGGCGTCGGATGCCTTTTATTATTTATCCCATGCCGCCACTGCTTTTGTTTTTGGTCATGGTGGGATTCTCGGCCAACATCGCAGGATGGTTGCAGAGCCAATTCCCCGGCGCGGCACGTGTTTTCGCCGCAATCACGGCGGCAATACTGCCTGATGTATCATCGCTGCCTTTGATGTCTCAATTGGGAATTGGCGCGCTGGCGGTAGGATTAGTCTCGTATAAATTTTTCGATCTCTTTCCGCAATGTACATATTACTATTTGTTTGCTGATATCATTCCGTCGCGTGTGATGGGGACTTTTGTTTGCATGTTCCGCCTGGTCGCCACGCTTGGCGGAATGCTTTTTCATTACTTTCTGCTGCCATATGCCGAAAGCCACCCGCGAACGCTTTATATAGGGTGCGCCGCGCTCTATTTCTTTGCCTTTACCATGTTGGCATTGATGGTAAAGGAGGGGAAATATCCGCAGCCCGCGCCTCGATCGGGCAATCCGGTCAAAGGTACAATTCTCTGGATCAGGCAATCATACGGCCGCAGTTTTTACTGGAAATATTATCTATCTTTTGCTTGCTCACGCTGGGCGTTTGTGCCATTTAATACATTTGTGATTCTTTACGCTCAGCGGCAACTTGGCATGAATCTCGGGGATTTTGGACATCTGATCGCCTTTATGATGGCGACACAGGTGCCGGTTTTCCTGGGGCTTGGCCCGATACTCGATAAATTTCACCCCGTGCGTGTGGGAATTGTGGGCTACGCCATTCTGACGATTACCAGCGCATTGGGATTTTTTCTGATTGAGGAACGCCAGACTTTTCTCATCTTTACCGGAATGGTTTTTGTGGCCAATGCGGTGGTTCAGGGAGCGCTTTCGACATTAGGGCCGAGATTGCTGCCGCGATCACATTACGGCCAGTTCGCGGCCGCAAACGCCATGTTTTCCGAATCCGGCATGGTGATTCTGGTGTGGTTATGCGGCAAACTTCTGGATCGCACAGGTGAACAATATATCTATTTGTGGCAAAGTTGTTTTGCCCTTTGCGGGGTAGCGGCCATCTACCTGCTTTACCGAGCCTGGCTGAAATTGGGTGGCGATCAGTTCTATCTGCCGCCGAGGGTCCCTGAATATTCAGACAGTGCGGAATAACAGCAAACCTGGCCGCACGAAATGCGATACCGGAATGCCAAATGATCAAACATTTTTCTATAATGAAGGAAAGTCATGAACAAACTGTCGAATAACATATACCTTTCGTGCGTCCTCGCCGCGGTAACCGCGCTGAGTACATTTTCGCCGGCCAGCCTGCGCGCGGCCGACACCCCCAATATCGCAAAGTCCCCCGCCACACAAATGGCGCGCGTCCTCAAACAGGGCCTGTGGGTGTGGGATCCCAAGATCATCCTGGTGGCCGAAGAACAGGATAAATTGCTTGATTTTGCCCAACGTCAGGAGATGAATCTGCTTTTGGTCGAAACGCACTGGGAACCCGGCACACTGGAAGACGGCGCACTGGTCATGGCCATGCCGGAAATGTATGTGCGCCTGATTCGCCAGGCCGCCAAACGGGGCATTAAAATTGAGGCTCTCAGCGGCTGGCGGGATTGGGGAATGAAATCAAAATGGCAACGGCCACTGGCAATGACCAATTCAATTATCGCGTTTAATAAAAAATATGGGCCCGAAACGCAATTTATCGGAATTCATCTGGATATTGAGCCCTATCTTTTGCCTGAATGGAAAACGGACGCGCGATATCAGATGATGCAGGAAAATCTCGAACTTCTTGAGCAAATCCGCGCCAAACTAACAGCCGAAGCGCCAGGCATGACTCTGGCAGTGGATATTCCCATGTGGTATGACCGCAGGATTAGCCCGGAAAATAGCTGTGTTGTCGAATACCGCGGCGTAACCAAAAATTTTCATCAGCACATTCAGGACATTACGGATTACGTAGGCATCATGTCATATGTGCGCCGCGGAACCGGGCCCGGATCGATACAGACCGCCATTGAAAATGAGATGAATTACGCCCGCGCACAAGGCAAATATGTTCTTGGCGGCATGGAGACAAAGCAACTGCTCAAAGAACCGTCAGCAACCTTTTACGGACTGCCTCCCGAACGATTTGTGAAAGAAAAAAATGCCGTAGAAGAAGCACTCAAGGAAGATCCCGCGTTTGGCGGCATGCTGGTGCATCAATATCCTGCCATGCGAAATCTGCTCGAACAACCTATTGCGGAAACCACCGCCCCAAAGTAAATCAGGATCACCCCCGCCCCACCACCTTGTGTACGCTATGTAAAAATAATAGCGCCGGTGCCTTTGCGGCCCGGCGCACAAACAATTTTTCGTCATTTTCCCTGATGAATCAATAAAAATGGGGGAGCCTTGTAGCAAGGCGCCCCCATTTGATCATATCAGTACGGGTTAAATACGTTTATCGTGCGTAGCGTTTGGCGCTCATAAGCAGCATGCCGCCCGTCCCAAGCAATCCCAGGCTGGCCGGCTCAGGAACAGGTGTTGAGATCAGGATAAAGTTATCAATACGGACAGTCTCGCTACCACTATCAACAGTATTCGTAAACTTAAAACCAATGGATGTCGTGCCGCTCAGAACGGTGGCCAGAGTCTGATTGCCCTGAGCCAACGTCGTCAAATCCGCAAGGCTAAACGTCAAGGTTTGCTTGGTTGTAGTAATGGGATATGACACACTGGATTGATACGTTGTCGTACCATTGCCGATAACAAGCTGAACAGCAGTATGGGTATTGGCCATGCTGGAATTGATCAAAACACTCGCGGAACCATATCCGGAAAGATCTTGCGCGGTGACATAATTATAACGCAGATTCGCGTTTGTAATTTTGGTCGTAGTGGTTTGGTCATATTTCAGGCCAAGAGCGCCACTGAGCAAACCATCAAGAGGCGATGTTGCATTGGCCGTCAAATTATTGCTGACGGCCGTTCCGGTACGCAGCCACGGCGTTGACGAACTGCTGGTGGCTATAGCCTGGCCACTGGTATAGCTCTCAAAATTGTCCACAATAATGTCCGCACATGAAATAGTCGTATATGCGACATTTGCTGCAACCGTTAACATACACGCAAGCACTGGACGTGACAAAGGAATCATGTTTCTTCTCCCATTTGAAGGATTGTCAAGGCTACCGGCCCTACACCGGACGCCAATTTCTGACCTACCGGCCAGACTCGTCGGAACTTCTCTCACACCGCCAAATTGATCGACTATCAAAAATCACACAAAACATTGAGTTATAGCTGTTACCAAAAATATGGACATTGAGCGCCCCTTACCCCAAAGAGTGTGTATTAAAACATGCCAGGTGTCAGATGCGCAGGATGCTTTTACGCCAACAAGGACGCAGGACCGAGTGATATTCACCAATATCAGCGAGTGCCTGAGGACGCAGCCGGTGTAACGGCAGACCAGCAGATGACCCCGAAATCTTTTAATGCACGCTCTTAGGAGCAAAATGCCTATATTCCCTCAATTTATTACATGATGCGGAACCTGGCACCAATGCCCTTACGGCACGGTGCACAAATAAAGATTCACAATGGAATCATCGCAAATCTTAAAAGGCACCGGCATCGCAACCGCCAGCGTGCCCGAACAGTCACTATGCCGCTACGCAAGGAAATCGCGTCACGCATAACGCATTCCATCCGAAAGCTACACCAGAGTTCACTGCCGCCAGCTCCAAACGAAGCATTACGCACGCGTGATTTCTATTTGTTAACCGCTATCAGCGGCCAATCAACGAACGGATATCACGACATTTCTGCCTTGATTTCAATATTGATCAGACAGCATCAATCAATCTCTGACACAAAGTTTATCATCATTTTGGTCACATGGCAATAAAAATTCAAACAATGAATTAATATTTAATGAGCGTATAAAAAAAGTGCCTCGCCGGCCTCTCCCTCCCCCTCCGCTTCGTTAAGCACACTTTGGCGTGCGACGATTGCATCAGATGCTGATGCGCCGGGGAATGCGGATCAATCTCAAAAGAGTCTGGCGACTGTGCATCCAAAACCATCTGACGCTGAAAGTTAAAAAGAAGCGTAAAAGGCGTGGAATGGGCATCAAACCGCCGTTGCAGGCGGAATATCGCAACCAAGTGTGGGCGTATGACTTTGTGCATGACCAGTGTCAGAATGGCCGTCGGCTTAAGATTCTGACGGTATGTGATGAGTTCACGCGGGAGTGCCTGGCGATCAATGTAAAACATCGGCAAAGTGCATCAAGCGTCAAGGAGACACTGCTCAAACTCTTTGCCAGATACGGCATTCCGGAATATGTCCGGTCGGACAACGGGCCGGAGTATATCGCCAAGACACTTATAATATGTGCCAAAATGTTTTAGCGCATGATCTGCCGCCACGCTATCGCGGGGCGGCTTTTTTAATTAAAAAAGTCTGTCAGCCGTTATCTCTTTTTGGCATCCGCTATAAAAAGATGCTCAGCCAGCAGAACATCAAGTGCCAGCACATACGAAATCTCTTGCACCGATACTCCTAGATATTGCGAGCAATAATATGTTTTTTACAAGATATATTTGATCTGCACTTTATAGAGCATCCAAACATCATTTGCCGAATATTACATATGGATATTGTGCCGACGATTTTGTATCTGCTATCCCCGGCGCAATGCAGATGTAGTTCTCTCGAACACTGCCATCATTATCATTTACCAGCACATTAAAACGGAATCCTCTTTGCAGTATTTGTTGCGACACGCCGAGTTCCTGCAACGGTATTCGGGCATTGTAGACGGTTATTTTTCGCTGTTCATCACGATCTGTTTCGAGGATGGCATGCTGAGCTATTTTATTATCATCAAATCCATCCGGGTTCATCCATACAAACACTTCAGGTTTTCCGTTGGCTAAACGCGTCAGGCCGATTTCCCATATTTTATTTTGCCCTTCAAACTGCATGGCCACCTGAATATTATCGCCTTTCCAAACGGCTCCTCCCGTGAAAGGTTGCACGTGAATATCATCTGTCACGTTGATTTTCACAATCAGGTTATTCTCATCGCGACCAAGCCATATGTTCGCACTTAAATCTTCTGGTCCTTGCCAATACAAGGGTTCGTTGGAAGGAGCAGTCGGAACAGTCAGCGTCACCTGATTCTTATTATCTAATACGAAATTTGATTCATCGCTCAACCCGTGCTCAGGCAGAGGAAGGGCCGTACGGATCGCATTTTGAACCACTCCATTCCAAAGAACAGAACCATTGTCTGTCTTTATTTGGACTTGAGTGTTCAGCGATAACAACGGATTGGTTCGTGAAGATAATTTCTTGTCGGCTTGAATTTGGAAAGTCACTTTGCGCTTCTCACCAGGTTTAATCCTGACCTGCTTTGGATAGCCGTGCTCCATCAGTCCATCGGGAAGCTTGGGGGACAATTGAAACGTAATATCCCCCGCCAAAGGATTACTGAATTCAATCAAGCAATCGTTGGTCTTGCCCGGCGAGATCACCATATCCTCTGGGAGAAAAAACGATCCCCTTAATTCCGGTAAATTCTTCTGCGTCTCAATATGTAGAGTCGCAGGTTGTGAGCCTACTTTGAGTACGGCGGCTCCCTGCCAAACCGATAACAGTTGTTTATTACCGAATAGATCAATAACGGTCGGTACACCGGTTATGTTACGAATACAAATCAACTGTTCCGGCCCAGCATTACTCCAGCAAGGGAACAAGTAACTTCCATCTTTAGCTTGAAATACATAGCCCTGCTGCATGTTTCCAAGATGTAATTCATTCAGATATCTGGCTTCCTGAAAATGATTAGCAAGCATTGCATAAACTGGATATCCAGCTTTGGGATAGAAGTCATGAGTCAAGAGACCAAAGTTATGTTCTATATATTGAGGATCGTTACCATCATTTCTAAGATCATACCAGTTGTAACCGATGGCGCCTTTGGCCCAAGAATACAGGATCTTTTTATATAAAGTCCGAGCCTGTTCCATTTCGTCAGACCAATTGGACGGTATACCACTTTCATTGGCATACCATGGAATCTGCATGTTCTGCCTGTTCATTTCTGCGGTCAGCTTTGATATTTGCGGCATATATCCGCCCAATGAACCATGCCCATGAAATGCCACGAGGTCGGAATAGCCTTTTATCTGACTCAAAATTGTGACGACAGATTCCTGTTCCTGATTTGAAACCATCCCGGCAAATCCGCCGTTCATAATTTCCACACTCGGATCAATTTTCTTAGCCTCAGTGTATGCGATTTTTTGCAATTCCGTGTAGATCGGAATTGGGAGATATTTCTGAGTTCCGGAATGGTCGGGTTCGTTCCAGACTTCATAATACTTGATTTTCCCTCGGTAATGCTTCACAGATTGCCGGATAAGTTCAGCCCATTCTTCGGGTGCGCCATTTTTTTGGAACTTATCGCCAATCCATCGCGGAGCGTATGCCCATAACGCCTGAAGTTCAATACCATTTTTACCGTATACATCCACAAGCTGATCGTAATTGGAAAAATCCCAGACGCCCGGTAGTGGCGCGGCCTTGTTCCAAACGAGATCCTGCCGGGTTATTTTGACGCCGCACCATGCCGCAGCCAAGGCCTCACGCTCTTGGATATTCAAAGGGTATCTCTGGCTGTGAACGCACATTCCAAACAGAAATCCCCTGGCGCCAAATGGCGTTGGCCCGGCCGGTTTCATATAGCAGTAACGAATTCTTTTATTGACAGCGGCATCAGGCTTATCCCGCTCGGCAATCGAATAGTCGATGTAATAAATTCCAAAAGATGTGGGCTTGGGAATGGGAAGATAGACCGTCCCCGATTTTTTTAGCTGCACGTTGGCGGTATTGTCAAACAGTTTCTGTCCCTGGTAATCCCGAATCTGATATGATACGGAGCAACTGGAGTCGGCGGGACGTCGATTCACTATCTGCAATGCCAATTGTTTTTCATCACCTGGAGCCAATACATACATGGGAGAACCGCTCCCAGTCTCCAAAACCAATTCCGGCGGTGCATTGAGAGTATCAAACGTTACCTTGCCGTAACCAATCCATCCGCTTCCCTCGCCGATTTGATATTCAGAGGCAAATCCGATTAATGAAGCGGGTAAATCAAGTCGTTGATTGGCCTTTTTACCGCCTCCCCATGCACCATCATTTGATTCTTTATCACGCTGAAGGTTGAAAGCAAAATCCTGCCATCCACTGACTCCTGGCTCGATAATTGCTTTATATTGCAATATTTCTCCGTCACGATCACGAAGTCTTATTTTGATGTTTTTGGCTGAATTATTTACAGGAATATAGAGTTTTAATCGGATTTGTGCCGCGTCAAATTCGGTTAGTTCCAGCGAATCCTTGATTGCAAATTCATAAAACCACTTGCGCGCCCTGTTCCAGGTAAAGCACAAAGCCTTGCTTCCATCCGGCATCGTGCCGATCCTGGCTGAATGATCATTTTCTTCCGGACGATGCAGCACCAGTGGAATATTTTCCGTTCCGAACTCAAATAAAGTCTGGCCAAATAAAAAGCTTTGTCCGGTAGTGATAGCCAGCAAGGCCAGCGCGGCAATAGTCTTCAACATCATATCCTCATTCCAGCATCTCTCGAAAATAATGCGGGATACGGGGCCGGAAACCGGCCAGGTTTCGCCGGTTTCCGGAATAACCCGTAAGCCTCTCCAATAGTATTTTCGCAAACGATCCGGTTATTTACGAACAGTCAGCAAACCAATTGCGGGGATCAGAAGCAGCGATAATGACGCCGCTTCAGGAACAACGGTGCCGGACAGATCCGCGCTGTACACTCTCACCTGTTCACCGGCCGGAAATGCGGAGGCAAAACCGATAAGTGAAAATGAAGTATAGGTATTGTCCGTAGCTGTCAGGCTTCCGCCAAGACTGCTTTGCACCAGAAGCGTACCGCTGGTAATCGAGAATGTAATGGTCTGCTGATTGCCGGCGGTATTGGAGGTGTTTCCGCCAAGTAGAGTCCATGTTCCCGTGTAGCCATTGTCGACACGGTATAGATTCATAGTACCATTACGGACGACCTCGGCGATATACCCATTGCCAGTGCTGTTAAATAAACCAAAATAATATTTTAATTTTGAATCCGTATTCCCGCCGTATTGCATTGAAACTTCAGCCGCCAGAGACGGATTGGTAATTTGAGCTGGAGCCTGATTTCCGGTAGCCACATTACGCAGCAACCAGGAGGTTCCGGAAGTAAAATTTGTTCTTGCCAATTGACCGGTTGTTGACCAATTCCATGTCCGTGTCGTATCAGGAGCATACCAGTAGTCAAAACCTGCCTGTGCAGTGCTGGGAAACAATCCTCCGGTTCCGCTTCCAAATGAATCACTAATGATAACAGTCGCACGCGCTGTAGCTGTCATCAAGCCTGCTGATAGAACTAAAGTACCCAATAAACGATTCATAACTTCTCCCTATAAAATGATGATTTTATTTACAACAGATCAACTTATGAAAAGGGTATGGCAAGTATTGGCCGGCATTCTTTCAGTCGCAAAAACCCGCCAACCATACACATCTCATGACGTCCTTTACAGGTTATTCCGTATATAGTATGTGCCAAAAGAAAATCACACATCAACTGCCGCTTCGCTATCGCGGGGCGGCTCCACAAAATCGCCAAGTGTGATTTATTTCTGGCAATCACTCTAAAACGTGCATTTAATTCACCAGCGTATTAGAAGCGCCTACATAATGCCGGCGGACATAATTGCAGCGTTGGCTGCTCACAAGCTCCGCTGCCGTACGCGATTCCCTATCCACCAGAAGACCCGTCGCGTTGATCACATTTCGTTTGATGGTATCAACATGGCCGTCGGCGCATGCATAAACCTGTAGATCATAGTTATTGTGACGTGGTTTAAAATCACCACCAGCCCACATTGAATACATCGGAAGCATGGCGGATTGTTTGTCGTCCTGAGTTGTCCCGCTGGAACTGCACGCAAGCATCAGCCATGAGGCGGGGTCCTGAATCATCTTGGTTTTAAGCCAGATTCTGCTGTCGTCAATACGGATAAAGTGATCGTTCAAGGATGTGGGGTTTGTATAACCAGTAAGCGGGTATGCACCAAACGAGCGTATACCATAAGCTTCGTATTCATAGCGGCTATATGGATAATTCACGTTACCGCCTGTTAATCCTTTTGCGCTTGGATCGTAGTCCTGCAAAATACGGCCCGAAGGGCATAGCGATACGGTTGCACCTTTGAGCTGCCCGTACTTGGCAAGAATGTTCGCCCAATTGCGATAGGCGCCGTCACCGTCATTTCCATTGACTCGCAATACATTAATGCCATTATTCTCCAAAGCGTACATAAATAGCCCCGCCGTACACTGTTTGAGATTACTCATGCATTTGACGGTTTTTGCGCTTTCCCTCGCTTTTGAAAGCGATGGAAGCAATATGGCTATTAAAACTACAATAATTGCAATTACGACAAGCAATTCAATCAATGTAAAGGCGTTCAAACGATAATGTCGCATTAGGCGTCTCCTCGTTTATTTTGAGAGAGCTGTTTCAAGAAATTCCCCATTTTTTACCGGCGAGGCCGTACTCTGCCCCAGCAGCAAATTCGGTTGAATCTGCACTTGACGGATAACCCCAGAAGCAGACTTCTGCGATGAATTTCCACCCAACAGACCGATAACAGCTTCACCGTAGGCATTCATGTCATACGTCACAGATGTTATCGGCGGGTCCAGATACGCAGCGAAGTTAGTGAACCCGGTCGAGCCGACAACACTTACATGTGCCGGTATTTTCCGACCATGTTCACGCAATGCACGCATAGCGGCCAACATGGAATCCGTCGCTGTTCCGACAATTGCCGTAAACGGCGGCGGCGAGTTGTCGAGCCAATTTGAAAAATAATGATAAATCCACCGGAGCGCATACTCAAAACGCGGCACCTGAGCATTAATTAATAACTCTTCACAATCCATTATTCCGGCGCGAGCCATTGTGTCTCGCCACCCCTGCACCGCGGAACTCATTGAGTAATCGTCTAAGGTGGATGTAATAATGGCAATTCGACGATGCCCAAGATCAAGCAGATGCTGCGTCAGTAATTCAATAACACGCCGATCATCTGTGCTGACAGTTGAAATCTCAGGTTCATCAGGCATTATACTCGCCACAACAACCGGTTTACGCGGATGGCGCAATTCTTTGAGCAGACGTGCCGGCAGCGGGCGGGGATCAATCAGAAGCACGGCTGCGTCTGCCTCATCTATGGCTTGGGCAAGATCCAAATTTTTCTGATCACGATAGTAGACCACATCAAAAGCCCAATCCAACTTGCGGCCTGATGTCACCACAGCACGCGCAATTTCCTCAAACACAATTGATGGATAATCCGGCCGTATTAATGCCACGCGTTTGAGCGCCTGTTCGGCCACATTAGCAACAACCAAACGCTTGCGTCCATCTGGCCGATGGATCAAACCATCACGTTTAAGCCGCAAAATGGCCTTGTCAATTGTTACCTGTGATGCGCCAAACCGTGTTTTCAGCTCTTCAATCGTTGGTAAAGGCGTTCCCGGCGGCATCTTGCGAATGTCGTGGCAAAGCTGCTGCGCCAATTGATAATGCTTTGTTTTACCCAATGGGATTGCCATATAAAACTCAATTCCAAATTCATTTCATATCGCTTTATTATACATCGCTATAAACGCGATGCAAAAAAATCTTCCTTTTTGTTTCAGATATGAGCGAATGCCGTTATCTGAAATTAGAGCATCGCCAATAAAGATATAGCGCAATTATTGAAGAACTGATAAGCTCTCGTTGGCGACAGCCAAGGAGGGCTTTTTTCATGCGACCGATTCCCAATCCTGTGCGTGAACGGATTATCATGCTCTATGAGCAGGGTAAACGAACCGAGCAGATCGCCTCAGCATTAGGGTATTGCCAGCCGGCGCTCCGGCGTGTCCGCCAGCACTTTAACCAGCGTGGCACCGCCGAACATCATTCCGTGTATCCATGCTTCTCTATGCGGACAGGGTGGGTAGCGGAATACTCAGCACAAAAGTGGAGCCCGAAGAGCTTGATGACGCCAGTGTGATTGTTCCGCTGTGAAGTTGTGCGATTTCTGATGCGATGGTGAGTCCCAGCCCTACGCCACTTGGGCCGCCGGCCATCGGAATGCGAACAAATTTTTCAAATATCTGTTTCTGATAGGCTTCCGGAATCCCTGGCCCCTGATCCTGCACGCTGAATTGTACGTATTGTCCCTGTGTGGAAATACGGAGCCTTACTGTCGATCCGGCAGGCGCGTACTTAATCGCATTTGAAAGCAGGTTGGATAACGCGCATGAGGTCAAGTTCAGATCGGCATGCACAATGGGTGTCGGACCTTCGTTGTCCCGAATTATTTTGATGGCTCTTTCACCGGCGGTGGATTCCACTGTTGCAATGGCACGATTGGCGATATCCGTGGCCGGTAAATCCGTTTTATCCAGGCGCGTGCGGCCGGCCTCGACGCGGCCGATGGTCAAAATATCCTCCACAGAACGCACCAGCCGTTCGCTGTCGGTTTTTGCCGCGTCAAGCAGCGTTTGCTGCTGATCATTGAGTGTACCGATGCGTTTATCCAGCAACATGCGCATGACCATGCGAATGGACGTCAGGGGGGTTTTGAGTTCATGTGATACGGCCGAGAGCAGGCCGCTTTTAAATTCGTCCGCCTTGCGAAGATGTGTGATTTCCACCAGGATCAGCGTCACGCCGATGACATTTTCCTGCGGGTCAAACATCGGCACTGAACGAGGCAATAAAAATCTTTCGCCACTCTCGTCAAAGATCTGAATGGCCGAACGGTAGCCGTCCGGCACAACGCTGGTTTTATTTTTCAAAACCGGGTCCAGGAACATGGCGGCCCAGTCCGGGCGTATGATACGGATATTCGCGCCAGGCATGAGTTGAAAGTGGATTTGTGCTGATTTATTGGATATTTCAATATTCCCTTCGGTGTTCAGAACGGCCACCGCATCGGGGAGACTGTCAATGGCAACCTGCGTAGTCTGCTGAATGCGGATCAGCTTTTCATGATCCAGCTTACGGAATTTACGCAGCTTGGCTGCCATTTCATTAAACGCCAGCGCCAATTGTCCGATCTCATCATCGCCATTGGATTCAATGAGCAGATCAAGATTGCCGGTTTCGATCTGATGCACTGAATCGCGCAGTTTCATCAGTGGGCGTATCATGCCGCGCGCCGTGGCTACGACAAAAACGGCGCTGAGCAGCACTCCGACGATTAGCAGAATGATTATTGTTGTCCGCATGGCCAGCAGTGCGCTTTGTACCTGCGTGTTAACGCGTACAAAATTTGCCAGGTTCATCTGGGAAACATCCGAGATCAGATTCCTGCAACGCTGATATTCCGGAAAAATAACCGTGCGATAGAAACTGATCGGATCACTGATTGAGGAATCCGTCAGTAGTTTGCGGGTCTGATCAAACACTTTTTTTCCTGATTCCAGCGCGGCCGTGGTGGTTTCCAGTTCGCCTTTCAGGTAGCTGTTATGCTGCTGGCGCTGTGCATTGGTGATGAAATTTTCGCGGACTTTCTCAAACTGGTTCAATGTCTGGGCCGTGGCCTGCTGGTGTCCCTCCGCGATGACCTGTACTTCATCCAGCGCATTTTTCATATTGTCGCAGTAACGCACGCTGTTGTAGTTTTCATGCTGAACCTGCGCCATGACATTACTGCGATTGGTCAGAAAGACTCCCAGTATCGCCGCCATGACCAGCAGCGTGACCAGCGCGCCGCCGAATCCCAGCAATAATTTTCTGGTCAGACCGCCCCATATTGGCCCCGCTGGTTTCTGCATGTTTTATTTCTCAACCTGAGTTCAGGATAAACAAGCCCCATTCTTTTTAGCGGAGAGCACGGTTTGTCAGGAGCCATATTTTTTGCGATACCGCCAGAGCGTGGCATAGTCAATATCCAGAATTTTGGCAGCCGATTCCTGCGAACTTGTTGCCGCCAGAACGCCTCGAATATGCAGTTCCTTGATGATTTCAAGCGGAACAAGGTCTCCGATTTTGGCGGCTGAGTTTTTCCCACGCAGATTCGGCGGCAGGTGTTCAATGCCCACGGTCTGATTTCCCGTGCGCCGGGATGTCAGAAGCATGGCGCGTTCCACCACATTTCGCAATTCGCGGATATTGCCCGGCCATGAATAGGCGCTCATATATTCCATGGCCTCTTTGCTGAAGCCCGTAAAAGAGGTTCCGTTCTGCCGGTTGTAAAATGACAGGAACGTCATGGCCAGTGAATAAAAATCTTCCATCCGCTGCCGCAGCGCCGGTAATTCCACCGTTTTGGCTGAAAAGGCGTAATACAGATCCTGCCGGAAAAGACCCGACTGCGCCAGTTGCGCCAGCGGCTGGTTTACGCCGGCGATCAGGCGCACATCCGCCGTGACTTTTTCAAACCCGCCTTCACGCTCGATGGTTCCGGTCTGAATAAATTCCAGCAGCTTGATCTGCATGTGCGGAGGCAGCGCATTGAAGTCATCCAGGTACAGCGTGCCGCCGTCGCAGTATTCCAGTTTGGATCGTTTGGTTTTATCGTCGGTTCCAAAAAGTTCCACGCCAAGCGTCTGTTCATCGCGTCCCTGTGCGCTGCTGATTTCAAATGGGCCGTTGCTGCGCGTGCTCCATTCATGAATCGCGCGGGCCAGCGTTCGTTTGCCGGTTCCGCTTTCTCCTTCAATAAGAATCGCGGCCTTGCTTGGCGCAAAGGTCCTGGCCATCTCCAGGGCGGAGCGAAACATATGATTGCTGCTTGCCCATCGGATCGGCGGAACGTTTGCATCAAGCTTGTCAGTCATTTCGCGCAGCCGCATGGCCGTCAATTTGGCCTCGGCCACTTTGGTCGCCAGCATTTCAACATGTTCAGGCGTAAAAGGTTTGGGCAGATAATCAATGGCGCCGCGGCGCATGGCCTCAACGGCCGTTTCGATAGATGCATACGCCGTGATGACGATGATTTTCAGCCACGGGCTTTGACTCAAAAATCGCGGGATATAATCCAGTCCATTTTCAATGCCAAGCCGAAGATCCAGAAACAGCAGGTCAAATGTCTGTTTTTCCGACGTCTCCAGCGCCGGCTCGCCGGATCCGAATGCCACGACCTGATGTCCCGCCGTTTGCAGGCAGACCGCCAGCGTTGTACGAATGGTGGCTTCATCATCAAGTACAAGAATGCGAAGTGAAGGTAATGATTTGGTTTGTTCCGTCATATCTCTATCGATTACACCCCATATGGACTCATTGTGACGCAGAAGGCTTCCGTCTGTCCAGCTATCTGTTGGTATTCTTGTTCATGATTTTACTCAAAACCTGAATTCGGGATAAGCAAGCCCCATTCCCTTGACGGGATGGGGCACAAACCAATGATCG
>CAZSYN010000021.1:0-6129 GCA_964610975.1 uncultured Phycisphaeraceae bacterium
TCCCCACGCCACAGGCTGCGCTGGATTACGCCCTGGCCAACATCATCACCCAGCCGGCAGACTACATTAATTACGCTTCGATGACCTATACGCGGCATATGATCTATAACCAGGGAACCAATGACAATCCCGGCCCGTATGTGTGCTTTGCCTGGTGCTATCGCGCCGTGCTGACATACCCGCTTCGCATTAATGGCTACGCGCAGGTGAATCTGCAAACCGATCAGTTGCCAACGACTGGCCACCTTCAAGCGTATGCTGCCATGCACGGCGTAACAGGATTCGATCAGACACCAACGTATTTTGATCAAACCGGACTTGGCTTTGAACTGGACAAGCCACTCAAGATCTACGATCAGGACATTAATCAAGCATTCCCGGTCAATGTGACCATCGGCACCGTCACACCCGGAACATTCCAGACGACGCCGGTCGATGCATCAGGATATGCAAGCCATTACTCCCCTGCCTATGGCTGTCAGCCATATGACTGGGAACTGGTGTTGTTTAGTCCGAAATTTACCTGCACGTAGAAACATGGGCGTACAGCAGATAAGGATTATTCATTTTAGTTTAAACACAAAAATCTTGCTGTCGCATGATAGGTTCTGTGGGTATAGTGGCAGTTCATCTGTAGCACTCGGATTGATCATCTTGAGGAAAGTTTCTATATGCCGTCAGTATTATCCAACAATCCCTACGGTTTTGAGCGCGCGTTTCATCTGATGCCCAAGCCTATTGGGCCGGCTTGCAATATCGACTGTACTTACTGTTACTACTTGCATAAGGAACAACTGCTGGCTGGAAGCCACTTGGCATCCAGGATGCAAGATCACATCCTAGAGACCTACATCCGTACCTACATTGAAAACCAGGATGTACCCGTGGTTCGGTTCTCTTGGCATGGTGGCGAGCCGACCCTGTTGGGCCTGCCCTTTTTTCAAAATGTCATGGAGATCCAGCGCAAATACTCCCACGGCAAAAAAATTATAAACGATTTGCAGACCAATGGTACGCTGCTTAACGATAACTGGTGCGAATTTTTCAAAAATCACGCCTTTTTGATCGGTATAAGCATTGATGGACCGCGGCATTTACATGATGAGTATCGTGTGGATAAGCATGGTGATCCAACTTTTGATCAGGTCGTTGCCGGACTTCGGCTTCTGCAAAAACATGAAGTTAGATTCAATACTCTCTCGGTGGTCAACCGCCTGACGGCCAAGTACCCTCATGAAATCTACAATTTTTTGACCCAACAACTCAATTCAGTTAATGTGCAGTTTCTCCCATGTGTGGAGCATCAAACCTTCCGCAAGGTTGCGCCGCTATACTGGAATAAAAATAAACATCCCGCCATGGGCTCGCCTGAGGCCCGGCCGGGGTATCCAGATTCCATTGTAACCGAATGGTCGGTAGACCCCGATGACTGGGGCGAATTCCTCTGCCATGTATTCGATCTTTGGCGCCAGCGCGATCAGGGCAAGGTGATGGTAAGCTGGATTGAAACCTTAATGCTTCAGTGGCTGGGTATGCCAGCGTTGATGTGCGTGACTGCCGACGTCTGCGGCCGGGGATTGGCTATGGAACGAGATGGTAGCGTCTATGCCTGCGATCATTTTGTATATCCGGAATATCGCCTAGGTAACATCATGCAAGATAAGCTTTCGCAGATGGTTTATTCTCCTCAACAGCGAAAGTTTGGCTGCGCCAAGCGCGATACCCTGACCGATGACTGCAAAAAGTGTGAGTTCCTCAAAGTCTGCGGCGGCGGATGTCCCAAGGACCGTATGATCCAGTCGCCCAGCGGTCAGCCCGGCCATAACTATCTCTGCAGCGGCCTAAAGAAGTTCTTCGCCCATACTGCCAAGTACAAAGATTATGTGCACCTGATCCCACAACCGGACTTTGACATGCAGAACTATCTGACGGGACTCACGGAGCAATAAGCGATAAATTATTGCTCTATGATTCTATGCGGACGATTTTTTCCAAGAAGGGAAAAGGCTGTTTGGTGTCTGGATTATTTTTTGAGCTACTCAAGATTGATGTTTAGTTTTGGTTAGGCAAAACGTATCAATATTGTTTTATATTTATTTATTATGTATAAAAATATAAAACTTCAGCCAAAGTCTCTTTTTCTCATGGACATGTAGCGATTTTTAATTGACATTCCGATATCTTATGCTCATAGTCTATGTTTGAAGCATCTTTTGCCGGATGTGTACGATTATTTCTGCTTGTATTGGTTGGTTTAACACCTACGGTTTGCACAAGGAGGAAGGCATGGTTCGGGAGAGCATGTTTGTACTGTCAGCGTATTTAGATGGTGAATTTGCCCCATTTCCATCCCTTTTATTCAAACGATACATCTTGCGTATATCTTATACGCTTGGTTCAGGCGTGGTAGCCTCACAGATTACTTAATTCAGTTCAGTCTGGCCTATCAATCCAGTCAAAAACAATGTTGAAACGAGCGGATATGTCTATTGGCATGTCCGCATGATTATATATTGCATTTTTCTTGTATTTTGTATGATATGGAGAGTTTGCCATGTCTCTCGCTTCCCACGCCACTGCATTGTTGCAAAATCAATACGAATCGGTTTTCCGCCGAATGCGCTCGTGCCAGTGGTATAGAGAATATGGCACGCTAGTGTCCATGTTGAAGGAGTCGGTGCGGGGTTTCTGTCAGACCGAGCACCATTCTGTGGGGCTTGGTCTGGAGCCCTTGGAACCTCGGCTGATGCTGACGGCACTATATTGGGATACCAGTACTGCTGCTGGGTTACAGGCTGGTAGTGGTATATGGGACTCAACCGTAGCGAACTGGAATACCGCGGCCAATGGCTCGGGCAGCCGAACCGCATGGATTGATGGATCTGACGCGATATTTTTAGCGAATGGCACTTCGACTGTTTCTATTCTTTCTACGGTAAATGTTCATTCGATCACTTTTAGTGGTACCGGTTATACCATTTCAGGTGGAACGCTTACGGCAGGTTTTGCCATCACCACAAATCAAAACGCAACGATTTCAAGTGTCATAAGTGGCAATGGGAACATATCCAAACAAGGTTCCGCAGCACTTATATTAAGTGGTGAAAATATTTATGACGGAACTACGTATGTTAATGACGGTTCGTTAATTGTAGGCAATACCAATGCGTTGAGTACTACGACGGTTGAATTTCTAGGTAATAAAGGAGTTTTAAGCTTTGACTCGCTTACGTCTGCCAATTTAGGCGGTTTGCAGGGATACGGAATTGTGAGTTTAACAAATAGTTCCGGCGTAGGCGTAGCCCTAAGTGTTGGGGCTAACAATGACTACACATGGTTTGGTGGCGTTATTAGTGGATTGGGTAGTCTAACTAAGACAGGAACCAGCACATTGGTGCTTTATTCTCAGTCTTATTCCAACAGCTATGTGGGTACTACAACAATCAGCAGTGGAACATTACAACTTGGTTCTGGAGGCTATGAAGGAACTTTGGGCAATGGTGCCATTCTCAATAATGGTACCCTAGTTATTGATACTGGCTACTCCTCTGAAATATCCAATGATATCAGTGGATCAGGTTCATTAAATTGCTTGGGTTATGGTACTTTAATACTGTCTGGAATAAACACTTCTACAGGTTCCACAACAATAGATATAACAGGAACAGTGGTGCTTGCCGGTGGTTCTGCGTTGTCCGACACTTCCACAGTGATAATATCAAATGGAACTTTAGCTTTAGCTGATAATGAAACCATTGGGGGGTTATCTGGTGACGGTGGTTATGTACTTTTGTCAAATTACACTCTCAGTGTTGGTGCTGATAATACCAGCACCACGTACGATGGTACTATTAGTTGTTATGGCGGCAGTTTAACAAAGGTTGGAACTGGTACCCTGACACTTACGGGCATTTTATCGTATAACCCTAACTATAATGGGGTTATCACTATCAATGCAGGTTCACTGCAAATAGACACTTTGGAACAATACAGTTCCTATACAAATATTATAAATAATGCATCATTGGTTTTTTCTAACTATAGTTATATTCATGGCAGCATTAGTGGATCTGGAAGCGTCAGCATTATCAATAATGCTCGAGTATACTTTGAGAACATCAATAGTTACGCAGGTATAACAATTATTGATTCAGATAGCGACTTATATATTGATAACAATGGTACGCTTGGAACTGGTAGCGTAATTGATAATGGTGATTTGTACTTCCGTTTTGACCATAGCTGCATTGTGTCGAATTTAATCAGTGGTAGTGGCAATTTATTCAAGGATTGGGCAACGGATGTTGTTCTAACATTAACGGGGAATAACACATACAGTGGTACAACGACCATCAACTCTGGAACATTGGTAATGGGGAATGCCAATGCTTTTGGGACAAGTACTGTCGATCTGAGAGGCTCGGGATTTTTAAGCTTCGGTACCTTGACGTCTGCTACATTCGGTGGTTTACAAGGCAGTGAAGATTTAATGTTGGCCAATTCTTCATCGTCTGCTGTTGCTTTGACTATTGGATCTAATAATCGCGATACATACTTAAGTTCCATTCTCAGCGGGCCAGGCAGTTTGATCAAAGTGGGCTCGGGTAAATTGACTTTGGCTAACAATAATACTTATACCGGATCCACTACAATTAATAGTGGTGTACTGCAAGTTGGTAATGGTTATAACGGTGGGAGCTTAGGAACTGGTATTGTTGTTAACAATGGTAATCTAATAATCAATCGTAGTAATACTGCGATAATGTCCCAAAATATATCAGGCAGTGGATCACTGACGAAGAATGGGTGGGGAACATTAATCCTTTCCGGTGTTAACACGTTTAGTGGTGGTACGACTGTCAACGGTGGTGTACTTCGATTAGCTGGTGGAGCCGCATTGGCCGATAATGGCGGTGTTACCTTGGCGAATGCATCTGGTGTGGGGTTGGTGTTGTTTGGTGACGAAATCATTGGGAATCTGACCGGAGGAGGTGATGCAGGTGGCAATGTATCGTTGTCAAACTATACTTTGACGTTAAATGCCAATTCTACCTATGCTGGTGTTATAAGTGGTTCGGGCAATTTGATCAAAACTGGTATAGGGACATTAACGCTAACTGGAAACAACACGTATACCGGCACGACTACAATTAATGCTGGAACATTGCAGGTTGGCGGTGGCGGGACGAGCGGAAGTTTGGGAACGGACAATGTCATAAATAATGGAACGTTGAGATTCTATCACAGCAATGCACTTGGCGTGTCTAATGCAATCAGCGGGAGCGGAAGCCTGGTGCAAATAGGTACAGGGGCATTAACGCTAACCGGAAACAACACATACACCGGCATAACCACAATTAATGCCGGGACGTTGCAGATCGGCAATGGCGGGACAAGCGGGACGCTGGGTTCCGGAGCCATCGTGGATAACGGCAGCCTCATCTTTAACCGCAGCAATGCATTAAGTATTTCCAGTGTGATCAGTGGCAGCGGAAGTCTGGCACAAAACGGTACAGGAACACTGACGCTGAGTGGGAGCAATACGTACACCGGCACCACCATAGTCAACGGCGGCATATTGGAACTTGCGGGTGGATCCGCGGTGGCCGACAGTTCAACGGTTGCATTGGCAAACGTGGCTGGCACGACACTCATTGTGTCTGGTGATGAAACAATTGGGGCCCTGTCTGGCGGAGGCAGCAGCGGTGGTAACGTAATACTGTCGAATGGCACATTAACAGTAGGCAGCGGTAATGCCAACTCGACTTATGATGGTGTAATCGGCGGTGACGGGAGTTTGACCAAAACAGGATCTGGGACGCTAACCTTAACAAATAGCAATGCCTACACGGGTAGCACAACGATTGATGCTGGTACATTAATTTTAACAGGGAATAACATCAATACTGGCAGCACCACAATCGGTGTAAACGGGACGTTACAGGTTGGCAATGGCGGTACAAACGGAAGTCTGGGAGCGGGAGAAGTCGTAGATAGCGGGATACTGAGCTTTAACCGCAGTGATGAACTGATTGTGTCCAATGTGATCAGTGGCAGCGGAAGTCTGGTACAGGCCGGCAGTGGAACACTGACGCTGAGCGGGAACAACACATACACCGGCATAACCAC
>CAZSYN010000021.1:6229-47185 GCA_964610975.1 uncultured Phycisphaeraceae bacterium
TCATCTTTAACCGCAGCAATGCATTAAGTATTTCCAGTGTGATCAGTGGCAGCGGGTCGTTTACAAAGAATGGCACTGGTGTTTTGACGCTATCGGGCGGAAAGACATTTACTGGCCCTACCACGATCAATAGTGGTACTCTTACTCTCATTGGTAGTCTGAGTTCAGCAGTTATATTGGCCAACGTAGCCAATGCCACTTTAACTTTATCCGGTAATGCAGCAATCGGATCATTGTCTGGTGGTGGTAGTATTGGCGGTAAGGTGTCATTGTCAAATTATACACTGACGATCGGTAGCGATAATACCAACTCGATCTATATTGGATCTATTAGTGGTAATGGCGGCCTGATCAAAACGGGCGCAGGCACACTCATTTTGACTGGATGCAATTATAACGGCACCACCACGATTGTGGCAGGCAGCACGCTGCAAATCGGTAATGGCAATGCTGGCTGGAACTTAGGGACCGGCAATATTATTAATAACGGAACATTGATTTTTAATAGCAGTGGCCCCATGGGCGTTTCAAATACGATTAGTGGTAGTGGAACCCTAATCCAGAATGGTTCGGGCACATTGACCATTTCAGGCAATAACACATATACAGGTGGAACCATCATTAACACGGGAGTGTTGAAGGTTAGTGGGAGTGTCAATGGTAGCGTAGTCACACTGGGGTCAGGAGTTGTAATAAATAATTCATCATTGAACCTATATTGTGACTATGGTGTCAATCTGAGTCTTTCCAATACTGTTAGCGGAACGGGTAGCGTGATCAAAACGGGGCAAGGTACGGCCTCCTTTACGGGACAAATATTCTATACCGGTATGACAGAGGTTCAAGCCGGAGCACTGTGGATCAGTGGTGGCACGGGATCCTCAACTTTTGTGGCAGACACTGGTGCTAATCTCTTTTTTGGTGGTGGCACTTATACCTTAGTGGATGGTGCGCAACTGACGGGCATCGGTACAGGTTTTGTACATCTGGCTGGCGGTATTTTAAATATACTTGGGTGCACAAATGCAACAAATCTGGCGCTTGAAGAAGGGATATTAAGTGGTGGGGGCGAACTGATACTCAGCGGCTCAAACGCTTGGAATGGTAGCACACTAAGCTGCACAGTGACTGTAACAGTCGGCAGTACACTGAATATTACGAATGATTGCCGCAATGTGTGTTTGACCAACGCTACGCTATACAATAATGGGGTTATCGTTTGGCTAAGTAATGTTGGTGATTCGTCCATTCGCCTGTCAGATGGCGCTGCGATATACAACACCGGCACTTTTGATATTCGGACTAACGGTGTGATGACGGCGGATTCCTGGCAGGATACGTCAGTATTGATTTTTAATAATTCCGGGCTATTAGAGAAATCTGGAGGAAATGGCACCGCAGGTTTTACTCTTAATGGTTCGGCCGAAATCATTCTCAATAATACTGGTACTGTAAAGAGTTTGTCTGGCACATTAACACTTGATAATCAGCTAACAAATTCCGGAATTTTGGAGGCCACCGGAAATGCAACATTGGATATACAGGGAACCATACTTGAAGGGGCCGGTGCGGCACTTTCGGGCACAGAGATCGGAATTTATTTCTATGGTCTTGGTATCCCAGAAGGCGGATCTTATACGATCCAGGTTTCAGCCGATGATCATAATTACATTAACCTAGATGCGGACAGTAGTTCGGACCATTCTTTTCTGGTATCGGATCTAGATCGTGATAGTGGCTACTTTGTCCGTATTATCAGTCATAACACTGACGGCGGAACGCGTATCTACAATACTGGCATCATTACGACACTTGATATGGCAGATATTGCAGCAAATTATATCGTTACTGGACTGCAATTGGTGAGCAAATATGTGACCTACGAAGGTGTAGTAACCGAAATTCCAATAGATGAAAATAATTCTCAGACTTTTACGACATTCACAATTCCAGGTTCTTCTGTGACTTGGACTGCTGGGCAAATTACCTATGGTTCGCCCGGCGCCGTGCTTTTTAAACAGTTCTCACCATTAATAGATGATCGTTCTTTCCCGACAAATACAATATCGAATGCATCTTCTTCCCTGATGGATTCGCTTGAATCATTTGCGGCATTGAATCAAACAGTTCTGTCATCAAATGGTATTATTACTGATTCTACAATTGGGGACCTCACTCATACATCTGGAGGGTATGGTAATCAGAACAGCTTAACTTTCAAAAAACCGGATACCACTCCCGCCCAGATCAGTATTGCTCTAAATCAAGATGGTTTAGGTGCGAGGATGGCACCTGCGCCGGTAGGACAAGGTGCTGGGGCAAGTAAAGATCCCATCAGATACTGTGATGGTGCTGTGGATTATAGCGTTACGGATCTTGCTTCGAATGCATATGGTACCAGCTTCGGTATTACACGTAGTTGGACTAATCAGGGTCTGTGGGCATCAGAACAGCATCTCGGTAATGGCATGATCGATATAGGATCTGGAAATATTATTCAGATCAATGGTGATAGTGCGATTGCGATTGTAAGCGGTGGTACAAATATTATTACCTTTAATCTGACCGATGGCCAATACGTGCCGACGTCCTATGTTTCGGATACCCTGGTCCACCAGAATGGTGAATTTATCCTGACATCCGCCAATGGGACACGAACTCATTATTATGATTTTAGTGCCACTACCCCCAATGGTCGTGCGGGAACGTTTATCTCTCGGGTAGATTCCGCTGGCAATCGAACCTTTGTTGCTTCATGGGATGCTTCTGGGAAAATCACGGAGATTGACCGGTCTGATGCTGGTGGTACCGTCAGTGAACGATGGCTTTACAACTATCTGCCGGATGCCAATGTCAATGCTGGTTTGCTGAGCAGTGTGCAGTTGCTCCACAAAGATAGCCTCGGTCAATGGCAGATTGATCGCCAGGTCAGTTATGCTTATTACGATGGTACGGATTCCAATGGTGGTAAGGGGGATCTGAAGACCGCCACTATCTATGATCCGAATGGCAATATCATTGATACCAGTTACTACCGCTACTATACCTTGGGTGAAGCTGGTGGCTATTCACACGGTCTTAAGTATATCTTTGATTACACTTCTTATGCCCGGCTGGTTGCCGCCTTAGGCGATGCGGTCTTTACCGCTAGCGACGCACAGGTTGCGTCCTATGCTGTGCAGTATTTTGAATACGACAGTCAGCATCGTGTTACGCGTCACGATGTGCAGACCCTCGGCAGCAGCGATAGCAATGGTATCGCCATTTATACTTACCAGTACTTCACCAGCACCAATGTCGATGGTGCTAACTCCTGGCGCTATAAAACTATCGAAATTCTGCCAGATGGTAACCAGAACATCATCTACTGCAACAGCTATGGCGAGATTATGCTCAAGGTTTTCATGGACACGCACGACCAGTCCAATCCAACCCTAGATGGCCAGCAGTGGTATACATTTTATATGTACGATGATCAGGGCCATCAGCTTTGGGAGGCGGAGGATTCAGCCATCACTGGTTATAGCGACACCTACGCCGATTTACTACACTTCAGTGATCGTACCAACGATGGCGTGAATAATGCTGATTACGAATATCTTTCGGATACCGATGGCCTTATTTACGTCAGTACATGGTACACCACCACTACGGCGACAGAGAATACCGCTGGTGGCGTGGATGGCTATTTGGCCAGCTCTGCCGTTCGACATGGCGAGCTAGGGATCGATATCCTACAGACTAGCCAGGATTACTTCCTGCATGCTGATGTTGATGGTTTCTCGATCAAGCCTGTCGCGGATTCCACTACATATACTAATACTGATGGTACTGGTGCCATTACCACATCCTACAACTATCAGTGGTATGCCAATAGCCTGCAGGTCAAACTGTTCACCACGACTTTGCCTACCGTTACCGCGGCTCAAAATGGTTCGGGGATCGCTGCTACTGTGGCAATTTTCTACGATCTCATGGGGCGGCCGGTATGGACCAAAAACGCTGATGGGCATGTTCGTTACACGCTCTTTGGTGTAACCACAGGTGCAGTGTTTAAGGTCATTGACGACGTCAACTACGCATTACTCACCACTGGCGAAAAAGCGTCCTTTGCTCAGACGGGTTGGGCCCTGCCCTCTGGTCTGAATCTGGTCACCCAGTATGATGTCGACGGCTTAGGCCGCACGACTCAAATTGTCGATCCCAACGGTAACGTCAGTTATATCGTCTATGATGACGTCAATCACGAAACCCGCACTTATCAGGGGTGGAATACCCTTGCAAATCAGCCCACGGGTGTCATTATCGTTAACCGTGACGATCGTGCCGGCAGTTATACGGAGACTTTGACCTATGTATGGAATGATGCCAATGGCGTGCCAGTAGGTGCTGATGGCCGGCCGACGGGAGCTGAATCACTCACGGATTCTCGTGCAGTGCTTCAATCTCTGAGTCGCACGTTCTACAACAACTCTGATCAGATTGTTGAAAAAGATCAATATTTCAACCTTTCCGGCCTGGCTTACTCAACCGATGCTCATCTTGGCACGCTTGATACCAACTATTATGCCACCTATTATGACTATGATGTCAACGGTAATCTCACGCGCATTCAGGATGCTGATGGCACGATCTCGATTTATCTTTATGACAGCCTGAGCCGCCTGACCGCCGAGTATATCGGGACTAATGACAGTACTACCGATGGCAAGATCTGGCAGCTTACCAATGCCGCGGCCGGCTCCAATATGACGTTGGTCACCGGTTATGAGTATGACAACGGTGGCGTGGGTGATAGCAACCTGACCTCCGCTACTCAATACGTCAATTCAAATCCGGCCGACAATTATGTCACGCAGTACCTTTACGATTGGCGTGATCGGCTGATTTCAACAAAGGACGGTGTGCAGGCCACGGAAGACACCAATGTCAATCGCAGCCTGACCGTCTATGCCTTAGACAACCTGGGTGATGTGCTCAGTATCAGCGTTTACGATGCCGACGGTCTGGCCATGACCGATACCAATGTCGACGGCATTCCGGATGCTCTGGATGCTTCAACCCTGCGTGCCAAAACTAACTATGAATATGATAGCTGGGGCCGTGTTTATCGTACCGAGACTTTCAGTGTTGATCCGGCCACCGGTACGGTCTCATCAACAGGCTTGGTCACGCAGGATTGGTATGATCAGCGCGGCTACCTCATCAAGGAGCAATCCAGCAGCGGCCTGGTCGCCAAGTACTCTTACGATGGCGTCGGCCGGCTGATATCTGCTTGCGATACCAATGGCGGTGGCGATAGTTCATGGGCCGATGCCGGCAATGTCAATGGCGATACCGTGCTCGATCAGGACCAGTACATTTATGATGCCAACGGTAACATCATTGAGGTTATCCACAAGGACCGCTTCCACAATGCCACCGGCACGGGTGCTCTGGGCGACGCCACTTCCGGCGTGCAGGCGCGTGTCAGTTATGAACTCTTTTACTATAACTCGCTTGATCAGCTTATCGCGGATGTCAATATCGGCACCAACGGCGGCGTATCAACCGCCGCCAATGGCGGGCTTGATCTTTCCACAGACGTCAATAACGATGGTATTCTGGATGTCTTGCAGGGTTCCGTCCCGGCCTGCAGTGATGACGTCCTTGTTACCAGCTACACCTACACCCCGCTTGGCCTTACCGGCACCATCACGGACGCCAAAGGCATCGTCACCAAATACCAGTACGATAACCTGGGGCGCACGATTGCGACCATTGATGCCTACACCGATGGCATACCGACTGATGATTCCAACAGCACGACGCATTACACGTATGACGGCGTGGGCCACGTGACGAGCATGACGGCGGTGGCGCCTGCGGGCTCTAGCAGCCAGACCACGCAGTATGTCTACGGCGTATCGGCGGCCAATGGCAGTACGATCAACTCCAATAATCTGCTGGCGTATGTGATGTATCCGGATAAATCCACCGGCCTGGCCAGCGCCAGCAGCTCTGATCAGGTTCACTATACCTATGACAACATGGGCGAAGTGCTGACCAGGACGGATCAAAACGGCACCGTGCATACTTACACGTATGACATCCTGGGCCGGCAGATCAGCGATACGGTGACCACGCTGGGCAGTGGCGTGGATGGCTCGGTCCGCCGGATTGACGTGGCGTATGATACATTGGGCAACGCGACGCTGATCACCAGCTACGCCGATACAGCCGGCACGCAGATCGTCAGCCAGATTAAGCGTGAGTACAACGGTCTGGGCCAGCTTACCGCTGAATATCAGGCCACCACTGGGGCGGTCAATACCGCTTCTACACCCAAGGTGCAGTACAGCTACAGTGATGTATCCACTGGAAGCCGGTTGCTCAGCATGACGTATCCCACCGGCCGGGTGATCAATTATAACTACAACACCGGAATTGATGGCGCCATAGGCCGGCTCAGCAGCATCTCTGATTCAACGGGCGTTCTGGAAGCCTACACCTATCTGGGCCTTTCAACGACAGTTATTGTGTCTCATCCGGAGACGGGTATTGATCTGACCTATGTGCAGCAGTCTGGTGATACCCAAGTCAATACCGATGGCGGGGACATCTATACCGGGCTGGACCGCTTCGGCGATGTGATCGATCAATTCTGGACCAATTCGGCCTACAGCATTCAGGATTCAGCATTTACATCAGATCGTTACCAGTATGCCTATGACCGTAATGGTAATGTGACCGCCAAGAACAACCTGACCAACAGCGCCTACAGCGAGGCCTACACCTATGACAATCTCAATCGCTTAACCTCCACCACGCGTAATGGCAGTGCCTATCAAAGCTGGGATCTGGATGCTCTTGGTAACAGTGACATCACGACCGATGGCGTTACCGATGACCGTGACTTTAACAGCCAGAACCAGATCGTAGGCCTGAGTTATGATGCCAACGGCAACACACTGACGGATGAGGCCGGCAAGCAGTATGTATACGATGCATGGAATCATCTGGTGCAGGTCACAGACAGTAGCGGAACGGTACTCAAGAGTTACACGTATAACAGTCTTGGATATCGCATCACGGAGACCACCGGCAGCGGTTCATCGGCCACAACCACGACCTTGTACTACAACGCCAACTGGCAGGTGGTGGAAGAAGACCTGACCACTCAAGACTCAAGTCTCAAGACTACATACGTTTGGAGCGCGACGTACATAGATGCGATGGTTTGCCGGGATCAGACTGTTACAAATGAATCGGGCAGCACCACGCAGCGGATCTATGTGATTCATGATGCCAACTTCAACGTGACGGCCATCACTGATGCCACCGGGCAGATTATTGAGCGCTATGCGTATGATGCCTACGGCAAGTTCACGATTTTGAATGCAGATGGCACAACCAAAGCAACACAAACCACCGCTCTCGGCTGGAACTACCTGCACCAGGGCGGCCGGTACGATACCACTACCGGCCTCTATAATTTCCGCAACCGTGACTATAACCCCGATACCCAAAGATGGATGCAGCAGGACCCGCTGGGGTATATTGATGGAGCAAATCGGTATCAGTATGTTGGTAGCAGTCCGATCCACTACACGGATACAATGGGACTCAACAAACAACAGCCTTCGGGTGGCGCAGGGCAACGTAACGATCAACCACCCAAAAAAGTGGACCTTAATGATAAGAAACAGCTAAGCAAGGCAAAGTCTGACGCAGGCGCTCTCAATCAGCAAAGGCAGAAAACCGCAGCGGCTCTCGCAAACGCTCAAAGAGCACGCGCGCTTGTGAATGCCAGTAAAGGTAAAAGAAGCGCTGCCATGTATGAACGCCAAGCAGAAATCGCAGAAAATGCCGCTGCTCAGGAGTTAGCGGAATATAGGAGAATGTACCAAGAGTTTGATAGTGCATATCATGATGTTGAGTTTACAGGACAGGCCGTATCACCTATATCTGATACTGGTGGAGGCTATGGCGCTGCAGGAGCAATGGATGCATATGATGCAATCGCTCGAAGTGGAGGAGGTCTACAATCAACTTATGATGAAGTCGCTGCGGCAGCATATGTCATTCAGGCTGGAATGGCTGGGGTTACTATTGCAGAAAATGTGGCAGTCCGTTCCGCGAACGGCACTGCAGACGCGGCGCAGGGTGCCAAACTGACGGAGTTTTACCGACAAGCGGAGAGGTATGGCGCGGGTGGGACGAATTTACTTGAAAATGGTCGATATCGCTTTTATGGAGAGCTAAAGCCAGCAGGTACAACAGGAGAGATGGCTGGCGCTCGGCTCGTGCGCGAGTGGAATCCAACGACTGGCGCTACACGCACGTGGTACGAAACTCTCGATCAGCAAGGTGTGATTCGAAGCGTGCGTCCAGAAGTGGGCGGCCCTAAAGTTCATTATATTTTTGATGCACAGGGGAATTATGTTGAAACACGTTAATATTCCATCGCGCACCGATGTGGCCGATGTTTTGCGTAAGTTAATCGCTGGAGAGTTATCACCTGAGGCTGCGTCAAATTGGGCATCCGGTTGGTTGCCGCATTCCGATGACATTGACGACCTAAAGGTTCTGCGTGCCATTGAGGCGATTGGGGGAGCCGATCTTCCATCTACCGATCATCAATATTTGTACGGGCGCATGGATTTTGAGGCATGGCTTAATGAACTCATGCGGTGAGAACCTGCTACTTCCATCGCCGTCCTG
Organism: uncultured Phycisphaeraceae bacterium; assembly: GCA_964610975.1. Lineage (GTDB taxonomy): Bacteria > Planctomycetota > Phycisphaerae > WQYP01 > WQYP01 > CAZSYN01. The sequence goes on from CAZSYN010000021.1 coordinate 14,933, forward strand.
ATTCCATAAGGAATCCTTGGTGTGAGTTGTTAAAGTACCTGCTGTGGTATAGCAGACAGGGAAAAAGACTCACGGAAAGGAGCTTGCTCATGTGGTATGTGGGAATCGACGTTCATTTGCGGCGTTCATCGGTGTACGTGCGGTAACGATATGGGGACACAGATAATAAATCTCATGTTTTAATATTGCTTATTGACAAGTGAACATGGCAACACGCTGACGGATGAGGCCGGCAAGCAGTATGTATACGATGCATGGAATCATCTGGTGCAGGTCACAGACAGTAGCGGAACGGTACTCAAGAGTTACACGTATAACAGTCTTGGATATCGCATCACGGAGACCACCGGCAGCGGTTCATCGGCCACAACCACGACCTTGTACTACAACGCCAACTGGCAGGTGGTGGAAGAAGACCTGACCACTCAAGACTCAAGTCTCAAGACTACATACGTTTGGAGCGCGACGTACATAGATGCGATGGTTTGCCGGGATCAGACTGTTACAAATGAATCGGGCAGCACCACGCAGCGGATCTATGTGATTCATGATGCCAACTTCAACGTGACGGCCATCACTGATGCCACCGGGCAGATTATTGAGCGCTATGCGTATGATGCCTACGGCAAGTTCACGATTTTGAATGCCGACGGCACAACCAAAGCGACGCAGACCACAGCCGCAGGCTGGAACTACCTGCACCAGGGCGGCCGGTACGACGTAACCACGGGCCTCTACAACTTCCGCAATCGCGACTACAACCCTGAGACTCAGAGGTGGATGCAGCAGGATCCACTGGGGTATGTCGATGGCGCGAGTCTGTATCTGTATGTGGGAAGCAATCCAGTTAATAGCCTTGACTACATGGGACTTACAGATATTTTTGGCGGTAGTGATCCGATGTTTACGGCACCGCAGAATGTGAGTTATAACCCTCCTCTGCCGACAACATCTCAACCTGCTGCGCCAGTATCAAGCGGCCCGTCTTGGTGGGAAAGTTTTGGAAATGGGCTTACTGCCCGTGGGATGCAAGATGCACTTGCGCCTGCAAATGAAGCGAACTCACTATCATGGCCCTTTAATCCATTTAATCAGCAACAAAAAAATGAACTGGCTCAAATGAATCAGCAAGCCAGTGATTATGAGCAAGGTCATCAGGATGAATCAGGATATGGATGGGGTTACTGGTCACCAGAAATAGCGGCGGCACTTAGTGCACTGCTTGGCGGTGCGCTAGACCGCCGCAAACCGCCATGCCCTAAACCGCCCTTTGCTAAAGCTGGTGCGCCAACACCGATAAAGCCATCTATTACTTCAGCAGAAAAACCTGATAGAAATGGATATACTAAAGCAGGTAATGCGCTTAACAAGCATGGTAATAGAGCGGACTCTTTATTTCCAAAACCTAAAGGGAATGCCGCTGCGGTGAATGCACAAGGACAAAAGATTCTCAGCGATATTATGCAAAGCAATAATCAAACTATTCGAAAGAGTAATAAATATGGTTCTGATGTTTTTGACAATAATACAGGGCGAGGCGCAAGATTTGACGCTAACGGGAATTTTATTGGATTTATTGAAATGAAATAATGATCGTTGGAGGGAAGATTTATAACCCAAAAAAACAACGAAACAGATAGCCAGAAAGGTATATAATGCTTATTGATAATACAGGTTTTGAAATAATGTTAGTTAGCTTGCCGGAATATGAATGTTTGGTGGCTGAGATTTATTTCAATAAACAATATATTGCTTTAGTAAGTCAAGAAAGAGGTCCGGGTAAATTCGATCTTCATACCCCCGGACTAGATTTTGATGAAACGATGGTACTGAGGCAAGTTGATGTTACATGTTTTATTGACGCTGTTCAAAAAGCATGTAAATGGCTAGCAGGTGAGCATCCATAGATTAATGGTATACGTTGCGAGTAACGATATGAGGATGCGGCTCGTGGTCGCCACCGCGAAAACTGCAACTTATAAAGCGCAGCGCCCGAGAAACCGGGTAAATATTGTTATTTAGGCTTCTCATGTTCTTTAATGGGTAATTTTGAATGCCGACGGCACAACCAAAGCAACGCAAACCACAGCCGCAGGCTGGAACTACCTGCACCAGGGCGGCCGGTACGACGTAACCACGGGCCTCTACAACTTCCGCAATCGTGACTACAACCCGGAGACTCAGAGGTGGATGCAGCAAGACCCATTGGGGTATATTGATGGAGCAAATCGGTATCAATATGAGAGTAACAACACACTTAATAGTAGAGATCCTTCGGGACTGTATGATCAGGTATTTGGCCCAGATTTTTTTGGTTATAGTCCAGATCAATGGCGTAACATAGTTAACAGTTGCCCCTATCCAATAGCGCAACCAACATTTCAATTGGTAACTCAGCCGACGACACTAACAGATGAACAACGGTTAGCCCAAGAACAAAAAAAATTAAAGGATTTGAAATTGGATTCATTCAGGGCATATTGCGATTTAGATTCAACGAGAACTAAAGCTGCTTTAAATGCGGCTGGTTATCCCACTACAATGGGAGGGGATGGTTCTACGAACATAAACAGTAGTAGTCCAGACTACTCGGCTCCATCGTGGTGGAATGTTCCAGGGAAAGAAGCGCAATATGAAGATTCGTTAAAAAGAGTTGCAGAACAGGAGAAAGTTGTTAAAGAATTACAACAAAAAATAGCTGAGCGTAAATCAAAGTGTCCGGCGGGATGTGGGAAAAATAATTCACAAGGAACGGCTAAAACCAGCACTCCGTCTCCGTAGGGTGTTTTATTATCATGTGATAATAGTGGAATTGACGCTTTAGCCTGTTGAGGAGTCGAGATGATCAACAACACAATGTTATGGGTCCGAATATTTGATGTAAAGAAATTAGCAACTCTAGTCGCATTGTGCTCTCTATGCACCACTTTATCGATTGCATATGCTTCGGATAAACAATCTGTTGGCGTCGATCTTTATGCCATACGAGCAAATGGCAAAACCGGTTATATCGCCGCGGATGGCAAAGTGATCATTCCTCCTCAATACGACGATGGCACACCCTTTAATAATGGGCGCGCCTGGGTCTATATCGATGGCAAAGCTGTTCTTCTTGATGGCGATGGCCAAGTCATTGCCCATTCTGATTATGATAAAGCATTCCCTTTTCGTGATGGTTTTTCTGTTGTCGGCCGGAATGTAAACGCTCTTGCAACTCGCTCACAAGAGGAGCCAAAAACGAGCGCCGCATCCGAGATAAAATGGGGTTATGTAGATGGCAAAGGCAAGGCCATTACTGATACCCTCTACTATCATGCTCAACCTTTTCATGACGGAGTTGCTGTTGTTGCCGTTGGTAGCAGAAAGAAAGACGATCCGCTCTTGGCTGGTATAAAGTTTGCCCTCATTGATACGCATGGCAAGTATCTGATTGAACCTGGTGACAGAGTTTTTGCGGGTGAAATATCCGAAGATCTCATCCTTACGAGCACCGATGAAAGAGATGTTCATGGATCTCCAACAAAATGGGGTTACGTCGACAAACATGGAAATTGGGTGATTGAACCGAAATTTGCCGAAGCTCATGCTTTTCATCAAGGATTGGCGGCCGCTGCAATTCAAATAAGCGGTGACGATGGGCGGCGAATTCAACGGTGGGGATATATTGATCATGCCGGCGCATTCAAAATAGAAGCGGAATGGGATCAGGCGGGCGATTTTTCCGAGGGACTTGCTCCTGTTGTAAAATGGACCATCAATGATTCAGGGCCGCAGTTTCAGGTTAAGTATATCGACCTCAAGGGAAACGCTGTTCTTGAACCTCAAGGTGTTTTGGCGCACGAGTTCAAGTATGGCATTGCTATTGTGACATCAAGGTTCAGGCCGCTTCAGAATTACCTGATAGATCGCACAGGGAAACAACTCTTTCCCGATATGCACGAGATATTTGTGGTTTTAGGGCCTAATGTCATATTCATGCGAGATGGAGATTCCATGACATATAAAACAAAGGAAGGCCAACTGATCTGGTCGAGCAAATGAAGTAGCTTGGATCGTCCTATACAAAAACTCATCCTGATTCCATGAGGAAGCCTTGGTGTGAGTTGTTAAAGTACCTGTGTGATGTAGCAGACAGGGAAAAAGACTCACGGAAAGGAACTTGCTCATGTGGTATGTGGGAATCGACGTTCATTTGCGGCGTTCATCGGTGTACGTGCGGTAACGATATGGGGACACAGATAATAAATCTCATGTTTTAATATTGCTTATTGACAAGTGAACATGGCAACACGCTGACGGATGAGGCCGGCAAGCAGTATGTATACGATGCATGGAATCATCTGGTGCAGGTCACAGACAGTAGCGGAACGGTACTCAAGAGTTACACGTATAACAGTCTTGGATATCGCATCACGGAGACCACCGGCAGCGGTTCATCGGCCACAACCACGACCTTGTACTACAACGCCAACTGGCAGGTGGTGGAAGAAGACCTGACCACTCAAGACTCAAGTCTCAAGACTACATACGTTTGGAGCGCGACGTACATAGATGCGATGGTTTGCCGGGATCAGACTGTTACAAATGAATCGGGCAGCACCACGCAGCGGATCTATGTGATTCATGATGCCAACTTCAACGTGACGGCCATCACTGATGCCACCGGGCAGATTATTGAGCGCTATGCGTATGATGCCTACGGCAAGTTCACGATTTTGAATGCAGATGGCACAACCAAAGCAACACAAACCACCGCTCTCGGCTGGAACTACCTGCACCAGGGCGGCCGGTACGATACCACTACCGGCCTCTATAATTTCCGCAACCGTGACTATAACCCCGATACCCAAAGATGGATGCAGCAGGACCCGCTGGGGTATATTGATGGAGCAAATCGGTATCAGTATGTTGGTAGCAGTCCGATCCACTACACGGATACAATGGGACTCAACAAACAACAGCCTTCGGGTGGCGCAGGGCAACGTAACGATCAACCACCCAAAAAAGTGGACCTTAATGATAAGAAACAGCTAAGCAAGGCAAAGTCTGACGCAGGCGCTCTCAATCAGCAAAGGCAGAAAACCGCAGCGGCTCTCGCAAACGCTCAAAGAGCACGCGCGCTTGTGAATGCCAGTAAAGGTAAAAGAAGCGCTGCCATGTATGAACGCCAAGCAGAAATCGCAGAAAATGCCGCTGCTCAGGAGTTAGCGGAATATAGGAGAATGTACCAAGAGTTTGATAGTGCATATCATGATGTTGAGTTTACAGGACAGGCCGTATCACCTATATCTGATACTGGTGGAGGCTATGGCGCTGCAGGAGCAATGGATGCATATGATGCAATCGCTCGAAGTGGAGGAGGTCTACAATCAACTTATGATGAAGTCGCTGCGGCAGCCTATATCATTCAGGCCGGAATGGCCAGCGCGGAAGCTGTTGCTGCCGCTGCAAGTGAGGGACCCGCACTTGCCCGACAGCTTGGACGGGCGGGTGAAGAGGCCGTTGGGATCACGGGGCCGAAGGTCGGGATTGAAATGCCCTCGGGCGTCACACGGTTCCCGGATCAATTGAGCAGGGCAACGCAGACTCTATCCGAAGTGAAGAACGTCAAGTCACTCAGCTACACTCAACAATTGCGAGATTATAGCGCGTGGTGCCAGCAGAACGGGTACACGTTCGATCTATACACACGCCCGTCAACGACCTTCTCTGGGCCACTTCAAGACGCAATCGATAGTGGACTTATTAACCTTAAGAATATTCCCGGTGCAAAATGAAGAACACACGTAAGCCGTGTACCGCTGCTGAATTGATGGCTAGACTCCAAGCCGACCCCGACTGGGTTCGTCGGGACGCGGAACGCAAAGCCAAGCACAAAGCCTTGGTTGAGCGGATTCAGAAGGAAATCGAGCCAGAAAACGCGCCGCTCATGGCCGAACTTACCGCCGCCGGCGTGAAGGTTCGCATGAATCCGAAGATTCAGCTGACTTTGCCGCCGGAGGAGCGGCCGGGAGAAGCACCGGTCCCTATTCGTTCCGTTGAGGACTTGGTGAACAGCGCGGATAGCTACCCCGAAGCGATCCCGATCTTGATCAAGCATCTGCGCACGGTGCGCCATCCGATTATGATCAATAGCCTTGCCCGAGCGCTGACCGTCAAAGAAGCGCGCGGGACTGAGGCCCCGCGTATCGTTCTGGATCGGCTGAAACAAACGAGTCCGAGTACGACTCGGGCCGGGGACGAGTATCAAGCGCGATGGGCGCTGGCCAATGCCCTCACCGTGATAGCAGATAAAAGCTTGAAGGGGGCGATTGAGGATTTGGTCTCAGACGCGCATTATCAGGATGTTAAAGAACGCTTGGAGGCGGCGGTGAAGAAGTTGGTCTCATTGGCGTAGATCAAACCCCGTCCTGTACAAAAATTCTTGTCCTGGAAAAATGGCCGTGCGGATTGGGTGAAAACGAGATAGCATGGATGAATCGATGTCCAAAAAAGGAAGAAAAGTTGAAGCGAAGTGTGGCTTGAGGTCGGTAAAGACCGGCTCAGTGCGCACTGCTAGCGTGGCAGTCGGGATGAAGAAACTCTTTTGTTCAGCCTCAGACTCACACAGCTTTGCGATAATAATACTTGAGCAGTCCGCCGAGCCGCTCGCGGCAGGCAATATCCTTGAGACGCAGAGGAACGTCAGATGAGTGTGATGAAACAAATAGATCCGATGTCATAGTGGCGGTCGCAGCAACGCTCAGTGGTAAATTACCTTTGGACTGATGCGGGCGCTCGCTATGATACAACTCCGCGACATGATACCCCCCATGACGACCAGCGGTAGGTGCAATACCCATGTGGACGTGATTGATGAGGATCTGGGTCGCTCGGCGGCCGACGGCGTCAATCCACCTGACAAAGGTTCTTGGCGTCATGATTGTAATCAAATCTTTAATGGTCGGCATCAGCTTTTTCCCGAGTCTGACCAGCCGGTTCCGTTCCGCCAGAGTAATGGTAATTCGTGTCGGCAGCTTGGATCTGAGGATGCGGTTTTCTTCCTTCATGTAGGCGATCTGCCGCAAGAGGGTTTGAAAGCGTTTATCACGGGAAAACTGCGCCAGAAACAGCGTCAACTGGGGAATCAGACTGCTCATTGGAGAAAATCTCGTAACTATTTGTCGTCGCGGCAGGAGACATCGTTTTTGTACACCGCTGCGAAGGAGCACATTCTATCAAATCAGCCAGACTCGTGCATGTCAGGTCAGGCAGCGTCAAAAATCATCCAATTCACATCTTCAATAATTACGGGCCGCGGCGCGCTTGGCCAAGTTTGGATTCACTGGAATGCCAACCGGATTGACTTTGGCAATGCCGTGTATCACTGCCTGTAAAACCTATCTCTCCGCCTGTTAACTCAATATTCCCTTTGTTTGCAATGCTTTACGAAAGGCAATCGGACCACCTTCTGGCACGTGCTCTCTCTGCGAATGGTTCTAACGGGGTTGTGTACGGGGAGCGTCCCCCCGTCACAAACAAGTGGCGGGGGTTTTCATTTAACGACTACCCCATTATGTAACCATAGCACGTAACGTAGCTTGCGGCAAGGGGTTGGCGCTCTCTGCCGAGTTGGTTCACCCGCAAGGTCGTTAACCGCGAGAGCACCATCGTCTCGCTCTCCCGCCAAACTCTCATACTCTCTGTCCGCCTCTTGGTAACGGGTTAACAGACCAGTTTCCGCCGAACCCCGTTAGCAACCTGTTCGCACCTGTAACGTCAAAAAAATCACAATTTGCTGGTCAGTTGATTCGGAGCCTGAACTGCCGTTTGGTTGGTCGGCTGTATTTCCGCCTGTACCGCCGCTGCGGTGACGGTGGCGACAGGTTCATCTTCTTCAATTTCTTCAGTGACGGTCTGGCCGGCGGCATCGGTGCGCGTAATCTTTCGGCGGCGTTTGCGGCGCTTGGTGATGCCGATATCGCCGGCCTCCAGCAAGGCTTCTTTTGAAAGCGCATCGCGGACGGCTGCGAATACGTCCTGAATTTCCAGCCGGGCCGGCGCATTGCGGTTGAGTTCTCGGCGGTCGATTTCATCAATGATGTTGACCGTAAAGGCAATATTGTGAACAATGCCTTCGTTTTCTGAAAAACTCAGATGGTAGAGCCGCCACTCAATGCCGTTGGTGAGCACCACCCGTTGCACGCCGGCGCGGGAGGCGTAATTTTCGGCCCGCTCAATATGTTTTTCGACAAGTGATTGCAGGCCGGCGGCTTTGCACTCGATCAGAATTTTAATGTTGCCATCGAGTTTCAGCGCGATGTCGCAATAGCGATCTTTGATTTGAGCTTCCTTGGAGATCTCACCCTTGAAGCTGTCCCACTCCAGAACTGAACATGGTTAAAATAGCTGACGCTCTGGGGGTATCACTGAGTCGGTTGGTTTCAATGATGGAAGTGGGAGATACATGAGGAGGATTCATTATTTATTGCAAATAATAATATTTCCCTTGGTAAGGCTGAATTGGTAATCGAACTATGGTTATTATCACAACTGGAGATTCATCGTGAAGATTTCCTTTGCACATTCACTTCAGGGACGGCCAATATCAGATTGGGAGCCGCTGGAGAATCATCTTTTTAATGTCAGTCATCTTGCGGGTGATTTTTCCTTCGCTTTTGACAGCCGGGATTGGGGATGTCTGGCCGGGCTTTGGCATGATCTGGGCAAATATTCACGGGAATTTCAGAATTATCTTCTTAAAGAAAATGGCTACGAGGCCCATCTTGAAGAAGTGTGCGGCATAGGCAAAGTCGATCACTCCACGGCCGGGGCGCAACATGCGGATTCTGCCGGGAAAAAAGCCGGCGGCATTGTCCTTTCGTACTGCATCGCCGGGCATCATGGCGGACTGGGCAATGGTTCAGATTTTTCGGGTGATGGCAGCCGGCTGAATAAAGAGATAAAAGAATGGAAATCATACGCTCCGCGAGAATTGCTGAATCAACCTTTCCCAAAACCTCCGGCGTGGTTGCGTGGCGGTGATAAACCTCTGAGTGATGAACATCTGAAAGTGTTTCGCCAGAGTTTCTGGTGCCGCATGCTATTTTCCGCGCTTGTGGATGCGGATTTTTTGGCGACGGAATCATTCATGTCTCCGGCGCAAGCGGCCGCGCGAGAGCATCCTGAATTTCCCGCCATGAAAGATTTGCTTAAGGATGTGCTCGATTTTATTGGCCGATGCGCGTCAGATGCGCGGTGTGCTTCCGAGGTTGCCCGGCATCGTGCGGAAGTTCTGGCGGCGTGTTTGAAAAAATCTGAACTGCCGCCTGGCTTCTTTTCGCTATCCGTACCTACCGGTGGCGGCAAAACGCTCTCTTCTCTGGCGTTTGCCCTTTCGCACGCGGCGCGGCATGATCTGCGCCGAATCATCTACGCGATCCCGTTTACAAGTATCATTGAGCAGAATGCGGATGTTTTTCGCAAGGCGCTGGGCGCGCATGCTGATGTTGTGCTTGAGCAGCACAGCAATCTTGAACCTGAAAAAATGACGCCCTGGTCGCGCCTGGCCGGAGAAAACTGGGATGCGCCCCTGGTCGTGACGACAAACGTGCAGTTGCTTGAGTCGCTATTTGCCAATCGCACCTCGCGCTGCCGAAAACTGCATCGTATCGCCCGCAGCGTCATTATCCTGGATGAGGCGCAGACTCTGCCGGTGCACTTGCTGCGGCCGTGCCTGGCGGCGCTGCGTGAACTTGTTGAAAGTTACGGATGCACGGTCGTGATGTGCACGGCTACGCAGCCGGCGCTTGATTATCGCGAGGACTTCCCCATCGGCATCAGCGGCGTGCGCGAAATTATGGATGATGCGCCACGTCTCTATGCGGGAATGCGACGTGTGGATGCGTCATATGCCGGGAGTATTCCTGATGCGGAGCTATCCGAGCGGCTGGCGCAGTGTCCGCAGGCCTTATGTATTGTTAATACGCGGCGGCACGCGGCCAAAATATTTGATATGCTCAAGCACCTGCCGCACGCAATACACTTAAGCGCGCTGATGTGTCCGAATCATCGCAGCGAAGTGATCGCCAATGTTCGCCGGAAGCTCAAAGAAGGCCAGCCCTGCCTGGTGATTTCCACGCAGTTGATTGAGGCCGGCGTGGATGTTGATTTTCCCGTGGTGTACCGCGCCATGGCGGGCATTGATTCAGTTGCCCAGGCGGCGGGGCGCTGTAATCGTGAAGGGCGTCTCTCGCGTGGTCAGGTCTATCTGTTTGATGCGGAAATTCTTCCACCGGTTGGAGATCAACGCAAAGCTGCCGATACCACGAAAGAAAAAGTGATCGGACAATACGAGGATATTCTGAGCCTGCCTGCCGTGCGTGAATATTTTGAGCATTACTACTGGAAACGTGCCGGCCATCATCAGTGGGACGAGCCCGAAGTGATGGATTGTTTCAAACAGGGAACTCACTGGAATTTCCGTGATGCTGCGGATCGGTTTGTCATGATTCCTGACCACGGTGGGAAATCTGTCATCATTCCGTGGGGAGATTCCGGCCAGAAATTATGCCAGCAGATTGTCACGGCCGGCAAAGATGCGCTTTTGCCACCGGATGTTTTTCGTCGCGCGCAACGTTTGATCGTGCAGATTCATGAGCGCGACTGGCTTCCGCTGGTGCAGTCTGGCGCAATTGTGCTTTATGGCCCGGGCGAAAGTCTGCCGGTTCTTATGAATGCGGACATGTATGACGCGCGGCTTGGCCTGCAAGTCGGCGGCCCCGGTGGTATGTCGCCCACCATGCTGATGTACTGACATTACATTGTCACTCAAGATACTTTTTGTAAAATTTATTTGACGGACATGGGTGTCAGGATATACTCAAACTATTCCCTAACAAAGGCGGGCATCATGTCATTTGGCATCAGACTTCACGTGTGGGGTGATTTCGCACTTTTTTCCCGGCCGGAGATGAAAGTTGAGCGTGTCAGCTATGACGTCATTACGCCATCGGCCGCGCGCGGAATCCTTGAGGCTCTCTACTGGAAGCCAGAAATCAACTGGGTGATTGATCGTCTGCACGTTTTAAAACCCATACGCACCATGCAAATACGCCGCAATGAGGTCGGATGCAAGGCATCTGCCAGCAATGCCGCATCGGCCATGAAAAAAGGTTCCGGCGATCTTGGCATTTATATTGAGGATGAACGTCAGCAGCGTGCCGCAACCGTGCTCAAAGACGTGGCTTACATCATTGAAGCGCACTTTGTGATCGTATCCGGCGAAGAGAATACAGCAAAGCATGTTGAAATGTTCAAGCGTCGCGCCAAAGCAGGGCAATATTTTCATCATCCTTATTTTGGCTGCCGGGAATTTGATGCGCATTTTGAATTGATAGAGGATGGCCAGCCTCTGCCCGCGGCCGACCCAAAAGCGGATAAAGATCGTGATTTTGGCTACATGCTTCACGATATTGATTTTGCCCATGACAAAATGCCGCGCTTTTTTGACTGCAAAATGCGTGGCGGCATCATCAAAGTCCCGCCATTTGATTCCGCGGAGGTGCGCGGATGATCTTGCATGCACTCGCTGATTATTATGACCGTCTGGCCGAAGACAAAGAGTCCGGCGTCGCGCCGATGGGCTTTAGTACAGAAAAGATCAGCTTTTGTCTCGTTATTGAACCTAGCGGCGCGCTGGTGAATGTCTCTGATCTGCGCTCAGGTGATGGCGGTAAAAAGCGGCCTGAACTTATGATCGTTCCTGACCGTGGTGGCCGTGCCGGTAAATTACTAAAACCTTATTTCCTCTGGGATAACACTGGCTACGTGTTGGGTTGTGACAGCAAAGGCAAGGGGGCGCGTTCTCGCGAAGCGTTTGAGGCCTTTGTTGAATTTCACGAAAAAATGGCCGAAATCATTGACGATGATGGGCTTGGCGCGGTCTGTAAATTTCTGAAAAAATGGGATCCCGCCGATGCGGCAAAGAAAATCGGCGCATTCAAACCGTGGGATGATGTTCAGGATACCAATCTGGTTTTTCAGCTTCGCAATGCACGGCACTATGTGCATCAGTCGGCGGCCATCAAAAAAGGCTGGTTGAAGTTTCTGGCGGATGATGCGGAAATTACGCGCGGCCTGTGTCTTGTCACCGGTGAAGAAGCGGCGCTTGCGCGCCTGCATCCTGCCATTCAGGGCGTCTCCGGCGCACAAAGCGTGGGCGCGGCCATTGTCTCATTCAACCTTGATGCTTTTACGTCTTATGGCAAAGAACAAAGTTTTAATGCGCCCGTAAGTGCTGATATAGCATTTAAATATACGACCGCGCTCAACTATCTGCTGGCCAATCGCAATCGCCGTGTGCAACTGGCCGATGCCACCGTGGTTTGGTGGGCGCAAAAACCGGTAGAGCTTGAGGACGCTTTTGGCAATACGCTCGGCAGTTATATTGATGCCGAAGACCAGGCCACCAAAGACCGCGTGCGTGATTTTCTTGTCAAGCTCAAGGCCGGAATCAAGGCGGAAAATATCAAGGACGCCAACGTGCCTTTTTATATCCTCGGCCTTTCCCCCAATGCCGCCCGCCTTTCAGTGCGCATCTGGCTACAAAGCACGGTAGGGGAATTAGCGACTAAGCTGACAGAGCATATCCAGGATTTTATGCTTGATGGCCAAAGAGAGAATGGGCCGCAACTAACTGTTTGGCGGATTGTACAGGCAACAGGACGCGCTGAGGTTGGTTCACGTGGGTACGATTCAAAAACAATATCTCCTTTGTTAGGTGGTGCGCTAACACACGCAATTTTAACGGGGTTACCGTATCCAAGACTTCTTGTTCAATCTATATTAAATCGTTTACGTAGTGATGGTGTATTCACGTTTGAACGGATCGCGACATTAAAGGCTTACCTAACGCGACAACATCGGCTTTTAGGTACAGGTGAGCCGACATCTGCATTGCTTGATATTAATCGTACAGACTGTGCTTATGTCTCGGGGCGTTTATTTGCCATTCTTGATAGGATGCAAATTGACTCGAGCGGCGGTAGTCTTAACGTCACAATAAAAGACAAGTACTTCGCCGCTGCTTGCGCATCGCCTCGTACTGTTTTCCCAACAGTCCTTCGGTTGTGCCAGCATTACCTGAGAAAGATCCGCACTCAGGATGAAAGGCATGCAATACGTTATCAACAACTGCTTGATCTGGTTACAAGTAAGTTGGGCGCGTGGCCATCACACTTTAATCTTGAGAGCCAAGCTGTATTTGCAATAGCGTTTTATCAGCAAACAAGAGATTTTTCCTCTAGCGCATACACTTATGGAGCATCCTAATGAGCAAAGCAATAAACAATCGTTATGATTTTGTCTATCTTTTTGATGTTACGGATGGTAATCCGAACGGAGATCCTGATGCGGGAAATCTGCCACGTGTCGATCCTGAAACAATGCAAGGCTTAGTGACGGATGTTTGTCTGAAACGAAAAATTCGAAATTACATTACGCTGAAGTTTGCAAATGAGCCTCCTCATGAGATTTATGTAAAGGAGCGTGCGGTTCTTAACAATCAGCATGAGCGCGCCTACTCCGCTTTAGAGATTAAACCCGAACCCAAAAAGCTTCCAAAAGATGAAGCAAAGGCGAAGGCTGTTACCGCTTGGATGTGCCAGAACTTTTTTGATATACGCACGTTTGGCGCAGTCATGACTACAGAAGTCAATGCGGGCCAAGTGAGAGGGCCGCTTCAGCTTACAATGGCTCGCAGTATTGACCCAATTGTTCCGGCGGAATTTGCCGTAACGCGTTGTGCTGTAACCAAACAGGAAGACCTTGAAAAAGAACGAACCATTGGGAGAAAATTTGCTGTGCCTTATGCAATTTACAAGGGGTACGGATATATCAACCCTGCGTTGGCTGCACAAACTGGTTTTTCACAGGATGATCTGGAGTTAGTCAAAGAAGCGCTTGCTCAAATGTTTGAAGCAGATAGATCTGCTGCTCGCGGTTTAATGAAACCTGTACGCTGCATTGCCTTTAAGCATGAACAGAAGCTGGGTGGTGCCCGCGCCGATCAGTTGTTTTCAAGAGTAACTGTCAACCGCAAGGAAGCAACGGACAGCGCGAATGCCCCAAGATCTGAAAGTGACTATGAAATCATCGTAGATACCAAAGATCTGCCCGCAGGTATATCGATTGAGGAATGGATATAAAAAGAATGCGGCCGGTTTTACCCGGCCACATTCACCATAGTGGTGCCGTACAATATACACCCGGTTTCAATCCACGCGCCTGTGAAGGCGCGACTAACAGCCGGCGACCACAGGTGATTGCCGGCTGTTTCAATCTACGCGTCTGTAAAGACGCGAGCAACTGGTGCTCAAAAAGGTGCTTGATCAATGATGCAAAACATGGCACACTATGGAATACCCCGGGCGGGACTCGAACCCGCAATGACACAGAGTGGAAATCTGGTGCGTTTACCAATTACGCCACCGGGGCACGTTGGCCGAGATGCAACCTCGGCCAATTTTTTAGTTAAGCCCTAATAGGACGTACAATATACACACGGAAAAGAATATGCAAGTGTTAAACTTGAAATTTCGCAAATGGGGATAATTATGAGCGTGATACAGCAAGAGAATACTACTTTTGGCCTTCAAGAAGATCATCCCGATCCTGCATATCATTGTGGTCGCTTACTCGCTGTTCTTCAGCAAATTCAAGATATTGCTGCCGATCAGAATGTTGGCAGTTATGTGAGTCAATTTTTTTCAGCCGCTTCAAGTCGTCCTGCATATGTACTTATACCGATATTCCGCCGTGCTTTGCATCGTATCAAGCAAATTAAATCGCGCGGTTTGCGCGATGATATTGAGGCATTGCTTATCCGGATTCATGGTGCGATATGTTCATTCCCTACTCATCTTAATATTATTGAACAGGGGAATTTTCAACTTGGTTATTTTCATCAACTCCCGAATATCCCTGACATGGATTTTCGTAAACGGTTGCCAACAAAAGCTGGATACGCCGTTAAATCATCGGGCGAACAATTCATTGCTAATTTGCTTTTTGATAACGCGATTACGCATCAATACGAAGAACCTTTGCCGATTCCGGGGCGCGATCGCTCTATAAGACCGGATTTTACAGTTCCGCTTCGTAGTGGTTCTCATACACTTTTTATTGAATACACAGGATTGGGCGGTAATGAAGTATATGACCGGCAGTGGGAGTGGAAGATGGCAAGATATAGAAATGAACTCCAAGCCTCAACAGTGAATGATGTCTTTATTAATAAGCAGATTAGTGATCGCGTGTTAATGGAAATTCAGCCTGGAGATCTTAAAAATCGTGCGGCTGCTAAAAAACAAATTTTGGAATCAATTGAAAAATTAAATGGTCTTGCAATGGGAACGCCGTTTGACGAGTAATATCTCCCATGTTCACCGAAGACGATCTTCTACCAATTTCCGCCTTGCAGCATCTGCTGTATTGCCCGCGGCAATGTGCGTTAATTCATCTGGAACGTCTTTGGTCTGAAAATCGTCTGACTGTGGAGGGGCGGCAGCTTCATCAGCGGGCCGATTCTAAAACCCACGAAACGCGGCCAGGCATTCGCATTGCGCGTTCGCTTCAGTTGCGTTCTTATACGCTGGGGCTTTATGGCGTGGCCGATGTGGTAGAATTTCGCCCCAACTGTGCTCCGTACCCGGTTGAATACAAGCGTGGCCGGCCAAAATCCACGCAGGTTGATCAGGTTCAGCTCTGCGCGCAGGCGCTTTGTCTTGAAGAAATGCTGCATACGACAATTCCGGCGGGGGCCTTGTATTACGGCAAAACCCGCCGCCGGGTTGAAATTCCCATGGATTCAGATTTGCGCGCGCTGGCCGCAAAGACGGCTGCGGATTTGCACGCATTACTCAATTCCGGCCACACTCCGTCTGCCATGCGCGATGATAAGTGCGAGCGTTGTTCACTGCTGAATCTTTGTATGCCGCATTCACCCCGGCAACCACGTTCTGCCGCAGGTTATGTCGCCCAAGCCCTTGTGAATTGGTCTCTACCGGGCGGATCAGAGGAATCATCATGAAGCATCATCTCAATACGCTTTTTGTGACGACGCAGGGCAGTTATCTTGCTCGAGAGCGCGAAAATGTGCTGGTTCGTTTTGAAAAACAAACCAAATTTCGTGTACCCGTGCATACGCTCGGCGGCATTGTCTGCTTCGGACGCATCGGCTTTAGCCCCTCTCTTCTGGGGCTGTGTGCGGAGCGCGGCGTGGCCGTTACATTTCTTTCCGAGCAGGGGGCATTTCGCGCGCGCAGCACTGGTTTTACGCCCGGCAATGTACTCTTACGGCGAGAGCAGTATCGCGTTGCGGATGATGATGCTCGATCCGCCATGATCGCGCGTCATGTTGTCGCCGGCAAAATCGCCAATGCCCGGGCTGTTTTGCTGCGTAATGTCCGCGATTACCCTGAATCTCCTGATCGTTCTTCTGTTGAGTCGGCCGCAGGATTGCTGCAACAGTCGCTTGACCAGGTCATGACTGAAAATTCTCTGGATGCTCTTCGTGGTCTTGAAGGAGATTCGGCCCGTACATATTTTTCAGTATTTAACGCGCTTATCCGATCTCAGAAGGAAACTTTTAAGTTCTCATCCCGTTCGCGCCGGCCGCCGCTGGATAACGTCAACGCCTTGCTCTCGTTTCTTTACACCATGCTTGCCCACGATGCCCGCGCCGCCTGCGAAGCTGTCGGCCTTGACGCCGCAGTCGGTTTTTTACATCGCGACCGCCCCGGCCGGCCGTCATTGGCACTGGATCTCATGGAAGAACTTCGCCCGTTTCTGGTGGATAGGCTCGTACTTTCGCTTATCAATCGCAGGCAGGTGGACGCCGCGGGATTTACTGTAACAGAATCCAGCGCAGTCATGATGAGCGACGCCACACGTAAAACCGTTATGATTGCCTATCAAAAACGCAAGCAGGAAGAATTGCTTCATCCATACCTGAATGAAAAAGTCACCATCGGCCTGATTGTTCATCTTCAGGCGCGCCTGCTTGCGCGCTACCTGCGTGGCGATACAGACGCATACCCGCCATTTATCTGGAAATGACCATTATCTTCGGAATATGTGATGCGCAAATGACACGGAGCAAATATGCTTGTGCTGATAACCTATGACGTCTCAACCACCACTCAGGCCGGCCGCAAGCGGCTGAATCATGTTTCAAAAACATGCTTGGATTTTGGCCAGCGCGTGCAAAATTCCGTTTTTGAATGCCAGGTAGACCCTGCCCAGTGGGCCGACCTGAAAAACCGACTTTTGCAGATTGCCGACCTGACGCAGGATAGTTTGCGGTTTTATCATCTCGGCGCTAATTTTAAGCGCCGCATAGAACACCACGGAACAAAACCCGTGGCCGATCTTAATGGGCCTTTGATCATATAAAAAGATAGTGCGGAAGTCTGTATATCGCATCAACGCTGGCCGACAAACTTTGGCCAGCGGTTATAACCTATTTTAGGATCATTGGATCTGAACTGAAGTATGTACTCCACTTCTTTTTGGTTTACTTCAGTATCGGCAGCACATGCAGATTCCCAAAGTATTTCACGGGTGGCGGTAAAACTCTGCCGTTGTTGATGCGTGAAATCTGCCGCAATCAAATCGCTACAAGCACTGCCAAAATAGTTGATATCATTTGTCAAATCCTTGCCTACATAAATCTTGCCATTAGGATAAATGATTTTGTAGATGATTTTTGTCGGCATGCTACGAAGTATATAGAACACATACTGCTTGCGTAAGTATTTCAGAGCCATAAAATGCCGTATACTCCAAGCTGCATAGCTTGTGGGCACGGTAATAACATATCACAAGTGCAACCCCTCCCCATTTATTTTTGAAAAAGTGCTTCTGGCGAACGTATAATGCGCATGGTGCAACGGCCAGGTTCGCGTTTGATATAAGTTGCTCATTGGCAAGTGAATACGGAATCGCTGATTCTAGAAGGTTGCCCGAATACCGCCGGTATTGCCACGTTCGCGGAATCCGGGCGTTTGCAGTTGTAGTTGACTGAGGTTATAGACGTACAGCCGCGCCTTCACAGGCGCGAGGATTGAAACTCATAGTATCGCGTATAGGCCACATCAGCAGCTTGCCGCGCCTTCACAGGCGCGAGGATTGAAACCTTTAATGAAAACCTTACTCGCGTCGTCCGTGAAAGCCGCGCCTTCACAGGCGCGAGGATTGAAACTGTGACACCTGCGGAGAAGGAAAGACCGCCGTAGTTCGCCGCGCCTTCACAGGCGCGAGGATTGAAACCCGGCGACCGGCCGGATCGGATGACCGTATCACGGCCGCGCCTTCACAGGCGCGAGGATTGAAACTTTTTAATGGCTGTAATCGGCTGATTTGTGGCAAGCCGCGCCTTCACAGGCGCGAGGATTGAAACAGATCGGATGCCAACGCCACAGCCTAAAATGGTGGAAGCCGCGCCTTCACAGGCGCGAGGATTGAAACTCTTGCATAACCTAATTAATGACGATATATTATGCCGCGCCTTCACAGGCGCGAGGATTGAAACTCTCACAATAGATTCTGTGGTAGATTTGACCGACGCCGCGCCTTCACAGGCGCGAGGATTGAAACAGTACGAAGTGCGGATTGTCGGCGAAACTGACCGGCCGCGCCTTCACAGGCGCGAGGATTGAAACATGTGGGCTCTTTTATCAGGGGGACAGCATGGGGCCGCGCCTTCACAGGCGCGAGGATTGAAACAATCCATACCTGACCTCAGCGGCAACGGCATCAACGCCGCGCCTTCACAGGCGCGAGGATTGAAACATTTTGACCAGCAGGTCACCGATTTCCTGACCTGGCCGCGCCTTCACAGGCGCGAGGATTGAAACGCAACCTCAGCGGCGCGCAGTTAAAAGTCTACCTCGCCGCGCCTTCACAGGCGCGAGGATTGAAACGCCCCGGAAACCGCGGATTTTGCGTCGTTGTAAACGCCGCGCCTTCACAGGCGCGAGGATTGAAACCTGCCACTCTGGATAACGGGGGAGATCTACTCGGCCGCGCCTTCACAGGCGCGAGGATTGAAACGCGGAACTTCGAAAGTGAGCCAGGATTTGAGTTGGCCGCGCCTTCACAGGCGCGAGGATTGAAACCTGGAAACTGGCATCTATCGCGGCACCGCCACTGCCGCGCCTTCACAGGCGCGAGGATTGAAACAAAGTGCCAGAAATATTTATAAAACGTGGAGATGGCCGCGCCTTCACAGGCGCGAGGATTGAAACACCGTGAGCACGTATGAACCGTCCGACATCCCTAACGCCGCGCCTTCACAGGCGCGAGGATTGAAACTGGTATTGAGCATGGAATGCATTAGTACTGGCACGCCGCGCCTTCACAGGCGCGAGGATTGAAACAAGCTCTCTTGAGGCTTATATGAATCTCTCACTAGCCGCGCCTTCACAGGCGCGAGGATTGAAACCTGGGGATCTACGCCGCGCATAATGTCATTGATTGCCGCGCCTTCACAGGCGCGAGGATTGAAACTACTGTTGCCCCGACGCTCAACCCGATTTGGGACGCCGCGCCTTCACAGGCGCGAGGATTGAAACTTCAAGAGATATCAATCCCTTGACGTATGACCGTAGCCGCGCCTTCACAGGCGCGAGGATTGAAACTCCCGCGGCAGCTTGCAGTGATGCGCGAGGTTGAAGCCGCGCCTTCACAGGCGCGAGGATTGAAACAGATTGGGATGTTTGGTTTAATGATTGGTACGATGCCGCGCCTTCACAGGCGCGAGGATTGAAACCGATGTCAACGGTAAAACAGCCTACAACACGCCCTCGCCGCGCCTTCACAGGCGCGAGGATTGAAACTTAAAAACTCAGTTTCAACTCTCTGGTCCATGCCGCCGCGCCTTCACAGGCGCGAGGATTGAAACTTAAAAACTCAGTTTCAACTCTCTGGTCCATGCCGCCGCGCCTTCACAGGCGCGAGGATTGAAACAATGAGGATGATAAGGAAATGGAGCCTGTTGTCCGCCGCGCCTTCACAGGCGCGAGGATTGAAACATGGTGCCAATCCGGATCGGCCGTCCGCATTTCGCCGCGCCTTCACAGGCGCGAGGATTGAAACGATAAGAGGGCATTACGTGAGATATTAGATACTTTGCCGCGCCTTCACAGGCGCGAGGATTGAAACCCAACGCTCCCGGACTTAAACCAATCGAAAAGCAGCCGCGCCTTCACAGGCGCGAGGATTGAAACAGATAAATGTTGATGTAGGACAAAAACCAATCCCGCCGCGCCTTCACAGGCGCGAGGATTGAAACAATGCCGCCCCGGATTTCATTGCCGTTTTCCGGAGCCGCGCCTTCACAGGCGCGAGGATTGAAACCAGCAATTCCGCGTCTTCCAGGTCGACGCGTCCGCCGCGCCTTCACAGGCGCGAGGATTGAAACAGGTGTGATTTACTGCAAACGAATGTTGCTTGATGCCGCGCCTTCACAGGCGCGAGGATTGAAACGTAATATGATGCTGGCCAGCGGAGAAATGGCCGGAGCCGCGCCTTCACAGGCGCGAGGATTGAAACTTAAAAAACTTGTGATTGATGGTGGATCGTGCACGGCCGCGCCTTCACAGGCGCGAGGATTGAAACGGTAAGGGAAGCCTCGGGCCGCACGCTACCGAGGCGCCGCGCCTTCACAGGCGCGAGGATTGAAACCGCCCATATGGCGCGAAAAAATACTGGGTGGGCGCCGCGCCTTCACAGGCGCGAGGATTGAAACCATCTTAAAGCGATTTGATAGTCCTGGCGATCGGGCCGCGCCTTCACAGGCGCGAGGATTGAAACTTTTTTGAGTATATTCGCGTGTGTGGGTCCTTCCGCCGCGCCTTCACAGGCGCGAGGATTGAAACTTATTTCGGCCGGCGGATTATAGCCGCAATTGAAAGCCGCGCCTTCACAGGCGCGAGGATTGAAACGATTGACTGGGGTTGATCCCCCAAGCCCGCAACTGCCGCGCCTTCACAGGCGCGAGGATTGAAACTGAGTGAAGAAAAGGTTCGAGCCGTTGATGCCGTGCCGCGCCTTCACAGGCGCGAGGATTGAAACCGACTGAAGCGCCATCGCTTTTTTGAAATGATCCGGCCGCGCCTTCACAGGCGCGAGGATTGAAACTATGTCCACATGTGCATCAGGGATAAGGTTACATGCCGCGCCTTCACAGGCGCGAGGATTGAAACCTCAATCGCGCTGATATGGCGATTCTCTCGCTCTAGCCGCGCCTTCACAGGCGCGAGGATTGAAACGACATCGGACGTGGAGGCGATGAGCAGGAAGACAGCCGCGCCTTCACAGGCGCGAGGATTGAAACCCGCGTAAACTCCACTGGTATTAGGATTTTCGTAGCCGCGCCTTCACAGGCGCGAGGATTGAAACTGGACGCCGCCACCCTTGCGGCTGCAAGCGTGAAGGCCGCGCCTTCACAGGCGCGAGGATTGAAACGACTCTGGCCCGTACTGCGATTGATGAAGAGCTTGGGCCGCGCCTTCACAGGCGCGAGGATTGAAACTGCATAATTACACCTAAAATATAAATGTCGCAAATACGCCGCGCCTTCACAGGCGCGAGGATTGAAACCAAAAGGTCGATAAGATCGGATTTGCGGGCCGATGCCGCGCCTTCACAGGCGCGAGGATTGAAACACTACTGTCCGAATAACCTTTGAGAATGGCGATACGCCGCGCCTTCACAGGCGCGAGGATTGAAACATGACCATGAAGCACATCAGCAATACCGTCAAAGGCCGCGCCTTCACAGGCGCGAGGATTGAAACCGGAAACAAGCCTTACCGCGTGAAAATCATTGATGCCGCGCCTTCACAGGCGCGAGGATTGAAACATGATCAACGACCCAAGATACACGGCCGAAGATGCCGCGCCGCGCCTTCACAGGCGCGAGGATTGAAACTTGATTGCATGACATGACTTTACCGCAGGATGGATTGCCGCGCCTTCACAGGCGCGAGGATTGAAACCCGCATTGCGGACCGTTGATAAAACGTCATCGGATGCCGCGCCTTCACAGGCGCGAGGATTGAAACCCCATGGACATAGCGTACTCTACCTGTTCGCCCACGCCGCGCCTTCACAGGCGCGAGGATTGAAACACACGTTCGCGCATATGCCAAAACCATACGTAAAGCCGCGCCTTCACAGGCGCGAGGATTGAAACCGGAAACAATATTTTTGGTGTAGTAGTCGTGATCGCCGCGCCTTCACAGGCGCGAGGATTGAAACCACACAGCACCGCGAGAGATCCGATAGCCTTTTGCCGCGCCTTCACAGGCGCGAGGATTGAAACGATTTAGTGCAAAAATTGACACGTCAAAAGAGAGCGCCGCGCCTTCACAGGCGCGAGGATTGAAACACTATTGTCCGAGTAACCTTTGAGAATGGCGATACGCGCCGCGCCTTCACAGGCGCGAGGATTGAAACATTTTACGGCAACTTACAATCTTTGCCTATTTACTGCCGCGCCTTCACAGGCGCGAGGATTGAAACATTTTACGGCAACTTACAATCTTTGCCTATTTACTGCCGCGCCTTCACAGGCGCGAGGATTGAAACAGCCCTGGGCTAAAGCAGCACCAACAAGCTCGCTGGCCGCGCCTTCACAGGCGCGAGGATTGAAACCCACATCGAATTATTACGAAAATCAGTACGCAAGCCGCCGCGCCTTCACAGGCGCGAGGATTGAAACAATATCAGGTTTATCAGATGTTGTCTAGCACTACGCCGCGCCTTCACAGGCGCGAGGATTGAAACTGAAGAGGATCACACACGGCCGTTAGTTTGCGCGGCCGCGCCTTCACAGGCGCGAGGATTGAAACTGTATAGACGTGCCGCAAGTGTCCGCCAGGTTGCGGGCCGCGCCTTCACAGGCGCGAGGATTGAAACCAGCTACGGTAGGAATGAGTTTAATGCAACGAACTGCCGCGCCTTCACAGGCGCGAGGATTGAAACCATGACGGCGTGTTCCATGACGGCGAGTTCCGGGGGCCGCGCCTTCACAGGCGCGAGGATTGAAACTTAGATTAATCTTGTAGCAAATGCAGCCTTTAACAGCCGCGCCTTCACAGGCGCGAGGATTGAAACTGCGCATTAAGCGCCGGCAGAGCTTTGAATCTGGCCGCGCCTTCACAGGCGCGAGGATTGAAACTATTGACTGGGTCATCGTTGGTGGTGAGTCGGGCCGCCGCGCCTTCACAGGCGCGAGGATTGAAACTGTGGTCTTTCGGTCCTCACGTGCCTTTTGATCGCCGCGCCTTCACAGGCGCGAGGATTGAAACCGCCGTTATACGGCGGAGCTCCGCCACCAGCGCCTGCCGCGCCTTCACAGGCGCGAGGATTGAAACTGCATCAATGTAATAGCGAATGACGATCATTGGGCCGCGCCTTCACAGGCGCGAGGATTGAAACAGCGAGGATCCCACGCAGCCAGGTTACAGGTTCGGCCGCGCCTTCACAGGCGCGAGGATTGAAACGAATCCTGTCACCGTCTTTACATATAGAGCATGTGCCGCGCCTTCACAGGCGCGAGGATTGAAACTACCCAGGTGACTGGCTTAAAAATGCCGACTTGGCCGCGCCTTCACAGGCGCGAGGATTGAAACCGCAATGTCAATCTGCATGATGACTTCGCGCGCGCGCCGCGCCTTCACAGGCGCGAGGATTGAAACAAAAAGCATCGCCCGTTTCCTGAAACCCAAGCAATGGCCGCGCCTTCACAGGCGCGAGGATTGAAACTAGCTTTAATAGCGGCGATACCGACATTGTCGGGGGCCGCGCCTTCACAGGCGCGAGGATTGAAACTCGGATCTGCCGGTGGTGCGGCCGTGGCCGACTTGCCGCGCCTTCACAGGCGCGAGGATTGAAACTGAGCTGCCCGTCTCACTTTATGACTTCGGACTCGCCGCGCCTTCACAGGCGCGAGGATTGAAACCAGCCGACTGTGATAGCCTGCGCTTCGGCCGTAACGCCGCGCCTTCACAGGCGCGAGGATTGAAACCTGGTACACGCCGCCGCGCTCGCCGTAATCGACGTGCCGCGCCTTCACAGGCGCGAGGATTGAAACTTATGGCCGGCGTTCTCCTGTCTCTCGGCGGCTGCGCCGCGCCTTCACAGGCGCGAGGATTGAAACTGCAAAATCATCAACACCATCAAACGACAGTGAATTGCCGCGCCTTCACAGGCGCGAGGATTGAAACTATTATGACTCGATCCGTGTGCCAGTGAAGGTTGGCCGCGCCTTCACAGGCGCGAGGATTGAAACAGCGTTTAAGTGTCGCTGAATACCGAACTTGACTGGCCGCGCCTTCACAGGCGCGAGGATTGAAACTTCTTCGGCTCCCAGCCATGCCGCTTCGCCAGCCAGGCCGCGCCTTCACAGGCGCGAGGATTGAAACTGGCTGAACTTGGCCAGTCTTGGTACGCAACCCGGGCCGCGCCTTCACAGGCGCGAGGATTGAAACTCGCCATACTGAAAAAGATCTTGATCGTAGGCCCGGCCGCGCCTTCACAGGCGCGAGGATTGAAACCGTCAGATAACCGTCTGAGCACAGATCCCAGTAGTGCCGCGCCTTCACAGGCGCGAGGATTGAAACTTTTTACCATTGATGGCATCCAAGCATGCGCTGCGCCGCGCCTTCACAGGCGCGAGGATTGAAACAAAGCACCAAATGGGGTCATAGGACGCCGGCACGGCCGCGCCTTCACAGGCGCGAGGATTGAAACATGGCACAGCTTATTTCTGGAGGTGAATCAGGACCGCCGCGCCTTCAC
Organism: uncultured Phycisphaeraceae bacterium; assembly: GCA_964610975.1. Lineage (GTDB taxonomy): Bacteria > Planctomycetota > Phycisphaerae > WQYP01 > WQYP01 > CAZSYN01. The sequence goes on from CAZSYN010000021.1 coordinate 39,778, forward strand.
AGGCGCGAGGATTGAAACTACCCTGGTGACTGGATGAAAGATCCGGGCCTTCGGCCGCGCCTTCACAGGCGCGAGGATTGAAACCATAGCACCAAGCTGATGTAACGGGCCGTGATCAACGCCGCGCCTTCACAGGCGCGAGGATTGAAACATCCGGCGGTACGAACGTGGCGATTATGACTGAGGCCGCGCCTTCACAGGCGCGAGGATTGAAACTCCCTGATTGTCGTTGGTCTGTCTCATGCTGCCCCGGCCGCGCCTTCACAGGCGCGAGGATTGAAACCGATACGCGGGTCGCCACGATAGAAGATTACTTGGCCGCGCCTTCACAGGCGCGAGGATTGAAACCGTTATCAGATGTGCCACGAACTCCGAGCAATACCGCCGCGCCTTCACAGGCGCGAGGATTGAAACAATAAACGTGGCAAGGCCACGCCGCACAAGGGCTGCCGCGCCTTCACAGGCGCGAGGATTGAAACATCACAAAAGCGTCACCTGATCAAAAAAAAGCGAGCCGCGCCTTCACAGGCGCGAGGATTGAAACTGGATCTCCTCCAGAGCGGCGGTGGCGGCTTTGAGGCCGCGCCTTCACAGGCGCGAGGATTGAAACTGGCTGACGGCCCACCCTAATGCGCCTAGCTCCGCGCCGCGCCTTCACAGGCGCGAGGATTGAAACCCCGACTTTGTCGGCGTTTGCTACCTGAATAGCCGCCGCGCCTTCACAGGCGCGAGGATTGAAACACCGAGCCGCACACCGATCAGCATTAGCGGCTTAGGCCGCGCCTTCACAGGCGCGAGGATTGAAACTTCGCGCCAGGCATATTCAAAACTGAGCAATGTTGCCGCGCCTTCACAGGCGCGAGGATTGAAACGCTAAACAAATCTCCTCTGAAAAGCAGGTTGAGGATTGCCGCGCCTTCACAGGCGCGAGGATTGAAACACCACGGAACGACACCGGCTTTTTCGATCAAGCCGGCCGCGCCTTCACAGGCGCGAGGATTGAAACTGGTATACCGAGCATCCCGATTCCCAGTACCTGCAGGCCGCGCCTTCACAGGCGCGAGGATTGAAACCAGCGTGGCCTGATCTTCGGCGCTGGCCAGCATGCCGCGCCTTCACAGGCGCGAGGATTGAAACCTGTCTCTCGGCGGCTGCTCGATCAACGCCTCGCTGGCCGCGCCTTCACAGGCGCGAGGATTGAAACCATCGTCGTCTTCGTCTTCGTCAGAACCCGAATCGGCCGCGCCTTCACAGGCGCGAGGATTGAAACAGTACGTCCCTACCGAGTTTTAAATCTACTTGCGCCGCGCCTTCACAGGCGCGAGGATTGAAACTTGGCGAACGGATGGAACACACCGGCGGCAGCGGGCCGCGCCTTCACAGGCGCGAGGATTGAAACGATTGCCACACATCCCACCATGATGGGATTGCGAGCCGCGCCTTCACAGGCGCGAGGATTGAAACCTCGAGACCACCGGCAGCTAAATCGCCGACACTACCGCCGCGCCTTCACAGGCGCGAGGATTGAAACCATCGACTCTTTGCTTGGAACAGCAAAAAGTTGGTGCCGCGCCTTCACAGGCGCGAGGATTGAAACTGTCAACTCCTCGATGCCGACAGCGCCGAACTCCAGCCGCGCCTTCACAGGCGCGAGGATTGAAACCGGCGGAACGCGCAAACAACAGGATGAAACAAGGCCGCGCCTTCACAGGCGCGAGGATTGAAACCGGCCATGCTCATTGATATGGCCGGCGCGTCGCTCGCCGCGCCTTCACAGGCGCGAGGATTGAAACCTTTTGCGAGTTCGGCCTTTAATTCGGACGTAGTGAGCCGCGCCTTCACAGGCGCGAGGATTGAAACTTTTCGACGTGTCGCGCAGATCAACAATTCACCGCGCCGCGCCTTCACAGGCGCGAGGATTGAAACATGGCCGCCCATCCTAGTGTACCGGTCGTAGTGGAGCCGCGCCTTCACAGGCGCGAGGATTGAAACGGCGATTGCCGGCCGCTGTCCTCATGACAACAGGCCGCGCCTTCACAGGCGCGAGGATTGAAACGGGAGATACCTGCGGCATTCCTGGTGGCGGAGATGGCCGCGCCTTCACAGGCGCGAGGATTGAAACAATTTGCTTCCACGGGTGAGTACCTGTCGCAAACCGCCGCGCCTTCACAGGCGCGAGGATTGAAACCGGAAAGAATGTCACCCTTTGCGCCAGTACGGGAAGCCGCGCCTTCACAGGCGCGTGAATTGAAACGGAGCCAACAGCGGGATCCAACGCTCTGCCAACTGTCGCGCCTTCACAGGCGCGTGAATTGAAACTGGTGACAGTGGTCAACGGGGCGCCATCCGGCGATGTCGCGCCTTCACAGGCGCGAGGATTGAAACCCGATGCATGAGCCGCTGGCCATCCGCGTGCAGGGGTCGCGCCTTCACAGGCGCGTGAATTGAAACGTATGCGATCCGATTTGCGTGAAGAGCCTGGAATAAGTCGCGCCTTCACACCCTGCATCCAAAACCAGAAAACAAACAGCCTATTCTCGGCATCAGACGTCTTCCCTAAGCATGCGCTTAGGGGAAAGAGAAGGGCATAACGACACCGTTCATCATTAGCGCTTTACGTCTTTCAGCATAATTCGGAATAGCTGCTGCACGGGTTTACAGAGTTTTATCGTATGGATCTTTCTTCAGATCGGAAGGTTTCCACCTCTTTCTTACTAGAGCACTTGCAATAAAGCTGTAGCGCGTCGTTGCCAGGCAACCGCGATGCGGACGGGCAGGCAAGCCATCATCCTGCGTCGTTCCTCCTCAGAAACCCTACGGGGTTGCCTCGTCGTCACTCCTTGGCTGATGGCTTGCCTGCCTCGTCGCCGCGCCGCATCTTTATTGCAAATGCTCTAAGCCAGTAGATTCAACCTCATGTAATCTGTGATAAAATATATATGGTATACGTCAGGTAGATACACAGTGCTAGCTGTCATTGCATACGTTTTTCAAAAAATTATTGCACAATGCAATAAACCCGATTTGTTGCTGATCATTTATACTTTATATTCAACCAGTTATGCCCATACATATTCCAATATGCCCTTTTATTAAGCATTATGGATATTTTAAACCAAATACTACTGTTTTTTAGGCAATGGCTGAATTTAGTACCAAAATATTGAATAATGCAATATTTTCAAGATCGTAATGTTCATAAAATAAACTCTAATAGACTAAATCTGCATATTTTTTATTTAGTACATCATGCATGATAACCAAGCAGAAACAGACTATATAAAAAATACAAACCACAACGGGACCATTATTTATATCCATGTGAGCGACTAAATGCGGTGCTTGGCTCACACTTTGCTAAAACTCCCTCCAAATAGAGTTTGCCTGGTGAGTTTCTCCCAAAACCTGCTCAGGCACATCATGGCTGCAACACCCCAAGTCGAGGTGTTGGCCATAAGTAGCGTATGAGCTAAAGAGCTGATCAAAAGAAGTACTCCCAACACTCAAGCTTCTTTGGTCAGTCGAGTTTATGCGCAGGAGAAGGTCCTTTTTCAAGGAGCGTTGGAATGCGTAGTGGTCTTCAAGTCCCAATCAAACTTACGTTTGGCGGTAAACTATCCCGTCTTAGTCAACGTCTGAAAGATCCGCAGTGGCGGAAGTTCGGCTACACCCTTCTGGCCGGTAAGGCCCTGGGTGTGATGGCGGTACTCTTTATTGCACTATTCGTTGCTGCCTTGATTCATATTGGATCGGCGGGTCTCGGCTCGCAGGCTTATGCCCAGGCGGCCACGGCAACGGCGCCGGCGGAACCCAAAGCTACGGACCTGATCAATCCGCTTAATACCCTGTGGGTTTTGCTCGGCGCATTTCTGGTTTTCGGCATGCAAGTCGGTTTTACCATGCTCGAAGCGGGTTTCTGCCGTTCGCGTGAAACCGTCAATGTGCTGGTGGAATGCGTATTTGATACATGCCTCTGCGGCGTATTGTTCTATTGCTGGGGTTTTGCGTTCATGTTCGGCCACGGCAACGGATTTATCGGTTGGGGCGATGGCGCGGGAAAATCATGGTTCTTCCTCCAGAATATTCCCGCCACTTATGAAGGCACCGGCGTGGCCTTCCTGGCATACTGGCTCTTCCAGTTTGCCTTTGCCGATACATGCTCGACGATCTGCTCGGGCGCGATGATCGGCCGCACCGGTTTTATTGGCGATATCATCTACTCCGTCGGCGTATCAGGCTTTATTTATCCGATCATCGGCCACTGGGGCTGGGGTCCGGATGGCTTCCTTGCAACAATGGGCAGCGAGGGGCATTTCCTCTCCTCGCTTGGTATGAACTTCCATGACTTTGCCGGTTCAACGGTTGTTCATAGTATCGGCGGCTTTATCGCCCTGGCCGGTTCAATTGTGCTGGGCCCGCGCCTGGGACGCAAATTCAAACGCGACGGCGGAAGCCCGATGACCCCGCACGATCTTACCATTGCCATCAGTGGCGGTTTCATTCTGTGGTTCGGATGGTACGGTTTTAATCCTGGTTCAACTCTTTCGGCCATGGATGCCGCAGGTTGCGGACGCGTTGCGGCCAATACGACTCTGGCCGCCTGCTCGGCGGGTCTTATCGCGGTGATTTATGCTTACATCCTCAACGGCAAGTGGGATGCCGGCGCCATCACCAACGGATTCCTGGCCGGTCTTGTAGCCATCACATGCCCGTGCTACTGGGTTAGCCCGCTGGGTGCGTTGATCCTCGGAGCTGTTGCCGGCCTGATCGTTATGCTGGTAACGGAATTGCTTGAGTACCTGCGTATTGATGATCCGATTGGCGCTGTGCCTGTGCATGCGGCCAACGGCATATGGGGAACCATCTCGCTGGGTCTGTTTGCCACAGGTGAATATGGCGTACCGAGCACAACTGGCATGGACCTGACCACGCCGATCAAAGGCCTCTTCTACGGCGGCGGCACCCAGGTGCTCATCGCTCAGATCGTCGGAAGCGCTGTTGTGGTCGGTGCGACGTTTGTTGTCGCACTCATCATGATGAAACTTGTCGATCTGACTGGTACCCTGCGCGTTTCTCGTAAAGGTGAAATCGAGGGCCTGGATCTGCATGAACACGGTATCTCGGCCTATCCGGAATACCAACTGATTCCTTCAGCCATCCCGGGTAACACCTATTATGAAAGTGACAAATCCGAGGCCGCAAGTAAACGGTAAATGAATCACGTCATTAAGTAAAAGTATGCACTACGCGTTTCAACTACTCGGTTGAACGCACCTCTGGCAGCCATGATCCGCTAACGACGGATCATGGCTGTCCTTATTTATCATGGCATTAAACTCAACTGAAGCGCCGCTTTGTTAATGAGCAATGTCCTATAAATTATTTTAATTGGTCTTTTTTTGTATAGCATTTTTCAATATATTCATTTTATTTATAAGCACATATTAAATTTGATTGCTTAATATAACATTTTCATTATATCGTAAAATCATAATTAGCCTTTTTTTGCTTAAAATATGTGCCAAAATATGCAAAAAAACAAACATTGCCTATTAAATAAGCGATAATTTTCACATTTGCCGTGAGCAGAAACATTTTTCTTTTTATTACGTAAGTAGTTAATTTTTAACATATTATAACAATAAATACCTCTTGCCGTATCCACCGGCACAGCATTTGCCTATTAATAGAGCAAGAGTTGATTGTTACATTTCACTTTCTATTCATGGAGTCATCATTTATGACTAAAGCGCGACTTTCACGCGCAGGCATCTGCCTCAGCATCGTGGCCCTACTCTCCGCATCTACTTGTTTTGCACAGGAGGTGGCAGCATCTGCGCCGGCCGCAGTGTCGAAGGTGAGTTCCGCGACAGTCGGAGCTGCCGACACAGGCGATACCGCATGGGTTCTGATCAGTTCTGCACTGGTCATGTTCATGATGCCCGGCCTGGCGCTTTTTTATGCCGGCATGGTTCGTCGTAAGAACGTACTGGGAACGATGATGCACTCCATGGCAGTGCTGGGTCTCATCGGCATTGAATGGGTCGTCATCGGTTATTCCATGGCGTTTGGCACCAGCATCAAGGGTTTTGTCGGCTGGGACCCGAACCTGCTGTTCCTCAGCGGGGTCACGCCGGACCTGATCCACAACGCAACAAAGGTTCCTGAACTGATCTTCATCATGTTCCAGGGCATGTTTGCGATCATCACGCCGGCGCTGATCACCGGCGCGTTTGCCGAACGCGTGACATTCAAAGGATATGCAATTTTTTCATTACTCTGGGCACTGGTGATTTATAACCCGCTGGCCCATTGGGTATGGGGCGGCGGATGGCTTGGCCTGGGCGAAGGCAACATCGGCGCCATCGACTTTGCCGGCGGCACCGTGGTCCATATTTCCGCTGGCGTCAGCGCCCTGGTTCTGGCGATTTACCTCGGCCGCCGCAAAGGCTATCCGAATAACGTGATTCGTCCGAACTCGCTGGTTCTGACCCTTTTGGGCGCAGGTATGCTGTGGTTTGGATGGTTCGGTTTCAATGCCGGTTCGGCCGGTGGCTCAGGCGGCCTTGCGGCCCTGGCATTCAGCACCACGCAGATTGCGGCCGGCGCCGGCGGTCTGGGATGGCTCTTTGCCGAATGGCTCAAACATGGCCGTCCGACCAGTCTTGGGTTTGCGTCAGGCCTGGTGGCGGGTCTGGTTGCCATCACTCCGGCGGCCGGTTATGTCTCGCCGGGTGCGGCCATCATCATCGGTCTTGTGGCCGGTATCGTATGCTACAACGCGGTTCTGCTGAAAACCAAGCTGGGTTATGACGATTCGCTCGATGCCTTCGGCGTGCATGGCGTCGGTGGTTTTCTCGGTGCGCTTTTGACAGGCGTATTCTGCCAGCTTGCCCTCAACAGCGGCGGCGCGGACGGCGCGGTTGCCGGAAATGCCAGCCAGGTCTGGAAGCAATTTATCGCCGCAATCGCCGCGGCAGCATACGGCGGCATCGGCACGCTGATCCTGGCCTTCATCGTGGATAAAGTTGTGGGATTCCGCATGTCGGCCGAGGCTGAAACACTCGGCATGGATGAGGAAATCCACGGCGAACAAGGTTGGGCGGTTGACAACCTTCCGACGGCTTCAATTGAAGTTGGTTCCGGATCTGAAGTGACAGCGGGCTCAGGTAAATAACCAAAAACAGCCCGCTTTCTTATAGCCTCCATTCTCGACCCCGGCATGAATTGAAGACCCATGCTGGGGTCACTTTATTGATTCATCGGGAATTGATGGGAAAATTCAGGCATCGGACTTCTTCACGCTGGTCACGGCCGCAAAATAAAAACAGAGAGATAAGCAAGCCCCATTTCCCTTTACGGGATGGGGCACAAAGACATCATCGCTGGTGATTGCTCATGATCGCAG
>CAZSYN010000022.1:0-39028 GCA_964610975.1 uncultured Phycisphaeraceae bacterium
AATCCAGCCTCAATTAATCACTCCCGGCCCGTCCACTTTTTGTGGGGAAGGTCAAAAGTGCATATGGCCGTGGATACGCTGGGGCATTTTCTGGCGTTGCACGTGACTCCGGCCGATGAGCAGGATCGAGATCAGGTTAAAAAGCTGACCCAGGAGATTCAGAAAGTCACGGATAAGTCGGTGGAACTGGTCTGGGTGGATCAGGGGTATACGGGAGACCGGCCGGCGGAGGCCGCCAAGAAAAACGGCATCAAACTGGAAGTAGTGAAGTTGCCGGAGGCCAAACGGGGGTTCGTGCTGCTGCCACGCAGGTGGGTGGTTGAAAGACGCTTTGGCTGGATGAGTCGCTTCAGGAGATTGGTGCGGGATTATGAGCGATGTGCAGCAACGGTGGCCGGCTGGCATCTGGTGGCTTTCGCCATCCTCATGCTCCGAAACTTATTTACCTGGACCAATATGAGTTCATAACACGCTCTAGTACAGTTGGCTTCTTAAGCTCAACGAACTATTGAGGTTGTAATGGCAAGCAAGATTCTCAACGTGTTCTATTCTTGGCAATCAGAACTTCCATCCAAAGCGAATTCCCAGCTTATCCGGAGTGCATTGAATGATGCCGCTAACAAGATCAATGAGGATGATGGTTTAGGTACCCTTACCAAAATGGACGAAGCAACGCGCAACATTCCTGGTAGCCCCAATATTGCGGACTCAATTTTTCATAAAATCAAGAACTCGGATGTTTTTGTCTGCGACCTTTCCAAGGTCGCTCATCAAGATTCATTGAGTGGAGAGCCTCGGAGTTACTGTAATCCAAACGTGGCAATAGAATTGGGATACGCAATCGGTGAGCTCGGGTGGAACCGTATAATTCTTGTATTTAATGAAGCGTTTGGCAAACTGCCCGATGATCTTCCATTTGATGCTAAGGGACATCGTGCATCAACCTACAATTGTCCGGATAGTGACAATAAAGCGATTGTAAATAATGCCAAAGGTAACTTACGTGATACCTTATTCACCGCGCTAACTGAGATAATCCGGACGGAACCAAAACGTCTGCTAGAAAACGAAACAAAATCGCATCAGGAAGTACAACGCAGTCGCGATATCGAGCAGCTTAAACAACTCTTTTATTTCATCAACTTGCACGTAATTGACCAGTTTTTAGCTCGCCTAGACTGTCATGGGCGTATTACCATGGTGGGACAGAGCTTCTGCGAAGCACTATGCGATTTGGTAAAAAAGTCGTCGTTTCACATCTATGATGCCGATCTACGGATAAAAATCGAGCAATTCGTTAATGCATGGGAAGACTGTCTAACCTATGGACACGAGCTCGATATTAGCAAGAACGGTAGAGAAGCCTATTTTCATATGCCGGGAGACGTTTTTGTAAATAAAGAACAGGAGCAGCATTTTAACTATATGAGAACACGAGCTGCGCCCTGTCGTGCTGCACTCGATGACTTATTGAAGTATATCAGAAACTTTTACATGGAAATCGATGTAAACGAAACTGGCAAAGAGGCGCTGATCGAATATAACAAAAGCCATTGATGGGATCCCCATACAAACTAACGAAGCAGTCATGCGTCCTATGGCTATCCCTACATTAAACCGACGCAAATGGCATGTATGAACAAAATGTCTGCTCCGTGGTCGGAATGATATTGGCCGATGCCTGGGTCGTTTCCGCTATTCGTAGCCCAAAAACGTCCGCCATCTCCATTATTGCCTCATCCAATGGTTCAAAATGCCGCTCAGTGTAATGCTTCTTCATGCCCTTCTCAGTATGAGCCAGAAACATTTCCGTTACCAGCGGATTGATCTTCTCAATCTCCGTCGCGGCCGTCTTTCGTAGGCAGTAGAACCCCCTACCGCCATTGATACCCGGTTTTCTGCTGGGCTCGCCAAAATAGATTCTTAACGCAATCTGACTGTTTACGAACACCATCAACGACGGCATTATGAACCAAAGGAAACCCGCGTTCAGTTTTGAAAACACGGTCATTCCCTTTGGCATCAGGCTGATGTTCTTTTTTGAGCAGTTCCAATGTGACTGGCCACAGCTTGTGACGCTGGCGCACGCCAGTCTTGGACCGCAACCGATCAATAACGCCATTCTCCCAAATCCATGCACTTCTTTCAGCATCTTCTTGTAAACCAGATCAGTTTTCCCTGATGGATGTGATTTCTTACGTGCCATGGTGATTACTTACCTTTATTGATTGTTCCAAATGGTGCCTCTATTGTTATCCTCCTTTACAAAATTTAACCATGGCTCTTAAGATCACTCAAATGCCGCCATGCGAAAAATTCTACATGCGCTGTGACTATCGTAAGTACAATGCTGACAATTCCACTGTAAGCAAAGATATTTTCGCTGAACAGATAGATAGGTGCTCTAGCAGGTATCATTGAGCCAGGCGGCACTGGAAGCCAATTATAACCTTCATATAAAAGCGCCAGAAAGCTGATCCCTTTGAGTGAATATAAAACGACCGACGCGATTAGTATCCCATAAATCCAAAATTTCAATTGTTGCAATCCCAAAGTGCTAAAATTACGTTTTATTAAGAGCAGAAAGGGCCAAGACAGTAAAGGATACAAAATCCCTTCTGCTATGGCAACGATTGACAATTGGCCGAAACGAACGCCAAACAGGGCAAATCCAGTATAGAGAATGAAAAGCAAGGTGAGAACAAGCCTCGACGCCCATATTTGTATTCTGACCCATTTTATCTTTGGGTTACCTGCCACGCTCAGTAACCAGACACTCGGCGCAAAAGTTAGAAAAAACGCCAAGCGCGTGATGAGCCACCATAAAAACAAATTGTCTTGGAAATCATCGACATGTCCGTTGTAACGAACCGCGTGATAAATTGCAAAATAATCAATACTCCAACTTATTATCGCAAGAAGATTGGCGACCCCCGCCATCCACAATCCCCTACGATATTTTGACACATCCGGCGCGATGTATATTGGCTTGTGTGCGTATGATAGAATATAAGACATAGTGCAATCTATTTTATCTAGTGAGTAATTCATAGCATACTTTATAGAACTGAAGGGAAATAACACAAGACATTCTTTATCGTTCTACAAAACTATTTTTATTTGAATTTCCATTGTTTTTTATCAAGCCATACCCATGCATGAAGTGCATCTTATGCTACTTCTTCTAACGCTAAGTCAGACGACAATAATACTGTTTATTTCGAGAGAAAATGTATCATTATTGGTGTCGTGTAGACATAATGTTTAAAATTTACTTGGTCTACTATATCAAACAATTTGCATTTTTAATCTACTTTGAGCAGGAATTCTCATGAAAATATGTCCTCAATGCTCTACGCAATGTGCTTCTGATGTCGGTTTTTGTCCCAATTGTTCCGCCCCATTACGTGAACCGATTACTTTCTATGACGGATTTATCAGTTATCGACGCGAAGGTGGAGCTGAAACGGCGACGTTAATCCGAGTGTTAGTTGAAACCGGATATAATAAGAGCCTTTTTCTTGATGTGGACGAACTTCGCACGAGTGGCCGGTTTGATGAGAGATTACTGACGATCATTGAAAATTCGACCAGTTTTATCCTTGTTCTTTCTCCCGGTTCGCTGGACCGTTGTAGTAACCCCGAAGACTGGCTCAAACGAGAAATCGTAACCGCGCTCCACCACAAAAAAAACATTATCCCTGTACTTACGTCCGGCTTTCACTTTCCACCGGCCAGTAGTTTACCGGAAGAACTTCGCGATCTTCCTAATTTCCAAGGTGTTGTTTACAACCACCAGTATCGGGATGCGGCAATTTCCGAGATCGTACGTTTTATGGTTGCACAGCAATTTCAACCGTCAGCTTCAACAATGAAAGCGATGGAATCGGATCATAGTACCAAAGAGTCAGGCGGTACGGGCGGCCAAAAAGTTGATCGAAAAAAAAGAATCAGATTGGGAGTGTTGGCAACCCTATTGGCACTATCGCTGGCGGGGACGGGGCTTTATTGGAAATTACGTACAGCAAAACCGCAAGCAGAATCATTACTACGGGAAAGCGGCAAGGAACAGTTGACAGCGGACCGGGCAGGGACTGAGCGGGCAAGAGTAGAAAAGACGGCGCCGGATAAAAAAGAGCAGGAACGTGCGGCAGAAGAAGCCAAACGGCAAGAGGCTGTCTCCCATCAAATTGATAATCTTTTGCAAAGTGCGTCCACCAAACAACAGAATAAAGATTTTCAAAACGCCAAAAAGGATTATTCCGCCGTTATTTACATGAAAGAAGCATCTCTGTCCCAAAAGGCAAAGGCTTTATTAGGACGAGCCGCAATTTCAAATGACAAGGCCGATTACGCCGGGGCCAAATCAGATTATGTGACGCTTTTAAGTTTAAAAGATATTTCGGATGATTTGAAAGAGATCGCGGTTTCCTTCATCGAACGTGATTATTGGATTACGCAGGCGGAAAAATTTGAAGCAAGCCTCGGCCAAAGCGGCTTTGCGGCGTCGGCGGATCTGTTGCTTTTTTGGGCGGGAAAGAATGATCCCGCCAAGGTGGAAAAATATACGGATAGAACTATAACGTCAATGGGCCAGTCCAGTAATGCCAGCGGCTTTAGTTCGGTAATAAATCTATTGCCGACGTTACATGAGCGGGGCTTCAACGATGCTCTTCATAGAATTATTCCGGTGACTGTCAATGTTGCCGAACAACAAAAGATTCCCGTCTATGAAGCACATCATTTTTACGAAATACTGAATAAATTAGATGATCCTATAAATGCGAATAGAATATTGACCCTGACAGAAAAACTGGTCAGAAATGATGACAACTCAAGCTACAGTGCATTGAATCTATTAAAAGCGGTACGGAAGTTTGGAGATAATGGGAAATATGCCGAAATGCTGACATTGGCCGGGGAGATGGCGGAAAGATCCAAATATCCGGCTTACAATCTACAACGTTTGATGAAAGTAATTTGGGAACTAGGAGATAAAGACGGATATGCCAAAGTATTGACTTTGGCTATAGAAATAGCCCGAAGAGACGAAAATCCAGATAACTGCTCACAGGATCTAATGGAAACAACATGGGAACTAGGAGATAAAGATGGGTATGCCAAAGCGTTGGCTTTGGCCGAGGAAATGGTTCGAAAAAATAACAATCCTAGTTCCAGTTCGCGTGATTTAATGGAAACAACATGGAAGCTGGGAGACAAAGACGGTTATACCAAAGTACTGGCTTTAGCCGAAGAAATGGTCAAAAAAGCCAAGTATCCTGATTCCAGCTCACAACACTTATTAGAAACAACATGGGAACTAGGAGATAAAGATGGATATGCCAAAGCGTTGGCTTTGGCCGAGGAAATGGTTCGAAAAAATAACAATCCTGGTTCCAGTTCGCGTGATTTAATGGAAACAACATGGAAATTGGGAGATAAAGACGGATATAACAAAGCGCTAGCTTTAGCTGAAGAAATGGTTAAAAAAGGCAAGTATCCGAATTCCAGTTCACTTGATTTAATGGAAACAACATGGGAACTCGGAGATAAGACCGGCTATGCTAAGGCGTTAGCCTTAGCTGATGAAATGGTTCGGGAAAATGACAGTCCCGATTCAACTTCGCGCGATTTAATGGAAACAACATGGAAGCTGGGAGACAAAGACGGATATGCTAAAGCGCTAGCTTTAGCTGAAGAAACAGTCGAATATGCCAAGTATCCTGATCTTAGCGCACTAGATCTGATGGAAACCACATGGAAATTGGGAGATAAAAAATGCTATTCCAGCGCGTTTGATTTGGCTATTGAAATGATCAAAAAAGATAAAAATGCATGTTACAGTTCACATCACTTAATAGAAATAACCTGGGTATTGGGAGATAACGCGGGGCATGCCAAATCTCTGGCTTTTGCAAAGGAATTAGCAGACAAAGAGAACAATCCAAGCGACAGATTAAAAAAGCTGATGGAAGTAACATGGAAATTGGGCGACGATGATGGCTTTTCAAAAATCTATGATCCTGAATATGATCGAATTGAGCAACTTCGTAACACCTCTCCTGGCCAAGCGCTAAAAGAATCAGTGCTATTACGAGATTTTGTAGACAAACTGCAAGAAAAGCCATCAAGGGGTCAAGACGAGCAGGCCATAAATATGATGCTTCGAACTAAAAAGTCGACCCTTGAGCTTGGTATAGCCATACTGGCGGCTGAACAAAATGCTACCGTAAAAAAATCCCAAATCACCGCCACTGTGGAATTTGGCAAAGTCGCTTATGGAACGAAAAAATTCGGAAGTGTTAAAGTGACTGAACGGAAAGATTCTGACAAGAAATTTGGCAGTAAACAACCAACGGATCGCAAGCCCTTTGGAAAGGTACAGTTTGCCTCCAGAAACACGCAATTTGCTTCTAAGAAAACCGCTCTTAAACTTAACGAGCGAATTCAGGCAATGATCGATGGCAAAAATTGGGAACAATTAGCTCTTTTGGATTTGAATGCATTGAAAATTGAAAATGATTCGGTCAATAATCTGGAACATAAAATAGTATCCGCTCTGGCTGAAGCGGGAGAGATTAAAAGAGCAACAGCCCTGACTCAAAGGGTTCTGAAAACATTGCATGACGCCGGAAAGAAAAAGAGCGACTGGGAAATCATGGAAGGAATTAAACTGGCTATACTGTCTGATAATACAGATATGGAGTCGCAGCTTATTCAGAATTTACATGATAAAAATCAATATATGGATCGCGTACTTGAAGTTAAAGCTAAAAAAGCAATGGCTGAAAACAAAATGGATTTGGCCGAAAGTCAATATGCGTTAATACAAGATTCCACCATTCATTTGGAACTTGCCAAGGTCATCGCTGAAGCCCACGCCAAAAAAGGCCATCGTGAAAAAATTAATCAAATATTAAGTGATTTTAAAGAAACAAAGCAAAAGTTTTCCATTGTAATGTCTGTCGTTAATGCGTTGTAATGACCGGTAAAATAATGGAAGTTTTCTTACTTTGGCAGATCAAGTTTTCGGTTGCGCTGCATGATGAGCCAGTCGGCGTTTTCAGAAAGAGCTGTCTGACCGACTTCAAGCAGAACCTGCTGCTGATGCGTCATCGGCTCTTTTTCATTTTGTAAAAATTGCAGCTTGGTCTCGGCCAGTTCGTACATCGGTTTCATCTTGGCATAACGTTGCGATGTTTCTGAATACGCCCGCAGCATGCGCAGGCCACTTAACGCAGCCAGTATGGTAACGCAGCAGGCGAGGGTGACTTCAAGTAGACTCGCCGACAGGCGCCAAGCCAGCCAGTCGCCGCTTTTAAGTGTCTTATCGAGAGGCCCGGCAAAGACTTTCAAAAAAAACCATGTGGCCGCCAGCCACATCAGCGGCGTGACTATTTTGCGGATTTTTTCCGCGATACGGTGTTCTTGGCTCGCTTTTTTGGCGAAGTATTGATTCTGGCCTTGAATCCACTGTTTCTGTGATAGTTTAATATCTGCGCCTTTCGGTTCAGGTACGCTGAGCATCAGGTATCTTTGTGCGGCGCAGATCCAATTCACTTCTCCAATCTGGTAACGCATGTAATGATCGGCGATCTGGTTCGGCAAACCGGCCGCAAACCAGAAGAACTGTACGCGCAGGGCCTCGGCCAGTGCGCGATAGCAAATGTATTTGTCGTAATCCTGGCGTGCCCGATTGATCAGATAAGCGGTCAGCAGAGCACCGCTGGTTACCAGATAAAGCGCCGCCAGAATCCATTTATTGTACGGACTAGGATTACCGAATGGAGTCACGGCCGGATCCACAAATGGATAAAAATAGTAATACAAATTAAGAATCACCCCGGCCAGAATGAACCATAGCAAGTACCAGTAGTGCATGTGGTACCAGCGTTTCTGATAGTGTCTGGCCAGTACATCGGCATATGCAAATTGCAATCCCAGCGGCCGAACATGCGCTGGAAGATCTGGATCGAGATTATCTTCTATTGATTGTGTGATGTCATTGTCATCCAATTTTTTTTCGCAATTGTATCTTGCCAATTGGCTGATCAATGCCTGCGTGGCCTTATCGCCGCGAAAAGAGCCGCAGGCGCCCCCGGTTTCTTTGTCCGCCTGGAGATGTTCCGGACAGATCATGGTATCCGGATAGATGATGCGTAATTCGCCGGCCTTGGCTGACGCATCTTCCGTTGCTTGGCGTGGCGTCATGATATGGTAGATCGGCCCGGTCGTGCAGATGTTCCGCAGGGGTTTTGGGTCGCCCGGCGTGTAAATGCAGCCGCGCTTTTTGATGGAAACCACGTGTGCCGTGCCGCCACGGTATTTGTAGGAATCGTCAACGTTGTATTTCCATTCTTCACGATCCCAGAGCGCCAGCAGGATGTAGGAGTGTTGCGCCAGGTAAACGCCCAGCGCTTCATATTGCCGTTTCTGGTCCAATTCACTGGCCACAACCGATTCGGCTGTGACGCCGTCGCAAAATGGAATTTCGTGCCAGTTGGGATAATCCTGAGCCAGCAGTCGATCCAGTTGGCGGGCCTGTTCTTCACCAAGTACTTTTCTGTAGGATTCCAGTTTCATTGGCAACGACACACGGATGTCAAACGGTGGATTATCCTGATGTTCCATATTGATTCGTCGTGCCTGCCTAGCCACTAGTTGATCGGCCCCCTGCGCCAGCGCCGTCAGCAGGATAATGGAAGGCACGCGCAAGGCTCGCGTGCCGCTTGCTGTGTCATGAGCGCGTTTCCACGTGTCAGTGATTTCCAGCAGAACTCGATAAACACTTGCGTCCAGCGCGCCAACATCCTGCTTCCGAATGTGACGGTGACCCGCAACGCCGATGATAAGCGAGATTTCCGGATCAACTGGAATGGATGGCGGCTGCTTACCAGCCGGAGTTTTCGTTGATGGACTGCCTATATGGAAAGACATACGTTTGCTTAATTCATCAATGGCCATAGATCACCAGCATGAAGCGAATCCTGATACGGTATAAAAATAATACTGTATCAGCAATATATCATCTGTCATGAACGATAAACTGTTGAATATTCGTTGGCAATAATTTTCTGTTATCAACACAGACTGAATGATTGCTTTCTATTCAAAAAAAGATACATTTTGACGTAGCCACATAGTTTGTATGACTGAGATTTAAACTGGAAGTACATCATGAAAAAATGTCCTCAATGCGGTATAGAATATACTTCTGGTACCAAATTTTGTCCGAATGATGGCACTTCCTTACGTGAACCGATCACTTTTTATGACGGATTCATCAGCTATCGGCGGGAAGGAGGAAGCGAAACGGCTGCGCTGATTCGCGTGCTGGTAGAAACCGGCCACAACAAGAACCTTTTTCTCGATGTGGATGAACTCCGCACCGGTCGGTTTGATGAGCGACTGTTGACTATCATAGAAAACTCCGCCAATTTCATTCTTGTTCTTTCTTCCGGATCACTGGATCACTGCAATGAGCCTGAAGACTGGCTCAGACGAGAAATTGTGGCCGCACTCGAGCACAAAAAGAACATCATTCCCGTACTTACGGCCGGTTTTCGCTTTCCGCCAGCCAGCAGTCTGCCGAAGGAACTACGCGACCTGCCGAATTTCCACGGTGTTGTTTACAACCACCAATATCGAGATGCGGCAATTTCCAAAATTGTGCAATTTATGGCTTCACAGCAGGATAGAAAGTTTGATCATCCGTCTACCCTTAACGCACCAAAGGGTAGACAGTCGGGAGGGACTGCCGTTGTCGCGCCGGTATTAACGTCTTCTTCTGTGTCGTGGTCTTCAGGGAATGTTCCGGTGATAGGGAAGTCATGGACGGTACCTGGGTTGGGTTTGGAAATGGTATGGATCCAGCCAGGGAGTTTTGTCATGGGGAGTCCGGAGGGCGAGACAGGTCGTTGCTGGAACGAAAAACAACACCGTGTAACGCTGACAAAAGGTTACTGGCTGGGAAAATATCCCGTGACGCAGCGCCAATGGCAGGATCTGATGGGACATAATCCCAGCCATTTTGTTACCGGCAAAGTACTTAAAAAGGAAGGTTTTTTTACCAGTGCTGTATTTATGTCTGATTCATCCAATTGTCCCGTAGAGTCTATTAGCTGGGAGGATGCAGTGGCGTTTTGTGAGAGGCTCAGCAAAAAGGAAGGGAGGCATTATCGCCTGCCGACGGAAGCAGAGCAGGAATACGCCTGTCGCGCAGGGACGATAGGACCGTATGCCGGTACGGGCGATCCGGAAAGCATGGGATGGCATTACGGCGGAACGGGAACGCACCCGGTTGGCCAAAAGAAGGCCAATGCGTGGGGCTTGTATGATATGCATGGAAATGTGGCGGAATGGTGCAGTGATTGGTATGATGATTATCCGGATAGTGACCAGGTGGATCCCACGGGGCCGATAAGTGGTAGACAATATATATGGTTGGATGGAAAGTGGTTAAATGTGCATACCACAGGACAACGCGTGGTGCGGGGTGGGTCGTGGCGCAGCTATCCTCAGGACTGCCGCTCAGCCGCCCGCTTCGCAAGCGAACACGCGCATGATTTCATTGGCTTTCGTATTGTCTTGGACTCGAATTAAACCATTATTTTTCTTTTTCTCCTTGTTTTTTGCTTCGCGTATACATGTTTAGCCGTTTTTTGTTTTCCGGTCCGGAGGACCGGCGAAATGTACGCACGCTTTTCCATGATCGATTGTCCACCACCCTATAAAAGGGTGGTGCTTGTAATCACCCGCAATTCCATGTGACATGGCCTGCTACACGGGGATTGAAGCCAGCGAACTCGGATCTGTCCTGATAATCGATTCCTTGATATCGCAAAGTAAAACCGGAATATTGCGAATTGTATTGCGGTCATAATCCTTCGTCTTCTCCGGCAATGCCGAAAACGGCACCAGGTCCGTGGTGATCTTATGCGGTTTGTCTTTTGTCGTGCCATAACGCCAGCCGGCCAGCAGGCGTTCGGCCATCCAGCGGTTGTGCTCAATCTCCGCAAGCAATTCAATTTCTTCCGGCGTCAAGCGGATTTGATCCGCGGGTTTATTGTCGCATCCAATCAGGCGCAATTTGATGCTGATATGGTCGGCCTGCTGGCGGTTTGAGTCCTGAAGCGTGGCGGTCAATTCGTCCCACGGTTTCATGGCAGGATCGGAACCGATATTGGTTTCTCCGCTTCGCTGCTTACAGTAATTTTCATGAATTATGCGTGCGCGGCGATCCAGCCATTCGCCAGATATGTTCTGGCAGGTGCATAATTTTTCCTGCCAGCCAAAAGCATAAAGATCAGAGGATGGATCTTCCGAGAGCATTCTGGCCAGTCCGTGTGACTGATTCATCCATATGTGAATCGGGGCCTTCAGTTTGGGATATTCCTGATCATGTGTACGGAAATAATTGCGGATATGCAATGCGGTATGCAGATTGACGTTCGTTCCGCCATCCAGACACACAATGATCTGTCCGGCAATTCCCTGTTGGTTGAGTCGATTCGCCAAAAACTTGCCAAAGTTCGGATCGCTCGGCTCGGCCGGCAAATCTAAAAATTCCGCGTTGCAGGCGTAAGTCGCAATACCATCAGATGAAAACCATTCGTCTGCCGACCCCGGCGGCGAGTCAAGATTGACCGGATGATCTCCTGTAAAGAATGGATAACGCGCCTTGAATATTTGAACGCGTGAACTTTGTGCATCGTCAAAAATAGTGAGCCGGATTTTCTTACGATTGGCAAAATGAGCCTGCCTGACAATTTGCAGCGCCAGCGCCTGGCCCAGACTGCCGAATCCGACCAGAACATAATGAGCCACGCCATCATGTGGCGGCAGCTTGGATGTCAGCTGTTCTTCAACAAAACGCCGGGCGGTGATCTGATCAGAATTGAACGCACGCACTACGCCTCGGCCTAAGTTTGCGCCAAAGAGTTCATGATTGGCCAGTTCTGTCTGAGTCACATCCTGAAGATGGATACGTACCTGCGGCTGATGCCCGTGTTTGGTTATGGCCTGCGTGGCGATTTCCAGATTGGTTGAATCGCTGTCGGTGACAGCGAAAATTTTATCGGCATGTTTGGCATGTGCCCGTGCCAGCAATGTTGGATCGGTGGCGTCACCGATGAGTACAATCTGGCCATGATCACGGCAAATTTGGATGTCCGGATGATTCAGATCGGATTCAATGATCACCGCCGGCCGCCATGACTTGGCACGCCGGCAATCTTTGGCAAGATAAGAGCCGATCTCGGAAAGCCCGCAGATGACGATATGCCGTTTACGCAAGAACCATCGCAATGGATAAAGGCTGATGAAACGTGCGTCATCCCAAAGACGAAATAGGATAGTAAATGCGCCAATAGCAACAAGCATAACAGCGCCAATCGTAGCGGATTGGATAAAAATATTATGTCCAATTCCGTTATGATCGAAATTGAGCAAAAAGAGTTGGGCCGTCTGGTAAAGATAATCGACAAACAATATTGGTCTTGTAGTAAAAAATGTAGATGCATCTGAATACTCACTTGTCACTAAACCTGCAAATGCCAGCACAAAGACTGTGATTCCGAGTGCAAGAATCAATATTGCGTCGAATTTGCGGAGCCATCTGAACAGGTTGATAACAAATGAAATCATAAGAAAGTACCCGCTTATGCGTATTGTTTTTATTCTTCGTCCGTGACTAGGTCGATCATCGCAAATTTGGGATCGTTTTTTTTCCACTCAACATTAATACTCTGAAATGTATTATCCTCACGGCGCCTGAGTATGGAAATTACGCACGAGTCTGACGTCATTGCCTTGCGATTCATCATCATTTCTTTTGTACTGGCCCATGCCGTTCCATCCATTGATATGATGATATCACCAATATTGATATGTGGATTCTTCATTCCTGGTGCATAACCAGCCACTATGCTTCCGCTTTTGAGCTGTCTCTGTTCCATTTGGCTGGCAAAGAGAATTGCCGCCGGTACATAGATATCCGCGTTTGGATCATCCTTTCGTTGTTTTTCCTGAAACATTTTGAACGCTACGATGGCATCCTGATAAAGTCTCACTCGGATAAATTTCCGTGCTTTGTTCCACAGTATGCCCGCGCTGTCATCAGGCAAAGGGGCAAATTTGACTCGTAATCTTTCTTTGGCCTCTGCAAGGTCCTGTTTCGATTTTTCAAGTTGAGCTTTTTTGTTGCTCAGTTGCTCTCTGGTATTCTGCAACTTGTTGGCTTTCTCAAAATAATCTTTGATTTGCTGATCGCTCCAGCCTTTATCCTTAAATTGCCGGCGAAGATCTGCCTCCTTGAATTTCAATTGAATGTCCGTATTTTGCACCAGTGATTTCAGTTCGTTAACCAGAAATTGCTGGCGCGTATTAATTCGTTCCTGCTGGCTTTCCAGTTGCGTTTTATCCCGCAACCACGGTTTATTCGCTGATGCAATAATCTGCCACCCGGGCAGATATTTGGTTTGAAATTCCGCAAGTTCGTTGTCGCGGATGGGTAGTAGCAATTCACACGTGCCATAATAGAGCCCGTCCGCGTCCGCTTCCTGTAAAGAAATAGTTTTCTGTATCCACTCGCGTTTGCTCTTCACATCAAATTCAATCTGTGGACTCAGAAACTGTTGAAAAAAATCAAGCCTGTCAATCCGTTCCATAGCCAAAAGTTTGATAAGATCCGGTAATTGGGTCAGATCTTCAACTTTGACAGGTGTATTGGCAAGACTTAATCGCAGTTGTTCTGATAGAGGTTGTATCAAATCCTGTTGTTTTTTGATCTGCTTGCGGGCAAA
Source organism: uncultured Phycisphaeraceae bacterium (assembly GCA_964610975.1). Classification (GTDB taxonomy): domain Bacteria; phylum Planctomycetota; class Phycisphaerae; order WQYP01; family WQYP01; genus CAZSYN01. The sequence continues at coordinate 13,803 of CAZSYN010000022.1, forward strand.
TTCAAAAACACTTGTCAGTTCCCTGTAACCGGTATCGGAAGGATTCTCCAAAAAATGATCCGCTTCCTTCATGGCCGTGGCATTATATGAAAATATAGATTCGGCATGAGTGAGGTTTATCACGACGAAACCTATCATCTCGTGCACATCGTTCTTTTCTTTTTGTGTGATTGGATATCCTTTGGGTTTCTCTGGCAAGTGTAATTGCGTGGTCCAGATCATGCCGCCCAGCACCGTCAGGAGTATGGCAATGACGACCAATGAAACCGTGATATGCCGGCGCCAGCGTTGTTCGCCCCGGCGGAGTTCCGACAGGCTGTCTCTTAATTGTTCGATTTTTAGAAACAGTTCCGCATTATTGCCCGCGGAATAATAAATATGTTCTCCGGTTATATGCCGGCCGAGATAATCTTTCTGTAATTGGGCTCGCTCAGCCTGATACCCTTTGGGATCAGGATGCGCGGAATCCGTCGGCAGATCCAGTAATTCAACCGGCGTATCGCGCTGGCATTCATCTCCGGCGAAGATTACATATGTCTTTTTTCCCTTAGCACGAGCGTAGAGCAGTTCATATTGTGTATATGAAACCCGGCCAAAATCAGGATCTATCGTCGGCGGCTCAAACCCGTAGGCCTTTCCGACGATTTGAACCACTCCCGCACATGAATCGATCTTCTCACGCAGTACTTGCCGTAAGTCGCCGGATTCAGTCCCCAGTATTTCCTGTGTGACTGGTATGTAGCCAAGCCGTGTCAGAATTTCAGCCACACTGCGACGCAGGGATCGAAATTCACTTGATACGGCCGATATGAAAATTTGAGGTTGACTCATTGGATACAGCTCCAACATGAAAGAACAAGATGATGGAATATATTGACGTTTGATGGCACATGGTAATCCGTTTTTGATCACATCGGCACAGTTGCCACATGTCCACACTGTGGACAGAAATTTCCGTCCGTCATCAGCAATGTCCCACATTGTGTGCAGAATGTGGCATGGCCGTCGACGGATGGCACAGCATCACGCGTGGCGTGCCGTTTAAGCGATTGTTCCACAATGAATAGCGCGTCGTCATCCAACTTAGACTGGCGCACCAAGCCCCAAATCTGCGTCAGAAGCACCGGCCAGGCGACAAACAGCATGATGACCATCGGAATAACCTGCTGGCCGAAAATACCAACCGATGTGCTAATAAACCAGTTCTGTCCGCGTGGTTCAATCTTGATATTCAGCCCCGTTTTGAGTCCCAGTACGGCACGAAAAAGGCCCCCTTTGGTTAAAGATACGTGTCCACCTCCGCCAGCAAGATGTTCCGTCTTCACGTCAAATCCCTGGGATTGAAAATGATTACGGATTTCTTCCAGTACAGCATCCATGTCGGCCGCGCCAATATCCAATGCAGTTTTACTGCTTTCAAAAACGCCCATGTATCAACTCCTTGTCTGCCACAGGCACAAATTGTCACGATAGTTGTTCACTGCGTAGAGCACGGCCATATCGGCCATCAGGTTCAGCACCTGTTCGCGTAGCGCTGGCGGCAACGTGTCGTGTACGCTCTTAAGCTGTGTGATCACCCGCCGGGCCTGTTCGGCTAGCTCTTCGTCGGTGACAACCTGATCCTGCATGATTTTCTGGAAGGATTCCTGGCTGGTCACGATTTCATCAAGAAGAAATGTACCCGTTTCCGGATCGAACCATGATTGAGTCATACCGCACCTTGTGTCGACGATGGATGATTTAGTAATACGCCACAATAGCGACAGAATTTCCAGTCTGCCGATACCGCCTTCTTGCAGCGCGGACAGCCTGACTCCGACTCGACTTCATTGAGTCTGCCGAGAAGATTTTTGAATGGATACTGCTCGCACCACCGGCGCAACTCCCGCACGCGGACCGCTGGCAGGGGATGATCCATCTGCATGACGGCCAGCCCCTGCAAAATTTTATCCCACCACGATTTATCCAGAATGTCCTGGTAATCCTCCGCTTGCCGGGCAAACAGATCGACATTGACCTTGTCCGTCAGCGATTTTGGCCCGCCGGCCAGACGGATCATTGTCTCGACCATCGCCTCCGGCCCGCCGGTCACCACGGCCGCGGCGCGATCCGCGGAAAATTCGCTGCGCCGGTACCAGTACAACAGCGCCAATACCGCCGGCTGAAATGCAATTCCGGCCACGCCCAGGGCGCTTAATCCGTGCTGAATTAAATACCTTGCCATCGTGTGATACAGCGTGTGGCGGCATAAAATATGCCCGCACTCATGCGCGATCACCGCCTGGATTTCATTTTCATCCAGATATTCAATCAGGCCCGATGTCACGGTGACAAAGATTCGCGTATCGCCGTAGGTGTAGGCGTTGGGAGCCGGACTCATTTCAAGATACAACTCCGGCTCGGCAATGCCCAGCTTCTGGCAGATCGGCGGCAGATAACCATACATCTCCGGCAACTGCTCCGGCCCCAGGCGAATTTTACTGGCCATGTTGAGCCCATGCTGCAACCGCTCGTCATAGACCTTCATGATGGCCTTGGCCAGCCCCTGAAAACCGGGAATCGCCTCAAGCTGCTGCCGTGCTTTTTGATCTTCGGGATGGATAAAGTCGTGAATGGAGGGTGTCACAAACGCTCCTAGCTGACAAAACTATATCTTATGGCTTCATAGAGGACGAGGCGCGTTTCAATTGATCTTCAATAGCCTTCACCTCGGCCAACAATTTAGCTTGCTCTGTACCTTTGCTGACTTGCGCCCAATAGCGCAACGTAATGACTAGATTTTTTTGTGTCTCTGTCCAATCCTGTGGCGATGCTTTACGGGTTCGGACCTCCAGTGCCGCACGGCAGGCCTCCGCAGCCTGAGCTAGCAGTTTGGTTCGCTCAGCTCCTTCACTGACTGCCGCCTGAGCACGCAGAACTTTCGCTAAATTGTTTTGTGTTACCGCCCAATTCAGCGGTAATGCTTGGCGTGTATAGACATTCAGCGCTGCGTGATAGGCCTCCACGGCCTGGGCCAGCAGTCCAGCCTGCTCGGCATTTTCGTCGGCTGCTGCCTGAGCACTCAATGCAATTGCTAGGTGAAACTGGATCTTAGCCCATCTCTGTGGCATTATTTGGATAGTATAAACTTCCAGCGCCGCGCGATAGGCCTCCACGGCTTGGGCCAGCAGTTTGGCTTGCTCGATCCCTTTACTATCCGCCGCCTGATTGAGCAGGGCTATCGCCAAGTTGTTCTGGGTCGTGGCCCACTGCTGCGGCAGCGCCTGACGGGTATAGACATCCTGCGCCGCGTGGTAAGCCTTCACCGCCTGGGCCAGCAGTTTGGCCCGCTGGGTTCCCTCGCTGACCGCTGCCTGATTGAGCAGGGCAAGCCCCATGTTATTCTGGGTCATAGCCCAATCCTGGGGCAGCGCCTGGCGGGTTCTAACTTCCAACGTGGCGCGATAGGCCTCTATAGCTTGGGCCAGGAGTCTGGTCTGCTCGGCTCCTTCACTTTCAATCGCCTGATCAACTAGAGCTTGTGCCAGATTATTCTGCGTCGCGGCCCAATCCTGCGGAAATGCCTGTTGTGTTCTGATTTCCAGCGCCGCGCGGTAGGCCTCTATAGCCTGAGCAAGGAATCTGGCCTGCTCGGCTCCTTCACTGGCTTGCGCCTGAGTATGTAGAGCGGAAGCCAAGTTATGTTGGGTAATGGCCCAGTCCCGCGGCAACGCTTGGCGGGTACAAACCTCCAGCACGGCTCGGTAGGCCTCTATAGCCTGGGCCAGGAGTCTGGTCCGCTCGGCCCCTTCAACGATATTGGCCTGATCAATCTGAGTTGACGCCAGGTTATTCTGTATTCTGGCCCACTGTTGCGGAATCGTTTGACGGGTAAAAACTTCCAGCGCCGCGCGATAGGCTTCTATGGCTTCTTGCAAACGCTGTTTAATTGCGGAACCTTCTGATTTTGAAGCCGAACCCTGTAATGCCTCACCAAGTAGGAAGCTTAGCTCCGCCCATTCTTTAGGGAGTCGATCGTGCGTGATTTTTAGTAAAGTTTTGCGAAGAACGTCATTTGCTTGTTCATACCTCTCTCCAGCAATCAGAGATTCACTTTCTTGTTTGCGAGCTTCAAAGAAGCGAACGTGTTCCTCTCTGACTTCCTGTTCCGCGGCATCCAGTTTTTTCTCGCTGATATCACCGGCAATCTTGGCATTTTGGGCGGCATCATCAAATTGATGCCGGGCGAAATCCGCACGCGACCGATCCAGATAATCGGCCATGGGATCGGCTTGAACCATGGCAATAAATTGATTCACGGAAGTCTGTAATTTTTCAGGAGTGATGCCCTGGCGCGCCGCCACTATTTCTACTGCTCGCGTCCAGAGTTGGCGACTGGTTAATTTGAGTTCAACTCTTTGGTCTTTCAGTTGAAGGTATTCCCACTTAATTGCATCAATGTTATTGCGTTGTTCCAATTTTACGCTGAGTTCAAGCCTAACGGACTCAAGTTTGTGCATTCCCCACCACAGTCCGCCGCCCAACAGCAACACCGTAACCAGGCCGACAACCACGCCACGGGCCAGCCAAGATCGCGAGCGACGCAGTTCTTTACCCAGCTCTTCCACTTTGATTTGCAGTGCACACACACGTGCTGTTAATTCATCACGATTGCCGACCGGCGTAAAGAGCGTATCTCCCGCCTGTAACTTCTGGCGGTGCGCCTGCTGCAATGCGCGGAGTTCCTCCGGCTCGGCCTCGTGCGGATCGTAGGGAAATCCCTCACCGCAAACAAAAACATAGACCGGCTTGCCTAATTCTTTGGCAATGTCATATTCCATCTGCGTATAACTGCGGCGAGGTTCGCTGGCGTTGCGTTCCTGCGGTTCAAAGCCATAGCATTCGCCGGCCAGATGCACTACCGCATGGCAGGCAGAGATCCGTTCACGCAACATCTGACGCACGCTGCTGGCCGCGGGTGGAAAATTGGTCTGCTCCACCGGCACGCAGCCGAGTGTCAAAATGGCTTCTTTGGCGATTTGTCGGCAAGTTCGTAAATCCGCACTGGTGGCACTGATGAATACTTCCGGCTTCACGGTGGTTTTCATGATCGTATCTTTCTGGTCTTATTCGTCTGCTTTGCCGCCGATGCACACACATCAGCGCAAGCCCATGGACCCAACAGAAACAGACGCGACAAATTCAGGCCCATGCATCGCGGATTTCCCGCGATTTTTCAGCAACTTAACAAAATACATACAAATAATGTAAATAAGATCATCTGATTGTGTTGTTATGTCAAGAACAAAGCGAGGTTTACTGTAAAGCCAAACAACTAGTATCAATTTAGATCGATTAACATGTCATGTCACGTTGTTTTGATAATTTCAATGGGATCTGCGACTATACATTGTTCAAAAATTGCAGGGTGCCGCTTCCAAAGTTATAAAAGCAATAGACGTTGCGCGACATATTTCTGCCGAGAATAGAGGTTATGGTAGTTTTATATAATGCAATCTACATATGAAGACTCGTTATGATGATATTTGCGCGGGACGACAGAAATTAAAAAACAAACCAATGGCCTGCTGGTAATTATTCAATATATCTTCCCGTGTGATGCTGAAGATCAATTTGTACTTGGCCACCAATGTCTGCGATTGCGGAGTCACATACAGGATGGAAGAAAAGATTTTGCCGGCGTTCTCGCCGTAGGCCGGACTGAGCATCAAAGATGCCCATATGTATGGCGACTGCTCCTGTTCAACATGCAGGTCAACGAGTTTGGCGTAATACAGACAGGCAGGAACGATTGGATTGGCGTAAATGCTTGCCTTGTAATTCATGAGATTAACTCCTTTGCATTAGGTGTTAATCTCTTATTCAGAATTGTCGTTAAAAACTCCTTTCTCATTTCTGTAAGATTGTATTCAACGCCTTAATTACAGATCAGAATTACAAAGCGATGGTGACCGGTTTGGTGACCGGTTTTCAGTCAAAACAGTGACCTTCCCCACAAAAAGTGGACGGGCCGGGAGTGATTAATTGAGGCTGGCTTCAAACTCTTCCGGGCTCACATAGCCCAGCGCCGAATGACGTCTCCGGCGATTATACCAGCCTTCGATCCACAAAAATATCGACAACCTGGCTTCCTGCCGGGTTCTAAACTTTCTCCGGTACACATGCTCTCTCTTGAGGCTCCCCCAAAAACTCTCCATCATCGCGTTGTCCCAGCAGTTGCCCACGCGGCTCATTGAACACTCAATTCCCATCAGATCAAGCTGCTTTTGATACTCACCGCTGGCGTACTGTACTCCACGGTCCGAGTGATGCAGCAACCCTGCTTGCGGGCTTCTGGTTTTGATCGCCATGTTCAGGGCATCCTGGCACAACTGCGTATCAATATTTTCACTCATGGCCCAACCGACGATCTTTCGGCTGCACACATCCAAAACGCCCGCCAAGTACAGCCATCCTTCGTCGGTGTGGATATACGTGATGTCGCAAAGCCACTTCTGGTTCGGCAGCGTCGCTGTAAACTCGCGATTCAGCGTGTTTGCAAACACCGGATGCTCATGATCCGAATCGGTCGTCTGCGGCACAAACCGTTTGGGCAGATCTGCATGAATACCCTTTAGTTTCATCAGTCTGGCCACCGTTTTGACGCAGCAGACTATCTGCGTCTCCTGAAGTTCCCGATGAATCCGCGGACTTCCGTAAGTGCCGTCGGATTCTTCGTGAATGATGCGGATCCGCTGAATCAATGCTTCCCGCCGGTACGTGGCTGGCGCGGGATTGGCCTGCCTTTTGATCCAGGCATGATAGCCCTGCCGGCTGACATCCAGTATGTCGCACATCGCGCTCAATTCAAAAACCTCCCGATGTTCATGGATCGTCCTGAACTTCATGGATTCATCTGAGTGGCCGCATACTGGCTGAACTTTTAGAGCAGGCTTAATTTACAAAAATAAAAATATCAATGAATACCAGACATCATGGAGAACAAATAACCTGTTCATTAAACTAAAAGAATATCACGCTCCATCTCGGTTCTGCGAAGCTGCTTTTGCAGATCGGCGATATGAGCGCGCAGGGCTGCCGGATCATCATGCTGCAAACCTTCGGCGATCATCTGATCCCGTTTGATCTTACGCTGCGGACGAATCCAGTTGTTAAGCGTCTTGTGGCTGATGCCCAGTTGGCGGGCCGCCTGCATGACCGAATATCCTTCTTTGAGCACCAGATCGGCCGCCTGATTCTTGAACTCCTGGGTGTAGATGCGCCGCTGGAAGGATGTGCCGGAACCGCGAATCTCAGCAATGCCGGCATCAGTGGCCGACGATGAGCCGCCGCCACTCTTGCCGTCGGTCAGGCTGGCCGAACGATTGACCTTGCCGGCCTGACGAGGTGATTCAGTTATGCGATTGGACACATCTGACATAAGACCTTCTCCTTTGAATGCCGGCCGAACCGATGCATGATTCTACCATGCCCGATCCGACCGCTCCGGCCCGTCCACTTTTTATGGGGAAGGTCAATCGTGAGCGTGCACAACTTCGGGTTGTGCACCGTGGTTATAGCTCCGGATAAACTCCATATACCGATCAAGAGCTGCTTTAGCCGAACGGTTCTCGACATCAGGCATGACCCACGGCCCGAAGTTCATGACCTTGCCGTCTACCTTCTTGCACCACTGGCCGCGCCGGTGGGCAGACATACGTGTGACTTGTTTGAAAGGCCACTGAGGTCGTGTATCATGGTTGCGCATGGGTCGTGTCTTCTGTTGTGTTTACTTAAACTTCTATTGGTTGTGCACCTAACACATAACAGAATACATAAACCCATTAAATAAAGCAAGTTGCGCTCGTAGCTCAGTTGGATAGAGCGGCGGTTTCCTAAACCGCAGGTCGCGCGTTCGAGTCGCGCCGGGCGCAGTTTTTTCCTGCGGTTTTCCCCAGTGGTATTCTCCAGCAGTTTCTCCCATACGTGTTATTTTGTGCTCATATGCAGTTTTTCTGCACATGTCATTTTTCCCCGCGTTTTTTTATTGTGCCCAGAAATTAAGAATAGTTATTGAGGTTGCGTGGCCGGGGCGTGTGCGGCGATAGCTGGCATTGTGGCCGGGGAAGATTGAGTTGTTGAGGTGCGGGCCGGGGATGTGGCGGGTGTGGGCATTTCCGGAATGATTGAAAAAGAGGATGACTCCTGAGCAGTTGCCGGCTTTTTGGCAGCTTTATCTTTGGCAGGCTGATGTGATTTTTCATACGCAAGCAATGCGGCCTGCTGGTCTGGCGGAAGTTTATCAAAATCTTTGAATTGGGCATGTTCCTGCAAAACGGCGGCCAACTGGCCCGCGTCTGTTTCTGAACGCGAAAGAACAACCGGGAAAACCGCCCGTGCCGCGGCCAGTGCGCGGGTATCTCCGGATGCGATCATTTCTGAAAGTTCCGCCTTGTGCGCCAGCCAGCGCTCATATGTGGGATGATTGGCCATATCAATCAGCCAGCGCTGATTGCCCGCGTTGATGGTAATGGAGATGTGCGCACATGAACCTGAAAATAAGAACAAAAACGTACATAACAACAGGATAAGGCGATCACGATGGCGAGATAGCATCAGAACCTCTTGTTAAGCCGCTGCGTTCTCATAGAGCTTAGAGCCTATCCGAATAACACAACGGTAAGGGATGCGCAGGATGCCGGCTTATCTGCAAGGACGCAGGGCGAGGCATATTCTACAATATTCCGAGGCCCGAGGACGCCGCAGATCAGCCGGCAGACCAGCAGGCCGCCGCTGGGTTATTCGGATAGGCTCTTAAGACCACCTACTTCTCAAAGAGGTTCTTATCGTAAAAATCGGAGTGTTATGCACAACAAATCCGGATTGCTTATCGTTTTGGCCATTAATCCAGTTTTTCTGGATCAATGCGGATATTGGTTTCGCCGGCCGCTTTTTTCTCCTGGTATTTTTTGACCCAGGTTTCCCAGCTTTTGCCGGCGGCGGTGTCGCGACCGGTAAAGGCCAGCGCGGCGATCTGATCGTAGGCAATTTTGAGCTTCTGCGGCTGATCTTTCGGGAATAACCGCACAAAGGAATCGGCCAGGCCCGTGCCGGTCAGGCGATCAAAAATATATCCCTCAACCTTGTCGCCGTTTTTAAGCGTGAGGCTCACATCGCCACGGTAATCAAAAGCTTTCTCAAGCGCGTCGCGCAATTCGGCATCCGTGGCCAGTGCCGGCACGTATCCTTCTAATTTTTCATGAACAACGCCCGGAGCAAGCTCAAGATCATCCGGGCTCGTTGGCGTTACTTTGGTTTCCTGCGGCATGATGGTTCTTTCTCAATTAACCTGTTCAACATTCGCTTCAACATTGGCCTGCCGTGGCGCGGCGCTCACATTCAACTGCACCAGAGAGCCGGAATGATGCGATTCTTCGGAAGTCTCATTGAGCGCCTCAAGCGCGGCCTGATTCGGATGCGATGAAAAAAGCATTCCCTTGATCGTGCGAAGCAAACCGGCCGGCGAACCAAACGTGTCATTGACGGCCGAAGCCTCATACCCGCAATGCACCATGCAGTTGGCGCACTTGGGATTGCCGCTTTCCGTGCCGTATTTAGCCCATTCGGTCGTGCGGATCAGTTCCTCATACGTATCAACGTATCCGTCCTGAAGCAGATAGCAGGGTTTCTGCCAGCCAAAAACGTTAAAAGTCGGCATGCCCCAGGGCGTACATGCGTAATGACGTTTGCCCATCAGATATTCAAGGAACAACACGCTCTGATTAAACCGCCACGTCTTTTTGCGGTTGCTGAGAATTTTGGTAAAGAGCTTTTTGGTTCTTGCCCGGCCCAGGAATCGCTGCTGATCCGGCGCCTTATCATATGAATATCCCGGCGAAAGCATCATGCCCTCAACGCCAAGCGTCATCATCTCATCAAAAAATGCCCGCACACTGTTGGCATCGGCGCCATCAAACAAAGTGGTATTGGTCGTCACACGGAAGCCGCGCTTAACGGCTTCCTTAATGCCGGCCACGGCAACGTCATAAGTGCCTTCGCGGCAGACGGCAAAATCATGATGATCCTTTTGGCCGTCCATATGAACGCTGATTGTCAAATATTTGCTGGGCTTAAAAAGATCAATTTTATCCTTCAGCAGCAGCGCGTTGGTGCACAGATAAATATATTTTTTGCGCGCCACCAGCCCCTCAACGATTTCCTTGATCTGCGGATGCAGCAAAGGTTCGCCGCCGGGAATGCTGACCATCGGCGCGCCGCATTCCTCAACAGCCTTAAAGCATTCTTCAGGCGAGAGATCCTTTTTGAGGATGTGGGCCGGATACTGAATTTTGCCGCAACCGGCGCATGCCAGATTACAGCGGAACAGCGGCTCAAGCATCAGCACAAGCGGATAATGTTTACGTCCGGCAAGCTTCTGCTTAAGCACATACGTGGCTACAGTCCACATCTGCGAGATAGGTACGCCCATCCTCAACCCCTGATGAGTAAAAAATAAGACAAGAACACTCCTGTAAGAGCCTACTTGAGTAACCCCTTCGGATGGGATGCTCAGGATGCCGGTTCAGATACGAGGACGCAGGACCGAGTGATATCCTCAGATATCAGCGAGCGTCCGAGGACGAAGCAGATGAGCCGGCATACCAGCAGACCGCCGAAGAGTTATTCGGGTAGGCTCTAAGTTCAGCAATCATAACGGGAACCGGGCCGCGATCCAAGAGAATGATTGACGCAGAGACGGATGTTCGCGAAACTTGAGGGTATCAAACAAGGTGGCGAGAGGGTATGCTTGGCGCGATTTGTGTTCATCATGTTTCGTATTGCGATGATTGCCGGCCCAGTACCCTCATCACTGGCCCCAGATAAAAGAGGAAACGATGACTCAACCCAGCCATGACCGACCGACAACGCCGTCACCCGCATTGGCTCGCACGCCGGCAACGGTGCGCGATGTTCAGTGGTCAAGCGTTCTTGAATTTACGCATTTGTTTAAGAGTTTTCGCCTGGCGATAAATCCGGCCAAGATCATTTTGGCGCTGCTGGCGATCATGGCGATTTATTGCTCAGGCCGGATTTTTGACCTGGCCTGGGGTCCGCAGGTTTTTGACGGCGAGATTGAGGCGTATCAGAGTTTCCGCCCTGAGCTTTATAAACAGATGCGCGATACGGCCGCGACCAATCGTGCGCATAGTCTGCAAACATTGTTGTCCATAGCATCGGCGTCAACGCTTGAGCCGATGAAGGAAACGGACCTGCTTGAGTTATCCCAGCATCCGCGAGCCTCCTATAACGCGCTCAAAGGCTATTATAAAAAACAATTTCATACCACGATCAAGCAATTGGCCCTGCAACGCAAAGAGGCACAAGACCCCCACTATCACACGGCCGAGGTAACCAATCAGCCGGAACGCTCTCCGCGTGAGGCTGAGCAGGAAGGCAAGCGCAATGCGGCCAACAGACTTTTGCAGGATATGACCATTGCGCGAACCGTCGTGGGCCGCGGCATTTTTGATGCGTTTTTGACTTATGAACTCAAACAATTTGATGCGCTGATTGATAATACGCTGACGTTTGTGCGCGTTTCGCCGGTACGCACATCGGGGATCTCTGATATGTCGCGCTCGGATGAGAATGCGGTATCGGGAAGTTTGCTGTCAAAAAATCCGGATCGCCTCTGGCGCTCGGATACGGTTGTCGGGTGTATTGCCAACATGACCATTACCGCGCCAATGTGGCTGTTTTCGGCCACGGCTCCGATTCAATATCATGCCGACGGCAACCCGGCCAGCCTCAGAACGATGGCCAAAACATTTGGCTATCGCATGCTTTACCTGGCAAGCTTGCTGGTATTGGCGGTGCTTACCTTTGTCATCGCGGCGCATCTTGGCGCAGTCATCTCCCGGCTTTCGGCACTTGAGTTTTCCGGCTTTGAGCAGCCGAATCTTTTTCATGCGGTCAAATTTGCGCGCGGCCATCTGCCGGCATTCCTTAAAGCGCCGCTGTTGCCGTTTGCGATCATCCTGTTTTTGGGCCTTGCCACGGCCGCGGTTTCGCTTTTGGGCGCAATTCCGTTTGCCGGCGAAATCATTGTGGGCCTGATTTTTATCGTGTTTCTGATCGTCGGTTTTATCGTCATGCTGCTGATGCTGGGATTACTGGGCGGATTTAATCTGCTTTATCCCACGCTGGCCGTTGAGGGTTCTGATTCTTTTGACGCCCTATCGCGCGCGTTTGCTTATGTTTACGCCAGGCCGTGGCGACTTGTTTTTTACGCCATTTTGAATCTTGTTTACTTTATCGTCACCATCCTGTTTATCAGCTTTGCTGTATATCTGCTGCTGGCCTTTACGCACGCATTTGTGAGCTGGGGCATGACGCTTTTTGGCATGATTGACGGCGCGTACTCTGGCCTGCCGAAACTCGAAACAATGTGGCCGGTGCCGCGCGTCAATCGCCTGATTCAGCCGATTAACTGGTGGGCCATGAGCGGCACGGAATTCATCGGCGCATGCTTCCTGCATTTCTGGATCTTTACCATCGTGACCTGCATCGGCGCGTATGCCGTGAGTTATTATTTTTCGAGCAACACGATTTTGTACCTGTTGCTGCGCCGGGCCGAGGACGGCCAGGGACTGACGGAAATTTCGCGTGACGATGCCGACGAATCGGCCGTAACAACAGCGCCGGCCGGAGCTTCGCCATCATCAACGCCAGCCAAAAACGAACCTGGCGCCGCCGGATCGGCCGCATCAGAAGGAACTACTTCGTCATAAATTGCGAATTTTTCGCCGGGCTGGTAAACTGTCTGATCTCATTACGTGGATTTGGGATTTTTCTCATAATCCGCGGCAATGGCCTATTAGGAGAGATGTCCGAGCGGCTTAAGGAACACGACTGGAAATCGTGTGTAGGCGAAAGTCTACCGAGGGTTCGAATCCCTCTCTCTCCGCTTGAAAAAGCGCCTCGTTTTTGACATTTATCAAAAATGAGGCGTTTTTTATTTTTTGCTTTTACTTTTTATTCGCGCTGCGAAATTGGTGCGAATCGCAGGGCGTTATTTTAACTCCACCATGAGTTCAATTTCGACGGCGGCGTTGAGCGGTAATACGTTGACGCCCACGGCGCTGCGGGCGTGTTTGCCGGCGTCGCCGAAGATCTCGGCCAGAAGATCGGAAGCGCCATTGGCCACTTTGGGTTGCGTGGTAAAGTTGTTGTCAGAGGCCACGAATGCGCCCAGGCGCACCACGCGCGAAAATTGCGACCAATCGCCGCCAAGTTCCGCTTTAATGACGGCCAGCGCGTTGAGGATACATTGGCGCGCGGCTTGCGCGGCGAGTTCTGGGGTGACTTCCGCGCCGACTTTGCCGGTGGCCAGCAGTTGGCCATTGAGGAATGGCAATTGGCCGCTGACGATGAGCCATTTGCCGCTGCGCACGGCCGGGACGTAGGAAGCGACAGGCTTTGGCGCCTGCGGCAGTTGAATATTCAATTCGGCAAGGCGCTGATCAATCGCATGCATGGTTTTGCTCTCATATCAAAAAAAAACATCAACACGGTGCGGTATATTTTAGCGCGTTGCGCCGCAGTTGCATCTTTGCCGCGGCCATTGCTTGTTTTAATCAACATTCAGATTGAAGAATAAAATCAGACAGCATCCGGTATCATTGCCTTCCGGAAGAAAATCCCTCAAAATTGCCGGTTATGGAAATTATCATTATCAGTATTGGCGCGCTTTCTAAAAATCCGCTCTGGCAGGAAAAAATTCCTGTCCGGGCCAGTCATGCCACGACGACACTCATCCGCAGCGGTAATGATCTGCTGCTGGTTGATCCGTCTTTGCCGGCCAACATTATGACGACGTTACTCTTTGATCGCGCGGGAGTTAAGCCGGAAGCGATTACGCATGTCTTTTTGACCAACTGGCGGCCGGTGCATCGGAGAAGTCTTGAGCTTTTTAAGGATGCCAAGTGGTATATGCATGAGGCGGAGCGTCAGGCCGCGGCCGATGTTTTGCAGGACGCCGAGTCTCGCGCAGCTCGTGATAATGTGCCGGTTGACCGCATGATTGAGCAGGAAAAAGCCTTGCTGGCGCGTACAGAATCCGCGCCGGACACCATCATTGAGAGTGTTGATCTCTTTCCGTTGCCGGGATATACGCCGGGCCAGTGCGGATTGATTGCCAGCACGCCAACGCTCACCACCATCATCGCCGGCGATGCGGTGCCGACGCATGGCCACTTTTTGGCCGGACAGGTTTTTCAGGAATCATATGATCTGGCGCAGGCCAAAGAGTCGCTTTTAGAAATGTACGAGATTGCGGATGTGGTTATTCCCGGCCACGATAACATGTTCATCAGCTCGCGCGGCACCGGCGCGTAACTGCTGACGCCGCAAAGAATATCGGAATAGCGGATCGGCTGATGGCTGGTTGTGTGGCAACTTAAGCCAATTTGTTTACAATATGACGTTTTGAACTTCGGCAGGAGACTTGCGTGTCACAGGAAATTGATGTCTCAATCATCGCGCCGGCCTTTAACGAACAGGACAATATTGAGCCGCTCATTGAGCGCATTCGTGAGGTGTTTGAGCCGCTTTCCCAAAGCGAGGGCCTGCGTTATGAGGCGATCATCGTGGATGATTGCTCAACCGATCGCACACGCGAAGTGCTTTTGTCGCTGAAAACAAAATATCCGTGGATTCGCATCATCACGCTTGAGAAAAATAGCGGGCAGACGGCCGCGATGGATGCCGGATTCCGTGCCGCGTATGGCAAAGTGTGGGGTACGGTTGATGCGGACATGCAAAATGACCCGGGCGAAATTCCGCGCCTGATGAAGTTTCTGAGCCCTGATGTTGACATGGTCAACGGCTGGCGCAAAGACCGCAAAGATACCGGCTGGTATAAAATTCAATCCAAAATTGCCAATAAAATCCGCAATACGCTTTCGGGCGAAACGATCAAGGATACCGGCTGCGCGCTGAAAGTTTATAAGCGCGAATGCCTTGAAGGACTGACGCTTTATAAAGGCATGCATCGGTTCTTTCCGACGCTCGTTAAGATGCGCGGATATAAGGTGATTGAAGTGCCGGTTAAACATGCCCAGCGACTGCATGGCGTATCGAAATATAACATGATGAACCGTGCGTTTCGCGCATTTATGGATCTGCTGGCCGTGCGGTGGATGAAGTCGCGCGTGATCAATTACAAAGCCCGTGAGTTGACGCCGGAATCGGCGCCGGCGTCACATTGAGATAAATCTGGTTATTGTTTGAGGAACCCGTGAGCTCATTGATTCATCCGTCCGCATACATCGATCCGCAAGCCAAAATTGCCCCTGATGTGCAAATCGGCCCGTTTGCCGTTATTCAAGGCCCGGTGACCATCGGGGCTGGCTGCGTGATTCATGCTCATGCCCAGGTGCTTGGCCCTGTCACAATGGGCGCGCGCAACGTTGTGCACGGGACAGCAATCATTGGCGGCTGGCCGCAGGACCATAAGTTTAAAAACGAATTTTCTGAAGTCATCATCGGCGATGATAATGTGTTCCGCGAAACCGTCACCGTGCATCGCGGCACCGGCGAAGGAACTAAAACCATCATCGGTAATCACTGTTACCTGATGGCCACAAGCCATGTCGGCCACAACTGTATCGTTGGCGACAATGTGACGCTGGTTAACGGCTCTATGCTTGGCGGATTTGTTCAGGTTGGGGATCGCGCCATTATCGGCGGCAATTCCATGGTACATCAGTTTACGCGCATCGGCCGGCTTGCGATGCTCTCAAACTGCGCGGGCATGAATGTTGATGTGCCGCCGTTTTTTATCTGCATGACGACCAATCACCTCACGCAGCTTAATGCAGTGGGACTCAAACGCGCGGGAATCAAGCTTGATAACATCAATGCGATCCGCAGAGCTTTTCAGTTGATGTTCCGCTCTAAAAAACTGCTGGGCAATGCGATCCGGTGGTTGCCGGCCGAGCTGCGGGCCGTTCCGGAAGTGGCCGAGATGATTCAGTTCTGCAAGGAAACCAAACGCGGAATCGCCCGATTTGAGCCCTGGTCAAGCCGCGGAACAAAATCAGAAGGCGAATAAAAAAAACGCAAGTAATCCCGATCAATAATGCGTATTGATTTTTTCCGCGGCTCCGCGTGAACGAATAGCGGGATATCACGCGGATGCGCAGAGTCGCGGAGTGGAAAAGAATCAAAATGTCATCTACCAAGAAAGATGCGCGACTACGCACGACCATGCGCTACACGTCTATAAATTATTACCGTGGTTGATGTTATAGAGCAGTTCTGGAAAATAATGCCGCATGTTGGGGAGATAAGGACTTGCGCGGAGTCGGGAGTTTTGGCAGAATTTAATCCGAGTAAGAAGGATTTTGCCCAACTTCGAGAACTGTTCTCTTGATGAGCATATCGAACTGAAATTCCTGCCGGCGTATTTGCCAGACCTCAATCCCATTGAACATCTGTGGCTGGTGCTCAAGCAAAGATGGTTTAACAATCATCACTGTAATACTCACGAGGAACTCTCCGTGCGAGTGGGTCAGGCCATCAGAAGCTTTTTGGATGACCCGGCCATAGTTCGCTCCGCCTGCGCTTAACATGCGACTCTATTTCCCATAACTGCTCTGGTATTTTTGCTGAGTAAGATGTAGTATCATGCTGTTATCTATATAAGGGAGATGGATCTCCAGATATTATTCATTCACGGATCGAGCGTTTCTGTTTTGCAACATGAAGGGCTCCGTATGGATGAGTATCTCTGGCCTGCACGCAACATTGCCGAATATGCCTATTGCCCTCGTCTGTTTTATCTCATGGAAGTGGAGGGAATCCATATTCATAATGCGGATACGGAAAGCGGCATGACCGTGCATCGCCGCGTGGATTCTCCCAGTGCGGCCAAAGATAAAGATGAAGAAGAGGTTGATCCGGATCGCCCCAGGGCTGTGCGCAGTCTGACGCTTACCAGCGAAAAACTGCAACTGACCGCCACGCTGGATCTGGCCGAAACGCAAGGCAAGCTGGCTACGCCGGTGGAATATCGCAAAGGCCGGCCGCGCTATGCGGTGCTCGCGCCGCCGCCGGATGACCCTGGCGAAGGCGCAGATCCGGTGTTAAACAAAGCAGAACCCTGGCCGACTGACCGCACGCAACTGGGTCTACAAGCCATTTTGCTTGAAGAGGCCGGATATCAAGTCAGCGAAGGGGTTGTCTATTACGCGGCGGAAAAACGTCGCATTTCCATTCCGATTGATGATGCTCTGCGGCGCGAAGCTCTGGAAACATTTGCCTCGGCCAGACAATGCGCAGGCGGCAGCCGACCCGATCCTCTGGTTAACGATTCACGGTGCACCCGGTGTTCGCTGATGCCAATCTGCCTGCCGGATGAAATCAACGCTCAAAAGCACGCGGAGGCTTCCGAAGAACCGCGCCGCATGTGGCCGGAACGCGCCGATGGCATTCAGGTCGTGGCACAGCAGGAAGGAACAAAACTCGGCATTCGCGGGGCATCCCTGCGTTTTACGGATCGCGACGGCAAACTTGTCAAGGAAATTCCACTGGCCAATGTGGAATCTGTTGCGCTGCTGGGAAGCGTGCAGATTTCCACGCAGGCGCTGACCACGCTGGCCGATCATGGCATTCCGCTGGCATTTCTTTCGGCCGCCGGGCGTTTGCAGGCGATGGTCGATCCTCTGGATAGTGTGACGGCCGCCGTGCGGCGCAGTCAGGTTCAGGCGGTGGATGATCCAAAACGGGCGCTGGAATTATGCCGAGCAATTGTTTCTGCCAAGATCATCAATCAGCGCACGCTATTACAACGTAACAACAATACTCTGCCGGCAAATGTTCTTGAAGACATGATGCAACAGGCACGGTCGGCAACAGTTGCAGATTCTATAGATGCCGTCCGTGGCCATGAAGGACAGGCCGCGGCGCTCTACTTCGCTCATTTTGCGGGAATGTTCAAAGGACCGGTTGCCCAAAAGTTTGATGCCAATGGCCGCCAGCGCCGGCCGCCGCCCGATCCAATCAACGCCACGATTTCCTTTGCCTATACAATGCTGGCTCATGATTGCGTATCAGCCTTGCGGCTGGCGCGGCTTGAACCGACGATCGGCGCATTGCATGTGTCTCGGCCGGGGCGTCCGGCGTTGGCGCTTGATCTGATGGAGCCGTTCCGCGCTCTGGTGGCCGATTCCGTGGCCGTCTCAGCATTCAACCGTGGCGAGTTGACCGAAGGACATTTCATGCAGACGGCCGCCGGATCAGCCATGACCGATTCGGGCCGCCGGGCATTCTTTTCCGCCTACGGCCGGCGAATGGATACGGAAATCACTCATCCTGTTTTCGGCTACCGATTGTCCTACCGGCGCATGATCATGCTGCATGCGCGTCTGATTGCCGCATGGACGCTGGGCGAAATACCGACTCTGGCGTTTTTAACAACCCGCTGAACAATTGGTGTTACCGCACCTACCCCAGGGTTAAAATCCTGGGGCTTCAACAGGAGTCTCATCATGAGACGCTGCTACTTGGTGACTTATGACATCCGCGATCAGAAACGTTGGCGTCAGGTCTTTAAGGCCATGAAAGGCTTTGGTGAGCACTGGCAATATTCCGTCTTTTTTTGTGTGCTCAAAGATGTGGACCGCGTCCGCATGCAGCGGGAACTGGAAGAGGCCATGAACCTCAAAGAAGATGAGGCCATGATCCTGGACATGGGCCCCGACGAAGAGGCCGCCCGCGACGCGGCCACGATGCTTGGCCCCAGTTTGCCCAAAGCAGACAAGGGCATTGTGGTGATATGACCGGAATTATGAATGATCAAATGCTGAAGTCTGAAAAATGTGGATGTATACTGTGCTTGGTTCAATCTATGCAATATTTATTTTGCACCTTCTGAAGGAGCATTTCCATGGCCGACGTTCCTACAACTCAACGCGCATATACTCTTCGTCTTCGCGGCGCAACCGATGATCCCACAGATATCGCCTGGCACGATGCGTTGTGGGCCACGCATGAGGCGGCCAACAAAGGTGCAAAGGTTTTTGGCGACTGGCTGCTGACGCTTCGCGGCGGGCTTGATCATCGGTTGTCGGAAGATGGGCCAAAGGAACAACGCCAGGATCGTCGGATTTTATTGGCGCTTTCGTGGTTAAGCGTGGAAGATGCGGCCGGCGCGCCAAAAGATAAAAAGCTGATCACCGCAACAGGAGAAAAAGATTCAGCGGCCGACAGGCAGAAAAAACTGAGTGAGGCTCTGCGTGATATTCTGAAAAAACGAAAAGCAACGGATATCGACGGATGGGTGAATGATTGCACGCCGTCACTTTCAGCGGCCATTCGTGAAGATGCCGTATGGGTGAATCGCAGCGCCGCGTTTGACGGCGCGTGCGAGGAAATCGGCAAGTCTCTGACTCGCGAAACCGTATGGGACATATTAGATCCGTTCTTTGGCAGCAGCAGATCGTATCTTACTCCCGTGGCTTCGGAAAAATCGGATGATGACGCGAGCGGAGACGAAAAAAGCGAAACCGCGAAAGATGCCACTGATGTGGATAAGGCCAAAGATCTGGTTCAAAAAGCCGGCGGATGGCTAAGCAGTCGTTTTGGCACCGGCAAAGGTGCGGACTTTGAGCGCATGGGCAAAGTTTATGGCGCCATGTCACAATGGGCTGGTACAAGCAAAATAAAAGGCTCGGGCGAAAAAATAATGGCTGCGCTTGCCGAAGCGCTGGCCGCATTCAAACCCGAAACTAACGACGCTACGGGGATTCTTAAACTCATCAGCGGACCCGGTTACAAAAGCGCCACTCGCAATGTCATTCAGACCCTGGCGACAAAAGCCTCTGTTACGCCCGATGATCTACAGAAATTTGCACAAGTCTCCGCCGAAGATTGCGCCAAATGCTCTGAAAACACAGGCGGAAAAGGCCCGCGACCATACTCAAATGCGATCCTTGCGCAAGTGGAAAAGGCTTGTCACATCACCTATCTGCAACCGGATGGCCCGGCCAATCACGCCGAGATTTCCGTACTGCTGGATCATGCCGCCCGCCGCGTTTCGCTGGCTCATACATGGATCAAGCGTGCCGAGGCCGAACGCCGCGCATTTGTTGCGGATGCCAGCAAAATTGGCAACGTGCCCGATGCCGCCAAAATATGGCTTGATGATTTCTGCGCCATGCGTTCTGAAAAATCCGGCACAGTAGATGAGGCTTACCGCATCCGCAAACGCGCTCTTGGCGGCTGGGATGAAATCGTCAGCAAATGGGCCAGCGCCAAATGCAAGACAAAAGAAGATCGTATCGCAGCAGCGCGTGAATTGCAGGCTGATCCGGAAATCAACAAATTTGGTGACATTCAATTATTTGAAGCGCTCGCAGACGACAAAGCAGCCTGTGTCTGGCATGTTGATGGCGAAGCCAGTGCCGCCCCCTTAAAAGATTACGCCGCGGCCACGGATGCGGAGGCCAAGCGGCGGCGATTCAAGGTTCCGGCATACCGCCATCCGGATGCATTGTTGCATCCTGTCTTTTGTGATTTTGGCAACTCACGCTGGGGCATTCGGTTTGCCACTCATGAAGCGCCGCGCGCGCTGGCTGATCAAAAAGCACTGGTAGAAAAGCGCCGCGTGGAATTAGCCAACGCAAAGGCCCTTTTTGACAGAGCCAAAACACCGGAGAAGCAGGAAAAAGCACAACTCACTCTGGCGCTTGCAAAAGACAAACTGCAAGCGGCCGAAGATCATCTGGCATGGCTGTCAAATCAGCATGCGATGACCATGAATCTGTGGAACGGGCAGACGCTTCAGGCGAATTTTAAGCTTCGCTGGAGTTCCAAACGATTTGTGGCGGACATGGGATTGAATCAGGATTCATCGGCAAAGAACTTCAAGGAAGTCACGCGCGCGGATCGCCTGGGACGTGCGGCCGCCGGAGCAAAAGACTCTGACCGAGTCAAGATTCTTGAACTCTTTGACATCAATGACTGGAACGGCCGGCTTCAGGCGCCGCGTGTGCAACTGGATGCCATCGCCACGCACGTTGAAAAACAGGGTTGGGACGCCAAAGCGCAAACCATGCTTCGGCGCATCCGCTGGCTGGTCTCATTTTCGGCCAAGTTGCAGCCCAAAGGACCGTGGATTGATTACGCGAACACATTTTCAGAAGACTCCCCTGCCAAGCCTTTTGTTTCTGCCAAAGGCGATTTTGCCGTTAAGCATGATGGCAATGACAAACGCAAAGGTTTAGCCAAGCTAAATCTGTGTCGTCTGCCAGGTCTGCGAATACTTTCTGTGGATCTTGGACATCGTTACGCCGCCGCATGCGCGGTATGGGAGGCTCTGACGCTTCAACAGATGAAACTCGCATGCAAAGCGGCCGGAGAGGAAGCGCCATCAAAAGAAGCCATGTACCTGCACCTGAATGGCAAAAATAAGCTTGGGAAAAAGACCACCACAATCTACCGCCGCATTGGCGCAGACAAACTGGCCGACGGAACTCAGCATCCCGCGCCGTGGGCAAGGCTGGATCGGCAATTTCTGGTTAAATTACAGGGTGAAGAGCAGCCGGCCCGGAAAAGATCGGATCAAGAACTCAATGACGTTACAGATTTTGAGGCATGGGCGGGATACAAACGGGATGAGGAAGCAGACCCATATGAAACCAATGTTGCTCTGTTGATGAGTGATACCGTTCGCACCGCTCGGCTGGCGTTGGCGCGCCATGGCCGCCGCGCACGTATCGCCTATTTATTGACCGCTGAAAAACAGAGAATCACAGGCGGCCGGGAAACCGAGTATACCGATGAATCCCGCCAAAAAGACTTAACCCGCATGCTGCTGGATTGGCACGCGCTGGCAACCGATTCGGACTGGCAGGATGCTCCAGCGCTGGCGCTATGGAATCAATATCTGGCCGATTGCGCCGGCGGTTTCAAGATCGCTCGACGCAAGCAGCAAAAAGATGATATCGAGCTGACCAAAGCGGATCGCCAGAAAATAACCGAAGAGCTTGAAAAGCAACTTGAACCTCTGGTCCGGATGTTGGCAGGCAATCTAAAACTTAGAAAACAACTTTCTGTCCAATGGAAAGATCGTTGGGATCACGATGATGAAGCCTGGCATAAAAAACTGAAGTGGCTTTCGCATTGGCTGATGCCGCGCGGTAAGGGACGCCGTGACGCCGGCATTCGCAACGTGGGTGGATTATCCTTGACACGAATCTCAACATTGACTGAATTTCGCCGCAAGGTGCAAGTGGGATTTTTCACACGCATGAAGCCAGATGGGACGAAAAAAGAAACCGGCCCGCGCTTTGGCCAATCCACACTGGATACGATTGAACGTATGAAAGACAATCGCATGAAGCAATTGGCCAGCCGCATTGTGGCATCCGCGCTGGGGTTAGGCGGCCACTGGAAGATTATAGAAGGCCCGGACGGTAAACCGTTTACCAAAAAAGATGACTCGCATCGGTGGAAATGGGTGGAAGATACATCGCCACGATACGCCGCGTGTCA
Organism: uncultured Phycisphaeraceae bacterium; assembly: GCA_964610975.1. Classification (GTDB taxonomy): domain Bacteria; phylum Planctomycetota; class Phycisphaerae; order WQYP01; family WQYP01; genus CAZSYN01. The sequence continues at coordinate 36,339 of CAZSYN010000022.1, forward strand.
TGCGGTTGTGATAGAAGATTTAACCCGCTATCGCGCGGAAGAAACTCGCCCCCGCCGAGAAAACCGTGCCACCATGGATTGGAAGAGCGCAGAGGCCCGTAAACGATTGGAAGATCAGTGCCGCTTGTACGGTCTGTATCTGCGTGACGTCAACCCGATGTATACTTCCAAACAGGATTCGCGCACCGGCGCTCCCGGCGTGCGCTGCAATGATGTGCCAGTGGAAAAATTCATGACCGAACGACATTGGAAAAAACAGATCCTTGCCGCTGAAAAAAAGAAAAATGAAAAAGATCAAGGCTCAGAGCGTGATCGTTATCTCCTGGCGCTTTATGAAAAATACAAAGGTAACACAAAAGAGCAATTAAAAGCGTTTCCGCCGATTCGCATTCCATTGAAAGGCGGCGAAATTTTTGTTTCGGCCGATCCCGCATCGCCTCTTGTCAAAGGACTTCAGGCGGATCTGAACGCTGCGGCAAATATTGGATTGCGAGCATTAATGGACCCGGATTTCGCCGGCCGCTGGTGGTATGTGCCGTGCAAGAGAACCACGGGCGTACCAGTCAAGGAAAAAGTGGGCGGATGCCCGCTTTTTGAAAATGGTGAAAAACCGCTCGGCCAAGTAAAAGAAACAGAATCAGACACAGAAAACGCAGTGAAACAAAAGAAAACACGCGGCCCCAAAAAACCACCTCGTGAAATCGAAAATCGCTGGCGTGATGTGACGGCGACAAGTCCTCAGGACCATCCAGATTGGATACCCACGGGTGCTTATTGGCCTAATGTTGAATTTCGTGTGTCAAAACAACTGCGAAGAAATTTGGCCAAATAATGTTTGCAGGCCGATAGGTTTGAGTTATGATTTTAGTATCCTCTATAGGGGGATGCATTTCAGAGAACGTGTCATCGCTGTCAAGGCTTTAGCACTCTGGGTTCATTCATACTGTTTTGGATCTTTGAAAACTGAGAGGCGAGCGCGCTGGTGATGCAGAGGGGGCCCGGCCGCGCTCGAAGCGCGTAACCCTCTGCAAATCATCTATTTGAGCTCTGTCCTCATATGGGATGAACAATGTATATGCAACCATCATACTCTCACTCGCTGGAAGCACCGCAAAACATGCCGTCGCAACAACTTGCGAGCGCGACAGCCGCCCAAACCAAAACACCATGAACGAACCGACACAAGCAAAGTCGCAAGCGGTTGTAAAGGCGCAAGGATGCCGCCCAAACCAAAACACCATGAACGAACCGACACTACTTGCTTTTGTTCACCGGCCGGAAGCCATTCAGCCGCCCAAACCAAAACACCATGAACGAACCGACACTAACGTTTTTCAGCTTCAATAGCTGCATATGTGGCGCCGCCCAAACCAAAACACCATGAACGAACCGACACATCTCATCCACGATCGCCTGATTAGCTGCAATCGCGCCGCCCAAACCAAAACACCATGAACGAACCGACACTAAACTTGTTCGCATTTCCATTCGCGTGAGCCCTCGCCGCCCAAACCAAAACACCATGAACGAACCGACACCTTCAAATGCGTCCATCTTGCACCATTAAAGAGGCCGCCCAAACCAAAACACCATGAACGAACCGACACCGGCCAGCAGTCGCCATGCGGCTCCGCTGGCCGCCGAGCCGCCCAAACCAAAACACCATGAACGAACCGACACGTAATGAAGTTTACGTTACTGTGGGTGGAGTTAAGCCGCCCAAACCAAAACACCATGAACGAACCGACACTTTTGGTCATCGGGTTGCTCTGTGCCGGCTCCACCAGCCGCCCAAACCAAAACACCATGAACGAACCGACACTTCGTGAGGCTGTTCTGGCTGAACTCCTGCCGGCCGCCGCCCAAACCAAAACACCATGAACGAACCGACACGTTGTTGGCATGGCAGATGAAATTACAAATCTAAGCCGCCCAAACCAAAACACCATGAACGAACCGACACGTAGCTGCCTCAAGCGCCGCATCGGCGCGCGCCGCCGCCCAAACCAAAACACCATGAACGAACCGACACATAGCCGATCGCGCAGGCAACATCTTTTCGCGTCGCCGCCCAAACCAAAACACCATGAACGAACCGACACCGCTTGGCATGACCGTTCATCCTGTTGCCGATTGGGCCGCCCAAACCAAAACACCATGAACGAACCGACACCCATGAGTCCACACATCAGCGACGAGCGATTGCACGTCGCCGCCCAAACCAAAACACCATGAACGAACCGACACCTTAAACTCACGTTTATCATCCAGAACCAAGGCAGAGCCGCCCAAACCAAAACACCATGAACGAACCGACACTGCAGCAGGGCAAGGGCGCAGTATGGCAAGGTGACTGCCGCCCAAACCAAAACACCATGAACGAACCGACACCTTATTGCGAGGAGCGAGGCATTGATCTTGTGGCTGCCGCCCAAACCAAAACACCATGAACGAACCGACACCTGGTAGGGGCGTTAACCGCTTCCTGCCCCGCGCTCGCCGCCCAAACCAAAACACCATGAACGAACCGACACGACTTACAACATGTACGCATTAAGCGATACCAGCTGCCGCCCAAACCAAAACACCATGAACGAACCGACACACACAGCATTGGAATATCACGACGCATGTAGTAGGCCGCCCAAACCAAAACACCATGAACGAACCGACACTTCCGCCTCCGCCCC
>CAZSYN010000023.1:0-35317 GCA_964610975.1 uncultured Phycisphaeraceae bacterium
TAAGTCGTAACAAGGTAGCCGTAGGGGAACCTGCGGCTGGATCACCTCCTTTCTAGCGGATATTGCTAGATCTTGGCTCAATGATGATTGATGCCTAAGCAAGTGACTGGCAACTAAGTTAACCCAGTCGTCCGAGACGAGCTCTTTCTAGCCGTCGATGACGATGACTGAACCACTAACTTATGTCGATGGTCTGACAACCATCAGGAAGTTCAATCTCAATGAGGTCCTGAGAGCAATCTCTCCAAGACTGTAAGAACATTGTCGTCGCCGAAAGGCTTCAGAAATGAAGTGGTAGGCGATGCGGTTGAGGCAACTCAACTTAGCTGGCATCCAAAGACCTGTTTACTCAGGTTCGTAAAACAAACCATGTTCAAACTTGCTTTAAGATGAGCGAGCCGACTCTCACGAGTCGGCTCGCTTTATTTTTGCTTTGATTTTCAAATTGAGCTCAGCCACAATAATCTTGTCCATCTCTGTTTGGGACAAGGATCAAAAAAACTGTACCCTGAAGCTGCGTGGATTTTAACGACGTGTAGGCGGCGCCCGAATGTCGACGCGTAATTCGTGGAAAATAAGGTCAAAAACAGGTACTGCCCTGGCGGGGGAAGAAGAATGATGTTTTTGCCGAAACTGCTCATACCGGATTCCTTCGCCCCGGCGGGGCGAAAAAAATCTGAAGCAGACTCGTTTTCCACGGGTTCGCTGCGGCTCACCCGCGGCTACAGTGCGCCGGTCCTTCCGGACCGGAAGGCTTGCCGAGTTCAAAAGATGTGGTAAATGATCAGGGGGGCAAACGGCCGGGGCTTTCTTCTTCCGAACTCTGGTTGTTGAGTACGCAAACATGCGGAACGATTCGCTACGACTATGAGCGATTGTCTACGATGATTGGTTTGTGCCCCATCCTATAAAAGAATGGGGCTTGCTTATTCAGAAATCAAGTTGCCATGTTTTTGGCGACATTTCTTTTTGCCGCATTGTTTTTACACCGTGGGGAATGGCCATGAAAAAATCAGAAATGGAAATGCACGCCGCGGAATATCATCGCTTGATGGATATTGCCGCCACGGCCGAGCGAAATGGGTATTTTCGCGAGGCGATTCACTATGCGATTCAAGCCTGGCCGTACATTGACGGCATGATGCAGTACGAACGGCGCTATAACGAAGCGGAATTTTACGGCATTGGCGCGATTGATCTGGTCGTCACCTATGCGCCGCTGATTTTGGGGCTAAAAGAACTTGAGCAATTAAGTGAATTACTGGCCGAGCGGAAAAGAATCGAAAAGAACACTGAGGAAAATGTCACACAAAAAGTTCAGGATGCCCGGCAACGCGTCTATGACAATCATAAATTGTGGAGTTATCTGGAAACGAATCCGGGAACGATACAAAAGCAAATTAACAAAAAATTAGGCGGTGATAAAAGCCGCTGGGATTCCGTTATTGACGGATGGCTAAAAATGGGACTTGTGCATCGCACCATGAGTGACTCTGATGGTCAATTATTTCTTCGAACAAGAATGGGGCAGGTTGTTAAGGCCAAGTGTCCGGAATGCGGCAAAATTTCTGAAGCACCCAAAGCCATATTTCTATGTGAAACAAAATGTCTTGATTGTCATAAAGACGTTCTATTTGTCATTGTTCCAGATTAACAACACGATTGATGGAGTTGAGAAATGCTATACCTGCTATGTCTGTTTATGGGATTGATCACAGGAGCCACGGTGTTATTGCTTGTTTTATGGAGTCATATTCAAAATGCCAGATCTCGTGAGAGCATTGCAAACGAACTAAAGGAAAAAGCCGACGCAGATATAAAAAAAAGCGGCTGATGAACTTCATACCGCACATTTGCTAACGCAAGACTATTCTCGCCGAGAAACTGAATTTAATGCAAAGATGATTTCTTATGATGAATTGAATTGCGAAAATCGTGAACTCAAGCAAGATCTTCAAAATATTGATGTCAATTTGAATAAACTCCAAATTGACCGCGATTTGCAAAATGCGCGACAGAATGTGCTTGATGAAAAATGTAATGCTCTTGCCAAGCGGTATCTGAAGGAGACGATTAAGCTTGTTATTGATTCTGTCGGGCCGAATAACTACACGGCATGCAAACAAAAGTTGAAGTCGGTTATTCAGGCGGTTCGCGACATAGGCTATGACATTTCTGACGATGAAGAAACTCAATTGATTGATGATCTACAAAAGGAATTTGAGCGGGCCGTCAAAGCGGCATTTGAACGCGAAGAACAAGCAAGGATCAAGGCGCAAATACGCGAAGATCAGCGACTTGAACGTGAACTTGAAAAAGAACGTGAGCAAATTGAACGCGAGCGCATTGCCATTCAAAAGGCACTTGATAAAGCTCTTGCGGAAGCGAATGACCAACATAGCCAGGAAGTCGAAAATCTGCGTGCTAAACTGGCCGATGCGGAAGAACGTGCACAACGGAATAAATCTATGGCTGAGCAAACGAAGGCCGGCCATGTGTATGTGATTTCCAACATCGGTTCCTTTGGCGAGGGAATCTATAAAATAGGAATGACGCGCCGGCTTGAGCCAATGGAGCGTGTCTATGAACTGGGATCGGCATCTGTACCGTTTCCGTTTGATGTGCACATGATGATTTCGTGTGATAACGCGCCGGCGCTTGAAAATATACTGCATCGCGAACTGCATAAAACCCGGATTAATAAGGCCAATCCGCGCAAAGAGTTTTTTAAGACAGATATTCAGACCATACAGGATCTGGTGCGCCTGAATCATGGCGAAGTTCAATACATGTCGGACCCTGAAGCGCTTGAATATCGGCAGAGTCTATCAATGGCGGATGAGGATTCTGAATTTATTGAGAAGGTTTATGACGAAGCGCAGGAAGTGGCCGGCGGGGCTGTTGTTGAAGATTGATGGCCGGTGATGAGATGGTACGGTGAAGTCTGCCAGCCGCTATTTGTTATAGCGATTACACTCAATACAGGGTGCATCATGGCATCGCTTGAATATGGCCGGGGATCGGTCATGAAAAGGTGGCAGTGGCCGGTGCTGGCGGGTGCGGCTGCGGCCGTGATGTGGTCTGGCTGCGTCATTCTTGGCATTCTTCTTCATGATGGCATACTGCTGCGGCATTATGCAGTGCGCACATCTCTATATGACAATCCGATCACCAGAATCATCGGTATGTTCATGGCGTATCTGATAGCGCCTGTTCTTCGCATGCATATTTTCCCAGGGAAAGCAGGCGTCCTTGTTGTGTCATTGTTGTACAGCCTGATGGTGGGAATTGCGGCCGGGATATGTGTGGCCGTGATGATGGGGCGAATGAAAAAAGGATTGGCATGGTACGTACTCTGGTTTTGCTCGGCGCTATTTTTGGTAATAGTGTTGTGTGATCAAATTGTATATGCGTCACGACTGGAATCCTCTGTCTTTCTGTCGATTGCGGCGTTTCCGATCATCAGCATGCCTGTTTCTTTTGCTTTTGATGTATGGCGATGCATGCGACGCAAGCAATCACTTGGCGTTGAACTGATGAAAATTCCCCTGGGGATTCTGCTGGGATTGGTCTTTTATGTCCATGTTTTATGGAGACTCTGGCGATGGTAGTTCAATGACTTGCAGCATGGTCGGTTTGGGCCAGGGTTGAGGGCGCGGCCGGTCACGGTTGCTGTCGAGCGTTTCCCATCGCAGGCGATATTGTTTGCCGTTGTCCGGCTTGCCGGTGTCTGATGATTGGCGCACGGCCATTCCGGGAAATTCAGAAGTCACGTTGCGAAGATCCTTCGGGATGACAAATTCCGGCGCAGGATCACTGATGCGATCTTCAAGTTCAAAGGTTTGCGGATTAATCAGCCAGTAGCCGCTGCCGTATTTTTTATGCGAGACGTTGATGACCAGTTTGCCGCCGCGTACTTCAATGGGGCCGTGGCGGAGATCGCCGGGAGGAAGGCTGCCGCCGCCGCGAAAATCCCAGCGATGTTCCCAGTGCGTCATCTGGGTGATTGTCCATTGTCCGTTGATGGGCCTGGCCGCGTACAATTGCGTGTTGCCCTTGTCGTCAAATTTATGATACACAACCGCCAGCGAACCATCCTGCGAGAAGCCGATTTTTGGCGAGCCGTTGATGATGCCGCCAAGAACAGGAATCGGATCAATGACAACCTTGCTGTTGTCGGCATAGCGAATGGGGAGCGTCAGCGAGTCTCCGCGGGCGTTTTCCCAGTGAATGAGGTCGCGGCTGCGGATGTAGCTCAGGTCGTGGCAGGTCTCGGCAGCCGGTGAGTTGCGCCAGACCCAGGTCACATGAAAATAACCGTCAGGCCCGAGCAGCGGCTGGCTCATGTAGGCGTTCATGGTTTGCCGCTGGTCATCCTGGCCGTCCATAAGAGGTTGATTGAGCAATTGCCGCCACTGCTGTTTTTTGGCGTCATAAATATTAAAGAGGTTATCGCCGTTGCCGCTTGAACCGTCGCGGTAATAAAAAATCAGTTCCTTATCGGGGCCGCTGATAAACCGCGGATAGGTGACTTTGCTTTCGCGCTGGCCGGTCATGTGAGGAATACGGACCAGCGTTGCGGCGTCAAGAGGTTTTGCGCTGCGGAAATAAATCAGCGGCACCACGTGCATGTTGCCCGTCACGTGAAGATAACCTTCCGAATCCACAACCATTGTGATGTAGTTGTGGCTGTCCCAGGCGACTTTGGTATCAAGCTTGATATATTGCCACGCGGTGGAATCAAGATCGCGCTGGGCCACGGTCATTTGGCGATTCTCATCATAATACGCCACGAACTGTTTTTGTCCGTGCGTCAGCAGGCAAAAGCCGACGCTATGGCCGGACCATACCGGCGCGACATCCACAGCTTTGGCGGCGGACGGGACATTCTCAGCCGCATCCGCAACGGATTGACCGAGACCGGATAATGCACATGTCATCATCATAGCGTGAACCAGCAAACGATAATTCATAGTGTCCTCAAACAGATCATTATTCCCAATACGGATGATATGTTGGGATATCAACACAGTACAAATAACACAAATTCAGCGGCGCTTGCGCAGTAATCCCAGCGCCGCGGCGCCGGAGAGCATGATTCCGGCGGCGGCGGGCTCCGGTACAGACGCGGTGGTGCTGAAATTATCAAAAAAAGCCAGTGCCGTCGGAGTGTTGCTGCCATACATGGAATAGTAACCGACTTTCTGATTTGCGCCGCTGAATAACGGAACCGCGGCATCGGCCGTCCATGAGGCTGATGCGATTGTGGTGCCGCCGTTGGTGATGCTCCAGTTTACAGTCTGATTTGTAACCGTTGCCGAAAGCGTATAAAACGTGTCCGTCAATAATGTGGCGGGCAATGTGCCGATGTTCGCGGCGCTTGTGACCGTTGCTTCGTTGGTATTGCTGCCGTTCTTGTAAATCAATTGAACGGTTGTCTTTGCGTTGTTGCTCATCTTGATGCGCAGGGCGGTGTAGTGCTGCGAATCCGTATAACTGATCATGATGCCAAACCAATGAGTGGCGCTGTATCCGCTGCTTTTGATATCGCTCTGAATAGTATAAGAACTGGAGGTTTGCGTTCCGGTATTGCTCATATATACGTAATAGCCTGTTGAAACACCGGAGATATACAGCGCATTGGTATGCAGCACTCCGTCATTAATGGACAAGAGTGTGCCAGCATCAACGGATGACACATTTGTCGACGCTGCCCATGAGTTGCCGATGGCATCGCGGTTAAAATTGTCTGAAACGGCTGCGTGAACTGTGCCGGCCGAAAAGCATAATGCCGCGGCAATCAGAGCATATCCTGTCATCAATTGTGAAGAGCTCATTTTCTTCTCCCATAAAATAAATTATGTATATTTGTCAATTAAAAATTATGTACTCAAGTAGAATGATTCTGTGAAAACTTACTGGTCAATTCGCCATTTGGGATACGGATATGATGCGTTTAGGGTGACCGGGTTAGCAAAATAGGACGAAACCAACGGCATGGTGTTCCGGCGCAGTGTTTCGGCGTGCCCGTCGACAAAGCAGACATTTGTGGATTGAGTTTGACTGTGGCGCGCGCTCATGCGCATCGGGTAGCCGCATACATTCCACCCGATGCCGTCAAAAAACAATGCGGTTCTGGAGTGATCGGCAATGCTCACCAGTTTGACGCCGGATGTGTTGCTCGTATCCATTCCGTCGGGAATGGCGCATCCCGGAAATGGACCGTAGGAATTGCCCCGGTCTGTATTTGAACTCATGGCATACCAGGTGTCTACGTAACGTCCCGGCGCGAGATCTTTTGATTGCTGGCGTGACGGGCGGTATGAATCAAGATCATACAGACTGGCGGGTGCTGAATTGGTTGTGGATGTGCTGCGATCAGATATGCCGCTGGGGCAATATAAAATGCCGCGGGAGAGCGGTTTGCCGTTATTGGAATACATATCGCTGGGAAGATAGCCGTAATATTTTAAGAGCGTAAAACATGTTTCTCGCACGTCGCCAGAGCCGGGAGATCTCCAGTTAACGTATAATGTGGGCACAATATATCCGTTGTATTCCGACGTATACATACTGGAAATAGTGCCAAGCTGGCGTAAATTGGAAAGACAGGATGTTGTTTTTGCCTGCTCGCGGGCATTGCTTAATGAAGGAAGCAGTATTGCCATGAGAATTGCAATAATGGCAACAACAACAAGAAGTTCAATTAAGGTGAATGCTTTTACGGCATGCGCCCAAACATGCCGCCGCGCCTGGCGATGCGGCCCCGATAAACGGGAGGCGCGCGATGTGCTTATGGCAATCATTCCGTGATGCAGATTCGGGCGGAAATATGGCAACATAACCTCTCCTTTTGGGAACAGCAGCAATCTGTCATGATATTCGGATACGGGCGCTATGGGTAAAAGTGATGCATTCCCTTTGAAGTCGTTTTTTGACAACGAAAACCAGTCCCCGTTTATTTTTGAAGCGGTAAAACCGTTGCGCCTTCCACATAACGGCAGGGCAATGCCATTTTTTGCGGACATGTTTCGCCTGAAACAATTTTCCTGGCGAGAGTGACAACCTGCGTACCCATTTCCCTCAGTGGAAGTTCAATATAATCAGGCGTTATTGAGCCAAATGCATGGCGAAAATAATCAAAAGACTGATCAAAAGTCACCAGCGAAAGATCCTCGGGAATCCGAAGTTGTTTTGATCGTATCAGCGGCGCGAGCGTGTCCATGTAGCATCCTGTGGCGGTAATGATCGCCGTTGGGCGCATTTTGGCCATATAATTTTCAAACTTCTGCGTCTCGTCCTTTAATGAAGATGCCGCATGCCAGTGAATCAGGTTCTGGTCAAGCTCAATGCCAGCCTGCGTCATGGCCTGCTCGTATCCGGCGCGGCGGTCAAACCAAAGATGCACCGGCTCATTGGGAACGATAAATCCGATGCGTCTGTGGCCGCGTGCGAGCAGTTGCTCAACGGCAAGTCTGGCACCCTGGCAACCGTCTTCGTATACCACGGGAATGCCCATATCCCGCAGCCGCGTGCCGGTTAAAATGCACGGTATATTCAGCCGTTCAGCTTCGCGGATAATCGGCGCACTCTGAATAACCGGCTTGAGCAGCACCAGGACATCCGGTTGTGTTTGTGCCAGGCGTTTGGCAAATCGGTTGTTATCGCCATTGCATTGGCCCAGCAATTCAACAGAAACATCGCCATCTGAGGCCGCCGCATCAATGGCGTTGAGCAATCCCTGGGCATGCCAGTTTTGCGAGGATTGTTCAAGCGGCAGTACGGCAACGGCCAGTCGCGTGACGCGCGGATAGTGGCCGCCGGAGACCATTTCCGGCGGGACCATGGTTGTCATCCTGGCGCGGTAACCAATGAATGTTCCCTGGCCCACGCGCCGCTCAATCCATCCGTTGCGCTGTAGCGTATCAAGCGTGCGGTTGATCGTAGAGAGGCTTACGCCGAACTGTTTGGCCAGTTCCTCGGCAGTGGCCATGCGCGTGCCGACGGCCGGTTGCTGGCGGACGATTTGATCCATGATGTGCCGTTGCAGCGCCGCAACCACGCGGTATTTGGGAATCGTCAGAGGTTTTTCAAATTCAAGCGTCATTTTGATGAGCGATATCCAGTGTTTTTTTGAATTGACTATATAACGGATATTATCATCAATATTATGTCATGCAAATTAAAATAACCTTATTTTTAAGTATTTTTGAATTGAATAAAATATCAGTTTTGGATTGAGAAGATGTCAGTTTGCAATGAGAACCTCAGCCCGGCGCACGAATAATCGGGTCACATGGCGATTTTGCACAATGACGCTGGCCTGTGTTGTGAAAAACTGATGCATGGTCATGTGAGGCCTGCGTGTATGCGTAGGCATTCGGCGGGGCGCAAAACGTATGAGCGACATCAAAAAAGAATGTGGGCATCATTATGGGCCGTAAAAGTTTTGTGAGTCCGCTAACTTGTTGCGTAACTGTCCTATAAGCAGAATTTTTACAGATCTTCTTATATCCCCCATCCTGCCAGACGACATAATGTGTTGAGGCGTGGAGCGAAAGATTGCGGTACCGGGATAGGTGCGATCTTTTGCAGACTCGGGGAATGAGATATGAAAAAGCGTCATGGTGCCGGATTGCTCAAAACCTTGATGACGTGCGTTGAATCTTCGGGATATGCCAATGGGCAAAATATAGAACGGCTTGAGCCGCGCGAGATGATGGCCGCGGACCTTGCCGGTAACAGCATCGCGCTTGCGCGCGCGATGGGTACGCTCACCACCCGCGCGGTATCGGTGGTTGATAATGTGAGTTCCGCAGATCAACTGGATTACTATAAGTTTGTGACGACCAGCGCCAGCCGCGTTGACCTGAGTCTGGCATATATGACGGCCGATGTGAATCTGGCTCTTTATGATTCATCCGGCAATCAGATCAGCGTATCGCAGAACAGCGGAACAAAAGCCGAATCACTTTCCGCATTGCTTAATGCGGGTACGTATTATGTCGGCGTGAGCAACAATACCGGCAAGACAACCTCGTATCTGCTTTCCATGTCGCCGACAAAAATCACGGATAGCGCCGGAAACAGCACCACGGCGGCGCGAACCATCGGCGCGCTGGGAAACACGACCGTATCGTACACGGATTATGTGACTCAGCAGGATACGGCCGATTATTACAAATTTACGCTTAACAACTATAATACGGTGACGCTGACGCTTTCGGGGCTTGCTGCCGATGCCGACGTGCAGTTGCTTGACGGCGCGGGCCAGGTGGTGGCGCAGGCTACTGGCGGGGCCAATGCAAATGCGACTCTGCAATCATTTTTGAGTAAGGGAATTTATTACGTCCGCGTTTCTCATGTGGCAACGGATACCGCATACAAATTGACGGTTAATTCGGTGGTAAAGACGGATTATGCCGGCAATACGCTTTCCGCGGCTCGGAATCTCGGCACGCTGGCGGCCGGCAGCGTGTCATATACGGATTTTCTGAGTGATGTTGATACGGTTGATTATTACGTTTTTCGCGTCACCAGCGCGCGTAATATTTCGCTGTCGCTGGCCGGGCTTTCGGCCAATGATGATCTGCAATTGCTTGATGCAAAAGGCAACGTCATCGCCTCATCGCAAAACGGCGATACCAGCAACGAAAGTATTTCCGCTATCATTGCGGCCGGTTCCTATTTTGTGAAGGTCAGCCGCGTCAGTGGTCTTGGCAACTATACTTTGTCAATGACGAACAGCGTTATTGTGGATTACGCCGGAAATACGCTCAGTGCGGCTAAAAACATCGGCGCGCTTACCACAACCGCCAGCACTTATCAGGATTATGTAGGAACATTTGATACCGCTGATTACTATAAATTCACGCTAAGCCAGGAAAGTACTGTATCACTTGCGTTGACGGGGCTCTCGGCCAATGCATCGCTTCAGGTGCTCAAAAGCAACGGAACCTCGGCCGCAATCTCTGATAACAGCGGTACTGCGGACGAAACAATCAGCACCACTTTAGCGGCCGGCACATACTATATTCGTGTGTATGACACAGTAGGCAGCACGGCCTATACGCTGAGCGCTTCGGCGACGGCCACGGCAACCGTTACGCCGGATGTGATCACTACAAACGGAACCATCAGTCTTGTTAATCTGGTTTCGCTGAATGAATTGCAGATTGTCGGTTCATCGGATTCTGACACCATTGTGGTCAGCCAGGGCAATTCAGTCCTGACTGTCAGCATCAACAGCAATATCAGCACATATAACATCAGCAATATCGGCGATATCGCCATATGGGGCGGCGACGGCAATGACAGCATCACGGTTGACTCAACCGTGACACTTGATGCGCGCATTTATGGCGGAGCAGGCAACAATACACTGATTGACAAAACAAGCGGATCGGCCATTATCATCTCAATCGGCGGCGGATCTGATACGCTGGTCGGCAACGGCGGCGATACCAGCTTTTGGTTTGATTCAACAGATACGGCCAGCACTACGGCGGCCGATACCGCGGCCGGCCGTGTGCATAAGGTGACGGCGTTTTACCAGCCGTTTACAACCAATACCGGCAGTTCGCAATATATTTCGCTGAATCTCACAGGGCAGAACATCACAGACCCGACGGATTCCGGCACCACGATCCGGCTGACGAACCGCTCGCTGTGGGGCACTGGCCCAAGCATGACGGATGTCAACCAGGGCGCGCTGGGTGATTGTTATTACCTGGCGACGATAGCCGGCCTTGCGGCCGAGAACCCCACACAGCTTATGCAGCTTGTGGTCGATCTTGGCGACGGTACGTATGCAGTGCAGTTCAAGCGCAACGGCGTGACAAGCTATGTGCGCGTTGACGGTGACTTTGCGGCATATGGCAGCAGTCTGAAATTTAATGATACGGGCTCATCCGGCGCGATTTGGGCATGTGTAATGGAAAAAGCATATGCGTATTTCCGCTATGCCAAGAACACCTATAGCTCAATTGAGGGCGGGTGGATGGCCACGGTGATGAGTGATTTTGGCATCACAAATTCAACATTGTGGGTTTCTTCAAGTACATCCGCTACGACTTTGTACAGTGTGATATCTTCCGCGCTTGCGGCCGGCCATGCGGTGACGACGGGCACGCTCACCAGCATTACTTCAGGTACGCCGCTGGTGGGTAATCATGCGTATACGATCATCGGCGCGAGCAAGGATGCCAGCGGCAACATCACATTTACGGTGCGCAATCCGTGGGGAATTGATGGCGCAAGCAACAGTTCAAATTTGAATGACGGAATTATCACGATTACCGCGCTGCAATTGATTAACAATTGCTCGGCGGTTGTCTGGGCCACGGCGTAATCGCAATTTTCACAATTTATTTCGCATCAAATTCCCCAAAAGCGGCCTGCGGTATGCACGCAGGCCGCTTTTTATTTGCCGTAATGACGCTCCTTTAATCTTAAAATTGCATCATCATTCATTTGACGCTATGAACATGAGATTGCTTTTCTCCCGGAGCGCGCCATGACGGATATATCTGTGCATTCTGAATCAGCGGGTATGCCTCAAGAGCCGTTTAACCGCGCCGATATGCATGTGCCGGGCGCCGGAACGCTGACAATGTATCTGTTGGTCGTGGCGCTTTCCGTGCTTTTTCTGGCAAGCATTGCGGCGTTCGTAATTGTGCGGATCATGACGCAGGCGCAGACCGGCTGGCCGCCGCCGGGATTCCCGGCCATGCCTCGCACGTTGTGGCTCAGCACGATTGTCATTCTGGCATGCAGCGGCGCCATGCATTGGGCGCTGGTGTGCATTCGCCGGGATCGGCCGCGCATTTTGGTGCGCGCACTGGCGGTCACGTTTGCGCTGGCCATTTTGTTTATGATTCTTCAGTGCGTGAACTGGTGGGAGATCGTGACGGCCTCGGGCGATCATCTGTTTACCGGCGGCGCATATCTCGGCGGTTTTTTCGTGCTGACGCTCATGCACGCACTGCATGTCATCGGCGGGCTCATCTCTCTTGGCGTGACGCTTTGGTTTGCGCTGCGCGGCCGCTATAGCCGCAATTATTATCCCGGCGTGCGCTATAACGCGATTTACTGGCATTTTCTGGATGCCGTATGGCTGTGCGTGTTTGTGGTGATTTATTTAATCTGAATGTTCTGTCTGTTATGCCAAAATGTGGCAATGTGGAAATGTATAATGTGGTAATTGAGAAGATAATGCGCAGCATCTCAATTACCACATTACCACATTTTAAATTTCAACATTAATCAGGCCAATTCCCGGTGAACACTTCCGTGGCCGGGCCTGTCATGATCAGGTGATTGTCGGATTCGCGCCACTCCAGCGTCAGGTCGCCGCCGGGCAGGTGCGCGAGGATTTTGCGTTGATTGTTGCCGGTCAGCACGCCGGCGACGCACACGGCCGAGGCGCCGGTGCCGCAGGCCAGCGTAATGCCGGTGCCGCGTTCCCAGGTGCGCATGGTTACTTCCGCCGGCGAATGAACCTGAACGAAATGAATATTCATCCGGCGCGGAAATGCCTTGTGATGCTCAAGCATCGGGCCGATATGCTCAAGATCAACCTTGCTCACATCTGGCGAATAAATCACCGCGTGCGGATTGCCCATTGATACAAATGTGGCCGGGATGCCGTGGCTGAGCATATCAATCTTTTTGCCCTCAACGGCAAACGGAATCTGATACACATTGACCTCGGCGGTTTTGCCCAGGTATTCTTCAAGCACGGGCACTTTGGCCAGTTCAAGAATCGGCTCGCCCATGTCAACGGCGGCCTGCTCAACTTGATTTTGTGCATTGAGCGTGAGTTGAATTGTCAGCACGCCGCGGCCTGTCTCAATTTTGATCGGATTGCCGGCGACAAGCCCGCGATCATACGCAAACTTGGCCACGCAACGCACGCCATTGCCGCACATTTCAGATTCAGAACCGTCCGCATTAAACATGCGCATGCGCACCTGCGCGCCGAGCTTTTTGGCTTCGTCGGTTGGCGGGGCAACCAGAATCATGCCGTCTCCGCCGACGCCAAAATGGCGATCCGCAATTTTGACGGCCAGCTTTGCCGGATCAGCGATCTGATTTTCAAAAGCGTTGATATAAACGTAATCGTTGCCGATTCCGTGCATTTTTACAAATTGCATCATCAGTTCCTTCGTAACGGATCAAGTCATGCTATTGTAGCATTTGGCGTGTCTTTGGTCAGGTGTGCATTTCGTCATTAAATTTACTCTTTTTGCGAAACATATTCCGAAATGCATCATATAATGTATAAAGAGGAACTTAAGCGGAGGATACTTATGCATACCATCACAGTTTACAGCAAACCGAAATGTTCACTCTGCGATTCGGCCATACGGGCCATTAATACCGTCGTGGCCAGCCATGCTGATGTGCTGGTCAAAATTGTTGACATCACACGCGATCCGCAACTTTCGGCGCAGTACGCCACGGAAGTTCCCGTGGTCATCGTCGACGGCGTTGAGCGTTTTAAGCATCGCGTTGATCCGGACAAACTGGCAAAACTTTTCTACGACGAATTTGGTGTTAAACTGGTGGGGTTTTAAGAAAGTCTTGAGTCATGAGACTTGAGTCTTGAGGAATAAGGAACCCCATGAAGCCGACAAGCTGTTCCGTGCCGATTAAAGTGCGTTACGTAGAATGCGACCCGATGGGGTATCTGCATCATTCGCATTATCTGCCGTTTTTTGAGATCGGCCGCACGGAACTGCTGCGCCAATGCGGCGTGGCGTATAAAGACCTTGAGGCAATGGGCATTTTCTTCGTCGTGGCAAAGGTTGTCATCAATTATAAGCTGCCGGCGCGCTACGATGACGATCTTGAACTCATCACGCGCATTTCGCGCCAGACGGCCGTGCGCATTGAACATGAGTATGAGCTTTTTAACGCCACTACGCGCATGCTGCTGTGCACCGCGCAAACAACGCTTGCCTGCGTGGGCCGCGACGGGCAAATCCGCCCGATCCCTGATGAACTTTCGCTTGATCAGGAACTCAAGGCCGCTAAAGGCGACTGATTACCTTACTGATGTCGCCCAGATCTGAAAGTGATACATAAAACTCAGCGGCTCCGGCACCGGCAGCCACCCGAGCCAGCAAAGCACGCAGACCAGCGGCAAAACGCCGGGATGGTCGCGATGCGAAAACCGCCGCGCCGATATCAGCGTGCCCAGCGCCGTCAGCGTTGAGCCAGCCATCATCAGCGCCAGTCCCGCAGCCTGAAAAAGGATCTCAAAACGGCCCGCGTGTGCGCCGGCGTCAATCACCGCCGTACCGGGTACCCACGCAATGCAGTTGACCGGCAACTTGAACCACTGATCTTCTGTGGTTGCCCGCATCAGACACCAGCAAAGCGTCAGGTGTATCGTCGCTAGCAGACAGATCACCAACACAAACTGTACCGGCCGCTGTGTCAGTACCGGCGTGGGACGGGCATACGAAATGACTGCTGCCGTGGCCATGTGTAAACTCCGGGCGCAAGCAAACTATTGTTAAGACCTGATGAGTGTGATGTGAACGTCCTGTAAATGTGCTATCGTCGTTGTAGCAGGACGCATTGAGAAAATCTACCTGACCTCGCAAATCTTAGCGCAAAACTTCATACATTCTTCAATTTGGGCCTCTTATTTTTTTGTCATTGATAAACACGCACAATCATGAGCGCTGTTGCTTGATTTTGTGATTTTGAGAAATAGTCTCAAAATCGCATTAAAAGTCTTGACGCTTCAAAATGTGGTTGTTAATATCACGTCATCTTATTGAGAATGTGTCTCAAAATCGTTTCGTTGACGGTTTATGTGTGTGATAATCGTTTACGCGAATTAATTCGCTGTGCGATATTCATCACTGAGATTCAGGAGTTGTCTGTTCATTGTGATTCAGGCCACGCTTGTGTGCTGGCACGTAGCCTGCCGGCGTGGGAGAAAATAAGGAGTGTATCATGAACTTATCGCACCGTGCGATGATCATAGGATTTGCAACTATTTCCGTATTAGGTGCAGCTCAGGCCGCCTACGTGTCGCCGGCGTTTTCGCTGGTATCCCCGTCCGCATGGTCTGTCGGCTCTTCCGGATCAACGTCTCAGGATTGGGGCGCCAATACGCTTGATGCCATCAGTGGCGTGCCTAATGTTTCTTACAATGATGCTGGCGCGGGGCTTACTTTGCCTACTCTGGCGGCCTCCGGTGCGTTTCTTGCCGGCAGCGGCGGTTATTATGGCCTGGCGCCGTATTCCGCATACACCACCATCAGTAACAACAGCGCCGGCGCGCCTGTTAATGCCGGTACGCATGTGATTGTTCAGGGTTTCTCAACGCTTAACGAAGCATCCGGCATTACCGGAGTGACCCTCACGGATTCCCTCGGCGCGTCTATCTCCGGCGCAGTTCTGCTGGGCTCAAGCATTTACGGATATACCGACAGCTACGCAGCCTCATACGGCACTGTTTCCGCGCAGGCTGTTATTTATGAATTTTGGCTTCCTGACTATACAGGTGACATTAAAGTTACGCTCAGCGCCAAAGAGCATGTGAGTCTGCTTGAAGTCCGCGTTGATACCAAGATCGCTTCGGCCGATGTCGGCGGGGGATCTCCGTTCGCCCTTACGGCCGTTCCGGAACCCGCATCGCTGAGCATTGCCGGCCTTGCGGCAGTCGGCCTGCTGATGCGCCGCCGGAAGTAATTCGTATCACGTATCCTTTTGTATTGCGAGACTGATATGAACAGACGCCAGGGACACTATCGCGCATTTACTTTAATTGAATTACTTGTGGTCGTGGCCATCATAGCCGTGCTTGTGGGGATACTCGTGCCGTCGCTTTCTCAGGCTCGTGCCCGGGCAAAGCAGACGCGCAGCATGAGCGATCTTCGCCAGATGATGCTTGGTTATGTGATGTATTACCAGGAAAATGACGGCAACCTGCTTTTAGGTTATCCGCCGGCCGCATTGCTTAACGGTTTTTATGAACCGCGGATTGATCGCCACATTCTTGGTACCGGCGCCGTGGCCATTGAAGCAAACCTGACCGCGATGCGTTATCCCTGGCGTCTTGTTCCGTTTGTGGCCAATATGTGGCCGATCCTGCACAGTCACGAAAGCATGCCCGCCTTGCCGGCGACATCTGATACTGACGCGCAGGTTGTGGACAAAGCCTATGACCTGAGCCTGTTTCCGACATATGGCATCAACGCCACCTATGTTGGCGGAGATTCAGGCGTCAACGGCAATGGTTATGTCAACAATCAGCCCAATCGCGGCCGGCATGCGGTCTTTAAGGCTGCCGAAGTACGCCGGCCCGGAGAGTTGATCGTCTTTGCGCACAGCCGTTATCAGGACCCCTCTTCGCCATCAAGCAGCGGGCAAAAAGGGACATTCCGCCTTTCCGCGCCACGGGCAAACGGGCTTTTGTGGCATGCGGAAAATGGCCTGGCCAAAGCGGACAACAATGAACTTCCGCTGGGGTTGCCGCGCGGATGGTTTACCAGTGATGTTGCGGTTGGCTTTTTTGACGGCCACGCGGAATCTCTCAAAATTGACCGCCTGACCGACATGCGCCTGTGGGCCAACAACGCCGAATCACCCACCTATGACGGAATACTCAATCCGTAATTCTGATTCTATAAGTGAATTAATTACAATTATAGAAGATTATTGTCATGGCGCTCAGGCATCAGCGCATGGCTCACTAATTCGTCTTATTGGGTAATCTTGCAGATATTTATTCCACGAAGTGAAATTGAATACCGCACAACTCGCTATAATCTGGCGTTTCCAGATACCAACTGGCCCCTGCAATGGAATCATACGCCGTAAAGAATCTGTGCGAACGAGTAAATCTGCGTCTGTGAGGTTATCAAGTGCAATTAATACATAATAATGAATAGGCTTATCAACACTTACGCGCTGTGCTGCCCACTCATAAACAAAAGTATCGCGATATTTGATCGCCAGTATTTTATCCAGATGATCTGATTTAAGATTATTCACAAATTTTTCTTTATCGCGATCTTTGGCGCGAGGATGTTGCGGATCTTTGAATTCTATAAAAATATACCGATCATTCAATTCCACAATAAAATCCACTGCTTTCATACAGTGGGATAATCCATGCGAATTGTCGTCAAATTTTCGTGCTCGCACATGGTCTGGGAAAGTAATCTGAATGTTTTTTTCATCAAGGGTTGTCATTGCGAAGTTCCTAACAGTGATCGTTTTACTTCGCGATCGTATAAATCTGAAAAAGTTTGAGCAATGGCGTTAGGATCTATTCCCGAATAATTACTTGATTTCCTGCATTGTACAGTGCCTTTTTCATCATGAAACAAAGAATGGTAAATAATTTTATCTGTACTATTCTTTAGTAGATCCAGTTCTTTAAGAATTACATAGTCATGCGTTGCCATAAAGACCTGAACGCCTGCGCGCTGCAAATCAAGTATGATCTGCATGAGCACGCCGAATAAGCGCGGATTTAAATTTGTCTCCGGTTCATCCCAAAAGAGAACAGATCCTTCAAGCAGAGTGCCATTCTGTATGAGGGTCCAGAGAAGCCCTAGTTTTCGGATACCTTCTGCCAGAAGGGTAAATTCAAGTTTTCCTTGTTTATTTTTCAGAAAAAATTCCTGGTCATTCACAATCACTTTACCATCAATTGCTTTCTGCAACTTTTCCAGCAGTTTCCTGCGTGATGCATCAGCAGGGCCGCGGAGTGTTGGTCGATATGCACGATCCAGTATGTCTGAATATATCTCTTCAAAATGAATTTCACGTTGTGCATAGAGCGAACGAAATCCCGGTCCATTAGATAGCATTTCTTTAACCGGTATAAAAACGCTTTCTATTGCATGCGAAATCCATTCCGATTGACCTGTTATTGTGGCAGACTCTGCTTTCTCAGAATGGCTTGAAAAAGATGCACGCAATTTAAGATTTGGCCGATAAACTTCCACGGCACCTTTACTACTGACTTTATTACGTTTAACCAAACGTCCTATTGACCGGCCAGACGGCAGAAAAACTCTATTAAGCTTTTCCGCAAAGTTCATTTTGTTCTTTGTGATGTCACAAGCGGCATACGCAACTTTCATTAAATGCGTTTTGCCAGTGCCATTTTGCCCGATGAAAACGTTTATACCTGGTGACAAGTCGAGTGTGAGCTTCTCGAAAGCGGTAAAACGTTCACAGTGTATTTTTGTCAGACTCATTTTTAATATATCTCCCACCACAATTGCAGGTGTGAGTTGTATATAATCACACTGTGAATGTTACACGACCGTGTATTTGCATACAACAACACGTAAATACTTTCGTGTTTTCTTATTCTACTGTGACGCTCTTGGCCAGGTTGCGTGGTTTATCCACATTACAGCCGCGCAGCACGGCCGCGTGATACGCCATGAGCTGTAGCGGAACTACTGTCAGCAGCGGCTGAAGAGGCTCAATGGTTTCCGGCACGGTGATGACATGATCGGCCACCGTCTTCATGTGCTCATCACCTTCGGATGCGATGGCGATGATCTTGCCGCCGCGCGCCTTAACTTCCTGAATGTTGCCGAGTATTTTTT
Source organism: uncultured Phycisphaeraceae bacterium (assembly GCA_964610975.1). Taxonomy (GTDB): domain Bacteria; phylum Planctomycetota; class Phycisphaerae; order WQYP01; family WQYP01; genus CAZSYN01. The sequence continues at coordinate 18,594 of CAZSYN010000023.1, forward strand.
CATACTGGCTGCCTTTGGTTGCCAGGAAGACCACCGGCATGCCCTGGCTGATGAGCGCAATGGGGCCGTGCTTCATCTCGGCCGCGGGCAGGCCCTCGGCGTGAATGTAGCTGATTTCTTTGAGCTTCAGCGCGCCCTCAAGCGCTACCGGGTAGTTATAGCCGCGGCCCAGGAAGAGCCAGTTTTCGCGATTGGTGTATTGGCGGACAACTTCGCGGATCGTATCAGAGTGCGTGAGCACCTGCTTGATCTGTTCGGGAATTTTGGTCATCGCGGTGAGGAACTCATTGAGTTCCGTTTGTCCCATATATTTTCTGCGCGCGATAGACAGCGCCAAAAGCGCCTCAACAACGATCTGTCCGGTAAAGGCTTTGGTTGATGCCACGCCCACTTCAGGGCCCACATGCAGGTAAATGCCCGCGTCAGTCTCGCGCGCAATGGTTGAGCCGACTGTGTTGATGATGCCCAGAGACAGCGCGCCGCGCTCTTTGGCTTCGCGCAGGGCGGCCAGCGTGTCGGCCGTTTCGCCGGACTGACTGATCGCCACCACTACGGTATTTTCTTCAATGATCGGGTTGCGGTAGCGGAACTCTGAGGCATACTCAACTTCCGTCGGGATCTTGGTGAGTTCTTCAAAAAGATATTCGCCCACAAGGCCCGCATGCCATGCCGTGCCGCAGCCGGTGATGATGATGCGATGCGCGCGCACAAGTTCACGCGCGTAATTTGACAGGCCGCCGAGAATCACCCGGCCCTCAATCGTATCAATGCGGCCACGCAGACACATCTCAACGCTCTGCGGTTGCTCCATGATTTCCTTGAGCATAAAGTGCTGGTAGTCGCCAAGCTCAAGCTGCTCAAGAGAAAACTCAACTTCTTTAAGCTGCGGCGAGACCGGCACGTTATCAATGGTCATCGTCTTAAAGCTACCGGGCTGAAGTATCGCCATTTCGTTATCATTTAAATACACAACCTGCGTGGTGTGCTGAACGATCGCCGACGCATCCGAAGCGACAATATACTCATCCTTGCCCACGCCGATGATCAGCGGCGAGCCGCGGCGCGCCACTACCAGCGATTCCGGGTCATCTTTGCACATGACGGCAATGCCGTAAGTGCCGCGAGCCTCATGCAGTGCGGCCTGAACTGCTTTGGCAAGTCCCTCAACGCCAGGGGTTTGTTCTTTATAAAGGTGAGCGATCAGCATCACCAGGACTTCGGTATCTGTTTGCGTCTTAAAGACGTGGCCTTTTTCTGTCAAAAATTGCTTGAGTGCGGCGTAATTTTCAATGATGCCATTGTGTACCAGCGCGATCTGATTTTTATCATCCGTATGCGGATGCGCGTTAACTTCGTTCGGCACGCCGTGGGTTGCCCAGCGGGTATGCGCCATGCCGACCCGGCCGGCGGGAAATTTCTTATCGTGCTCTAAAACATCCTGTAGAACGGAGATACGGCCGACGGATTTTTTGATATGCAGACCAGCGTCATCGGCTATGCAGATACCGGCGGAATCATAACCGCGGTACTCAAGTCTCTTAAGTCCTTCTATTAAAAGATTTTGCGCATTTTTCTTGCCGACGTAAGCTACAATTCCGCACATTATAATGTTTCCCTGTTAAGGACAGCTCAGCACGAACCGTCATCAGACCCACAAGACGGCCCCTGGTTTGGGTACATTTATGGGAGAGTCGGTTTTGTGACGCTTTTAATTTTGCGGCGGTATAAGTACACCGCCAGTACCAAAATGCCTATGACAATTCCCACGGGCACCATGATCTGCTTTAAGTGTCGGAGTTTATCAAAGATAACATTAATTTCGGCCGCGAAATGATAGCCAATGTAAACAAAAGTGGGCACAGAGATTGCGGCGGCCAGGCCGTCAATAATGATAAAGCGGATAAAGGTCATTTTTGACATGCCGGCCAGGGCAAAAACGGCCGAACGAAGACCCGGCATAAATCGGCCACAGAAAACCGTCAGGTTGCCGTGCTTATTGAACCAGCGCTCAAGTTTTTCGCGTCTGTGAGAATTAAGGACTTTACGGACATGTCGCGCCACAAATGAGTTGCCGCTGACGCCTTGCCGGCCGATGTGGAAAACCAGCGTATCGCCTGCCAGCACGCCGACCATTCCGGCGATCATCATCAGGCTCAGGTGAGGAATACGCACGGGACGATCCGGATCAACAGTATCCGGTTTGCCGTCACCATCCGTATCAATAGTAGGGATATTGCGGATGGCGGATTCTTCCGGATGACAAAGATAGCCGGAAAAGGCCAAAGGGATATCTTCCGGAATGGGTGCGCCCATGCCGGCTGCGAAAAGAACCAGAATCAAGGCCAAGTAGGTGAAGTGAGTGAGGAAGGCCTTAACCAATTCAATCATGCTGACCGCCGCCTCTTATAAATCTCAAAGAAACTATCCTAGCTACTTTACGCCGGGCCTACAATCATCCGTTAACCGGAGATTCCGTATGCACACGAAAAATGAACATCGCCGGCGGCAATTCGTGACATTATGGCTTGCCGCCCTGACAATGTTTTTATCAACAACGGCATGCCAGGGAGAAACCAACATGCATGGCACAGTGCGCGCGCCCGACTTTCCCAAAGGTTCAGCCTGGCTGAACACTTCAGAGCCGCTGACTTTTCAGGGTAATCTGAAAGGTCAGGTGGTTTTGCTCGATTTCTGGACTTATTGCTGCATTAATTGTATGCACGTCATCCCTGACTTGGCTTATCTTGAAGAAAAATTCAAAGATGAGCCTTTTGTTGTTATCGGCGTTCATTCGGCCAAATTTGAGAATGAATCAGATCCGGCCAATATTCGCGCGGCGATTCAGCGTTATCAGGTGCATCATCCGGTGGTGGTTGATCAACGAATGCGAATTTGGGATGAGTATGGCGTTAATTCATGGCCGACATTGGTGTTAATTGGGCCTGATGGCCGGGTGATCGGGTCTGTTTCAGGCGAAGGGCATCGTCAGCAGCTTGAGAAGATCATCACGCAGGTGCTTGAAGAAGGGCGTCGGCAGGGCACGCTGGCCAAAGAAAAATTGAAGATTGAGACGGATGGCCTGGTGCGCTCGGCCGGGGGACTCTCTTTCCCAGGTGATATTGCCGTTGATGCGAAAAATGGCCGGCTGGTGATTGTTGATAGCAATCACAATCGTCTGCTGATGACCACATTGCCGGATTCCGCAGGCCATGTTGAGCTGATTGCGAAAATCGGCGGGGGTCAGCAGGGGCATGATGATGGCGATTTTGCCTCGGCGCAATTTAATCGGCCGCAGGGCGTGTCCATTTCGCCCGGCGGGGATATTCTCTACGTGGCCGACACGGAAAATCATCTCATACGCCGCATTGATGTCACGCGCAAAATGGTCACTACGATTCTTGGCACAGGCCAGCAGGAATGGGATCGCGAAGGCGGCAAGTCAGGCCGCAAACAGGGGCTTAATTCTCCCTGGGATGTCGCGGTAAATAAAAATACGCTTTATATCAGCATGGCGGGTAATCATCAGATCTGGCAGATGAATTTGCTCAGCGGCATGGCCGAGCCGCTTGTCGGCTCTGGCCGGGAAAACATCCGTGATGGCGATGCGGAGTCGGCCAATCTCGCTCAGCCTTCGGGCATTGTGCTTGATGCGGCGAAAAATCGTCTTTATTTTGCGGATTCGGAAGTCAGCTCTGTTCGTTATGTCGATCTTAATGACCGCAGTGTGCACACAATCATTGGCCACGGTCTTTTTGATTTTGGCGACGTTGATGGCGATGCCGAGTCGGCGCGTTTTCAGCATTGCCTGGGCGTGACGCTTGGCTATGACGGCACGCTGCTGGTGGCGGATACCTACAATCATCGCATCAAGCAGGTTGATCCTGACAAGCGTACCTCAACGGGTTTTTATGGCAACGGAAAGCGGGGCGAACTTTTTGAGCCAAGCAATCTGACAACGATTAACGGCAGCGTGCTTGTGGCTGATACCAATAATCACCGCATCTTAATGATTGATGAGGGCACAAAGTCCGCGCGTGAGCTGATGATTAGCGGACTTGAGACGCATGTAGAATCGCAGCGCGCTGAGCCGGGCGTGGCCGCGCGCATGGTTCCGGCGATTACGTTGGCGCAGGATAAAACAGTCACGCTAAGCCTTGCGCCGGAGATACCTGTTGGCTGTCATTTAACGCCCGGCGCGCCGGTGTCGTTGCGTATTGAGATCAACGGTAAGCCCGCGTATCAGCAGACGATCAACAGCAAAAACCTGACGGTGCCCATTACGCTGCCGATTTCGGCCGACAAACTTCCGCCGGCCGGGGAGTGGGTGATCCGCCTTGCCTATAGTTATTGCAGCGAAGGTTTTTCGGCTGTCTGCCGGCCGGCCGAGGCCGCATGGGCCACAACCGTCTCGCGTGGCGCCGATGGTCAGGTGTTGTGGGATATTAAGTGATCGCCGGTTTTTTGTTGAGATATACCGTGTGTCGTGTGGTCATCACGTCACGCGTGGCACGCTGTGCAAAAAATATTTTTTTGTCCTGTTCTCTCCACGCTGCGATTCAGTTATCATCCGCTCATCACTTCTGTTGTTGTCCGGTCGTAACAATGTGACGCGGGAGAAACACGCATGGCAAACGTTTTAGTTCTTCAGCACGTTGAGCCCGAAAACCTCGGCATTATAGAAACAGCATTGGCCACTCATGGGCATAAACCCCGTTATGTGCGCGGCGATAAGGGAGAACAGATCCCCGCTACGCTTGATGCGGCGGCGCTTGTCATCATGGGCGGGCCAATGGGTGTTTACGAGGATGACCAATACCCCTATCTCAAGGCGGAAAAAGCGCTGATTCATCAGGCGCTCGAAAGCAAAAAGCCGGTCCTGGGCGTATGCCTCGGCAGCCAGCTTCTGGCTTCCGTTCTTGGCGCCAAAGTTTACCCCGGCAAAAAAAAGGAAATCGGCTGGCACAAAATCAAGCTGACCGAAGACGGCGTTGAAGACAAACTCTGGCGCGGCGTGCCACGTGAATTTGTCGGCTATCATTGGCATGGCGATGTTTTTGATCTGCCGCCCGGCGCCGAAGTTCTGGCAAGTTCTGAACAAACCGCCATTCAGGCCTATAGCTATGGCGAAAAAGCCTACGGGTTCCTTTTTCATATGGAGGTTACGCCGGCCATTGTTGAAGATATGGTCGCCGCGTTTACCGACGAACTGAAAAAAGAAAATCTTGACGGCGCGCAGATTCTTGCTCAGTCCGAAAAATATCTGGCTAACTTGAGCAAAATCGGCAGCGGCGTATACAGTCGCTGGGCCGCGATGTTCTCTTGAAAAAATGCTGAAGGATAAAGGCTGAATGCTGAAAAATCGTTCAGCGTTTTCTTGATTTACTCTCTTCCGCTGGCCAGCAGTGTGCGTTGCGCGCTCAGGGCCGCGCGCAGCGCCGGCACAAATGCGGCAAGCCATCCTAAAATGAGCGTGATGCCGATGGCGATTGCCATTGGCGCAAGCGCCACCACAAACGGCGTGGTCAGGCCGATCATTGCGCGGTCAACGCGTGTGCTCATGAATACGTAATGCAGTCCGGCCAGAGATCCCAGCATACCGGCGCTCAGCGCGACTATGGTGATTTCCGCAAGAACAATGCGCACAAGCTGTCCGCGTCCGGCGCCGATGGCGCGCAGCACGCCAAATTCATACCGGCGCGCGTGCGTGCTGGCGATCACCATGTTGGCCACGCCCAGCGAGGCTATCAGCAGCGTGCTCAGCGCGATAAGCGAAAGAGCGTCAATCACCCGGCTGACGATGGTGGTGATTCCTTCCTTCATGGCCACTGACGAAACAGACTCAAAACCATTGGCGGTAAATCGCGGACGAATGATGCGCTCAACGGTATCGGAACTTGTGCCGCGCACAGTATTGGCCAGCACAATCTTGTTGCCTTTGACATTAAAGTATTTCTGCGCGTCATCTTGCGAGCCCATGACGGAAGTAATGGCGGCCTCCGAAATGGCGTTGCCGATATCAAAGTAAGCGCGCGCCATGTCCATTCCGGTTGAGGCAATCACGCCGACAATGGTGAATTTGGCCGCGCTTCCGTCGGCCGCGCGGAAGGACATCGTATCGCCGACGCCCAGGTTATGCGTTGCCTTAAATTCCTTGCTGATCAGAATGCATCCGCCGGCCGCCATTTTCTGCCAGGCGCCGGACGCATCGCCTTCTAGGAATCGCACGTCAATGATTTTTTTGAATGTCGCCGGATCAATTGAGACGAAATTCACCGGATCGTACGCCAGCGAACTTGTGCCGGCGGCAAATCCCATTGCTGGTTTAACCGTGACGAGAGACAGCGCGGTATATTCGGCGATTTCCGGCGAGAGGCTCATCGGCTTATCCACGCGCGCCGCCGGAAAATAACTGTACGAATACATGAACAGATCCGGAAATTTTGCCGGAAAGCTCAGCGTGTGATTCATGGTGAGCGAGCGCAACTGCACCGTGGTAAAAAGCGTCACGCCGATCATCAGCGCCGCGATCATGCCGCCGGCGCGCCAGGGCGTGCGCGACCACGCCTCTCGCAGCAGTTCTTTGCGCAGGCCAAAGATGCGTCCCAGCAGCGGGGCGAGGAATTTTTCAAGAAGTGTCAGCAGGGCCGGCCCCAGCAGGCAATACCCCGCAAAGATGCACGGCGCGCCGGCAAAAATATAGACCCACGTGCGGCGCTCATGATTTGGGATTTGCCAGAGCATGATTTGCAGAGCAAAAAGGAACAGCGCCGCGGCTGCGGCCGACCAGATATATTTTCGGCTTGTGGGCGTGGCCGCGCTGCGCAGAGCCTGCATGGGGCTGATGCGCGCAACCTGCCAAAGCGGAATAAGCGAGCCTGAAAATGTCGCCAGGATGCCCACGCCTGTGGCTGTCAGCAGGGATTGGCGCTCAACCGTAAAAACAAGGAATATATCCGGCGCCAAATGCACAAGCTGGCATGCCAGCAGGTAGCCCGCGCCAAGCCCCGCCAGCGTGCCCATGACCATCAGCAGAACGGAATCTGCCAGCAGAATGGTGGCCAGTTGCGCGCGTGATGCGCCGATGCAGCGCAGGCGGCCAAACTGGCGGATGCGTTCCTGAATGCCCACCGACAGCGTGGTGCCGATGATCAGCGATCCGCACAGCGTGGCCACAACGGCAATGGCCGCCAACCCCATGTTGAACGCGCGAAAACTCTCGTCAAGTTTGGTTTGCCGCGCCTCTTCGGAAGTCACATCAACCATTTTAGCCGGCTTGCCGGCGTTGAGTTGTCTGCTGATGCGCCGCGCCACTTCGTTTGCGTTGGCGTTCGGGCGGATCTTGAGATCAAGCACGCGGTAGCGCGGAGGCATGCCCAGTGCCGTGGTGACGCTCTCAATGGGCACAAATACCGTCGGCTTGGCGATAATTTCAATCTGCGGGCGCTCAGTAATGCCCACCACGTGTACTGTGTGCGGCTTATTCCAGTCCTGATTGAGCGTGACGGTATCGCCCACCTCAAGCGACATCAGCTTTGCCACCGTCGTATCAATAATGATTTCGTCCTGTGCGCCGCTCAGCGGTCCGCCTGATGAAAAACGCAGCGGCCTGAGCTTGCTGTCAAGCTCGGGCATGATCGCCACCGTGTGAAACCAACGGTGCTCCTGGCCATGTGTGAGCGAAATCTGTATGTCATCAAGTCTTCCGGAGGCCAGTTCAACTTCCGGCTGATTGCGAACAAAATCAAGTATCTCCTGGTTGAGATACATCTGGTAATTTTTGCCCACCGGGCGGATATGAATATCCGCCGAGCCGAGAATCTGCCCGATGCCCACGCGCAGGGATGCTTTGGCTGAGTCAAAACCGGCCGCGATGCACAGCACCAGCGTCACCGCCGCGGCAATCGCCAGCGAACAGAGCACCGGCCGCATCGGCCTAGCGAGCCATTGCCTGATAGCGAGCCGCAAGCTGACCGGCATCATCCACATTCTCCACGTTAATTTCACCCGAGATTAGTCCGTCGCGCAGCACGATCACCCGATCGGCATGCATGGCCGCCGCAGGATCATGCGTCACCATGACGATGGTTGTCTCAAAAACATCGGCCGCCTGTTCAAGCAGATCCCAGAATTGCGCGGCGTTCTGCGAGTCAAGGTTGCCCGTCGGCTCATCGGCAAAAAGCACCGGCGGTTCGGTGATCAGTGCGCGTGCGATGGCCACGCGCTGCTGTTCTCCGCCGGAGAGCGCATCAGGCCGGTGTTCGGCGCGATGCGCAATTTTAAGCAGCTCAAGCAGGCGCATGATTTTCTGGTCATGTTCCGGTTTATAGGTGCGATCGAGCAGCAGCGGCAGGGCGATGTTTTCGCGCGCGCTGAGTGTCGGAATCAGGTTAAATTGCTGAAAAATCACCCCGATGCGCCTGCGGCGGAAAAGTGTGAGCTTTCTTTCCGACATTTTTTGCAGGTTTTCCCCGGCAATCTCAATGCTGCCTTCGTCAGGCCGGTCAAGTGCCGCGCACAGATGCAGCAATGTTGATTTGCCGCTGCCGCTTGCGCCCATGATGGCCACAAATTCCCCGGCCGCGATTTTGGCGTTGACGCCGCGCAATGCCTGAACCAGCCGTTCTCCCTGGCGGTACGTCTTGGTGATCCCCTGAATCTGTAGCGTTGTCGGTTGCGCCATGCTTATCCGTCACTGCCTCGTTTTATAAACATTCCGCTCTATACTTTATGACACGCACAAGACCACGTATGATAGGCGATTCATGAACATCAAGAAAGCAAAACATGGCCGGTACCTGGCTACGCTGATATTTTGCGGCATTTTGATGCCGATGGCGTTGCCGGCATGTCATCGTCCCTCGCCGGCCACAGCACCCGAAAATAATCAGGAATTGCCTGTCGGCCCCGTCACTGGCCACGGCGTTCTGCTGGCCCGCGATCCGGCGCTTGACGTCCTTACCATCCGCATTGACGGCAAGCCGACTGATTTCTGGGTGACCAAAAACACCTTATATCTCAAGGGGAAAAATAAAATTCAGCCTGAAGATCTCAAGATCAATTCTGAAGTTCAGTTTTCCGGCTGGTCTTACGGACACGATATTATTCTTAAAAGCGTACAGATTGATTGACCTGCGTAGGATCATCATCATTTGTGAGTCACTTTTACCATGAGGGTTTTGTGGCCAAAACTGATTCGCCTCGCACTTCTCCCCGCATCCTGATACTTTCCGCTTCTGCCGGCGCTGGCCATGTTCGCGCGGCCGATGCTTTGCTGCAAAGTTTCCTGCGCCATCCGCTGATGCAAAATGGCGGCGTGGCCGAACACTGGGATACGCTCTCCTATACCACGCGCGCACTGCGAGAACTTTATTCGCGCGTCTATCTTAAGCTGGTTAACCAGGCGCCGAATGTTCTTGGTTATATGTATGAAAAAACCGATACGCCGTGGAAAAACAGCACCACGCGCACGATTGAAAAATTCAACGCCCGGCCGTTTATCAAGGCCGTCCTGAATTTTCAGCCTGATATCGTCGTGTGCACGCATTTTACCCCCGCCAGCATCGTTTCTGATCTGTATGAAAAAAAGAAACTTCCCGTGTCCCCGGCCATCGTTGTGACCGATCTTGATTGCCACGCCATGTGGCTTGTGAAAAATTATCAGCATTATTTTGTTGCGCTTGGCGAAACCGCCGCCTATATGGGCCGCCTGGGCATTGATGAATCGCGCATTCATGTCACCGGCATTCCGGTTGATCCGGTTTTCAGCGAGGCAAAGGGAAAACCATCCGCGCGCCGTGCGCTTGATCTTGATCCTGATCTTTTTACCGTGCTGGTTTCGGCCGGAGGTTTTGGCGTAGGCCCGGTTGAGGGGCTTATCCGCGAACTTCTGCGCCTCAAGCATCGCGCGCAGATCGTTGCCATCGCCGGCCGTTCTGAATCTCTCAAAAATAAACTCATCGCGCTGGCCGGTACGCTCCCCAAATCAAGCCATAGGCTGGTGCCTATCGGTTTTACAAAACAAATGGATGAATATATGGCCGCGGCCGACATCCTGATCTCAAAACCCGGCGGCCTGACCACCAGCGAAGCTATGGCCCGCGGACTTCCCATGTGCGTGGCCAATCCCATCCCCGGCCAGGAAGAACGCAACTCCGATCATCTTCTTGAACTTGGCGCGGCCATTCGCTGTAACAATCTTCTGGCGCTGGCCTATAAACTTGATACGCTGCTTGATACGCCCGGCAAGCTTGCCGCCATGCGTGCCGCGGCGCAATCCTTCGGCCATCCCGATGCCGGCCAGGTCATCGCCGAAACCTGCATGCGCCAATGGCAAAATGCCCGGCCCTGATCACTTTTGACGCACGCTCTCGCGCCAGATTCAGAATTTTCTCCCCTTGCCTGCGTCATGCCGATACAATGCGGCCGTGTTCTGTTTTGTCGATGAGAATAAGGATTGATGATGACCGAGAATGAACTCAAAGTTGAAGTAAACCCAAAAGATGTCGCCGCGTTCTGGGCGTGGTTTAAGGACCATGAAGAAACGCTTTACGGCATCAAAAAAGACTTCAGCGAAGAAGTTGAGGCGCTTCTGGATGAATTGACCGAGCAGCTTGAGACTGTTTGCGAGTATTTGTCATGTGAATTTTCATCCGTTAAAAACGGCAAGCGCGAATTGATCATCAGTGCCGACGGTATTCGCCCGGCCTTTGTGGCCGTTGACGCACTGGCCGACTCCGCGCCGGAGCTTCCCCGGTGGAAAATCATCAAATTCCGTCCGCGCAGCCATCCCATTCCCGCGCTTGAGTTTGAGGGCCAAACGATCAAGCCGGACGAAGTTGAGTGCTCAATTGCTTCCGACGATCGCCATGTTGCGATATTGATTTTCATTCCGCGTGTGCGCCAGGATGATTTGCGTAAGCAGTTTGGTTATTCCTTTCTGGATGAGGCGCTTGGCGAGTATGACGTTGAAACAAAAGTCAGCGGCATCGAGTTCATGTCTTTTGACAAGCTCAAGGATTACCCGCGTTTTGCGCTCAAGGATTTGCCCAAAAAATTTGATGAGCTTTACCGGCACATCAACAAGGATAAGTAATCCGGGTAAATTAAAACCTGGGTGATGCCGAAATATGGTATAATTCTGATATGGAAAAAGTGGTTCGCAAGTTTCGTTCTCATGCAGAAGCGGCGGCCGCGGATCGGGCGTATTATCATTCACTTACGCCTCACCAGCGGCTTGAGATCATGCTTGATATGATCGCCGCGCAATGAGGAACCGATGAATATTCCCAGCGAATTGCTTGCGTTTGTAAAATCATTAAACGCGGCCAGAGCTAAAAAGAGCAAAAACAAATAAGCAAAAAACAAAGAGAGCCACGCATCTGCGTGGCTCTTGTGTTTGGCTTCAGCTTAATTTCGATGACGAATGCTGATTTGAATGGAGACGAGGGGAATCGAACCCCCACCTGCGCATTGCGAACGCGCCGTTCTCCCATTGAACTACGTCCCCGGGAGGAAGCATACTAAGATAGCCGATCCGGCAAAATGCTGCAAGTGGACATGCCGGGGCGTAGTATTCATATAAAATTTACATCCATGACTTTTATATTCATGCATAACCGGCATAATACGCATGAGTTATACATTTCCTTCTTTTATGTCATAACAACCTGCGCCCGTTTTTTAGAAAGGACACCATGACGAATCCCGCATCGCAGATCTGCCCGTACTGCAAGGCCACTATTTATCCGACGCCCACACAGCAATGTCCCATTTGCGGGCAGGCTCTTGCGCCTGTGCCGATCAAACTGGAATACCAGGCGCCAAAGATTGAGTTCACGCTTGAATCGGCCTTTAACAACGGCTGGTATGCCATGAAAAAGAACATGGGCATACTCGTCGGCGGTACCGCCATATGGTTTTTTATACATATGATCTTTTCGCTTATCCCGTTCATCAGCATGATTTATGCACTGTTTTTCTCCACGACGATGATGAGCGGTCTGTTCCTGCTGGGCCTGCATGCGGTACGGAACCAGAACCCCCAAATTGGCGATATCTTCGGCGGTTTTCAGCGTTTCGGGCGGACTATCGGCGCCGGCTTGCTCAATATGCTCATCGTGCTGGCGTGCTTTGCGCCAGTGCTCCTGGCTTTGCCGGCCATCGAAATGATGAGGAAAAACGGGCCAAACGAAGCACTTGAGCTCACCCTGATTTTTAGCAGCATGCTCATCAGCATTGCCATCTGCGTGCCGCTGATGATCCGCTGGTCGCTGACTCTCTTTTTTATCATGGACAACAATTGCACAGGCGTGATTGATGCATTTAACCGCAGCGCCAAAGCAACGAAGGGCGCGCGGCTTAAGCTCCTGGGGTACGGCATCGTCATCATGCTTATTGCGGAAGCCGGCTTTTTGGCCTGTTGCGTGGGGATTATTTTTACCTTGCCGATGGGTTTTTGTATGAGCTCGGTGATTTATGAGGCTCTGAAACACAAGGCAAACGATGCATCGGCGGCATGACGAATCCGCGCCTGTTATCGTATGATATGGGCATGGCAGAAATTGAAGTTCTTGAAAAGTTCGCCACGGATGTTGTTCAGACCCTGCAAAATCAGGGGCATATTGCGTATTTTGCCGGCGGATGCGTGCGTGATCGCCTCATGGGCCGACGCCCGCATGATTTTGACGTGGCCACCTCGGCGCGGCCGGAGGATGTGCTGGCGCTTTTTCCCAAAAGTCAGAAAGTCGGCGTGGCCTTTGGCGTGGTGCTGGTGCGCGGCAAAGGCAAACCGGCCGAGCGGCCCGAGGTTGAAGTCGCCACCTTTCGCACCGATGGCGAATATCACGACGGCCGGCATCCGGAAGGCGTGACTTTTGCCTCGCCTGAGGAAGACGCCCAGCGCCGCGACTTTACCTGCAACGGATTGTTTTACGATCCGATCTACAAAAATATTCATGATTTTGTCGGCGGGCAGGAGGATATCGCCAGCAAAACGCTGCGCGCCATCGGCCATGCCGAAAAACGATTCAGCGAAGATTATCTGCGCATGCTCCGCGCGGTGCGGTTTGCGGCCAAGCTTGAGTTCAGCATTGATTCGGCAACGTTTAGTGCGATTCAGGCTTATGCCATGAACATCCGGGGCATTTCTCGTGAGCGCGTGGGCGAAGAAATGCGGATGATTCTTGAGCACGTCACGCGCGCCAACGCGGCCGAGTTGCTCAAGCGCGTTGGCTTGCTCGCGGCGATCTGGCCGACTCCGGCCGAGCTTTCGCATGACGCCCATTTTGGCTGGCCGATATTGCGCGGCCTCAGCGGCCGGGTGAGCCGCGCAACGGGCCTCTGGGCCATGCATATGGATATGGGCCTTGTCTGCAACAATGCCGAAATTCAACTGTTGCGCCAGGCCTTTGCGCTCAGCAATCTTGAAGTTGAGCAGATGCAGTATTACGCCGCGGCGCTGCCCAAACTGCGCGCGCTTGAGACGTATATCAAGCCGGATTGGGCCGCGTGGAAAAGAATCATCGCTTCGCCGCATTGGCCGGGGCTTTATAATTTATGGACGGCCATCGGCTCGCCGCAGAAAAACAAAAATCGCAAGGCCATCGTCGACCAGATGCTTTCCGAAGGCGTCTCGCCCGAGCCGCTGATCAAGGGCAACGATCTTATTGCGATGGGCGTGACGCCCGGGCCAAAATTCAAGCAATGGCTTGATGCGCTTTATGATCGGCAGCTTAATCTCGAGCTCAAAACGCGCGAAGACGCCATGCTGGCCGCACGCGACATCATCGCGCAAAGCAATACCGGCGGCGCATAAAAACTGAGTTCGTGGGCATTGATTTCAAGCCCCGCTCCTTCATGGGGCGGGGCACAATGGATGTGCGAGCAATAGGTCTCTATTGAGTGCTCAACAATGTGTGAACGGTTTGTTCTTATGAACGATTCGTTCTCATCATGGGCAATCGTCAATGATGATGGGTTTGTGCCCCATCCCGTAAAGGGAATGGGGCTACCTTATCAAACTCCGATGAGCATTTTCTCCGTACATTCCGCGCGGGCATAAAAAAAGGGCGGTTCGTCGCCGCCCTCAAAAAATGATTCTCTATTTCGGCCGATCAATCCGCCGGCGCAAATTCGCCGCCATCCGGGAAGAACCACCGCGTATATGTGGATTGCATGGCTCTTTGGTGGCTGGCGGAACTCTCACTTGCTTTATACGCTGGTACGTTGTTAAACAACGTGGCCGAGAACGGCTCTACGTGAGCATCGGCAAAACCGATATTGCCTTTGCCATTATGCCGGCCGCTGAGCTTGCTTGTAGAGAGTGTTGTTTCCGTTGTGCAGTATGCCGGCGGCTCAAACACTTCATCATTAAACGCCGACGACTGTTCATCTTCTTCAACAAAACAGATGAACGTTGACATGCTGCGAACCTGCGTAAGCTTCAGCGGATCGGCCCACGGAAGCGGCACGGCGTTGGTGCCAGTCCCGCCAAAGAGATTGCGGAATCGCCCCAGCGAATTCATGACGGTATTGACTGAATAGCTCCAGTATCCGCCGCTGTTTGTGCCTTCTCTTGCCGGGTTATTGTCTGTTCCGCTCGGATCAATTTTATCAAGCGGGTCGGCCAGCGTCAGCGCGGCGCTGCCGTTGCGCATGCCCGTATCATCCGGGCACATGTAGATCTTCATATTCTGCCCGACAAGATCCCAAAGCGCGCCGTGGCGCGGTTTCCAGTAACGATGATCCGATTGCGATGTGCCGGCAAAATCCGGATTTGAGGTATACATAGTCGGCACATTATCTTTAGGAAACACAATGCCGTTAACCGGGCAACGCTGATCATTTTCGGTCAGGTACGTATTGAGGCCCATCAGCAGTCCGCGGATGTTGGCCGCGCATTTAACCGCATTGGCCTGGCGCTTGGCATTGCCCAGCGCCGGGAGCAAAATAGAAATAAGCAGCGCTATAATGGATACAACAACCAGCAACTCTATGAGGGTAAAGCCTTTGCTGTTTGATCGGCCCATCGGTGTGCCTCCTGAAAGTCGCAACTTGCGGCCGCGGCCGCAAATCTCTCTCACGTCTCTATTACCTGTATGCTTATACATCTTTTCGGACAAAAAATTACAATCACCCGAGGTATAACGCACATCGGCTCATTTTGATGCATCGTAATCCGAGCGATACCTTTTCGGCAATAACCCCCAACAAAAAACAAACAAATCCCCCAAAGCCCCAGTGGTTTTAACCCCGGGGTGGGCCCGTCAACATCGGATTTTATCGTGCCAGCACCATATTACCGTCACCAATACCTTTTAGATTGAATTTTCTCCTTCCGCGTCTCCGCGTGAAAAAAGGGAAAAACAAAATCTCACGCGGAGTCGCGGAGCCGCAGAGAGAACAGACACATAAAATAGAGTACTAGTTTCAGACCAATCTGCGGACTCTTTCCCGCTTTATCGCGGAATAGCCGCAGAATAATCCATAATTTCGTATGTCATTGCCCACGCTTGCTTTATCATATGAGTGCACATCTCATCATCAGGAGCTTTTTCATGCCGCATCAGGCCAATATTGACCGCTTTGCCGGTTTCGCAGGTACGTATGACTCCGCCCGGCCGCGCGTCCCGGCCGTGATCGTGGATATCCTCACCCAACTCGCCGGCGTGGTTCGCCCGGCCCTGGTCGTAGATATCGGCTGCGGCACCGGCCTCTCAACGCGCATATGGGCCGACCGCTCCCTGTCCGTCATCGGCATTGAGCCCAGCGCCGACATGCGCGCGCAAGCCATTGCCGCCACAACCGCAGGCAATGTTAAGTATAAAGATGGCGACTCCGCACAAACGCATCTGCCTGATCAGTGTGCGGATATCGTCACCGTTTCCCAGGCTCTGCACTGGATGGAGCCGGAACCCACTTTTGCAGAAATCGCCCGTATTCTCAGGCATTCCGGCGTTTTTGCCGTCATTGATTATGATACGCCGCCGGCCATGAACTGGCAGATGGAGCAAGCCTATATTCAGTTCACATCACGTATTGACATACTTGAAAAACAGCACGGCGTTGCGTCGGCCATTTGCCGATACGGCAAGTCAGAGCATCTTTCGCGCATCGCCGCCAGCGGCCGCTTCCGTTTTACCCGCGAAATCCTGGTTCACCATGAGGAATCCGGAAACGCTCAGCGACTCATGCGCCTGGCCCGCAGCCTCGGCGGCGTGGCCACGCTTCTCAAAATGGGCCTCTCCGAAAATGACATCGGCCTGACCGACCTTCAATCCGCCGCCGACCAGCACCTCGGCCCGGCCCCGATCCCCTGGTACGTCAGCTACCGCGTCCGCATCGGCATCAAATAAACGCGAGCCCATCCCAATACGAACCAGCGGGAAGGAAACATATTCAAACTACTTTTCGCCCCGAATGGGGCGATATGTCTATAACCTCCGGATTCATCCGGAGGGCAACCGCAATACGACACCGCCAAAGTCCCAAAGGGACGTCACCCTTAGCGCACAAAATTCATATAAACCTGAGTTCGGGATAAGGGGCGTTGATTTCAAGCCCCGCTCCTTCATGGGGCGGGGCACAATGGATGTGCGAGCGATTGTCATCTATAGAGCACTTGATGATGTGTGAACGGTTTGTACCGATCATGAGCAATCGCCAACGATCATTGGTTTGTGCCCCATCCCATCAAGGGAATGGGGCTTGCTTATCCCGAACTCAGG
>CAZSYN010000024.1:0-34722 GCA_964610975.1 uncultured Phycisphaeraceae bacterium
CTGAGTTCGGGATAAGCAAGCCCCATTCCTTTTATAGGATGGGGCACAAGCCAATCAACGTTGGCAATTGCTCATGATCGCAGCGAATCGTTCACGCATGATTACGCACTCCATAGGCTTTTGATCGCTCGCACATCCATTGTGCCCCGCCCCTTGAAGGAGCGGGGCTTGAAATCAACGCCACTTATCCCGAACTCAGGTTGTCAGCGTTATAGCGTACCTTTGGTGCTGGGGATGCCGGTATTGCGCGGATCATGAGTCAACGCCTGGCGTAGCGCTTTGGCCAGCGCTTTATAAATCGCTTCGGCAATATGATGGCTGTTGCTGCCGTAAGGCACGTTGACGTGCAGGTTCATCTTGGCCGTATTGGCCAGCGAGCGCAGTGACTCATGCACCAGCTCAACATCAAAAGTGCCGATCTTATCGCTGGGAAAATTGACATTAAACACGAACGCAGGCCGGCCGCAGAGATCAAGCGATACATTGGCGAGAGTATCCTCCATCGGAATACTGGCCCATCCGTAACGGAAAATCCCTTTCTTGTCACCCAGTGCCTGATCAATGGCCGAGCCGAGCACCAGCGAGACATCCTCAACCGTGTGGTGATCATCAATATGCGTATCGCCCTGCGCGCTGACATCAAGATTCATCAGGCTGTGCTTGGCCAAATGCGTGAGCATGTGATCAAAAAAACCGACGCCCGTTGAGATGCTTGATTCGCCGGCGCCATCAAGATCAACGCTCAACGTGATCTCCGTTTCCGAAGTATTCCGGGTGATTTTGGCAGTGCGCGGGGCAGTCGTGGTCATAAAATGCTCTCTATTTAGGCTGAATAATCCTTACCCGATCATTTGGGGCATTCTCAGATAAACAAGTTGAACAAGCATGCGAGTTAAGCAAGAGATTTATGTTTTTTGGCTCAACTCGTTTATCTTGTTTAACTTATCACTTCTTCAGAATCTCTTTCAGTTCTCTCAGCAGCCAATCGTTTTGTTCCGGCGTGCCGATGGTGATACGGAGTTTATCGGTTAATCGGGGCAAATTAAAATAGCGGACCAGAATGCCGCGCGATTTGAGAAATTCATAAACGTGTTGCGCGTTGACGCCGGCCGGTACCTGCGCCAGCACAAAATTGCTGGCGCTTTCAGGCATCTTAAAGCCCATCGCACGCAGTATGTCAGAAAGCCGCGCGCGTTCTGATTTTACTTTTTCCCATGTGGCGCGGGCGTAATTTTGATCGCTGATCGCGGCCGTGGCCGCGGCGATAGAGACTGCGTCACAGGGATAACTGTCACGCATTTTTTCCATTTCTTTAAGCAACGGCGCCGGGCCGATGGCATAACCAAAACGCAGCCCCGCCAAGCTATATCCTTTTGAGAGCGTGCGCAGCAGAATGACATTCGGAAATTCCTTGACCAGCGGCAGGCAGCTTTCCGGCGCAAAATCCACATACGCCTCATCAATCAGCACGACACCCTTAAATGCGGCGACAATCTGCGCCAGACGCGCCGGCGTTTCGCGCGTGCCGGAAGGCGCATTGGGGTTAACGATCAGCAGAATTTTTGCGTCTGTTTTTTCAATGCCGGCCGGCAAGTGCCATACCTGGTCCTGAATGTCATATTGCAGAGCGATTTTGCGTGCGCCCTGCATTTCGGCCAGTACCGGATAAAGCGAATAACTCGGCTCAAGATACGCCACGGCGTCTTTTTCGCTGGCGCAGGAACGAATGGCCGTGGCCAGAAATTCGTCGCCGCCGTTGAATGTCAAAATCTGGTCAGGCGAAACGCTATGAACTTTGGCGGCCGCTTCGCGGAACGGCCTTGCGCTGGGATTCGGGTAGCGCCGGAGCTGTTCGGGTGTGACGTTGCGGATGGCGTTCATCACGGCCGGGCCGGGCTCATACGGATTTTCGTTGGTGTTAAGCTTGATGGTTTTGGTATCGGTCGGCTGTTCGCCGGGAACATAGCCTGCTGACGAAACAACATTACTGCGGATGAGATTCATAATGCACCTGACAGAAAGCCCGCAATGCGAGCTTCGTTTTATTTTCCTTCATTGAGCTTTTTGGTCGTGCGTTCTACTTCTTTTACGCGTTTGCTGAGTTCCGGCAATTGAGTAAAGTTCAGGTAAACGCGGCGGGCATGTTGCTCCGGCATGGCCGGCGTGCCGACGTAATCACCTTTTTCCTCAATATCCGCCATGACACCAGATTGCGCGCCAATGCGGACAAGATCCGCAATTTTAAGATGGCCCGCAACGCCAACCTGCCCGGCCATGACGACATAATTGCCCGTCGTGGTTGAGCCGGCGATGCCCACCTGAGAGACCAGCAGGTTGCCGTTGCCGATGTGGCAATTGTGGCCGACAACCACCAGATTGCCGATCTTTGTGCCACGGCCGATGATTGTTTTGCTCAGCGCGGCGCGCTCAATGACCGTGTTGCCGCCAATCTCAACATCATCCTGAATTTCAACAATGCCGATCTGCGGAATTTTGTGATGTACGCCCTGATGCGTGGCGTAGCCATATCCGTCAGAGCCGACAACCGTGCCGGCATGAACGATCACGCGATTGCCCAGCGTACATGCGTCATAGACTGTGACGTTCGGATAAATAATCACGTCATTGCCGATTTTGGCGTCGGCCATGATCGTCACATGCGGATAAATCGTCACGTTATCGCCGATGACGACGTTTTCGCCGACATAGGCCGAGGGATGAATATTGACGTTACGCCCTATTTTTACGCTCGGGTGAATATTGGGTTGATTGCGGAAATCAGAATGCTGGCGGAAGCCGTTAAGCTTAACGCTGGCCTGCTGATAGGCAAAGTAAGGGTCCGCATGCTCAATGGCCGTGAGCGGGCCGACTGATGCGTCGCGCGGAACGGCTTTGGTTGAGCCGGGAGTCACGACCACGCAACCAGCGCGCGTGGTAGAAAGCTGGTCGACATATTTTTTGTTGTGCAGGAACGAAAGATGTTCGGCCGTTGCTTCTATAAGTGTTGCAACGCCAGAGAGTTTGCGCGATCCGTCGCCTACCACGCTGCCGCCGACAAGGGCAGCCAGTTCCGATACGGTCAATTCTGCCATATTTGGCTCCTCATACAGAACCGTTGAGGGTAAGGGCCGGCAGAAGGGAAGTCAAATTCAGCCGCAATGTGCATAAAAAGAAACCCCGGCGTAAAAGCAGCCGGGGTTGTCAGGAGTTCATGATCAGGTGGCCGATCAGCCTATGGCCATCATAGTTGAGAGAGCGATGCCGGCTTGAACGACTTTTTGTACGGAGGTTGCGCCATCGGCGGCCGGTTTGGCGGAGTACATGTTGAGCGCCGCGCCGATGCCCTGTGATGGGTGTGCGCCTTTGGCCTCAAGGAATGAATCAATAATCATCAGACCGACCATATCCTTCATCATTTTGTTCATGGCGGATGTGGCTCCTGCGGCTCCTTGAGCCGAGCTGGTGCCGCCGGTTGCGCCTGAGCCTAAAAGCTGCATGGCAGGCAGTGCATTACTGGTGCCAAGTAAAGATCCGCCGATGAATCCTGAACCGCTGATGCCTGAAATCGACATGTTGTTCTCCCCCTTGTGTGTCTGATAAGGGAGATAGCGAAACGCGTCGCAGGCTGTGCCAAAATAGGTTTTATTTTCATAAGATGCTTTTTAGTAATAGCTTGTGGCTGTTTTGGGCGTGTGTTGAGCGTAGTGATTATAACGCCTGTTGATTTCGGAGTACGTTTGGGTGTCGTTGTGACGCAACATGCGGACAAAATGATTAACAGGGTTAACTTGGTACTAAATAGTGTGATCACAAAAGCGAAATTATGATGTTTCCGTCATTGTTTATGCTGTAATAGGCGGTCTGCTGACGAAATTGGCCTGACATTGTTGGTAAAATCAAGCAGTAACTGAACCAGTTTGGCTTTATCAATAGGTTTTGTGGCGTAATCATCGCATCCTGCCATGATGCATTTCTTGCGATCATCCGTCATGGCGTGTGCGGTCAGGGCGATGATCGGTTCATCATAACCACGCTCACGCAATTCACGCGTGGCGGCATAGCCGTCAAGCACGGGCATCTGCATGTCCATTAAAATAACCTGGTAAGGTTGCCCAGACTCGCGTGCTTCCCATGCCTTATCAACACCGATGCGGCCATTTTCCGCGACAGTAACTACTGCGCCGGCCTGTTTGAGGATGTAGGAAATGAGCCGCTGATTATCCGGGCCATCTTCTACCAGCAGAATTTTTTTATACAGCAGCGGCTTTATCGCACTTGATGTTGATTTTTGAATGGCGTCGTTTTTGTGCTTTTCCGTATATTGCAGCGCCTCGGTGGGGAGGATCAGGCGCACGTTCTGCGCTTCGTTCACACGGACGGTCAACGTGAATGTTGAGCCGACGCCGGATTCGCTTGCGACGGTGATGTCTCCGCCGAGAACTTGTGCGAGCCTGCGGGAAATATTCAGACCCAGTCCCGCGCCGCCGTACTTGCGCGTCATTGAGTGATCCGCCTGCCAGAACGGCTGAAAAAGATCCTTGATGCATTCTGGCTTGATGCCGATGCCGGTATCCTGAATGGAGATTTGCAGCAGGCCTGTTTCCGCCGCGTCGGCATCCGCCTGATGCGAAGTATCCGTGAGCGAGACCTGGCGGGTATAGCGAATGCGAATGTTGACGCAGCCTTTTTCCGTGAATTTGACCGCATTGCCGACAAGGTTCAGTATGATCTGGCGCATGCGCGTGGGATCAACATAAACGGATTCCGGTATCGGCGTATCATAGCTGATATGCAGAGCCAGTCCGCGATCAATGGCCTGAACGCGCATGAGCGATGCCACTTCGCCGATGAGCTGTATCGGCGAATAGGGATGCGGATCAAGCATCAGCCGGCCGACTTCTATCTTTGAGATATCAAGGATGTCGTTGATGATCGTCAGCAGGTGTTGGCCATTGCGGCGTATGACCTGCGCAGCCTCATTGCGTTCATCCGCCGAAGAATCAGGAGATGCCAGAATATCGGTATATCCGAGAATGGCGGTCATCGGCGTGCGGATTTCGTGGGACATATTGGCAAGAAATTCGCTCTTGGCCTGAGTGGCCGCGGTTGCTTTGGCGTTTGCTTCTGAGAGTTCCCTGTTTGTCTGTGCGAGTTGCTGTGCATTATCCTTGATTTTCTGTGCGATTTCGCGTGTTTCGGTAATATCACGGACAACGTAGCAAAATCCGATAACCCGGCCGATATCATCTCGCACACAGTTGGCGTTCAGCGAAACCCACACACGCGAGCTGTCCTTGCGTATGCGGAAAGTTTCGTAATTGGTGACGCCGCGATTCTGAAGCAGTTCTGTTGTCAGGTATTCCCGGTCGTGCATACGCTCTTCCGGCGTGAATTTCCGGGTGTGCTGGCCGATGGCTTCCTGTGCCGGATAACCATATATTGTTTCCGCGCCGTGATTCCACGACGTGATATATCCGTTGAGATCCGTACTGATGACGGCATCCTGAAAGCAATTGACCAGAGCGGCCAGGTATTGCGCGGCCCGGCTGCGTTCTTCTTTTTTTGCATTCAGTTCATGTGTCTCAATGGCATGGCTGGCGAATATAATCTGAATCAGCGCAATAAAGCCGAAGAAGCCAAACGTTAAAAAACGATGCAGCAGACTTTCCCACAGCCATGATATGGCGGGTGCGTCAATGGCTACCGCAGCTTCAACCCTGCCCTGTGAATCATAAATGGGCGCAATAACCGTGACCCAGTAGCCCCAGTCGTCGTGATATGGACGAATAAAGACGTTTTGCCCACTATCAAAAACCGGGTTGATTTTATCGTTTAATGCCGGGAAAACCGTGCCGATGGCGGGTCGTTCTTCAGTCGTTCCGCTGATGATGCCGTCATGATTATAGTCCGTGGCGTTATCCGTAATGATCACCGTGCTGCCGGTTTTCTGCCGGCGCAGGGTATAAATATCACGGAGTCTGGGGTTCATGGCGCGCCACTCGTTTTCTTTGGCAAGGATATCAAGATAGTGTTGATCGTTATCCGGTGTTTTTTCAGTGATGTACTGATGGCCCAGCGACTGTAATACGTGAGCATATGCAGGAAGCGACGCAGAATATTGCTGTATGGCATTTTTTTCTTCATTGTGTCCGATCCACTCGGAAACCAGCGCACCCAGAAGCGCTATGACGGTCAGGGTGATGATGCTGCGCCGGTAAATGCGATGTGACAGGGGGACTGTTTTTCGCCGGTTGCGTAAAAATAGAATGCCTCCGCCGGTCAAGGCAACAAGCAGTATCAGCCCCAGACGTAATGAATAAATGATAGTGAGCAGTTCTTCCATTTGATCCCGTGACAGCAATGGGAAATATCAGGTACCTATTCTGGTACGGAATATGTCGGCTTAAACAGTAGGGATGATTTGCGTGAGATGTTGACCTGTTTTGGTCCGTCCGATAGCCGCGTACTTGGGATTCGGGCAATATGATATTACAATGGCGGCCACTGTGGAGTTGCAGTGCGATTTTGAGGTCACGGATGACGGTTATTGCCCCTATATCATATCGAAGAAAAGCCTGGGTGGTTCAGCCAGTGCCGGAAGTATCGGTTGTAGAGCATCTGGCGCGCACTATTCGTGTGGCTGAGCCTCTTGCCAGATTGCTGCTAGTGCGCGGCATCACCGATGCGGGGCATGCGCATACCTTTTTAAGGCCGGAGTTTAAGAATCTGTATTCGCCGGATCTGTTGCCCAATATGCACGCGGCGACCGAACGAATTGTCAACGCGATTCGTGATGGTGAACAAATCGTGATTTTTGGTGATTATGATGTGGACGGCATAACCGGATCGGCCATGCTTTGGCATGTGCTCAACGAGGCCGGCGCCAAAGTAAAAATTCATATTCCGCATCGCGTATCAGAAGGTTACGGACTCTCAACAAAAGCCATTGAGGAATTGGTAGATGCCGGCGCGCAACTGATTATCTCTGTTGATTGCGGCGGAACGGCGCTTGAGCCGGTGGCCGCGGCGCGTGCGCGCGGCGTTGATATTATTGTGACGGATCACCATGAACTCGGCGAAACGTTGCCCGATGCGACGGTCATGGTTCATCCGCGCATGCCGGGATCGGCGTATCCCAATGGCGATCTGTGCGGAGCGGGCGTGGCATTTAAGCTGGCCTGGGCGTTGGCGCAGGAAATCAGCGGCGGGCCAAAGGTCCGCGATGTATATCGCAAAATGCTTGTTGAATTTGCGGCGCTGGTGGGTCTGGGCACTATTGCCGACGTGGTGCCGCTGCTGGGAGAAAACCGCATCCTGGCAAAATACGGCCTGGCGCAATTGCCGCGCAGCGGAATAACCGGCATTCAGGCGCTGATAGAGGCGGCCGGATACTCAGATCGCAAAATTGACGGCACCGCCGTGGGTTTTGGCCTTGCGCCGAGACTCAATGCCGCGGGCCGAATGGACCACGCCGATATGGCGGTTGAGTTGCTGACTTCCGCTGATGGCCAAAAGGCAAAGGAAATAGCCGAATATCTTGAGCAGCAGAATCGCGACCGCCAATCAACGGAACGGAAAATGGTTGAGGCGGCAAAGAAACAAATTGATCAGCAGCTTGCCGCGCAGGGAGAATTGCCGCTGGTGCTGGTGGTGCATTCAGAGGCGCATCACGCCGGCGTGGTGGGAATTGTCGCATCGCGGCTGGTTGACCAGTATCATCGGCCGGCGTTTGTGCTGGCGTGTGATGAGGAAACGTGTCACGGATCGGCGCGCGGCGTGCCGGGATTTGCCATTCATGAGGCGATTGAGCACGTGCGCGAACTGCTGATTTCTGGCGGAGGCCACGCGATGGCCGGGGGCGTCAAATTCAAGCGGGAATATCTTGATGCTTTCCGCGAAGGCGTGAACGACTATGCCGCCGAGGTTCTGACGCCGGATGACCTGGTGCCGAAATTGAATATTGATACGGAACTGACCCTGCGCGAAGCAACGCCGGAATTTGCCGGCCATCTTGCCATGCTTGAACCTTTCGGCCGGAGCAATCCGATGCCGAAATTTCTCATCGGCAACGTGATCATCAGCGCGCCGCCGCGGCGCGTCGGAGCCACCGGCGCTCATCTGCAATTGCAGCTTAAACAGGATAGCGCCGCTGGCCGGGCCATTGCCTTTAAGTGCGGCGATGCCGAGCCCTACTTGCCGGTGGGGTCGGCCGTTGATCTTGTTGTGGAAATTAAACACGATGAATATCAGGGTAAACCGCGCGCGGAACTGATGATCTGTGATATGGCGCGCTGCGACGGAACGCCAATGGGGAAGGGCGAATAACAAAATTCAAATGACAAAAGCCAAAACAAAGAGAAAAAACACGAAAGACGAACCGCCAAACGCGAAACAAATACATGTTTTTTAACTCGTAAGTTTCTTGCTTGCCGCTGGTATGTTAAGATACCGCCTTAACTTTTAAGAGGGTTTTGGGTCATGCCGCAAACGACGCGTAATGTATATGAATCGCCGCTGGTGTCGCGCAACGCATCGCCGGAAATGCTGGCGATTTTTTCGCCGCAGAAGAAGTTCTCAACCTGGCGCAGGATCTGGCTGGCGCTGGCCGAGGCGGAAAAATCGCTGGGCCTGCCGATTACCGATGTTCAGCTTAACGAGATGCGCGCGCATCTTGATGATATTGATTTTGAGGAAGCCGCGCGTCAGGAAGCCAAAGTACGCCATGATGTGATGGCTCACCTGCATACGTTTGCCAAATTGTGCCCGTCGGCAAAGCCGATTATTCACCTCGGCGCAACTTCAATGGATATTGTGGACAATACGGATGTTCTGCTTCTGCGCGATGCGCTTGAGATCATCGCCATGAAGTTGGCAAACGTGATTGACGCACTGGGCCTGTTTGCCCAGAAATACCGCGATCTGCCTTGTCTTGCGTATACGCATCTTCAGCCGGCGCAGCCGACGACCGTTGGCAAGCGCGCGGTGCTCTGGTGTTATGATCTTGTGCTGGTTCTGGCGGATGTTGAATTGCGTCTGCAAACGCTGATGCTTCGCGGCATCAAGGGCACAACCGGTACGCAGGCGTCATTCCTTGAGTTGTTCAATGGCGATCATGAAAAAGTCCGCAAGCTTGAATATGCCGTGGCCGAACGCCTGAAGTTTACTCGCGTTCATCCGGTCAGCGGACAAACCTATTCGCGCATTGTGGACGTTCAGGTTCTCTCAAATCTCGCTGCGCTTGGCGCGGCGGCCCACAAAATGGCTCAGGATGTGCGTATTCTCTCAAGCTTTAAGGAAATTGACGAGCCGTTTGAGGAAAACCAGATCGGCTCAAGCGCAATGGCCTATAAGCGCAACCCGATGCTGACTGAACGCGTGACGGGGCTTTCGCGTTTCCTCATCGGCCTGATTCAGCAGCCGCTGATGACCGCCGGCGAGCAGATGCTTGAGCGCACGCTTGATGATTCTTCAAACAAACGCATCACGGTTCCGGAAGCATTTCTGCTGGCCGACTCAATTACTGACATTCTGATTCACGTTTCGCGCGGTCTTGTCGTCAATGAGGCTGTGATCAAGCAGCGCCTGAATGCGGAGCTTCCGTTCATGGTGACGGAAAATATTTTGATGGACGCGGTCAAGGCCGGCGGCGATCGCCAGGATCTGCATGAGCGTATCCGCAGACATTCTCTTGAGGCTGCGCGCCAGGTTAAGCAGGAAGGCAAGCCAAATGACATGCTTGAGCGCCTGAAGAATGATTCTGCCTTTAATAAGGTCAATCTTGAGAACGTGCTCAATCCGCTGCTTTACGTGGGCCGCAGCCGTGAACAGGTTGACGATTTTGTCACGCATGTGGTAGAGCCGATTCGCAAGCGCTATACCGGCCGGCTGACGCTTAAACCCGCACTGAAGGTATAAACTGAAGGTATAATGCGAAGAGGGAATAGGCGATAGGGGCCAGAAACACTGCTGTGCATCTTTTGTATTCCTGACCCCTGGCTAAATATATTGATGTGATTACGGATGTGCCTGAGCCCATGCGCGGCGGATGAGGATTTCTGTGTATAAAACGGCTTTGGCATTCTGCGTGGCGATCATCTCAAGGATGCTTGGGCCACTGGCGGAATCTTTATAAGGGAAAAATACCGCCGGGCTAAAGGAGCCGGTTTTGTATGCTGACGCTGCGGCGTGGCCGATGAGCGGCAGGTTCTGATACGAATCTTCAAGCACTGCCAGCGCACTGTCAAAAATCGGCGCGGACGATGATGTGCTCAATGATGCGGGCAACTGCTGATGTAAAATGTCAATTTTATTGATCAGCAAATCCCAGTATTCCTTGCGAAAGGCTCCGCGCGGTTCGTCATTGTTCTCAAAAAGCTGAAATTCAATATCGCCATGCGGATTAATCTGCCGCGATTTATCGCGATCAACCTGATACTGCATCACGGTTCGGCCGTCCGAAAGTTCGCGCCTGATTGTGCGTACGCCGGGAACTTTGGCGACCGCGAGATAGCTGAGCGATTTATAATCGGCCGTTGAGTGCTGCGGCTGATGAATATCCTCCGCGTAATGCATCATATAGCCGAGCCAATGCAGTGTTGATTCTGGCTTGCTCGTACCTGGTGCTTTTTTCAATTCCGCAACCAGATTGTTATAGGATTCCTCAAGGCGAAACGGCACATAACCGGAAAGCTTATAACGCGGATCTTTTAGATCATGCGGGATATCGGCAATTTTGGGCATGCCGGAAAGATCGTCGCGATACTCGCCAACAGACGAAAAAAACTCAAGGTCCATAAAATGCAATTTGCCTTCGTCAACCTGATAGGGGGCAATCGGTTTGCGCCCATCGGCCATCAACTGGTAGCGGTCTGGCAATGTGCACGCGCCGTCAAGGCCCGAAAGAAAATGATCGGCGGGATGTTCGCCGACAAAATCACCGACGGCTAGTTTGCGGCAGTCATCAAGTGTATAGGGCATGCAGTTTTGCAGTTCGCTTTTCAGTTCAGCGGGGGCCTGCGGGTCCTGAATAATGCGAAGCGCGGCAAGGCGGGAAATCAGAATATGCCCCTGATGCGACCAAGCGTATACGGATGTCGGCAATGCACAGCATGCCAGCGCCAGCGGGATGATCATTTGTTTTACAAGCGAAGCCACAAAACTGCGATTCAACATGAACAACATCTCCGGGATTTTGGTATGGGCCTGCTCTCTTGCGATCACATGGCGCGGCGTGCGCATACTCTGCGCTGATGCGCCGTAATCAATGAATATCGCAGCAGGTATGCTCATGATAGCATAACTGACGGTATCTTAACGAAATATTCATGCGCTCTGAATAATTGATCAGTTCATCATTCTTGGTGTGATATGACGGGCGATAAATTCGCTATTGGCGCTGCTGATGTGGCCGCCCCAGTGACGGCAGGTGTCAGCCATTTCCTTTTGCCATGCGATTTGCGTAAGTTTGCCATAAAGTGATTGATCCTCGGCCGGGAGATCATCCGGAACCGAAAAACCCGCATATCCGCAGGCCGGGCAAAAGTTGCGATCCGTTGTGCCGAACATGCTGGTGCCCCAGCGCAAGACCAGTTCGTCTTTGCAGGAATAACTATTGACGATACCGCGATGTGTTTTGCTTAGCGCTTTGCGCAGATCATAGGTGGGTGTCAGCGCGCCGGAGAGAAGGATTAGCCCCTCAATTTTGCGATTATCCGGCAGGGATTCGGCGGCAAAGACCGCTACGCCCACGCCACCAGAATGCGCCACAAGCCACACCGGTCGGCCGGGATATTGATCCTGATATGCGACAATTTTAGCCGAAAGGTCGGCCGCGCGTTTACGATTGCGATCAATGCGCGTGAGGTTCGCCAGATATCCTCCGGGGAAAGGAAGTCCCCAGTTAAAAACGCGTACCGCGCCGCGCAGGCCGCCGTTGACCAGTCCGTCGCAAATGCCGTAGGTAAATACGGATTCCGCCTCAATGCCCGGCAGCACAAAAGTCATGCCTTCGGCCACATCGGCCTCGCTAAAGGTTCGCGGCTCAACCATGCCCATTGCGCGGCTGACCCAGTTATTGATGAATCGCAACCGCCAGGTCATCGTCATGCGGATGCGGCCCATATAGCTGAGCAACCAGGATTGTCTGCGTCCTGCGGGGAGTTTTTCTGTTTGAGATGATGCGGTGTTATCGCGGCTGAGGGCAAAAGTCACGTTGTTTACTCCTCACATAGCGCACGAGCGTGCTTAGCCTCGGCGCGAATCTCAAAATGTATCGGGCTCAATGCGCCAATGCCAACAATATCTTTGAAGATACGGTTAATTTATTCGCGTAATTCTTAACAATTGCAGACTATTCTTAACGTAAACGTCATTTTGACGCTAAAAACAAAGAATGATGACTCTTCTCCCTTTTAACGCGACAAAAATATAAAGAGATACGTGAAATTTTTACCAAATCATGTAAAAAAAGAGCTGTTGCAGTTGCCGCAGATAGTTTGTGCACGAAAATCTGTCAGGAAAGTGGCGTTTTAACTCTATTAGCGATACGCTGTTGAGTCTTCGGTCACGAGGAGTAACACACTCATGAAAATTGCCATGAATTGGCTGGCAGAATATATGAATAAGCCCCTTGCCGCACAGGTCGCGGCCGAGGCGCTGACTCACGCTGGGTTGCCGGTTGAGCATATTGATTCTGTGGCGGGCACGGATGTCATTGATGTTGAGGTCACCTCAAATCGCAGTGACTGTCTCTCGCATATTGGCGTGGCGCGCGAACTTGCGACGCTTCTTAAAGCTGAATTTCGCATGCCGCAAACCGCTTGCCGCACCGGCGGCACGGATGTTCATTCGCAAACGTCCGTCACGATTGACGAGACTGCCGGTTGTCCGTGCTATACCGCACGTCTGATTACGGGCGTCAAAATTGGCCCATCGCCGGAATGGCTGCGCGCGCGCATTGAGTCGCTTGGCATGCGCTCGGTCAATAATGTTGTGGACGTGACCAACTTTATTTTGATGGAGATGGGCCAGCCTCTGCATACTTTTGACTTTGATACGCTTGGCGAAAAGCGCATCGTGGTGCGCCGGGCCAAAAAGGGCGAAAAAATAATCAGCATTGACGGCAAGGAAAATTCGCTTGATGCGAGCATGCTGGTCATTGCCGACGCGCATAAGCCTGTTGCTGTGGCGGGCGTTATGGGCGGCAAAGAGACGGAAGTTACGGAACGTACCGTCAACGTATTGCTTGAGGCGGCGCGCTTTGATCCGCTGACAATTCGCTCTCAGGCACGCGCATTGACGCTGATGAGCGATTCCTCCTATCGTTTTGAGCGCGCTATTGATCCGGCGCTGGTTGAGCTGGCCAGCAGTCGTGCGGCCGCGCTGATTCAGCAGGTGGCTGGCGGAACTATTCAGGATGGCGTGATTTGTGCCGGCAATCCGGGCATCCGCAAGCCGGAAGCCACGTTACGGCTCTCTCGCATTCGTGACATACTTGGCATTGAGATTGCCACTGAGCGCGCCGTAGAAATTCTGACATCGCTCGGTTTCTCGCCGGTGCTTGATGGCGGCACGATCAAGTGCGTCATTCCCGGATGGCGACAGGATGTTGAGCGCGAAATTGACCTCATTGAGGAAGTCGCGCGCGTGCACGGTTATCAGCATATCCCGACTCTTGATCGCGTGGTTCATTCCGTTCAGCCGCGGCCGGTTGATGATAAGGCAAAGGCGACGATCCGGAATGCGATTCTCGCGGCCGGTTTTAATGAGACAATTAATGTGACTTTTGTCAGCGAGGCGGAAGCTACACTCTTCCTGAGCGATCGCGCTGGCACATCGCCGCTGCGTGTGAGTGACGCTGTGCGTAAAGCCTCAAATGTACTTCGGCCGAGTCTGCTGCCGAGTCTTTTGGCGGCGCGACGTACCAATCAGAACGCCGGCGCGGCCGATGCGCGGCTTTTTGAGGTGGCGCAGACTTTCTGGCAGCCGGGCAATCCCGCCAAAGATGATCCCGCACAGCAGTATGTTCTGGCACTGATCGGCAATGATCTTGCTGAAGTAAAGGGTGCTATTGAGCTGGCGATCAGTCGCCTGCTTCCGAATGCGCGCGTTGAGTATCGGCCGGTTGCTGCGGCATGGTATGTTTCCGGCGGCGCGGCACAGGTGGCCGTGTTTGCTGGCGGCACAGAAAAAATTCTTGGTACTGTCGGCCTGTTTTCGCCTGATGTGCAGAAACAATATGATCTGCGTCATGCGGCCTCCGGCGCGGAACTGAACTGGGATATGCTTGTGGCGCTCTTTGCGCCGGTGCGCACGGCAAAGCCGCTGCCCAAATTCCCCGGCGTTACGCGCGATTTAAGCGTAGTTGTTGATGAGGCAACGCGGTGGGGTGATGTCGAAAAAGCTGTTGCCGGCAGCCAGTTACAGCATTTGCAGCAAGTGGCGTTTGTGACGACATTCCGTCATAAATCGTTAGGGCAGGGCAAAAAGAGCCTGACGATGTCGCTTGAGTTTCGCGACCCGGCGGCCACGCTCAAGAGCGAGCAGGTTGATTCGCAGATGAAGCTTGCGCTTGATATGCTGAGCAAACAATTTGGCGCCGCACTCAGAGCCTGATGTATTGAAGGAAGTATCATGAGTGACCAATCGCAACAGAATCCGCAGCCGCAGGCAGAAACTCCGCCGCGCGATCCGTTTACGCCGGGCGAGGAATATTTGCTGCTGAATCAGTCTCCGCTGTCGGCCGATCCGGTGCTGAATCAACTCGGCACGTCGCCGTTTACGCGCACAACGTTCCCGATTTTAGGCCTGCTTGAATCTGTTTATGAGCATATTACGGAGCATGCCAAGAAACGTTTTGAAGAAGATGAGAAAAAAGCAGCGTCATAAAAAATGCTTGCTGAGTTATTGTGATATCAAGCAGGTGCGGAGTGATGACCGCGCCTGCTTTTTTATTTATTGCTGTTTATTTTTCTGGCTGTGACCGCTTTCTTTTTTAACTCCGGCGTTGTCCATGTTTGCTGAGCAAGCCAGGAAAGACCGTCCTGAATGTCCGTTTGGCTCAATGATGATTGCGGGCCGTAGCCACTGTTGATTGCAGCGGCGATGGCCGCCCAGTAAAGCGCGCTGGCAATGGCCACAGGTAGCGGCGCTTCCGGATCACAATGCGCTTGCCTCGCATAAATTCGCAAAGCATTAAGCAACGCCGGCGGAGGAGATGGCTGATCAAGCAGATCGCTAAAAGTCCCCGCAAAAGTAATCCCCGGCGCATACGTCGTGGCGATAGTTGACAGCGGCATGCCAAGTTGATGACGCAGCATGGCCGCGAGATCATCAGTGCGCCACGCGTCGTCATTTTGCGTCAATTGAAAAAGCGAGGCCAGCTTGTCGGGAGAACTGTGCGAAAGAATATCTGCTTCATAATGATCTGAAGAAGCTTTTTTACGTGCGGCCGGTTTGGCTTGCGATTTATCTTTTGGCTTGCGTGTCATGATGCGTCCTTAATGTCGTGCCAGAATGGCCGTTAAGTCACGGATTTCGCCCGGCACGGCATCTTCTGATTCGTATTCAGAAATCACAACCGTGAGTGTGCGGGCAAACATTCGCCGGGCGGTCACCAGTAAATTATTGAATTGCGCCGGTGACGTCAGCTTATAGCGGGAAACCAGCGCATCATAGCTCAGGCAATGCGGATCGTCATGAACTTGCGCCAGAATGCGATGCTGAAAAAGTCCCCACAACTCGGGACGTTTTTTCTGCCGGCATTCGTTTTTCATGCGGCGTGTGGTTTCGGCCAGTAATTCGCGCGCCCATGCGATATCAAAATAATCAGAAGCATACTGGCGCGGATCGGCCATATTTTCCGTCACTTCTTCTGATTCATGCCGATGATTGCCGCCGCGCTTGTGGCTCTGGTTTTCGCGCCACTCGCTGACGATAAAATTATTCAGCGATGCCAGCAGAAACGCGCGGAATTTCCCCTGGTTTTCGCTGGCGTGGGCAATAATTCCTTGTTCAAGAATTTTACTGGTCAAAAATTCCTGAACAAGATCATCCGCATCGTGCGGTGATATTTTTCTGACAAATCGCAGATAGCTGCGGATCGCGGGAGCATAACGATTGAGCAAATCCGCAAGCGCAGCGCGGCGAATCTGCATATCCGCAGAACCCGCCCGGGCCACCAGTGACCAGGGCGTATGAGGAAAAGATGCATAACTGTGGTTGCGCGTTGCCATATCATCAGGATAAAGCGCACCGGAAGGAATCGCAACGGATTGTTTTTGAGTCTGTTTTATTCACGAACTTTAAACAAGCCCGGCGATTTTGCGGATGATCCACTCGGCCGTCAGCACAATACTGAACAGCACCAGGAACACGATGTGCGCGCGCAATGTGTCCGGTTTATCCGGATCAGTAAACATGCCCATTTGCTGCGTGGTGTGTATCTCGCGTTGAAGTTGGGGCAACTGTTGGCCAAGTAGGGTTGCCTGTGTGCCGTCAGCCCATACGCCGCCGCCAGCCTGAATGATATTGGCCAGCATGGCGGGATTTGTGTTCATATTGCGGCGCTCAAGATCAAGTGTCGGCGCAATCGGAATCACCAGTGATTTAAGCGTGGCCGTGGGGTCCTGATCAAGCAGACGCTCAACATCAGGTCCGCGCAGCGTGATCTCAACATTACCGGCCGGCAGTGCGCCAAGCGCGGCGCGGTAATATCCCGGCGCTTCCGGCGTTTCGGTTGCCGTCACCTGGCCAACAACGCGGTGCTCCTTATCATCCGCCATCGTGGCCACAACGCGCACGTTCATCTGCTGACCGGGCGTATAGTCTTCCTTCTGTATGCGTGCGGTGATCGTGACCGGCTCGCCGGCCACATACCGTGAGCGCGATGCGCCGAATCGCACATATTTTCCGCCGGCCGGAAGATCGCTGCCTACGGCCCAGCGCACGACTTGTCCCCAGAAACGTTCATGCGCATTTTGCCCGGCTACCTGACGCAGACGCCAAGTCTGATCAGAGGCCAAAAACATCACGCGCCCCAGGCCCACGTTCATTGTTGATATCAGCGCTCGTTTGCGGATCGCCTCTGATGATGTTTCCGCATTGCGGTCACGGTCGGCAATATGCCACACAACCGATGCGCCCGGCTTGGCCACAGTCTGCGGCGCATGCCAGTACCAGCTTTGCAGTTGCGACCAGAGCGCCTGGTTCTGCGCCGCATCAAGACCCAGTTGCGTGAGCACACTGCCTGATGATTCGGGCGCGATACCGGGTCTGAATCCCCGGCGCACATGCGCTGTGAGTTCATCGGGCGACCAGGGATTGCTCAGCTCAACCGGCAACAGGTCAAGCAGCGGCGTGTTAAGGTAATCGGCCGGCATATGTTCGCGCCCGGCGATGATGATCAGCATCGCGCCGCGGTCGCGCACGGCCGAGGCAATCAGATGAAGTTGCGCCGCTGGCAATACTTCCGGCGGAATATCGCCGAGAACAATGACGTCAAAAGCCTGCCATTGCTCGCGTGTTTCAGGCAATAACTGAGCCTCAATACGCGGATTATCCGGAGATGCGCGCACCTGTCCACCTGTCGGCAATCCCGGAACAGTCGGCACGTGCAGTAATACCGATTGCAGCTTTAGCCGTTGATCCCGCTCAAGAAAATTCCGCAGATACTGGTATTCCCAGCGTGCGTAAGCGTCAACCATAATGGCCGAGAGCTTGTCTTTTTTTACTGCCACGCGAAAGCTCTGCTTGTTATTCTGCGGATTAATATCGTTGCTTGGCGGGTCAACGCGCACCGTGTATTCGTAAACAGATTCGTCGGCCGAGGGTTTGTCAGAAAACGTCACACGCTCTGTCGCTTGCGGATTTTTGGCCGTAATGGTTTGCGTATCAACCACGGTTGACCCGCGCAGAAATTCAATCTTAACCGGTTTGCCGACAAGGCCATCAAGACGCACCAGCGCGGCCGCCTTGAGCGTGTCATCTTTGTAAATCCAGTCAGGGGCGTCTGTCTGGTCAACAGCCGCATCGGCCGATACCTGCGTTGATCCCACCAGTAAACCGTATACTTTTACGCCGCGAGCGGAAAGTAATCGCGCTGATTCCGTCGGGTCGCTCTTGGCATTGTGGCCGCCATCGGTCACCAGCAAAACGGATGACGGTTCCTGCGGAGTGAGTTGATCGCCGATCATTGCCAGCCCGGCCGCCAGGTCCGTCACCTGTCCGCGCGGCTCAAGTGAATTGTGCACGGTTTCGTCATTCACGCGGTGATCCATTGCCGGATGCGCCTGTGCGCTTTGCGAGACGGAAATCACTTTGACTTTATATTTCTCAAGTGCATCGCGCAAAGAGGGCTCATTTTTAGCGGCCTGCGTCAGCATGGCTTGTGCTATCTGTGCGCGCGAAAGCGATGACATTGACGCAACCGCGGCTTCGTAAGCGGGCGATCCTGCATATCGCGTAATCAGCAGAGCATCTGCTTTGTCGGCCACCGTTTGCGCATCGGCCGCGGCGCTATCAAGATTATTGAGCATGATGCCCCAGGGTATGCGCGCATTGGCGTCGCCCATTGATGATGCGCTCATGGTATCGGTCACGGCCTGGTCAATTTGCTGTATGACTTTGCGCACGTTTTGTCGCGATGTCCCGGCCTGCGGATCGGTGCCGTTGATTTCGTCACTGATTCCGCCGAGATACTGGCGGATATCCTGTAGTTTTTTAACAAACGGATTGTGCTGATCATCTCCGGCGCGATCACGCAGCATGCTGGCATCCGGTTGCGCCGCGGCCAGGTTGCCGCGCGCCATGCGAATTTTTGCCGCAATCGCTGACATGCCGCTCGGCTGAATACTGCCCGGCAATTTTCCCAATGCGCCGGCCCAGCGCAGACGCTCAAGCGCCGATGACTGCGGGTCCGTCATCGCCATGCTGGTTGATTGATCAAGTAATAGCCACAATGATCCCGACGTACGTTGTGTGCTGACCCATTGCAGCGCCGGCTGAAAAATCAATAGCGCTACCAGAGCCAGCAGCGCAACACGCAGAATCGTCAGCATGATGATGATTTTTTTTGATGCCAGCACCAATTGCGCGCGATATAAATACACCACCAGCGCAACGGAAATCAACAGCATCGGCCACAAAACCCACCACGGCCAGCGTGATTGCAGCGTGATATGAGAATCGCTGATGATGGCGGCTAGCAGAGGAATCATCATGCGCTCACCCCCGCATCCGCCTGATGCAGTCGCAGTGCGCGGCGCGTAAACCACGTTTCTGTGATCAGCAAAGCCAGCACCAGCGCGGCAATATACGGCCAGAGTTCCGCGCCATGTTCGCGAGCCTCAAAAACGGTGGGGATTTCGCGCGTGCTGATTGCTTTGCGGATCAATCCGCGCTCCGCCAAAAATCCCAGATCGCCATCAGAGAGTGTTTTCGGATCAAGTTCCTGGCGGTCAATGCCCACCGCATAATGAATCGGCTGGGGAATTTCGGCTGGTTTAAAGCTCATCGCATACAGGCCCGGCGCATACGTGTCATTATAGTTCACGACAAATTTACCGCCGACCAGCGAAGGTTGCGGATTCTTCGCCGCCATGCCGTCAGGCCGCGCAATGGTTACTGACTCAACGGCTGGCAATGAGGGCCCCGTCCACACAATAGGCTGGCCGGCATCAAGTCTGCGCACGGCAGATCGGCCTTGTCCGGCGGCCATGGAGTAAAGCGTTTCGTGCACAAGCGGAACAAAATTTGCCCCGAGCACAATATTATTCCATTTGAGATTCTCAATGCCTGTTGTCCACAACACAATGCGGCCGCCGTTGCCGCCCAGCGGTTGCTGAAGCACCAGCGGATCGCCGGCCGTGGTTGACAGAACAACCAACTGCTGGCCGACAGCCTCAAAATCCCAGTATTGCTGAATGGCCACATTGGTAAATGCGTTGCGTTCCGCGGAGGCAATCAGCCGCACCATCGGGTTTTCCGGCAGCTTGATATCAATGGTTGCCGGGTTGTCGCGCAGATCCTTAATCTGATTGACTTTTCCGGCAAGCAATCCGCTGCGTGATAAATTGTCATTAATCCACGACGCATCTGTTCGCGGGCCCAAAATCCACCACACGCCCTTGCCGGACATGGCAAAATCAGCCAGTCTTCGCGGCAGGGCCGCCGGCAATTTAGGCACGTCATTGACAATGATCGCCAGGTAATCGTCAAGATTTACATTCGCTGATTCGGTTACCGATACGACTTTTGGCCGGATCAGCGTAGCGGGGGAGTCAACAGCTTCGGCCATTGGCTGCATGGCCGCCATCAAAAATCGGCTGGCGCCGCCGGGCGTAGCAAGGTCGCCATCAATCACCAGCACCGGCATTTTCGGCAGCACATCAACGGCCGCGATCATCATATTGTCGGCCTTAAGCGCATCAATATGATTAATCTGTGCGCGCACCCAGTGTGATCCCGGCTGATCAAAAACCACGTCATAACGGATTGATTGCGATTGTCCCGGACCAAGATTGCTGAGCATTTGCGTGCTGAGTGTGCGGCCATCAACAACCAGCTCAACCGGCAGACTGCTGACAGAGGCCGGTCCACTGTTGGCCACAGTGACCGTGGCGCTCGCCGGCCGCATTAAGCCGATGACATCCGGCGAAAGATCAAGTCCCGTGACGGAAATATTCGTCATGTCCTGCGGCGGGGGCGTAACGATAGCAAAGATATCCGCTGCCGGCGCGCCGTTGTTGTTTTGCACGCCAATGGCCGAGCGCCATGTTCCTTCGTCCTCAACGCGCCAGCCGGAGCGCTGCTGATCGGAGACAACCAGGATAATCTTGTGAAAATTATGTCCGCGCGCCAGAACTTCACGCGCTTCGGCAATGGCGTCTGGTATAGGTCCGTCGGTCATGCCGGCCGGCATTTGCCGCAAAGTCTCAAGCAATTGCCGCGCTTCGCCGGGGCGAATCGGATTTGGCGTCACTCTTCGCGGCACGTGCTCCGCCAATATCACGGACATCGTCGCTTCGCGCGGCAGCAGATCGGCCACCTGCGCCACCACATCAAGAGACTGATCAAAAAGCGTGCGCTCTCCGCTGATGCGTCCGGTTGATAGCGAGTGATCAATCACAATTGCCACATCGGCCGACATCGTAGAAAGCATGCGCCCGCCAGGCAGCAGCGGCCGCGCCAGCAACACGGCCAGTATCGCCAGCACCGCCATGCGCGTGAGCAGCAACAGAATATGATCCAGTTTTTTTCGCCTGCGCTGATTGACCTGCATATCCAGCAAAAACTGCATCGCGGCCCAGTCAACCGGCGTGACCTTCTGCCGGTGCAGTAAATGCACCAGCAGCGGTATCGCCGCTGCGGATAAACCGATAAGCATGGGCCACATCAGGAACATGACGTCTTAAATCTCTCCAGAATAAAAAGGCTATGCTGCCATGTGGTAATGTGGCAATTTATAATGTCGTAATTAAAAACCAATTTTTCTCTTCAATTATCACATTATCAATTGCCACATTACCACATGCCCTTACCTGCTTCCGGCTCTTCGCGCCAGAAATGTCGTCACCGCCGTATCAAAAGTCTGGTTGGTATCAATCAGCACGTGCTCCATTCCGAGCCGGCCAGCGCCCTGTTTGAGCGTATCCTGGTGCGCACGCAGATTCTCAAGATAGCGCGCGCGCATGACGGCCGGATCAAGCTTAAGCTGATAATCGGCCGCCTCAAGCGATCTGAACTGACTGAATTTACGGAACGGAAATGTCAGTTCGTCATGGCTCATGATCTGCATGAGAAGTACTTCCTGCCGCTGGTGGCGGAAGTGATGCAGTGCCTCTATGACTGAGTTGACATCATCCAGAAAATCCGAAAGCACCAGGATCATGCTGCGGCGCGGTACGCGTTCGGCCGCCTGATGCATGCAGGTTCCCAGCGCGGATTTGCCTTCGGCCTTTTGCTTCTCAAGCGCATCGGCCACGGCCGTCAGGTGTATCGGAGCTGAGCGTGCCTCAATAAACTCCCGGATCTGTTCTCCGCAGACAATCAGCCCGGCCGAATCCTGTTGATGCAAAATCAGATATGTCATGCATGCCGCCACGCACTGGGCATAACGAAATTTTGAGAGCGAATCTTCCGCGCCTTTGTAGCGCATTGATCCTGACGCATCAATCATGATATACGCGCGCAGATTCGTCGTGACTTCGTACTGTTTAATGTAGTAACGATCCGCTTTGGCATACGCGCGCCAGTCAATTCTTTTAACATCATCGCCGGGGACGTATTGCCGGTGCTGGGCAAAATCAAGGGCAAATCCGATATGCGGGCTTTTGTGCATGCCCGTGATATAGCCGTCCATCAACTGGCGAGCCATCAGGTCCACGCGGCCAAACCTGGCAAATGCCGTGGGGTTCAGCAAAGACGTCTGGGAATCAAGTGCTGAGTGCTGAGTGCTAATTGCTGAGTGCGATGACATTGATTTGTCCTACATCAGAACGATGATTAATGTTTTTGTTCGCCTTGCTTTATTGGGTAGTTGATACACGTAATCAGGTCCTTAAATCGTGTCACAGCCGCCATGTTGCGCTCCGTTACCTAGCACCCAGCACTAAGCACTATCTTTTTTTACTTCTTCTTCGGCGCCGTTTCTTCAAGAATCCGAAGCACGATTTTGTCAGAGTTCATCCCGGCCGCTTCGGCTGAGAATGTCGGCAAAATGCGGTGACGCAACACCGGCAGCGCTACGGCCTTGATGTCTTCGGTCGCCACGTGCACGCGGCCCTGAAGAATCGCCCGCGCCTTGCCCGCCATGATCAGGTAAATGCACGCGCGCGGGCCGGCGCCCCATTGAACAAGTTCGTTGACAAACTGCGGCACGCCCGGCTCATTTGGCCGCGTTGCGCGCACAATATCGCGCGCGTATTCGTATACATGTTCGGCCACCGGCACGCGCCGCACGATATCCTGTAATCGCAAAATCGCCGGCGCATCCAAAAGACGCTCAACGCGCGCACGATAATTACTCGTTGCGTGCTTCATGATCTGAATTTCATCGGCGGCGGTGGGGTATTTGACCACAGTCATGAACATAAAGCGGTCAAGCTGAGCTTCCGGCAACGGATACGTGCCTTCCTGCTCAATGGGGTTTTGCGTGGCCAGCACAAAAAATGGTTTTGGCAGATCATACGTCTGATCGCCGGCCGTCACGCGATGTTCCTGCATCGCCTCAAGCAAAGAGGCCTGCGTCTTGGGCGGCGTGCGGTTGATTTCGTCCGCCAAAAGCATATTGGCAAAGATCGGTCCGCGCACAAATCGGAATGCGCGCTTGCCAGTTGTGCGGTCTTCTTCAAGAACATCGGTGCCGGTAATGTCAGAAGGCATCAGGTCCGGCGTAAACTGTACGCGCTTGAATGACAGATGCAGAACATCAGAAATTGTTTTGACCAGCAACGTTTTGGCCAGGCCCGGCACGCCCACCAGCAACACGTGGCCCTGGCAGAACATCGCCGTGAGCACCTGCTCAACCACTTCGTGCTGGCCGATGATGACCTTGCCAAGCTGTTCGCGCATCAGCTTATAGGCTTTGGCGAATTGCTCGACTGCCTGAACATCATTTGTTTCGGAAAGTGACACGGATGGTGCCGAAGGAACCGGCTGCTGAGGGCGTTCCGTCATAAACTTCGCTCCTGATATGTCACGACTGCGGTATATCGCTTGATATGCTGAATAACGGTAATCTTTCTCAACTGATTTCGCAAATCATTCACATTCCGACTTTGCTCATTTTACCCCATGTTGATTGTTATCGGTTGTTTTCTGTTTTAGTTCACATTTTGCCCGCTTTGCCATATCCTTTAGGCCTATGACAAAGACACCTGCCATACGCGTTCTGGTTGTGGATGACGAAATTGATCATGCTGACGTCATGGCCGAGGCCGTCGCGCGCATGGGCCACAGCGTCAAGCAGGCGCACAGCCTTGCCGACGCCCAAAAATTCTTCGCCGACGATCAATTTGATCTGGTTATTACCGACCTCAAAATGGACGGACCGGAAGACGGTTTTGCGCTTCTTGATTTTGTCCGCCAGACCCGGCCAGAAAGCGAAGTGATTGTCGTGACCGCGCACGGCGACGTCAGCACGGCCGTGACCGCCATGAAAAACGGCGCCTATGACTTTATTCAAAAGCCGCTTGATCTTGAGGTTATTCGCACGCAGGTACGCCGCGCGGCCGAAAAAATCCTCCTCTCCCGCAAAAATGAAGAACTTACGCAGGCTATGGACCAACGCTTTGGCATTCAGGGTATCGTCGGCAACAGTGAGCCGATCCGCGCGGTTCTTCAGCGTATCCGGCTCATCGCGCCGACGGATATCAACTGCCTGATTCTTGGCGAATCCGGTACCGGTAAGGAGCTTGTCGCGCGTGCGATTCATCAGAATAGCCGCCGTGCCGCCGGCCGGTTTGTCGCGCTGAATTGCGCCGGCCTTAACGAAAATACCCTTGAAGATGAGCTCTTTGGCCACGTCCGCGGCGCATTTACCGATGCCCGTTCCGATCGTCAGGGCCGTTTTGAGTATGCCGACGGCGGCACGCTTTTTCTTGACGAAGTCGGCGATATGCCGCTGACCATGCAGGCAAAATTGCTTCGCGTGCTTCAGGATCGCCAGATTACTCGTATCGGCTCAAATGAGCCTGTTCAGGTGGACGTTCGTTTTGTCGCCGCCACCAACAAGGATCTTGAAGAAGCCGTGCGCGACAAATCATTCCGCGAGGATCTTTATTTTCGCATTAAGGGCGCTACGCTGGCTTTGCCGCCGCTGCGTCAGCGCAAGGATGATATTCCGCTGTTGATGGATCATTTTATCAAGCAGGCCAATCAAAAACATGGCAAATCCTGTACCGGTCTTGAGTCAGCCGCGCGCCGCGTGATGACCGAATATACCTGGCCCGGCAATGTGCGCCAGCTTGAGAATGTTATTGAGAATATGGTGGTGCTTTCGCCTGGGCCTATGTTGACGCTGGCCGACGTGCCACCGGAGATTTCTTCCGCAGTGCCGGCCATTGCCACAACCACCGCCATTGTGCACGTGCCGCAGCAGGCCGCCGCCGCAACCAGTAACGCTCTTGCGCTGGCCGGCATGAACTTGGCCGAGCTTGAGCGCCGCGCCATTGAGGAAACGCTCACCAGTGTTCAGGGCAATCGCGAGCAGGCCGCCAAAATTCTCGGCATCGGCGAACGCACACTGTATCGCAAAATTAAGGAATACGGGCTGTCTGAATAAGGCAAAAGGATAAAGGCTGAATGCTGAATTAACGCATGCGTGCCAGTGTCTTATTTCAGCATTTTGCCTTTATCTTTCATCCTTTTGTTGCTTGTTGATAGTGCTTTACTATTGTAGTGGATATGAGGAGCAATCATGTTCCGTATCGGTCTCGGTTACGATCTTCATCGCACGATTGCCGGCCGGCCTTTGGTGCTTGCCAATATTGTCATTCCGCATGATCGCGGACTTGACGGCCATTCCGATGCTGACGTGGTTCTGCATGCGCTCATTGACGCCATCACCGGCGCCGCCGGCCTGCCTGATGTCGGCCAGATGTTCCCCAATACCGACCCAAAATATAAAGGCATCAACTCGTCCGAGCTTCTCAAAGGCACTATGGCCGAGTTTGCCAAAACCGGCTACCATATTATCAATACGGACATTATTGTTATCGCTCAAAAGCCAAAACTTTCCCCGCATAAGCCGGCCATGATCAAGCGCCTGGCGGAACTTCTCGGCGTGCGTGAGGATCAGGTCAACATCAAGGGCAAAACCGGCGAAGGCGTTGACGCGCTTGGCGAAGAACGCGCCATCGCCTGCCATTGTGTTGTGCTGATTGAAAAATAAAGACACTTTTCGTTGCCGCTTAAGCAATAAGTAAAGGATCGCTCATGATGTATCGTTTGGCTCGTAATGCCGCCATTTTTGCTGTTTTGTTTTCTTTAATTGGCTACGTGCAGGCTCAATCTCCGGCCACGCAGCCCACGCCCGCCGCTCAGTCCGCGGCCACTCAGCCTTCGGCCGCGCCGATTGTGCTGTTCTCCGGCGGTGCGCCCGGCGCACTTGGCGATAAGGATTCTGACATTCCCACACTTACGCCTTATCTGCCGTCGCAGCCAAACGGCACTGCCATTGTCATTTGTCCCGGCGGTGGTTACGGTGGCCTTGCGCCGCACGAAGGTCGTGATTATGCCCTTTTCCTGCGCGATCGCGGCATCAGTGCTTTTGTCCTGAAGTATCGTCTTGGCAGCAAAGGGTATCGTCATCCCGCCATGCTTCAGGATGCCGCGCGCGCATTGCGTTATGTTCGCGCCAATGCCAAGCAATATCAGATTAATCCCGCCGCCATCGGCATCATGGGTTCCTCAGCCGGCGGCCATTTGGCATCAACACTTTTGACTCATTTTGACGCCGGCAATCCGCAAGCCGCTGATCCGATTGAGAAAGTTTCCTCGCGGCCTGATTTCGGCATTCTTTGTTATGCCGTTATCACGATGAAGGAACTGACCCACGGCGGCAGCCGCAAAAATCTGCTGGGTGACAATCCCTCACCGGAATTGATTCAATTGCTCTCAAATGAACTTCAGGTCACTGATCAAACTCCGCCTTGTTTTATCTGGCACACATGGGAAGACAAGAGCGTGAAGATCGAAAATTCCTTGAATTTTGCCGCCGCGCTTCAGGCCCACAAAATTCCTTTTGACCTGCACATTTACCAAAAGGGTGGCCACGGCATTGGCCTTGCCGACCGCCAATATCCGTTTGCCAATCATCATCCCTGGGCCGACGACCTTGTCTTCTGGCTTAAAGCCAACGGATGGCTGACAAAGTAAACGCGAATCACGAAACATAAAACGCGAAACAAAGAGGGACCTTATTCCCCTTGTTTCGCGTTTCGCGGTTCAGCTTTCGCGTTTTTTTAACATTCGCTTTCCGTTTCTTCGCAACTCCTCTATAATGCTTCTCTTGTCATCAAGGCCCCGACCACGGTCGGGCCCGATGCACGGGTTGGGCGTGAATCTGGTCAGGTCCGGAAGGAAGCAGCCATAAGCGTTACCAGTCCGGTGCCGTCGGTAGCCCGGCCCTGGCAGGGGCTTTTTTATTGACTTTTTTTGATATTATGCTCGGGTGAGAAAACCTCAGACTCTTAACGGCGCATTATGCTGGCGGGATGATAAACCTCTGCGCATAAAGCTTTATTGCATGTGCTATAATAGACTCTCTGTCTGAACAAGTAATCCCACGCCTTATCCCACGCCTTTAACGCTGCCGGGGACTTCGTCTTTGGGCCGGCTTTTCCATCGGCGGTGAATCCACCAGTACTGGCTGGGGTCATCGCGGATAAAATCCTCAATGCCTTTGTTCCATCGCTCGGTGATCCACCGCAATTCACCGCCTTTGGCCAGGATTTCCGGCGAAAGGTTCTGCCACATCTCAGGATAAATCACATCCTGCACGCCGACATCATACTCAAAGTTATCGCCGCGGCGCCTGGCATAACCAATGATGATAGGCACGTTATATTGTATGGCCAGCAGCGCGATGGTT
This sequence comes from uncultured Phycisphaeraceae bacterium, assembly GCA_964610975.1. Lineage (GTDB taxonomy): Bacteria > Planctomycetota > Phycisphaerae > WQYP01 > WQYP01 > CAZSYN01. Next base: position 27,590 of record CAZSYN010000024.1, read on the forward strand.
TTATACGCCGATGCCTGCCGGCCGAAGAACGGCACAAACATGCCTTTTGGCCCGGCATTCTGATCGGCGATAAATCCCAGCACGCCGCGTTTCTCAAGCACTTCCTGGGCCGTGGTGGTTACGCCGCGCTTTGAGAGAATGACCTGCCCTTTGCGCTCGCGCACGCCCAAAACCCACGAATCAATCTGCGGGTTATCAATGGGCCTTGCCACGGAATATGTCTCAAAACCAAGCGTGGCCAGCGCATAGCCAAGAATTTCAAAATTGCCGTAATGCGCAGTAAGCATGATCGCGCCGCGCTGGCGCAAAAGAATCTTCAGAGACTCGCCCAGGTTATGCAGATGCAGAAATTTATGCCACGTCTCAACATGCACCATGCGCGGCGTAAAGAGCATATCCATGAGAAACTCAAAAAGATTCTGCATGGATTCTTCAGCGATGCGTTCAATTTCAGCCTGTGATTTTTCCGGAAAGCTTGCCACAAGATTCTCAATGGCGCGCTTGCGGTGTTTGCGATCCAGTTTGTACATGGCCGAGCCGATGAGTCGCGCCGTACCCAGGTTCGCATTGATGGGAAACAGGCCCATCAGCGTGGCAAAGGTACGCGCGGCCGCGTACTGCGAGAAATTGACAAATGCAGAATGCTGCGCCATGAGAATCGCCAGTATAACGACAAGCCTTTATATTGTCATTGATGATGCAGTCTCATCTGCCGGCGATATGTGGTGGGGGTTACGCCTGTTTGCTGATGAAAAGTCATGCTTAATTGCTTGTTTGTTGTAAATCCGGAGTCATGAGCAATAACGGACATCGGTTTATCCGTGTTGGCGAGCAGATACTTCACATGCTGTATCCGAATGCGAAGGAGTTCTTCAAGAGGAGTTCGCCCAAGAGCCTGTTTACAGCGGCGTTCAAGCGCCCGGCGAGAGAGAGAAATTTCCGACAACACCTGCTTGATTCCGATCGGCCGGTGAGCATTATTATGAATAAAACGAATTGCGCCGGCCAGGTCCTGATCTTCAATGGCCAGCATATCGGATGAACTACGCGTTACCACACCGACTGGGGGTAACATGATGGTTGTTTGCGGCAGTGTGACGTGATTCATCATCTGGTGGAGCATCTGCGCCGCCGTGTAGCCGATCTGATCCATCGGAGTCACAATGCTTGATAGTTGCGGGTAAGACAGCGTGCAGAACAGGTCATCGTTGTCTACTCCAAGAACAGCAAGATCTTCCGGGATACGTATATTCATCTGCCTTGCAAATTCGGTAATACGCAAGCCTACTGCATCATTGGCTGCGAGTATGGCGGTGGGGCGAGGCAGCGATTTAAGCCATTCGCAAATTCCCGGTTCCGCGGCCCATGCCCAAACACCGGCCGCATCCGGGTAATGAGAGTCGTGGAAAACTTTGCAGGTTGCGTTCGCTTCACGGATACGGGAGATGAATCCTTCTTCCCTCTGATTTGAATAATTGAATTTTGGGAAACCTACATATGCAAAGCTGTGAAATGCGCGATCCAGAAAGTATTCCGCCGCCATGCGGCCTACCGCTATATCGTCAACGCTCACCATAGGCAGAGTCAATTGATTATTGATGTTGGCAAAACTGACTACAGGTATATCAGAAGAAAAAAGTTTTTCCTGAGATTCATTGAGATAAATAAATGCCAAAATTCCGTTGGGGCGGAACGTCTTGAACATGATGGGGATATCATGGCTTTGGGCCACCATGCCAAAAACCCATGTACGAATTTCATCTGCGTATCGCTTAATACCGCGCAACACGCCACGATAATAGCCCGAATCCGGTCTCATTACTAAAGCAATATGCTGCATCGCAATAACCTTCGCTTGATGATTATTAGTATCGCAGATTTGTCGTAAAAACTGAAAACAATTCCGCAATTAGGGAAGGAAACAGCTCTTTTTTAACTGTATGTTGTAGCAGTCCTGGTCTATGAACCAGTTTGTTCCTTTGAATTATTAGAGGAATTGCCAAAAACGAATCACACATCACAAGTTTATCGGGGCCGCCTCGCGTAGCGTGGCGGTATGTCAGGTGTGATCTATTTTTGGCATTTACTATAAGACAGCCATCACGCATAAGGAGATGAAATGACAGCTCATAAGTTAAAACGTCGCCTGGGATTAAATAGTCTGATAACCAGTGTTATATGCGGTATGGCGTTGTTAACAACCTCAACGGCCAGCGCCGTAGTCATTGTGAGTGATACATTTGATGCAAATATCTCAGATGATGTTGCTGATTCTCTGGATCTTGCTTATTACACCAATAACGGCAGCGCCAATTTGCTTTGGCTGAGCAATGATGCGGTATTGGGGAGTTGTCTTCGGTTTCGCCCGTACAGTTCAGATACGCGTTCGGTGACAGGCGCGCTTGGCGCAGGTGTGAATCTGAACACGGTCGGAAGCTCTCTGGCATGGAGTTTTGATTTTGCGCTCAAGGCCATCAGCCTTACATCTCCTTCAGTTAGTTTTGGCTTGTATAACACCAATGGTACTGCGGCAATGGCCAATGGGAGCACTGCGAGCAATAATGATTATGGATACCTGGTCACCATGCCGCTGACAGGCAATGCGCAACTGCTTCTTGGTAAAGAGAGCGGAACAAACAGTACGGTGCTTCAGGGAACGGATGTGACCACACTGGGTACTTCAACCGAAACGCTCAGTTTAACAACCGGCGTCAAATACACATCTCAACTGACAATCGTACGCAGCGGCGTAACAAACCTTACGATCAGCATCATCATTTCGCAAGGCAGCAACGTGCTGGCAACGACCAGTTATGTTGATTCGGTAACGTCAGATTTCTCAATTGACGAAATCGTCATCGGAGCTAGCGGTACGGGTACTTCGCCGGCTCCTCGCACGGATCTGGTTGTGGATAACATTAAACTGGAATCAACGTCAGTGCCAGAAGCGGCATCATTGGGATTGCTGGGAGCCATCGCGTTGCCGTTGCTTGTTTCTGCAAAGCGCCGGTAGTCACGTGCCGATATATCCTTATGTATTCTGGAGATGTTTATGCAGACCAAAGGATGCCACGGCTTTACCCTGATTGAACTGCTGGTGGTTGTGGCGATCATCGTTGTTCTTATTTCAGTGCTGATGCCATCGCTGAGCCAGGCGCGCAACAGCGCGCGCACTGCGGCATGCCAGTCCAATCTTCGTCAGATTGCATTATGGGGGCTTGTGTATGTGCAGGAATGGAATAATGTTCTGCCGCAGAATGGCGTGACCAACTCGGGCGATCATGGATATGCCGGCCTGTCAAAAGACCGTTGGTACAGCAAGTATGTTACGCAGATTATGAACGGCCGATCCAGAAAATCGGGCTCTGTGCTGCATTGTCCTCAGGCTGCCCAAGCCTTGCAGCCGCAAGACCAGAGTTCATCATCCGTGGCGTGTAATTATGGCATCAATAAATGGCTGGGTGGCGATGAAAGTACCGGTTATTTCGCCACTGTGCCCATTCCGAAGGCGGATCTGCTGAGCCCGATGAAATTCTGGTTTGCCGATGCGCGTGCGGCCGTTTCCGGCGGCCAGTGGTCTTTTGACAGTTACCTGGACATGCTGACATCCAGCGGGAATCGCCGTCCGTGGATGTGGGATTATCAGCAGATGGGGCATCCGGATAATTATGCAAATCTGATATATGGCGATGCGCATGCGGAAAAAATGACATTGGGGCAGCGCGCCGCCATGACCAGCAATGCATGGAAGACATTCAGCGGAAGCCCAAATTGACCAATATCTGTTTCAATCAAAATAGTTCTTTTGTGACTTGATAAATAAATAAGTATATAAAAATATAAGGGTTTATATGAATTTTCGTGTTGCCTATGTTGTTCTGGCTGGTTCTGTTTTGTCTTTCATGGGGGCATCCGCTTTGGCCGCAGAGCCTGCTGCCAGGAGCAAGTTGGCCTGGGCGCCGCCTCAATTAAAGAATCCGGTGATTATCAACATCAGCAACACCAATCGCTCTCCCAAGCTTGATAAAACAAAAGATTACATCATCAAAATGCCGGATACGCCGTTGACCGCGCCTGGCGGTCTTGTGATCAGCGGAGGGCATCACGTGGTGTTGATCGGCGGAGAGATCCGCTTTGATCATATGCCGGAAGATCCCAAAAAATCCCTGGAGGCCCGTGGCATATATATCAATGGGGCAACAGGAACCGTTCATATAGAAGGTTTGTGGATCACCGGTGAAGGGCTGAAAGAGGGGTTCAATATTGACCTGCGCGCGCCGGAGGCCATTTTGCAGTTGCAGAATATTCGAGTGGATACCGTTCATGGCAGTCGGGAAGGGCATCATGCTGATGTGGTGCAAACATGGGCGGGTCCGCCTGTTTTGAGAATTGATCGGCTCACTGGCCGCACCACTTATCAGGGCTTTTTTCTTCATCCGACACAGCATGTCAAAGAACCCTTTCCCAAGCCGCTTGTGTTTGATTTGCGTCATATCAATATTCGCAGTGTTGAAAGTGGCGGGTACATCTACTGGCAATCCACGCCTTTTACGCTGACAACTCAGGATGTGTGGGCCGAGCCTTTGGATGGGCGCTGGCCTAATCTTGTATTGTGGCCAAAAGGAGATCCCGTTTGGAAGGATGTCAAAAAAGGAACTCCGCCAGATGGGGATTTTGTTCCCGAAGGCGTGGCCGGTCTGTCCTATGTTTCTCCTGGGTACGAAGAATGAGAAAAATCAGTACGACTTGTTGGCCGCCTGCCTTGACCTTCAGCAGTGTGTAGGATATGTTGGCGGATCTGAAGGAGAGATGGCCGAGCGGCTGAAGGCGTCGGTTTGCTAAACCGATGTACGGGGTATTCCCTGTACCACGGGTTCGAATCCCGTTCTCTCCGCTTCGATAAAAGCTCCTGTAAGATTTGGCTTAGCCAAGACTTACAGGAGCTTTTATTGTTTTTGCATAGGATGTGTTTTTCTGGCGTATTGGATGGCTGGCGAGAAAGTAAAAAATAACCCCAGGCGCTGGCCTGGGGTTATCTGTTGATGGTCTGATAGGTAATCAGCAGGATGTATCCTGCGGATGGCGGTTATTTTTTGGCCGGCGCAACCAGCGGCCAGTTGTCAGTGCGGAATGGGCTTGCCGGCAGCTTTTCCTTGTTGTAAAGATTGCACAGCGGATTATCACCCCAGGCGTAACGGACGGCCACGGGTTCTTTGACTTCATCACTCCAGACAACGACTTTATCGCCGTCAATTTTGGCGTTGGCCCAGACCCATTTTTTGTCGGCGCCGGAGATGGCAAATCCCTTGATTTCTGAGAGTGGTTTTTCCGGTTCTATATTCAGGCGGATGGCCGGAGCGGAGCCGATCATGAGGCCGCCGCCGACGGACTTGAAGCTGATGACGGCTTTGTCGCCGTCAATTTTCATGCTGTCATAAAGCGGGCCTGATACGACCACATCTTTACCGAAAGCGTACTTTTGCGCCCAGAGCGCCAGGCGCTGGCCGACATCCATTTTGTTCTTGGGGTGAATGTCTTCGCTTTCGCCAATATCAATGATGCAGGCCATACCGGTATTGGGCAACTTAAGCGTCTCAAGCTGAGATTCACGCAGACGGGCCCAGTTGGTATCAGTGGGAGCGTCGGAACGCTTCATAAAGTTGGCAAGCTGAACGAATAGGAACGGAAAATCTCCTTCTCCCCAGCGCGTGCGCCAGTCGGTGATCATGGTGGGGAAGAGCGTTCTGTAAAGATCAGGCTGGCCCGCGTTGGCTTCGCCCTGATACCAAATGGCGCCTTCAATGGCAAACGGAACCAATGGTGCAATCATACCGTTATAAAGCGAAGTGGGATGCCAGGCGGAGTTGGACGGATCGGTGGGGCGGCGAGGAGCCATTTTGGCTGGTTTGGGTTTGGCCGGCAGCGCTTTACCCTCTGCGCGCGCGGTTGCGGTATCTTTTTCCCATTGTTTGACGGCTGCATCGTAATCCTTGCCGATGGTCTCTTTCCATTCATTGCTGGCCGTTTCAAAAGTTGCAAGATCTTTTGCAAATTGCGCCTTGAGCTTGTCCATATTGGCGATGTTATCGCGCATTTTATCGCCGTAATTCTTTTTAAGATCCGGCTCGCCATCAAGCGCTTCAATGCTGGTCCATGATTGGGCCGGAGTTCCGCCCCATGATGTGTTGATCAGGCCGACAGGTTTGCCGGTGACCTCATGCAGCTTCTGGCCAAAGAAAAAGCCAACAGCGGAAAATCCGGGCGCGGTCTGCGGCGTGCACTCCACCCATTTGCCCGTGACATCGGCGATTGGCGTATAGGCGACTTTTTTGCTGACAGTAAAAAGGCGGATGCCCGGATACGTGGCTTGAGGAACCACAACGTCCGCGTTGTGCGTGTTTTTGAGAATCCATTCCATGTTGCTTTGGCCGGAACATACCCATACGGAACCGACAATGATGTTTTTGACTTCAAGTGTATTTTTGCCGGCCACTTTGAGCGTGAGATTGTCACCCGATGAGAGCGGCTTGAATTTCACCATCCATTTGCCATCTTGGCCGGCCGAGGTGGTGAGCGTTTCGCCGCCGAGCGTAACGGTGATTTTTTCATCTGCATCGGCCGTGCCCCAGATCGGCAGGGGCTTGTTGGCCTGAAGTGCCATGTTGTCGCTGATGATAGCCGGAAGTTTGACATCAGCCGGAGCCAAGCTGCTGAGGCAACTCAGGCCGATAGCGAATGCCAAAAAGCGCTTTGTGTTCATGACGATTCCTTCATAATGACAGAGTGATGGAGTTGTGGAAAACAAACGTATTCATGCCAAACGCGATTGCGCCGCCCGTATTGCATACGAGCTCAGGTAAATATCATCCGGATTCTCACAAAACAATAAAAATTGCCGGCGATTATTCATACGCAATATCTTTTGAAATGAATTTTTCTCTTCCGCGGCTCTGCGCCTCCGCGTGAAAAAGAAAAGACAGGATCTTACGCGGAGACGCAGAGCCGCGGAAAGTGACAATGGGAAAAAACAAGTGCCTGTAGCACCTATTGCATATAGAGCAAGTGCCAAAAAGGATAAACGGGTGGCAGATTTTTTAACCTGAGTTTGGGATAAGCAAGCATCAATTCCTTGA
>CAZSYN010000025.1:0-31744 GCA_964610975.1 uncultured Phycisphaeraceae bacterium
GCCCCATGAAGGAGCGGGGCTTGAAATCAACGCCCCTTATCCCGAACTCAGGTTTGATGATTCAGATCACACTCGGGTTCCTCGGCCTCACAGCCCCATCTGGCGGAAAGAATCCTCAAAGCGCCGGTGCCAGGTATGCTCGCGCCGCGCGCGTTCATAACCCGCCTGCGCAATGGCGCGGCGCTTGTCCGCATGTGCCAGGTAATATCGCATTTTCTCAACCATGTCATCCCGATCGCGATACATGACGATTTCCTGATCCGGGGTAAAAAACTCCGCCAGTTCCTCCATGTATTCGGTCATATAAAAACCACCGGACATGGGGATCTCAAAATCGCGCAGACGCACCTGCAAAATGCGATGGCCGGTTTCGTGCGTGCTGCCGCAGGAAGAAAAACCAAGATTAATTTTTGATCGCGAGATCATGGCCACAAGCTGCTCATCCGTCAGCAGGTCATTCCGCAAACGTTCAGGAATACCGCCGCGCGCATCAGTCGGCGCAAGCGCATGCCGTGGCCGCCAATATAAACCATAACAGCAAATCTCAACGCCGCGCTCATAGGCATGCCGGACAATCTCCGGCCGGTCTCCGTAACACTGCCCGATGAACGTGATGTCATGATCCTGCGTCACCTCGGCCGGTTTATAAAAATTCGGATTCGCCGCTTCCTGGCAATAAATCGGCCGCGCGCCAAGCTTGCGGTAATCCTCAAGACGAAATTTTTCCGGCACCAGGCAAAAATCGTAATGCGGCGCGATCTCCGCAACCAACTCAAGCTGATACGATCCGTTACAGTACCAGTTCACCGCGCAGATGCCCATTTTACGGATCTCAGCCAGAGCCTCAGGCAAAACGCAGGCGGTGTAAAAATAACTGAAAAGAACATCAATCGGTTTGTGGGCGTGGGCCGCCTTTACCTGCGCTACAAGTTCTTCGGAAAGTTGAGGCCGATTGGTACGAATGAACTCGGCATCGGCTGATACACTCAAATTGAGATGCTTGAACGTCGTATCCAGATCGTACTGGAATTCCACCACATCATGCCCCAGATCTTTCAGAGGCAGCAAAAGATTGGTGCGCCACAGCGAAGACGCAATTCCTTTGAAAAGTGAATTGGGCGTGCCCGGCGCGGCATAAAAAATCCGCAGCGGCCTACGCGCGCGGGGAAGTGCAAAATCATCCGGCATGAACTGACCTCACAACCTAAGCCCGGGGTAAGGAAGCCCCGGTGGTTTTAACCCCGGGGTGGGTGCGAGCACACCAACATCCGGCGTTAACGAACACACCCCAGGGTTAAAACCATGGGGCTTGGGGTCATACGTTTTTTGATCCTTATCCTGAACTCAGGTTCACAGAGAATCCTTAACCTCTCTGTTATCGGCCACAAACTCGCCGACGCATCATTTTGATTGCGGCTGCCCGGCCGACGCCTGATTTGCCGCGGCATCAGCCGCCGGCGCATCCTGTGGCCGGCTCAATACCTGTGGCGCAAGCAATCCGCCGGAAAGCACAATCTTAATGCCCTGATCAACCGACCAATCCGTCTCGCGTACATCTTTGGCCGGAAACATCTGAAAAAAACCGCTCGTGGGATTTGGCGTCATCGGGATAAATACGCACACCAGATCATGCCCGCTGAGCTCATCATGCACAGTATTGGTCACAAAACCCACGGCCCACGTGCCGGCGCGCGGAAACTCCACCATCACCACCCGCTGAAAACTATGCCCGCCGCTGCCTCCCGACTTAAATACCCCCACAACCTGCTTGGTCGTGCCGTAAATTCCCTTAACCAGCGGCAAATTTTCAACAAGCTGCTCAAAAGCCTCCAGCACGCGCTTGCCCAGGCCAAAAAGGCCCAGCAATCCCATGATATAGACCGTCAGCACGGAAATAATCAGCGCAATCGCCGGCGCAGTCCACGACTGAAGTATGCCGATCGCTTCCGGATCGCGCCAATCCATTGCCGGCGCAATCAGTGACGCAATCAAAAAATTCGCAATCCACCGCGAAGGCAGCGTAAACCAGTTAAATATCGTAAAAACGATAAATGCGGATACGGCCAGCGGAATAAGCGTCAGCAACCCTGCGATCATCACCGAGCGAAGATGACGCATTATCGGACTGCCGGATTTGCTTTTGGGTTCTGTTGTTGGGGGCTGTAGTGACATAATTCAACTATCATAGCCGGAATGAATCATGATTGCTCAACGGCAGATCTGTATTCTTTTAGGCCACGTATCATTCAGGCTTCGGAATTTTATATATAGTACATCTGGTTATTACGCGACCGCTGCTGGGTAGCCTCGGTCATCTCTGCAAGCGTAAGTTTATTGAGCACATCCCGCACCGCATCGGAAAGCTGCGACTGAAGAATCGTAACTGCAATTTCGCCAGGACTTTGCGACTCATTTTCGTCTGTGGCTTCCTCGTCCATAATTTTTTTACCCTCAAGGCGGCTCACAATGTCGCCAATGCGAATATCCTTAGGTGGCCGCGAGAGCCGATACCCGCCCGTCGCGCCAATCTTTGAGGTCAAAAACTTGCCGCGCGTCAGCGCAGACAATATGGATTCGAGAAACTTGGTCGGTAAGCCTTCGCGAGCAGCCAGTTCGCGTGTTTGCAGATAACCACGCTGATAAGCATCCGCCAAACATATCATTGCCCGCAGACCATATTGAGTCCGTTTTGATAATTGCATATGGGATCAATCTCCTAGCATTTCACTAGATTATAATCCCTACCGTTTCGCAAGACAATATAAATACAAATATTCAGGTTAAACTTGGAAACACCCCCCCATGACGTTTATACTTCAATCGTCGTAACGGAAAACAAAACCTATGACCAGCTCATCAGTTATGCAGCGTCTTTTGGTCCTTGCCGGCGGAACAAACCGGCACAACCCCATTATTGATATTCTTCGCCAGCAGCACGAAGTGCTTGTGGCGCAAAGCATTGACGAAGCTTTAATACTGCTTCGCAATGGTGAGTTTGACGCCGTTTTTTCAGATTCGGCCGACTTTCTCCCTCTTGAGCGCGCCATTGCTTCCCAGCAATCAGGCCTGATTCTCGACACTATCGGCGAAGGCATCTGTATCACCGATGACGCAGGCCAGTCGCTCTGGTCAAACAAACGCATGCGTGCCTGGCCAGAGCCGATCCGCAACCGCATCTGCCAGGTATGTTCAGAAGCGTATAAAATTTTCTCAACGCAGGTCGGCCCGATGAACCCGACCGACATCACCAGCAATGCCCAGAACCACGCACGGAGCAAAAAGTTCTCGCTCAATATTGACGAAAGCCAGTATTTTGAAGTTGTCTGCTCGCCGGTAGTTGATGGCCGCCAGCATGTCACGCAGGTCGTGGCGATTTGCTGGGACGCCACCAGCGGCCGGCGTTTACAGCAGAAAATTGACGCCATTGACCAGGCCGGCCGCGAACTGGTGCGCCTTGAGGGCGAATCGATTGCCAAACTGAACGTAGGCCAGCGTCTGAAGTTGCTTGAAGAAAAAATCATCCGCTTCTGCCGCCAGCTCATGCATTTTGATCACTTTGCGATCCGCCTGCTTGACCGGCGCACAAATAAACTTGAGCTGGTCATCTGCGTCGGCATGCCCTCTGATGCGATGGAGGTTGAGCTGTTTGCCGAGACGGAAGGCAATGGCATTTCCGGTTATGTGGCCGCGACCGGCCGCAGCTATATGTGCGGCGATATCGAAAAAGATCCGCGTTACGTCACCGGCCTCGCCGGCGCACGCAGCAGCCTGACAGTCCCGCTGATGCTGCATGACAAAGTGATCGGCATCTTTAACATTGAGAGTCAGCAGGCGGCCAGCTTTACGGAAGATGATCGCCAATTTGCCGAAATTTTCGGCCGCTACGTAGCCGTCGCCCTGAACATTCTCGACCTGCTGGTTGTTGAGCGCTATACCACCAGCGGCCAGCTTGCGCGCGATGTGATTTCTGAAGTCGCCGGCCCGCTCAATGATATTACCTCTGATATCACGATGCTGATGGACGACTACATCGGCGATGAGGATATGCGCAAGCGGCTGACGACAATACTTGATAACGTCAATCGCATCCGCCAAAGTGTGCACGATGTTTCGGATCGGCCAAAGACGATTCTCGGTTGCCCGCCAAGCGACCAGACCAAGCGTGACCCGATGCTTGAGGGCAAGCGCATCCTGATTGCCGACGACGAGCCCAATATCCGACAGACACTGCATGATCTGCTGACACGTTACGGATGCGTGGTTGATATGGCCAAAGATGGCGCGGAAGCAATCAGCCTGCTGGCCACGCAACAACGTTATGATCTGGTGCTTTCGGATATCAAGATGCCGCACAAAAACGGATATGAGATTTTTGCCGCGGCCGCCAAGCTGAATCACGCGCCGCCGGTGATCCTGATGACCGGCTTTGGTTATGATCCGCATCACAGCATCGTACGCGCAAGCCAGGAAGGTCTCGCGGCCGTGCTCTTTAAGCCCTTTAAGGTTGACCAGATGATGGCGGAACTGCGCAAAGCTCTTGGCACAACGCCGCCGGCCGCATAAAGATTAATAATCTCGCGCGTTATTCCGCGCCATATTTTTTGAATAATGCGGCAAAATCATCATGATATTCTTTGCCGCCGGCCGCATCGCCATAAATCACTTTAAGATCCTTAAGCCGCTGAACATCCACTTTTTTCCCGCGAACATCATCCGCCTGAATGATCCGCAGATAACATTCCCAGTATGATTCAGAACCGACCGGCACTTTTGGCAAAATGCGCGAAAAAAGATCCCTGGCCAGGTCATATTGCCTGCTGGCGAACATCGCGCGCGCTTCGCCGATAAAGTTCAGAAGATCGCCCGGTTTTTCCTGCTGTAATTGCACCCACAATTTTTGTGCTGCTGATCCCTCACCGCTGCGCGCAAGCATATCCGCGCGCAACTGGCGGTAGGCATACGCATCATTCCCCTGCGATGACTCAATCAGCGGCTCAAGCAATGACGCCACGCCTGCCGCAAGACGTCCGGCTTTCTGCGGATCATTCTTCTCAAGTCCGGTCATTTCCCGCGTCTGCTGCGCCACCATCCGCCGGATATACTCCGGCCCGTCTTTGGGAAACTGAACCGCGTATTCCTTAACGGCCGCTGCGGCTTTTGGCCCGTCTCCCAAAAACTGATACGCCTCAACTTTATACTTGAGCATGGCGCCCATCACCGCCGGCGACGCTTGCGATGATTTTTTTTCAAGATCGGCTATCCGCCGCAAAGCCGCATCAGGCTGCTCAAGCGGATGCAGATTAACTCCCGCGGCCATCAGCAGAATATCCGGCACAAATTGGCGCTGCGGCGCAGTTGCCGGAAGCTTGGCTACCTGCGCCAGGTAATCATCACATTGATTCAGCAACGCACGGGCCGTTTTTTTCTGCTCATCAACCGGCGCGCGCGATGACTGCAAATCCGCAAGCCGATCAACCGCAATGCGCAGCAAACGATATCGCGCATCAAGATAATGTTCGTCAGTACGCTCAACAACCTGGTAAACTGCGGCAGCTTTGTCGCGATCCCCCACGCTCTCAAGCGCCGCGCCACGCGCAAATTGATGCTGTTTCTGGCCAAATTGATCAACGGCCATATTCAGCGCGCGAAGAATCAATTGCTGAATTTCCGCGGCGCTCTGCGAAGATTGGCGCAATTCAGAAAGTTGCGCCAGCGCAAGCTCAGCGGCATCTTTTGCGCGCGAATCATCCGGATATTGCGCGGCAAAATCAAGATTAGCCTGCGCCGCCTGCCGCCATTGTTCAAGTTTTCCGCACGCCACGGCCACCAGCAGCGCGGCTTCTTTGCGCTCAAGCATTAACTGATACTGATATGTGCTGCGCGCGGCGACTTGCGCCTGCGCCAGCGCATTTTGCCACGCGCGCTGCTGAGCCTCTTTCTGCGATTCGGCACTCGGCCGAATCAGCACAGCCCATGCACATCCCAGATTTTCAAGAACCGTTAAATTTCGCTGACCATCCGCCGCCGTTGCCAGCAGCTCAAAAATCATATCCTTCAATTGCGGATGCTTGAGTAAAATTTGCCGTAGCAGTTTTTCCGCATCAAGCAACGCACGCTCACGCGCATCACCGGCAACAGAATTGCCGGCATTGGCAAGCGCGGCCGCGCGCATCACGCGATACATGAGCAGATCCGCACTCACGCGCGTTTGTGCGGAAGCCACATCAGGCGAGCTCTCAACCCAGTTTTTGAATTGATCGGCATTTTTGCGCGCAACATCCCACTGATTGGCCAGCAGCGCCGGAATCACAGCCTGATAGCGTGCCTGATACTGCGCCCACAGCGGCGATTTTTCGGCCGACGCCGCAGCAAAATCCTCACTCGCATGCGCCAGATCTCCGGCCAGCAAACGCGCCTTGCCGCGCAGCAGCAACGCAGGATACCGCACCGCCGCCGGCTGCTCATCCTCGGCCGCATCAGCCCACTTGCTGACAACCTGAATCGCCTCCGCCAATTTGGCCTTACGCTCTGGCGCATCCTCACGCAGTGACAGCGCCATCACATAATCAGCCCACGCACGGTAATAATCACATTCCTGCTGGGCGGCATAAAGCGTTGCGTATGTTTTTTCCGCTTTGAGATCTTGAGCCAGTTTTTTCTCCGCAGCCTCGGCCGCCGCACTGATTTGCCGTTGAGCAATCTGCGTGATCTTTGCCAGCACTTGCGCGGCCGGCTCAAGCTCGCGCCGGTCATGCTCATTTTGGCCCCAGTATTCAATGCGATTAACGGCCGATTCCGTCAACGGGCCGATCATAAACTTCATATGATCAAGCGCCCACATACCGTCAGGCTGATCTCCCGTTGCCGGCAGATATGCGTTCATATCGCGCACGTATTGCGCGGCGGCATTCGCGCGCGCCGCGCGTTGCGCGGGCAATTGTTCCCATGTGGCCATGACAAGTTGCGCACGATACATCGCCGCCAGAGAAGGATTCTCTTTTTTCTGCGCGGCCGACTCAAGCAGCTCAATTTGTTTAAGACGATAAAGATCCCGCGCGGCCGCGGTATCAGCCGTGGTTTGTGCACACGCTGTCGAGGTCAGCACCATGCCGCCAAGATAAACAAGAGACAAACATGTTGTGCGATAATTTGACATATGCGCCACAAAAAAAATAACCACAGAGCACACAGAGAGCACAGAGGATGGGGACATAATGTCAAAACACAAATAATAAATGGTCAAAAAACATAACATCTATTTTGGCATTTGCCATTTGAATTTTGCCACTTTCTCTGTGTACTCTGTGATCTCTGTGGTTTATTATTTTTCCGGTCACTCACAAGTTTCTTACTTTGGCGTGCTGAATGCCACATTCTTAAATCCCGACTGCACGCACTGATCATATACGGTGATGACATCCTGATACGGCACTGTTTTTTCAGGCACAATCAGCAACTGAACATCATCGCTCAGCGCCCGGCGTTTACTGGCCAGCAGGCTTGCCAGGCGATCATGCAGATCATCTTCAACAACGCCAAATGCGCGGAGTTTTGTGTGCCCGCCGACGTTGATTAGTTCAAGATTCATCCGCACCGGCGGCAAGGCTGTGTTATTCGGATTTTCGCCGAGGCCTTTTTTATCCACGGCCGGCATATTGGCGGACAAAAACAGATCCGGCAACGCAAAGGTGCTGCCGAGCATAAAGAAAATCAAAATGCACATGACAATATCAACCATCGGGGTCATATTCGGCCCGCCGCGATACCGGGATTGTCTTGTCATGTGACGCATGGCTTCTCTCTAGGAAACAAGCCAGCATTATACCATATCATCCGCCATCGCTCATCTTTTGCATAACGAACATGACACGGAGACATTGCGGCACGGTGACACGGAAATGCCAGACGGTTCCTTCTCCGCGTTTCCGTGTCACCGCGTCTTTCTTTTACATTCCCCACAATCCCATCTGCTTTTGCACTCCCGGCCGGCGGAAATGCTCCGTTGTCAGCCGCGGCCCCGGGCCATTGAGTCCCGCTTTCTGCTGCGCGATATGAAAAATCGTAGCGATCTGGTCGGCCCATATTCCTTCGCCGGTCATTCGGCTGCCAAAGCAGGCATTGCTCATCTGTCCGCCGCGCATCTGGCGGATACGGCTGATCACTTTTTGTTTGCGATCCGGATAATTGCGCTCAAGCCATTCTTCAAGAAGCATTTTATTGGCATACGGTAACCGTACGATCTGATAGCCGCTAAATTGCGCGCCAGCCTCGGCCGCGGCTTTTAAGATCATCGGTGCCTCATGATCAGTCAGCCCCGGAATGATCGGCGCGACCATCACGCCCACCGGCACGCCGGCGGCGGCAAACTTGCTGATCGCCTCAAGACGATATTTCGGCACACTGGTGCGCGGCTCAAGACGCCGGCATAACTCAACATCAAGTGTCGTCACCGAAATCATCACCGCCGCGCCGTTGATCGCGGCCAGTTCCGTAAACAAATCCATATCGCGCGTGATGAGCTGATTTTTGGTGATCATAAAAACCGGATTGCGGAACTCCGCCGCAACTTTCAGACATCCGCGCGTGATTTCCAGTTTGCGCTCAATGGGCTGATAGCAATCCGTCACGCCGGAAAAATGCAGAGTAACCGGCCGATATTTTTTTGCACTGAGCGCCTCGCGCAATAACTCCGGCGCATTCCGCTTGACCACAATCTGCGTCTCAAAATCAATCCCGGAATTAAATCCCAGATATTCGTGCGTCTGGCGCGCGTAACAATAAATGCATCCGTGAACGCAACCGCGATACGGATTAACACTGTGCGTATACGGAATATCCGGACTGCTATTGGTAGAGATCACGCACCGGCTGCCATCATCGCAGTAACGCGTGGCCGGCCGCTGTAGTTTTTGCAGATATTCCTCATCATGCTCAACATGATCAAGATCCGCCTCAAGATGAACTGTCTCAAAACGATTCTGCGGCCGCAGGCCTGTGCCGCGTCCCTGAATCACCGGAAGATGCTGAATCCGTTCATCATCCATAAACCGAATTTTACCCTAACATTTATTTTTGTCATTAAAATAATATTTTCTTTTTGGCGGTTGATTATCTTTTGGTTCATCAGTCACGACACGCGCCGCGCGATCCGTTATCATGTTCCGTCATGCGAATAATTTCTGGCAATCTCGGCGGGCGTAATATTCTTCCGCCGCCATCTGACAAAACCCGGCCGATCACGGATCGCGCCAAGCAATCCCTTTTTGATGCGCTTCAAAATTGCTTTGAGGGCGGCACAATTCTTGACTGCTTCTCCGGCACCGGCAGCATGGGCCTTGAGTGCCTCAGCCGCGGCGCAACACAGGCCATTTTTGTTGAGCGCGATCGCGGCGCGCTCAAAAACCTCCGCCAGAATATTGATGATCTGCAACTCAAGGATAAGTCACTCGTTCTGCCAGTTGATGCCTACGGCGCGATTGTCGGGCATCCGGATGTTTATGACCTGGTGGTGGCATTTGTTGACCCGCCCTATGTTCATATGGAAGACGGATTTACCCGCAACAAGGTTGATAACCTCATTCGCGGACTCGCTGAGCATTGCATGGTGGACGGCGGTATCATTTCCGTGCGCCACCATGTGCGGGCCAGTGTTGATCCCGATACGCTGGGTGTCAAAATCGTCCGCGAACTGGTTTACGGCGATATGGGTATTACCTGGGTGGCAAAGAAAAGTTAATTGGTCTGAGACAATTTTCGGGAGTATCCCACATGTTTCGCAAAGCTTGTGTCACCGCAGTACTTATGATGATCGCCGCCTGCGCGCCCCGGCCGGCCGCAGTGACGCAGCCTGCGCCAATTGCGCCGCAATCTCCGCATAGCATGAAGGTGACCCAAAAGCTGCCGACTAAGCTCAATTTTGAGCATTATCTTGTGGATGTCACATTCAAAAATACGTATGACAAACCGATGTGGTTCATCACCCGGCGCGCCGGGGAAATGTCTTTGAATGACGAAGGAAAATTTTACCCCGGCGGTCTGAAAGATCCCATCAAACTTGAGCGTTATTATGGTTATGAGCCTGATGGCGGACTTAATAGCGTGACCGTTATTAAATTTTTGTCCTATAAAAAGCGTCAGGGCGGGTTTCGGGCCGTTCTGCTGCCGCCGCATGGCGAGCTGACAATTCACGACTGGGACTTAACCGTATACGAGGGCCGCGAAGCGAAATTTGAGGTCATTGAGTCGGCAAAGTTGATGGTCAATCGTGACGTGCCGATTGAAGAATGGGCCGGGTACCTGGTGACGGCGCCGGTTATGCTTGAGGCATACAATCTTTCGTCCGAAGCCGCATCGGCGACGCAGCCGGCCACGGCGCCGGCCGGAATCAATGCCCGCCAGGCCGAGACGTTGCGTTTATATGCTCGCCGCGCGGAAACGGATTTTTATAAAAATCCGCTCAAGATGCCTAAAGATGAGCTGTATATGATTCAGGCCGATGAAGTTAAGCGATACGTATCGCCGATCAGCGGATATGTGTACGTAGCGCCGAAAGAAGAGGAAAACAAATAACGTTACGGATTTCTGATCCGGGATTGGTCCGTCAATGCCAATAGGCAGGTACTCGGAGATACCCCGGGGTTAAAATCCCGGGGCTTGACATGGCGATACATCGGTACAAATTTTTTCAGCCTTCGCAGGCCGCGCAGTTGCGCCGGCTTGAGCTTACCGTTCGCGGCGTGGTTGAGGGCGTTTACGCCGGACTGCATAAAAGCCCGCACAAAGGCTTTAGCATTGAATTTGCCGAACATCGCGAATACGTACCCGGCGATGAGATCAAGCATCTTGACTGGACCGTTTTGGCCCGCACCGATCGCTACTACATCAAGCAGTATGAGCAGGAAACCAATCTGCGCGCCACGATTTGCCTTGATGCTTCCGGGAGCATGAAGTACGGATCTGCGAAAGTCACCGGACCGGATGGCAAGGAACAAACCGTTACCAAGTACGAGTATGCCGCGGTATTGGCCGCGAGCCTGGCCTATCTGCTGAGCAATCAGCAGGATATGGTCGGCCTGACGGTTTTTGATAAGGCGATTCGTTTTGAGATTCCGCAGGGCAACGGCGCGAGCCATCTTGACCAGATATTCAAAAAACTTGAGCAGACCGCGCCCGGCAAGCTTACGGATATTTCAGATACTCTGCATGTGCTGGCCAACAAAGTTCCGCGCCGGGGCCTGATGATTCTCATCAGCGATCTGTATGACGATCCGGAAAAGATTGTCCGCGCGATTCAGCATCTGCGCCACGCGCGCCACCAGATGATCGTACTGCATGTGCTTGACCGCAGCGAAATGGAGTTGAGCTTTACGCGGCCGGTGACTTTTGAGGATATTGAGACTGGCGAGCGTCTGCAAATTGATCCGAAACTGATCCGTGAAGATTATCTGCATGAGATGCAGCAATATATTGAGACGATCAACAAACGCTGCGGCGAAGCGCGAATTGACCACATTACGGCATTTACCGATGTGCCCTGGGATCAGCAGATCCGCGAAATCCTGCGCCGCGCGGCCGCGCATTAAGGCCATTACTTAAACATAGGATATACAGCGATGAGTAAATCAAAAAAGTCCACAATTGAAGTGCAGGGAACAGCCATTGCAGTTCTATCACAAACAGATACTGATTATATTTCCTTAACTGATATTGCGCGCTATAAGGACAGCCAGCGTACTGATTACCTCATTTTCAACTGGCTCAGGAACAGGAATACTATTGAGTTTCTCGGGATATGGGAGAAGCTGAATAACCCTAACTTTAATCCCATCGAATTCGATGGGATTAAAAAACAAGCAGGCTTAAATAGCTTTATACTCACAGCCAAGCAGTGGATTGAGCGTACTGGCGCCATCGGCATAACCTCTCAGGCGGGACGCTATGGCGGTACGTATGCTCACAAAGATATTGCCTTTGAGTTCGCATCCTGGGTATCTGTGGAATTTAAGCTCTACCTGATCAAAGAATTTCAGCGGCTTAAGGAAGACGAAAATCGGCGGCTTTCTCTGGCGTGGAATCTCAACCGCACACTATCAAAACTGAATTATCGGATTCATACCGACGCCATTAAAGAGCATCTGATCCCGCCGGAAATCACAGCCGCACAGGCGGCAATCACATACGCCAACGAAGCGGACGTACTGAATATGGCATTATTTGGTATGACTGCCAGGCAATGGCGCACTGACAATGCGAAACGGGAAGGGAACATGCGGGACTACGCCACTGTTGAGCAACTGCTTGTGCTGGCAAACATAGAGGGGATGAATGCGGAACTTATTCATATGGGGCTGCCGCAGAGTGAACGACTCAAACGTCTTAACCAAATCGCCATACGCCAGATGCAGATCCTGACAATCCCCTCGGCGTTACGCCAACTCAAAGCGCCAGAGGACAAATCACAGGAATAAGGAACCGATGTTTACGCGGCCGCACATTATGGTCATTACGTACATTATGCATGCAGTGATGAGCCGATTATCCGCACGCCAAGTTGCCACTTGATGATGACAAATGGATCATTTCGCCCATCTTTACATATATAGCAGACTTAATAGTCGCTTATTCGTGCCCAATCAACCCGCCTCTATTTGCCGACCGAAGAACTGATTGTTTTGTCGGAATATAAGAATACGTTCTACGCAAAATACGTTACTTTTTCGCTTTACTCTTTTGATCGCGACGATTAAAACTCTCACCATCTGTGGGGATTGCGATAACAGTCACATATAGTATGTGTCAAAATGTTTTAGCGCATGACCTGCCGCCACGCTAACGCGGGGCGGCTTTGTCAGTCTGTCAGCCGTTATTTCTTTTGGCATTTACTCTAATGAAGAATGCCGGCACACATTGCCCGGCGGCGAATTGTCATTAAAAAAAGTGGGGATATATGGCTGACGAAATGATTGACTCAATCATGCATGAGTTAATGACCGGTACTGGCCAAGAGAAAGAGAAGAAGGGTATTAAAACAAATCGTGATGATGCGCTGATAAAAACGGTGCTCAATACGCTTGGCGCTATTATCCGCAAGCGGCCTGAAGAGCCGGTCAATCCTGATGCGGCGGGAAAATGGATCATTGAGACGGAAAGCGTTTTTGAGAAACTGCCGGAAAATGGCAAATGTTTTGTGGCGCTTGCGTTTATCAACCTGACGAGTCACAAGTGGCCACGTCATTTGTTCTCGCAACAACAGAATGTTGCGGAGGCTTATGCGCGTTTTGAAATTGCCGCCAGACAAATCATTGAGGATTACCGCACTCATCATGGCCCGGCCAGTTTGGCGGTAATTGAGGCTCTCCGCGACATACATTCCGCAGATCTGTTTGAAGAATTGCGGGATAAGGCGCTGCTGACATGCAAAGCGCAACTTGAGGATTTGCGTCAGAAGCACGAAACTTATTATCGCCAGATTTTGAAGTTAACGGCCAAACGGCCTGAGAAATACGCGGACCAAAGCCCCGGTATCGGCGGCAATATTTTTCTTTTGCTTGTGGTTCCGGCGATTTTGCTCGGCGCGATTTACGCCATGCAATGGCTACAGGCCGGCCTGCGAAAAATCACCGGCCTGAGCCAGATTTCTTATGATAACGCCCTGACGTATCTGTTCTGGGCCGGCATTGCTATCTCCGTTCTGGTTGATCTTGTCATTATCGCAGGAATTATCCTCAATATCCGGCGGAACAAGGAATACCGCCAAAATCTTAATCAGTATGAATCTGAATGCAGGCAAAATTACCAGCGCGTACCGGAATCCCATCGCGCCATCATTGAGGCATGTCAGGATCAACTTGAAAAAGCATCAGAGCTTTGCCGGCAGCAGGAAGAGAAAATTTATCCACTCGAAAACGGCGCGCTTGAGAATCTCATCGCCAAATCCGCGCAGCAACAATTTGTAGATCGCAAACTTTACGCATTCCCCGGCCAGTCTGAACAGAATCTGTGCTTGATTCTGGATCACGTGGCCAGGCATGAGGGTTTATATCCGGAAGATCTTGAGCAACCGCATGGTGAATTATTACTGGAAATTGCGATTGCCAGGAGCCTGATTGCCCAGGAACAGCAGATCACAGACCATGTGACGTCGCCGGTGATGTTGCCGAGCATGACCACCGCATAGCGCGGCTATGGCCAATATTGGCTCAAAAAGGCCATTTTTGACGAAATTGGGCAGGAAATAAACACAACTATTATTCGTATATAAGAATTTTTATTTACTTTTCGCGTTCGCTTGGCATCGTGATCAATCTGGTATAATTGGTCCACCAATGAGATCGTCAAAATAGTTTGAGGTCTTTTTGGAGTAACCTGCCGTGCGCAAGCCGCCGATCCCGCCGATCGCGACCGAAGATCAGTTACAGTTTGCCCTTGATTCGCAGTATCGCAGCAAGTCGCCGCTGCGCGTATTGTGGTTGCTGTATCGCGACCACCGCAAGAAGCTGGCATTGATGACGTTTTTTTACATCATCAAACAATCGCCGGTGTGGGTGATTCCGATTGTTTTTGGTGAGATTGTCACGAAGGTGGCCGAGGCCATCGGCCACAACGGCCAGCCGGCTGATCCGCAAGCGCTCAACTGGGTTTATTTATACTCCTTTGTGATTGGGATTCTGATCATACAGAACCCGCTGACACATACCGTTTATTCCTACTATCTCTCGGCCATCGTGCGGCAGGTGCAGCTTGTGCTGCGCTCGGCGCTGGTGGTGCGTTTACAGCAATTGAGCATGAGTTTTCACGATGATGTTCAATCAGGCAAACTGCAAAGCAAAGTACTGCGCGATGTTGACGCGGTAGAAATGCTCTCGCGCGCGATGATTGAGTATATCTTTCAGACGGTGATCGTGGTGATCGTGGCGATGGCCGTTACGCTGAGAAAAGCGCCGACGATGACGCTGTTTTTTTTGGTGACGATCCCGGCCGGCCTGATCCTGATGCGGTTGTTTAACCGGCGTCTGCGCGAAGGCAACAAACTGCTGCGCAAGGAAGTTGAGGAAATGTCATCCCGCGTGGCCGAGATGATTGAGATGATCCCCGTCACGCGCGCGCACGCCGTTGAGAGCGTTGAGGTTGAGCGACTGCATAAGCAGCTTCTTAAAATCCGCAACGCCGGGCAGCATCTTGATACGACCAATAATCTCTTTGCGTCCTGCGGATGGGCGACTTTTCAGACGTTTTCGCTGGTATGCCTGCTCTTTAGCTGCTGGCAATTTTACCACGGTACGATCAAGGATATCGGCGACATCATGATGTATCAGGGATTCTTTGGCCTGATCATGGGGTCGGTTCAGGGCGCGGTGTCTATTATTCCGCAGTTTACGGCCGGCGTTGAGAGCATCCGCAGCATCGGCGAGGTGCTTGAGTCGCCGGATGTTGAGCATAATGACGAAAAATTGCAGGTTGAGGATGTCCGCGGCGAAATTGAATTTGATGACGTAACGTATAAATATCCGCATCAGGAACGTGCGGCGATCAAGGATTTTTCGCTCAAGATTACGTCCGGCGAGTGTGTGGCCGTGGTGGGCGAATCAGGCTCCGGCAAGAGCACGCTGATGAACCTGATCATCGGTTTCCGCCGCCCGACGACCGGCCGGCTTTTGCTGGATGGCCAGGATACGGCGAATCTGAATTTTCGCAGCATCCGCCGATTTGTGGCCGTAGTGCCGCAGCATACGGTGCTGTTCTCCGGGACGATCCGCGAGAATATCACCTATGGGCTGAGCCATATCAACGATGCCAAACTCCAGGAAATTCTGGACATGGCCAACTGTACCGAGTTCATCAGCAAATTGCCGCAGGGACTTGATACGCCTCTGGGCGGCCACGGCGGCAAGCTTTCCGGCGGCCAGCGCCAGCGCATTGCCATCGCGCGCGCCCTGCTGCGCGATCCGCGCATCATCATTCTTGACGAAGCGACCAGCGCGCTTGACGTCGTCAGCGAGCATCTTGTTCAACAGGCGATTAACCGGCTGATTCAGGGCCGCACCACGCTCATCGTGGCGCACCGCCTGAGCACGATCCGCAATGCCAACCGCATCGTGGTCATGGGTGACGGAAAAATCCTTGAGATCGGCACGCATGATGAACTGCTGGCACGCGAAGATTCAGCATTCTCAAAACTGCACGCATTGCAAGTGTGAGGGAAGCCCCGTGCCTTTATGGCACGGGGCACAAACTGTTTGTGAATGAATAAAATCAAAGAATACTGCTATCTGGTGTGCAATTGGCTACGGATAACAGATTGTGCCCCACTCCGTAAAGGAGATGGGGCTTGGTTCATGCAATTCATACTACCGCAATTTTGTCAGTACTCGTTCCTCAATCCACACATAATCACCATGTTGTGGGAGATATTTCTTTACCAATTCAATCAGATGATCCATATCACGAATTTTACAGACACCCGAACCACGGCCAAACCATTTTTGCTTATATTGGCTCGTCGATGAATTTAAGGCATGAGTTAATTGCTGTTTTAATCTCGCTTTAATCATTGATATATGCACTTGAGAATCCCAGCTCAATATTACATGCATATGATTGTGCACCACAGCAACAGCATGAATTTTCCAAATATTCAACGATGCTGATTCAATACATTGGCGCATTAGAAATTCCTGCTGCTTATTTGTAAAAGTTATCGATCTTTTGCCAAATAAAAAACGCCGATGATCAGCCAATGGCTGATTAGGCGGTTTTTGCCCATGAGATTTCCGATCATGGTATCCGTCCTCATGATCGGGAAACCATGAACCATATGAATGAAAAATGAGGTGATACGCCGGCATATGAACATAATATACCAAGCCCCGTGCCTTTATGGCACGGGGCACAAACTGTTTGTGAATGAATAAAATCAAAGAATACTGCTATCTGGTGTGCAATTGGCTACGGATAACAGATTGTGCCCCACTCCGTAAAGGAGATGGGGCTTTATTACTTCATCAACGCAAGGATGAGGATGACGACCGCGCAGATGGCCAGCGAGCCCATGAGGCCCAGAACCAGCGGATCGGCAAGGCGCTGGCCAAAGGTGGGCGGGCCAAGATCAACCGTGTCCTGGCTCTGAACTTTTTCGGCATGATCAATGCTGGCCTGGCGCTCTTTGATGCTCATGGTTGTGCCGGATTTTTCAAGGCCGGCCAGAGATTGAAGATCATAGGCGGCGCGCGCCACCAGCGGCGGCTCGCCATGCGCCAGGCGCTCAAGATCGGTGATCATGTCCTCAATCGTGGCGTAGCGGTTCTTGCGCTTTTTGGCCATCGCCACCTCAATCACTTCGCCCACGCCCGTTGAGAGCGACGGAACGATGTGATCCGGCGGAATCAGTTCTTCCTTCAGATGCTTATGCATGACGGCCGAAGGTGACGGAGCGTCAAACGGAACACGGCCGGTGACCATGTGGTAAAAAGTTGCGCCAAGCGAATAAATATCCGCGCGGGCGTCAATATCAAGTTCGCCACGGATTTGCTCGGGCGAAATATAATACGGCGTACCGTATGCCTTGCCGGCCTCGGCAATGGCTGCCTGCTGATCGCTGGCTTCGCGCGCGAGACCCATATCAGCCAGCTTGGCGACGCCGGCCTTTGTGATCATGATATTTTTTGGCTTAACGTCGCGGTGTATCAGCCCGGCCGCGTGCGCGTGCGCCAATGCGCGGGCCACCTGAAGAATCAGGTTAATGGCTTCTTTTTCATCGTAACGCTCGCCGCGATCAAGGCGATCGTAAACGGTTTCGCCCTCTACGTACTCCATCACAAAATAGTGATAGCCGTTGGCCTCGGCCACATCAAAAGCGCCGACGATATTCGGATGATTGAGCTTGGCGGCGGCTTTGCCCTCTTTATAAAAACGCTCAACGAACTCCTTATTTGAGCTCATGCGTTTTGGCAAAACCTTGATGGCCACAATGCGATCAAGCGAAATCTGCCGCGCCTTAAAGACGGTGGCCATCGCGCCTGCGCCAAGTTTTGAGAGGATGACGTAACCGGGAATCTGCTGAGTGATGTTCTGTGAATCTTCTACGGCCGGGCGCATACGCTCAATCTGAGAACGCGTGACGTAGCCAGACTCAACAAGAATATCGGCGAGCGTTTTGGCGCTGGCTTCTTTTTCTTTCTGTTGCTGACGCGAAAGACATTCGTCAAGCTCTTCGCGCGTGCAGAGTCCCTGGTCAACAACCATCTTGCCCAAGAGAGTATCGTTGCGTGTTGCTGATTGCAGGGTCATAGTCACTCGCTCTTCGCTGCAAAAAATGACAGCGACGCTAAAACGTACCGATTTACGAACTTACCTGTATGTCAACGATCAGTCCTCTATGACTGGCGCCCATCAACAAGCGGGCAAATGAGGACTGTGTTACTACCTATAACAACGTGATTTTAGTCCCAAATTTTTTCCCTGCTATATTGTTCACAACTCCGGGCGATTTGGCAAGCATCTTTCTGACAGAACATGAGGAATCACACGTATTAATGTTCTGATAATATCGGAAGGTGCGTCACGTTGCCGGAAACTTTTGGCTCAACATTCTGCTCTGCGTAAACCTCGCCCGGGCCTAAAGTAACACCAAAATGGCCATGCTCAAAAAGCCACCGGCGCACATCATGACACAGGTGGCATTTGTTGGCATATCCCTGCGGCCGAGGCTCAAAACCATGCTCGCGGGCATACGTAAAGAGCTGATAAGAACCACCCGACACAACCCGGCCGATGATCGGGTGCTCGCGCCAGTGCTCAGCGGCGTAACGCCACAACTCCGCTATGCTATTAAACACTACGGGCCAGCCGAAGGTTTGTTCGTTTTTGGCAATTTGTGAAGATTGCGCGCCATCGCGAACCTGTCCCCAGACGATTCCGCTGCAAACACCGGGAAATACGTTGCCATATCCGTCAATGTGAACATGTTTTGAGCCGAGCGTGGCCTGCGTGCAGGATTCAGCGGCGAAATGTTCCGGCGGGTAACACTCAAACTGATCGGCCAGCGTATCGGCAGCGCGGCCAGTGAGCCGTTCCTTGTGACGCTCAAGCGCCTGAGCGTACATTTTTTTACGCTCAGGTTCGCTCATGGCCGCGATATCGACCGGCTGATCAATAAAATCCCACCAGCGCACGCGCACGCCCTTTTCGCCCAGGATGTCGCGGGCAATTTTGGCCGCGCGCAAACAGCGCTCAACCGGCACATATTCCTGATGATAAACATCGGCCGAGATCATCAGCATCTGCATGCCGGCATCAGCCAGGAGTTGAATTTTGCGGCGAGTCTCGTCATCATCCTGCGCCCAGAAGGCGTTTGTCTCAACTTTTTCAAAGAACTTCAGGCCCAGTTGTTTGGCGGCTGTGGCGATGGCGAGGATTTTTTCAAAATCATAAAAAGGTTCGCCGCCGGCGAGATGAATTTTGCATCGCACGCCGTGGTAATTGGGGCCGCCCTCGTCAATGAGAAGATTCAGTCCCTGCCAGAAGCTGATGGCCTGCTCAACGGTCATGGCCGGGCCTTTTTTGTTGGGCCCGGAATACACATAACAAAACGCACAGCGCGCATTACACCAGTATGTCAGGAGTAATCCGGCGGCTGTCCATCGTTTTAAACGTAAAGGAGTTTGTTTGAGCAAATCAGACTCCGATTGCTAAAGAACCGGCCAAGCATAACATTTAAATGATGAATTATGAATGCTGAATGATGAATTAAAAATAGAAGGCAAAGCGGAATGACCACCTTGCCTTCTTTTATCATTCAGCATTCATCATTCAGAATTCACATCATCCCGGCGGCGTTGCTTCAAGCTCTTCCTGGGAAGGTTCGCGCTTGGCTGATCCGCCTGTGCGAACCGGCTTGGCAAGGCCTTCCCGGCGCGCCGAAGCGTGCGTCGGGCCGTCGTCTTCCGGCGCGGAAACCGTTGAGTTGCCGCGCGGCATGGCGATCACGCCGCTGCGGGCCAGTTCGCGCACACCGTAAGGACGCACAAGCTCAATAAAGGCGTCAATTTTTTCCTCTTCGCCGGACATCTCAACCATCAGCGTTGAGGGGCCCACGTCCACGATTTTTCCGCGGAACATGTTGACCAGCTCAACAACTTCAGAGCGTTTGCCGGCCGGCGTGGCGATTTTGACGAGCGCCAGGTCGCGCTCAACAAACGGCATATCTTTATAGTCACGCACGCGCACAACTGTCACGATCTTGGCAAGCTGCTTTCGCACCTGCTCAAGCACGCGGTCATCCGCGTTGACCACAATCGTCATACGGGAGAGCGACGGGTCTTCCGTGCGCCCCACCACCAGAGAATCAATGTTAAAACCGCGGGCGGAAAACATGCCCGCCACATGAGAAAGCACGCCAGGCTCGTTCATCACAAGAGCCGAAATCACGTGACGCATGGGAATCCTTTCGGGGATCAGGAGCCAGGGATCAGGGGTCAGTTTGAGCTGCCCATGTTCCTGCTCCTTCAATTTGTTTGTTCAATAACAGTTCCGGTTGATATTGCCAGTTTACTTAAGCCAGCGTACCCATTTCGCGGGCGCTGTTGGGATGCGGCGCAACAGAACCGATGCAGCCGAGATCCATATCATTAAGCGCTTTGCCGCTGGCCACCATCGGATACACATTTTCGTTGGTCTCGCAGTGGTAATCCACCAGCACCGGACCATCGTGATTGAGCATCTGCTCGGTAACCTTCAGGAGATCTTCCTTCCTGTCGCAGCGCAGTCCCTTAATGCCGAATGCTTCCGCAAGTTTGGCAAAGTCAGGATTGTGCATCTGAGACTGGCTGAAGCGGCTGTTATAGAACAACTGCTGCCACTGGCGGACCATGCCCTGCCAGTTATTGTTGATGACGGCGATCTTGACCGGCAATTTATACTGCGCGGCCGTGGCGAGTTCCTGCGGATACATGATGAACGAGGAATCACCGTCAATATCAATGACCGTTTCGCCCGGACGGCCGACCTGCGCGCCGATGGCTGCCGGAACGCCAAAGCCCATCGTGCCCAGACCGCCGGAGCTGATCATGCTGCGCGGCTGCGACCAGCGGATGAATTGCGCGGCCCACATCTGGTGCTGGCCCACGCCGGTGCTGATGACGGCTTTGCCTTTGGTCAGTTCATTAATGGCGGCGATGACGGCCTGCGGCTTGGCAAGGTTGCTGTCATCACGCCAGGAGAACGGATATTTCTTTTTCCACGCGGCAATCTGCGTGAGCCATTCGCCACGTTCACGGAACTCAATGTGCGCCAGCATGTCCTGAAGGCATAACCGCGCATCGCCCACCACGGGAATATCAACACGCACATTCTTTGAGATTGATGACGGATCAATATCAACGTGAATGATCTTGGCTTTTGGCGCAAAGAACTTGAGATTGCCCGTCACGCGGTCGTCAAAACGCGCGCCGACAGCGATGAGGCAATCTGATTCCTGAACGGCGTAATTGGCATACGCAGCGCCATGCATGCCCAGCATATGCAGTGCCAGTGGCGAATTTTCGTCAAATGCGCCCAGCCCCAGCAGCGTGGTAGTGCAGGGAATATTGCCTTTTTCTGCCATTGCGCGAACTTCTTTCCACGCGTTGGCGCCGACGGCCCCGCCGCCGACATACAGCACCGGCCTCTTGGCGGCGTTGATCATCTCGGCTGCGGCACGGGTCATTTTTGAATGGCCTGCCAGCCGCGGTTTATAGCCCGGCAGGTATGGCGTATCGTCAATTGCTTCTTCAATTTTGCTGGTGGTCACGTCGACCGGCAAATCAACCAGCACCGGGCCGGGGCGGCCTGTGGTGGCAATAATAAAAGCCTCATTAATAATGCGCGGCAAATCCTTGACGTGTTTGCACAGGTAAGCGCGCTTGGTCACCGGGCGCACAATGCCCGTCACGTCAGCTTCCTGAAAAGCATCATTGCCGATCATATAGGTGCGAACCTGGCCTGAGAAAACCACCATCGGCACGGAATCCATATAGGCCGTACCGAGCGCCGTGACAGTATTGGTAGCGCCGGGACCTGACGTCACAATCACCACGCCCGGTTTGCCTGTAGCGCGAGCGTAACCGTCGGCCATGTGGCCGGCGCCCTGCTCATGGCGCACCAGGATAAAATTGAGATCCGTATCGTAAAGAGCGTCAAAAGTCGGCAGGATTGCGCCACCGGGATAGCCAAAAGCATCCGTGACACCATGCTCCTTGAGCATCTGCATCAGGATCTGCGAGCCGGTTTTGCCGACAAAGCGTGTTGTCACACCTGTTGGGTGGCCAAGCACAGGCAGGCCGGAAGGCCCGTCATTACGCGAGACAACCTCAATCGCGGATTTTTCGTTTGCGGAATGGGTTTTGGCGCGAGCATTGCCCGACGCCCCGGGAGGGGAAGCGGTAGTCATATGTCCTCTCTTGTCTGTCACGGCTGCTGTGCTACAGGGTGGCTGACGTCCGCGCGGTGGCAGATTACATCAGCGTCTGTGCAGGCCGCCGAAAACAAAAATGATTCAATCCGAAAACTGAATCAGGGAAACTATTTTATCGCAAGTGATAAATAAACTGCAAGAGAAAAGCTTTTCGGCCGTAGTCACTTATAACTATGACAGGCCATGCGTAGCAGATGCATATTCACAAAGACGACACAGCTCATATAAAAACATACAAAAATATAGTTAATTTTTGTGAATTTATGATCGCAAAGCGATCATGTGTGAGATATGATAGCTCCTTCCGAATGAAGAAGATGAGCAGCGTATTAATCACATGTTTTTGCTCATTTTCTTTCACTTGATTATTGTCATCGCGCATTGTCACCACGACAGGTTTGTCACGAAGTCTTTATCGCATTCAACAGGATGTGCACTATGCGATGCGGAAGAGCTACTGCATGAAAAAAAAGCTATTACTTGTAGAGGATGACGCGCCTTCCCGCGATGCCATGGTGTCTTTGCTCAATCAGCTTGGCCATGAAGTACAGGCCGTGTGGAGCGCAGAAGACGCAAAGGCCATTCTTGAAGTTTATACACCCGATATAGCGCTTCTTGATATGCGTTTGCCAGGCATACCGGGGGATGCGTTTGCGATTTTCCTCAAGCGTAAATGTCCCGGCACGCGTATCATTTTTATTTCCGGTGAGCATCAGCTTGAACAGCCAAAACGCTTTGGTGAGGATGTCGTATTTATACCAAAACCAATTGATTTTGAACGCCTGATTCAGGCCATCGGCTGATCAATGACATGATGGGCCAAAAATAAAAACACCGGGTGATACCCGGTGTTTTTTATTGGTTTTTGCAAGATAAGAATCTTAAACGCGCGCGGTTTTGCTCCGGCGCAAGAGCATGGCCGCGCCTGCCATGGCCATCATACCGGCCGTCAGCGGTTCAGGTACGGCAATATCCGCATTGGTCCACACGAGCGACACCTGGCCGACATTTTCCTGATTGCCTATGCCGTAAATGGCCACGACCTGATGATTCTCATCAAGCGCAATTGACAAAGCCTGCGCGTTGGTGATGTCGTTGGCAACGGCAAGTTCAAAAAACAGCGAACTTAATACGGTGCTTTCTTCGCCGACACCCCAGGTCATGAGCCAGAGCCCGGCCACCTGACTATTGGCGCCGTCCGGCACGGCCAACGTAGCCAGGCCGACAGCCACATCATACGTTTGCCCGCCGATCACCACGCCATCGGCCACATCCGCAATGGCAGAACCGGCATAACGCGTATCCGTTGGGCTAATATCACTTTGACTTGCGGCATTGCCATGCCACACGGCGGCGTGCTGCATTCCGCCGACAACAAGATATCCGCCGACAACTGAACCGCGAACGGCGTTGGCGTGCGACTCATAGGAACTGAGCGTGATCTGGTTAACGCTTGCCGAACTGCCGCTGCCGGAAACTTCCCATAACGTGGCATAATCCGTTATGCCATCCTCAACCGTGGCATAACCGACGATGCGATTGCCGGAAACACCGTATGCGGCAGAGGTGCCGGCCAGTGTTGGCGTGAGGTCATGACGTGTGCCGCCTTCCCAATACACGGCATGCGTAATATCCACAGTAAAAGGAGTACCGTGATAGAGCACATCAGTAGAAGCATTCGCACTGCCGGCCACTTTGCCGGATGAATAACTATAAGCGTTGGTGTAGTTAGCGCCGGAAGAATCAAGCGTATAAAACTGAGCGCTTGCCGGCGTACCGCCGCTGGCCGGAGTCACCACCCAGTAGCCGGAGCCGTTTATGTGAGTCACAGGATCAACATAATCACCGACAACGACATTGCCGTTGACACGATGCGTGCCGGAAACGAACGTCGACGGATCAATGGTAAAGCCATATGTGGCAGAGAAAGCATCGGCCGCCGCGCCATGCAGATCAATGACCGCATAGCCATCGGCAACATCAAGCGCAGCGGCGCGCGAAGTTCCTGTGTCATTCGCACCAGCGATAAGTGATGATGCGCCGCTGAGCACCAGCCCGCCTGCGGAAATAACCTGTGATGTATTGAAGTTTGGTTGATCAGCCCACACTGGGGCAATAGCCACAAGTATGGCCGCAGCGGCCCAACGATATGACAGTGGTGACATTCCCGTTTCCTTCCCGCCTCATCGCGAATTTTGAGTGCGCTGTCCACGAAACAGCGAACGAAAGTCCCAAAATGATATTCTGATAATCGGCCAATTTAAGCAGGCCATCAAGTAGATTTTAGCAGACTTTATTTTACGTCTGAAAATGACGGAAATAAAATTGATTTATACGCATTATTTTCAGACGATGCCGATAATATGAACGATTAATACGATACCGCAGTTCCGAGAATATCACGGTCAATAACATCAACATTCGTGACATTCGCCATTCTTACTAAACTACCCCACTTACCCCGACGATACGGATGATATTAGTACGCCGAAAGTGTGCCCTGATGCAGGGCCGCGGCGTGGCGCTGGCGGAGTTCAAGATGAGTTTTGGCTGGTTTAATTCAAAGCTCAACCCGATTGCAGTGGATATCGGTACGGACTCAATCAAAATGCTGCAAATTGAACCGCGTCCCGATCTTGCACATCTGGTGGCGGTGGCCAGCGAAACGATTCCCCACGATATCCGCAACAATCCGCAGAAGCGCGAAGATTATATAGTAACGGCCATTCGCAAGATGCTGACCGATTGCGGATTTAAGGGCCGCCAAGCCGTCACATGTCTGCCGGCGCGGCACATGACGATGCTGCATCTGCGCGTGCCTCGCATGAACGCCGAAGAACTGACCAAAGCGCTTCCTTATGAGGCGCAGGGCAAATTGCCTTTTGATCCCGCGCAGGCCGTGCTGCGTCACGTGGTCGTCGGCGATATTTACCAGAACGGCGAAACAAAACAGGAAGTGATTCTACTTGCGGCCAATCGCGATATGGTCGATCGTCACCTTGATCTATTTGCCAAAGCCAAGCTTGATCTTGTCAGCATACATGTTGAGCCGTCGGCGCTGATTGAAAGTTTTGCCCACATATACCGACGCAAAGGCGATGAGAATATCAGCACACTGTTTGTGGATCTTGGCGCGGGCTCTACGCATGTGGTGATTGCGCACGGAACGCGCATGGTCTTTGCCAAGCATATTCAGATCGGCGGCGATACGTTCAACACGATCGCGGCGGAAAAACTGAAGGTCAGCATGAACGAAGCCCGCGATATTCGCACGCAGATGTTCATGCAGTCATTGTTGCCGCGCATGCCGGCCGGCGTGGTTTCGCTGGGATCTGAGAACCCCCTGGGCGTTACCCGCGACGATATTCCGCAGGTTGACTCGCATAAAGCAAAGATACTTCAGGATGCGCTGGCGGAATCTGTTGAAATACTGGCCACGGAACTTGAATTGTGCGTGCGCTATTACGAATCCATTTTTAACGGAAAAACGATTGACCGCATGATTTTTGTCGGCGGCGAAAGCAAGCATGTGACGATCTGCCAGACGCTGGCGCAAAGACTGAATCTGCCGGCCACGCTGGGCGATCCGCTGGGCCGACTGCATAAGGACCAGAAAACATCATGCGCCATTGACCTGCGCCAACCGCAGCCGGGATGGGCCATCGCGGTCGGCCTGGGTCTGGGAATACAGGAATTAACTGCGTAAGTAATTGTGATATAAGTGAGGCCTGACAATACCTATGATTGCGCGAAAGGGATCGGCCATGATACAAAAGCAGGCCGTTGATTTTCTTCCGGAAGATTATATCGAAAAGCGCCAGGCCACGCGCTCGGCGATGCTGTGCATCGGCTTGTGCCTGATTGTCATGGCCGGCATTGTCACCACATACCTGATGACGCAACGCAACTATAACCATGCTCTTCAGGAATATGAAGAAGTGAATCGTCAATTTAACGATGCCTCAAAACTATTGGCGGAAATGAAGGAAAACGAAACGGAACGCATGCGGATGCTGCAAAAAGCGGAAGTCACGGCCATGCTTCAGGAAAAAGTCCCGCGCAGCCGCCTGCTTGAAGAAATCACGCAGCTTTCGCACAGCAACGTCAAATTGCTGACAATTGATCTCAAGAGCCGCGAAATCAGCCGCCCCGCGCCAGTCACACAACTCAAGAAAACCAAGAAAGATATGGGCGATGCATCACTTGATATTCAGCCGCCGCCCGAACGTGAAGTCACCATTGAACTTACCGGCGTGGCGCAGACGGATGGGCACCTCGCCAATTTTATTGCCGCTCTCGGCAAATCTCCCATGCTTACGGACGTCAACCTGATATACACCGAGGAAGCCAAAATCAAAGATCGCATCATGCGAAAATTCAATCTTGAGATGAAGATTAATCAGAATGCAAACTTAACTGATATTGCTCCTTCGCCGGAACAGCACAAGAAAATTTAATAGTTTACCAGATGCCGTTATGCCATACGTTAACAGGTGATGCATGCAATTCGGAACAAAAACGTTCATATACCCGGCGCTGCTGGTGGCACTGCTGGTTCTTTCGTATGTGCTGATGTTTCAGCCGCGAATGAAGGAAATGGAGAGATTGCGCGAACAAACGCGCATCAAGCGCGAAAAGCTCACGACCCTTGAGCAGACGCAGGCGCAAGCCCGCACGCGCGCGCAGGAAACGGAAAAACTCCGAAACGCCATTGCGTTTTTTGAAAGTAAACTGCCTGACGAAAAAGAAATGGACAAGATTCTGAATGTCTTCTGGGAACAGGCTGAAACAAACGGGCTCAACAGCAAAAGCATACGCCAGTTAAAGCCGGAAGAGACGCAGGGATATTGCCGGCTGCCGATCAAAATGACGCTTGTGGGCCCGTGGGTCGGCTTGTTCAAGTTTATTCAGTCCGTTGAGAATCTGCCTCGCGTGACGCAGATCAACCAGATGAAAATTGACAAGGACGCCAAAACGGAAGGCGTCGTCAACGCGGAATTTACTCTCACGATCTTTTTTGAAAAACACAAGAAAGTGGCGGTGGCACAATGACGCAACCCTGGCAGATGCATGATGTAGGCAACCCGCAGGAAAGTCAGCCTGGCGCCGATAACGGAATGAACCAGGAGATTCAGGCCGCGCCACGCAAACCAAAGGCCAATAATGCGTTTGTGCTGCTGCTGGTCGTTTTCTGCGGCGCACTGGCCATGATTTATCTCATCGGCATGCGCAAGCCCAAAGCGGCCGTTGCCGCCGATACGCAAACTGAAGAACAGTTTGACACCGCGCTTGCGTCGCTGGCGCAGCGCTCTGGCCAGGGCGCGCTCAATAAACAAACCAATGCGGATCAGATCGTCCAGATGTTTTATAACGCGCCGAAGGCAAGCCAGATCAAAGTTGAGCAGCTCCCCAGCAATCCTTTTGATCTTGAACTTGGCGAAGCGCCAGTACTCAAAAACGGCAAGGATGACAACGCGGCTCCCGCGGCGCGCACAGTCACCGCCACGGCGCAGGAAACGGCGGATAAACCGGGGTTCCGCCTGCAAAGCATTATTGTCTCCCGGCAAATGCCCGCGGCCATGATTAACAACCGCCTCTGCACGCAAGGCAGCCGCATCGGTGAATGGGAAGTGGCCAGTATTGACGCAAAACGCGTCGTACTGAGCAACAAGGGCCGCACTATTGAATTGACGCTTGATCAGCCGAATCTGAAAAATGAGAACGCCGAGTAATCATCAGCAAGAGGTAACCGTTATGGCCACAAGCGCCCGGGATCTTCTGAACCAGATGAATGAGCAGCGCCCTGGCGGCGATTCGCGATATGGCGATGCGCCGTCACCGGACGAACTTGCCACATTGTGGGCGCCGGCCGCGCCGCGCAAGCGCCAGAGCGTTGAGGAAATTCTGCTTCAGAGCGGAGCTGTTGACGCCGGCCAGTATGCGCAGGCCAAACAGGTGCAAACAACATCACCGGGTAAAAAAATCAGCCAGATTCTGCTTGAATCAGGCGCGGTTAAAGAGGAACAGGTTCAGCAGGCTCTGGCAAAGTCTCTCAATTTGCCCTACGAAAATATTGATCCCCGCCACGTATCAAAAAAAGCGGTTGAGCTGCTGCCGACCGATTTTATGAAGCAGCGCGGGTGCATCGGTCTGAAGCAAGACGAAAACAGGCTCACGCTTGGCATGGTTGATCCGGCGAACGTATTTTTGATTGAAGAAATCAAATACAAAACGGGAATCAAGCAGATTCGCGTTGTCGTGGTGACACAGGCGGATATCGTCAACTGTCTTGAATCAGGAAACGCTGACGGACAGGAAGGCGAAAATTTTGACGAAATTATAAAGGATATGGGCGACGAAAATGTTGAGATCGTCGCGGAGGAAAAAGAAGAAGTCACGGATCTGGCGAAAGCATCCGGTGAATCGC
Organism: uncultured Phycisphaeraceae bacterium; assembly: GCA_964610975.1. Lineage (GTDB taxonomy): Bacteria > Planctomycetota > Phycisphaerae > WQYP01 > WQYP01 > CAZSYN01. The sequence continues at coordinate 28,875 of CAZSYN010000025.1, forward strand.
CGGTTATCCGCCTTGTCAATTACCTGATTTTTGACGCCATCAAGCAAGGCGCTTCGGATATTCATCTTGAGCCGCACGAAAAACGATTTGTCGTGCGTTACCGCATTGACGGCGTGCTTTTTGAATCAATGACGCCGCCGGCGAATATGCAGGCGGCCGTGGTTTCGCGCCTTAAAATCATGGCGAATATGGATATTTCCGAACGCCGGTTGCCGCAGGACGGCCGCATCCGCACGATGGTTCACGGCCGGCATGTCGATTTGCGCGTCAGCACCGTACCCACGCAATATGGCGAAAAAACCGTCATCCGTATTCTGGACAATCGTTCTATTATGCTGGGCCTTGAGCAACTTGGTTTTTCCGATGACATGCTCACGATTCTGCATAAGCAAATTGACCGGCCCAATGGCGTCGTGCTGGTGACCGGGCCGACAGGCTCGGGCAAAACCACCACGCTTTATTCATGCCTGCGCTGCATGGACGGCAACAAGATGAACATATCAACGGTTGAAGATCCGGTTGAGTATCATCTGAATTTTGCCAATCAGATTCAGGTGGTTGAGAAAATCGGGATGACCTTTGCCTCGGCCCTGCGCGCGCTGTTGCGACAGGACCCGGATGTCATCATGGTCGGCGAAATCCGCGATGCCGAAACCGCGCACATCGCGGTTCAGGCATCGCTCACCGGCCACCTGGTGCTCTCAACACTGCACACCAACGATGCGCCAAGCACCATTACGCGATTGATCAACATCGGCGTTGAGCCGTATCTGATTTCGGCCTCCGTCAACGCGGTTCTGGCGCAGCGCCTGATCCGCAGAATCTGCCCGAATTGCAAAGAACAGATGAAATTGACGGACGATCTGAAGGAATTTTTTGACACGCATAACATGGACACAAGCCGCATCTGCCACGGCAAAGGCTGCGAACTGTGCCGCAATACCGGATACAAAGGACGCGTGGGCATTTATGAATTGCTGGTGCTTGATGATTCGGCGCGCGACATGGTGGTGCGCAATCCGAATGTGACGGAACTTCGCAGAATCTGCAAGGAACGCGGAATGGTCTCCTTGCGCGAAGACGGCATGCAGAAAGTCGTCAACGGCATGACAACGCTTGAAGAAGTGCTCAGCGCTACGGAAAACACGGCGTAAAAACCGCGAAACAGCGGATTATCCGTTGATCGTTGCACATTAATTTTCCCGGAGAACTCATGACTCCTGATGCGGTATTACAATTTGCGCTTGAGAAAAAAGCTTCGGATATCCACTTTGTCGTGGGCCACAAGCCTATGATCCGACTGCATACCGTCATGACGGAAACGGATTTTCCTGCGCTTGAGCCGCAGCATACCCTTGAGATCGCCCAGCATATGCTCAGCAAGGAACGTCTTGAGGCTTTCTATCAGTTGCGCGATGCTGACTTTTCCTATGAACTTCCCAACGGTGGCGCACGCTTCCGCGTTAACGCCCATTATCAGCGCAACTCGATTGCGATGTCGTTTCGTTTAATTACCGAAAAAGTGCGGCCGATTGAATCGCTGGGCCTGCCGGATGTCGTCGGCGCGCTGACATACCTGCCGCGCGGACTGGTGCTGGTCACAGGCGGAACCGGCTCGGGTAAATCGACCACGCTGGCGGCCATGATTGATGCGATGAATAAACGCTATAGCAAGCACATCATCACACTTGAAGATCCGATTGAATATCTGCTGCGATCCGATCAATGCACGATTGAGCAGCGCGAAGTCGGCAGTGATGTGCCGAGTTTTGCCAGTGGTCTTAAACATGTGCTTCGCCAGGACCCGGATATTATTCTTGTAGGCGAAATGCGCGATCTGGAGACAACATCCGCGGCGATTTCCGCGGCCGAAACCGGCCACTTTGTCATGAGTACACTGCATACCAGCTCCGCGGCGCAAACCATTGAGCGTATCATTGATATTTATCCCGGAGAACAGCAAAACCAGATTCGCTCAATGCTCGCCAATACGCTACAGGCCGTGATATGTCAGGAACTTCTTCAGCGTGCGGATATGCCCGGCATGGCGCCAGCGTGCGAAATCATGCTCGTCACGCCTGCGGTGCGTAACCTGATCCGCGAAAACCGTATCTATGAAATTCAAAATGTCATAGAGACCAGCAAAGCGCTGGGCATGCAGACAATGGATACGTCACTGCGGCAGTTGTTTATTAACGGACGCATCAGCAAGGAAGATGCGTTATCGGTCGCGCATCACCCGGATAAACTGGAAAAGGCGCTTGTGATTTAACCGTATTCAGACGATGAAATAAAAGCAGGAAAAGAGTCTGAAAAGTTCTCGCGAGGCATCAATGCCCAGTTATAAATATGAAATTAAAACGGCCGCGGGCCAGGCGCAGGCCGGCGTACTTCAGGCCAACAGCATGAGCGCCGCATCAGAAATGCTGCGCGCGCAAAAGGCGTATATTCTTTCGCTGATTCCTGTTGAGCAGGGCAAGGCGGCAACCGGCTTTTCGCTTAAATCGGTGAATTTTACCAGCGGGCCGGGGCTTAAGGATGTCGCAAATTTTACCAGCCAGCTTGCGGTGATGATTCGCGCGGGCATATCAATCCGCGCCGCGCTTGAGGGCATTGCCGACCAGACGGAAAATCCCAAGTTCAAGGAAATTCTGACCAATATCCGCAAGGATGTTGAGTCGGGCAAAAGTTTTTCGGAGTCACTTCAGAAATATCCGAAAGTTTTTAGCCCGCTTTATATCAACATGGTAAAAGCATCAGAACTTTCCGGATCATTTTCAGACATGCTTGACCGTATCAGTGAGTACCTGACGCAGCAAATGGAGACGCGCCAGATGGTCATCGGCGCGATGATTTATCCGGCCATTATT
>CAZSYN010000026.1:0-30894 GCA_964610975.1 uncultured Phycisphaeraceae bacterium
TCCGCTTGCGGTTCCCACAGGAACGACGCGCTACATATTTATTGGAAATGCTCTATAATTTTGCGTATATCATCGGCGGGTAATGAGTGATTCATATCTGTCTGAAAGACGGTATAAACGGTCTTTGCGTGAAGAATTATGCAGAAGCAAAACTCCGTTGGCTACCCACGACGCACACAATTTATATGTGGTGCGAACAGATAATCCCAGGCCTTCGGCAATATCGCGCGTGCTGACAATGGCATGCCGTTGAAAAAGCTGTAACAACTGACGCTCTTTGGGATCAAGCAGACGCAGCGCCGAGGCGGTATCAGCGCCACCCCGATAAGCAGCCTGTTGCGCCTGAAGACGTACCGAGCGAAAAGAATCCGCCATTCCCTGGCAAAAGTATGTCAAAAAACCAGTGACGTCCGCTTCGCCACGGCCCATGTAATAATTGTGCGATTCGCCGACAGTCAATGCGCGATAATAGGCCTGAAGGTCACGAGCATAATATTCCTCAAGAGAATATATACCCTTCATACCATATCCGGATTGATGAAGTATCAAGGTCGTCAGCAATCGCGCAGTACGCCCATTACCATCATAGTAAGGATGTATGGTCGCAAATTGATAATGAATCAACGCGGCAACCAAAGGAATCGGCAGATCCTCAGTATCAAGCTGATTCTGCAACCAAATGAACATATCTGCCATTAAGGGGGGCACATCCTGAAATTCAGGAGGCATATAGACGATCCTGCCTGAAAGACTGTCCCGTATTACATTTTGCCCGTCACGATAGGGCGTCGCCTCAAATTTTCCGTACATCACAAGACCATGAAGTTGCCGGATCATATTTTCAGAAACAGGCTCTTGTGTTGTCGTGATTTCTTCTACTTTTTTTAATGCGATATAGTAATTTTTGACTTCCTTTTCATCTCGCTCACGACCCGGAAAACGCATTCCGGCCACAGCTTCTTCTACCTCTTTTCTGGTGAGCTTATTTCCTTCAATTTGAGTTGAATAATGTGTGGCGGCCAACATCGCGGTCTCATGCAGACTCGTCAGCATTTCAACATCCATCGGCGAATCAATAATGACATGCCGATCTGCCTCAATGCTCATTAAAGATTTCGTAATTTGAGAAGTAATAGTGAATTTAGGCGTAAACATCGTATCTTATCATACATCATGCGTAGATAAATGTCAGATAAATGTCAGATAAAGCGTAAATAAATCGCATATAACGATAAACAATCGCGTTTGTGTATTTACTAAATTAAATCAATGCAAAATCACTCCTTCCTGCGGCAACGTACAATTTGTGCGTAAAAAACCGGGATACCTCGCGTTTTGTAATATGGCATGATCAGGGATTTCGTGGCCTGACGTGGAAGGCAAACCTGTTTATTATCAGACATACGAAATTTCAGTCACCAGCGAATCTCTGTGGCTGGGGGAATGATTTGGCATTGCCGTATGAACTTCGGTAGCATGGTCAGTTTGGCTATGAGGTGAAAAAGAGCCTGATTGTGGCCGAATTTTCCCTCAAAACAACGGCCATCCGTAATATCGAGGCGCAAAACCGGTAGTTTTTTTAGTGCGGGACTAACCGTAACAAGGAATCGGTGTCAGAACAGATGAGTCAACGATTGCTACATGACTCTACCAATACCAGCGAAAGTCAGGCCGCACAGGCCGCGCGTGAACTGGCATGGGTAACCGCCGCGCGCACGGGTGATGCCGATGCGTTCGGTGAGCTGGCCAAAGTTTACCAGCGCCAGTGCGCCTCCGTGGCGCTGCGGTTGCTGGGTAACGCACATGACGCGGCAGAGCTTGTTCAGGATGCCCTGGTCAAGGCGTTTAAGAATTTAGGCCAGCTCAAAGAATCGGATCGCTTTGGCCCGTGGCTGATGCGGATCGTGACGAACCTGGCGCTCAATTACCGCCGGGCTCGCGGACGCAGGCAGGCCACATCGCTTGAGCAGACCGCCGGCGAAGAAGGCACTGATCTCAAAGGTAGTATTGAGGGCAGTGAGCTTGACGCGCCGGATCGGCCGCTGACCTCAGCGGAACTGGGCAGCGCGATTCAGCAGGCGCTTGAGGAACTGCCGGAAAAGCAGCGCCTTGCGCTGGTGATGTTTGCGATTGAAAAAATGCCGCAGAAAGACGTTGCCGAAGTACTCAATTGTTCCGTTGAGGCCGTCAAGTGGCATGTGTTTATGGCCCGCAAGCAACTTAAAAAGAAGCTCAGCGAGCATTTTTAACGCCGGTGTATTCCGGATGAGCCGGGTGTGTGATGCAAATGGCAGATAATCAACATCTTGAGTTCCTCATCAGCCAATACGTGGATGACACGCTTGATGCCGATGATCGCAAACTCGTAGAAGCACAGATCGCTACGAATCCCGTGGCCCGTCAGCTTTATAAAGACCACAGCGAAGCGCAGGATCTTCTTGAAGAATTTGGCGGACGCATTCCGCTGATCAACTGGCATGAATTTGACCAGTCGCTTGCCGCGCGGCTTGCCGATGAGGCGGCCGTCATGAAACAAAAACCGCAGGCGCAGATTTCGCAGTGGCGCCGATGGGGCCGCCCGTCAGCCATTGCCGCAAGCCTCTTACTGGCGGCAGGCATCGGCTATGGCTGGCGTGCGTTCATTCAGCCGGTTCATATGGTCACGCCGGTGGCCAACGTCGCGGTTGATAATCATCCGGTTAAGAATGTTCAGTTGACCGATCAACCGGCGCTTGGCAGCACGCGGCAATCCGTTCAGGTGCTTGAGGTTCCGGGAGAATCTTCAGCAGCCTCAGCTTCGGTCAAAATTCAGGATGCGGCCGGGGATACGCACAATACCGCGGTTGCCAACAACACCAATGCGGATCAAAATAGCACACGTAAACCGGTAACGCCGGTTCCGGGTTCCGTCACCGCCGGCGTACCGGAAGTACCGGGCGAAACGCCGGTTGAGAATCTTCGCTAATCACTTTTTAGCCCATTGTTATGCCCAGGCGGATGGCGGACCACCGTGATCCGCCTATTTTCTTTTTGCCTTGTCCTGATTGGCGTTCCGGCGCGCGGGCATTTACAATTCAGGAATGATCAAGAAACTTGGCATACTCGTTGTGGCAGGCCTGCTGGCCGGATGCGTACGCACCACCATTGTTCCGCTTCAGGAATTGCAGGTGGCGTCATCACAGCCGGCAACGCAACCCGTGAATGACACGGCGGTTCTGCAAACCACCACACAGCCGGCCGCCGTACCGGCCATGATTGACCCGAACCAAACCACGCGCAGCATATATGGCGGCAGCTACGAAGTCATGTGGCGCGAAGCGCTGAACCTGCTGATGAATCTCGGATTCCGTCCGGATCGCCAGGATTATCGCCAGGGAATTATCACGACATTTCCGCAGTCATCTTCTGATGTGGTCAAATTCTGGGCGCCCGATGACGCGCCGCTGAAGTCTTCGGCCGAAAGCACGGTCAATTTTTATCGCCGGTCAATCCGATTGACGATTGAGCCGCAGCAAAATCGCCGGTATTACCAGATTGCCGTGCAGGTGATCGTTGAGCGCAGAACAAATCCGGTTGAGACAATCGGCGGCCCGATACGCACCGGCAGTTCCGCATTCAGCCGCCGCAGCATTGGTCTGCTTTCGGATTATCAGCTTGAGGACAAAGCGGAAGAAGCCGCACTCTGGTATGTCGTTGGCCGCGAACCTGCCTACGAAAAACTTGTACTTGATAAGCTCTTTAAGAAAATTTAATTCAAATTACCCACATGAATTGACGCATAAAAAAACGCCGGGCTCAAAGAGTCCGGCGCTTTTTTTATTTTGCCAATCGGCGAATATCAGTACGAATGCGCCTCAAGTTTGACCTTGCCGCGGAAAATCCAGTAAATAATGAACGTATACGCCAGCACCAGCGGCATGCCGATGCACGCGATGATCAGCATAATGCCCAGCGTTTTGTGCGACGAAGCGCCATTATAAATCGTCAGGCTGTTGGCCGGCTCCGGATGTGACGGAACCATATTCGGAAATACGCCGATAGCCAGCAGGCCCATCAGGCAAAGAATGGCCACGCACGAAGACAAAAACGCGTTAAAGTTGCGATTGTGATGAATTTCGCGCGGAATGTTTGCGATGGCCAGCATGTTCAGCAGCGCCACAAAACCAAGCCAGGGATGATCACGAAACGGATCGGCCATGCGCGGCACATACAGCAGCGTGGCCATCGTCGTCGTGGCGTAACAGATAATGAAGAAAATCATCGTATTGCGGACCCAATTGCGTACCTTGTCATGAAATTCGCCCTCCGTCTTCATCAGGGCATAAATACTGCCGTGCATCATAAACAGCGCCACAGTGGTAATGCCGACCAGCAGCGCATACGGATGCAGCAGCGTAAAAAGATTGCCGGTAAATTCATGTTGCGCATCAAGCGGAATGCCCCAGGCCAGGTTGCCCACCAGCACGCCGAACAAAAGACTTGCCAGCAGGCTGCCGGTAAAGAAGCACCAATCCCAGATGCTGCGCCAGGCGCCATGAGCCTGCTTGCTGCGAAATTCAATAGAGACGGCGCGAAAAATCAGCGCCGTCAGCAGCAGCATGAACGGAATATATAATCCGGAAAAAAGCGATGCGTAAACATTCGGAAAAGCCGCAAAGATCGCGCCGCCGCCGGTAACGAGCCACACTTCGTTGCCATCCCAAACCGGGCCGATGCTGTTGAGCAAAATGCGCCGGTCCGTATCCGTGCGGGCAAAGGGATGCAGCATGCCGACGCCAAAATCAAAACCGTCAAGAATCGCATAGCCGGCAAAAAGAATCCCGACAAGCAGAAACCATGTGATATTTAAATCCATATGCCACCCTGTAAACGCGAAAGACGAACCGCGAAACGCAAAACAGAAGAAACTAAAATAAGGTTTGGCGTTTTGAGTTTCGCGTTTTTGGTTTTTTATGTTGCCGCTCTGTCGCCGTGAAGCAGATGGCCGCCTGATTGATCAGGCCCGCCAATGTGAACTTCTTCCGGCCCATGACGGATTTTGTGATCAAGCAGGAAAATAAAGAGCACAAACAGCAACAGGTACATAATGCCGAACATGATGACGCTGGCCCACACCTGATGCGCTTTAACCACCGGCGAAACGGCATCAGCCGTGCGCATGAGATTATAAACAATCCACGGTTGACGCCCGACCTCGGCCGAGAACCACCCCAGTTGATTGGCGGCCTGCGGTAAAAGCACGGCCCACACGCAAATATGCAGGAACCATCGGCATTCCCAAAGTTTTTTGCGCCACCATAAAAACGCGCCGACGACGCTCAGCCCGATGAGCGTCATGCCGATGCCGACCATCGCATGATATGTCTGAAAAACAACATTGACCGGCGGAATATCCTTGCCAAATTCCTCAAGGCCGCGCACAGGTTTATTCGGATCAAAATGCACCATAAAGCTCAGCATGCGCGGAATCGCCACGCCACCCTTAACTTCGCCGCCTTTTGACGGATCGTCCTTATCATGCGGCACATACCAGCCAAAAAGATACAGATCGGCCGGGCCGGTTTTGTGATGTCCCTCAAAAGCGGCCAGTTTTGCCGGCTGATGCTGCGCAACGGTAATCGCACTATCGTGGCCGCTGACCAATTGCAGGATTGATGACACAACCGCCACGCTCAAGCCGATGCGCAACGATGATTTGGCAAATTCAATATGACGTTTGCGCAGCAGATAAAATGCCGACACGCTGATGACCAGCCATGCGCCGGTTTGCCAGCACCCCATCACCGTATGCCATAAACGGTCAATCGTTGACGGATTAAAAACCACCGCCCAGAAATCCGTCACTTCCGCGCGCGGATTGCCGTCAGGCCCGGTGACAATATGATAACCGGCCGGCGTCTGCATCCAGGAATTAGCCACGATAATCCAGATCGCGCTGAATGTTGACCCTAGCGCCACCATCAATGTCGAAAAGAAATGCAGTTTTGGCCCCACACGATCCCAGCCAAAAATCAGCAGCGCCAGAAATCCGCTCTCAAGGAAGAAAGCAAAAATTCCCTCGGCCGCAAGCGCACTGCCGAAAACATCGCCCACATACCGTGAATATGCCGACCAATTCGTGCCGAACTGAAATTCCATCACAATGCCGCTGGCCACGCCGATTGAAAAAATCAGCGCAAAAACCTTGACCCAGAACTTGGCCATCTCTTTATAAAAGAGTTTTTTGGTCTGAAGATACCGCGCCTCCATGATGACCAGGATCAACCCCAGGCCAATTGACAGCGGCGGAAAAATATAGTGAAAAGCAATCGTGAGCCCGAATTGCAGACGGGATAAATACAACGCATCCATAAAACCCCCCGACGAATTTTGTTGTGTGGGCTTACTATACAACTGCCACAGGATGCCGGGAAGGAAAACAGAATAAAAGATTAAATAGTCTTTATTTAATTGCCGACATTTTCGACATTCAGGACCGCCTGCGTCCTTTAGCCTGCGGCGGCGCGGTGAGCGGATCTTCAGGCCAGCTATGTTTGGGATAACGCGCACGTAAATCCTTGCGAACTTCAAAATAAGCGTTCTGCCAGAAGGATGCCAAATCACTGGTGATCTGAACCGGACGGTAATTTGGCCCCAACAGATGCAGCAAAACGGCCACGCGGCCATTGGCAATGCGCGGCGTGTGCGTCATGCCGAACATTTCCTGCAAACGCACCGCGAGAATCGGCGGATCATTGCCGTAATCAAGCTTGATGTGATTACCCGTCGGCACGGTCACGCTCTCAGGCGCATACTGATCAAGCAAACGATCATGCGGATACGCAAGTTCGCCGCGCAGCGCGCCGGCCAGATCCGCGTGACGCACATCCTCAAGACTGCGCCGGCCATGCGTCAGCGTGGCCAGTATGTCGCCAAGCTGCGCATCATCAAAAATGGGCCATTGCTCATCCGGTACATGCTGCCTTAAAAATGCCACGCGTGACAACAACTTTGCCGCCGATTCGTTCTGCATAAAAATGTCGCGCGCCTGCGGCCGCAACGCCTCCGCCAGAACATCGGCCGCACGCACCGGGTCCAGTTGCCCGTGCTGATCCTCACTGAGAACAAGATCGTGATAGCACGTCTGCTCAAGCGGAATCACGCGCTGGCGCTGCGAATTATAAATGACTTCGTTGGTGCGCATAACAGATTGCGGAAAGGCATCGGCAAGCCACGCCGGATCAATCGCGCTTGCCACGTGCACCAGCGATTCTCCGCGGCGGTTGCGCGGATCATGACGCGCATCAAGCGCAAGAAAATACGGCGTATCCTGCATCATGGCGACGACGGATTCCCGCGCAAGCCGCACGCCTCCGCCGCCGACCATTGTCGCGGCAACGGGGTCATTTTCGCGCCGGCGGCAAACGCGATCCGGATATGCCAGCAGCGGCAGGCGCAAAAGATCATTTTCGCATGGCGATCTATTTTGCTTTGCGTTCCGCGCGGCAAGTCCCTGCCCCAGCGATGTGAGTTCTTCGGCAATGCGTCGCGCCTGCGCCATTGCGCGCGGATCAATCGCCATGCGCGAAGCGCGGCCAGTGGTCAGCGCCTCGTAACGCAGCAGCAAATCAGAAGGACCTATTGTCGGCGCGGGCCCGCTGCGTATAAAAATATCCTTTTCCGAAAGAATCGCCGCCATCGCGGCCGCGGCGTTCGCAAACCCATGATCGGCCGCATCAATCATCATGCGCGCAAGCCGCGGATGCAGCGGCAATGACTGCATGCGCCGCCCCAGCGGAGTCAGCGCGCCACTGCGATCAAAAGCGCCGAGCATCATGAGCAATTCTTCCGCGGCCGCAAGCGCATCTTCCTTCGGCGGATCATACCAGCCAAAAGCACGCACATCCGGCTTGCCCCAGGCATGCAGAGCAAGCACCGTACTTGCCAGATCAACGCGGCGGATCTCCGGCTCATCAAAATCCGCCAGCATGCGCTGCTGCTGCGCGGACCAAAGACGAATGCATTCTCCGGGACGCACCCGGCCCGCGCGGCCCGCACGCTGTTCAGCGGATGCTTTTGAGATCATCTGAAGATCAAGGCGATCAAGGCCGCGGTCAGCATCAAAACTTGCCACGCGCGCCAGTCCCGAATCGATTACCGTGGTGACGCCCTGAATCGTCAGTGATGTTTCGGCAATGTTTGTTGAAAGAATCACGCGTTGGCGGCCGTCCGGATCAGGCCGCACCGCAAGCGTCTGCTCCTCAAGCGGCAATGTGCCATGCAGAGGCAATACGCGCACGCCTGCGTCGCCAATAGCGCCGGCCGTTCTGCGAATTTCTTCAACGCCGGGCAAAAAGACCAGAATATCACCGGAAGTTTCCCGACAGAGCGCATCGCGCACGGCCGCGGCCGCGCGATCCGTCACCGGCGCATCACTGCCGCCGGCATACGTAATCTCAACAGGAAATGTGCGCCCTTTGCTTTGCAGTACCGGCGCATTACCGAGATAGTGCGCCACCGGCTGCGCATCAAGCGTGGCCGACATGACAATCAACAGCAGATCAGGCCGCACTGACTGCTGAATTTCGCGCAGCATGGCCAGCGTCAGGTCCGCATGAATTGAGCGTTCATGAAATTCATCAAGAATAACCGCGCCGACACCCTCTAAAAACGGATCATCAAGCAATTGCCGCGTAAGGATGCCTTCCGTCAGCACGCGCAGGTGTGTATCGGGACCGATGCGGCGATCAAAACGAACGTGATAACCCACTTGCTTGCCGACCTGCCACTGATGTTCATCGGCAATGCGCGCCGCCACCGCTCGCGCCGCCACGCGGCGCGGCTGAAGTACGATGACATCCGGCTGCGCCAGTATTCCGCTTGCCAGTATGGCCGGCGGCACGCGTGTGGTTTTGCCCGCACCCGGAGGCGCCACAAGCACAAGCTGCGGCCGCTGCCTCAAAGAGGCGAGGATTTCGGGAATCAATTCATCAATCGGCAGTGCGATCATAAGCCATCAAGATAAACGAAGTTCCCGAAATGTGACAATGTCACAAAACCGAATACGCCAGCGCTGGTCAACTTTTGTTCATATGCCTGAAGAGGGGATGACTTCAGCGCCGATTTTGTATTCAGGCATATTTATACCAGGTGACGCGACATGGCGACCATTTTTGTAGTTGATGATCACGCATATTGCCGGGAATTATTTGCGGTGGCGCTTGAGAAGGCGGGCCACAAGGTTATTTCCGCACCTGATGGCCGCGAGGGCATGCGTCTTTTACAGTCATTGCTGCCTGATCATTTGCCTGACCTGATGGTGCTTGATGCCAAAATGCCGGAAATGGACGGCCTGACGATGCTTCGCATCACCAAAAATCATCCGTATTTTAAGCATATCCCGGTATTTTTACTCACGGCCGTTGAAGATCGCGAGCACATCATTAAAGCACTGCAATATGGCGCGTCTGAATATATTCTAAAAAGCACGTTTGTGCTGAACGAATTGCTTCAGCGCATTGATAAACATCTCAGCGCCAAAAAGCAGAACATTGGCGCCGCGGTCAAAGTCGCCGAGATCACAGAGACATTGTAGTTTTTTTATTGCGTTACCAAATGCAGTCCCCATGCGCGAATAAACGGATTACCGTTGCGCTCATGGCCGATTGTGGTTGTTTCTCCGTGGCCGGAGATCACCCGCGTATCATCCGGAAGCTGCATCACGCGTGCGAGAGATTTTTTCAGCAACTCAATATCGCCATCTCCCGGAAGATCATAACGCCCTACCGCGCCGGCCATCAGCAGATCGCCGGCCACCAGCAACTGCTGTTCTTTGCAATATAAACAAACATGGCCCACGCAATGCCCCGGCGTATATATCACAGCAAAAGACATAGCGCCGATACGCACCGTATCGCCGTCGTTCATATACGCATCAGGCTTGCGCGGCTCAATGGTAAAGGGCAATTGCCACATACTGCTGCCGGGATTCTGCAATTTGGGTTCATCCGCCGGATGCAGCAAAACTTTGGCCTGCGGAAACGCGGCCGCCACAAGATGATGATCCGCCACATGATCCCAGTGGCCGTGAGTCAATATCAATTGCGTCACATCCGCGCCATTTTCCTGTGCTGCGCGCACAAGATCCGCTGTGGCATCATGAGGCGCATCAATAATCGCGGCCTGATGCGTGGCGTCATCCACCACCAGATAGCCATTGGTCATGGCCGGGCCGCCCGTGTTCATGTGTATCTTCATGCCAGCAGAGTAGCATCAAGCAAAACAGATTGCCAGCACGCATTTGGCTCACACATTATCGCAAGCGCGTGCCGGGCCGGGTTGTCGGTTGTGTGGCCGGGCCGCGCGGAGGACGCGGGCCGGGCGCCGGCGGAATAATGATCACTGGCCCGGGAATGATGCGCCGCGTCACCACAAGCGTCATGCCGCCGGAATCAAATTGCCGCCCGGGATTAACCACCTGCGGCGGCGGCAGCGATGCCTGCTGCGCTGGCGCCGGAGCGGTGGTCGCGGCCACATTCTGCAATTCAGGCGGGATTACCACGGCGGCCGGCGGCGGCGGATTCTCAACATCTCCCGGCTCTATCAACCGCTGAACACCCGAAAATTGCAGTGCCGTTGCCGCGTTCATCAATTTTTTGAGTCTCTCCGCCTCCGGCCGCATGTTAATCAGGGTTGTGCGCGCCTGATTGATCTGATCAACAAGCTGCGTGCGCCTGGCGCTGAGTCGATTGCATTCAGACCATGAATTATCGCGGTCATAAATCCACTGCGCATCAACCGGATATCCGTGCGTGACCGCAACCTGAATGGCGCTGGTCATCGCATTATAAATATTCAGGTTCGCATCATATAAACGATCATTATCCTTCAGTTCTTTTTGCGCCGAATTGTAGGTGACCATGCTTGCGCGATAGCTTGCCCCAAGCGCATTTTGCGCATCGTTAATTTTCTGCATGTTGGCGCTCAGGCGCTCATGCTGCTCCTGCGTTACCCAGGAACTGCCGTAACGGAATAAACCTTTTTGCGCCATCAGGGACGCCATGCGCGTATCGGCCTGCTGAACACGCGCAATCATATCTTTATAGGATTGTGCATATTTTGATCCGTCATAATCATTGAGCGCCTCGGCGATGTTATCAAGCAGCAGGCGGTTCTGCGGCGCGGCGGCCAGCGCGCGGCCGTAATACACCAGCGCCTCGGCATCGCGATTGAGCGCATATGTCAGCACAGCAAGATTGTTGAGCGCCAATACGTTTGTCGCGTCCATTTCCGCTGCCTGAGCAAACAGCGGCCGGGCCTGATTCGGTTGATTCATCCGGATCAGCGCCAGCGCCTGAATATTGATGGCATTAACATTCTGGTCATCAACCGCAAGTGCGGCTTTGGCCTGCGTGATGGCGTCCTGATTTTTTCCCGCGCGATACAGATTCAGCGCCGACTGCGCGGCCTCGGCTGATTTTTCCCGCAGCTTATTGGCCTCATCCGGAGATACCCATTTGCTCCCAAGTTTGATATACCCGAGCTCTTTAGCCTGCTGATATTGAGCAAGAACTTTTTTAGCCTCGGCCGCAATCGGCTGATCGCCATAACGCTCAAGAAACGCGCTGACATTCGCCATGATCTGGTCAATGGTCTTGGCGTTTTTGATCACGATGAGCAGGCGCGCCCATTCGGCATCGGCAATCTGCGCGGGAGTCAGCGTGCTGATCAGCGCCACTTTGGCCACATCATTGCGCGCCACCGTCACGCTGCTGCCATCAGCCTGCGTGATCACCACATCATCCCCGCTATAACGAATGCTTCCGCTGAACTGCCGGCCGTCGTTGAGCGTCACCACATCAGCCAGCGCAACCGCCGCCGACAACCCCACCGCCATGATGCTGAGCCATTGCTTGTTCACAGGGATCTCCTAGCAGCCTATCCGAATAACGCAGACACCTACTCAGTCATAACGTTAATCGGCTCATCCAGAAAGGAGACATCATCCGCCACATTCATTTTATCCCGTCGCGTGCGGAACAGGATTTCTTTTTTTGAGTATCTGTTACATATTTGCGTATATCGCGCCAATTTCTTCATTCTTTCGCTCGCCGGAATTACCCGAATCAGATACAATTCTTGTCTCGGTTTTTTGGGGAGCATGATATGGCGCAGATCCGTCACGACTGGTCGCTTGAAGAAATTCGCGAAATTCATGATATGCCGCTGCTTGAGCTGGTTTATCGCGCGGCCACTGTTCATCGCGAACATTTTGATCCGCGTGAAGTTCAGGTCAACCGTCTGATTTCCATTAAGACCGGCGCCTGTCCGGAAGACTGCTCCTATTGCTCGCAATCAAGCCGATATACCACGGCCGTAGAGCCCGAGCCGCTGATGGACAAGGAGAAAGTTCTCAGCATTGCGCGCGCGGCCAAAGTAAACGGCATTACGCGCATCTGCATGGGCGCGGCCTGGCGCGAAGTTAAAGACAGCAAACAATTTGATCGCGTGCTTGAGATGGTGCGCGAGGTCACCGCAATGGACCTTGAGGTCTGCGCCACGCTGGGCATGCTTACCGAGACGCAGGCCAAAAAGCTTGAGGACGCCGGCCTGTGTGCCTATAACCACAATCTTGACACCAGCGAAGATTATTACGAAACCATCATCACCACCC
This sequence comes from uncultured Phycisphaeraceae bacterium, assembly GCA_964610975.1. Taxonomy (GTDB): domain Bacteria; phylum Planctomycetota; class Phycisphaerae; order WQYP01; family WQYP01; genus CAZSYN01. The sequence goes on from CAZSYN010000026.1 coordinate 12,653, forward strand.
GCACCTATGCCGACCGCATCAACACGATCAACAACCTTCGCAAGACCAATATCAGCGTCTGTTCCGGCGGCATCATCGGGCTTGGCGAAAAAATTGACGACCGCCTGAGCATGCTCCGCACGCTGGCGTCTTTTGATCCGCATCCGGAATCCGTGCCGATCAACATTCTCTGCAAAGTGCCCGGCACGCCGCTTGAGAGCAATCCTGATGTGCCCTTCAGCGACATGCTCCGCATGATCGCCACCGCGCGCATCGTCATGCCGGCCAGCATGGTTCGCATCGCCTCAGGCCGCTCGCAGCTCACCAGCGATCAGCAGGCGCTGTTGATTCTCGCCGGCGCAAACAGCTTCTTCAGCAGTGACGAAAAGAAAATGCTCACGCTCGCATCCCCCTGCCAGGATTACGACGAAGACAAAATGCTCATCAACGCGCTGGGGCTGACGATACGCGAACCGTTTAAGGGAACGCAGCACAAAGAACCGGCCGCCAGCGTATAAATCGCAAAAACAAAATGAGCGAGTTCAACAAGCAAACGAGTTAAGCAAGATATGCCGGATAGCCGGAACCCTCGCTTAACTCGTATACTTGTTTAACTTGTACCTGGCGCTTGCGCCATTATTCCTCAAACACCACACGTCCGCCGTAAACAGTCGTTTTAACCCGGCCCTTAACCTGCCAGCCGTTAAAAGGCGTATTGCGGGATTTGCTGCGGGACTTGCCGGCGTCAATGGTCCACGATTCATTGGGATCAAAAATCACCACGTCGGCCGGCGCGCCGATGGCCAGCGTGCCAAGCGCCACGCCCTTATCCGCCAGGTTCATCACCGCAGCCGGGGCGCAGGTCATTTTTTCAATTAACTTGAGCCAAGTCAGGTGGCCCGGCTCAACAAGCGCTTTGGCGTAAAGCGCCAGCGCAGTCTCAAGGCCCAGAATACCAAACGGAGCTTTATCAAATTCAAGTTCTTTTTCTTCGCGCGTGTGCGGCGCGTGATCCGTGGCAAGGCAATCAATCGTGCCGTCAATCACGCCGGCGATACACGCATCAACATCCGCCTGCGTACGCAGCGGCGGATTCATTTTGGTATTGCTGTCATACGTGCTGCATGCCTCATCGGTCAGCAGCAGATGATGCGGCGCGACCTCGGCCGTCACCGGCTGGCCGTCATGCTTGCCCCGGCGCACCAGCTCAACAGCATGAACCGTTGAGATGTGCTGAATGTGATAGCGGCAGCCGACACGCATGTTCAGCAGCAAATCACGCGAAATCATCAGTTCCTCCGCCACAGGCGGCAATCCGCCAAGACCCAGTCGCGTGGCGGTGGGCCCGGCGTTCATCGGTCCGCCGGTGAGCGTGGGTTCTTCGCAATGCTGCGTGATCACGGCGCCGAGCATTTTGCAGTACTGAAAAGCTTTGAGCATGACGGCCGCGGAACCTACGCCCACGCCATCATCCGAAAACGCTGCGGCGCCGGCCTTATGCATCAGCGCCATTTCGGCCAGTTCCGCGCCTTTGCGCCCTTTGGTAATCGCACCGATAGGCCGCACGCGGCAAAGATTGGCCCGCGCCGCCTGCGTATACACAAATTCAATCTGCGTTGCGTCATCAAGAGCCGGGCTTGTGTTGGGCATGCAGCAAACGGTGGTAAATCCGCCGGCCACGGCCGCGGCAGAACCGGTGGCGATGGTTTCTTTTGCCTCAAAGCCCGGTTCGCGAAAATGCACATGAATATCAATGAGCCCCGGCGCAACAAACCGGCCGGCCGCGTTAATCACGCGCGCATCGGCGCTTTTGGCTTTGAGATTTTTTCCGCGCTCGGCAATTTTGCCATCGACAATACGCAGATCAAGTAATTCATCCGTTTTCGATGCCGGATCAAGCACACGCCCGCCGGTGATGAGTAATTCGCTCATGGTTACTATCCTCTTCATGCCTTTTATAGCATATGTCATAGACGCAGAGACTCGGTGACGCCGGGACGCGGAGATACTTAACGTCAAATATTCCCCGCGTCTGCCTGTCTCCGTGTCCCCGCGTCATTTTTTCATTCGCCCGCGGTTTCTCTGAACTGCGTTTCGTAAAGCAATTTATACGCGGTGCATTTCTCAAGCAGTTCATGATGTTTACCCAGGCCGACCAGCTTGCCTTTATCAAGCACCACGATCAGGTCCGCCGAAACCACCGTCTGAAAACGATGGGCAATCATAAATGTCGTTCGGTCCTTCATAAATTCACGCAGCGCTTCGGCAATTTTTGATTCCGAGTCCGCATCAATCTGCGACATCGCCTCATCAAGAATCAGGATCGCCGGATCATGCAGAATAGCACGCGCGATGGCGATGCGCTGTTTTTGTCCGCCAGAAAGACGCGTCCCGTGTTCGCCGACTTTTGTATCATAACCTTCCGGCAGTTGCGTGATAAATTCATCCGCATACGCCCGGCGCGCCGCGGCAAGCACCTCTTCGCGCGAAGACTGGCGCGCGCCATACGCAATATTATTGTAGATGGTATCCGCAAACAGCAGCGTATCCTGCGTCACCAGGCCAATCTGCTTGCGCAGGCTCTTGAGCGATACGTTGGCGATGTCAAAACCATCTACCAAAACCGCGCCATCGCTGGGCCAGTAGAGTCTCGGCAGCAGCGAAAGCAGCGTTGATTTGCCCGAGCCGTTGCCGCCCACAACCGCCACAACCTGCCCATGCCGCACGGTAAAGGAAACATGCTGAAGAACAAGTTCTTCGTGGCCGGGATAACGGAAAGTGACATCATGAAATTCAACGGTTCTGCTGTGACGCGGCAAACGCGGCAACTGGCTGTTGTAGTTGGGCTCCGGCGGCGTATCAATAATCTCAAAAACGCGCGCGCCGGCGACATTTGACTGCTGAACCGTCGCGTTGACGTCTGACAATTTACGCAGCGGCTCAAGCATCGCGCCAAAACAGACCAGGATCGTAAAGAAATCCTCCGGCCGCGTTTCCTTATGCAAAACCCAGTAAGCCGCAATAAGCATCGGAATGCTCGTAACAATGATGCTCAGCGTCTCAATCGTCGGCCGCGAAAGCGAGTTATAGTGCGCCATGCGGCACTGTTCATGCAGCAAAGCCTTGTTGACGCGGGTAAAGCGGCGGCGCTCAAAACCTTCCGCCGAGTACGCCTTGACCACGCGCGCGCCGATGAGCGTTTCGTTGATCACCGCCAGCATGCGCGACCAATTCTCCAGTGCGCGCCGGCCGGCCTTGCGAAGCCGCTTTGAGAATTTCCGAATCACCACGGCCAACAGCGGCGTCATCACCACGATCATCAGGGTCAATCGCCAATCAATAATCAGCGCAAAGACAAAAGAGAACGCCGCCTTCATCGGCTCCTGAATCGCCTTGCCAAACGCCATTGAGATACCCTGCGTGAGCGTGCTGGTATCCTGCGTCAGGCGCGACATCAGGTCGGCCGTTCCTTTTTGAGCAAAATAACTCGTCGGCAACCGCGTGATGCGGTCATACATGCGCCGGCGCAGATCAAGCACCACCCGGTACGCCACCACCATGCCCAGGTATTGCTGCCAATAACGAAACGTAGACCCCACAATGCACAGCACAATAAAAAAGATCACCAGAGACACCAGGCCCATGAACGAATCCTGCGGCATCAGCGCCACAATCTTCAGGGTGGTCTGGCGGCCAATTGATAATTTCCCGACGCTGATCTGCTGAGTCTCCGCCGCGCTATGTTCGCCGACAATCTCAACTTCAAGCGTGCTGCCCTCAGGCGCATGCGAAATCATTTGCAGCGAACTTTGCCAGAACAAATCCTCTTTGGCGTCATACTCAGGGCCATCCGGCATCATCTTGACATGCCGAATCATCTTGAACGCCTGCCCGGTCGTATCCAGAACTGGCGCAAGTTCTTTTTTAGGTTCCGGCACGCCGATGAATACGATTCCCTTTTTGCCGCTTTGTGCGTTCTGGCTCAGATCCCATACGGAAATATTCAGTCGCTTTTCAACCGCAGTACGGTTGACCCATCCGTGAACACCTTCCGCAGAAATGAATATCTTCATCACCGGCAGCATGATGGCCACGCCCGATGCGTAGGATAAACCCACGCCCAGCGCACAGACCATGGAGATCATCACCAGCCAGCGGTAAGGCCACACACCGCGAAGGACTCGCCACCAACTCTGCATCCGGATCCTTTCGTAATAACCGGCAAAACAGGTATCCTACACGATCAGCAAGTTTTGAGTAAGGAGCCGCGCATGATGTTTTACACTCGCACACGCGAACAATTCGCTTGTCTCTTATTGATATTGACAGCCATTTTTATGACAGGTTGTGAAGATGGCATCGCCATGCGGCCGCCGAGCAGGCCTGTTGTCTCCGGCGACATCAGCAGCCCCGATCCTGAAAATGTTCAAGATACGTCGCCAAAAGTCATTACGATTGATTTGAAGTTGCGATATTCAGATACTTTCGCTGGCGCTTTGGTGCAGTTTGAGAATCAAAAACCGCTCTTTTTTTATTCCGTAAAAGGACCGGCCGGGGTTTTGCCGGATCATTCCCTGCTGTTTATTTCAGTACGCAGGCCCGATGGCATCGCGCGCGACTATCCGCCGCTGACTCTGACAAATAAGGATGCGTTTGGCGAGCTTTCGTATCAATTTGATAACCAATTGCCGCTCGGTAGTTATGAGATAACCGCCACACTCAAGGATGCGGAAGGCAAAGCGCTTGCCCCGGCCGCAATCCTCAAGTTTCTGCGCACAAAAGATGCGCCATAACTAAAAGTTATAGCAGGATGAGTTTGGCTCTTCGCAGAGAATATCACGCCACCTGAATCGCGCCGGCGGGCCGTTTGCGCTGCGGCGTAACGGAATGACGCACAAGGCGCATCATCATCGGCACAGTCACCGACTTGATATTCATCACTGATATATCGGCGATCTCGGCCGTGCGCGAACCTGGCGTCGTAATCGCGATCGTCTTCATGCCGCCATCCCGGCCGGCGCGAATGCCCGCCTCGGCATCCTCAATCACCACGCATTGCGCGGGATGAACGCCAAGTTGCTTGGCGGCCAGCAGAAACGGCGCGGCATCCGGCTTTGGTTTGCAGTCGGCCTGTCCGTCGATAATGGCATCAAACCATTCCGTAATGCCCAGTTTTTCAATGACTTTACGTGCGTTTTTGCTTGCGCTGACCACGGCCATCACTACGCCGCAGGCCCGCAGGTGCATGGCCAATGCGCGCGCACCAAGAGCAAGATCGCGCGGAGAAAGCGTCTCTATACTTTGCAGATACATGGCATTTTTGCGGTCGGCCAGCATCTTCTTTTCTTCAATTGCGAAATTTCGGGAGTGCTCGCCCAAGAGCCGCTCAAGACACGCCATGCGGCTTACGCCGCGGAAAGCTTCGTTGGCCTGGCGATCAAAAGGCAATCCCAATTGATCCGCCAGCATTTGCCATGCCAGGTAATGGTGCTCGGCCGTATCGACCAGCACCCCGTCAAGATCAAACAAAACCGCTTGCAGTCCCACTTGCGGTACCTCCCTGACCCTGCCAGGAAGCAGCCATGCCAGCAGCATATCTTCCGGCGCTACCACCGGCTGATTGCTCTCTTGCGTATTGACTTTCACCAGTATTCTGCGCATAGTGATACCAGCATGACCACAGTAACCACCCATCCTCACCGTTCTGCTTATCGGCCAAACCGTTATTGGCGGTATTTCTTTTTTACCAGCTATTAAAGATGGGTGGGCCACAGGTCGCTTGTAATTAACGCAGTCATAAGAATTTACAAAGCCTTGAGCCCAAATCGGGTATCAAGGCTTTTTTGTTGGCTCAGCGAAACAGACATGACGAAACGAACAGATAAAACTCGAAAGACGAACCGCCAAACGCGAAACCAGGCGAGTCAGAAAACCTCTCTTCGTTTCGCGTTTCGAGTTTCGTCTTTCGAGTTTTTCCCTTTAACTTTGAACTGATTTTTTGGAGAAAACCATGACGTATGAATCTTATCGATTTACCGCCGACCTTTCTGCCACGTTGCGCTCTGCGGACGAAGCGATCCGCCTGGCGCGGGAAATTGAGGTAGCTGTTGCGGATATCAAGCCATGTCACTGTCTTTGGCGGCCGAACCACAGAATGTCACGATAACTTACAAGAAGAAACAAACCTCCAGAACGAAGGACGAAAGCATGATTGTTGTGATGGAACAGGGCGCAAATCAGGCCCAGATTGATCGCGTGGTCAAGGGTATTCGCGATATGAACCTGCACGAACACGTGATCGTCGGCACAGAACGCACCGTGATTGCCGCCCTGGGCGACGATCGTGCCAAGAACAAGGAAAATCTTGAGGCGCTGCCTGGCGTGGAAAAAGTCATGCCGGTGCTGGCGCCCTACAAGATGGCCTCGCGTGAAGTGAAAAAGGAACGTTCCGTCATTGCGCTTGGCGGAACGCTTGGCGCTACCTGCGGCGGCAAAAAAGTGCCGATCATCGCGGGCCCGTGCTCCGTTGAATCGCGCGAACAATTAATGGACGTGGCCAAGAAGGTCAAAGACGCCGGCGCAACGGCGCTGCGCGGCGGCGCGTTCAAACCGCGCACAAGCCCCTATGCTTTTCAGGGACTTGGCGAAAAAGGCCTTGAGATCATGGCGGAAGCGCGCGAAAAAACCGGCCTGGCCGTCGTGACGGAAGTCATGGCCGTTGACCAGGTTGAGCTTGTGGCCAAATATGCCGACGTGCTTCAGGTCGGCGCGCGCAATATGCAAAACTACAATCTGCTCTGGGCCATCGGCGAAAAAACGCGCAAGCCCGTTCTGCTCAAACGCGGACTCTCGGCCACGCTTGAGGAGTTCATGCTCGCGGCCGAATACATCATGAGCAAAGGCAACGACAACGTAATCCTCTGCGAGCGCGGCATCCGCACCTTTGAAAATTACTGCCGCAACACGCTTCCGCTGGCCATCGTGCCGGAAGTTCACCGCATCAGCCACCTGCCGATCGTCATTGATCCGAGCCAGGGCACCGGCCACGCGCACCTTGTCCCGGATATGTGCAAAGCGGCCATCGCCTGCGGCGCAGACGGTCTGATCATCGAGGCGCACGACGACCCCGAACACGCGCTGACCGACGGCAGCCAAAGCATCACGCCCGATACGCTCAAAAGCATGATGAAGCAACTCAAAGCCATCGCCGCGGCAGTCGATAGAGAGATATAAGGGAAACGTAAAACGCTGAACGATGAACGCTGAAGAAGACTTTCCGAAAGGAAACATTTTCTTCAGTGTTCAGCGTTTATGCATTATTGAGCAAATGCAAAAAAATAACGGCTGACAGATTTTTAAAATTAAAGAAGCCGCCCCGCGATAGCATGGCGGCAGATCACGCGCTAAAACATTTTGACACATACTATAAATGCATAAACGATTGTGAGATCGTTCGGTGATAAACCGCATCAATAAGTTCAATTATGCATTTTTTTTGAACGCAAAACCATCAAAGGTGCAGCAATGAGAAGCAATGCCAATGCGGAAGGTTCCGGGATAGGCGTAAGAAGAAAGCTTTTATTGACGTTATTTGAATCTTGCCCAATCACAACAATCTGGCCAGCGTTGTTGATGTCCTCAGCAAAGGCTATTGTCCACCCGGGAATTGACACAAGATCATTGAGATCTTTAAGTTGCCCATCGGAATATATAAACGCATGATTTTTACCGGATGACGTCAATGAATAACCTACAATATCTCCGCTATCATTAATCGCCAAAGCTCTACTGGATGATCCGCCCAATGTACCCAGGTTTGTCATGCCATTGCCATCATACAAATAGGCATGCGGGTTCCCATTGCTTAATGTGGACTGTCCAACAACCCAACCGAGGTTATTAATATCAAAAGCAAATGTTTCCAGGCCGCCCAACGTGCCAATATCTCGGAATCCCGAACCATCATAAATAAAGCCGCGTCTTTTATTGTTTACAGTAGCATCGCCCACGACCCAATCCGAATCATTAATTCGTCGCGCAACCAAATTGGTTGAATTGGCCAAGACCCCGATATCATTCATTACGATACCATCGTATATATACGCATGAGTCTCGCCTGATGATGTCTTTGAGTAGCCTGTTATATGCCCCAGTTTATTAACGCCAAAAGCGGTACTTACGCCACCACCTAAATCGCCAATACTATGAAGTGTCCCGTCGTAGTAAAAGGCTGATGCTGACGTGCCTATGGAATGGCCGACAATCATACCGTTATCATTGATATCCCGGGCTTCTCCGCTGAAAATTGCTATACTCTGGACCCCATTATAGATATACCCATAGCCAGCACTGCCAGCACTATACGCACCCGTAACAACACCGTTGCTGTTAATTGCATAAGGTAGCGATTGGCTTGCGTCTAGTGGACTAATATCTTTATACGTATACGTTTGCGCAGAAAAAGCATTACAAGCGCTATAAGCTAAAACCGCCGCAGTGATCATGCTGACACGAGAAAACATTTGAATACTCCATGTTGCGACAAATTTACATTCTGAATACATGTCAAAATATAATGTATATTCCGATTTCCGCAATTGATAAATACGATACCACTCTCTTTTATGTATAAATTTTTATCATCTCACCCACATTACGCATCTTTAATATATTGCCCATCTTATATAAGCCGTCATATCCCACAAACACGGGGCCTGAAAATAGATCCGAGAGCACTTAAATATTATTCGCATGGTTATTGGCTCAATGCTATGTTGCGAACATGAGCAGGAACGCAACACTTCAGAAAAAAAGGCCTCTGAAATTTAATATAACGAATTTTGATTGAATAATAGACAGAGAGCCCCGCAATGCTGCTTAATTATAATTTGAATTTTTCTTCAAGCAGTTTGCGGGCCTGTTCAAGGGCGTCGTCGTGATAGTGGTGTGCCTCAAGCACGCGCACGGAGCCGCTGAGCGTGTTGATCAGGACCAGTGAGCGATCGTGATCGGTGGCGCGCAGGCAGATCTTCATCGGGCCTTTTACGGCGGTGCTGATCGTGGCCTCAATGGCGCCAAAACGCAGGATCACGCCGGGATAAAGCATGTCGTGAACGATGATGTCGCCACTGATTTTCTGCGACAGGTTGTGAAGTTTTTCGCGCCAGATGGCCAGTTCCGCCTTGAGTTTGGCTTCCGTTTCGCTTGCCTCAAACATCAATTCGGTGATGCGCTCCTTTTGCTGGGCGTTGAGCGTTTTCTGGTTGCTCAGCAGCGGAGCGATGTCATTGCGGATCGTCAGGATGCGTTTATATTGCGCCTCTATCTCCGGCGCGGCTTCCGTGGGAAATTTGCGCAGTGACTCATCCACGCCAAGCTCAACCAGCGTGCGCACGCAGGATTGAGAACCGAGGCTCGCGCAGACAAGGCCGTCTTTGGCAACGGTGTGGCCGCCCATGAGCGGGCCTGATTCAACGGTGATCTTGCCGCCGGAGTTAATGCGGGAATTGGCGATTTCCTTGCGGACGGTAATATCGCCGAGAGACTCAAGATGAGAGTTGCTGACGTAGCGTGCATGAATGGCGCCGCCGGCTTTGCAGAAGCCTTTTTCTTTTTGCACGATGCCGCAATTGACGGAAAGATCGTGGCCGACGGTGACCTCGGCCGCCTCAACGGCGCCGCCGACGTTCAGGTTGCCGGACACCTTGACCTTAAAGAGATCAAGGATATTGCGGCCGATGACGACATCGCCCTCAAAGGCAATGTGGCCGGTGGAAAAATCAACATCTTTGGGTATGTCCAGTTGCGGCTCAACCCACACTTTAAGCCGATCGGTATGAACGCAGCCGGTCATGCCGGCGATTACCTTTTTGCCGTCCTCGCTGATATGAGCATTTTTGCCTACGGTGACGCGTTCGCTTGCGGCCGATTTGCGCGGGATGGTTTTTCCGAAAATATCCCGGCCGTCAACGCCGCGCGAATAAGCCACAATCGTGCCGATGACCTGATCCTGCTTAACAGTGATAAAACTGTTACGCGTGTAATGATCAACGGAAGAAACGCCATTTTCCGAAGGTTTATCGCCGGTGAGCGATTCTCCGGCGCCGACTTCAAGCTTCAGCGCGGCGGGAACATCATCAAGCGCGGGCGTTCCGCGCAGCAGGCAGATTTCCGCTTCGGCAACAAAGCGTCCGTCAGGCGAAAGATGTTTTTTGATTTGCTCATCAAGCTCAGGCGAAAGATGAACGCCGGCTTGTTCAATTTGTGCGTAAAGCTCCGCCACGGCTATACCCTGAGGTGTCAAAGTAATCGCCGTGAGCTCCATATGATCCGGACTCACCATGATGTGCACGCCTACGTCAACCGACATAGCAGATCTCCTGTGTCACCACTCGGTGGCAGCGTCACGAATGCTATTTGTTTTATCGGTACATACGGCAGAGCTGATAATGCATCATCGTTAATCAAAATAAATTTATGCGATTATATGTCGTTTTTGAGGCAATAAACGGGATATCCCCGCCAAAAACACCTTAAAGAGGGCAAACAAAAGAGTGTTCAGACTATTATCGTATCAACATTTTTGTCAGTCCCCCGCTTTTTATGAGGAATCAACCGCCCTTATATGACCTGCCAGTTGCCGCATTTACGGATTAATCGTAAGCTTGAGTTGTCGTATTGTGTGTATGAATCAATGGGGCATTGCGCCTGCGAACATAAAACGAGGCACGCAGAATATGCAGGATCTGGTACGTGGGACGTGGATCGTCACGGGCGGTCTGGGGTTTATCGGTTCTGAATTTATCCGGCAGACATTGTCGGCGTATCCGGAACTGAAAATTGTCAATCTTGATTCGTTTTCGTATGCGGCAAGCCCGGAGCGTGTGGCGTCTGTTGAGGGCACTGGCCGGTATGCGTTTATCAAGGGCGATATTGCGTCGGCGGCGGATGTGCAGAAAGCCTTTACCGCGGCCGAGGCCACCGGCGGATGTTCGGCATTGATCAACTTTGCGGCTGAATCGCATGTTGATCGGTCAATATTTTCCGGCGTGCCGTTTGTGCACGCCAACACCGTGGGCGTTCAGGTGCTGCTTGAGGCTGCGCGCGGATATATGCAAAAGCCCGGCAGCGTGTTTAAGCGTTTTCTTCAAGTGTCTACTGACGAGGTGTATGGCGATGTCTCCCGTCCTCACCGCTCGGTTGAAATTGATCCGATACACGCCAGCTCGCCGTATTCGGCCAGCAAGGCCGGGGGTGATCTGCTCACGCAGGCGTTTATCAGAACCTTTAACTTCCCGGCCGTCATCACCCGGTGCTCAAATAATTACGGCCCGTGGCATTGGCCTGAAAAAATGATTCCGCTGTTCATCACCAATCTGCTGGCGGGCAAGAAAGTCCCCGTTTATGGCGATGGCAAGCAGGAGCGCGAGTGGATACATGTTGAGGATCACGCATCAGGCATCCTGGCCGCGCTGCTCAAGGGCAAAGACGGCGAGATTTATAATCTCTCCTCCGGCGTTGAGATTGATAACCTGACGGTCACGCGGACGCTGGTCAAACTTGCCGGCCGCGACGAAAGTTTTATCAATTACGTCAAGGATCGCCCCGGCCACGACCGCCGCTACGCGCTTAATTGCAGCAAGGCCAAAGAGCAGCTCAATTGGTCAACCAAATGGTCATTTGAGGACGGCCTGAAGCAGACTTTTGACTGGTATGTCAGCAACAAGAGCTGGCTTGAGAGAGTTCTTGACGGCAACTACCGCGAATATTACGAAAAACAATACGCGGGACGGTAAAAAAGACGCAGCGACACGGCGAAAGGGAGACGCGGGGAATGTTCATCAACAAAGCGAACATGACGCATTGTTTTTGTTGACGTAAAAAAGTCCCCGTGTCACCGCGTCTCCGAGTCCCTGTGTCTTTCCCTTCTCCGTCCCTGTGCCTATGATGTACCTGTCATGAGTGATCAGCCACCATCATCCCGCAAAGAGACGCCGACTGGACGCCGTGATTTTTTCTCAGAAGCGTTTAAGGAAGCGTTGCGTCCTATTTCCGGCCTGCTGGCCAAGCGAATTGAGCCGGTTCTGCGCGCGCTTGATCAGTTGCCGACGGACGGCCCGGCCGCGGCGTCGCCGCTCACGCGCGATCAGCCGCATCTTGAGCCAGATCCGTGCGCGCGCGATAACTCAACTCAGCCATATTCAGTTCGCAGCCTTTTGCCGGAGCGTTATTTACGCCCGCCGGGAGCAACACCCGAAGGGATGCCAGAAGGTCTTGATGCCATGTGCTCGCATTGCGGCGCGTGTACGGAAGCCTGCCCGGCGCATGCGATTCAGATTGATAAAACCGGGCTTGTGGCTGAGGGATTGCCGTATATTATTCCCACAGATATGCCCTGCGTGGTCTGCGATTCCCTGGCATGTATGCACGCATGCCCCAGCGGCGCGCTGAAGCTCGTAGAAAAAACACAGATCCGCATGGGCCTGGCCAAAGTCAATCATCTGACATGCCTGCGAAGCAAAAACGAAGAATGCCGTCTTTGCGTAGATTGCTGTCCGTTTGGCGAATCGGCGATCACCATCAGCGCCAGTGGCCGCATTCGCGTCAAGCTTAACGGCTGTGTCGGTTGCGGATTGTGCGAACACGCCTGCCCGACAGATCCGCGCAGCATCATCATTGAGCCGGCAAAACCCAAAACAGAACCGATACTGGCATAAAAAGTGAGCACGCGCGTGCCGCGAATGCGCAAATATTGCCGTCCCGTTAAAAAATTCACTTTTTCATCATAAATATACGACAACTGCTTAACATTTGTTTGCTTTCGGCGAATCCGCGATGCATAGTTTTCGCAGGTTCGCATGCAACACCGGACGCGCACGGAATTTCTGTTGAATAACAGTCATTGTGCCGTAGCCCCTGCGGCGCGCGAAGTGTAGAATGCCAACGCAAACAAGTCGTACTCGGCGAGGTCGTCATGGCGAATGTTCGTAGATCAAGCAAGCGTAGTCCGCGTTCCGGCGTAGTGCCGATTGAATCACGCGCGCAGGATCGGCCGATCGCGCGGCCAAATGGCACACTGACACTCGTTGCTCCGGTTGAGAATCCGGAAAAATCGGGTGAGCCCATCAGCAGCCAGGGACGATCTGTTGTTGAGTATCTGGTTCCTGATCATGACCAATCGCTGACGAATCATGCCGCGCCGGTAACGACAACGGAAGTACAGCCGCAGGCCATTGCGCCGATGCCGGAACCCTCAACGCCGGAAAAACCAAAAGTTGTGATCAACGCGCCCAACTTGACGATACCGGCCGACATTGCCGAGCGCATCAGCGCCGCATCAGCGCCCATGCATGATCATCAGGAGCCAGTTCCGGCGCCGGCCGCACCGGAAACATCCGTCAGCGGCGGATCAGGCGCGCCAGTTCAGCCGCTGCTTTTTGAAGTTGCCTGGGAAGTCTGCTGGCAGCTTGGCGGCATTTATACCGTGCTGCGCTCAAAAGCGCCGGCGATGTCAAAAATATATGATGATCGTTACCATCTCATCGGCCCATACAATGCCGATACGGCCGCGGTTGAAGTTGAATATGCTCAGCCGACAGGCCCGGTTGCGGTGGCCATTGAGAAACTCCGCGCGATGGGCATAACCGTGCATTACGGATACTGGCTCATCACAGGCCGGCCGCGCGTGATTCTGCTTGATTTCGGCGCGGCGATGAATCGCCTGGGCGAAGTTAAATATTACATGTGGAAAGATCATGGCATTCAGATTCCGGAAAACGACGGAGAAACCAACAACGTCGCGATTTTCGGATTCCTGGTGGGCATGTTTTTTCAGCAGCTCTGCAATGCTCCGGGGACTCAGCTCCCGGTGCTGGCGCATTTTCATGAGTGGATGGGCGGCGTAGGCGCCATGCGCATCAGGCATCTGAATCTGCCTGTGGCCACCGTGTTTACCACGCACGCCACGCTGGTGGGCCGCTATCTGGCAACGGACAATCCGGATCTTTATCAGAAGTTGCCGTATATCAATGCGGATCATGCCGCGGGCCATTATGCGATTTATCATCGTTACTGCATTGAGCGCGGCGCGGCGCACTCGGCCGATATCTTTACGACGGTTTCGGACATCACCGGCGTTGAGGCTCAGCAATTGCTGGGACGCAAGCCGGAAGTCGTCACGCCAAACGGCCTGAATATCCGCAAGTTCGCGGCTCTGCATGAATTTCAGAATCTGCATAAGGAATATAAGGAAGTCATTCATCAGTTTGTGGCCGGGCACTTTTTCCCCAGCTATCATTTTGATCTTGACCGCACGATTTACCTCTTTACCTCCGGCCGCTACGAGTACACCAATAAAGGCTTTAACCTGTTCATTGAATCACTGGCGCGGCTGAATCACTGGCTTAAGAGCGGCAATATTCCGATTACCGTCGTGGCGTTTATCATCACGCGCGGCCAGACGAAAAATATCAACGTTGACGTGCTGCGCTCGCAGGCAATGTTCGGCGAACTCAAATCCATGTGCGATCACACCACCGAAGAAATGGGCCAGGCGCTTTTGCATTGCGTCAGCCAGGGCAAATTGCCTGAACGCGGCGACCTGCTGACGGAAGAAGCCGTTGTGCGTCTTAAGCGCGGCATGCATGCCTGGCGCACCTGGCGCCAGCCGGCCATCGTCACGCATGATATGATTGATGACGGCGGCGATCCGGTGCTTTGCCAGTTGCGCTCATGCCAGCTTTTTAATGCCAAGCATGATGCGGTCAAGATTGTTTTTCATCCTGATTTTGTCACGGCCACAAGCCCGCTCATCGGACTTGATTACGACCAGTTTGTGCGCGGATGCCACATGGGCGTGTTCCCCAGCTACTATGAGCCGTGGGGATATACGCCAATGGAGTGCGTGGCCAGCGGCGTGCCGGCCGTCACCAGCGACCTGGCCGGCTTCGGCAGTTACGTGCTCAAAAATATTCAGGACCCCAGTTCGCGCGGGCTTGCCGTCATCGGCCGGCGTTACGCATCATGGGATCAGTCGGCGCACCAGCTTACCGAAACGCTCTTTAATTTCTGTCTCAAAGATCGCCGCGCGCGCATTGAACTGCGCAACCGCATTGAGCGGCTCTCGGAGTATTTTGACTGGAGCAACCTGGTTGTGCACTATACCGAGGCGCATCGTCAGGCAATACAAAAACGCGCCGCGGCGCTTGGCATGGCCGTAACGGTATAACAAAGCACAAATGACACATGTCAAAAGCCTATTGAGTACGCAATCATGCGTGAACGATTCGCTGCGATTATGAGCAATTGTTAATGATGACTGGTTTGTGCCCCATCCCGTAAAGGGAAATGGGGCTTGCTGATCATAAACTTACAGTTACGCGCTCATGCCGGCCTTTTGGTAAAGGCATGACGCAATGCGAACAAAACATTCCGTGGGCTCCTCCGCCTTGCCGGCCATCAGGTACCCGCCGGGAGCCAGCATGCCGGCAATATTCCGCCAGAGTTGTCCTGCGGATGCAGTTTGCAGATAAGAGGCAAAGTTCCGGCAGAGAATCAGATCCCAGGGTTCTCTTCGCAGCGTCTGAAAAGCATCCGCGATTTCCCACTGAACGGATCGGCGGAGTTCTGGCTGAATCACCGCGCCGCAGGCGTTGATGGTCAGGTATCGCTCGCGTAATAAAGCGGGGATATGGGCGATAACGTCCAGGTTATAGCAACCCCGGCGCGCGGCGGAAATGGCCCCGGCTCGGCAATCAATACCCAATAAAAACGATTTTTGCAGGGCCTGGCGCTCCTCAAGACATATGGCCAGGGAATAAAGTTCGGCGCCATCGGCACAGGCAATGCTAAGGACACGGCAATTCGCCTTGCGCGACAAAAGGTCCGGAATTATTGTCTCACGTAAAGCATTATAATCTGCGGGATCTCTGAAAAAGTGTGTCGCTCCGATCAAAAGAGCATTGACAGCGGCATCAAAAAATGTAGGTTCAAGACGCAGCCTAGCACAGGCCTCGGCACAATTCTGTACATGAAGAGCACGAAGGCATGCGGGTATACGTGAGGCCAAAGACTCAATGCGATAATGGTGCATGCTTACGCCAACATACGCTAACACCATATGCAGCAATGAGTAACCACTGCCATCAAGTTCGGGTATATTCACCGATTCGTGATGCAAATCAGGTTCAGGCGGCAGATTTTGCTGGATTTGCAAGTCAGGATCTGAAACGGAAACATCTTGAAGATGAATATGCAGATTGCGGTTATCCGTGTCCGTAGTCATTTGTGAATTGCCCCCCAGCCTGGCTGCTGAGTTATTAGCAAATTTGTTACCAGATGGGGAATAAAAACCGCCGATAAAAAAAGGATAGCGTGGTCTTGTAGAAACCAAACGGAACATAGCTAAAATGACAAACAGCCGGAAGGTGTAGACGGACACCGGGGCAGGAATTTCCCGCAAAGGTGGAGTAACCGGACACTCTGGCCGACAATAGGATGGTACCCACAGCGGGTGATAGCACAGGACAGGAGCAGTGCATGTTTGAACGCTTTACCGACCGGGCCCGCAAAGTGATGGCTCTGGCAAATCAGGAAGCTCAACGCTTTAACCACGAATATATCGGCACCGAGCATATATTGCTTGGCCTTGTGAAGGAAGGCTCAGGCGTAGGCGCAACGGTGCTCAAGAATCTTGATATTGACCTGCGCAAGGTTCGCCTTGAGGTCGAGAAGCTTGTGAAGTCTGGGCCGGATATGGTCACGATGGGCAAGCTGCCGCAGACGCCGCGGGCCAAAAAGGTCATTGAGTACGCCATTGAAGAAGCCCGCAACCTGGGCCACAACTATGTGGGCACAGAGCATCTGCTGCTGGGCCTGCTGCGCGAAAAAGACGGCGTGGCCGCGCAGGTGCTCATGAACCTGGGGCTTAAACTTGAAGAAGTCCGCGAAGAGGTGCTGAATCTTCTCGGCGCGGGCGTTGAGACGGAAGGCAACCCGGCCGAACCCAAGAGCGGCGAAGGCCAGCCGAAAGGTAAATCAAAAACCCCGGCACTTGATTCCTTTGGCCGCGACCTGACGGAACTGGCGCGCGAAGGCACGCTTGATCCGGTCATCGGCCGCGCCAACGAAATTGAACGCGTCGTTCAGATTCTCTGCCGCCGCACCAAAAACAACCCGGTTCTGCTGGGCGAAGCGGGCGTGGGCAAAACCGCCATCGTTGAAGGTTTGGCGCAGAAAATCATCAGCAATGACGTGCCGGAAATTCTGGTCGATAAACGCATCGTGGTGCTTGATCTGGCGATGATGGTTGCCGGCACCAAATACCGCGGCCAGTTTGAGGAACGCATCAAGGCGGTGATGAACGAAGTGCGCCGCGCTAAAAACGTCATCCTGTTTATTGACGAACTCCATACGCTTGTCGGCGCCGGCGGCGCCGAAGGCGCCATTGACGCCAGCAACGTGCTCAAGCCGTCCCTGGCGCGCGGCGAAATTCAGTGCATCGGCGCCACAACGCTTGATGAATATCGCAAATACATTGAAAAAGACGGCGCGCTTGAACGCCGCTTTCAGACCATTATTGTTGAGCCGCCAAACAAGGAAGAGGCCGTTGAGATTCTCAAGGGCCTGCGCGACCGTTACGAAGCGCATCATCGCGTGCAGATCACCGAAGAAGCGCTCAAGGCCGCCGTTGAGATGTCAACGCGCTATATCACCGGCCGGTGCCTGCCGGATAAAGCAATTGACGTGATTGACGAAGCCGGCGCGCGCGTGCGGCTTAAGAGCATGACCAAGCCGCCGAATCTGGCGGAAATTGAAGAGCAGATTGAGCGCCTGAGCATTGAAAAAGATGAGGCGGTCAAAAATGCCGACTATGAACGCGCGGCCGAGCTGCGCGATCAGGCGGAAGCTCTTCGCAAGAAAAAAGAAGACGAACAGAAAAAATGGCGCGAACAGGCCAAGGAAGTTGACGGCGTGGTTGACGAGGAAATGGTCGCCGAAGTCGTCAGCAAGATGACCGGCGTGCCGCTGACCCGCCTTGAGAAGAAGGAAGCTTCGCGCCTGATGGAGCTTGAAAACGAGCTGCATAAACGCGTGATTTCGCAGGATGACGCCATTAAGGCCGTCGCCCGCAGCATCCGCCGCGCACGCAGCGGCCTGAAGGATCCGAATCGCCCGATGGGCACGTTCCTGTTCCTGGGGCCATCCGGCGTGGGTAAAACGCTGCTCTCAAAGGCTATTGCTGAATTTATGTTCGGCAACGAGGA
>CAZSYN010000027.1:0-27246 GCA_964610975.1 uncultured Phycisphaeraceae bacterium
GCCACGCTATCGCGGGGCGGCTTTTTTAATTAAAAAAGTCTGTCAGCCGTTATTTTTTTTTGGTATCCGCTCTAATAAGGGATTGTTTATTTTGTTCCCGCGGCCAGTTCGTGCACGTGGTTTTCGGTAAGGGCGGCATAATTACCCGTGCCGGACTTTATCGCATCGCCGATGCGGTGCATGATGGCGCTGGCGACAATGGCGCCGTCAGCCACGGTGAGAACCTGGCGCACATGATCCGCATTTGAGATGCCAAAGCCGACGCAGACCGGCAATCCTGTGGCCGCACGAAGTTCTGTGACGTTTGCCACCAGATCTTCCGGCAGCGCTTTGCGTTCGCCGGTGATGCCGACGACCGAGACGTAATAAATAAATCCGGTGCAGAGTTTGGCGATGGCCAACCGGCGTTCGCGCGAAGTGTTTGGCGTTACCAGCAATGTTGTGGCGATGCCGGCCTCAGTAAATGCGGCTGTCACGGCCGGGGCTTCCTCAAGCGGAAGATCCGGCAGAATAATGCCGTCAACGCCGGCCTGCTGGCACTGGCGGGCAAATTCGCGCGTGCCTTTTCTGAAGATAATGGAAAATGACACCATCACCACCACCGGCACTTGAAGTCCGCGCGAGCGGGCCTTGCTGATGGCATCAAGCGCGCCGGCAACGGTTACGCCATGCGAAAGCGCGTGGGTAAAACTGTTCTGAATCACCGGGCCATCGGCCACGGGATCAGAAAACGGAATGCCGACTTCAATGACCGATCCGCCTCCGCGCTCAACGGCCAAAAGCATCTCAACGGTGCTGTTGAGATCCGGATAACCGGCCGTGATAAACGGGCAAAGCAGCCTGCGGCCAGTGGTTTTAGAGGCGGTAAACGTTTCCTGAAGGCGGTTCATACGCATGTTCCTGCAAATAAGATTCCGCCGTTTTAAGGGGATTTGGGGCGGAATGCAACTGTTATGCGGCAGTTGTTTTTTTCTTGAAGAGGAACAAGGGTAAACCCTACAATGAGTTACGACAGATCAGGAGATAATGGCATGCTGTCAACGGTCATCAACCAGAACGGGTCAACCGAAATACCTGCCGAGGCTCTTAAAGCTTCAGGCATATCGGTTGGTGAACGTCTTGAAGTTGATTACGGTGAGGGAGTTATCACGATCCGCCGCCCCAAAACGCAAACGACCCATGACGCAATTAACAGGGCTCAGGCCATGATGCGTCAGTATAAAAAGCCAGGCAGCCTATCTCTTGCTGATGAACTCATCGCTGATCGTCGCGCTGAGGCTGCCAGAGAGGAAGCCGAGTGAGTCTCTGCATCTTTGACGCATCCGCAGTGATCGTTTCGCTTCTTGAAGAACCGGGCGCAGATCATGTTGCCTCTTTGCTCACTGATCCTGAAAATATCAGCTATATTTCCGCCGTTAACATGTCCGAAGTATTTCAGAAATTAATACAGCACGATTGCAGATCGGATATGCCTGGCCACCGCAATTCTGCAAGGCGGAGCGGCCGTTACTGCTGATAGAAAATGGAGTGAGCTGATAATCCCCAACTTAAAGGTAATCAGCATTCGTTGAGGCATTGGTGCTGTCTGTCTGTACCAAACAAAAAACCCCGAGGTGTTGAGCCTCGGGGTTTTTATTGTTGCTTTATTTTCAGGAGTTGCTTATCTGGCAACCGCGGTTGAGTTTTCGTAGCCGATCATGGCCAGGAAGCGGTTGGCGTTGAGCACCGGGATTGAGTATGCCCGGGCGTCGCGTGCGAGTTGCTGATACTTGTCCTGTGCTTCTTTGCGCTGGGCCACCAGGTCGGCGGTTTGTTCGCTGGCTGAGGCAAAGCGTGTTGACTGTGCGGCCGGTTCCGCGCCGAGGACCACAAAGTCGGTCTGCGTATCAAGCTTGGTATCAATCTGGCCGCCCCAGGCCTGAATCATGCGGATCACGCGATCGCGTTCGGCCGAGGTCGCCACGCCGTCGCCATCAAGGTCAAAATCACCAAAGACCAGGAAACGGTAGCTGCGGTTGCGGTCACGCGAGTAAACCGGGTTGGCGATGACGTCGCTGGGCAGGATGGTATTGGTGGGTTCCTTGCGGGTGATGCGGGCCAGAGACTCGCTGTCGCCGACCTCCATGACTTCAATGGCTCCTTTGCCCTTGCCGTCAATGCCGGAGCCTACGCCCAGGCGCGGATCATACACTGCGAAGGTCAGGCCGACCGTTACGCGGTCTTTGCGGCCCAGGCTGATGTAAACTTCATCGCTGGCCACGCCGTTGCGAATGATTTTACCGTCGCCTTCCGTGCCCACCGAGCTTTTGTTGGTCGGGCGCATGACGGCGATCTGATCTTCAAGAGTCTTGACGCGTTCGCTGGTCTGCTTGAGTCCGTCTTCCGCCTGGCGCACTTTTGTCAGCAGGCCGCGGAGTTCCTGTTCATGCTTGCGCTGAGAATCACCCTTGTCAGACTCATAACGCTTGATGGTTGATTCAATATCGTTACGCGCGCTGGTGAGGTCGCGGCTGACGCGATCCATCTGCGATTTTTGTTCATCGGTGGTGCGCTTGTAGGTTGCCAGTGTTGTGGCATAGTTCTGCTGGGCGCGCTGATAATCCGCCTGAGCTTCGGCAAGCTGGTCCTGAAGCTGCTTGATACGGCCCAGGTTATCCTGCGAGAGTTTGCTGACGTTCTCAAGAGCCTTAAGCGCCGGGATATCGCGCTGGCCTGATGCGGCCACCGCTTTATCAACGCCGCCCTGATCGGCCACAAGAGCCGAGCCCGTGCCGGCCACGGTGGGGTCAATCTTCTGGCGATAACGCTCAAGAAGATAAACCGCCTGGCCCAGCGCTGAACGATTGGCCTTGGCGCCTTCTGTTACCAGAGACTTGACCATGTCCGTGCGGGTTTCTTCCGCGCGGGCAATGGCTTTCTGGCTTTCGTTCAGATCAGTGAACTGCTTATGGTAGCTGCCCATCTGAATGTAGAAATAAACCGCCAGGCCCGTCGCAATGACCGAAAGAAAAACAAAAATGATCAGAGCGTAGGGTGGGGACGAACGAGCGGGACGCACCACTGCCATGGGAGCCTCCAAGGAAACAGTCTGAATTGGATCGCCAGATCAAGAAAAAATCCGGGTCCGCCATCATTTCGAGAAGTGCCCGCCACGCCACGTGTTGCGGGACAATTCGCACAATATCGCCCGAGACTCAAGGCAGGTCAAGGGCACGAGAGGGAGAAAATTGGAGAAGTTGGTTGTTCGGAGACTGAAGTTCGCAGAATACGATCCGGTTTGCAGACCTGCGAAATTCGTGCTTCGTACTTCGGACTTCGTCTTTTTTCAGCGCGTACATGATTCGGCGGGCAAAAACCGCTATAATGTCTTCTCTTGGTACATTTTGTCTCTCTTGTTGCACGGAGATTCCCATGCCCGGCATGACCATGACGGAAAAGATCCTCGCCAAGCACGCCAAAAAGCAGCGTGTTTTGCCCGGCGAGAACATCTGGGTTGATGTTGACGTCCTGATGACGCACGACGTGTGCGGCCCAGGGACCATCGGCATCTTTTATGAAAAATTCGGCAAAGATGCCAAAGTGTGGGATCGTAACAAGGTTGTGATCATTCCGGATCACTACATTTTTACGGCCGACGAAAAATGCCATCGTAATGTGCAGATTCTTCGCGATTTCGTAAAAGAGCAGGATCTTCCTTATTATTATGATCCTGAATTTGTCACGATGAATCCGGGTAAGCCCAATCCTTACCTTGATCCGACCAAGACCAAATATAAAGGCGTGTGCCACAAGGCGCTGCCGGAAGAAGGCCATCTGCGTCCGGGCGAAATTCTGCTCGGCACCGATAGCCACACGTGTACGGCCGGCGCTTTTGGCGAATTTGCCACCGGCGTAGGCAATTCAGACGCGGCCTTTACCCTGGGCACGGGCAAAACCTGGCTCAAGGTTCCGCCGACCATGAAGTTCAACTTCAAGGGTGAAATTCCGCCGTACCTGACCGCCAAGGATCTGATCCTGGCCGTCATCGGCGATATCAGCGTCTCCGGCGCGACCTACAAGGCGATGTATTTCGCCGGCGAAGGCATCGGCTCATTGACGCTTGAAGATCGCATGACCCTGACCAACATGGCCATTGAGGCCGGCGGCAAGAACGGCATCTGCGACGTAGACGAAAAGACGCTCAAGTATGTCCGCGCGCGCAGCCGCGTGAAAAACTGGGAAGTCTTTACCGACGACGCTGATGCCGCTTACGATTACGTTGGCGAATATGATCTGGCCAAAATGGAGCCAATGGTCGCCAAGCCGCATTCGCCGGACAACAAAGACACCGCGCGCAACTGCAAAGATGTCAAGCTTGATCAGGCGTACATCGGAAGCTGCACCGGCGGCAAAATCACCGACATGATCATGGCGGCCAACATCCTCAAGGGCCGGCAGGTCAAGATTCCGACATACGTAGTGCCGGGGTCAACGGAAGTTCACCAGGACATGAAGCGCTTTAATCTTCGCGGCGTTGAAAAAGGCCCGAACGAGAAGAGTGTTGAGGATATCCTGCGCGATGCCGGATGCATCCTGGGTCCGTCAGGTTGCTCAGCATGTCTTGGCGGCCCGCCGGACACCTTTGGCCGTCTTGCCAAAGCGGAACTGTGCATCAGCACGACCAACCGCAACTTCCCGGGACGCATGGGCTCAATGGCCGCCTCCGTATTTCTGGCAAGCCCGCTGACGGTAGCCGCTTCGGCCCTGAC
This sequence comes from uncultured Phycisphaeraceae bacterium, assembly GCA_964610975.1. Classification (GTDB taxonomy): domain Bacteria; phylum Planctomycetota; class Phycisphaerae; order WQYP01; family WQYP01; genus CAZSYN01. Next base: position 4,749 of record CAZSYN010000027.1, read on the forward strand.
CGGCCACGTCACCGATCCGCGCGACTACATCCCGGGCCGCATTGAGACAGGCCTCGCCGGCGTTGTTTAATGCTGCCGTGATGTGACGATATCTTGATGTCAATATTTAAAGAGCCCGCCGGTAAAAAATACCGGCGGGCTCTTTTGTTGATAATCTGGGCTTGGGATAAGTGACGTTGATTTCAAGCCCCGCTCCTTTACGGGGCGGGGCACAATGAATGTGCGAACAATCATAAGCCTATTGAGTGTGTCATCATGCGTGAACGATTTGTTTTGATCATGAGCAATTGCCAACGATGATCGGTTTGTGCCCCATCCTATAAAAGGAATGGGGCTTGCTTATACCGATCTCAGATTCGTCATGACTTGCCGGCGATAAATGTCCATTTGCCGTCGGCGCTGAGTTGCTTGGTTGCGCCGGAGCCCTGTAGCCACGATTTGGCGGCCGCATCATTGCGCAGATAGGCATCCCAGAATGCGGTGGTGCTTGCTTTGATATAGGCCTGAAAAACTTCATCTTTGGCCGGGTCGCCCTTCATGCCGCGCATTTTACCGAGCCGATCATTGCGGTCGCCGCCGGGAAAGACCATGTGGTCGCCGCCTTCAAACATGCACAGGTAATGGTCGGCATGCGTGAGTTTGTTAAAAAGTTCCGTGCGTTTTTCGGGTGTGCCGCCGAGCATGGCGGCGTTATCAAGCGTGCCGGTCATGATCAGCACGGGGATTTTAATGTTGTCCGTGTTTGCCATGCTGACGTTGTTGGCCGGCGGGCTCATGGCGATGATGGCCTTGACGCGCGGATCGGCAAAGTTCATGCCTGCCCCAGATTCGCCGGCAATGGCCATAGCGGTATATCCGCCAAAAGAGTGGCCGGCGACGGCCATTTTATCAGCATCAACGCGGCCCTTGAGTGCGCCGTCGGTCTTATCACGTGCGATGACCTGATCAATGGCAAAGCTGATATCTTTGGGGCGATCGGTCATGCCTTCTTTGATGACCGAGGCATTTTCCGGCGAGTCAGGACTCATTTTATCGCGCAGGCGCTGCCTGAGCCGTGGCCGGGCGTTGCCGTCCTTATTATCCTCGCCGCCGGCCAGGATACCGCCGCCTTGTTTGTTGCCCATGCGTTCCTTTAGCGCCTGCGTATCCGTACCGTGATGGTCCACATGCACACTGATATATCCCTGACTGGCCCACTGCCGGCCGAGGTATTCGTAATGCTCGTTACTGCCCCATAACCCGTGTGAAAAAATGATCACCGGGCAATGCTGCGTACCCTGCGGGATATAAATGCGGACGGGAACTTCGCGATTGCGTGCGGTATCTTTCCACGTGTCATTGACGACCTGAACTTCATAACTGCCCGGCGCGCCATAATCAGCGGCGTAATCAGGACATGCCATCGCCAACAGAACGGCGAGGCTTGGCATCAGCGTGATTTTCTTCATATATCGCATCATGATCTCCTGTAGCTTTCGGTCATGATTAGTGTCTCATCGTCGGCCGGTTGTTACAGGGGAAAATGATTATTTTTCAGGCAGACTATTTTTTCATTTCAAGAGATCAATTGCTCTTTTATAAGGCGGTTATGAATATAAAAACGCTAATAAAAAGGCAAAAACGTAGTTTTGTGGATAATTAAGATGATTTAAGGACCGTTAATAAGACTTCTGGCACGCCGCATGCATATAGGTTCTTCAGAGTTTTTATGACGAAGGAGATGACCGTGCCACAAACAGAAGCATTGAATCTTGATAATCTTGACCGTACACGCGTTTATGTCGTGCGAGAGAACACGCTTGATATGGCGGTTCATCTGGTCACATTCTGGCATGAAGCAAAAAATCGCTGGGCCCAGGAATATGCGGATTGCGTAGCGCCTGAAATCATGGCAAAGCTTTCGCCGGAGAATCGGGCGATTGTCATGCGTGCGGCGCGCGCCAACCTGGGACTTGAATGCGAAAAATCGGCCAAAAGCGGATGCTCAAGCTGTCAGGGCGGAAGCTGTAGTGATTGCAGTTCCTGCGAATGATGATTCGTAAAAGAGTGCTAATAGAAATCAGGGGACAGGTTTACCAGAGATCTGCCTGTCCCCTGATTTTTGTTTGTCGGAATTATGCGTCGATTCGGGTGCCGAGCAATTTGAGGAATTGCGCCAGCCATGCCGGATGTGCCGGCCAGGCCGGGGCGCTGACCAGATTGCCCGAGGTGACGGCGTCCGTGACTTCAAGCATGGCGTAAGTTGCTCCGGCCGCGGTGACTTCCGGCGCGCAGGCGTAATAGGCGGAGCAGTTTTTCCCTTTAAGCGTGTCGGCCGCGGAAAGAAGCTGTAAACCGTGGCAGATGGCGGCGATCGGCTTTTTGGCGCTCTCAAAATGGCGCACCATCTCAAGCACTTTGGCGTTGAGTCTTAAATATTCCGGCGCGCGGCCGCCGGGAACCACAAGCGCGTCATAGCTTTCCGCCTTGACATCATCAAAAGAAAAATTGAGTGCGAAATTATGGCCGGGCTTTTCGGAATAAGTCTGGTCACCCTCAAAATCATGCACGGCCGTGCGCACTTTTTCGCCGGCCTTTTTGCCGGGGCATACCGCATGCACGGTATGGCCGACCATCAGCAATGCCTGAAAAGGCACCATGACTTCGTAATCTTCAACAAAATCACCCACGATCATCAATATTTTCTTTGGCATAAGGTTCTCCGTTTAAGAATGAGATGAACTTTTTTGCACGCCTATCGTTACGCTGATCATCAGCGTATGATCAGCATGATGAGTTTGCCGTGCGGATCGCCGGCGGCGTACATATCAACTATAGCCCGCGCGCAAAGTGCGCGGCAAGCATGATGATGATTGATAATGCGGATTGTGGCATGAGGGGCGCGTAGAGCGGCGATTTTCAGTGGCATGAGAGTATCCGGATAACCGATTTTTGATATATGGCACAGGCGCCGGAACAAAATCTTGATGATCTGCATGAGTTGCCCTTCGCTCATGCGCCGCAGCATACCCCGGAAGTGCCAAAAGTGCTGACGGTGGCCGGTCAGGAATTGACTGTTTTTGTAGAATGGCCGGCGCTGCGCGATTCGCTTATGCGCGATATACGATCGGCACGGCGGCGAATATGGGTTGAGACATACATTTTTTTTAATGATGCCGGCGGCAAATTAATCGCTAATGCACTTAAAGAAAAAGCCCGGCATGGCGTTGATGTCCGCGTGATGTATGACGCGGTGGGATCGCTTGGCGTGCCGGCGGCATTTTTTAACGAAATGATTGCGGCCGGGGTTAAGGTTCATTGTTTTCACCGTCTGGCGGAGGCGCTGCTGTCGCGCAGCGGCCTGCTGACGATTCTTAATCGGCGAAACCATCGCAAGTTGATTGTGATTGATGATGCGGCCGGTTATTTCGGCGGCATGAACATTGTCGATAATACGATGGCGGATAATGCGCGCGTGGCGCGCGACAAGCTGCCGACGTCCGCCGGATGGCGCGATGTTCATGTGCGGCTTGCCGGCGATAGGGTGCGTGAACTTGCGGAATCTTTTGAGCATTCCTGGCGCCGGGCGCATAACGAATTGTTTCTGCGCCGGCGAAGAAAATATCGCCGGGCGCCCTTGCCGTCATCGGCGGACCCGGCCGAGAGCATCCGCTTTTTTGATTCAGGGCCGATTTACAAATTTTCGCGCGTAGGCCGGATTTATTCGCGCCTGCTGCGCAGCGCACGGCATACCGTATATATCTCAATGGCCTATTTTATTCCGGTCGGTTTTCCGCAGCGCGCGCTGTTAAGCGCACGCAAGCGCGGCGTGCGTGTGCGCATCATCGTGCCGGAAAAATCAGATGTTAAGCTTGTTAAATGGGCCTCGGCGTATCTGTATGACAAAATGATCCGCCGCGGATTTCGCATTTATGAGCGCCAGAGCCGCATGCTGCATTCAAAAATGATTGTGGTGGATGATCAATGGACTGCGGTGGGGTCGGCCAATTTTGATCCGCGTTCGTTTTATATCAACCGCGAATTTGTCGCGGTGATCCGCTCGCAACGCTTTGCGGCCATCATGAAGGATATCTGCCTTTACGAAATGCACCGCTCACATCACATCACCCAGCGCGAATGCCTGGCTGTGCCTTGGTATAAAAGACTTGGCCACACGCTGGCATGGTCGCTGCGGTGGTGGCTGTGAGGTAGTGAGTCGTTGATCGTGTATCGTGGTTCGTTAAAAATGTATGATGGTTGACCAGCAGTAATCATCGTAAAGCTGAGAAATCCGTAATGAAAAAGCAACCAGCTAAAAAAGATAAAAACATAAAAAAGCGGAGCCGAGGTGAAATAACGGTCAATGCTCTTCTCGGACGCGGAAGGAAATGTATGACGACTGATCAAATCATGAAGCTGACGCGCGGCGAGTGATGTCGTAAAATGTTCGTATGAGCAAAACCAGTCACGACAGTTCTTCCGATTTTTCCGCGCAGGCAGAAAAACTGCGCGCGCAGATCCGCCATCATGATGAATTGTATTATCAGCAGGCAAAGCCGGAGATCAGCGATCAGGAATATGACGCGCTGATGCGGCAACTGATTGATCTTGAGGCGGTGCATCCTGAATTGGCCGCGCCGGATTCGCCCACGCATCGCGTCGGCGGCAAGCCGATTGATGGTTTTGAGCCGTATCAGCACGCCGTGCCCATGATGTCGATTGATAATACGTATGATGAATCGGAAGTGCGCTCTTTTGATCTGCGCGTTAAAAAAATGCTCGGCACGGATGATGTGGCGTATACCTGCGAGCCCAAAATTGATGGTTTGTCGCTCTCGTTGCGTTATGAGGGCGGCTTGCTTGTGGCCGCGGCCACGCGCGGCAACGGCAGAACCGGCGACAATGTGACGGTTAACGCCAAAACGATACACAATATTCCGCTTCGGCTGAAAGTTGAATCAACGGGACTTTTTGGCGGAGATGCTCCGTCTGTGATTGAAGTGCGCGGCGAGGTGTTCCTTTCGCGCAAGCAATTTTTAAAAATCAACCAGCAGCAGGAAGAACTTGGTCTTGAGCAGTACGCCAATCCGCGCAATACCGCGGCCGGTACGCTCAAATTGCTTGATTCAAAAATGGTCGCCGCGCGCAAACTTGATTTTCTTCCGCACGGCGCGGGGCAAATTGAGGGCTTGAGTGTTGGCACTTACGAGCAGTGGCAGAAGGAACTGGCGCGTTTTGGCTTCCGCGTCAACGAGTACTTTACGCGTGTCAATCGCATTGACGATGTTATTGCGTATCTACATGAATTTGCCCAAAAACGGCCGCAACTGGCCTATGACACGGATGGCGTGGTGATCAAGGTTGATCGTTTTGATCAGCGCGAAAAACTGGGTGTTACGGCAAAGGCGCCGCGCTGGTGCATTGCGTATAAATATCAGCCGGAACAGGCCGAAACTGAATTGGCGCGCGTGGTTTTTCAGGTCGGCAAGACCGGCACTATCACGCCCGTGGCCGAATTTGAGCCGGCCGTGTTTATCTCCGGAACGAATGTTTATCGCGCGTCACTGCATAATTTTGATGAGATAGAGCGCAAGGATATTCGTCTGCATGATCGCGTGCTGGTAGAAAAAGCCGGCGAGGTGATCCCGTATGTTGTCGGCGTTGTGGCCAATAAACGCCCGGCCGATGCGCAGGAAATTCTTCGCCCCCTCAAATGCCCCTCCTGCGAAAGCAAAAATCTTCTCAATGACGGCGGTTTTGTGCGCTGCCAGAATCCTTCGTGTCCTGCTCAACTCAAAGAGCGCATTGCTTATTTCTGCGCGCGCGGACAAATGGACATTGCGGAAGTGGGCGATTCTGTGATTGATTGCCTGCTGAAAAATAATCTGGTGTCAGGCCTGACGGATCTGTTCAGGATTAAAGCAGAGCAGATTGAGCCGCTGACCGTCAGCGAGTATGAAAAAACAGTCACTAAGAAAAAAAAGAAGAAGGCTTCCGCCGCGGATGATGCGCTGTTTAAGGAAGAGACGGAATCAAAAACGGTGCGGGTGACGATCGGCCCGGTGCGCGCGCAGAATATCATCCGCTCAATTGAGGATGCTAAAAATCGCGGACTTGCCAGATTGCTGGCGGGCCTGGGAATTTCTCATATCGGCGCCGTGACGGCCCGCTTGGTGGCGCAGCATTTTCCGTCCTATGATCTGTTATATGCCGCGACCATTGAGCAATTGCTCGCCTTGCCGCAGATGGGCAAGGATGTCATCAACAATGTTGAAAAATTAAAAGCCAAAGTTGAGCTATGTTCCGCGCTGAGCAATATGCAGTTACTCGGCCTTGAGCCGATTCCGCACGAAATTGAGAAGGAACTTGAGCGGCTGGCTTATTCTGAGAAAAACGAAAAAACGGTTGCGGATAAAATCCGGGAGATTCGGGAATCAGGCGTGGCCGCGCGCGCGCTGTTTGCGTTTGTGCATTCTGATTCCGGAGAAAAAGTTTTTGCCGAGTGCCGTCAACTTGGCCTTAAGCTTGATGAGCCTCAGCAGGAACGCCCCGCACATCAACCTTTTGCCGGACAAACCATCGTGGTCACAGGGTCACTGCAAAAATATTCACGCGAGGAAATCAAGAAGGAAATTGATCGCCTCGGCGGGAAAACGTCAGAATCTGTGAGTAAAAAAACAAGTTTTGTTCTCGCAGGTGACGAGGCCGGCAGCAAACTTGAGAAAGCCAATCAACTGGGCGTGCCCGTGATTGACGAAGCGGAATTTATCCGCCGCGCGGGGCTTGAATAACGCGCATGTGCCAGAGATAAGCGGAGAAAAATGGCTGCAGATGCACGCAGATATATTAATTTCCGTAAACGCAATTTTTATATTGCGATTACCACATTAAACACGGTTATGTGACGACATTACTTAAACCATTTCTCAATATTTTCCTGCTTGACCGGGTTAATCTTTTGCAGTGGCGCGAGGATACGTGCGTCAAGATCCGCGTAAATGATGCCGAAGAAATAGCGCACGGCCACCAGGCGGCTCTTGGCTTCCGGCTCGTGCACGCGCGGCAGCAGGATGATATCGCACAGGTATTTAATGCAGACGGAAATCATGATGATGATGCTGTAGCGATTGATGACAAATTCCCATGTTGTGCCGGTTAAAAAACGCCACTCAACACCGATGAGTAATTTGGCTAGCGTACCGGCGGAAATCGTCGCCAGCGCCGCGGCCGTGGCCACGCCGATCTGCGTCATCGCCTGATAGGCCGGCCCGCCTTTGCGGTTAAAGCTCAGCGTCATGTTAAAGTTGGCGATATCCTGTCCCGCGCCCAGCATGCCGCCGGCGATTTGCGTGATGATCAGCCACTGAACGATTCCCGGCGAAATAAACAGCCAGGGCAGCCACGAAATGGTATGCAGCGAACTGCTGACAAACAGCGCCGTGCGCTTGCCGAAACGGTCAATGATTTTTCCCCACAGCGGCAGCGTGATCAACTGGCCGATCTGGTATCCGCACGCCAGCGGCAGGTATGTGATGATATATTTGTGATCAACCCACCACGCGCGCTGGCCGGCATTCTCCATGCGCGCGAGGAAATCAAGCATATATACCCACCAGAACGCGCCGCAGAAATTGACCGAAAACGCCCACGTGGCCGCATATGCCAGGTAACGGCGAAACTCCGGGTCTTTTGTCGGGCGTGAAAGTTTTTCTACCAGAGATTCGCTGGGCCTGTTTGCCATCGCCGGCTCGTCCACTTTGCGGAATAGCTGAATATCCGTCATGCCGGAAAATGCCGCCAGCACCATAATGGCTGAGATCAGCGCGATCAGCGGCGGCAGGCCGGTGAGTTTCTGCACCGGCGCCATCAATGATATAAATGTTGGCGTGCGCGACAGATCAAGCAATATGCCGATCAGCAGCGACGTGAGCATGATCACCACCAGGCCGTAGCGCGAACGTTTCGCAAAGTACCGGCCGCGCACGCGCACCGGCACCAGGTCCGCCATCCAGTTGACCCATGCTTGTCCGCCGACGCTGTTACAGGCATACGAAATGAGTATAGCGCATGCCAGAACGTAGGCGCTGCCGACGCTTCCGGGAGGCAAAATCCACGGAAGGGCGGCAATTCCCAGGTAAACCGCCCGGTGAAGTGTACTCCACCAGAGAAAAATTCCCTTTCTCCGGCCAAAGTACTCAACTGCCAATGATCCCGGCAATTGAAAAAAGACCGCGATAAACGGCGCGGCCGCCATGATGCCGAAGACAAAATCGTTGGCGCCCAGAAATTTGGCAAGTTCCGTGATGGTTCCGCCGCCGACGGCGGCCATCCAGAACGCGCCGAAAAACCACGCAAGTGTTGTATAATAAAGAGAGCGGCGCAGCGCATCGCCCATCACACGTGCTGAATCGCCATTTGAGTTGGTCGCATCTTTACCGGCATGACTGACCTGTTGATCCGTAGCAACAGTTCCCGAAGGGACCGTTTTGCCTGTCATAGGATTTATTAACCAGAAAGGTGGCGGGATCGCCAGATACGGAACATCCGTTTTGTATCATTTTTGGCGTCCTTTAGCCTTTAGCAGTATAACAGGAATAGGGGTGATACAAGAGTATCCTCTATTTTCGCATTTCGGTTACAATGTCCGCACAACTCTCGCGGAGGTCCTATATGCAGCATTTTCCTATTAATGCCATGTGGCTCATGATTGGCGTATTGTGCGTGATGGCACTGGCTTATCGTTATTATTCCGCTTTTCTGGCGGCCAAAGTTTTAATGCTTGATGACGCGCGAACCACGCCCGCATACCGTCTGAATGACGGCCAGAATTATCATCCTACTCATAAATGGGTCCTTTTTGGGCACCATTTTGCGGCGATCTCAGGCGCCGGCCCGCTCATCGGCCCGGTGCTCGCGGCGCAATTCGGATACATGCCCGGTTTGTTGTGGATTCTCATCGGCGTATGTCTCGCCGGCGCCGTTCAGGACTTTATCGTGCTTGCTGTTTCCGTGCGTCATGACGGCAAATCTTTGGCGCAGATCGCGCATACAGAAGCCGGCCCCGTTGCCGGATGGGCCGCGGCACTGGGCATTCTGTTTGTGCTGGTTATTGCCCTGGCCGGGCTTGGGAAGGTTGTGACCAAAGCGCTTGGCGGCGAGGAAATTACGTTCCCCACCGGTACACGATTTGTCGCGCCTGAATCCGCAAAGCCGATTGTTCCCTATGAGCAGACTGACGTGCTAACCGTTTACCGTGCGGAACCAGGCACCAAAGTTTTTTATCCCAACGGAACCATCGTCACGCTTTCTCATAAAACACTCATTGAGACGCGCAACAAGGTCGGCATGACCGACTGGGACGCCAAAAACGCGCAGAGCGGCACGCGCCCGGGTGATGAGCTGACCATTGTCCCGGCCATCACCGCCACGCAAAAAATTCCCGGCTCAAGCTGGGGCACGCTGACGATTTTCCTGACAATCCCCATTGCTCTTTTTACCGGCCTTTATATGTACCGCATCCGCAAAGGCCACGTGCTTGAGGCTTCTGTCATCGGCGGCCTTATGACGCTTGGCGCGGTGTACGTTGGCGGGTTTATTGATAATCCCGAATCAATTGTTTACTCCTTCCGTGATCTGTTTAATCTTTCGGAGTACGGCATTTCGGTGGGCATGGCGGTTTATGGTTTTATCGCATCGGTGCTTCCGGTGTGGATGTTGCTTTGCCCGCGTGATTATCTCAGTTCGTTCCTCAAGATCGGCACCATCACGCTGCTGGTGTTTGGCGTGATCATTGCCAATCCCACTTTGCAGGCGCCGGCGCTCAATACTCTGTTTATGGAAAAAGGCCCGATTCTCGGCGACCCGAGCCCGCTTTTCCCGTTCATGTTTATCACCATCATGTGCGGCGCGATATCCGGATTTCACGCGCTGGTCAGTTCCGGCACTACGCCAAAAATGATCAAAAAAGAATCTCAGGCACGCACCATCGGTTACGGCGCGATGATGATTGAGGGACTTGTCGGTATCGTCGCGCTGATTGCGGCCGCGAGCCTGCCCAATAGCCATTACTATCAGATGAACACGGCGTGGGCTGATGTGCCAAAATATCATCAGGAAATCACCGAGCTTGCCAAAATGGACGATGCCAAGACGCCGCCGCTTTCGCAGATAGAAAATCAGGTTGGCGAAACACTTCAGGGCCGCACCGGCGGCGCGGTGACGCTGGCCGTGGGCATGTCGGAGATTTTTGACGGCGCGGCCCGCAACATCCTCGGCGCCGCATCCGAAGGCGTCAAATTTTTAGAAAAACTCATCCCGTACTGGTATCACTTTGCCATTATGTTTGAGGCGCTCTTTATCCTTACCACCATTGACACCGGTACGCGTGTGGGGCGTTTTCTCATACAGGAAATCTTTGGCCGCGTGCGCCCGGCGTGGGGCAAGCCGGACCATCTTGCTTCTTCAATTCTCGCCACGGCATTAATGGTCGGCGGATGGTTTTATTTTATCAACGCAAACTCCATGGCCGGTATATGGCCGATGTTTGGCGTGGCCAATCAGATGCTTGCCGTCATGGCGCTTGCCATTGTGACTGTGGCGCTGGTGCACGCGGGCAAGGCGCGCTTTGCCTGGGTGACGGTTGTGCCGATGCTTTTTGTGTTGACCACCACGTCCGTGACGGCCGTGATGATGATTCAGCGCCAGCTCAAGGTTATTCATACGCCCGGCATTACGGCCGACAAGGTGACAAATGCCACTCTCTGTATCGCGCTGATCATTGCCATTGTCACATGTTCGGCCATTTTGCTTGTCACATGCCTTAAGCGTGTGATTCAGAGAAACTGGTCTGCGCCAAGCGTGATGCTGCCCCAGCAGGCTGCGAGTCAATCCTGATTTGCTCGCTCTTTAATTCGTTTTTCTGGATAATTGAAGAATGGCTGCAATTCGTATATCGTTCCTATCTTGTAGACTTTCGTTTGGGGGTTGAGGATGGCAATTGCACCGTTCCTGCCGATGCTGGCAGATATGCAAAAAGACTGGGCCGTCGTCGGCATTCTGTTTCTGGTGGCCTTTGGCTTTGCCGTGGGTAACGTGGTCGCATCAGCGCTCATCGGCCCAAGCCGCAAAGGCAAAATCAAAGACAGCGTGTACGAATCAGGCGTAGATCCCATCGGCTCTACCAAGCAGCGATTTAATGTTCGCTTTTACCTGGTGGCCATGATCTTCCTGGTTTTTGATGTGGAAATTCTGTTCTTTGTCCCGTGGGTCACGCTTTTCCCCAATACGCAGGTATTCGGTATTTCCCCGACGATGATTCCGGTCCTGTTTGGCTGCGTGATTACCTTTACCGCAATTGTCCTGGTTGCCTATATTTATGCTTGGGGCAAGGGCGTATTTAAGTGGGATTGAAGAACACACTGACGCAGAGACACAGGGACTCGGTGACACGGTGAATAGGACCATGGTCTTTTCTCCGTGTCTTGGCGTCTGTGTGTCACCGTGTCTGGTATCGTAGAGAAATTTTTGCGGAGTGCATCCGATGCCGATTGAACCGACAGCGTTACCGGATAACGTATTGACGCTGAATCTTAAAAAAGCGGTTAATTTCTGCCGTCGCTCAAGCGTTTGGCCGTTGCCGTTTGCCACGGCATGCTGCGGCATTGAATTGATGGCTATGGCCTCAAGTCGTTTTGATATCGCTCGCTTTGGCGGAGAAGTCATGCGTTTTTCGCCCCGCCAGGCGGATCTCATGATCATCGCAGGCCGGGTCAGCATTAAAATGGTGCCTGTTCTTCAGCGCATTTATATGCAGATGGCCGAGCCCAAATGGGTCTTGAGCATGGGCGCCTGCGCCAGCACCGGCGGCGTCTTTGATAATTATGCCACGGTTCAGGGCATTGACCAGTTTATTCCCGTTGACGTTTACGTGCCGGGTTGCCCGCCGCGTCCTGAGACGCTGATTGAGGGCATTATGGCTATTCAGCGTATTATTGATGAGCATGGCATTCCGGATAAAAAAATGCGTCCGCTCAAGCTTGCTGTTGAGCCGACCTATAAACCGGCACCGCAGCCGCAAGTGGTTTTGGGTCCGGGATTTACCAGTGGTTCACATCGTTAATGGACGCGGATTGTGCAAAAGTCGCGCGTGATGCATGATATGCTGAAAGAAAAATTCCGCAGTCACTAATCAGGCGCGATTGACGACTATTTTTTTTATTAAAAAAACAGCGGAAAACGATCAACGAAGTAAGTTGCGTTAGCTCGTCACTAACGTCACAATAGTCGGCCTGTCAAAAGACTATCAAGGTTGAGTTGAGGACTGCGTGATACTTCTGAGAGCCAACAATCTGGTCAAGCGATACACCGGGCGCACTGTTGTCGACCACGTATCGTTTGAGGTCGGCCATCGGGAAGTCATCGGTCTGCTCGGCCGCAATGGTGCGGGCAAAACCACCTCATTCCGCATGATCATGGGTATGGTCACACCTGATTCAGGCCAGGTCGTCTTTGATGGTTTTGACATCACCAAATTGCCTATGTACCAGCGCGCCCGTAAAGGTATGGGCTATCTTTCCCAGGAACCCAGCATTTTTCAGCGCATGACCGTTGAACAGAACCTGCTGGCCATTCTTGAGACTACGCGCCGCAACGCGGCCGCGCGCAAGGAAGAAGCCGCGCGGCTGATGGAGCAATTCGGCCTGACCAAAAACCGCGATCAAAAAGCCATGACGCTCTCCGGCGGCGAGCGCCGCAAACTGGAAATTGCCCGATCACTGATCACCAATCCGAGTTTAATCCTGCTTGATGAGCCATTCTCCGGCGTTGATCCGATTGCCGTTGAGGATCTTCAGCGCGAAATTAAGTCGCTTAAGGATGGGCTTGGCAAAGCGATTCTGATTACCGATCACAACGTTCAGCGCACGCTTGAAGTTTGCGATCGCGCCATCATCATTGACGCCGGCAAAGTTCTGGCGCAGGGCGCCCCGCGCGACCTGATCAACAACCAGCTCGTGCGCGAAACCTACCTGGGCCACAGCTTTAAGGGCGATGAATTTGATCACAAGGCCTGAGCGCCTAAGACCTCATAACCGCGGCATACGCAAAGAACGCGGGCCAAATGACAAAACAAATCTGAATGAGCAATGTTCAATGGCCAATGATGATGTTTCTTTTTGACATTTGCCATTTGTGCTTTGTCGTTTTTCCTTTGGCCCCTGACCCCTCTCCCCTGACCTCTGTCTTCTCCGTTACTTCCCAAAGCGTTCTGTGATTCCGCCATAGGCATCAATGCGGCGGTCACGGAAGAAGGGCCAGTTGCGGCGGGTTTCTTCCTGCCATGCCGGGTCAACTTCCGCAATCAGGATTTCTTCTTTATCGCTTGAGGCTTTTTGCAGATAGCGGCCGAAAGGATCGGCAATCAGAGATCCGCCGAAGAACTCAATGCCGTCGCCGGCCGCGCCGGGGATTTGCTCAAAGCCGATGCGGTTGACGCTGGCCACATAAACGCCGTTGGCGATGGCATGTGAGCGCTGCATGGTTTGCCATGCGTCAATTTGCGCCGCGCCGAAGACGGCTTTTTCTTTGGGATGCCAGCCGATGGCCGTGGGATAAAACAGCACGTTGACATCCTGTAGTGCCGTCAGGCGCGCGCCTTCCGGATACCATTGATCCCAGCAGATTAATACGCCGATGCGGCCGAATTTGGTTTGCCATGCCTTAAAGCCAAGATCGCCGGGCGTAAAATAATATTTTTCGTAATAAAGCGGATCATCCGGAATGTGCATTTTGCGGTAAATACCCAGCAGGCTGCCATCGGCATCATGAATGGCCGCGGTGTTGTGATAAAGGCCGGCCGCGCGGCGTTCAAAAAGACTTGAGACAATCGCCACGCCAAGTTCTTTGGCCAGCTTGCCCAGTACGTCCGTGCTGGGGCCGGGGATTGCCTCGGCGAGATTAAACATCTCGGTGCTCTCAAGCTGGCAGAAATATTGCGAACGAAAAAGCTCCTGCGTGCAGATTACCTGGGCGCCCATTTTGGCGGCCTGGCGAATCTTTGCGACCATTTTCTCCATGTTTTCCTGCACATCGGGAGAGCAGGTCATCTGTACGATGCCGATATTGAACTTGTGATTCGTGGCCATATCTTCTCCTGCCGAAACATGAATTATAGTAAGTGCCAAAAATAGATCACACCTGACATACCGCCACGCTGCGCGGGGCGGCCCCGATCAACTTGTGATGCGTGATTCGTTTTTGGCAATTCCTCTAGCAGAGCGAAAATCATAGGCAACTTGTCGCGCGAATGCTATTGAATTTGTGTGAAATTTGCGGGCAAAAAACAAAACGCAGAAGCGCAAACTTCTGCGTTTTGTTCATTCACTACGCGATCAAAAACGATTCCGCATCAGGCCTGAATGGCGGCAGTTTTTTTATGGCTGATTTTGGTGCTGACGTTTTTGTGTGATTTTTTGTGCTTCTTGCTGATTTTCTTGTGGGACTTTTTATGTGACTTGGCCTTTTTGGCCTTCGTCAGTGTTGAGGTCTGGGTATTTGCAGTTTTGCTGTGATGAGTGGACGCCATGGCCACGCCCGTGGTTGAGAGGGCAAAGATGGCCGCCAGTAAAATTACCGCCAAACGCTTCATTGAGATCACTCCTAAAACTTCTGCACCCGGCAAACAGTGCCGGGATAACGCAGATATTATCGGGGCATACGCAACTAAAAAGAATGGCAGGCACCGGGCCTGCCACGATCAGTGCTCAACGCTGATAGTCGCTTATGGTTGCGGAATATTATAAATTCGCCCGATTTTTTTGTCATATCACCAAAATGCGTCAGGCGCAGGCTGGCCGAAAAGAAGTGAGTGATAATTATTTCGTTTTTGTGTATAGTCTGTAAATATTGTTATCACATTGGGTTAAGAGCAATTTACGTGCCTGTGCGGGGCTCGCGCTGTCAAGTTGGGCTAATACATAGGAATTGGCCTGAGCCATAGTTGCTCAATTTAATCATCCTTTTTCCTCCGCGTCTCCGTGGCTCCGCGTGAAAAAAGGAAGAAAAACAGAATTTCACGCGGAGACGCGGAGAAAAATGGTAAAGAGAATTTGTGCCCCGCCCCGTCACGGAGCGGGGCGTCTTGGTTTTTACAGAATGTATTTTGAGCGATCCTCGTCGCTGGCGATTTTGGTCAGGCGGTCTTTGACAACTCGGCCGGTGATCACGTGTTTTTCGCCCCGGCGCTCGCAGGCTGTGTATGATAAATCTTCCATCACGCGCTCAATAATGCTGTGCAGTCGGCGCGCGCCGATGTTCTGCTGCTTCTTGTTGACGTTGTAGGAAAATTCCGCAATCGCCTCAATGGCGTCTTCGGTAAAGCTCACGTCAACCTGCTCGGTCTTGAGCAGCTCAACCTGCTGGCGCACCAGATTGTTCTCCGGCTCGGTGAGGATGCGCACAAAATCGTCTTTTGTCAGATCCGAAAGCTCAACGCGGATCGGAAAGCGGCCCTGAAGTTCCGGCATCAGGTCGCTTGGCTTGGCGTTATGAAAAGCGCCGGCCGCGATGAACAAAATGTGATCCGTGCGCACCGGGCCATGCTTGGTGGTGACGGTTGATCCCTCAACGATCGGCAGCAGATCGCGCTGAACGCCGCTGCGCGAAACATCCGGGCCGTTTTTAGAATCGGCGCCGGCGAGCTTGTCGATTTCGTCAATAAAAATCATGCCGGCGTTTTCGCACAGATCAATCGCATGGGTGATGACGTTTTCGCGATCAACCAGGCGCTCGGCCTCCTGCGCGATGAAAAATTCCCGCGCCTGCGGAACTTTAAGTTTGCGGCGATGCGATTTGGTCGGCATGATGCGCTCAAACATATCGCCCAGGCCGCCGCCGCCGGCCGCGTCCATTTGATCCATACCCATCATGCTCAGCAGATTATTGGTCTGCGGCTTATCCTGAATGATTACTTCAACGGTTGATTGGTCAAAAATACCGGCCGCAAGCTGCGAGCGGATTTTCTGGCGGCTGCGTTCGCGGCGCTCAATGGCGTCGCCTTCGCCGGTATCGGATGATGCTTCGCCCAGCGGCAGCAGGGCGTCAACAATGCGTTCCTCAGCCGCGGCCGAGGCTTTGTTGCGCACGGCTTCGGCCTGGTCATGCTGAACCATGCGGATGGCAATCTCAAGCAGATCGCGCACCATGCTCTCAACATCGCGGCCGACATAGCCGACTTCCGTATATTTGGTTGCCTCAACCTTGATGAACGGCGCGCCGGTGAGCGACGCAAGGCGCCGGGCGATTTCCGTTTTGCCCACGCCCGTCGGGCCGATCATCATGATATTTTTCGGAATGACGTCCGTAGCAAGTTCTTTGGGAAGCTGCTGGCGGCGCCACCGATTGCGTACCGCAATGGCCACAGCGCGCTTACCGGCCGCCTGGCCGACAATGTGCTTATCAAGCTCGGAAACAATTTGTGTCGGAGTCATATCAATCTGAGACGAACTCATGGCGATTCCTTATGAAGTCATTCACAACGGAGGCGAAGGAGTAGAAGACACCGAGACGCGACGACACGGGGACGCGGAGATACTTCACATTCATACTCTCCGTGTCCCCGTGTCTCCGTATCACCGCGTCATTTTTTCACCTGCATGTCTCCGTGGTGAAAAATAATGCTTAGTACGACTGTGCGAACAATACCTGCGTTTTTGTCGGCTTGCCGGTGTAAATGCAGGTGCCTTCGGCGCCTTGTCCTTCAAAAGGAATGCAGCGCACGGTGGCTTTGGTTTCTTCCTTGATTTTAGCTTCGTTCTCGGGATTTGGCTCAAAGAAGCAGCGGACAAATCCGCCATGCTCGCTGAGCACTTTCTTGAGTTCGTCATAGCTGCCGGCCGAGCGGGTATTTTCGTCGCGGAAGGCTTTTGCCTTTGCGAACATGGCCGCCTGAACAGTCTCAAGCTGATCCTTGAGCCACTGAGCGGAAACACTGCCGAGCTGAACCGTTTCTTTGCTGCGATCAAGACGTTTTTTGGCGACAAACGCGCCGGCGTCAACATCGCGCGGGCCGACCTCAAAGCGGAACGGCACGCCGCGCTGTTCCCAGTGATATTGCTTATCGCCCGGACGCGCATCGCGCCAATCCACAATGATCTGCTGATTGGTGACTTTATCAAAGAAATAACGATGAATACCCGAATCGTTCATGCGATTCTTTGCAGCGGCGATTTCGGACTCGCCCACAAGGGACGTGAGCATCTGGTCAATAAACGCGGCCACTTTGGCTTTTTCTTCATCGCTGCGGAAGATCGGCACAATCGCGACAACCGTCGGCGCAACTTTCGGCGGAATAACAAGACCCTCATCATCAGAATGCGCCATGATCATCGCGCCGATGAGTCGCGTTGATACGCCCCAGCTTGTGGTCCACGCGTGCTGAAGTTTCTGGTCGCGGCCGAGGAACTTGATATCAAAAGCTTTGGCAAAATTCTGGCCCAGGTTGTGCGACGTGCCGGCCTGAAGCGCTTTGCCATCCTGCATGAGCGCCTCAATGCAGTACGTGGTCACTGCGCCGGGGAATTTTTCTGATTCCGTCTTGGCGCCCTTGATTACTGGTACGGCCAGAAATTCTTCGGCAAATGCCGCATACACATCAAGCATGCGCAAAGTTTCTTTCTGCGCTTTGTCGGCGGTTTCGTGGGCGGTGTGGCCTTCCTGCCACAAAAATTCGGCCGTGCGAAGGAACAAACGCGTGCGCAGTTCCCATCGCATCACATTACACCACTGGTTGATCAGCACCGGCAGATCGCGATAGCTCTGAATCCATTGCGCGTACATGTGGCCGATGATTGTTTCAGAAGTGGGGCGCACGATGAGCGGTTCTTCAATTTCGCCGGCCGGGCGAAGCTTGCCGTCGGCCCCTTTTTCAAGCTTGCTGTGGGTGACGATGGCGCACTCCATCGCAAAGCCCTCAACGTGCTCAGCTTCTTTGGTCAAAAAGCTTTGGGGAATCAGCAGCGGAAAATAGGCATTGATGTGGCCGGTGTCTTTAAAACGGCGATCCAGATCACGCTGAATGGCTTCCCAAATAGAGTAGCCTTCCGGCCGGATGACCATGCATCCGCGCACGGGCGAATAATCCGCCAGTTGCGCCGCCTTGATCACGTCAAGATACCACTGCGAGTAATCGTCTTTGCGAGGTTTAATGTTCTTTGCCACCGAAATCCCATCCTATATATACATAAAGAGCACATCAGAGTAAGGAAGCGAGGGAGGTTATGCAAGGCATCCGCGAATGTGGTAATGTGATAATTAAAATGTGATATTTGTAAAAATCGGGTACACTCTGCGCCATGCCGCAACTGTTTGATTCAACCTTTCTTAAGAAGCTTGAGACGCTCACGCTCAGAGCCCATGCGCTATTTCGCGGTGATTCCCGCGGTGAGCGCCGCTCTACCCAGCATGGCGCATCGGTTGAGTTTGCTGATTTTAGGCCCTATGTTCAGGGCGATGACTTCCGGCGCATTGACTGGAACGCATATGCGAAATTTGAGACGCTCATGCTCCGCCTGTTTGTTGAAGAACAGGAATTGCCCGTTCATATCCTGCTTGATTGCTCAACGAGCATGAATTTTGGCACGCCGGCCGCGATGCATAAATTTGATTATGCCCGCAAGCTGGCCGCGGCCATCGGGTATATCGCGCTGGCCAATACCGACCGCGTGACGATTACGCCGGTTTCGGTTGATAACGAAAACGGCGCGGAAGTTCTTGGCAGCACCAGCCGGCCGCTGCGCAGCAAAGCGTCGGTTGCGCGTTTAATGGAAATCCTGGAGAATCTCAAACCAAACGGCAGAACGGACCTTAACGCATCGCTGAAGCGATTTGCGTTGCGCACGCCGCGCGCCGGGCTCTGCGTGCTTATCAGCGATCTGCTTTCTGACAGCGGATATGAAGAAGGCGTTAAGCGGTTGCGTTACGGCAAGCATGATGTCACGATGGTGCACGTGATGTCGCCGCAGGAACTGAATCCTGAATTGGCCGGCGACGTGCGCCTGGTGGATATGGAGACGCAAAACGCAGTGGATATTACCGCCAATCGCGGCACAATACAGATGTATCAAAAACGCCTGGCGGCGTTCCTGCGAGAGGCCGAACGCTTTGCCCACAACACCGGCAGCACGTATGTGCTGGCCAACACCGGCGTTGATTTTGAACATCTGGTATTGCGGCAGTTCCGCGCGCTGGGACTGGCGGGATAAAGCCATGTGGTAATGTGGCAATTGATAATGTAGTAATTGAAGTCATGTTCTCGTAGAGATCACGGATGGCGCAGGGAAAATGAAGAAAACTTCAATAACCTGAGTTCTGGATAAGGGGCGTTGATTTCAAGCCCCGCTCCTTCATGGGGCGGGGCACAATGGATGTGCGAACGATGGTCATCTGTAGAGCACTTGATGATGCGTGAACGGTTTGTTCTGATCATGAGCAATGGCAAGCGATACTTGGTTTGTGCCCCATCCTATAAAAGGAATGGGGCTTGCTTATCCCGAACTCAGGTTCAATAGCTTTTTCTTTTGGCCTTCTCTGTGATCTCTGTGTCCTCTGTGAGAACTAAATTCTTGGTTAAATGATATGACGACTGAATCTCTCAATACTCCGCACATCAGCGACTCCCTGGCCGTTCCTACGGACCAGATTGTCGTGGGCGATGCGATTAACACGCTCAAATCGCTGCCGGCCGAATTTGCGGATCTGGTTTTTGCCGACCCGCCATACAATATTGGCTTTAAGTACAATCAATATCATGATGAACGCGAAGATGACGATTATGTGTCATTTACGCATCAATGGGTTGACGCCTGCATCCGCGCGACCAAGCCGACCGGCTCAATGTTCTTTATGATCGGTGATGAATACGCGGCCGAACTGCGCATGCATCTCAAGCAGCATGAAAAACGCGGTAATTTCGTCATGCGCAACTGGATCGTGTGGCACTATACCTTCGGCCAGCGATGCAAATACAAATTCAATCGCTCGCATGCGCACATTTTTTACTGCGTTAAAGATGAGAGCGCGTGCACGTTTAATGACATGGCGATCCGCATTCCGTCATTGCGGCAACTGATTTATAACGATCAGCGTGCGGACCAGCGTGGCAAAATTCCGGATGATACCTGGGTGCTTAAACCGCAATGGGAGCCGGCCGCTTTTCATCCGGATACCGATACGTGGGCCGTTTCGCGCGTGTGCGGTTCTTTTCATGAGCGTGTGCTGTGGCATCCGTGCCAGATCCCGATGAAGTTGATGAATCGCATTATCACCGTGGCCAGCAAGCCTGGCGATATGGTGCTTGATCCCTTCAGCGGCAGCGGCACAACGGCCATCGTGGCTGCGGAACTTGGCCGGCGCTACCTGGGCATTGAGCTTTCTGAAGAATACGTGGAAAAA
Organism: uncultured Phycisphaeraceae bacterium; assembly: GCA_964610975.1. GTDB lineage: Bacteria > Planctomycetota > Phycisphaerae > WQYP01 > WQYP01 > CAZSYN01. The sequence continues at coordinate 25,173 of CAZSYN010000027.1, forward strand.
TCCCGCAAACGCATCACTGAAGAACTGGCGTATTACGAGGAACAGAAAAAACTCGGCATCGCCAAGCCTGCGGATGACGATGATTGATTTTTTATTTGCCCGCAGGCTTAACCCACTCAACATTCTGAATGGTCATGCTTGAGCCATCTTCTTTGGTAGTGCCGTCAATTGGGCAATATACCCATGTTTTGATGGTCTTTTCGGCCGGATTAATTTCAAAAAGACGTACCGGATTACTTTTCGGATCGTGATACGTCTGGTTAAACATATAAATGCTGTTGCCCGTATCGCCTTTTTCAAGACGATAGGCATGCGTGCCGGTGTGGCCGTTAAAAATCAAGCGGGCATTGGGCGCGGGCTTGATCAGCGTATCAAAAATGTATTGCGGACTTTTATCGCCATAGCCGCCATTGTTTTGTTGAATATTCCCATTGCCATCAATAAATGCGTGCGTCAGCAGGATGAAGTTATGATCTGGGTGATCCGCGGCAACTTTTTTGGCCCAGTTGATCGGTTCCTGGCGCGCCCAGAGTTCAAGATTGATCGCAAGCCATTTTAATCCGCCAGCGGTAAAGGTGCGGTAGCCATTCTCGACCTTGTTATCTTCCCACGTTGCTCCGGAAATGCCGATTCTTTCGGCCGGGTAATAATGATTGAATGTTGTCGTGTTGCGCTGATTCTGTTTGACGTTTCCCGGCGCGGCGCCGCCGCCTTTTCCGGTCGCGGCCGTATCATGATTGCCCACCGCAATGGCATACGGCATTTTGGCATCATCAAGAATCTTAAACGCGCGGCTTGTGCGCTCATACTGAATATGATCGGGCGTATCCCAGTTATGCAGATCGCCGACATGCAGTACCATGCGAAGATTTAATGCGTTTCGCTGATCTACAAGCCACTGTAAACGATTTGGCAGGCGCACATCATCCTCTTTTAAAATTTCCTGCTGCGAGTCAGGAATAACGGCAAGAGTGAATTTCTCCTCCGTCTGTGCGGCAAATGCGGCCCTGGCCAGCAGAAGCATTGCCGCAAGCAATGGGAGTGTTGACCGTATCGTGCGCTTGAATGACATGTTTTCCCTCTCTCAGATGATTTGAGTATGGCAGAACAAACATGCTCGCAAGCCGAGCCTTACTTACTATAATGCCTGGCATGAGTACCACGCCACCTATTCCCGCTTCGCTCTTTATCGGCGGATTGCCGCAGGATGCCCGGTCCGCTTTTGATCTGGCATCGTCGGCGCATTATGCCTCCGTGGCGCTGCCGAGCCGTCATGACGAACTTGCGCCGGAGGTTCTCTCCGCCACGGGCCGGCGGCATGTCAAAAAGATTCTGGAGATGCGCCATCTTTCGGCCGATGCGTTGCGCCTGGCAACTCCGCGCACGGGGCTGACGGATGCGGCCAATGTGGATGAAGTCATGACTCACGCGCGCGCGGCCATTGAGCTCGCGCACGATCTGGGAATACAAACGTTATCTCTGAATGCCGGCCCGGCCGACGACAAGGGCAAGCTCAATTCCGTTGCCGAATCCGCATTGCGCGAACTGGCCGAACAGGCCGATCGCTCCGGCCTGCGCCTGGCGATTTCCGCCGATCAACCGGCCGCGATTTCGCAAATGCTTGCTGCGCTTGGCAGCAATCAGGTTCAGGCGAATCTTGAGCCGGCGCGTATTCTGGCGGCCGGTGTTGATCCGCTCAAAGCCGCCGAAATGCTTGCCGGCAAACTCGCCCAGTTTACGGCCGCCGATGCGGTGCGCATGGGCGCGTCACTGCAATTTGCAGAACTTGGCCGCGGCCAGATTCCGCTGGCTCAATTGCTGCGTATTCTGCATGAGCAGAATTTCCGCGGCCCGTTTGTAGTAGATGTTCGCCAACTTGGCGACCCAGCCAGCGCGGCCCATCACGCCAGCGAAACTCTGCGCCGCCTCTTTGCTGATGCCGCGGAACATTCCTAAGCTACGTTCGGAATAAGGAATATTGATCTCAAGCCCCGCTCCTTCATGGGCTGATTATAGTAAGTGCCAAAATGTTTTAGCGCATGACCTGCCGCCACGCTATCGCGGGGCGGCTTTT
>CAZSYN010000028.1:0-23831 GCA_964610975.1 uncultured Phycisphaeraceae bacterium
CCTGAGTTCGGGATAAGCAAGCCCCATTCCCTTGATGGGATGGGGCACAAACCAACGATCGCAGGCGATTGCTCATGATTCGCAGCAAACCGTTCACGCATCATCAAGTGCTCTATAGATGACAATCGCTCGCACATCCATTGTGCCCCGCCCCATGAAGGAGCGGGGCTTGAAATCAACGCCCCTTATCCCGAACTCAGGTTTCAAACTCGGATTGTTGATTAATCGTCAGCGGTAAACCGGCCGAAGAGTTTTCTCATTCTGGCCAGGATGCTGTTGGGGGCGTCGGGGCGGGATTCGGGCGCGGGGCGCGCGCCGAGGCGGGCGAGCGCTTCTTCGCGCTGGCGCTGCTGCTCGGCAATCACCTGGCTCATGATCGCCATGACTTCAGGTTTCTGCTGAAAAAGGTCGTTCATCTGTTCGCGCCGGATTTCCACGCAAACCACATCGGTTTGTGCGCGCATGGTGGCCGGGCGGGGCTGGCCGGTTAACGTGGATAGCTCGCCGAAAGTTTCTCCGGCAACGACATCGGCAATATCATGCTGGCGGCCGTCCTGCGCACGCATGAACAAATCAACCACGCCCTGCTTGACGACAAAAAAGCTTTCGCCGGCATCGCCCTGGTGATAAATCGTCAGGCCGGCCGGCAGCAGAACCTCTGAACAATTGGCCGCAAGCCAATTGAGCTGAGCATCCTCAAGGCCGGCAAACAGGCGCGTTTTTTTCAGCAAAACTTTGCGGCTGCGAAGTTCCGCTTCGCGGCGCGCGGCCATTTTCTTTTCGATGATCGGCGTATCACCCGGACGATTGGCATAAGGAATATCAATGCCGCGCTGGCGAAAACGGTACCAGATGTTGGCGCGCACAGACTGCTCAACCATTTTGCGGCGGCTGGGGTGATCAACCCAGAACACCACACGGTACATCATGGCGATGTTGCCGAAATCCTCCAGCAGAACGATCGGAGGATGATCCGGCATGACGCCGTCGGCCTCGGCCGCGGCCGAAAGTAAAATCGCCCGAACCTCATGCGGCGGCACGTAATAATCCGCCGGAACCAGCAGCGAATGGCTCATGGCCGGCGTGGGAAAATGATAATTGGTGATGCGCTCGCGCGACATGACGGCATTGGGGATCATCAGATAATTGCCGGATGTGGTCTGAATGGTCACAGCGCGCCAGCTCATGCCGACCACGCGTCCTTCAGTACCGCCGACATCAATCCAGTCTCCCTCCTGAAAAGGAGTGCTGGCCTGAAGCACCATGCCGCTGAAGAAGTTGCCGAGAGTTTCCTGAAGCGCAAGGCCAAGAACAATTGATACGCCGCCGAGGCCGACGAAAACTGCGCCGAGATTGATCTGAAACGCGGCCGAGACATAGCCCATCGCCGCCAGCAGGTAAAGCACGATCATGATGATCTGGTGGGCAAAGCGCGGCATGGGAATCGTCTGGCTGCGCGTGAGAATCGGCCTGACGATTATACGATCCACGACATGCAGCGAAAGCAAAAGGCACATCGCCACAAAAATGCGATGCGTCCAGAGTTCTGCGGCGCCTCCTGTGGCGGCACTGCGAACCATCACCAGCGCCGCGGCGTATGCGGCGGCGGACAAAACGGCAAGCCAAAGCGTGCGCCGGATCGCATAGCGCCCCAGGAATTTGCCGAATACCGAAATAAAAATAAAACCCGACACGACGATAAAAAGCGCGACGCCAAGACTCACCAGCAGCGCGTTATACGTCGGCAGCCATTGCGCCCAATCAGGTTGCGTGGTGTTGGCAAGAATCATCATCACCTCAGTTTTGGAGAAGGCCTGAAGAGATAATATACAATCAACTCCACAGCGCACAGAACGCGGGAGAAATGACAAAACTCAAATGGCAAATGACAAAACAAATTTTAAGTTACAATACTCAATGACCAAACATCCCTAGTTTTGCCATTTGTGCTTTGTCGTTTTCGTCTCTGCCCGCTTATGCCTGAGAGCGCATATTCAAACACTTTCTGGCCGCATGCGGGCCTGTGTATCTGATTCCCGGCCATTTCTCACACACGCTCTCAGATCAGTTTTTGCGTCGCAAAAGCCCGGCCTGTTTTAAGGGCTTCGGGGATTTTGCTGATATCCTTGCCGCCGGCCATGGCCATTTGCGGCCGGCCGCCGCCGGAACCGCCGACGATCGGAGCTACGGTCTTGATCCAGTCGCCGGCCTTGAGTTTGCCGATAAGCGGATCGCCCACGGCCGCGAGCATATTGACCTTGCGCGGCAGCGGATTGCCGTCCTTGTCGGATTCTTCAACGTCGCTGGCCAGCAGAATCGCAATGTTGCCCTGCGGATGCTTTTTCTTAAGCCAATCCATTGTAGAACGTAAAAGATCGGCATTGGCATTCGGCACAGTATCAACAATCAGTGTGACGCCGTTGATGGAGTCCGCACGGGACAAAAGCGGTTCAGGGTCAAAACTGCTCTTGTTTTCCGCGGCCGATGCGCCGCCCTGCTTAAGCCAGTTTTTGTGTGCGACCTGAAGTTCGCTGACGGCGGCCTGAGCCTGCTTTTTGTTTTTCAGCGGCACATTGTGGCCGGCGATTGATTTTTGAATCGCCGCGATGATGGCCGGGAGTTTTTCCGGATCAGTCGTTTTGCCCTGGGCCACAAGGGAATCAATCAGTTGTCCCTGCGTGACGGCGTCTTTGGCCGCCTGGCCGGTAAGGGCCACAAGACGGCGAATACCCTTGCTGACGGATTCTTCGCTGGTGACGACAAAAGCGCCGGCCTGCGAGGAATTGGTCAGGTGCGAGCCGCCGCAGAACTCAACAGAATACTGACGCCACTTGTGATTATCCGGATCGGCCAGCATCTCCTGAACCGGCGCGCCGACGGAAACCACGCGCACCTGCGGCGGATATTTTTCGCCAAAGACCGCGCGCAGACCGTAAATCTTCAGCGCCTTTTCCTGCGGAACAACTTCCCAATAGACAGGCAGATTTTTGGCAATCGCCTCGTTGACAAGTTTTTCAACCGTGATGATCTCATCAAGCTCAAGCGGTTTTGACTGGCTGAAATCAAAACGAAGTTTTTCGGCATCAACCAGCGAGCCTTTCTGATGCACGCCGTCGCCGAGAACTTCGCGCAGGGCCCAGTTGGCCATGTGCGTGCTGGTGTGATTTTTTTCAATCTTGTCGCGGCCGCCGAGAACGGTTGCCGTCACGGCGTCGCCGGCCTGAAGTTTGCCATGCGTGACCTTGCCGATATGCAGCACGTAACCGCCGACGGTGCGGGTTGTCTCAACATGAAAAATTGCGCCGGCATCAGTGCGGATATCGCCGGCATCGCCGACCTGGCCGCCCATTTCGCCGTAAAAACCGGTCTTGTCGAGAATCAGAGCGATCTGCTCGCCGGGACGCATGCTTTGCGCGTCGGCGGAATCCACAAGACTCTCGCCATTCCAGATGGCCTTAAGTTGCGCGCGCACAGGTTTGTTGGCCCATTTGGCGCGGTCATCCGTAGAAAGAACATTAACCTTCTCAAGGTTATGAATAATATTTGGCGGAAGATCATACACGCCGCCGTCGCCGGTTGAGCCGGCCGCACGCGAACGTTCCTTCGCTTCCTCCATCAACTGCTCATAGCCGGCGATATCAACCTTCATGCCGCGCTCTTCGGCCATGATGCGCGTGAGATCGACCGGGAAGCCAAACGTATCGTAGAGCATAAAGGCGTCTTCGCCGGAGATCACCGGAACGTGTTTGTCATCCGGCGTGGCGCGCTGCGCGGCCTGCTCAAAAAGCTCAATGCCGCGATCAAGCGTGCGGCCAAAGCTGATTTCTTCATCCTTGATCAGCTCAACGACTTTGGCCGGATCTTTCTTAAGTTCCGGGAACATTTCGCCCATTGTCTCAACGACAACCGGCACCAGCGTGTACAGGAACGGGTCTTTAAGCTCAAGCTGCTGGCGGCCAAAGCGCACTGCGCGGCGCAGAATGCGACGCAGCACGTAGCCGCGGCCTTCGTTGCTCGGCACGGCGCCATCGGTCAGCGCAAAAGTCAGGCAGCGCAGATGATCGGCAATCACGCGGAACGCAATATCATGCCGCAACTGCGGATCAGTGGCCTCGGCCACGGGATCGGCGGCGTTGGTGCGCGGGAATTTGCCGGTATACGCAAAACCGGTGAGCTTGGTCAGCGCGGCAAAAAGCGGCGTAAAAAGATCCGTCGCGTAATTGTCATCCTTACCCTGCAACACCTGGCAAATGCGCTCAAGGCCCATGCCGGTATCAACATGCTGCGCCGGCAGCGACGTCAGGTGGCCGTTGGCGTCGCGATTATATTGAATAAAGACGTTATTCCAGATTTCCATCACGCGCGGATCTTCGCCGTTGACCGGCGAACGTTTACCCGCGGCGCGATCGGCATCAACTTCTTCCTGCGGACGGCGATCAATATAAATTTCAGTACACGGTCCGCATGGGCCGGTATCGCCCATTTCCCAGAAGTTATCCTTGCCGAAATAATGAATATGATCGTCAGACTTCAGGCCATACTGTTCCCAGTTGGCCACTTTGCGCCAGATTTCCGCAGCTTCTGTATCGCGCGGAATATGATGCTTCTCATCCCCCTCATAGCAACTGACATGCAGACGCGCGGGATCAAGCTTCCAGGTTTTGGTCAGCAGTTCCCAGGCCATCTCAATGGCGCCCTGCTTGAAGTAGTCGCCGAAGGACCAGTTGCCCAGCATCTCAAAAAACGTGTGATGCCGGCGCGAACGGCCCACGTCATCAAGATCATTATGCTTGCCACCGGCGCGAATACACTTTTGCGTATTGGCCGCGCGATGCCACGGCGATTTGGCCGTACCCAGAAAATACGGCTTAAACTGGTTCATGCCCGCATTGGTAAACAACAACGTCGGGTCATCATGCGGCACTACCGATGACGACGGCACAAACGTGTGTGCGTGGCGCTGAACGAAGAAATCAATAAACTGCCTGCGAATTTCGGCGGAAGTCATGAAAATACAAGCTCCTACAATCAAGATCTGTATTGTAAGGGAGAAAATCAGGCAAGGAAAGTGCCCGATGGCTTGTTTGGTTCATTCATTGATAGAAGTATTCGGCCGCGCGAGGGCCATTTTTCTTTGATGCAAAAAGATAACGCGATACAGATAGCCCCGGCCCTTAACGGGCCGGGGTACGTACCAAGATCACAATACAGAGAATATCCGTATAATTGTAAGAAAATACGTTGAGCGCATCTTTGGTTTGTACCCCACCGCACAAGGCGGTGGGGCTATCCTAGTGCGCGCTATCTTGATTAAAAATGCAACAATTAGCCGCCGGCCGTTTGCGCCGCCGGGACTTTTGGCCTGAATAACCGCACGCAGTTGCGCCCTGCGGCTTTGGCGGCGTATACCGCGCGATCAGCGGCATTGGTAAGCTGCGCCGCACTGGTAAACAGGCGCTGGCGATCCGTGCCAGCCACGCCCAGCGATGCGGTAATGCGGATCGTATTGCCCTCAAAATGCACCACTTCGGCCTCAATAGCCTGGCGGATATCGTCGGCCAGTTGCGCGCCGGTATTTGATTCGGTATCCGAAAGGATCAGGGCAAATTCCTCGCCGCCGTAACGCGCCGCAAGATCCACATTGCGTGCGGCAAGCTTAAGAAGTTTGCCCACGGCCTTAAGAACTTCATCGCCGGCCTGGTGGCCATATTGGTCGTTGACCTTCTTAAAATGATCAACATCAAGGAATAAAACAGTCATCGGGCGATTGAGCTTGAACGCGCGCTCAAACTGTTCCTCAAGAAATTCGTTAAAGCGAGCGCGATTGGCAATGCCCGTCAGCGGATCAGTGGTGGCCTTCTGCTGAAGAACCTGATTTTCTTCCTGAATTTTCTGCACCTGGCGCTGAGTCTGCAAAGTCATCTGTATCAGCGCTTCGTTGGCTTCGTTGAGAATATCCTGATACGTGCGGCCGCTGCCGATGTTGACGTCAAAAAGCCGCGCCGCCTCAACGGTACCGGCCTCAATCTCGGCCATTAATGACTCAATCTGCGCCGGCGTAAACTTGAGCCGGTTTGTCAGTTCTTCGCGCGCCCGCATGATATATTGCGCCGGCTGCGGATTGGCAAATACTTCGCCGCAAAGCATGCCCACGTATACCGCCTCTACCAGCGGCTTAAGCTGAGGATCTTCTTCATTGCCGTCATGATGGTGGCGCAGAGGCTCAACCAGAACAGCCGGAAGCTGCCAGTGTTCCGCAAGCATCGCGGCGACTTCCGTATGGTCACAATCATAAGTTTTACGCTCAAGATCAATAAGCGCCTCATGGTGGCCGCCGGATTTGCCGTACACATAATCGTAATCCGTGCCCAGCACGCCATGCATAACCATCACGCCCATATCGGCCAGCAAACCGCAGAGGAAAGCCTCCTCCTGCTGCACCAGGTGGCCGTGGCGCGCCAGCAGACGGCTGGCGACGGCCGAATAAATGGACCTTTTCCAGTGATGAACGTAATCAAAGCCGGAATCAGAACGGGCCTTGAGCGTGCCGACAAGCGAAAAGCCCAGCGCCAGCGTCTTGACCGCCTGCAAACCCAGAATCACCAGCGCATGACTGATGGTGCTGACATGTTTTGGCAAACCGTAAAAAGAAGAATTGACCGTTCTGAGAATTTTGGTGCTCAGCGCGGGATCATTGCTGATCGTATTGGCAATCACATTAAGATCAACCTGGTCCCGCCTGGCCATCTCAAGCGCCATAAGCGCGATTGCCGGCAGGCTGGGGAGCTGGGGAGAGTTTTTAAACTGCTCAATACGAGCCGCATTCATGCAGAAATCCGTTGTTAAAAAAGACGGCCGCTCTCGGCTATTATCAGATACAAACAAAATCACAGGCTTCGGGAAAAGCCAGGTACGTTTTTATCGTCCGGAGACGCCCCTGACTTTTGTCTTCTTCATCAAGTTGTGTCATTCACCGGCCTATTTTTTGACTCGTCTTGATTAACCATCAACTTGAGGAAATCTTAAACCTGTAAAACTGCTGCAAATGGTAGTTCCTGCGATATTCTCAGACGTTTACTTTGACATGATAAAAGAACGAGCCAAAAATCCCCTATTTTTAAGATTCTGTTTACTTGCGCCCGCGGATGGCAACAACGGACGCCTGCGCCTATGATCGTCGCCATTAGCAGGAGTTCTGAATATGGCGACATTATCGCTCTCGCGGATGATTGATCACACCATTCTCAAATCAGAAGCGACCTCGGCCGACGTCCGAAAAATCGTGGCCGAGGCCATTGAGCATCGCTTCGCTTCCGTTTGCGTTAATCCCTGCTTTGTCGACCTGGTCAGCAATCTTCTTCATGATGCGGGCGTTAATGACCCGTCCGGCGAAAACCCGGTGCTGGTCTGCGCGTGCGTCGGTTTTCCGCTGGGCGCAAACCGCACCACCACCAAATCAATTGAGGCCGCAAGCTGCGTTAAAGACGGCGCGCAGGAAATTGACATGGTCATTCACTTGCCCGCGCTGATTGAAGGTGACCTGAATTACGCTCGCCAGGATGTCTACGAAGTGGTCCGCGGCGCACGGGCCGTATGGCGCGACACCGTGGTCAAGGTCATTCTTGAGACGGCCGCGCTGACCGAAGAGCAAATCGCTCTCGGCTGCCGCGCCGCACGCGAAGGTGGCGCGGATTTTGTCAAAACCTCAACCGGTTTTCACGCCAAAGGCGGCGCTACGGCGCAAAGCGTCAAGTGGCTTAAGCATTATGGCCAGGGAATGAAGGTAAAAGCCGCAGGCGGCATCCGCGACCTCGCCGCCGCACAGGCCATGATCAGCGCCGGCGCAGACCGCATCGGCTGCTCGGCCAGCGTGGCCATCGTTAAACAAGCATCCGCCGAAAACCCGAGTATCAGGTAAAGACACGAAGAGGAATGACAAAATTCAAATGGCAAATGGCAAATGACAAAACAAATTCAAATTCACAAGACTCAATGACCCAACAGAATTTGCTTTGAACATCGGCTATTGGTCATTCGTCATTGTTTTGACATTTACCATTTGTGCTTTGTCATTATTTTTCTCCGTGCCTCCGTGTCTCCGTGGTGAATCTGAATGAGCCCCTTAAGCATTTATTCGGCCTGTTTAGCAACAGGCGCCGCATCCGGCACCCACTCAACTAAGAGCCGTTCCGGAATCAGATCCGCAATGGCCACCGTGCGGCAGCGCCAGGGACGTGTTTGACTCAGAACCTTAACCGAAAGCGCCTTTGCCGCTGGCGCATTGGTCACAAGCTGATCAAAAATACGCTGGGAAATTTCCGTCGTCAGCACAACGTGGCCCGGCACACTTTCGTAATCGCGTTGAGACACATCCGAATATTTCTCAATGAATGTGATTCCTTTGGCTTCTTCAAGCGGGACCTGAAGTTCCGCGCCGAGTGTACGCCCGAGCATCTGGTCGCGAACCATCGCCATCATTTCGGCCACGCCGGAACCCTGCCTGGCGCTGACCGCCAGCGCATCCGGAAACGTCAACCGCCAAAAGGCCAGATCATCGGGATTCTCAACAACATCAATCTTGTTGAGACACAGCAACGCGGGAATATTCGCGCAGCCGATGTCCATCAGAACATTGCGCACGCTTAAAAGCTGCTGCTGGGCATGCGGATGACTGACATCAAGAACCACCAGCAACATGTCGGCATGCGTGGCTTCTTCAAGCGTGGCCTTAAAGCTGGCCACCAGGTGGTGCGGCAAATCACGCACAAAACCGACCGTATCGCTGATGAGCGCCGAATGCGCCCCGCCCAGATGCCACCGGCGTGTTTTGGTATCAAGCGTGGCAAAGAGCTTGTCCTCAACATACGTGCTTTCGCCGGTGAGCGTATTAAACATGGTGCTCTTGCCGGCGTTGGTATACCCCACAAGCGAAATGGTGAAGTTCTGCCGCTTGCGCTCCTGAACTTCGCGGGTTTTGCGAGACTGAATCTGGCGGATTTTTTCCTTCAGATCCGCCACGCGTCCACGCACAAGACGACGGTCAATCTCAAGCTGCATTTCGCCCGGGCCGCGCGCGCCTACGCCGGCCCCGCCGCCGGAAGAGATTCGCTCAAGATGACTCCACATATGGCGCAACCGAGGGTATGTGTACTCAAGCTGTGCCAGACCAACCTGAAGCTGAGCCTCATAGGTCCGCGCGCGGGTGGCAAAGATATCAAGGATTAGCTCTGAACGATCAAGGATTTTTACTTTAATGATCTTTTCGAGATCGCGGAGCTGATTCGGCGCCATATCATGATCAAAAATGACGACATCCGCTTTGTGCATCTGCACAATGCCGCGAATTTCCTGGGCTTTCCCCTGCCCGATATAGGTGCCCGGGTCAATAACAGTCCGTTTCTGGATGATTTTTTCAACAACCACGGCCCCGGCGGTTTTGGCCAAAGATGCCAATTCTCCCAGCGGATCACGCGGATCTGCTGTTGATCCCGGAAGAATCACCCCTACCAGCACGGCTTTTTCAGCCTTGACGGACAAATCCTGACGACGATCCTGTGACAAAGTGTGGCAACCTTTTCTCAAAACAAGAAATTCTTTTGAAGATTATAACGAAATCTGATTATTTTTTCCCAGCTCACCCGATCAGGCCTGCGAACCGCATAATTATAAAGTATTTTACATGTATTAATTCGTAAAATAGCAAAAACAAAGGGGAATTAAGAACAAATCAAAAAGCAACGATACATAAGCATACGCAAAATGCGTAACAGGCCCGTCATTATTGATAAAAAAACGACTTTCGGATCGACAACTTTTTTATAAATTGTCAATATTTTTTTATTTTATACGCGCATTTTCTGGAAACAGACTCTATATTGAATCATGTGAGTTGAGCGCGGGTTAAGTTTACCTGATTCGTCAGGTGGGGGTGCCCGGTTCTCGCTCAACTTCAAAAGTCTCGCGTGTTTTCGCACGCGGGGTTAAAAACCGAGAACAGGGAGACGAGACATGAACGAATCAATCGATCTTGCCCGGCCGTCTTACTCGGCCCCGCACCACAACCCTCGTGAGGCTCGTGAACAACCCATTGGTCAGGATGTGTTCTCCCGTCGTATTAACCCGGCCGCGTCTTATGACGAAGATCGCTGGGCGCATCACCTGAACAATCGGGTTCCGACACGCCCGCCAGGCGAACTGCGTGCGGTTGACGAATAACCGACAGATGAACGGCAGATAAAAGTCAGAAAATAGAGTATATTGCCGCCACGAATGAGGAGATCTGATTCGTGGCGACAATTGTTTTTGCGGAGAAAATTCGCTAAGAGCCTGAGTTTCGGATAAGCGGCGCTGATTTCAAGCCCCGCTCCTTCATGGGGCGGGGCACAATGGATGTACGAACGATCAAAAGCCTCTTGAGTGCGTCATCATGCCTGAACGATTCGCTGCGATCATGAGCCATTGCCAGCGATCATTGGTTTGTGCCCCATCCTATAAAAGGAATGGGGCTTGTTTATCCCGAACTCAGGCTCTTAGGTTTCCGAGCTATGAGTGATATTTTTGATTCATCCACACCACTTGAGTTAATCCGTGAGCAGGCGGCCGCCGGCGTTGCCGAAGCGCTGACGGAACTTGGCCAGCGCCTTTCGCGAGGTAATGGCGTTGAGCGTGATTTTGCCGCCGCCATGACCGCCTATATGCAGGCGGCCGCGGCTGGCCACGGTCCGGCCATGATGCAGGTTGGCGTTCTGCATCGCGGCGGACATGGCGTGCCGCAATCAAATGAACAAGCCGTATATTGGTATCGCCGCGCCGCCACGGCCGGTCATATCCCGGCCATGGTTCAGCTTGCCGCCGTATATACGCTGGGAAAAATCGTTAAGCAGGATCATCACGAAGCCGTGCGCTGGCTTGAGACGGCCGCCACGCAGGGATCAACACAGGCCATGGTTCTGCTGGGGCTCAAACTGGCATCAGGTAAGGATATTCCGAAAAACGAAGAAGCGGCCGCGCAATGGTTTCTCAAAGCCGCTCAGGCCGGAGACCGCAACGGCATGACGGAACTGGCGATGGCTTATCACACCGGCGCCGGGGTTAATTTTGATCCTGACCTGGCCATTGAGTGGTGGGAAAAAGCGGCCGCGCTCGGAGACACCAGCGCGGCGAAAATTCTTGAGGATCTGCGTAACCAGGACAAGACCGCCGACGATTAAGGTCACAGCCAATGGCGGCGAACACCCTTGCTGATAATGCCGGCAATATAGTCACGATACTGGCCGGCTGATTCTGATGAATATTTTCGGGCATGTCTGCGCGCCTGCGAAGACGCATGCTGATACGCCGCGTCATCATCCGCAAATTGCGTGATCATGCGTACCCAGGGCGCGGCAGCTTCGCATGACGGCAATTCGCGGCTCTCAAGGGTCAAGGAATCCGGCAGAGGGATCACCCATTGCGGATTTCCGCAAATTTCCGGCAACCCGCCGCGATTTGAGACCAGTGCGGGAATACCGTTGAGCATGGCCTCGGCGGCAACCCGGCCGGCGGCTTCTTCAATAACGGAAGGCACTAGCAGCGTGCGCGTCATGGCGTAAATGTCCGCGACTTTTGGCGTGGCCGAGGCAAAGAGAAGATTTTCGCGATGACGCAGACTCAGGCCAAAATGATCGGCCGCGGCGATAAAATCACCTGCCGTGGCGCGCGCTTCTACAATCAACAACGGAATATCAGGCCGCTGCTGACAAAGCATGTCGGCCAAGCGTAAATAGAGCAGCAATCCTTTTTCGTATGCCGGGTTGATCAACGTTGTCATGATCGGGTCATGATTTTTGCTGAGTATTTGCTGCTCATCAATCGGCAATGGCAAAACCGTCGGCATGCGCCCCACAAACGGCGCATATTGCCTGGCCATAAACTGCGTAGGCACCAACACATCGGCGGCAGATTCAAAACAACGGCGATCTTTATATCCCAGGTTGTGCAGCACCATCACCATAGGGATTCCCGCTGCGCAGACCAGTTCCCTCCTGATGATATCTCCAGTTGATGCGCCGTAAGCCATGACGCAATTGGGGCGAAATTCCGCCAGTATACGGAGAAATTCCGCTTGCAGAGGAATTTCTCCGCGCACAAATGCCGGATCATCCGATTTATTGGCGCGCCCGGAACCAGCGTGAATCAACCGATAATTCACATGACTATGCGAAAAACGCCATAACTCAACACCGTCCGTCAATCGCTGAGCAAAGGGCCGAATCCCCAACGCAGCAAGAATTTCTCCGGTATCACCGGCCGGTGACTCGCATAAGGCAGGCGCCAGTACGACTACCTCATAACCGTCACCGGCCAGCCATTGACCGATTGTTCTTGTTGAGGATGCCGCGCCTGAGGCAACATCAAAAGGTGACTGCGGCATGAGTATCAAAATTCGGCCGGTCATGAATCACCGATTCGCTTTTTTCCTTTTATTCATCAGCAAAATTGCCGGCATAGCCAGCAAACCCAGTGATGCAGCTTCCGGTACCGCGTTAAATCCGTGATCAATGGAGTTTTGCGGAATATCAACCCAGAATGACTGACCTTCAGACAACCCGCCGCCGTAGACGATCAGCGTAATGGTCCACTCCGAAAGGTATGTATCTTTAACCTCGTATGGCAAGCTGTTAAAATCAACCGACGCCGTTCCTGAATAATGAATTACGCCGCCTTCTTCAGTTTGCGATTGCAGGTAAATGCCCTGCGACGCCCACTGATCACCGCTCATTTGCGCTTGCAGAGTCACATAGGGTGACAAATCACCTGTGGTATGAATGTAAAAATCATACTTGAACTCCCAGCGATCACCGGCGTAAACATCGGTCTGCGATTCCTCGTCATAGCCGACCCACTGATAAGGCTGAAATACGCCCTGAAAATTGCCTGACCAGCGCATCGCAACTTCATTGTAAATGGTGTAATAATCCTCATACGGCGGAGCCCAATGGTGATAGTAAGGAAATGTCGGATAACCAAGAGTCGGCGTTGTGCCCCACAATTTCAGCGCCGATCCGCCATCAAGGGCCGATCCGCCGGCTGTTGACCCGGCCACCGAATAAGACGACACCAGGCCGCCGGAATTGGAGTAATAAACGCCGGAATTTTCAAAGGTAAACGTTCCGGCCGCGGCCGAAGCCACCGGCAAAACCAGCAATCCCCCGGCCACATTTTTTTTCATCACTTCACGAGCACGATCAAGCAACGATGACGCCATAATTTCTGCCCCCCACAAAACAAAGCAACACCGGGCGGATACTCACCGCCCAGCCATGAATAAAATGTAGAAAAAACCCCACTACCCTGAACAATCGCCAAATCAACGCAATGGCGTATGACGCGCGATTGTCAGGACAAAAAGTAATATGCAGAAATATACAGTGATTTTCCAGATGAAAAATGATCTATTTTGTACTATTTATAAAGAAATGACGGAGGAATTGAGATTTTATTGATTTGCAGAGTACACAATAGTTCACACAGCGCAATTTTTTCTATAAGGAAACATCATCCCACATTGCGTTTGGCGGCGTGCTGAATAGTCCCCTGTGCGCCGACTTCATCCGGGGAGAACGGCTGATAGGCCAGCGGGTCGCGATGCAGAGCGAAGCAATGAATGCTTGATGCGTGAGTAAAAACATCAGAGCCGACGATGGGTTTGTCGGCCTCAATGGGCCGGCCGGCGATATTCGCAACCAGATTGCAGACATCCTTTATCCGCAGTTTATCAAGACGGCTCGGCGCGCCGGCGGTCTTCTCAATCGCCAGGGCCACCTGCTCGGTGGCGGCGTTGCCGGCACGCTCGCCAAGACCGGTCATCGTGGTCGACAGATGCTGCGCCCCGGCCATAAATGCCGCCAGCGTATTAGCCGTGGCCATTCCCAGATCATTATGGCCGTGAAATTCAAGAATCATGCCCGGGCGAGCCTGATGAATCTTGCTCACCAGATCAAATGTCTGAAAAGGATTTAATATCCCGACCGTATCGGCGATGCGTAAGCGAAAAGCGCCAGCCAGTTGAGCGGCGTGAGCAAATTCGCTCAGCAGCGTGATATCAGCACGCGAAGCATCCTGCGCGCCTACGGAAACATAAGGCGTAAACGCCCGTGCCTGCCTGATCAGCGGCTCAAGGGTGTCAAAAATCCACGATTCAGTTTTGTTAAAAGCCCGTAGCAGGATACCGGAGACCGGGAAGGAGATCTGTATTCCCGGCAGACCGGCGGCAATCGCCGCGTCAATATCACTGCTACGGGCACGGCACCAACTGGTCAGCCGGACAGACAGACCAAGTTGTGCCAGAGCTTGAAGATCAGCAATTTCCTGCGCACCTTTTGCCGGAATACCACACTCAAGCTCGTCAACGCCAAGAGCATCAAGCGCCTGGGCAATGGCGATCTTCTGCTGGCGCGTCAAACAGACGCCGGGCGTCTGGTTGCCGTCACGCAGCGTGGTATCGGCAAAATAAGGAGTTTCCGAAGTTGCTGTCATAAATCAATTCATCAAAATAAACGCGAAAGACGAATCGCCAAACGCGAAACAACAAGGACGACTCTTTTCGTTTCGCGTTTTGAGTTTTCTATTTCGCGTTTGATTACGTGAGGATATATTGCTCGGCCTTTTTGCCTTCGGCCATGGCGTCAAGAATTTCGTCAATGGCATCCTCGGTAAGGTTGCCGTACCAGTCGCCTTCCGGATAAATGATCATGGCCGGGCCGCGATCGCAAACCTTCAGACAGCCAGTGGTAGAGACCATCACGCCGTCAATACCGCGTTCCTGAAGACCTTCCGTCAGGTACTGAAGCAGGGACATGGCCTGTTTTTTGTGGCAAGCGCCCTGTGGCGCGCCGGTGTTACGAAACGAAGCACACACAAGAATATGTTTGTCAGGTTTCTGCATGAGAAGACTCCCAAAATACCGAAGCTCGAAGAGGACAAAACGATAAGCCTAAAATACTTTTTTCAGCGTTTATCGTTCAAAATTCAGCGTTTCTCTTATCCGCATCCGTTACCGGTGCCGGAGCACGAACCGTCATTGGCGCCGCAGCCGGCCTTAACGCGCTTGCGGAACGGAGAAAGATCCGCACCGGCGTGAATCTGCCGGAGCAGATCATCAATCAGGCCTTCCGTCTCAACCACGGCCACGCCATGAGAACTCAGGACATCTTTGGGGCTCTGGCCTACGCCGGAGACAAGAACCGTATGGCAATCACCGAGGATATTGGCAAGGTCCGCCCAGCGCTGCTGGCCGCCGCCGGGGGCAGCAGTCGGGCGCGATTCAACATAGCTGTAGCCGCGCTCAGACCATTCGTAAATCCACAGGTGGCTTGCTTCGCCCAGGTGCTGATTGATCAGCATGCCTTCCCAGCTTGCCACGGCCACTTTGGTGCGCCGCTGCGCCGGATGAGTGGGATTTTCCGGAACTTCAAGCTGTCCGTTGGCGGCTTTGGTCATGAGATTACTGTATTCTTTGGTCTGCTCGTCATTTTGCCCCAGGAAACCGGCGGCATCCGCGCGGCAACGCGTGCAGTGATACATCTGCGGGATAAAATGCGATGCGGACTGGCGCAGTTTGTTCATTTCCTTGCTGGTCGGCTCGCGCAGCAGGGCAAACGGCGTGCCTTCCGTCGGGCACAGCGGAATGGCATTGAGCACGTCCACGCCGCGATCAGACATCTCAAGGGCGATATCAAGCAGGTGGTGGTCATTGATCGTCGGGATGACAACCGTGTTAACCTTGACGGTTACGCCGGCCATCTTGAGGCGGGTAATCGCCTCACGCTGATTTTCCAGCAGAACTTTGGCGCCCTCAATGCCGCGGTATACGTGCGGCGTCTTGCGTACCCATGAATAAATCTGCGCGCCGATTTCAGGATCAACCGCGTTGACGGTGATCGTCACGTGCGAGACCTGAAGAGCGGCCAGTTCGTCAACATACGGAGCCACGTTGAGTCCGTTTGAAGCAACGCAGAGAATCGTCTGCGGATGACGCTCGCGCACCAGGCGCAGAGTCTCAAGCGTAAGCTGCGGTTCGGCAAACGGATCGCCCGGTCCGGCGATGCCGGCCACGGCGATACGCTGCTCTTTTTTGAGCGCGGCCGAGAAATAATCTGCGGCCTGAAGCGGCGTCAAAAGTTTAGTCGTCACGCCAGGGCGAGACTCGTTGGCGCAATCATACTTGCGATTGCAGAAATTACACTGAATATTGCATTTGGCCGCAATCGGCAGATGAATGCGGGCGCAGTTGGTTTTGCTGTGGCCGTTGAAGCACGGATGTTTGCTGCGGTCCACTGTTCCCGCGGCTTTCTCAAGATTAGTGTTGGTACTGATCATGGCAGATCTCCTAAATCCGGGCCGAAAATAACGTCACTGGTACGAATACCCCACATCAGAGTTTTCCTGCTTGGCATCAAGCAGTGCGTTGGCCACGCGGTCCAGCAATTGCTGGGTGCCGCGATAGCCCACATGCATCAGGCGCTGAGCGCCGAACCGGTCATGAACCGGGAAACCGACACGCACGAGCGGAATGCCGAGCTGTTTGGCGATCGGATACGCTTTTGACGGAGCGAGAATCAGATCGGGCTTGAGCTGGGCAGCCAACTCGCCGATGCTGGCGTAGTCGGTATCGTTAAGGATGCGCACCTCGCCGCTGAGGAGAGGATTGCCGCGCATCAGCGTCTGAAGCTGATCATTGAGCGTGGCCGATGGGGTTGAGGTTCCGCAGAGAACCGGCTCAAGGCCGATCTCCAGGCAGAACGCGGCCAGCCCGAGCAGAATGTCCGGGTCTGCGATCAGCATCACACGTTTGTCAAAGAAATACTTGTGCGCGTCCACATAAGCGTCAACAAGCCGACCGCGCTCCTGAAGAAGCCATTTCGGCGTTTCGGCGCCGGTCATCTGGCTGAGCGCATCAAGGAAGCGGTCTGTCGCGCGGATTCCCAGCGGCAGGCTCACGCGGCGCGCGGCCACGCCGGGAATCGTCGAGAAATATTCAGAAGAAGACTGATTGCCGGGCGTTGTCGTTGAGATCTCAAGAACGCCGGCGATCTGCGACAGCGCGCGCATATCCGAAATCGGCGTTCCGCCTTCGGGCATGGCGTGATATTCGGCCCAGGCCGGGCCATCAAGCGTTTCGGAATAATCCGGAAACAAAATCGCATCCGGCGTATAGCAATCCAGAATCTGGCGCAGATGGCGCAGATCTTCAGAAGAGACAAACGGCGGAATCAGCGCCAGGCGCGAGCGCGCGGCGATCATCTCATCGGTCTTGGGCGCAAAGTGCGTCACGGCCGCGCGAATCGTGGCCCAGTAACCGCTGATGTGCGATCCGGCGTAGGCCGGCGTTGACACATTAAACATCTCAACGGCGTCGGGATGCTCGGCCCGGTATCCGTGCAGAATACTCGGCAGATCATCACCGATGGTTTCTGATAAGCATGTCGTCGCGATGCTGATGAGCGACGGATGATACTGGCGCGTCACATTGCCGATGGCCGTGACAAGATTCGCCTTGCCGCCAAAAACCGCGGCCTGCTCAGAAAAATTAGAAGACGCCACATCAAGCGGCTCGCGAAAATGCGAGATCGTATAGCGCCGGATATACGTGCTGCATCCTTGCGATCCGTGCAGCAGCGGAATGGCTCCCTGAATACCTTTGGTCACAATGCTTGCGCCCAGCGGCGCGCAAAGTTTGCATGCATTGCGCGCTGAAACAAAGCCGCTTTCCTTGATCGGCTCAATTTGCTGGCTATTTTTCTGCGAATCGCCGCCCTGCTGCTGGCCATGAATCGGAAGAGCCATACTCATCGGGCACCTCCTTCATGACGCGGGGCAAACTGCCACACCGGCGAAAGTGTTGATCCGTAAACTTCGCGTGCGAAATGAATCATCCCCGCGAAACCGGCCAGCGGAATCTTGCGCTCATGATTATGATCGCAGAAACCGATGCCGAGTTTGTACGCGATAGGTCGTTCCTTAACGCCACCGATGAGCAGATCCACTTTCTTTTCAAGCAGGAACTTGGCCAGCTCAAGCGGATTGGTGTCGTCCACGATCACGGTATCCGGATCGCAGAGTTGCTTGAGCGTGTTATAGTCTTCCTTATTGCCGGTTTGCGAGCCGACCACGGCCGTCTTCATGCCCAGATGGCGCAGCGCCTTAACCAGCGAAAATGCCTTAAACGCTCCGCCGACGTATATCGCAACGCGCTTGCCGGCGAGGCCTTTTTTCATTCTGTTGAGTTCAGGAAGAATCTGCGCCAGTTCGTCACGCACAAGCTTCTGCGTTTTGGCCAGCAGTTCATCATCATTAAAGAACCGCGCGGCTTTATAGAGAGACTCGGCCATATCTTCAATGCCGAAATAACTCACACGCATGAACGCCGTGCCAAACTGTTCTTCAAGCGATTTGGCCAGATGCGTCATAGAGCCGGAACACTGAACCAGGTTCAGCGACGCTTTACCGGCGCGGCGAATCTCATCCACGCGGCCGTCGCCTGTGATGCAGGAGACAACCTGAATGCCGATGCGCTGAAAATAATCCTTGATCATCCACACTTCGCCGGCGATGTTAAAGTCGCCCAGGATGTTGATGGAGTAAGGAGAAATATCGTCATCTTTGACGGGAGGCAGCCAATCGGCCTCCCAGTTGATCAGCCGCATGAGCGAATCGCACGCGGCCTTATAGCCGTCTTTCTTGGTGCCGGCGAAGCCCGGTGAATCAACAGGGATCACTGGGATCTTCTGCTCGGCGGCGACCTTTTTACAGATCGCCTCCACATCATCGCCGATCAGGCCGACGATGCATGTTGAATAGACGAAAGCGGCTTTGGGCTTATAGTGGCTGATAAGCTGCGTGAGGCCCTGATACAACTTGCCTGAGCCGCCGTAAATCACATCTTTTTCACGCAGATCAGTGGAGAACGAAAGCCGGTGAAGTTGCGGGCCCGAGGAAAGCGAGCCGCGGATATCCCATGTATATGCTGCACACCCGATGGGCCCGTGCACAAGGTGCAGGGCGTCGGCAATCGGATAAAGCACGACACGCGAACCGCAGAACACGCAGGCCCGCTGAGAAACGGAACCGGCGAGCGAAGGTTTGTTGCAGGCGATATCCTGCTGGGAGGCGGCGGTGGCGACTGAGGATTGTCTGTCCGGAAGAATCTCAATCATAATCACACCACTGTAGGGGTTGTGGGTCAGGGTTCAGGGGTCAGGACGGAGCGCGCCGGCCCCTGAACCTGACCCCTGTCCCCTGATTGTTACATCACAAGTTCAAATTTCTCTTCAAGGGCATCACGATCCTGGCGATCCATCAGCACGTCGAGCATCTTTTCGATCAGGCGCATGGCGCCCATATAACCGACGCTCGGGAACTGGGCATGGCCGATACGATCAAGAATCGGGAAGCCGTAGCGCACAAACGGAATATCCTCATCGCGCGCGATGTATTTGCCGTATGTGTTGCCGATGAGCAGATCCGGCTTTTCGTTCTTGATCCACTGATGCATCAGGAACATGTCGGCCTGCGGACCCTGGCGATACTTGGCGCCCGGAATATCCTTGACGATTTCCGCCATGCGGGCCTCAAAGCGCTTGCCGGGCGTGCCGGTGACCACGTAAATCGGCTGCATGTCAAGAGCAACCATGAACTCGCTGAGAGCCACGAGCTGATCCGGATCGCCCCAAAGGGCAACCTTTTTGCCGTAGAAGTACTGGTGCATATCGGTCATCAGATCCACCAGGCGGCCGCGCTCATCCATAATGGTTTCGGCAACGTCCACATTGGCGGTCTTGCGGAGCGCGTCTATAAACCGGTCCGTAGCCTGAAGGCCGATGGGCAAGTCCAGAATCTGGGCGGGAACTTTGCATTTAGTATCAAGTTCTTCCGCGGCCGCGCCTGCGCCAAATTCGCCCAGGGCGATGGTGGCTGCCGAGGCGCCCATCTTTTTGATGTCCTCAACCTTTGTGCCGCCTTTGGGGTACATCTCAAACTTGCCGGTGATCGGAGTATCCAGAACATCCGAGGTATCCGGCAGGAGGATGGTGCTGATGCCCATCTCTTTGGTGATGCGCTTGAGTTCGCGCATGTCGGATGGCTCAACCCATCCCGGGATGATGTTGAGCGTACTGTTCTTTTCTTTTACCGGTTCGGCCAGGTAATGCACGATGCCCTTGACCATATTGGCGTAACCAGTCACGTGCGAGCCGATATAGCTGGGCGTATTGCAGTGAATGACGATTTTGCCTTCGGGGATCTTGCCGCCTTCTTCGGCGTGCTTGATGGCCGTCGGGACATCGTCGCCGATGGTTTCCGAGAGGCAGGTGGTGTGCACGGCGATGACGTCAGGCTTGTAGACGGTGAAAATCGTCTCAATGGCCTGCATCAGATTTGATTGGCCGCCGAACACGGCCGAGCCTTCAGTAAACGAACTGGTGGCCGCCAGGACAGGCTCTTTATAGTGGCGGGTCAGCGTGCTGCGATGATAGGCGCAGCAACCCTGTGAACCGTGCGAATGCGGCAGGCAACGGTGAATGCCCAGGGCCGCGTACATGGCGCCGATCGGCTGGCATGTCTTGGCCGGGTTAACCGTCAGAGCCTGGCGCTCCACGACTTCTTTTGGCGTATGGCGAAGGAGCATGTTTGCTCTCCTGATCTTTCGTTAAACAGACTTACAGTCAACAACACAATTCAAGTTATGCTCAGCGTCCGAAGGATGCCGTCAGTTCCGGGCTCTTTTGCCACGGCGCCTGAATATGCTTCCAGATATTGGAGTTCATACGCATGTCAATATCTTTGAAGAAGTTGATGGCGCCCTCAAAACCCGCAAACGGGCCTCCGTAATCGTATGAGTGAAGCTGTTTGCAGGGGATGCCGTGCTTCTGAATGCCGAACTTTTCCTTGATGCCGGCGCAGAATACGTCAGGCTTGTAAATTTCCAGAAGCTTTTCGGTTTCGTGATGGCTGATGTCGTCAATGACAAGCGAGCTCTTGTCCATCTCAGGCATCATGCCGTCATAATCCTTGAAGCGGAAGCCGTCAGCCTCAAGCTGCTTGAGCTGCTCGGGCGTCTTGCGCGGATTGAACTTTTCAGGATCGGCTTCAACCGTGATTTCTTCAATGTTACGCGAGTCGGCGTCAACCTTGATGTTCGGCAGCACGCGGCGGCCTTCGTAGTCATCACGGTGGGCAAACTCATAACCGGCGGCCAGCGTCTTCATGCCCAGTTCAACAAACAGATCCTGGTAATGATGGGCGCGGCTTCCGCCTACAAAGAGCATGGCGGTCTTACCCTGGCAGCGCGGCTTGATATCCTTGAGAACTTCCTGAACTTTGACCATCTCTTCGGCGATGACTTTCTCAACGCGCTCAATGAGTTCCTTATCCTGGAAATACGCGGCCATCTTGCGGAGCGTCTTGGCTGTTGACTCCGCGCCGATGAAGTTGCCCTTGATCCACGGAATACCGTACTTCTTCTCCAGCATGTCGGCGACATAGTTGATTGAACGATGGCACATCACCACGTCCAGATCAGCATGATGGGAATTGGCAAACGCATCATAAGTGGAGTTGCCGGAGAATGTGGCAACCAGCGTAAAACCGCAGCGCTCCATCAGCGTTTCAATCGCAAATGCGTCGCCGCCGATGTTGTATTCACCGAGAATATTGACCTTGAACTTGCCCTGAACCGGCTCGTCCTTCACGCCGATGATGTGGCGGAAGAGCTGGTTGTTGGCGATATGGTGGCCGGCTGACTGCGAAACGCCCTTGTAGCCTTCGCAGGAGAAACCGAACACGTTAATGCCGAGTTTTTCCTTCATTTCACGCGATACGGCGTGAACGTCGTCGCCGATCAGGCCGACCGGGCAGGTCGAAAAGATCGCGATGGCTTTGGGATGAAAAAGATCAAAAGCTTCCTGAATGGCCGCCTTGAGTTTCTTTTCACCGCCGAAGATGATGTTGTCATCCTGCATGTCGGTGGAGAAGGCGTACATCATGAAGTTTTCGTCGGTCGGGGTCGTCGGACGGGTCTGATTACGGCGGGTGAGCCAGGAGTAAAAGCCGCATCCGATCGGGCCGTGCGTGATGTTGATGATGTCGCGCGTGGGGCCGAGCACCACACCTTTGCAGCCGGCGTAAGTACAGCCGCGCTGGGTGATGATGCCGGGAATCGTGCGGACGTTTGACTGCACTTCCGGAATCTCAACCGGATCATTGATCACGACGGCTTTTGACCGCTTTTTGCCCACTTTGGGCGGATAACTCTTGAGCAACTGTTCCTTGACCTGTGCGGTATCAGGAACTTTCTTTTCTGGCATGACGTCGGTCATGGCACATTCCTTATCTTTTGAACTCATCTGCGGACGCTGATATGCGCCGCAGAGTCGGAAACAAGGCATCGCATTTGTACGACGCCACATGATTCAATCAATAATACGTTGGTTTCTTATCATACTTTTCGGCGTTCCGGCATCCGGGCCGCAGGCCCGGATGCCGTATGCCGTAATAAGTTAAACCAGTTCGTCAATCGCGATTTCGCCGGCTTCGCCGGTGCGCACGCGCACGGCGTCTTCAACCGGCAGGACAAAGACCTTGCCGTCGCCGGGATGGCCGGTCTGATTGACGCTGATGATGGTTTTGACGACAGTCTCAACCTTCTCATCAGGAACGACCACGCTGATCATGCGTTTGGGGATCAGCTTCGGGCCGCCGCCCAGGAGCGCGATGGCTTCCGGGTGGCCTTCCTGTGCGCCGGCAAGGATGCGGTAATCCACGTTACCTTTTCCGCGGCCGAGCACCTGACGGGCGTTAAACGAGCTGATGCCCGCTTCGCCGATGGCCTGCTTCGTGGCGTTCATCTTGTTCATGCGGATAACCGCTAAAACTTCTTTCATGATTCTCTCTCATGCATAATGAACATGCGGGTTTGAGGCCCGCGAAACAGGCTTAAACAGCGGCCGGAGCTGCCGCGTCGGCAACTTCCTTGACGCCGGACGATACCGTATACACTTCTTCAACCGGAGTGACGAAGATCTTGCCGTCGCCGAATGCGCCTTTTGAGCCGGTGCGGGCGGCGGAGATGATCGTCTGCACCACGTACTGCTTATCCTTCGTGGGCACCACGATGTAGAGCAGTTCCTTGGGCAGTTCGTCATAATGAACGTCGCCGACTTTAAGACCACGCTGTTTGCCGCGGCCGTAGACGTGGCACTTGGTGACGGCCGGGAACCCAGCTTCCATCAATGCCGCCAGAACGGCATCGCTTTTCTCAGGGCGGATGATTGCGCGAATCAGAACCATGTGAAAAACCCTTTCAGTTTTCTATAAAAATAAGGAATAAGAGAAAACTCAAAACGCGAAACTCGAAACGCGAAACAGATTCAGAAATTCACCGCATTTGTTTCGCGTTTTGCGGTTCGTCTTTCGCGTTTAGTTGGCGATACCGAAATCCATCAGCAGTTTTTCAAGCTGCTCAATCGTCAGCGGCTTGGGGATGACGAAATTCTTGTTGCCGTCAATGGCTTTGGCCAGAGTGCGGTATTCGTCAGCCTGCGGATGAGTCGGTTCAAAATCGATGACCGTCTTACGGTTGATTTCAGCGCGCTGAACCATGTTGTCGCGCGGAACGAAGTGAATCATCTGGGTACCGAGCTGGCGGGCCAGCTCAAGAATCATTTCTTTTTCGTTATCAACTTTACGGCTGTTGCAGATCAGGCCGCCGAGACGCACGCCGCCGGCTTCCGCAAACTTCACGATACCTTTGCAGATGTTGTTGGCGGCGTACATGGCCATCATTTCGCCTGAAC
>CAZSYN010000029.1:0-21138 GCA_964610975.1 uncultured Phycisphaeraceae bacterium
ATGACCTGCCGCCACGCTATCGCGGGGCGGCTTTGTAAGTCTGTCAGCCGTTATTCCTTTTTGTCATTCACTCTAAATTTTACTTATTAGCGAAAGCCAAGATCTCAATATATTTTGTATCACTCATATCGTTATTTTGACGCCGTAGGATGCCATTTTATTATCTCACGGGCAAAATATAAAAAGACTTTTTTTTCTCCGCGCCTCTGCGTCTCCGCGTGAAATTCTGTCATGAAGTGAAGAGAAAAAACGATCAGGCTTATTCCAGTAATTGTATCGCTTGGTCCAGAATGCGGCAGGAGGAGAGCAGCAAAGTGCCGTTTTTGGCGGGTTTGTCGTGGTCGTGGCGCGCGTGGGGAATGATGGCGTTTGCGAAACCCAGGCGCTGCGCTTCCTGAAGTCGCTGCTGCTGCTGGGCCACGGGACGAAATTCTCCCAGCAGGCCAAGTTCACCCAAAACGAGGGTATTGGCCTTGAGGCCGCGATTCATGTGCGCGCCGGCGATGGCAAGCGCAATGGCGGCGTCGGCCGAGGGATCGCTTAAACGCATCCCGCCCACCACGTTGACGAAAATATCCTTATCAACCAAGCGCAGGCCGGCGCGTTTTTCAAGCACGGCGATGATCATGGCCACGCGCGCGGCATCGCAGCCGGAGACTTTTCTTTTGGCATTGCCCAAGCCGGCCTCGGCCGTGAGCGCCTGAACCTCAACCAAAAGCACGCGCGAACCCTGAAGCGCGGCCGTGATCACAGAACCGGCAGGCTTGCTGATCTGCCCGTCCCTGACGTTATGAACAGACTCAATGAGCATGGCAGAGGAATCAGAGACAGACTCAAGCCCTTCGCCGGTCATGCGGAACAGGCCGATCTCAAGGGTATTGCCAAAACGATTCTTGGCGCAGCGCACAATGCGATGATCGTGATGCGTATCGCCCTCAAAATACAAAACAGTGTCAACGATATGCTCAATGAGTTTTGGCCCGGCCAGCAAGCCTTCCTTTGTGACGTGGCCGACAAGAATCACGGCCGATCCGGAAGCCTTTGCCAGATAAACAAGCTCCGTACAGCAATCACGCAACTGCGAAACAGAACCGGGCGCAGAAGGATTATCCGGCTGATAGGCCATCTGAACAGAGTCAATCACGCAAAGCGTCGGGCGGAGCTTGCCGATTTTCTGCGTGACTTTTTCAACATTGGTCTCGGCATAAATCAGCAGATTCTCATCGCGCGCAATACCCAGGCGCGTGGCGCGAAGCTGCGTTTGCTGCGCGGATTCCTCACTGGTGACATACAGCACGCGATGGCCCTGCTTTGAGAGCGAGGCAAGCACCTGAAGCAACAACGTTGATTTGCCGATGCCCGGCTCACCGCCAAGCAAAATGGCGGAACCGGGAACAACGCCGCCGCCGAGAACACGATCAAATTCAGAAAAAGTTGTGGCCAGGCGCGGAACTTCAAGCGGCGGAATATCGCCAAGAGGAGTCGGTTCGGAATCCTCGCCGGGATACGCATGCGCGGGCGCGGCAGCGATCGGCTCGCCGGTGTTTTCGTCATATTTCTGGCGCACAACCGTCAGCGCTTTGGGCCGATGCGGATCTTCGGTGGCTTTGGTCATCTCATCAAGAGAATCCCACGCGCCGCAATCCGGGCATTTGCCAAGCCACTTGGCGTGCATAGAGCCACAATTGCGACAGAGATAATAGGTTTTGTTTTTGGCCATCTGCTATCAGCTACCTTATTCACCCGATGATTTTACGATCTGCATATTAGCACGCACCGCAGCGGGCCCCCACCCAAAAATCAGCCGGCGGCCCTGCCAGCACCAGGCCGGGCCAAGCAAACCGTAACGCACATGCATGATACCATCAGGCGTGGTACGAATCAGCGGATGAATCAACTCACGAACATCACGGTTAAGTTCTGATGAGGCAACCGGAGTGCCGTCTGCCGTGACAAGGCCGGCGCGCTCATCAAGAGTTCTCTGCGCATTGCTGATTAATTTATTCATGGCGTTTTGCACAGCGGATTCCTGACCGGCTTTGGCCGAGGCCACGCCGGTGATCATCAGCGGCAAATGCAGAGGATGCTGCGGCGCATCATGAATAAGCACCTGCGGCGCAAGCTGATCAAGAATATCCCGTTCAAGATTGACACCGTAAAGCTGAGGAAAAAGCCGCACCTGATCCGCCAGTGGCCGCTTGTCGCCGGTCAGCAGATCAAGCGAAGAGACCAGTCGCTCATACACCACCGGCCAGTTCATGCTCAGCACCATATAGTGCTGCGCCTCGGGCGGAATCATTTTAGCCAGCACACTTTCGGGCACTGGCGTGATAGTCCACGGCGTAAGGGTCATGCGGCCATTTTCTACGGTTGCGGCGTCCATCTGAACCAAACGGTCCTGCGAACGGGCGGTCATGATGGCTGATTCGTTTTTTTGCCCCTGGTAAACGGCAAGTAATCGCGAAGCGACGGTCATGGTCATCACATCCGGCCAGCGCTCGCGCAGAGCGGCCGTGTGAACATATCCGCGTAACAGGATCTGGCCGCGATTGCCCTGCCGCGCGGCCAGGGCATCGGCGTCATTGAGAACATCAGTCCACGGAACAGTGACAGAATCGCCGCCGGCCGCGCCAGTGAAAAAATGCTCCATTGAGCCCTGGCCAAGCGTGATGACAAAATTGCCGCCGACCTGCGCCCAGTAAAGTTTTTCCCACTCCGGCCAGCGTGTATCATGAAATTCAACGTAACTGTGCCGGCCCTCGGCCGTGGTGCGTACGGTCTGCCGCGCGGTCTGCTGCGTGCTGAAATTTCGCAGCACAACGGTTAATTGATCTACGACAGGTTTGGCGTTGCCGTTGACATCAAGAATCAATGCCAACTCAACAGAACGCGTTGTCAGCAGGCCGGTATCGTAGTTGACGACAAAATCCGCATTGAGCCACGCCAGGCAACTGCGGTGCTGGCCAAGCTGCGAGCTTAACCGGAGAAAATCAGCAACGACGGCCGTTTCGCGCGGAACAACGCCAAAGGAGGAGAGTCCCTGAATGCTCAGGTCAAGAAGGCCGCCCCGGCCGCCGATGGCCGCGGGCTGCTGCGGAGATAACTCAACAAAAGCAAGAGTATCTTCTGGGAGTAAGGCGTTGAGTTCATCCGCGCGGGATACCGCGGCGCACGCGCCCAGCGAAAGAACAACCGTCAAAAATTGTGCGTATTTCGTTAACAATCAGTGCCCTGTTACCTGGCTCATTTTTTTATTCATCTGATTACTGATGCTGCTTTCTGATAATCATATCAAAATTACGCACCATGCTGCGATACATTGCCCACACGATTGAGCAGTATGCCAGACATGAGATCATGAATGAGCAGAACATGACAATGCGCGCCAGCGAAGTTGACACGCCATCCTTACCGCCAAAATCAGCAAAGCTGGCATTGGCGATTTCCGTCGGATTAATCATGATCGCCACGCCGGTAAAGGGACTAAATGCGCTGACCACCAGGCCGAAAACAGCCCAGTTGTTCATGGCAAAACCGCACACACCCAAAACCCCGGAAATAGCGGCCAGCACACCGACACTGGCCATGACGGCAACAATGGTGCGCGTCCATTTAAGCGAAAGCTGTAAACCCAACATGCACGCCCACGCGATAAGCACAGTCAAAAAAAGCGGCATGGTCAGTAGCATTTCAGGATAAATCACCGGATTGCTGATGATGTTGCCGACGATCACATCATAAACCACAACGCAAAGTATCGTCAGCGTGGGCACGGCCGCGAACGGCAACATAAAGCTGACAAGCCCGCGAAGTTTCCCCCAAATGTAATAGCGGCTGGTGATCGGCGTGACCAGCAGAAGATCAAGCGTGTGGCTCTCGCGCTCGCGCGTGACGGCGCTTGCGGAAGTATTGGTGGCCACCAGCAACGCCACGCTGAACTCAATCATTACCAGACCCATCAGCCCGCGGCGCGTATATTCAATGCTGAGTTGGCCAGAGTGATAAAAATAAAGCAGAACCATCGCCACCGAAGCACCGACAAGTACCGTGCCCCATCGCGCAAGCCCGCGGAAGGAAAAACCGGCGCGCGTGGCAGCTTCGCGCCAGGCGACGGGATTTGTCCACACGTGACGCGCTTTGCGGCCGCGATGTTCTTCGCGCGGCTTAAATATATGACGCACATACTGCATCATCCCCACATCGGATTGCTGCGCAACGCGCCGCAGCACCAGCGATGACGGGAACAGAACCGCAAAGCTTCCGGCCAGCGTCAGCAGCACATACGCGTAGGTGGGATATAGCATATACCAGCGGGAAAACCACGGATACGCGGCCAACTGCGCGGCATCCGGCGTCACATAACTGGTGGGGTTAACAATGGCCTCAAGCGCCAGAAAGGGATGAATGCCGGTCAGTATCGTGGTGTGACGAAGTCCCGCAGCATCCGTACCGATCATACGATCAACAAAAATCAGGCCGACAAGATAAACCACATTAATGACATAAAACCAGAATACCGTTTTGCCCGTACCCAGGCGAAAAACCGCAATGGCCATCGCCAATGAACCGGAAAAAAGTCCCGTGGTCAGCGCAATTGCGGCCGAGAGCGTGATGCTAACGCCTGTCACGCCGCCATAAAAAAGCGTAATCGCAAAGACTGGCAAACCCGAAAGCAGCAGAGCAACCACATAATAAAGACGCGAAAAAAGCGACCCGTAAAGAATTTCTGAATTAGTCAGCGGCGTTGATAGCAGAATATTATAAGTCTGGCTGTCACGCTCCTGCGTGATGGCCCCGGCCGTAAATACCGGCGCCAGCAGACAAATCATCGCAAGCTGAGCAAAACTAATGTACTTAAAAACCTGCGTTGAGACTTTGGCGAGTTCTGACAAGCTCTGCTCGCGCCCCGTGCTTGAGTTCAGCAGCGCCACCAGCAGAACGCCAATGAGCAATCCCAGGTAAATCCACCGCGTAAAAGCATGACGCCAACGCCGCCCCCCCGCCGTCACCACGCGCAGCAGAATCGGATTGGCCGGGCCAAGCTTGAGAAGATCATGAGAAAATGAGCTCATATAGAAATCCGAAAACCGAAATACGAAATCAGAAACAATGACACATCACAATCAGCTTAATCTCCCTGCGATTTACGCCAGATCGCGCATTTCAGATTTTACTGCACAACACCTTTTGTCAGACGCATGAACGCCGTCTCAAGGTTAACTTCCTCTTCCTTGATCATGATGAGGCGGAAACCCGAACCCAGCAGCCGCTCAGGAATAAAACTGTAATCGGTGACGTCGCTGTTGACCGTCACGTGCATTACGCCATCATCAACTGCCACGCCGGCAATACCGGCCGTCGCGCGCAGCAGATTGGCCGCATCAGCCTGACGCTCTGAAACTTTAATGTGCAGCACAAGGCCCATGCTCGCTTTGCGCATCGCCTGCTCAACGGTGCCGGCAAAGATCAATTCGCCTCGCTCAATAATGCCAACTTTGTTACAAAGCTCGGCCAGTTCCGGCAGAATGTGCGAGCTGATGAGAATCGTTTTGCCCATTTTCTTGAGTTCTTTAAGCAACTCGCGAATCTCAATGCGCGCGCGCGGATCAAGGCCTGACGCAGGCTCATCAAGCAGTAGCACTTTCGGATCATGCAGTAATACACGCGCAAGACTCAATCGCTGCTGCATGCCACGCGAGAGTGAGTCAACCATCGCATCACGTTTGTAGGCAAGATCCGTGAGATTCAGAACATCTTCTACAATTTCGTTGCGGCGCTGGCCATGAATGTCATAAGCGGCGGCAAAAAATTCAAGATATTCCTGCACCACCATGTCTTCGTATGCGCCAAAACTATCCGGCACATATCCGATGAGCGGGCGAATTTTACGACTCTCGTAGCCCACGACGTAATTGCAGATGCGTGCTTCGCCCCAGGTGGGCTGAAGCAACGTCGCCAGGATTTTGATCGTGGTTGTTTTGCCCGCGCCATTTGGCCCGATAAAGCCAAAACAGTCGCCCTCCTCAATGGCAAGGTTCAGGT
The DNA here is from genome assembly GCA_964610975.1 of uncultured Phycisphaeraceae bacterium. GTDB lineage: Bacteria > Planctomycetota > Phycisphaerae > WQYP01 > WQYP01 > CAZSYN01. The sequence goes on from CAZSYN010000029.1 coordinate 6,043, forward strand.
TATTAAGCGCCAGCAGTGTTTGTCCGCCGACGTTATAACGCTTGGTGAGGTTGATTGTTTGTATGCTGACAGCCACGCTTGCTACCTCATTACTTTAAGGGAATCACATATGCATACGTTACCTGGCCCGAGCCGCGCAGAGTTTTGTCTCCCACGCGCAACGCCAACGGAGAAACCACGCCCTGGCCGGTGCTGCCGGCGTGCGCAATGAGCATCAGCCGCGCAGCGCGCAATGCCGCGGAGCGATCCGCCTGGCGCGTCAACTGGCGCACAAATTCAACTCGGCCAGCAGGATCGTTAAACGGTTCGCCCTCACGCATATCAAGCAGCGTGGCCAGGAGTTCTTCCGGCAATTTGACGTCCACTTTTTCGGCGTCGTTTTTATTTTGCACAATCTCCGGAATGCCCGCGCCGCGCGTGGCGATCTTTTGCCCGGCCGCTTTGAGATACGTCTTTAATTCCGGCTTGCGGCGAATGGTATCGCGTTCAAGAACCAGCGGCTGACCGGGCCGCCATGTGGCATTCTCCGGCAGGTCAAAAACGGTGCTCGGCGAAATATAATCACGCGGATCATCACTGACCGCAACGAGTTTGACATCTGTAAATTCATAACGCGTGCGGTTGATCAGCGTTCCTTCAATCTGCAATTTTGTGGCAATTTCACTGGCATCGCGGATTTTTCGGATCGTTACTCCGCTACCCTCAAAACCGTCGGCGATTTGTCCTGTCCATCGCGCCTGAAGTTTTTTAAGCGTGCTGCGGAACGGTATACTCAATTGTTCATTTTGCGGATCAATCGGCAGAAAATAACTCTGCGGATCGGCAAAAGTCTGAACATCCTGAAATGCCGGCTCATTGAGCGGCGCCAGGTAACCGATGCCCTCCGGCAACCCCAGCGGCACATGCGAGTTGGTCGGCGCAAAGACGCCCATATAACTGAGCACCGTGGCATGCGAATCACCCACTGTACCGGCAACAAACGTGCGATGGCGCATATCCTCGCGCTCAAGACGCAGCAATGATGCGAAGAGCACCGCCATCACCACCGCAGCCATCACCACCGCGCCAAAAAACCACCAACTCCAGTGCGGACGATGATATCGCCGCAACAGCACGTCCATTCCCGGCCCGGCGACAATCCAGTATGCGCCTAAAAACAGCACAGCCAGCAGCAATCGCCAGCTTGTCACGCTGACAAGATCAACTTCCGCCGAAATTCCCTTATCAAGCATCGCCCTTGAGTAACTTGACGGCGGCGTATAATTATCATTTTTAGTCATCTGCTCAATCTGCGCGGCGGAATATACGCGGCCACTCCATCCGGCAACCGTCTGCCAGAAAGAAAGCCAGTTTTCCGGAGACATCATGGACTCAATTTCCGGACGCGCCATGTCAATTGTCACCAGCGTCACTGCGCCGGCGCCGTATGTTCCTGTTACGACAAGCGGGTTTTCGTGGCGCGAATCATCGCCGCCCAGAGGAATGCTGATATCCCGCGCGCCGGGGCGAACTTTGCCCGTCACCTGCTGAACTACGTTATCCGCGCCGCCCTGAATGCGCACCGCCAGATACTCAAGCAGGCCGGCGGCCGAATCCTGACGCGTTCCTTCAAAAATCATCGGCAGCGCTTCGGAAAGTTTTGTTTTCGGATCTCCCAATTCCTGCCAATGCGTACCGACTGTAATAATCAGATGTCCGCCGGCGCGCACCCAGTCAAGAATCGCCTTGATCTGAAATTCTTCGCTGGGAAAATCAGAAACTCGCACGCCAGGCTGATCGGCCTGCCACACAATCGCATCAACGCCATCAAGGCCAAGCGCCTGTTCCGGCAAATCAGTGGCTTGCGTGATGCTGGTGCTTACGATGCGGGAAACGCCGCCGCGCGAGCCAATATAATAATTAAATCCCAGGCGTTTTTGCCCCAGCACCAGCACCCAGCGTGCGGAACGGTTATCCGCTCCGCCATCGGGCATGATGCCGGGATCTTCCTGCGGCAATGGCTTTGGCGCTTTTATCGTGCTGATGACGTGCATGTTTGTTGCGTCATAAATAGAAAGACTCTGAATGCCGCGACCGTCATCATTCGGCCGCGGCCAGTAATAAAGCCACACATCTTTTGGCTCAATATTCGGCGAAAAAATAATCTTGTTACTCAGGCAGGTCACTTTATCGCCGTCAAGATCCGGCTGATCAACGCCTACGTAGCAGCTCATCTGCTGGCCGGTGCGGTTCTCAAGACGCACATGAACCGGCACCCAGTTGCCCACGCGATACCGGCCATATTGATCGCCCACGCCGCCAAGCCCGACTGACAAAACTTCGCCGTTGATGCCGGATTGCGCCCGCACCGGCGCGGCCAGCAGCAGCAGGCTCGCGATCACCATTATCAGTCGAACTAAAATACCGTATCGCCGCATAATCACTCGTTGATTAAAGCCTTGCGCCATTTGGCGCTTAATGTTCAGCGCTGTTATTTTTCCGCCTTTTCCGCCGGCCACACATTATGTCGGCCGGGATGCTTAAGCACCCAGCAATCCTCGTCCAGAATTATTTTGATCGGCTTAAATGCGGACTCAAGCACAATCTTCTGCTCATACTGATCAATCATCTGATTGGCGTATACTTTGCGCTGGTCTTTTTCGCCGATCAGTGTGATATCAACCGGCATCTTCATCAGTTCATCAGGTTGCTTGATGATCAGCGTCAGCTTGCCGCCGTCAGGCCCGATGACATCCTCAAATTCCCACCGGGCAAAGATCGCCCGGTCAAGCCATTGCGAGAAAAACCAGGAGAGATCCTGTCCCATCACGTCGCTGGCCATGCGGCGGAAATCATCAACAGTGCTCGGCTTATCCCGATACGTACCGACGTATCTCTGCATAAGCGCGAAGAATTTATCATCCCCCATCACCTTCCGCAGCGCATGCAGAACCAGCGCGCCTTTTTCATACGTCACCGGCCGATACTGCGCGGAACCCGGCACCGTATCACGCACGGACGTCATGCGGTTCTTAAAGATCATCGCAAACTGAAAATAAAGCTGGCCGTATTTCTGCAAGTGCCTGACGAACGCCTCATGTCCCAGCGTATGTTCGGTATAAAGCGCATCGCAATAAGTGGCAAATCCTTCCGAGAGCCACTGATTGTATCCCGGGTCCATCATATTGATCGGGATCATGTTGCCAAACCACTGGTGGGCCAGTTCGTGGGCCAAAAGAGCCTCGGGAACATCTTTTTGCGCGACCATACCCTCGTGTAAAAACATCAGACTTGCCGGGCCTACGCCGCCGAGGAACGGAGGCAGCGGCGTTTCTACAATCGCCATTTTTTCATACGGAAACGGCGCGAATTTCCCTGCGTAAAAACCGAGAATTTTCGCCGCAACATTCATATACGCTTCGCTCTTGCTTTTGTTGGCGTCGCGCAGATATGTCATAAATTTAATGCCGTTGATCATCTGCTCGCGAAAATTGTATTTGCCATATGCAAAATAAAGTCCGAACACCGGCCGCTTTGTCTCAAAAACAAATTCGCCCGTTTCCGGAGAACGTTTCTGCATATCGCCGTTTGCCACAACCTCAAGGCCCGCCGGCAATTTGAAGTTCATTTTCGCTTCAAACAGATCGCCGATAACCGTCACCGGATACCAGCTTGCGCCGGAGAGCGCAAAGCCGTCATCGCTCAGGCCCATCTGCGGATTAAAATAGCCCTTCTCGGCCTTTTTGGTGGCGGGCGCGGTGGCCGGGGCCGTTGTTGTCGGTATCAGTTCCGGCGTACTGCTGCCGGGTTTGGTTTTCTCATCAAGCGCAAAGGGCTTGCCCGGTTTTGGCGCGGCAAACACGCCTGAATAACTGTACCCGATGACAATTTCCTGATCTTTTTTCACCGGCGCATTGAGGCTCAGGCGCCAGGTATCACCAAGAAGTTCATTCTTGATCGGCATTCCGTCGACCGTCACCTTGTCAACAGTCATGCCCTGCGTGAGCATCAGCAGCAGTTCTTTCTTTTCCTCACCATGATTGGTGATCGTCAGCGTGCCCTGAATTGCGATTTTCTGTTCTTTGGGAGAGAACGTCACGTTCATGTCATACTTTTGAGCATCAAGCTTTTGCGCGGCAAATTTGGCAAACAGCTCGGCCGTTTTCGGAATCGGCTTGTCGCTGGTCGTATCAACCGGCATTCCGCCGCCGTAGCGCTTTTTGCCGTAATCTTCTGATTCCTGATTGGCATCTTTTTCGCGGGCGCTTTGCTCACGATCTTTGGCCTGTCCGGAAAGCGGGCTTTCCGGATGATCATCCTGCAATTTCTTAAAATCCTCGGCCGCTTCCTTTGGCTTGTTCATCTGGTCAGCCAGAATGCGGCCGCGGGCAAAGAGCGCTTTATCCGCCCATTCGCTCTTGGGATATTTCTCAAGCAGATCCGTATAGTAACCCAGCGCGCGCTGCGGTTCCTTGACTTGCTCCATCACCTGGCCCAGGCGATAAAGCGCTTCGGCCTCATGCTCGCTGTGCGGATAATCTTTAAGAACCTGCTCAAAAGTTTTAATGGATTCAATCGGAGGCTGGCCGATGCCGTCCTGCCAGATCCGGCCGATCTCCATCAGCGCCCCGCCGGCCCTGGGCCCGGCCGCAAACTGCTTGCGATACTCGCTGAGTTTGCCCTGTGCTTTCTGATAAGTGTCATTGGCTTCCGGCTTTTTGGCGGCCTTCTGCTCGTCGGCCTCTTTACGCAGAATGCGGGCTTGTTCCGTCAACGCCCGGCCGGCGTGCTCTTCTTCCGGATATTCCTTGCCCACCTGGTCAAGAATCGCCATTGCGGCAGTATCATCTTTTTTGATTTCTTCCTGAATTTTAGAAATGCGCTCGCCGGCCTCGGCCGCTTTAGGGCCCTTGCCAAAACGCTTGCCGACTTTTTCGTATTCCCTGATGGTTTGGTCAATATCAGGCGTAAGTTCTTTGGCCGACTTCATCAGCAGATCGCCGCGAACCTTCTGCTCAAGTTTTTCCGCCGCGGCAAATTGTTCCTCAGGCGTGCGCGGCATGCTCAATACCCACACGGCCGCGCCACCGGCGCCCAGCAGAATGATCAGCGATACGATCACAATCCACGTGATGTTTTTTCTGGTCATGCTGATTCCTTCACCGCCAGAGGAGACACACCTTCGCGCATCATAACCTTGCTACGAGCAATACTCTACGGAAGTTCGCAAGAATAAAGATGCCACCGGGGGCAAACATTATGATGCGTCATACTTTGGCATCCTTTGCCGGCCACCTGAAATTTGGCATTTTCTCTACTCACCCTGCATCAAGAACTTAGCGCGCGGACACGCAACTGTTTTGTGCTTTGTGTTTTGAGTTTCGCATTTATCCGTTATAATCTTCCCTGTACGCCCTGAGGCCTTGCGCGTGGGCGGAGTTACCTACCAGTGGCCATAACGGCCGAAGTGAGTTCCCACATGAATCCTATTGCTCAGTCAGATCCCACATTGTGGCAGGCTATCTGTGATGAACAGGCCCGCCAGGAATCCACACTTGAACTCATTGCCAGCGAAAACCATGTGTCGCTGGCGGTGATGGCCGCGGCCGGTACGCCGCTGACCAACAAGTATGCTGAAGGTTATCCCGGCAAGCGCTATTACGGCGGTTGCCAGTTTGTGGATGTCGTTGAGAATCTCGCACGCGATCGCGCCAAAAAACTTTTCGGCGTCGATCACGTCAATGTTCAGCCGCACTCAGGTTCACAGGCCAATCAGGCCGTATTCCTCGCCGCGCTGACCCCAGGCGATACCATCATGGGACTGCATCTTGATCACGGCGGCCACCTGACGCACGGCAAAAGCGTCAACATGTCCGGCAAATGGTTTAAGGCTGTTCATTACACCCTAAGCCAGAAAACCGAGCGCATTGATATGGCCGAAGTCCGCAAGGCCGCCCTTGAGCACAAACCCAAATTGATCATCACCGGCGCTTCGGCTTATCCGCGCGCATGGGAATGGGACAAGTTTGCGGAAATCGCCAAAGAAGTCGGCGCCTTGCTGATGTCTGATATCGCGCATGTGGCCGGCCTTGTGGCCGTTGGCCTGCACGATTCGCCGGTTCCGTATGCCGATTTTGTCACCACCACCACGCACAAAACCCTGCGCGGACCGCGCAGCGGCATGACCATGTGCAAAGAAGCATGGGCCAAAAAGATTGATTCAGCCATTTTCCCCGGCCTTCAGGGCGGCCCGCTGATGCACATCGTCGCGGCCAAAGCCGTGGCCTTTGGCGAGGCTCTTCAGCCGAGCTTTAAGGTCTATCAGCAGCAGGTTCTCAATAATGCCAAAGCACTGGCTGAGGCGCTCATGAGCAAGGGTTACCGCCTGGTCACCGGCGGCACCGATAACCACCTGATGCTCATTGACCTGCGCGGCAAAGATGCCAACCTCACCGGCGCACAGGTAGAAACCTGGACGCAATCGGCCGGCATCATCTGCAATAAAAATATGGTTCCGTATGACACCCGCAAGGCCATGGAGACAAGCGGCATCCGCCTGGGAACTCCGGCGCTGACGACCCGCGGCCTTAAGGAAGATGACATGCGGAAAGTGGCCGATTGGTTTGATCGCGCGGCCACCAGCGGCGGCGATGCCGCCAAACTCACCACCATCCGCGCGGAAGTTGCCGAATACACCAAAAAGTTCCCGCTCCCGCATCTTGATATCAGCAATGCCTGATTCCGCGGAACGAATTAAGGTCAAAAAAAAGCCCCACCCCCTTGCGGGGTGGGGCACAAGTTAATCATCGCTGACAATTGCACATGATCGGAACGAATCGTTCACACATCATGGCGCACTCAATAGACAACAATCACTCACATATTCATTGTGCCCCACCCCGTAAAGAGGTGAGGCTTGCTTATTCATAAAAATCATTTGCGACACGTTCAGTGCTTAAAGTGGCGTTTGCCGGTCATGATCAGCACCACGTTGTGGCGATTGCACAGATCAATGGTGTCCTGATCTTTTTTAGACCCGCCAGGCTGAACGATTGCCGTCACGCCCGCATTGATCAGAATTTCAGGACCGTCGGCAAACGGGAAGAACGCATCGCTGCCGGCCACGCATCCGTGCAGTTTTTCCGCATGGCCGTTGGCGCGCGCAAGCTCAATGCTCAGGCGCGAACTGGTCACGCGCGACATCTGCCCCGCGCCGGAACCGAGCAACTGCCCGTCTTTGGCCAGCGCAACGGCATTTGATTTGACATGCTTGGTCGCAAGCCACACAAATTCAAGATCGCGCCACTGTTCTTCGGTCGGCTTTTTGAGAGACGCTACTGTGACGATGTTGCGATCAAAACCGGCCAGGTCGCGCTGCTGAACCAGCATACCGCCGGTGACGCTGCGATAATGCAGAGAATGCGTATCGCGCGCGCCGGAAAGGTCGCCGGTTGCCAGGATGCGGCAATCTTTCCACCGATCTTTGAGCAGCTCAAGCGCGCGATCGGAATAACTCGGCGCGATGATCACCTCAAGGAAACGCTTGCCGGACACAATAACCTCGGCCGTCTGCTCATCAACCGGGCGATTAAACGCCACGATGCCGCCAAACGCGGCCACCGGATCGCCGGCGTATGCTTTTTCAAATGCGGATGCCAGAGTCTCGCCAACGCCTGCGCCGCAGGGATTGGTGTGCTTGATCACGGCCGCGGCGGGACGCGAAAACTCGCGCACCAGCTCAATGGCCGCATCCGCATCAAGAATGTTGATGTAGCTCAGCGCCTTGCCATGCAGTTGTTTGGCGGAAGCCACGCCGGCCTCGTGTGAGCCGGTGGCATAAAACGCCGCAAGCTGATGGGGATTTTCGCCATAGCGCAACGTCTGCAATTCCTTAAGACGCGGCGTCAGCGCGCTGAGCAAACCGGCGCGTTCAGGCGCAAGCGCTTTGGCTTCTTCTTCATTCACGCTTGCGGCTTTGGCGTCAAAATAAGCTTTGGCCAGATACGGATAAATCGCCGCATCATATTGCGCGGTGCGCGTAAAGGCCCACATCGCCAGATCAAGACGGAACTGATACGGCGTTGCGCCGCTGTTGGCGCGCATGTGGCCCAGAACTTTTTCATACTGAACCGAATCCGTCACCACGCAGACGCTGCGGTGATTCTTGGCCGCGCTGCGGATCATGCTCGGCCCGCCGATATCAATATTCTCAATGGCCATGCCAAAGGTACACTCCGGCTTGGCGACCGTTGCTTCAAACGGATAAAGATTCACGCAAACCAGATCAATCGGCGTGATGTTGTGTTGCTTCATCGCGGCCATATGTTCGGCATTGTCGCGCAGGCCCAGCAATCCGCCATGCACCACCGGATGCAGCGTTTTGACGCGGCCGTCCATCATTTCCGGAAAACCGGTAATCTCGCTGATGTCGGCTACTTTCAGACCCGCATCACGCAGCGCTTTGGCCGTGCCGCCGGTAGAAATCAGCTCAACGCCAAATTCCTTTTGCAGCGCAGTGGCAAAAGCCACGATGCCGGTTTTATCTGAAACACTGATCAGCGCCCGGCGTACCGTCACAAGATCGGGCGTGGTTGAAGAAGCGACATGTCCGTGCATGAATCAATCCTTTCTGCGGCTCTGTAGCCAGAAAGGAATATTGTAACAGGAATCGGCGGGCAGAGCACGTATCTGAAGGCTGATACAAAGGAAGACTGATTGCCACAAAAATCCCCGCGTCTCCGTGTCAGGGCGTCAGGGTGTCTGGCTGCGGCCTTTCCCTCACCACTCCATTTTGGCATTGTGGTTATTGAGGTCGTCCACGCGCTGGTCAATAAGCGTATCTTTGTTTTTTTCGCGCTGGGTGAGGTCTGATTTCATGCGATCGACCTGTTTTTGCAGGGCCTGAACGCGATTTGAGAGATCCTCAAGTTCAAGTTCGCGCAGTTTCTGGCGAACTTCAAACTGCTGGCGCACCAGCGATTCAAGCTTTTGCCGGCGCATTTCCTCGGCCGGGCCCGTGGCCGCCGGAGCCGCCTCGCGCGCAAACTGAATCGTGCGGAAATAAAGCCGGCGATCTTCAATCGTCAGCTCAAACATTTTCGGATTGCGTTTCTGAAGTTCCGTAAGCTTGCGTACTTCAGGCGTAAATTCGTGAATCAGATCCGTGTAGCGCTTGGGATCTTTATCCTTGAGCACGTGCAGCCAACGGAAGACTTCCGGCTCATACTGGCCGGCAAAGGCAAGCACCATTTCTTCGGCATTCTGCGGCGATTTTTTATTGTTCTTTTCGGTGGCCACGCCCTGTGTGGCCGGCGCCGTGGCGGCCGTCGATTTGGCAACAGGCATATTGCCCAGCACCAATGACAGCAGCACGCCGGACAAAAAGGCAATACTGCCAAAACGTAAAGACGAATACCCACGGGCCTTAAGCGGCATAAAAACCTTACTAATTGAATGTCACCACGCAACTATCACAGCGGAATATCATCAAACATGGGGCCGCTAAGCACCTGCGGCTCAAATACCTCAACCTGGTCAAGCAGGCGCTGAGTCGCAGTAGAAAGATCCTCGGTTGCGGTAAACGATGTTTCCGTTGCTGACAATTGGTTCTTGATGCGACGAAGTGCAAAGTCCGTAAGATTTTCACTGTCGGTTGACAGATAATCACGAAGTTTCTGCTCAGCCTGACGCGCAGCTTCTACCTTGCGCAGCTCAATTTGCTGATTGACATTCCAGATGGTGCCGACAATGAGCAACACGGCCGCAGCGGCGGAAAGACCCGCCAAACTGCCGTAAATCCACCGCCAATGCCGCGCCGGGCGATGATGCTCACGTGCGTTTTTTGCCAGCTTTTTAAGCTGCTCATCCTGCTGCTGCCGGAGTTTGTCATGCACGGCATTTTTAATCGCCGAGGCAATACGCTGCTGCTCAAGCGGGGTCAAATCCGGCTTTGGCAGCTTGCTGAGCAAAGCCATGCGCGACTTGGCGCGCTCAAGTTCAATGAGCGCATCGCAATCATGCGTAACGCGTTCCTTCAGCGCAGCGCGGGCCTTGGGGCCCAGCTCGCCTGACGCAGCCAAAAGGCTGGCCTGCTGTAGGTTCAACCGCGTCATTTCTCAACAACCTCCATCATTCCCCGAAGCTTGCCCAGCGCCCGGTGGGCACGCGCCAATACCGTGCCGATCGGGCAACCGAATATATGAGCAATTTCCTTAAACGGCACATCACCGAAATGGCGGAGCATAATAATCTCCCGATCACCATCCGGCAGCCGCTCCATGGCCGCTTTTAACCTCACAAGGTCTTCGCCAAGCTCAACCGGTTCATGCGGCATAGCCTGATTACCCGGCATTTCGTCGGTCATATCTCCGGTGCTTTCGCCATGCTTGTCATGCATGGTGCTTTGCATCGGCCGCCGTGACTGGCTGCGCCCGTGATCACGCACGAGGTTAACCAGAATGCGGAAGAGCCACGCCTCAAACTTGCCCTGATCATCATACGAGCCCAGGCGCTGAACAATTCTCAGGAACGTTTCCTGAACCAGATCCTGCGCCAGTTCAGGATTGCGCGTCGCTCTCAGGGCGTAGGCATAAAGCCGCTGCCAATAGGCATCAACCAGTGCATCCCAGGCGGCGCGATCCCCTGCCTGGCAACGCTCCAGAAGTGCTGCTATGGCTTTTTGCTCCATGGCACCCTCATATACAACGTAGAAATTCCGGGCCTATTGCATACAGGCCCGGGTCATGTACGCGTTATACCATAATTCGCAGGTAAATGCCTACCCGCCAATAATACTTCCGCTCTGATCATCCGTGCCAGGCCGAGAGCCGCCGCGAGTATCGGTGGCAGGCGTCAACTTGGTGGGACGCTGATGTTTTTTGCGGCCATTGAGCGCCGAATCAATCTGCCGAAGCGCTTGCTTGATACGTAACTCATTTTCCACCAATGCGATACGAATATAGCCTTCGCCATTGGGACCAAAACCCGCGCCGGGAGCAATGGCAACGTCCGCTTCCTGTAAAAGGCGGAAACAGAAATCAAGCGTACCCTGGCCGGCGAGATGCTTATCCGCAACTTTCGCCCACACGAACATGCTGGCGCGCGGAGACTCAACCTGCCAGCCGATTTTTCGCAATCCCTGAACCAGAATATCCCGGCGCTTCTGGTAAATCTGGCACTGCTCCTGAACAAATTCATCACCGTGACGCATCGCCATGATGCTGGCAATCTGAATCGGAGCAAAATGGCCGTAGTCGTAATAACCCTTGATCGTGCTCAGCGCGCGAACCATCTCATGATTGCCGCAGCAAAAACCCATGCGCCACCCGGCCATGTTGTAGGGCTTTGACATGGTGGAAAATTCAACGCCGACATCCTTTGCCCCCGGCGTGGCAAGAAAACTCGGCGCCTGATAACCATCAAAACAAGTTTCGCCATAAGCAAAATCGCTGATGAGCAGCACATTATATTTCTTGGCCATCGCTACAGCTTTAACCCAAAAGGCCGGGTCAACCGTCAACGCGCTGGGATTGTGCGGATAATTAAAAATGACCAGCTTTGGCCGCGGCTGAAGGTTTTGCAGCACGTGCTCAATGCGCTCAAGAAACGCATCGTCATTGCCCAGCGGAACGGACATCACCGATCCGCCGGCCAGCGTGACGGCATACATATGAATCGGATACGCCGGATCGCCCACGACCACGGTATCGCCGGCCGAAAGCAGCGCCAGCATCAGGTGGGAAAAACCTTCCTTTGAACCGATCGTGGCGACAACTTCGGTATTCGGGTCAAGATCAACGCCATAGCGGCGTTTATATTTCAGCGCGACTTCCTTGCGGAGATTGTGCAGGCCGACACTGACCGAATAACGATGATTGCGCGGGTCCTGCGCAGCTTCGCAGAGTTTATCAATGACGAATTTCGGAGAAGGATCAATCGGATTGCCCATGCCCAGGTCAATGACGTCCGCGCCGGCGCGGCGCTTTTCGGCCTTGAGCCCATTGAGCCTGGCAAAAAGATAAGGAGGAAGACGACGAATACGTGACGAGACATCAATCGTAAATGGTTGATCTGATCCGCCAGCCATGAGTGTGTTTCCGTATTAAAGTATGTTTTTTCGTCAGCAATTTTTATGTTGAATGTCAGCTTGCGACGCTCGCATCATTATCGGCCAAAACGGGTCATGCTGAACAGGCCCGCCGCGCGCGTCACAAACTATAAAGTTCTGGGCCACGAAACTTTTCCAGTTTCCGTGGCCCAGCAAAGGTTGATTCGGAATCTGGAGTGATTTATTAACGAGGCGCCGCAGGCGCGGCCGGAGCCGCCTGCGGCTGAGTCGCCGCTGCCTGTTGTGCCGTCTGCTGACGTTGAATTTCCGCAATCACCGCGCGCAACGTGGGATCGTAAACTTCAATTTTTGCCGCACGGCGAAGATTCATCAGAATCTGCCCGGCAATTTCGCGTTCATGAGCATCAATTGTTTCCTGACGCACCTTCTCTTTGACCGCCTCATAACGGACATCGGCCTGCGCGGGAATTTTCTTTTCGAGATAGAGCATGTGAAAAGTATTGTCAGGCATCATGATTGCGGCCGAAAGCTGCTTTTCCTGAAGCTGAAAAGCCACTGACCGAATCTGCTGCGGAACATTCGGCGATTTATCAGAAAGCATCAGGTTGCCGCTCTGAAGATTGCGTTCGCGGACAACGTCATCAACAGGACGCTTATCCTGCTCAATCAGGCGGCGAATCTCCGCTGCGTCAGCAAAATTGCCGACGACAATGTCGCGAAGCTGATATTTTTCGCCATACTCAATATCAAAAGTATTCTTGATATCGCTTTCCGTCGGCGTGTATTTGCCTTTGGCAAGCGCCAGCAGACCTGCATCAAGACGCAGGCCGATCTGGTATTCAAAAAGCGACAGGCCGCGGCGGTTCAGCACTTCGCGAAATGCCATTTCCCGCTGTGCCGGAGGAATCAACGGGTTCTGCGCGGCAAATTGCTCCATTCGCTTGTTATGAAGTTCACGCAGCGTATCTTCCGTAATTTTTACACCGGCCTGCTGACAGGCCTGCTCAACGAGAACCGACGGCAAAACCTGATCAAACAGGCGCATGCCGTGAATCTGAATCAGCACATTCGTAAAGTCGCGACGAGTCATCGCCTGGCCGTTAACGACGGCAATCACCTGATCGGTCGGCAAAGTAGCCGTTGGCTGCGTGGCTGCCTCGGGTGCCTGAGCAAACACAACACTACCCAGACACGCCACGGACAGAAGCATCGCAAGCGGAAATTTCATACCCTCAAGCTCCTTAACCTGCCCGGTAAACCGGTGCAGAATGATGTTTTATCGCGTATTTGCCTCTCAAATGCAAGTTTTTGAGAGCATGAGGAAGTTGCCGTACTCAGCATTAAGTTACGCTCAATTCAGACCTTAACGGGAAATGAACGTAAACGGATCAGCATCCTGGCGAGAGAGGCTCACGTGCACGTTGGTAAATTTCGCGGCAAGCGCACGCATAAGCACTTTGAGCGCGGGACGTTCAGAATGGCTGTGGCCCAAGCAAATGACCGGAATGCCGGCGGCCTGATACGCCAACGCGTCATGATGCTTAAGCTCGCCGGTGATCAGGACATCAAATTTCTTTCGCGTTGCCGGAGGCAACTCAAGAGCAAGCCGGCCTACGGAACCAGCCAGCACGCCAATTTTACGCACGAGTGATTTTTTTTGCCCCACAATCTGCGCGGCCGGGATATTCAGTTTTTGGCAGGCAAGCTGAGCGAGATTTTTCAGGCTCATGTCGCGCGGCAATTCAGCAATGCGCCCCAGGCCGACATTTTCCGGAGGAGCGGCCATCGGCAGCAGATCAAAAGCCGGTTCTTCGTAAGGATGGCTGGCCCGCAGCGCCGCGACGGCCGCGCCAGCAAGCGTGGCCGGCAGAACTGTCTCAAAGCGAATTTCGGGCTGATGTTCATAGACGCCGCGCTGGCCCACGGCCGGGTTGCTTTCGTCATCGCCGCGAAAAGTGCCAGTCCCGGCGCTGCGGAACGAACACCGGTCATATTTGGCATTAACGCCAATGTGCCCGCATCCGGCGGCAAACAGAGCCTCGGCCACTTTCTCAACGTCACGTTCCGGAATAAACGTTACCAGTTTGAGATAGTCGCCCGTCCCTTTGGCATACGCCCATGATCCGCTCACCGTTGCGCCAAGCAATTCAGCCAGCACGTCATTAGTGCCGACTTTGGGCGCAACATCAAGAGCCGTATGCGGCGAATAAACCCACACGCCACGCGCGGCCAGTTTGGCGGCCAGCGATGGCGGATCATTGCGATCAAACTTAAAGGTCTTTTGCGCCTTAAAAATCGGCGGATGGTAACTGATGAGCAGATCAGCGCGGGCCGCGATGACTTCCTGCGCCACGGCCGGCGAAAGATCAATTGCCAGCATGATGCGGCGGATTTTCTCCGTACCCGCACCCGTCAGCAGGCCGACATTATCCCACTCCTCGGCCAGATGCGTCGGAGCGTAGCGATTGAGGAAATTGGCAATGTCAGAGAGATTGGCCGTGCGGGATACTCTAGAGATACGTGGCATGACGCAGTTCCTTCAACATGACACAACTAAGGTCAATTCGTGCGACGTGTGGCGTGTGACGTGCGGTGTTGAGCGATTTTCTTCCTGAGCGCCATCATCAATCGGGCTATCATTTGCCCAATGCGCTGAAGCTGATCCCAAATAGGCACTGCTTGCTTACGGTCTATAAAACCAAGCCGCACCGCAATCGTAAGCTGTGTCTCCAGTTCAAACAATGAACCACGGGCAATTGACAGATGGTTGACGTACTCTTTTGTGCCGTTGCGACCCGCTCCTTCAGAAATATTTGAAGCAACCGACACCGCGGCGCGCCGCATCTGAGAGATTAATCCGAATTGCTCTTCTTGAGGAAATTGGCGAGTCAAATCGTAAACTGCTTCTATCATACTCATGCTGGCTTGCCAGACATCCAGATCGCGATAAGTCTTTTTTATCATAGAAGATTTGTCCCATCTCGCATATGATTTTACACGCCACACGCCACACGCCACACGCCACACGCCACACGCCACACGCCACACGC
>CAZSYN010000030.1:0-4335 GCA_964610975.1 uncultured Phycisphaeraceae bacterium
TCCTTGGTATAAGGCGGTACAATCAAAGTATCAATATTTTTCCATGAATCAACATGTCCGTCCGCCCAGGCGATGTTGGTCTGATCCTTATGCACGCCGCCCTGGTATCCTGAAGACCCCCAGCCGGCGGCAAGATGCATGTAGTATGTATCCAATTGAGCGATGGTGCCGGTGGTCGTCCAGCCGGCTTCTGAAATCAGTATCGTCTGAGAAGGCATGTTCAGGCGCGTTATTTTACGCCAGTAAGAGGTGTTGCTGTTGGGCCCAAGCGTCCAGTTCATGGCGAAATGACGCCCCACACGCCAGCTTTCGCTTGGCAAACGTTCTGCCAATGCGGCACAGTAAAGTGACTTACGCATGCGATTAAAGCTGGTCCAGTCATGCGCCAGGCCATCACGCATCATATAAGGCGGCAACAGCAACCACCAGTAATCAGAACCCGTCACGCTGCCTTTGGGTACGACAGGCGGAAACGTTCCTTCATGTTCCGCCGTGTACATCTGAATGGCGATGCCGACCTGCCGCATGTTGCTGGCGCACTGAAGACGCTTGGCTGAAGCGCGCGCAGTGGCCAATGACGGCAACAATACGGCCATAAGAACTACGATAATAGCCACAACAACCAGCAGTTCAATCAGAGTAAATGCGGTATGTTTTTTCATAACGTGGCCTTTATAGTATGCGCCAAAATGATTGAGCGACCGACATACCCGCGGCGCCATGCGCCGCGGGTATGTAAATGTGTCAGCCGTTATTCCTTTTTTGGCATTCACTCTATAAGAAATCGCGCACTCTCCCGGGAGACCAACTCGTCTCCGAGGCATCATATGACATCAGCGCTTGCGAAGCTGCAACAGAAATGTCGCGCAACCCAGGGACAGCAGACCCGCGCCGGCAGGTTCCGGCACCGGCATCTGAACCAATAATACAGTGTCCGCCTGCGTTGCACTTAAGACAGTATTATACGTCAGGATAAAGGTATCCACACCAGGCTGGTAGGTAAACTCCCCAATTTTATACCAACCCACCTGACCAGAGGTTGCACCGTTAATTGTAACTGAACCAACGGACGACGTTTCCAAAGCCGCCGATGTCAGATCTGTGCCGGCACTGAAGCTCAATGTGGCAGAGCGACTCGTACCCGACCATAAATTGGTAAAGACATACACCGCGACCGTAGAGCCGGTAGTAAAATATCCTGCCGGTATCGCTCTGTTGTTCCATTGCGTCGAAACATTACTATAGCTCAGCGTATTTGCTCCGCGGCCACCGAACTCTGATTGATCTGTGCCGTTGAAGGTGATATCAGAAGCACCCCAGCCATCGAGAGTTGTACTATTGCTGGTGCGCCAATAGGTATGCCCATTATCTTCAGTCGGCAGAATGCGGCTAACCTGCTCCGCAGCCCGTTCAATTTCGAGATAAACAAAGGGTGTTGTGGATTTATTAAGACCCGACAACTCAGTCGGCAATGTGGTGGTATGCACATAAACCGCCGCTTCTGCCGAAGTCGCCATGCCCAGTAATACCGGTACAGCAACGCTGGCAACTACTCCCGTCCATTTTTTCATGACCCGACCCCTTATGAGATGAATGATCTGTGAAACAGAATTGATTTTATGTAATAGCTTACATTCAATATGTGAAATGTCAAATAATTCAGAATCAATTTTGGCAAAGTAATGCCTTTTTTATATATTATATGGGGATAAAATTCGTGTTTATATGCGAATTAGCTATTGAAAGATGTGCAATGCTTACATTATAATCCGAGATTATGCCTTTCATTGAGTCTACTATTTCCGGCAAAAGTATCAACCTGACCACCGTGGCCATGCGGGCAGAGGTGTCTACCGCAACCGTGTCCCGGGTGCTCAACGGCAGCCCATCGGTCTCAACTGCCACAAGGGAAAAAGTTCTAAAAGCATCCTATGAACTGGGTTATGTACCCAACCCGCGTTTTCGCTGGATGGGGCGCAATCGCCAGCCCGGTAATAATCGCAAAACCGGGCAAATCGGCGTGCTGATGGCGGCCCTGAATGAAGGAACCCTGATCGGTAATCCGTATTATTCCCGAATGTTCATCAGTCTTGAGCAGGCCGCGCGATCTCAGCGGCAACATCTCATCACGTCCACGCTGGATTCATCAAATGAGCGATTTTTGCCGTCGCTGATCAAGGATTTGAACGTGGACGGCGTGATCTGCATTGACGCTTTTGATGATGGCCTGGTCACGCGGCTGCAACAATTGATGCCGGTTGTGGCGCTGAACCTGTGGTTGCCGCAGGAATTGGCGCCGTCGGTCGTCACCGATGAAGATTCGGGAATGCGACAGATTTTGGAATACCTGATATCCCTGGGACATCAGCGGATTTGTTTTTTCGGCATTGAAGATTACACGGCCGTGACCACGCCGCAGCATCATCCCCGCCGCCTGGATGCGTTTCGCCGGTATTGCCGCGAATGGAATCTTTCGCAGGCGCAGATCGTCACGCTGCCGAGTAGAAAAGTTCCGCTACGCCAGGTAATGCAGGCGCAATTGGCAAACTGGCTTGGGAGTGCCGAACCGCCCACGGCCGTGGTGTGCAGTGCGGATTGTTACGCAGTGGAATTGATTGACATCGCCTCGGAACAGGGCATCAAGCTGCCCGAACGACTGAGCATTGTTGGGATTGATGACGAGGAAGTCGGCCGGTATCTGCGCCCGCGGCTGACGACCATCCGCCAGCCGCTGGAAGCCATGAGCGTGGCCGCAATGCGGGCGCTATCCGACCTGATTGACAATCCCAATGCCGTACCGGCAACACAAACGATGGATGTCATGCTGATCAAACGTGATTCATGTGCGGCTGTGCACAAGTAGAAACCACCAAAGAAAACGCCCGATGTTTTTGCATCTGTGAAACATTCGCCTTTCCACCTCACAAAACCCGACTTACTTGTCTATTAATGCAAAATGCACTATCGTACTGGTCTGGGTCGGTTTTTATTCCACGTTCTTTTGTGAGAGATATTTCTATGAAGAATCCGATGCGTGTTGCTGTTACCGGCGCGGCTGGCCAGATCGGCTACGCCCTGTTGTTCCGCATTGCCTCAGGTGCCATGTTTGGCCCTGATCAGCCCGTTATCCTTCAGCTTATTGAAGTTCCGGTCGAAAAGGCCATGAACGCCCTCAACGGCGTGGCGATGGAACTTGATGACTGTGCCTTCCCGCTGCTCAAGGGCATGGTGCTCACCAGCGATCCGAAGGTCGGCTTTAAAGATGCCAACGTCTGCTGCCTCGTCGGCGCCAAGCCGCGCGGCCCGGGCATGGAGCGCGCGGACCTGCTCAAAGACAACGGCAAAATCTTCATTGGCCAGGGTCTGGTCATTGACGAAGTCGCGGCGGATGACGCCCGCGTCGTCGTCGTCGGCAACCCAGCCAATACCAACTGCATGATCGCCGCCAGCAAGGCCAAGCGCCTGCCGGCCGATCGTTTCAGCGCGATGGTTCGCCTTGATCAGAACCGCGCCGTGAGCATGCTGGCCAAGAAGGCCGGCGTTGCGACGACTGATATTTCGGATCTGTTCATCCTCGGCAACCACTCGCCGTCGATGTTCTCGGCTTTCCACCTGGCCAAGATTCAGGGCAAGCCGCTGACCTCGGTGATCACCGACACCGAATGGCTCAAGGCTGGTTTCCAGGAAACCGTCGGCAAGCGTGGCGGCGCGATCATCGCGGCCCGCGGCGCTTCCTCGGCCGCCTCGGCCGCCAATGCACTGTGCAATCACGTTCTGAGCCTCTACACGCCGGGTGCGGTTCACAGCATCGCGGTCAAGAGCAACGGCGAATACGGCTTTGACGCCGACGTCTGGGCCGGCCTGCCGGTCAAGACCACCACGCCGGGCAGCTTTGAGGTCATCAAGGGCCTGCCGATGGACGATTTTGCCAAGAGCAAGATCGCCACGACCAACAAGGAACTTGTTGAAGAACGCGCGTTCGTCAAGGACATGCTGTAAGGCATTTCCTGTTATTGGTGAAAAACACCCGGGCGGCTCACATGAGCCGCCCGGGTTTGTTTTTGCATGATACTTTTTGGTTGTCTATTGAGTTTGAGATAAGCAAGCCCCATTCCTTTTATAGGATGGGGCACAAAACAATCATCGTGAGCAATTGCTCCTGATCGCAGTAAATCATTCGCACATGCATGCGCACTCAATAGACTATTCATTGTTCACACATCCACTGCGCCCCGCCCCGTGAAGGAACGGGTCTTGAAATCAACACCACTTATTTCAAACCTGAGTTCGGGATAAGCAAGCCCCATTCCCTTGATGGGATGGGGCACAAACCAA
>CAZSYN010000031.1:0-3855 GCA_964610975.1 uncultured Phycisphaeraceae bacterium
AAACTCTCGCTGGCGGTGCATGCGGCATCGCATGTCATTCTGGCGGCCAGGGCCACCACCGGTGGCGGACCGGACTATGGACACTTCCCGCCACTGCTGGCTCAGGCGGCGGGTCGGAGTTTGCTTTGCACGGTGCTGGCCGACGCCGGGTTTGATTCGGAGGCCAATCACCGGCTATCGCGTCAGGAGTACAAGGTGCGATCCTTGATTCCCGCGACGTCGGGACGGCCCAGTATCAAGCCACACACAGGCCGCTACCGCCGGATGATGCAGCGGCAACTGCCGCAGGAGAAATACAAAAAACTTTACGGCCAGCGCTGGCAAGTTGAGACGGTCAATAGCATGGTCAAACGGAATTTAGGTTAGGCCTGCCGGTCACGCTCGGCAAGGGGCAGAAAAAAAGACATGCTCTTGCGGGTTGTGACCCACAACCTCATGATCATCACCAATCTATAGGGTCGGGACAGAGCAGGTGCGTCCCCGTTTTTTTCTAATTCAGGTTGATGGCTTTGGTCATCAGGTTGGTGCCGTCATTCTGGCGCAGGCCCAGGACGGCGTTTTTGCCAACGAGATCTTTGGCGTCGGTAAACATGAATCGCTTGATGGTGGTCTGGCCGGGCTGAAGGTCAAGAATGTAGCGCTGCTGGCGCGGCTTGCCGGGGACGAGCGCGTAAGCCTGCGCGTTGAGCGGCTGCGTGCCGACGTTGGTGATGGTGTGCTGAATGACCAGTTCGCCGGTGGGCATAAAGTGGGCCAGCGCGTCCATCTGAACCTGCTCGGAACTGAGCGTGACGGGTGTTGAAACTTCAATGATGTCCTGCGGACGCTGCGTGTCGCCTTCTATTTTGATGCGCGCGCCGAGGGTCTTAAGGCCGGCAAATTCGGCATACGGGTAACGCAGGGTGATATTTTTTTCAACTTTGCCGCCGGGCGGAATGCTGAAAGAAGAACTGGCCGGGTCAATGGCCCAGCCTTTGGGAGCAAGAAACTGAATGCTGCCGGAGAGCGCTTCAGCAAATGGATTTTCGATGACGGCGGTTGTCTCAAAGATACCCGCGCCGCAGGGAGCGATTGAGCGAGTCAGCGAAAAGGAACCGATCATCTCGGCCCAGTGGGTGTTGAGA
Source organism: uncultured Phycisphaeraceae bacterium (assembly GCA_964610975.1). Lineage (GTDB taxonomy): Bacteria > Planctomycetota > Phycisphaerae > WQYP01 > WQYP01 > CAZSYN01. The sequence continues at coordinate 1,125 of CAZSYN010000031.1, forward strand.
TTGTCAATAAAAACGGGCGTGGCGGTGACAGAAACCTGCGAAATGCCCCCCTGATGCGCCAGCGGCGTGCGCACGCCGCTAAGGTTCATGAGGATGGCGTTGGGGCCAAGTGGAAGAGTAAGAGTGGCCTCGGCCGCGGGAAAAGATTCGTTAAAGAGCACCAGCGTGCCAACACCTTTGCGATCAAACAAAAGCGCGCGCACGCCGGGGGCCAAAGTCAATTCGCGCTTGAATGTCGTGCCGCCTAAAGAGCGCGCCAGCGTGCGGTAAATCATGAGCAGTTCGGTAGGCTCTGACTGGTGGCTTGCGCCGAGAGCGGCGTAATCCATCGGCAGGTCAATCATGACCGCGCGCGGCGAGGCGCTGCGCGCCAGCACGATGCGCTGAACAAAATCAGCAATGCGCTCGGCCCGTGAATATGCGGCGTCATCAATCGGCTCAACAGAGGCAATGACGGATGTTTTGCCGTCACTCTGAAAACTGTTGATATAAAGCGGAACCTGCTCCGGACGGATGAGCGCGGGAATACGCAGATCAAGAATGGCATTCGGAAACTGCTTGGCGTCAAAATCGTACATCGCATTCCAGGGAATCACCAGATGCGGCGTGGAAAGCAGAGACGAAAGCTCGCCATACGTTTTGGTATACAGTCGCGAATAGCGCGGATCATCGGAATGAAAAGGATCGGCGGGTCGGCCGATCTGCCAGAGATTAATGCGCGCGGCATAACGCGCAAGAATGAACGATACGTACGGACGCCAGATGCCGGCATCGGCATCGAGAAGAGAAAGAACCGAATCGCCGTTGTCATTGAGTTTTTGCGTGAGAACGGAAGGAACTTCTGAAAAACTGGCAAGCGTCTCAATTTCCTGCCGCTGGCATGTGGCCACGAGCTGATCAAAAGGCTGATCGTTGCGAAGCAGGGATTCTTCAGACATATCGCGGCGCCATGCCGGAAGTTTAATAAGGCCGACGCCGGCCTGCGAAAGAACCGAAGGCAAATCACCCCACGCATCAACGGGCCAGTTGTCTGCGTCAATGGCAAAATCCGTGGCGCGCATTGCGGCATCCTGAAGCGCGCTGAGTGTGATAAAACGACATACCCGGCGCGTGGTCATGCCCGCGGAATCCACCACGTTGAGCGTGGCGGTATAAAAACCGGGCGGCAAAGGATCAAGTTTGAGCGTGTCTGTCCACGGATGGCCAGGGTCTGTGGCCAGCGACCATTGTTTGCTGAAGATCGTGCGCTGGTTTGCGTCCTGAACATCCACGCTGGTTTTGAGCGAACTTTTATCAAGATCGCTGACGGTGAGATCAAATTCCGGCCGCTGTCCGGGCTGAAAAATGTTGCCGGTGACTTTGGTGCCGATTGACAAACGCGGCAATTGAAAAATGGTGATGTCATCAAACCAGGCCGAACCCTTGATATCCTGACGGAAAAGATCAAACTTACCGAGCTTGAGCGTGTTAAGCTGCTGCGGCTGAAGCAGACCCATCTGTAGCACCAGCGAACGCGCCCGCGGATTCATGCCGGGCATAAATAAATAGATTAATTTCCATTCGTTATTACCGGCCGACGAAGCGTAGCGCTCCGTATGAACTTCTGAATCGGCTATCAACTGGCCATTTTCGTCCGCAAACCACGCGGAGATTTCCGCGCGCGCGTATTTAATGCCCGATGTGCGCACAAAGCCGACAATGTAGTAATCGGCATTCGGATTCAGCGGCAACATGCCCGGCGCAAGGCGATACGCCACCGAGCCGCCGTCAAGATCCATGCGAAAACTGGTGCCGGAAGAGCGGAAGATTTTTTCATCAAATCGGCCGCCGGTATACAGAGGAAAACCACGCCCGGCGACTTTGTTCCAGAACATCGGGACGATGTCAAAGTTACCGAGGGGCTTTTCTTCAAAATCAAAAGTTTTAAGGATGCGCGAACCGGGAGTGAGAAACGGTTTGCCGCCGGTGAGTTGAGGCGCGGGCGCATGATCGCTTTCGGCCGATTTTGGCGACGCGGGAGCGGCAGGCGCAGCGGCATGAGTGCCGTGGCCAGCATCATGGGCCGCGCCGTGGCCGGGAGCTTCAGCAAGAGCAACGCCAGCCGAGAGACCTAAGAGTGCACACAAATGGATAATAACGCGCGTCATCATGAAATTATCGGACAAAAGCGGAGATATTCTGGAAAAATTGTACTGTAAAGGACATACAAATCACGCCCCTTTGTTCACGCGGAGCCGCGGAGACGCAGAGGAAGAAGGTTGATATTTGTTAACAATCCGATGAAGTCCGTCTTTTAGCGTGGGAGCGCCAAAATTGATCAATAAACCAACAGAAAGATTCATTAAACGGAGATATGTCAGGAGTTGCTTGGCATAAACGGATGATGGCTTTTCTACAGACTTAAGCTCAACAACCACTCGCCCATCAACAAGAAGATCAATTCTGAATCCTTCCTCAAAACGCATACCATTATATTCAAATTGAATAGCCTTCTGTCGTTCAACACTCAATCCACGCTTTTGCAGTTCTTTGGCCAGAATCATTTCATAAACAGACTCAAGTAAACCGGGTCCTAATTCTGTATGCAATTTGTATGCGGCATCAACAATCTCACCGGTGATATCATCAATATCTCTCATACAAGACCTTTATTATTGCATGCAACAACGATTATAGTATGTGCCAAAATGTTTTAGCGCATGACCTGCCGCCACGCTATCGCGGGGCGGCT
>CAZSYN010000032.1:0-3358 GCA_964610975.1 uncultured Phycisphaeraceae bacterium
CGGCATGGGCATTGAGTTCAAACTGAACGTGGAAGTAGGCCGTGACGTACAGCTCAACGATTTGCTGAAGGATTACGACGCCGTGTTCCTTGGCGTAGGAACCTATCAGTCGATGCGCGGCGGGCTGGAAAACGAAGACGCTGATGGCGTATTTGATGCCCTGCCGTTCCTGATTGCCAATACCAAACAGTTGATGGGCTTTGGCGAAAGCAGCAATGAGCCATACATCAGCATGGAAGGCAAACGTGTCGTCGTGCTCGGCGGTGGCGATACCGCGATGGACTGCGTGCGCACCTCCGTACGTCAGGAAGCTTCGCATGTTATCTGCGCCTATCGTCGTGATGAAGAGAACATGCCGGGTTCGAAACGCGAAGTGAAAAACGCGCGCGAAGAAGGCGTCGAGTTCCAGTTCAACGTCCAGCCTTTAGGTGTGGAAGTGAATGCCAACGGGAAAGTGTGCGGCGTGAAAATGGCGCGCACTGAAATGGGCGAACCGGATGCGAAGGGACGTCGCCGTGCGGAGATCGTCGCTGGCTCCGAGCACGTTGTTCCGGCTGATGCCGTGGTCCTGGCGTTTGGTTTCCGCCCACACAGCATGGAATGGTTGAAAGAGCACAGCGTCGAACTGGATTCACAGGGGCGCATTATTGCCCCGGAACGTAGCGACAACGCTTTCCAGACCAGCAACCCGAAAATCTTCGCCGGTGGCGACATCGTGCGCGGTTCGGATCTGGTGGTCACCGCGATTGCCGAAGGTCGTAAAGCGGCAGACGGGATTCTGAATTACCTGGAAGTGTAAAAGAGCCTTCTCTGGCCCCTGTTCACGTTTGTCGACAGGGGCTTTTTTTCTCCGTATTTCTCCACCATTCTTTGAAAGCTACTCGCAATTAAGACTGCAATTCTTTGTAATTAGTAGAATGTGGATTGACCACTTCAGCACCCGGGCGTATTGATCGCGGAATATTTTTACACCGTAACTTTCACGAAAGGGATGAAGTATGACCACGCCGACGTCACTTCAGGATGCAGATGACTATCAGCAAATCCATAACGGAATTGTTCGACTACTGGACACCGCGCGGACAGAAACTGTCCGTAGTATCAATGCACTAATGACGGCGACCTACTGGGAAATTGGTCGACGAATTGTTGAATTTGAGCAAGGTGGTGAATCCCGGGCAGCCTATGGCGCTCAGCTTATTGAACGGCTGTCAGTGGATCTAAACCAACGCTATAAACGGGGGTTTTCCATGGTAAACATACGGCAAATGCGTATGTTTTATCTTTATTTTCAACAAATTGAGATTCAGCAGACACTGTCTGGTGAATCTCAAAATCTCATACAACTCGCCAAAACATTCCCACTACCCTGGTCGGCGTATGTCCGCCTCTTGTCTGTTAAAAATGCCGATGCCCGCACTTTTTATGAGAAAGAGACTCTCCGTAACGGCTGGTCAGTACGGCAGCTCAATCGACAAATTGCCACTCAGTTTTATGAGCGGACGCTGTTGTCCCGCGACAAATCCGCCATGTTGCAGAAGGCAGTCCCGACGGAGCCTGAAGTCTTGCCTGAAAAGGCCATCCGCGATCCGTTCATTCTGGAGTTTCTTGGCCTCAAGGATGAGTATTCAGAATCGGATCTTGAAGAGGCGCTGATCAATCACCTGATGGACTTTATGCTGGAGCTCGGCGACGATTTTGCTTTTGTTGGCCGTCAGCGTCGATTGCGCATTGACGATAACTGGTTCCGCGTCGATCTGCTGTTCTTTCATCGTCGTTTACGCTGCCTGTTGCTCGTTGATCTAAAAGTAGGCAAATTCAGCTATGCGGATGCCGGGCAGATGAATATGTATCTGAACTATGCCAAAGAACATTGGACGATGCCGGGGGAAAATCCGCCAGTCGGGCTGATTCTGTGCGCAGGAAAAGGGGCGGGGGAAGCGCACTACGCGTTGAACGGCCTACCGAATACCATCCAGGCGAGCGAGTACAAAGTACAGCTACCTGATGAAAAATTACTTGCAGACGAGCTCATTCGTTCACAAACCATGCTGGGAACTCAACTCACAGACGCGGGTTAACTGTCGACCAAGGAAAATCAACGCAATCATCAACACCATAAATAATAACCATGTAAAGATTATACGTAATCGTTTGCTTTATTCTGAGAACTGTATATTATGCGGCGGATTTTTTGGGCAAAATTCATGGAGGCGTTGTGTCGCAGGACAACAATTATAGCCAGGGCCCCGTCCCTCTGGCGGCGCGGAAAGGCGTGGTTCCACTAACATTTGTCATGTTGGGGCTTACATTTTTTTCCGCCAGTATGTGGACCGGTGGCACACTCGGTACCGGTCTTTCCTATAATGATTTCTTCCTGGCAGTTCTCTTCGGTAATCTTCTCCTCGGTATTTACACTGCCTTTCTCGGTTTTATCGGCGCAAAAACAGGGCTCTCAACCCACCTTCTGGCGCGTTACTCATTTGGTTTGAAAGGTTCATGGCTTCCCTCACTGTTGTTAGGCGGTACGCAGGTAGGCTGGTTTGGCGTGGGTGTGGCTATGTTTGCTATCCCGGTGGGCAAAGCGACGGGAATTGACGTCAATATCCTGATTGCGGTTTCCGGTCTGTTGATGACCCTGACCATCTTTTTTGGCATCTCGGCGCTGACCGTTTTATCTATCATCGCCGTGCCTGCCATCGTCGTTCTTGGCAGCTACTCCGTCTGGCTGGCGGTGAGTGATGTCGGCGGTTTAGACCATTTAAAAGCGATAGTGCCGCAGACGCCGCTGAATTTCTCCACCGCCCTGGCGCTGGTGGTCGGTTCGTTTGTCAGCGCAGGAACATTAACCGCCGACTTCGTTCGCTTTGGTCGCAACGCCAAAGGCGCGGTGCTGATTGCCATGGTGGCGTTTTTCCTTGGCAACTCCTTGATGTTCATCTTCGGCGCTGCGGGCGCGGCTGCCGTTGGACAGGCGGATATCTCTGACGTGATGATTGCCCAGGGACTGCTGCTGCCCGCGATTGTAGTGCTCGGTCTGAACATCTGGACGACTAACGACAATGCGCTGTATGCCTCAGGTCTGGGATTTGCCAATATTACCGGCCTTTCCAGCCGTACGCTGTCGGTGGCTAACGGTATTATCGGCACATTGTGCGCGCTATGGCTTTACAATAACTTTGTCGGTTGGCTGACTTTTCTGTCGGCAGCAATTCCCCCGATTGGCGGGGTGATCATCGCCGACTATCTGCTGAACCATCGTCGCTATGCCTACTTCAGCAAAGCGCAATTTATTTCCGTAAACTGGATAGCGATCATGTCCGTTGCATTGGGCATTGCCGCAGGTCACTATATTCCC